>NZ_RWKH01000022.1 GCF_003984625.1 Variovorax sp. DXTD-1 | reverse complement strand
GGTAGCGGTAGACGGGCGCCTTCAGCACCGGCACGGGCTCGTCGACGCGGTTGAGCAGGTAGCCGAAGAACTCGAGGGTTTCCGAAAAGACGACGCCGTTGGCGGCCTCGTACATGCGAAGGCGCGTGGGCGCGTAGTCCTTGAGCACGGCCTCCATGTTGCTGGCCAGTTCGAGCACCTTGTCGATGGCTTGCTGCTGCTCGGACGCCAGGCGGGAGACATCGGCCGACTTTTCGACGAAGCGCTTGCCCGAGACCACGGGGCGGTACAGCATCGTCATGTAGAGCTCGTTCTGCATGAGCTTTTGCGACGAGAGCCCTTTGAAGTAGGCGTCGGACAGCGATTGGTTGAAGGCTTCGTTGAACCGGCTGCTGTCCTTGACCTGCCGGCGGCGGCGCAAGTCGTGCACCCAGAAGGCCACATTGGTGAAGTCCGGCGCGCGCAGCGTTTGCAGCATGCGGTTGAAGGTGTTGTGCCGGTGCTCGAGTTCCCATTCTTCGCGGCCGACGAAGGGCAGCCCTTCCAGCCTCCAGGTCAGGAGGTAGTCGCCGCCCGTGGTCTTGAGCACGGTGGGAGACACGTGCGTGGACAGCGGGATGAATTCGCTGACGGGCGTGTCAGGACTGAAGGGCGGCGTGGACATGGTTGGGCTCCCGGCTTCTTCTAGACGTTGTCTCTGGACTGCCCGCGGTACACGTTGGGCGTGAACACCCACATACCTTCATGCTGGCCGATGTTGCGCGTGCGAATGCGGAACTGCAGTCGCAGCCCCAGCAGCCGGAAAATCAGTTCGTCGCGCTTGGCCATCAGGCGCATGGCGAAGATCACCGGCGGGATCAGCAGCAGATAGAACAGGTTGAAGTACATGGCCAGCAACATGCATCCGCCCGCGCCCAGAAAGAAGGGCACGTAGGGCACGCCCATGAACATGGGCGGGCGGGTGCAACCGCGGAACATCGCGTTCTTATGCATAGTGGGCCAGCGATTGCACGATGCCGGCGAGTTGGGTCAGCGGGTCGGTCGCGATGCTGGCCGAGCAGGTGCTGCCGCCGCCGACGGTGGAGCTGCCGCCGAGAAACAGTTTGGCGATTTGGGTGGCCGCGCCGATCAGCAGGGCGCCGATGAAGACCGGGGCCACGTCGCTGATGCGCTTGTGGGCGAATGCAATCTGGTAGCCCGAGAAGATGATGGCGATGGTGACCACCACGATGGACACGGCGTTGAGCACGCCGACGACGGTTTTGACCATCTTGCAGGCGGTGTCCCCGAGTCCGCCGTCTGCCGACCCCGCCGACTGAGCGATGGCCATGCAAGGCAGGACGACCAGCGCGGCAATGGCGAGATCGCGAAGCGTGCGTGCGTGTGCGCTGCGGGTAAACGACGAAGCGGTGTTGTTGTGTGGGCGGTGCATGGTGAGTTCCTCTCTGGTTGATAAAAATGAAGGGTCGCGTCAGAAAACAAAGGCGCCGTCGCCGGCGGGGCGATCGGTCGGAGCGGCCGGTGCTGCTGCGGCTGGCAGATTGCCGGTACCTGAATGGCGGATCTGCGGCACGAAGACATCGGGCGCGCCCGCTGTCGCAGCAACTGGCGGGATAACGGGCGCGGCATTGATTGCAGGCGCAGTAACTGGTTGCGTGGAAGCACCCAGCGGAACCACGCGCATCGAGATGCGCGATGCCGCAGTGGTGGGTTGCACCGCCGCGACGGATGGGGCGCCGGCTGGGGCGGGCACGGGTGCCGGCACGGCGGCGGTCGGTAGCGCGCCCGCAGCGCGCAGCGGAATCGCGGCGGGCGGTGCACCCGGTGCTTGCGCGAGAGTGACGCCGCGGCCGATCGAGTCGTAGATTTTCTGCACGTAGCCGGTGCGAAAGCCAGTCACAAAGTTGCCGGAGTAGTAGCAGCTGAAGGCCTTGCCCCAGTCGCCGCCGGCGCGGGCATAGCAGCCGGCCAGGATGCTGGCACCGGCGGCCAGATTGGCGCAAAGATCGAAGGCTTTCTCGTGGGTGTCGAACCCGTACTTGCGAAAGTTGACCTGGTTGACCTGCGCTGCGCCAAGCGAATAGTTGTAGCCCTTGGACTTGAGCATTTGCGCCGTGGCCACCGCTTCTTCCAGTGTTTTGGGCTGGCGCACGAGCCGGCCTCCGACAACGCCGATGGCGAACGGATTGGCGCCGGATTCGACGTGCACGACGTGGCGCATCACCTGCGCCGGAACGGCGAGGTTGGGGCAAGCGATGGCTTCCATTCCCGGGAACACGGTGTTTATTCCTTCGGCCTCAGGAAGCGCCGGATGGCGCCAGGCGACCGGGGTCGAAGTCGATGCCCGTGATGTACCGCCGCCCCGCATGGGCCTTGATGTGCACGACGATGTCGATGGTCATCATGAGCAGCCGCTTGATGGTGGCGAACTCGAGCCCGGCGCCCTCGCTGGAGGCCTTGACCATGAGCGCCAGCTGATCCCAGGTTTGCTCGGTGCTGCCCGAGTGGCAGCTTGTGATGGAGCCCGGATGGCCCGAGGCGCAATTGCGGATGAAATAGAACGCCTCGTCGCCGCGCAATTCGGCGAGGATGATCCGGTCGGGCTTCATGCGCAGGCAGGCTTCCATGCACGCCTTGGCGGTGATGTTGGCGGTGCTCTGGCCACCCTTGGAGTACAGCAGGTGCACCACGTTCGGCTGCTCGATGAAGAGCTCGCGTGCGTCTTCGATGGTGACGAGGCGCTCATCCGACGGGATGTGGTGCACGAGCGACTTCATGAAGGTGGTCTTGCCGCTGCCGGTGGCACCCGAGACCACGATGTTCTTCTTGTGAAGAACGGCTTGCCTGAAAAAGTCCGCGTAGCGACCCGCGGCGCGCAGTTCGAGCAGTTCCTTGTCGTGCGCGCTGATGCCTGATGTTTCTTCGAGCAGCTTGTCGAAAAATCCGTCCTCGTGATACTGGCCGAGAGTGCGAGTCTGCCTGGACGGAAGCCGGATGGTGATGGACACCTGGCTTGCTTCGACGGCCGGGGGAATGACGAACTGCGCGCGCTGGCCGGTGGGGAAGGTCAGCGAAACGACGGGGTTGACGTCGGTGATGCGCTGGCCTGTGTTGCTCTCGTTGACCACGGTGGTGCAGAACTGCAGCGCACGCGCGGCGGTAAGGCCCGGCACCTCGACGCGCTGCCAGCCGGACCGGTTCTCAAGGTAAATCTCGCCGGGCCGGTTGATGCAGATTTCAGTGACGTCAGGCGAGTGCATGAAGTCCCGGATGCCCAGCACCTGGTACTGGTAATCCAGAAATTCGTTCGAAACGGCGGCAACGAGTTCTTCGGTCATTTAACGCTATGCCGTGTCAGAAGCTCGCGACCACGGCGCTGAAGTCGACGTCCTTGGCGACGTAGACATTGACGACAGTGCCCTGGTTGATGGTGATCGTGTCGGGCCGGTTGGCGTTGCGGCGCACGGCCTGGCTGGCCAGGCTCTGCAACGTCTGCGCCGTGGTGCTCTCGTAAGGCGACTGAACGGCAAGCCCGCCCGCTGCAACGGTGGTCGACTGTGGGCCGCTTTTTGCCAGTTCGTATTTGAAAACGTCGGCGAACATGCTGATCAGCAGAGCCGAAGTGATGCGCTGTCCCCAGTGCTGATCGAGGTGGCCCGGATGACCCGAGCCGCCGAGGTTGTCGACGCCGGGACTGGCCATGTTCACATCAATCCCGTTCGGGGTGACGATGCGGTCCCAGATGACGGCAATGCGATCGCCATTGGGTTCGGTGTCGTACTTTCCGAGCACCTTGGAGCCCTTCGGCAACAGCATGCGCTTGCCGGTGACGGAGTAGACCGGTTCGGTCACAACGCAGGACGTGAAGCCCGGAATGTCGCTGACGATGTGCGTCTCCAGCACGCATCGGATGTACGTGCCGCGCAGCATGAGCACGTTCGGATGAACGAGGGCCTGTGCGCTCGACACGGCCGACAGCGGCTTCATGCGATAGGCGCTGTTCGGCGCAATGCCCTGGTCGCCGCCCGCGCCGGGCATGCCAGGGATGCCGCCCATGCCCGGCGCCATGGCGGGATATTGGCCCTGTCCGGGCTGGCCACCATCAGCGGGGCCCACTGCGATAGTGCCCGCGCTCGATGCCATGCGGCGTTCCATGAGCGTCGGACCTTGTGGGCCTTGCGGTCCGGATGGCACCTGCGGCAGCGCCGGCTGGGCCAAGGGAATGGGAGGGGCCGGTGGCGCGGTGACCGGTGGAGGCGGCGGTTGCGGCGGAAGTTGAGGCGCCGCTGGGACCGTTACCACTTCTTCCTTGGCTTGTTGTGGCTTTTCGGGGCGCAGCACGTTGCCGATCAGCCAAATGGCAGCCAACCCGAGCAGAAGCACGATGCCCGCGAGGAAGCCGAGTGCACGGCGATTCATGCGTTGCATTTCGCTGGACTTGAGTTCCGGCGCATGCGCATCGAGGTTGGGTGCGGCGGGCGCACCCATGCCCTCGAATTGCTTCGAATAGGGGTTGGCTGCTGAAGCAGGCTGGCTGTTGCCGTACGAGGGATCTTGTTGATCGTGGTCAGGCACGGCGTCTCCTGGTCGGGAAGGAGGATGTTGGTTCACTGGGCGGTGTTCCTGCGAAGACCCACGACGTTGTCGCCGTGGCGGATGACCAGGTAGGGGTAGGTCCCGTGGACGATGAGGGTGCTGCCTTCGACGGTGGTGTTCACCACGGAGTCCTCGTCGCGCTCCTTCTGGCGCATGTAGACCGTTGGAAAGTTGCCCGTCGGGAACTGCTTGAGGTCGCTCAGCTTGATGTAGGTGAAACGGCTGTCGTCGTAGACATTGACCGGAACCAACCACGCAGCGCCGGCGCTGCTGGTGGAAAAGTCGTACTCGAAGTTGTAGCTCCGGTCCTTGAGCAGCGCCGTATTGAGCGCCGGCGCCTCGGCGACGGCCTTGGCTTCCCTGCCGAAGGTCATGTCGGCGGGATAGGTGAACTTGATCCGGTACTGGACGCCCGCGTTGCGCGCCTGTTCCAGGGTTCGCCAATCGGTGGCCACGACCTTGAGTTCGAAGATGTACGAATTGGTCGCGGTGCGGATCATCATGTTGGTGTCCACATCGACGTTCTTCGGCTTCAGGTAGAAGACGTTGTCGCGGCGGCTGAGGTCCCAGCCGCTGCTGAAGCCGGTGCTGTAGTCGAGGATTTTTTCTTCGGGACTCAGCTCGATCTGCGTGCTGATGCCCAGGCCGGCACGCACCGTGTAGATGCGGTCGGGCTGGTACTCGTACATCTGGACGGTTTGGGCAAAGGCGCAGGGCACGGCGCTGGCGATGACTGCGCAGGCCGCGGCCAGGAGCGCTCGCCGGCGGTGGTGGGGCTGTTGTGATTTCATCGGCGGCGCGTTCCCTGATTGGCACTTGTTGGCAGGGCGGCTGGGGCGGCGGGCGCGGGAGCGCCTGGTGCCCCGAAGCCCGGTGGAGGAGGAGTGGTTGGCATAGCGGTTTGCGCAGGCGGAGCCACTGCTTGGGCACTGCCTGCCGCGCCAGGAAGGGCATCGGTACCCGGCGGGAGCGCTGCGCCGGGCATCGCGGGCATGCTTTCGGCGGGCTTGGGATTGCTCAGGACTTCTTCGGGCGGCGATGACGCGTAGTCGGTATCCACGCGATAGTCGGTAACCTGGAAGCCGAGCGGGTTTTCGATTCGCTGCTGCTCGTCCATCGCGAGATTCGACTTGTAGGTGAACGCCATCGTCACGATCTTGCTGTCCAAGGGCGCCGAGGAGCCGTTCTGCTTGTTGTAGACGCTGCGCTGGAAGCGCACCGTGGCGCCCTTGGGAACTTCGCCGCCTCCGCCGCCGATCAGGGTGATGCTCAGGATGCGGACCCGGATGGCTTTGTCCTTGCCGTAAAGCGTGTACGGGTTGGCGGGATTTCCCGACGAATACAAGTTGGTGTAGCCGCCGGAGACGTTGCCCGACGACATGGTCAGCACCGTGGTCCAGTCGCGCAAATTGGTGATCGCGAGGTCGTAGGATTCGCGGGCCAGCACAAAGTGGGCAACGTTGCTGCGATTGATCGCTTCGCTCGTGGTGATGCGTTGCAGGGCAACATCGTCGGTCAGGCGCGCGGCGGTGCTGGTGCCTGTGTACGCATCGGCGATGACGAGGTACGGCACTTTTTCCTTGAGCGGCAGCATGTAGAAGTAGCCGCCCAGCAGCACCAGCGACATGGCCACGGCAGAGCCGGCGACCCACCATGCGCGCCGCTCGCTGCGCCGTGCAATGTCCGCAACAGTGAGCTCGAAGTCGACCGATTGAGCGATGGCTTCGTCGACCTTCGAAGCCGACGCCTTGTTCTTGAACATCAGCGCGGCCCGGGTGTGGCTGGTGCAGCGGCGCTCGTGGCCTGAACCAGGATTTGCTTGCCGTCCGCCGAAATGGAGACACCCTGCGGCGCGTAGATGGCGCTCAGCTCACCCATGGCGGATTGAAGGTCGTTGGTGCGAACCTTCGCTACGGGTTGGTGGAGGGTGAAGTCGGAACCTATTTGATAGGCCAACTGCAGTCCGTTGTCCGACGCCCAGCGCTTCAGCATGGTCCTGAGCGTCGCGTCCATGGGCGAGGCGTAGAACGTGTAGGCGGGCGAGAGCGGAATCTCGGTGGCCGCACTCTGGAACCGGTTCACTGGCGTCCAGGAGCCACCATAGTCTTTAGGTGCAGGCGCGCCGCACCCGACGAGCGTGACGGCCAGAATGAACAAGGCCGCACCCGCCGCAAGGCGGGTTGTAGCGCGCACACGAGCGCCCCACGCAATAGCTTGCATTTGGTTAAACACTGCAACTCCCTGAAGTCTTTTTTATGTCCGCTCATCTTATGTAGATGAGGCGGCCGCGCTAGCGCACGGCTGTGCAGGAGTGCACGAATCGACCGCAATCAGGCTGCATATCGTTAACACTTTGGAGCGCTGGCTGCTTCGCGGACGGCGTGGGTTCCTCGTCCTCGCGGATTCGGCCGAATAGAGACCTCAGGGCGCAACTCGTCGACGTCGGGGCAGGCAGTGATGGCCCACCGAGGCGAGGGGTGAGCCCGTTTCAATGATAATAGTTCTCATTGCTGAGATGAACGAGTTCCAACCCGCATGACGATCCCTCTTCCCGTGGCTGCTGCGCCTGTTTCTATACGCCTGGACGAACTACCCAACCATCAGTGGGCGACGGTATTGGACGTCGCGCGGTCGGCCGATGCCGAGGGGCAAGAGTTGGCACTGCGCCTGACAGAAATCGGTTTCGTGCCCGGCGAGGCCGTGCGCATCGTCGCCAGTGGCCTCCCGGGTCGCGAGCCCCTTGCGGTGCGGCTGGGCCACACCACCTTTGCGCTGCGCCGCCACGAGGCCGCGCTGATCCACGTGGCGCCGGGCGTGCCGGAGGGCGCCAGCCATGGTTGAGGCGGTCATCCAGGGGCCGGGGCGCCTTGCCGCCACGGCACAGCCGTCTCGCGTCGCGCTGCTCGGCAACCCGAACTGCGGCAAGACCGCGCTTTTCAATCTGCTCACCGGCAGCCGTCAAAAAGTTGCCAACTACGCCGGCGTCACCGTCGAGCGCAAAGAGGGCACGCTTCGCACCGCATCGGGCCGCCGCGTGTTCGTGCTCGACCTGCCCGGCGCCTACAGCCTGAACGCGCTCAGCGCCGACGAGGCCGTGACGCGCGACGTGGTCACTGGCAAGAGCAGCGAGCCGTTGCCCGACCTGCTGGTGTGCGTAACCGACGCCACCAATCTGCGGCTCAACCTGCGGCTCGTGCTCGAGGCCAAGCGCCTCGGCTTGCCGATGGTGGTGGCGCTCAACATGACCGACATGGCAAAGAAGCAGGGCATCGCGGTCGATACGGCCGTGCTGTCGCGCGAACTGGGCGTGCCGGTGGTCGAGACCGTCGGCGTGCACTCGGGCGGCGCGCGGGGCCTGCTCGAGGCCCTCGATGCGCCCGTGGCCGCCGCCGCGCCGCAGCCCTGGCAGGCGCCCGGGCTCGACGATGTGCTTGCCACGCAGCGCGAAGTGCGCCGCATTCTCGGCATGGCCGTGCGCGAGCCGGTCGGGAGCCTGGCCACCAGCGACCGCATCGACCGCGTGGTGATGCACCCGGTGTGGGGCATGCTGGTACTCGCAGTCACGATGTTCCTGATGTTCCAGGCCGTGTTCAGTTGGGCCAATGTGCCAATGGACGCGATCAAGGCTGCGACCGAGGGCCTTGGCGAGCTGCTGAAGACCCGCATGCCCGAGGGCATGCTGCAAAGCCTGCTGGTCGACGGCGTCATTGCAGGCGTGGGCGGCGTGATCGTGTTCCTGCCGCAGATCCTGATCCTGTTCCTGTTCATCCTGGCGCTGGAAGATTCGGGCTACCTGCCGCGTGCCGCGTTTCTGCTCGACCGCGTGATGGGCACCGTGGGGCTCTCGGGCCGCTCGTTCATTCCGCTGCTTTCGAGCTTTGCCTGCGCCATTCCCGGCGTGATGGCCACGCGCACCATCAGCAACTGGCGCGACCGTATCACCACCATCATGATTGCGCCGCTCATGACCTGTTCGGCGCGCCTGCCGGTCTACGCGCTGCTCATTGCGGCCTTCATTCCGGCGCGCACCGTCGGCGGCGTGTTCAACCTGCAGGGCGTGGTGCTGTTCGCGCTGTATGTCTTCGGCATCGTCTCGGCGATGGCGGTGGCTTGGGTGATGAAGCGCTTCCGCGACAACAAGCAGCAGTCGCCGCTGATGATGGAGTTGCCGGCCTACCGCTGGCCCAGCCTGCGCAACCTGGCGCTGGGCCTCTACGAGCGGGCATGGATCTTCATCCAGCGCGTGGGCACGATCATCCTCACGCTCACCATCCTCTTGTGGTTCCTGTCGACCTTTCCTTCGCCGCCTGAAGGCGCCACGGGGCCGGCCATCCAGTACAGCCTGGCCGGCATGATCGGACGCGGCCTGGAGCACATCTTCGCGCCGATCGGCTTCAACTGGCAGATCTCCATTGCGCTGGTGCCAGGCATGGCGGCGCGCGAAGTCGCGGTGGGCGCGCTCGGCACGGTGTATGCGCTCTCGGCCAGCGGCGACGACGTGGCGGGCCAGCTCGAGCCGCTGATCGCGGGGAGCTGGTCGCTCGCCACGGCGCTGTCGTTGCTGGTCTGGTACGTGTTTGCGCCGCAGTGCATCTCGACTCTGGCGGCCGTGAAGCGCGAGACCGGTTCGTGGCGCTATGTGTGGATCATGGCGGGCTATCTCTTCGCGCTCGCCTACGCGGCCTGCTTCATTACCTACCGCGTTGCAGTGGCGCTCGGGGCAGGTTAAAACCTGCAATGAAAGGTTTGAAGAAGATATGGCACAGCAACTGATCGTCGGATTGATCGTCGCCGCCGCCGCGTTCTACGCGGTGTGGCGCTGGATGCCCGCGGGCTGGCGGCGCAGCGCCGCTCGCAAACTCGCGGCTGGCACGCACCGTGCGGGCCTTGTCGATCAGGAGCGTGCCGACCAACTGGCGGCTTCGCTCGCCAAGACCTCGGGCTGCGGCTCTTGCGACAGCTGCGGCAGTTGCGGCCCCAAGGCCACCGACAGAAAAGACGCCGAAGAAGCCGGCCGCGGCTCGCTGTCCACGCACAGCCGCTGAAGGCCGATGCCCACACACATCCTCGTCGCCGGCGGCGGCATCGGGGGGCTCGCTACCGCGCTGGCGCTGTCCCGCGGCGGCCATCGCGTCGATGTCTTCGAACAGGCGGCTGCATTCGCCGAAATCGGCGCCGGCATCCAGATCGGACCCAATGTCACGCGGCGCCTCCGGCAGCTGGGCCTGGACAAGAGCCTCGATGCCATCGCAGCGCGCCCGGATGCACTGGTGGTGCAGAGCGCCGGTAACGGTGCCGAACTGGCCCGCCAGCCGCTCGGCGATGCCCTGCACCGGCGCTATGGCGCTCCCTACCTGTGCGTGCATCGCGCCGACTTGCATTCATTGCTGCTCGACGCCGTGCGGGCGCAGGGCGCGGGCACCCTGGTGACCGATGCCCGCATTGCGCAGGTCGAAATGAGCGACGACCTCGTCTGCATATCGAGCAGCGGCGCGCGCGCCTGGGAGGGTGAGGCGCTGGTTGGCGCCGACGGCCTCTGGAGCGTGGTGCGCCAGCGGCTCGAATCTCCCTCGGCCGCCGAGCCGCCTCGCATCACCGGCCATACGGCCTGGCGCGGGCTGGTCGCCCAGGCCGAACTGCCGCAGGCGCTGCGCCGTCGCCGCATCGATGTATGGCTCGGTCCGCGCCTGCATGTGGTGGCCTACCCAGTGCGCGGCGGCGATTGGCTCAACGTGGTGGTGATTGCCGAAGCCGCCCCGGCAGGCGATGCACGCGACTGGGACCAGGCCAGCAGCCTTGCCGCGCTGCAGCAGGCCACCGGCCACAATGGCCGTGCCCTGCAAGCCTTGCTCGAAGCGATGCCCAACTGGCGCGCCTGGACCCTCTGCGACCGTGCGCCGCTGACCTCCGCGGGGGACATGGCACACGAGCGCATCGCGCTGGTCGGCGATGCCGCGCATCCGATGGTGCCTTACCTCGCGCAGGGCGCAGGCATGGCCATCGAAGACGCTGCGGCGCTGGCCGAGGCGCTCGGCGACGGCGGGGCGGCCGAAGTTCCGGCGGCCTTTGCCCGTTATGCCGAGGCTCGCTGGCAGCGCAATGCCACGGTGCAGGCAAGGGCGCGGCGCAACGGGCAAGCCTTTCATGCCACCGGCCCCATGCGCCTGGGCCGCGACCTTGCCCTGCGCACGCTGGGCGTGCGGCTGCTGGACCAGCCCTGGCTGTACGGAGGCTGAAAGGCCGCTGCGGCGGGGCTCTCAAAGCCTGAATGTCTGCAGGTGCTCGATCCGCTCGGCCAATCCCTCGGGGCCGAGATAGTGGCCGTGAGAGCCGTCGCGCACCTCGAGCAGCGTGGCCTCTAGTTCGGCCAGCATCGCGTCGCGTTCGGCCGCGAAAGCGGGCGCCACGTCGATGCCGGCCTGCGTGCACGCATCGGCGATCAGGTGCGCGCTTGCGGGCGCGCCGCAGGCCGCGCATTTGACGATGGCGGCCACGTTCGGCTCGGCCCCGTTCACGAGCAGCGCATGCGTGAGCTCGGGTGAAATCTGGCCGTCGATGTTGCGCAAGGCGTCGCGTGCCACGGGGGCGCCCGCACGGACCAGCGCCATGGCCGCGGCAAAGGCACCGTTGCCTATGGCAACGTCCGTGGCCAGCGCACTTCCCTGCTGCGGTCCGTCGAAGCTCACGCCCGCGGCGGCGAGTTCGGCGACCAGGTCCGCGTCGTCGCTGGCAATGGCGTGGTGCAGCGCCGCGCGCGCAGTGGCCGGCAACCGGCGCAGCGTTCCGTTGGCCAGCGGTGTGCGCCAGTCGATCACCGCGCGGCAATAAAAGCTCACCAGCTTGTCCATCAGGTCAAGGTCCAGGCCATGGTCCTGGTGCCGGTCGTCCAGGTACTGGAGCAGGGCCTGGCCGGAAAAATAATCGCCGGTGGGTGCCAGCGGGTCTTCATCGAGATGCAGTGCCCCTAAGGCGCTGTACAGATCGGGCGCGATGGTGCTCACACCGTCTTCATGCAGCGCATGCGTCCAGGCCGGCGGCAGCCCGTGCTTCCACGCGGTGATGTGGCCGTGCTCGGGGCCGGGCTCGACCACCGCGTAAACCCGGTCCAGATACTCGAAGCCGCCGAAGGGCAGGTGCGTGAGCTTGCCGCTCCAGTCGCGGCCATCTTCCTCGGCAGCCTCTTCGGCCAGCTCCTGCTCATGCTCGATCCAGCCCTGCAGGTCGCGATAACCGTCGCTGCCGTTCCAGAACAGCTCCGACCAACTGACGGATTCGATGTTGCCGTTCATCGGCAGCGAAAGGTCGTAGTCGAGCCGGCCGCCCGCCGTTTGCCGCCACAGTTCGAGCAGCGGCTCGGGAATCGGGCCCGCGCACAGCGCCTGGATGGCGGCGATCTGCTGCGGGGGCATCGGCGGCTGCGCATCGAAGATCACGCGGTTCGCGAACAGGACCACGCCGTGCTCGCGCAGGGTAGCAAGCTCTTCGAGAGAAAACTGGACGTTGTTGTTCATGGCAGTGCCTCCGTTGTTGCCAATGTAGCGCTTTGCGCGAGCGGAGCAAGCACGACCATCGGGTGTTCACCCTGACGGCTGTGCGGGAGTGGGCCATTCGATGCGTTCGAAGATGCGCATCAGCCTTGCCTTGCGGGTCGGATTGAATTGCCCGATCCACGCGATGTGGCCCAGCAGGTGACCGCGGAAGTCGTTCACCTCCGCGCGGTTCTGGCCCGAAGGCCCGTGCATCGCGCATTGATGCAGCACGGCCTTGAGCCTGTCGAAGTCGACGCGCGGCGCGTTCGCCTTCCGGTTCACGACCACGCCGGTTACGCGCTGCTGGCGGTGCTGCGGCATGCACCGCACCTTGCGTGGATGAAGCTCGAAGCCTTCGTCGGCTGCAATGCCATCGACCCACGCGCGCAATGCGGTGAACTGCCCGCGCAGCGCTTCGGTTCCCGAGAACACGAGGTCGTCGGCGTAGCGCGTATAGGCGGCACCGAAAACCCAGGCCAGCCCCTCGAGCCGCAGATCGAGCCGGAAGGCGCAAAGGTTGGCCAGCGCGGGAGAGCAGGGTGAGCCCTGCGGCAGATGCGGTTCGGCCAGACGCTTGGCACCCATCCAGTCGAGCCCGCCGTCGTCGCGAAGGCGCTCGATCACGGCGGCGGAGGTGCGGTGCGTGCACAACGCGGTGAGTGCGCGTGCCACGCCCTCGGGATAGCCCAGCGTGCGCCACAGCGCATGCACGCGCGATGCACGAACACTGGGAAAGAAGTCGCGCAGGTCGAAGCCGATCACCACCTCCTTGCCGACGTGTGCCGCCGCATGGCTCGCAACCGAGCGGTCTTGCACGAAGCCATGGGCTGCCTCGTGTACAGGCACATGCGCCAGCAGACCCTCGAGGATGCGGCGCTGCACACGCTTCAGGTCGGCCTTGGGAATCTCGAGCAGGCGCAGGCCGCCGAGGCGCTTGGGCTGCAATAGATATCGATAGTGCGATGCGGCGCGTGTCTTCGGTGCATCGGGCTCGCGAAAGACCTGCGATGCAGCGGTGAGCCAGGCCAGGCGGTCCGGTTCGAGTTCCAGCCATTGCGCGAGGTCGGCCAGCGTGGGCAGGTTCGGCAACGCACAATCGTCGAGGCCCATCGGGCGCGGCAGCATCTCGGCCGGCCGCAGGATGAGGCGTCGCACACGGGGCAGTTCGTCCTGCTCGAAGGCCAGGTCCAGCGCGGGCATGTCATGAATCGCCTTCGCCAGCGCGGGCAGATCCGTGCGCTGCCATGTAGCGAGCGACCTTTTGCCGAGCTCTTCCGAAAGAAGCGCGAGCCACGGGGGATTGGCGCCCAGCGCCGCTTCAGCCCGCGCACGCAATGCACAGGGGGCCGTGGCGCCGGGCTGCCTCGCATCGGCCAGCAAGGCGCGCGCGAGGCTGCGTGCAATCCATTCCCTGTAGCTCGGTTCGCGCATCATGAAGGTGACGAAGTGGAACGTAGGTGGCAACCGGCCCTTCAACCAGCCGGTGATGCGCCAGCAGTGCTGCGCGACAGCGCAGTTCCGCTCACGCGCCGAAACGGGTAGCCATCCATCCACCGCGGGGTTACCCCGCAGCACAAGGCAAAACGACGAATCGCCCGCCTTGTCGAGTCTTGAAGAGCCGGTGCCGCGGCGATTGTAGGGGCGGGTCGTTGCGCGCGGCGCGCCGGTCACAGGTCGGTGCGCAGCCTCCAGATTTCGGGGAACAGCACCACGTCGAGCATCTTGCGCAAGTAGCTCACACCGCCTGTGCCGCCCGTGCCGCGCTTGAAGCCGATCACGCGCTCGACCGTGGTCACGTGGCGAAAGCGCCAGAGCCGGAAAGCGTCTTCGAGATCGGTGAGCTTTTCGCCGAGCTGGTACAGGTCCCAGTGATCGTGCGGGTTCCGATAGACCGTGAGCCACGCCGCCTCGACGCCGTCGCTGGCTTCATAAGGCTGCGTCCAATCGCGCTCCAGATGATCGGCGGGCACCGGAAGGCCATGGCGTGCCAGCAGCTTCAGTGACTCATCGTAGAGCGAAGGCGACCGGTAGGCCGCATCGACCTGTGCCAGCAGATCGGCCCGGTGCGCATGCGGCTTGAGCATGGCGGCGTTCTTGTTGCCGAGCGCGAATTCGATGCAGCGGTATTGCGCGCTCTGAAAGCCGCTCGAATTGGCCAGGTAGGGGCGCATGGCCGTGTACTCGGGCGGCGTCATGGTCGAGAGCACGGTCCATGCGCTCACCAGCTGTTCCATGATGCGGCTCACGCGGGCCAGCATCTTGAAGGCGTCGGCCAGTTTTTCTTGCGCGATGCAGCTGGTGGCGGCACGCAGCTCATGCAGCATGAGCTTCATCCAGAGCTCGCTGGTCTGGTGCTGCACGATGAACAGCATTTCGTCGTGCGCGGGCGAGAGCGGGTGCTGCGCGTTGAGGATCTGGTCGAGATGCAGGTAGTCGCCGTAGCTCATCGACGCGCTGAAATCCAGCTGCGCTTTTTCTTCGTGAACGATTTTTTCGGTGCTCATGATGCTTGCTGTCGGGTCATCGCCAGACCACTGCGGTGTAGGACGGGCGGCCCGGTACCGAATCTTTTGCGGGATACACGAAACGCACGACGTCGTTCTTGCGCTTGAACTCCTGGTAAGTCTCGCCGCCCGGAATGCGGCCCTTTTCAGCCGGTGCGTAGCCCGCGGCGCGCACTTCCTTCACCAGCCGCTCGAAGGCGGCCTTGTCGGTCAGGGACGGCTGGATGTTGTTCGCGTCAGCGCCGCCTTCCGCATAGGTGGACTTCATGAAGCGGATCGTGTGGTCGCCGATCACCTTGTCGTACTCGATCATGCTGACATCGGGGGTCACGGTCTTGTTGTGTTTCATGGGTACGTGCTGCTCAGGTCACTGCGTTCTTGCGATTGAATTCTTCGCGCTTCCACTCGCCCGCTTCCAGCACCTGCACCAGGTGCTCGACGGAGTTCCACACATCCTCGAAGCCGAGGTACAGCGGCGTGAAGCCGAAGCGCAGGATGTCGGGCATCTGCGAATCGCCTGCGCGGTAGTCGCCGATCACGCCGCGCGCAATCAGCGCCTGCACGATGGCATAGGCGCCTTCGCCGCGGCTCAGGCAGACCTGCGAGCCGCGGCGCGCATGCTCGCGCGGCGTGACGAGCGAAAGGCCTTGCCCTTCGCAGCGTTCTTCGACCAACGCAATGAAAAGGTCGGTGAGCGCGAGCGACTTGGCACGCAGGGCCGCCAGCCCGCCCTTGCCGCCGTCGAACGCCTCGGCCGCCAGCACGGTGTCGAGCCCGCATTCGAGTCCCGCCATCGCGATGATCGGCTGGGTGCCGCAAAGATAGCGGCCCACGCCCGGCGCAGGCCGGTAGTGCGGCGTGAATTCGAAAGGCGCCGCGTGGCCCCACCAGCCCGACAGCGGCTGATCGAACTTGCCCGCATGCCGCGTATGAACCCACACGAAGGCCGGCGCACCGGGGCCGCCGTTCAGGTACTTGTAGCCGCAGCCAATCGCGTAATCGGCATTGCTTTCGTTCAGCGCAACCGGCACCGCGCCTGCGCTGTGCGCGAGGTCCCACACCGTGAGCGCGCCGGCTGCGTGTGCCGCGGCGGTGATGGCCTTCATGTCGTGCATGGCGCCGGTGCGGTAGTTCACGTGCGTGAGCATCAGCACGGCCACCTCGTCGGTCAGCACCGAACCCGGGCCTTGCAGCTCGCTCGCATCGATCAGCTTGAGTGTGAAGCCGCGCTCGCGACACAGCGATTCGGCGATGTAGAGATCGGTCGGGAAGTTGCTGCGCTCGCTGACCACCAGCTTGCGGCCGCTGTCCTTTTGCTGCGAGAGTGCCGCGAAGAGCACCTTGTAGAGGTTGACCGAGGTGCTGTCGGTGCACACCACTTCGCCCGGTGCGGCGCCGATCAGCCGGGCCACCTTGTCGCCGAGGCGCTGCGGCAGGTCGAACCAGCTGGCCGTGTTCCACGAGCGGATCAGGCCCTGGCCCCATTCCTCGGCGACGACTTCGGCAATGCGTGCCGGCGCGGCCTTGGGCAGCACGCCGAGCGAGTTGCCGTCGAGGTAGATCACGCCCGGCGGCAAGGTGAACTGGTCGCGCAGCGAGCGCAGCGGGTCTTGCGCGTCGAGCGCGCGGCAGTCTTCAAGGGTCGTCATTGGGCGGAGTTTTCAGCGTGGAAGGTCGCGCAGCACGGCGCGAACGGGGGAAGCGTCGGCGCTGACCAGCTTGAGCGGCAACGCGATGAGTTCGTAGTCGCCCTCGGGTACATCGTCGAGCACGAGGTTCTCGAGCACGCGCAGGTCGAGGCGGCGGATGCGCTGGTGGCTTTCCAGCGTCTTGCTGTCGGCCGGGTCGATGCTGGCCGTGTCGATGCCGATGAGCTTGACGCCCATGGCCGCAAGGCGTTCGACGGTGGCAGGCGCGTAGGCCGCGAGCTGCGGATCCCACTGGGCGATGGGCATCGCCGCATAGGTGCGCACCAGCACGCGGGGCGGCAGGTCGCTCGCGATCGCATGCGCAATGTGCTCCCACTCGATCAGCGGGCCCTTGGCAATCGCGTGGATCACGCGGCAAGGGCCGAGGAAGGGCGTGAGATCGACTTGGCCGATCGTCTGGCCTTCGGGGTCGTAGTGCAGGGGCGCATCCGCATGTGCACCCACATGCGGCGAGAGCTTGATCTCGCTGACGTTCACCGGGCACTCCGGCGAGATGGTCGCGGCCCATCGCTGCTGGTAAGGCGTGTCGCCAGGGAACACCGGCGCGCCTTCATGCACGGGAGGCGAGATGTCCCAGAGGCGGGATTCGGGTTGCAGAGAAGAGCGCATGGCGCAAAGGTAGCGCCGGGCGAGGGGTCGTGGTGTCGGTTATTTCCAACACACGTCGTGACGAGATGATCGACTCAGGAAGACAGTGCGGGCAGCCCGTGCCGCGCGCGTGCCCGCTCGCAGGCGTCGCTGCCGGCCTGCAATTCGTGGCATGGGTTGGGGCGCCACTCGTAGATGCCGCAGGTCACCGACTGGCCGATCTTTCCGGTGAGCACCGCGCAGCGCATCGGCGTGCGGTCGGTGCCGCGCATGCGGCAGAGGGCGTCGTTCACCTCGACCGCGAGGCCGGACGGCACCTTGCCGCCGTTCTCGTCGAGCTCGTGCACGCTGAAGTCGACGCGGTAGCTGGCGCAGCAGGCGCCGCATTGCTGGCAATGAGACACGCCGCCGCGCCTTCAGGTTTCTTCAGAGCCTGCCCAGGAGCAGGAACTCCATCAGCGCCTTTTGCGCATGCAGCCGGTTCTCGGCCTCGTCCCACACCACCGACTGCGGACCGTCGATGACCTCGGCCTGCACTTCCTCGCCGCGGTGGGCGGGCAGGCAGTGCATGAAGAGGGCGTCGGGCTGGGCGATGCGCATCATGTCTTCATCGACGCACCAGTCGGCAAAGGCCTTGCGGCGGGCCTCGTTCTCCGATTCGTAGCCCATGCTGGTCCAGACGTCGGTGGTGACGAGGTCGGCGCCGCGGCAGGCTTCCATCGGGTCCTTGAAGACCTTGTAGCTGTCGCCCGAGCGGATGCCGGCGATCGACTGGTCGACTTCATAGCCGCTGGGCGTGCTCACGTGCACGGTGAAGCCAAGGATCTCGGCCGCCTGCAGCCATGTGTTGGCCATGTTGTTGCCGTCGCCCACCCAGGCGATGGTCTTCCCCTGGATCGAGCCGCGGTGCTCGATGTAGGTAAAGATGTCCGCAAGGATCTGGCAGGGATGAAACTCGTTGGTCAGGCCGTTGATCACCGGCACGCGCGAATGCGCGGCAAAGGTGTCGATCTTGGTCTGTTCGTAGGTGCGGATCATCACGATGTCGACCATGCGGCTGATGACCTTGGCGCTGTCCTCGATGGGCTCCGCGCGGCCGAGCTGGCTGTCGCCGGTGGTCAGGTGCACCACGCTGCCGCCGAGCTGGTACATGCCCGCCTCGAAGCTCACGCGGGTGCGCGTGCTGGCCTTCTCGAAAATCATCGCCAGCGTGCGGTCGGTCAGCGGCTGGTGCTTCTCGTAGGTCTTGAACTTCTTCTTGATGATCGCCATGCGATCGAAGAGGTAGGCGTATTCGTCGGCCGTGAGGTCCGAGAACTGCAGGTAGTGGCGGATGGCGTTCGGCGTGGTGGCGGTCGTCATTGCGCTGCGGGCTCCGACAGGAATGTTTTGACGATGGGCGCGAGGATGGCGACGATTTCGTCGGCCTCGGCAATGCTCAGGATGAGCGGCGGCACGAGGCGGATCACCTTGTCGGCCGTCACGCTCAGCAGCAGGCCGGCATCGCAGGCGCGGTTCAGGATGACGCCGCAGGGACGGTCGAGCTCGATGCCCAGCATCAGGCCCTGGCCGCGGATTTCCTTCACGCCGGGCAGGCCACCGATTTCGCGCTCCAGCGTGCTCTTCAGGTGTTCGCCCACGCTAGCGGCATTTTCGAGCAGCTTGTGCTCTTCCATGATGCGGATGGTCTCGATGCCGGCACGCATGGCAAGCGGGTTGCCGCCGAAGGTGGTGCCGTGGTTGCCCGGGCCAAAGATGTTGGCGGCCTTGGGGCCGGCCACCACGGCGCCGATCGGCACGCCCGAACCCAGGCCCTTGGCCAGCGGCATCACGTCAGGCTTGATGCCGGCCCACTGGTGCGCAAACCACTTGCCGGTGCGGCCCATGCCGCACTGCACTTCGTCGATCATCATGAGCCAGTCGCGCTCGTCGCACAGGGCGCGAACCTGCTTCAGGTAATCCACGCGCATCGGGTTGATGCCGCCTTCGCCCTGGATGGTTTCGAAGAACACGGCAACCACGTTGGGGTTGCCTTCGGTGGCCTTCTTGAGCGCTTCGATGTCGTTCAGCGGCACGCGGATGAAGCCCTCGACCAGCGGACCGAAGCCCGCCTGCACCTTCGGATTGCCCGTGGCGGACAGCGTGGCGATGCTGCGGCCGTGGAACGCGGCCTCGTAAACAACGATTTCAGGCCGTTCGATGCCCTTGTCGTGGCCGAACTTGCGCGCGAGCTTCAGGGCGGCTTCGTTGGCTTCCAGGCCCGTGCAGCAGAAAAAGGCGTTGGTCAGGCCCGAGAGCTCGGTCAGCTTGGTGGCCAGCTGCTCCTGGCCGGGCACATGGTAGTAGTTGGAGCTGTGGATCAGCTTGCTGATCTGGTCCTGCAGCGCCGGCACCAGCTCGGGGTGGTTGTGGCCCAGCGTGTTCACGGCAATGCCGCCGAGCCCGTCGAGGTAGGCCTTGCCCGTGGTGTCCCAGACTCGGCAGCCCTGGCCGTGCGACAGCGCGATCGGCAGGCGACCGTAGGTGTTCATGACGTGGGGCGAGGTGGGCTGGGCGGTAGCGCTCATTCGGTTCTCCAGATAGGGAACCGCGGATTCTAGGCGTCCAGTTCGACAGCTTCATTGAGGATTCCGCATTACAGCAATGCCCTCGGGCCGAGCCGCAAAGTGCCGCGGATAGAATCTCTTGCTGCACCGCAGCACCTGCTTCCGGGCGCCTCATTCAACGATGATTTCCCCCACTGCCAAAGAAATCTTCATCCAGGGCATCACCCATGATGGCCGGACTTTTCGCCCGAGCGACTGGGCCGAGCGGCTGGCCGGCGTGATGTGCTCTTTTCGTCCTGGGGGCGCCTATCCCGGAAGTCACCTGAGCTATTCGCCCTGGTGCGTTCCCACCACCCTCAACGGTGTCAAGTGCGTGGTCGTGAACCGGGCCCTGCGCGATGCCGAGCCCATGGCCTGGGATTTTTGCGTCAATTTTGCGCGGGACAACGACTTGCAGGTGGCCGAGGCCTGCCTGGTTCCCGACGCGCCCGGCGCACCGCCCAAGACCTGAGCCCGCCGGCCCCGCATTTTCCACAAAGCGATCGCCCATGAAAAAACCGCCCGAAGGCGGTTTTTTACACTTTGCTGCAGCGCACCCCGATCAAACGGCGGACCGGAGAATTCCGATCCGGGCTTGCCGGACAGGTGTCAGGCGGCTGCCTTTTCAGGCGCGAGGGCGAGGGCCTTGACCTTCGCCGACAGGCGGCTCTTGTCGCGAGCTGCCTTGTTCTTGTGGAAGATGCCCTTGTCGGCGACGGTGTCGACGATGCTCTGGGCCTTCGCGAAGAGTTCGCTTGCCTTGGTCTTGTCGCCGGCCAGAACGGCCTTTTCGACATTCTTCACGGCGGTGCGGTATTTGGAGCGCAGCGAGGTGTTCGCAGCGTTGAGTTTGGTGTCCTGGCGGACGCGCTTACGGCCGGAGGCGAGGCGCGGGTTCTTTTTCTTGGGCTTGGCGGATGCCATGATTTAGTTCCTTAGGTGTCTGAGGATGATGCAGCAAAGCCCTCCATTATAGGCCGGGTTGGGTTTTCCGCCGAATCGGGGGCTTGCCGGGCCCTACACTCGGCCCGTGTCACTGCTCAAATCCGCCTCCACCGTTTCCCTTCTGACGCTCGCATCGCGGATCACGGGCCTCGTGCGCGACGTGCTTTTCGCCTCGGTGTTCGGCGTCAGCGCCCTGACCGACGCCTTCAACGTCGCTTTCCGCATTCCCAACCTGTTCCGGCGGGTTTTCGGCGAAGGCGCCTTCAGCCAGGCCTTCGTGCCGGTTCTGGCCGGGCACAAGACGGAGGCCGGGGAAGAGGGCGCCAAGGCGCTGATCGACCACGTGGCCACGCTGCTCACCTGGGCGCTGGTGGTCGTGTGCGTGGCCGGCGTGGTCGGCGCGCCGTGGCTGGTGTGGGCCATGGCCAGCGGGCTGGCGGGCTTCGACGCGGCCGTGGTGATGACGCGCTGGATGTTTCCGTACATCGGCTTCATGTCGCTCGTGGCGCTGGCGGGCGGGGTGCTGAACACCTGGCGCAAGTTCGCGGTGCCGGCTGCCTCGCCGGTGTTGCTCAATATTTCGCTGATTCTTGCCATCGTGGCGGGCGCGCCGCTGTTCAGGCGCTACGGCATCGAGCCGATCTACGCGCAGTGCGCAGGGGTGCTGGTCGGCGGCGTTCTTCAACTGGCGCTGCAGGTGCCCGCGCTGCGCGCGCTCGGCCTCATGCCGCGCATCGGCGCGAGCTTTGGCGCACTGCGCGCCGCCTGGACCGACCCGACCACGCGCAAGGTGCTGAAGCTCATGCTGCCGGCCTTGCTGGGCGTGAGCGTGGCGCAGGTTTCGCTGCTCATCAATACGCAGATTGCATCCCACCTTGCCACGGGCAGCGTCACCTGGGTGGTCAATGCGGACCGCCTGATGGAATTCCCGACTGCCATGCTGGGCGTGGCGCTTGGCGTGGTGCTGATGCCGCAGCTGGCCGGCGCGCGTGCCGCCAAGGACGACGAGCGCTATTCGGCGCTGCTCGACTGGGGCCTGCGGCTGGTGGTGCTGCTCTCGGCGCCCTGCGCCGTTGCGCTCCTGCTGTTCTCGCAGCCGCTGGTTGCGGTGCTTTTTCACAACGGCGCGTATGGCGCCGAAGACGTGAAGCGCACCACGCTGGCATTGATGGGCTACGGCGTCGGGCTGGTCGGCATCGTCGCCATCAAGGTGCTTGCGCCGGGCTACTACGCCAAATACGACATGCGCACGCCGGTGATCATCGCCGTCTCGGTGCTGGTGCTGACCCAACTGCTCAACGTCTTTCTGGTGCCGGTGCTGCAGCATGCCGCGCTCACGCTCACCATCGGCATCGGCGCGGTGGTCAACGCCATCTGGCTGCTGGTGGGCTTGATCCGGCGCGGCAGCTACAAGCCCGAGCCGGGCTGGGGCAAGTTCATCCTGCAGGTGGCGGCGGGCACGCTGGTGCTGGCCGCCTTGCTGGCCTGGGGCTCGTACTATTTCGACTGGATCGGCCTTCGGGCCCAGCGGCTGCAGCGCATCGGGCTGCTGGCGGCGCTGATCGCGGGCGCGGGGCTGCTGTACTTTGCCGTGCTGGCGGCCGTGGGCGTGCGGCTGCGCAGTTTCATGCGCCGGTAGGCACACGCAGACGGGCCGGGTTGCGTCTTTCGCAACAGGGCTGTTCTCGAATTACGCAAGCTGAAAACACCGCCTTGACGCTCCCCGAATGCTCCTCTACAAAGACACATGACGTTCAGCTTTCAGGTTCCCACGGCATTGGCGTATTTCGAATCGCTGGTGCAGAGCGACGACCACTTTCCGCTGCTCGAGGCTGCCGCCAGCCTTGCGCAGGACGAATACCCTGACCTCGACGTGCAGCAGGTGCTCGGCGACGTCGACCAGTTGCTGGCCCGCCTCAAGCGCCGGCTGCCCGCCGACGCCGCGCCGCTCGCCCGGCTGCGCGCGCTCAACCAGTTCTTCTTCAATGACCTGAATTTCGGCGGCAACGTCAACGACTACTACGACCCCGACAACAGCTACCTGAACGCCGTCTTGCGCACGCGCCGCGGCATTCCCATTTCGTTGGCGGTGCTCTGGATGGAGCTGGCGCAGGGCCTGGGCCTCCAGGCGCGCGGCATCGGTTTTCCGGGGCATTTCATGCTCAAGGTCACGCTGCCGAAGGGGCAGGTGGTCATCGATCCCTTCACCGGCAAGTCGCTCTCGCGCGAAGAACTCGGCGAGCGGCTCGAGCCCTACAAGCGCAGCAACGGGCTGGTCGGCGATTTCGACGTGCCGCTGGGCCTTTACCTCCAGCCCGCCAGCTCGCGCGAAATCATCGGCCGCATGCTGCGCAACCTGAAGGAAGTGCACCGCGCCCAGGAAGACTGGCAGCGGGCCATTGCCGTGCAAGACCGCCTGATTGCGCTGCTGCCCACCGCCTGGGGCGAGTACCGCGACCGCGGCATCGCGCATGCCGAGCAGGGCAACACCGCGGCCGCGGTGCGGGACCTCGAAACCTACCTGGAGCACGCGGAAGACGCGCTGGACGTCGACGTCATTGCGGAGCGGGTGACTGCCTTGCGCCGAGCGGCCAACTGATGAGCGCGCGGAACGGCGTTGCCGACGCATCCGATCTCGGCACGCTTCACGAGTTTCACGGCGTGCAGCCGGTGCTGCCGGTGTCCGACGTCACGCGCGCCGCGCGCTGGTTCCGGGACATCCTGGGCTTCGAGCTCGATTTCATCGCCGGCGAGCCGCCCAGCTACGCCCGGGTGAAGAAGGGCGACCGCACCTATGGCGATCCGGTCTACCTGCGCCTGTGGCAATGCAACACGCGTGGCGCCGCGCCCTGGCGCGGCGAAATCGTGATCCACGTGGGCAAGGACATCGACGGCCTGCACGCCGCCTATGTGAAGCGGGGCGTCACCGTGGTGGAGCCGCCCACGTCGCAGCCCTGGGGCCTGCGCGAATTCGCGATCCGCGAACCCGACGGGCATATCCTGCGCTTCTGCGGCTATTTGCCCTGAATTTCTGATACATAAAATTACAAGTGGGCCGGCGCCAGCGTGTCGATCCGGCTTCCCCTCGTCCGACGTGTGAACAGGAGCGCGCAGTTTTCAACGCCTCCGGCTTCATTCATCAACCTTCAGGAGAAACGACATGCGATTCATGGTTCTGGTCAAGGCCAACAAGGATTCCGAAGCGGGCGTGATGCCAAGCACCGAAGTGCTCACAGCCATGGGCAAGTTCAACGAGGAGCTGGTCAAGGCCGGCGTGCTGCTGGCGGGCGAAGGCCTGCATCCGTCTTCCAAGGGTGCGCGCGTGCGCTGCGAAGGCTCCAAGCGCACGGTGATCGACGGTCCCTTCGCCGAGACGAAGGAGCTGCTCGCAGGTTTCTGGCTGCTTCAGGTCAAGTCGAAGGAAGAAGCCATCGAATGGATCAAGCGCAGCCCGTTCCAGGAGGGCGAGATCGAGATCCGCCAGGTGTTCGAGGCGTCCGATTTCGGCGACTCCATGACGCCCGAACTGCTGGCGCAGGAAGACCGCCTGCGCGCCGAGACCGCGGCCCGTACCAAGGCCGGCAACTGAATCAAGAAACCGCATCAAGGAGACCTGCCATGCGATTCATGCTGCTGATGATTCCCCACGGCTACGAAACAGCCGCCCCCGGCACCATTCCGGACGACGTCGAAGCGGTCGGGGCCATGATGGCCTACAACGAGTCGATGCAGAAGGCCGGCATCCTGATCAGCTGCGACGGCCTGCATCCGCCCTCGATGGGCGCCCGCGTGAGCTTTCCGGGCCGCAAGCCCAAGGTGGTGGACGGCCCCTTTGCCGAAGCCAAGGAAGTGCTCGGCGGCTACTGGATCATCGACGTGCCTTCGCGCGCCAACGCGATCGAATGGGCGACGCGCTGCCCCGGCAGCGAAAACGAAGTGATCGAGGTCCGCCAGATCCAGGAGATTGCCGACTACCCGCCAGACGTGCAGGCCCTGACGGCCGAGATGGCGTCGATGCAGGCGGTCAAGAAAGCATAGGAATGAGCGCTGCGGCCCGGGACGAGGCCGCCATTCACCGCACCATCGAGGCGGTGTGGCGCATCGAGTCCGCGAAGATCATTGCCACAGTCGCGCGCATGGTGCGCGACGTGGGCCTCGCCGAAGAGCTGGCCCAGGACGCGCTGGTCTCGGCCCTGGAGCAATGGAGCGAAACCGGCGTGCCCGACAATCCCGCCGCCTGGCTCACCGCCGTGGCCAAGCGCCGCGCGCTCGACCGGCTGCGCCATCGGCAAATGGCCGAGCACAAGGCCGGCGAGATCGGCCGCGAACTCGACGCCCAGCATGAAATGGCGCAGGCCGATTTCGCCGAAGCGGTCGATGCCGCGCTCGACGACGACATCGGCGACGACCTGTTGCGGCTGGTGTTCACGGCCTGCCACCCGGTGCTTTCGACCGAGGCGCGCGTGGCGCTCACGCTGCGCCTGATGGGCGGCCTCACGACGGATGAAATTGCCCGCGCGTTCCTTGTGCCAGAGGCCACGGTGGCGCAGCGCATCGTGCGCGCCAAGCGCAGCCTTCTCGAAGCGCGCGTGCCCTTCGAGGTGCCGCGCCGGCACGAACTCGAGGCGCGGCTCGCCTCGGTGCTCGAGGTGCTCTACCTGATCTTCAACGAAGGCTACTCGGCCACGGCGGGTGACGACTGGATGCGGCCCGCGCTGTGCGACGAAGCCATGCGGCTCGGCCGCATCGTGGCCGAGCTCGTGCCCGATGCATCGGAAGTGCACGGCCTCGTGGCGTTGATGGAAATCCAGGCCTCTCGCACGGCAGCCCGTGTCGGCCCATCGGGCGAGCCGGTGCTGCTGCTGGAGCAGAACCGCGCGCGCTGGGACCACATGCTGATTCGCCGCGGCCTGGCGGCGCTTGCGCGTGCGGAGGCTCTCGGAGGAGCCTTGGGACCTTATGCCTTGCAAGCCGCCATTGCCGCCTGCCATGGGCGCGCGCGCACGGCCGGGGAAACCGATTGGCCCCGCATTGCGGCGTTGTACGACGCGCTGGCCGAGCTTTCTCCGTCGCCTGTCGTCGAGCTCAACCGCGCCGTGGCGCTGTCCATGGCATTCGGACCAGCGACGGGGCTGGAGGTGGTGGATGCGCTACTCGGCGAGCCCGCATTGAAGGGCTATCACCTGCTGCCGGCGGTACGCGGCGACCTGCTCTTCAAACTGGGCCGCTACGACGAGGCGCGCAAGGAATTCGATCGCGCCGCCGCGCTTACGCGCAACACGCGCGAGCGGACGCTGCTGCTGGCGCGGGCACGCGCCTGCCTCCTTCCGCCTGCATGATTGCGCACCGCGCCGCTAGGCGGTCGGCGAAGAGGCCGCGGCCGAAGGCGAGCCCGGCAATCCGAACTGGTGCCACGCGCGCCGCAGTTGCGTGTCCGAGCCGAAGCCCGAGATTTCTGCCGCCCGCGTCACGCTCGCGCCCGAGGCCAGCGCGAGCTGCGCCGCCGCCAGCCGCAGCCGGCGCAGATAGGCCAGGGGCGCCACGCCTGCGTGCTCCACGAACAGCCGCGTCAGGTGCCGCGCCGAGGTGTGGGCCACTTCCGCCATGCGAGGCACGTTCCAGTCGGCCTGGGGCTGTTCGCTGACGGCGTCCTGCACGCGGTGCAGGGCGGCATGCAGATGGTTCCGGTAAGCCAGAAAAGGCGAAAGCTCCGGGTCATGCGGGCCACGCCGCTGCGCCACCACCATCGTCTGCGCCACCTGGGCCGCGAGTGCTTCGCCGCACACATCCGCAATGCGGTGCAGCATCAGGTCGATGCCGGTCGTGACGCCCGCGCTGCTGTAGACCGGCGGATCGATCACGAACACCCGGTTGGCGACCACGTCGCAGCGCGGCTCCACCGCGCGCAACTCGCCCAGGTGATGGTGGTGCGTGGTGGCGCGCCGGCCTGAGAGCGCGCCCGCATGCGCCGCCAGCAGGGCGCCGGCGCAGACGGTGACCAGCTCGAGCCGGCCGCGTTCGAAACGCTGGCCGCGCAGCCAGTGCAGCAGGTCCTGCGTCTCTGCGTTGTCGATCGCGATGAAGTCGCCGGGCAGCCCAACCAGCACCAGCCACGCCGGCCCGTGCCATTGCGCTGGCAGCGGCGCGAGGTTGGCAAGCGCCACGCCCACCGAGCCGACGGACGTGGGCCGCGGGCTCGCGAATTCGATCTCGAAGCGTTCCGGCTGGGCCGCGGCGCGCAGCCGCTGGTTGGCGATGCGCAACGCCTCGGCAGGCCCGGCCCAATCGAGCACCAGGCTGCCCGGCAGCAGCACGAACACTACGCGGATGGGTGGTTGCCGGAGTTCCATGCGTAGTCCATCTGGCGCGCCGTGTGTTCGGCCAGCGCGCGGCCGGCCAGCCGCTCGACCAGGTACAGGCTCATGTCGATGCCTGCGCTGATACCCGCGGAGCTGACGACGCGGCCGCTGTCAATCCAGCGTTCGCCCTCGCGCACGTCCAGCAGCGGGAACTGTTCGCGCAGGTCTGCGATGTCTTCCCAGTGGGTGGTGACGGCCTCTCGCGTGATAACGCCGCTTTTTGCGAGCAGGAACACGCCGGTGCATACCGAGGCGACCAGCTGTGTGCCGGCCGCGCATTCGGCAATCCATCGCAGGGTGACGGTGCTTGCCATGGGCGCATCGACCACGCCGCCGGGCACGATCAGGAGGTCCGCACTGGGGTAGTCGGTCAAGCTATGGTCCGCCAGCAGGCGCAGGCCGGCGCGTGCCTGCACGGGCTGGCCTTCGCTTGCGAGCGCCACGGAGGCGACCTCGAACGGCGCCTCCGTGCCGGGATTCAGGCGCTGGCTGACGCGGCTTGCCGTGGTGAACACCTCGAAAGGGCCTGCAAAGTCGAGCGCCTCGACACCGTCGAAGGCAAGGATCAGTACCCGCAGCGTCATGCCGCCACTGTCCCAGCGGCGAGAGCGCCGGCGCGGTCGAGCGCCTGGGCCACGGTGCAGACGGTGGCGAACCGGCCATCCAGCACGGCCGCCGTGCGGGCCTTGATGTCGGCCGCGGCAAGCGGGCGGCCGTCGGGCTGCACCATGTCGAAAGTGAGCGTGGCCTCGGTGACGTAGTCGACCTCCCAGCCCAGGTCGGAAGCATGGCGCGTGGTGGTTTCGCAGCATTGCTCGGTGCGGATGCCGCTCACGATCAGCCGGCCGATGCCGTGCTGCGTGAGCCAGATGTCGAGCCCGCTGTTGACCAGCGCACTGTGGCGGTGCTTGGTGAACGTGGCCGCGGCCTCGAATGCCGCCAGTCCTTCGATCGGCCGCACCAGGCCCGACTCGACGGCGAAGGGGTGGCTTGCCACGGCAGGCTCATCCACATGGAAGACCCGCACGATCGGAATGCCGGCGGCCGCGCAGCCTTCGATCAGCGCGTTCTGGGCCGCGAAATAAGGCCGTGCAACTTCTTCGGACCAGTAGGCGCGCTGGCGGAATGATTCCTGCGCGTCGATCACTATCAGACACGATTTCATGGGTGTGGGGCTCGAAGGGCGGAGTGGATGATGCCGCCTATTCTTGTGTGCCGCCAGCCCCCGGTCCGCGCCGAAGCGGACCAGAACCGATCAAATCAGGACATCGTCCGAGCTAGACCAGGCCGGCGGCCTGCAGCTCTTTCTTGAGGTAGGCGTAGAAAAGCGGCGCCGCCACCAGCCCGGCCGGGCCGAACACCGCCTCGGCCACGAACATCACGGCCAGCAGTTCCCACACCCGCATTTGCGTGCGGCTGCCGACCACCTTGGCGTTGATCACGTACTCGGCCTTGTGGATGATGATGAGGAACACCAGGCAGGCCAGCGCCGTGATCGGCGAGACGGACAGCGCCACCAGCGTGATCACCGCATTGCAGACCAGGTTGCCCACGATCGGCACCAGGCCCGCCACGAAGGTCAGGGTGATGAGTGCCGGCGTGTAGGGCAGGTGCGGCCCCCAGAGCGGCAGCAGGAACAGCAGGAAGATGGCGGTCAGCAGGGTGTTGAACGCCGCAATCCAGAACTGCGCCGCAACGATCTGGCCGAACGCCTCGCCGAAGATGGTGATGCGGCGGTACAGCTGCGCGGCCAGGGGCCGGCGCTGCAGCGGCGGCGGCGCAATGGCGGCCAGCCCGCCCACGATGAGGCCCACATAGGCAAACAGCAGCCCGCCCAGCCACGCGCGCCCGGCCAGCGCCAGCGAACCGGCCTGGGCCCGGAGGTAGTTGGCCACCACGCGCTGCACCTCGGCCGCGCCCTCCGGCAGGTAGACCGCAATCTCAGGCGGCAGCTTGAGCCGCAGTTCCAGCACCGTGCGGGCCGTGTAGTCGAGCAGTTCGCGGTACTGGTCAGGCGCGTCGACGATGTACTCGCGCGCTTGCGAAAGCCCCACCGAGATCAGCGCGATGGGCGCCAGCAGCACCAGCGTGACCGCCAGTACCCGGGCCAGCACATCGGCACGGGTTTGTGGCAGCCTTGCCCGGGCGAGGCCGCCGCCGATCAGGCGCGCAAAACGGCGGGTGGCGAGAAAGCCGATGCATACGCACAGCAGCCCCGGCAGCAGGTGCTGCCACATCACCAGCAGCAGGGCGGCCGGCATCAGAAGATAGCTGGCCAGCACCACGTTGCGCGAGGCGGGCTGTGGCTTGGTGTCGATGTTGACGACGAGCGGTTTGGTCATCAGGGTCCGGGTGCTGCGCTTGTTGCGAGCCTCGGAAGGAGGATCAACCGACCACCACGGCGGCACCGGTGCCGCGCTCGGCGATGATGCCGATCTCGTACACCGACTCGCCGGCCGTGCGCAGCGTGGCGGCGCAGGCGGCCGCTTCGGCCGCGTCGATCACCACCACCATGCCGATGCCGTTGTTGAAGGTGCGGTTCATCTCGATGTCGTCGATGCCGGCCACCTTCTGGAGCCACGCGAAGAGCTCGGTCTGCGGCCAGCTGCCCTTCTTGAGGTGGGCGGCCGTGCCTTCGGGCAGCACGCGCGGAATGTTCTCGAGCAGGCCGCCGCCGGTAATGTGGGCCAGCGCCTTGATCGGGTGCTTGGCCAGCGCTTCGAGCACCGGCTTCACATAAAGGTGGGTGGGCTCCATCACGGCCTGGCGGAAGGGCTTGCCGTCGAGCGTGGCGGGCAGGTCTGCGCCGGCACGTTCGATCACCTTGCGCACCAGGCTGAAACCATTGGAATGCACGCCGGCCGAGGCCAGGCCCAGCACCACGTCGCCAGGCTTCACGTTCTCGCCGGTGAGGATTTTCGATTTTTCGACCGCGCCGACCGCAAAGCCCGCCAGGTCGTATTCGCCGGCCGGGTACATGCCGGGCATTTCGGCGGTTTCGCCGCCGATCAGCGCGCACCCGGAGATTTCGCAGCCGCGGGCGATGCCGCCGATTACGGCCGCGGCCGTGTCCACGTCGAGCTTGCCGCAGGCAAAGTAGTCAAGAAAGAACAGGGGCTCGGCGCCTTGCACCAGCACGTCGTTGACGCTCATGGCCACCAGGTCGATGCCCACGGTGTCGTGCATGTTCCATTCGAAAGCCAGCTTGAGCTTGGTGCCCACGCCGTCGGTGCCGCTCACCAGCACCGGCTCCTTGTAGCGCTTGGGCACCTCGAACAGCGCGCCGAAGCCGCCGATGCCGGCCAGCACGCCTTCACGCAGGGTCTTCTTGGCGAGCGGCTTGATGCGGTCGACCAGGGCGTCGCCGGCATCGATATCGACACCGGCATCCTTGTAGCTGAGCGGGGTGGGCGTAGGGGAAGTCATGGTCGGACGGTGTCGAGAAAGGGACGGGAAGGAGGCGAAGAGGTGGAGGCGCCGGCAACCGAAGCGGCCGGGCCGATAGAATTCCTCACGATTTTAAGGGCCCCAGCGGCCCCTTCCATGAACCTTCCCGGGATGAAACAGCTCGCGCTCGATATCGGCATTGCGACGGGCCCCAGCTTCGACGCTTTTTTTGCCGGCCCGAACGAGGCGGCGCTGCGGCACCTGCAACTGTGGGTGGGCGGCGCCGGCAATTCGGTGCCTCACTCCCCTGTGCCCACCTATCTTTGGGGCGAAAGCGGCAGCGGCAAGACCCATCTGCTCGAATCGGTGCGTGTCGCACTGCGCGAGCAGGGCGCGAGCGTGGGCTGGCTGCACGCCGGCCTGCTGGAGCCGCCCGAGTTCGACGAGCGCTGGGGCGCCGTGCTGCTCGACGACGTGCACCTCTACACCGCCGTGCAGCAGCACGCGGCCTTCAACTGGTTCGTCAACGCGCAAACCCTGCAGCGCGGGGTGGTGGCCGCGGGGGCGCTGCCGCCGGCCGACCTGGCGTTGCGCGAAGACCTTCGCACCCGGCTGGGCTGGGGCCATGTGTTCCACCTGCAGGTGCTGAGCGAAAGCGAACGCCGCGCGGTGCTGCGCCAGGCGGCCGATGCGCGTGGCGTCATGCTGTCGGACGACGTGCTCGACTACATGCTGCACCGCTTCAGCCGCGACCTGGGCAGCCTGATGGAACTGCTCACGCAGCTCGACGGCTATGCCCTGCAGACACAGCGCGCGATCACGATCCCGCTGATCCGATCCATGCTCGAAAACGAATAAGAAGAGCTTCAACCAACAATGATCAAGAAATTCATCGACAAGCTGCTCGGCAAATCGGCCGGCGGCGCGCAGGGCAAGAGCCGCTTCGGCAAGCGCCAGGAGGTGCCTGCGGAGGTTCACAAGATCGATCCGGCCCTGGTCGACGAACGCGCGAAAAACGTGGTCACCACGCTCCAGCAGGCGGGTTACGAGGCTTATGTGGTGGGCGGCGCGGTGCGCGACCTGCTGCTGGGCCTGCGACCGAAGGACTTCGACGTGGCCACGAACGCCACGCCCGAGCAAGTCAAGTCGCTCTTCAGGCGCGCCTTCATCATCGGCCGGCGCTTTCGCATCGTGCACGTGGTGTACGGCCGGGGCCGCGAGCATGAGGTGATCGAGGTCTCGACCTTCCGCGCCTACATGGACAACGCCGCCGCCGAGCAGGTGGCCGGCAACGAGCGCACCAGCAAGGGCGAGCTCGCAAGCATGAAGCACGCAGTGGACGCCAGCGGCCGCGTGCTGCGCGACAACGTGTGGGGCCCGCAGGAGGAAGACGCGGCGCGCCGCGACTTCACCGTGAACGCCATGTACTACGACCCGGCCAACCAGGTCGTGGTCGACTATCACAACGGCATCAAGGACGCGCAGAAGCTCACGCTGCGCATGATCGGCGATCCGGCCACGCGCTACCGCGAAGATCCGGTGCGCATCATCCGTGCCATTCGCTTCTCGGCCAAGCTCGCGGCGCTGGGCTTCAAGATGGAAGCCAAGACAGCGGCCCCGCTGGTCGAGTCGAGCAAGCTGTTGGCCGACGTGCCGCAAAGCCGCCTTTTCGACGAAATGCTCAAGCTGCTGCAAACCGGCCACGCCATCGCCACGGTCGAGCAATTGCGCAAGCTGGGTCTGGTCACGGGCATTTACCCGCTGCTCGACGTGGTGGTGGAGCGTGCCGATTCGCCTTTCGTGAAGGCCGCCCTGCAGGACACCGACCGCCGCGTGGGTGAAGGCAAGCCCGTGGCGCCCAGCTTCCTGCTGGCCTGCGTGCTGTGGGCCGATGTGCGCGACGGCTGGGCCCAGCGCATCGAAGGCCGGCACGGCCAGCGCCCGCAGCCGCCTTTCCCGGCGCTGCAGGACGCGATCGACGACGTGTTCAACGCCCGCATCGGGGACGTGTCGGGCCGCGGCAAGCTCGCCGGCGACATGCGCGAGATCTGGATGATGCAGCCGCGCTTCGACAAGCGCACCGGCTCCACGCCCTACAGCCTCGTCGACCAGGCGCGCTTCCGCGCCGCCTTCGACTTCATGCGCCTGCGCGCCGACGTAGGCGAGGTCAGCGAGGCCATTGCCGAATGGTGGCAAGAGTTCAGCACCGCCGACGACGTGCGCCAGCAAGACCTGCTGGAGCAGGTGCGCGACGAACAAAAGACCCGCCAGCGCGTGCGCACGCGCGATCCGGTGGCGCCGAAGCCCCGCAACGAGCCGGTCGGGCGCCAGCAAAGCCCGGGCGACACCGATTCGCAGCAGGACGACGAGGTCAAAACCGAAGGCGCTGCCGTGCCCCCCGATGGCGAGGCCGCAGCGCCGCGCAAGCGCCGTCGCCGCCGCAAGCCGCGCACTGGTGGTGGCGGTGAGGGCGGCGGCAGCGCCGAAGGCGCATGAGCACGTCCGACCTGCCGAAGGACGGCAAGAAGAGTCCCAAGGCCAGTGACAAGGCCAAGGCCGCTCCACCGCGCGCGGGCGGTGCCAGGCCCCCGCCGGCCGGCGCCAGGAAGGGCCCGCCCGGCACCCCTCCTGCACGCCGTGCGCCTGCGCGCGCGCCCACGAGTCGCCCGCGCGGCCCGCGCGGCCCGCGCGAGGACTACCCCACCGTGCAGGCCTTCGTCGCCCTCGGCGCCAACCTGGGCGATGCCGAGGCGGCCGTGAAGGCCGCCATGGCTGCGATCGGCGCGCTGCAGCGGACCCAGGTGACGGCTCGTTCGTCGCTCTATCGCAGTGAGCCGGTGGATGCCGAAGGCCCCGATTTCATCAATGCAGTGGTGGCCGTGCGCACCGGCCTGGACGCCGAGCAATTCCTCGTGGCGTTGCAGCGCCTGGAAACGCAGGCCGGCCGCGAAAGGCCATTCCCCAATGCGCCACGCACGCTCGATCTCGACCTGCTGATGCACGGCAATTCAGTGATCGACACGCCGACGCTGACCCTGCCGCACCCCCGCATGCGCGAGCGCGCCTTCGTACTGAAGCCGCTCGCTGAAATCGCGCCCGACAAGGTGCCGCGCGCTGCGCTGGCACGCGTCACAGGCCAGGTGGTCAAGCGCATCGTCTGAAGAAGGCAGCCCCGAAAAACGGTGCGAGTGGGGTCGAACCGGCGCGCCCGTTAAACTTCGTCGGTTTTTCATGAAGGCGTCATGAAATTGTGATTGACGCGCCCCAGGAGTTCCAATGTTCGGCAAGCTGCTGCCCCGCGAGGGGAATTTTTTCGAGATGTTCAACCAGCACGCCGAGCGCATCGTCGAAGCGGCGCGGGCGTTCGAACAACTCGTGGCCAACTACAGCGACGTGCACCTGCGCGAGCAGTACAACCGCGACGTCGACAATGCCGAGCGCGCGGCCGACCGCGTGACGCATGACGTCAACCGGCTGATCCACAAGACCTTCATCACGCCCATCGACCGCGAGCAGATCCACAAGCTCATCAATACGATGGACGACGTGGCCGACCTGATCCAGGATTCGGCCGAGACCATGGCGCTGTACGACGTGCGGCACATGACCGACGAGATCGTGCGCCTCACGGCGCTGAGCGTGAAGTGCTGCGACCGCCTCAAGGACGCCGTCAAGTTTCTCGGCAAGATCGCCGATCCGGCGGTGGCCGAGGCCGTGCTCAAGACCTGCGAGGAAATCGACCGCCTCGAGTCGGACGCCGACCGCGTCATGCGAAGCGCCATGAGCAAGCTGTTCCGCGAGGAGCCCGACGTTCGCGAAGTGATCAAGCTCAAGGCAATCTACGAATTGCTCGAAACGATCACCGACAAATGCGAAGACGTGGCCAATGTGATCGAGGGCATCGTCCTCGAGAACTCCTGAGCGGTAGCGATCGATGGCAACGGTTCAGGTCGCCCTCTGGGTGGTGATATTGCTGGTCGCGCTCGCGATCGCCTTCGACTTCATGAACGGCTTCCACGACGCTGCGAACTCCATCGCCACCGTGGTGTCGACCGGCGTGCTCAAACCTGGGCACGCGGTGCTGTTCGCGGCCTTCTTCAACCTGATCGCGATCTTCATCTTTCACCTGAGCGTGGCGGCCACGGTGGGCAAGGGGATTGCCCAGCCCGGGGTGGTGGATGTGCACGTGGTCTTCGGCGCGCTCATCGGCGCCATCAGCTGGAACCTGGTGACCTGGTACTACGGCATTCCGAGCAGCTCGTCGCACGCGCTGATTGGCGGCATCGTCGGCGCCGTGATAGCGAAGACCGGTGCCAGCGGCCTGGTGGCCACCGGCATCTGGAAGACTGTGGCCTTCATCTTCGTTTCGCCGTTCCTCGGGTTCGTGCTGGGCTCGATGATGATGGTGGTGGTGGCCTGGGGTTTCCGGCGCGCAACCCCGTCGCGGGTCGACCGGTGGTTCCGGCGGCTGCAGCTGGTTTCAGCCGGGGCCTACAGCCTGGGCCACGGCGGCAACGACGCGCAGAAGACCATCGGCATCATCTGGATGCTGCTGATTGCCACCGGCTATGCCGCGGCCGGCGACGCGGCGCCGCCCAACTGGGTCATCGTGAGCTGCTACGCCGCCATTGCCCTGGGCACCATGTTCGGCGGCTGGCGCATCGTGAAGACCATGGGCCAGAAGATCACCAAGCTCAAGCCCGTGGGCGGCTTCTGCGCCGAGACAGGCGGTGCGCTCACGCTGTTCCTGGCCACCGCGCTGGGCATTCCCGTGTCGACAACCCACACGATCACCGGCGCCATCGTCGGCGTGGGCTCCGCGCAGCGCGCGAGCGCCGTGCGCTGGGGCGTGGCGGGCAACATCGTCTGGGCCTGGATCTTCACGATCCCGGCGTCGGCTTTCGTGGCCGCAATCGCGTACTGGCTCAGCCTGCAGATCTTCTGAGGCCGGCAGAGCTGGCGCGCCAGCTACTGCGAAATTTTCCGGCCTTCTTCGACCTGGTGTTCGAAGTAGCGCTGAAAGCTGAAAACGATGCTGGCCATGAGCACGGTGCTGCCGAAAAAGAGCGCAAGCACCACGGCGCCAATGGTGGCCCAGTTCGTACGGCCTGGCTCGGCGTCCGGCGGCGCGCCGGCGTTGAAGCGGGCGTTCCACTTCTCGGGCGTCATGAGGCCATAGATGATGGCCATCAGCGCGCAGCCTGCAATGGTGAAGCCCAGCAGCGGTATCAGCACCCAGCTCCAGCCGTCGTCCACGCCGTACATGCGCACGCGCTCCATGCCGTAGAGGCCGAGCGCCGTGGGAATGGGCAGCAGCCAGCCGAGCCAGTCGCCCATGCCGCGCAGGTAGAAGCGGTGCAGGCCCAGCGGGCCGCCCAGGAAAGAGAGCCAGGCGGCAACGGTTTTGTTTTTCATTCGGGTTTGGTGGTGCTGCCTTCGCCGAGCACTTTTTCCATCAGGACCACATCGCGCCACTCGCCGAACTTCCAGCCGCAGTCCTTGAGCACGCCCACGTGCGTGAAGCCGTTGCGGCGGTGCACGCCGACGGAGCCTGCATTGGCCGAATCGCCGATGACCGCGATCAGCTTGCGGACGCCGGCCGCTTCGGCGGCCTGTGAAAGGGCTGCCAGGAGCTGCGCGCCAAGGCCCTTGCCGCGCGCGGCTTCGGACATGTAAATCGAGTCTTCCGCCGAAAACCGGTAGGCCGGGCGCGGCTTGAACCAGTTGCAGTAGGCAAAACCCAACACTTCTCCATCTTCTTCGGTAACAAGGTAGGGCAGGTTCTTGCCGAGCACATCGGCACGCCGCGCAGCCATGTCGGCGGCAGAGGGGGCCTCGGTTTCAAAGGTGCCGGTGCCGTTCAGCACGTGGTGGGCATAGATGGCCGTGATGGCCGCGATGTCTTCGTCGCGGCTGGGGCGGATGGTGAGGGTCATGCAGGTGGCAAGCAAACGGCTCAAAGGCCGGAATTCGGAGAAAACGCAGGTCGGGCTATAATCGCAGGCTTTTCAGCGTGTCGCTGGCCGGGTGGCCATGTCGCGTGTCTCGACGTTGAAAGAACACTGTGAGCGGGCTTCTTGTTTAGAAAACGGGCTTGCTGCACCACCCAAGGATAAATCATGGTCGTCATTCGACTCTCCCGCGGCGGCTCCAAAGGCCGTCCGTTCTTCAACATCGTCGTGTCGGACAAGCGCGTTCGCCGCGATGGCCGTTTCATCGAGCGCCTGGGTTTCTACAACCCGATCGCCAAGGAAAACGAAGAAAGCATCCGTATTGCCCAGGATCGCCTGGCCTACTGGAAGAGCGTCGGCGCACAAGCTTCGCCCACGGTCCTGCGCCTGATCAAGCAAGCTGCTGCTGCGGCCCCCAAGGCGGCAGCCTAAGCTGCCCGGCACGGCGATGTTGCCCGCACTCGAAGCCGCCGAATTGCCGGCGGATGCGATCGAGGTAGGACGCATCGCCGACGCATGGGGCATCAAGGGCTGGTTCAAGGTCCTGCCCCACAGCGCCCAGCCCGAGGCGCTTTTTTCTTCCAAGCGCTGGTTCCTGCAGGCTCCCGGAGCTTCGGCAACCGCGGCTTTCCGGCTCGCAATCCGCGAAGCCAAAGAACATTCCGACTGCATCGTCGCATCGTCCGAAGACGTGCCTGACCGCAATGCGGCCGAGGCGCTGCGCGGCGCGCGCGTGTTCGTGCCGCGCTCGAGCTTTCCGACGGCCGGCGACGACGAGTACTACTGGGTCGACCTGATCGGCCTTTCGGTGGTCAATCGCGAAGGCGTCACGCTCGGCACGGTGCGCGAACTGCTCGCCACCGGCCCGCAGACCACGCTGGTGCTCACGGCCGAAGAAGACGGCAGGACCATCGAGCGCATGGTGCCCTTCGTCTCGGTCTTCGTCGACAAGGTCGACCTGGCCGGCCGGCTGATCACGGTCGACTGGCAGCCCGATTTCTGATTCCGCCGATCCGGGCCCTGCGCGCATGCGCTTCGACGTCCTCACGCTCTTCCCCGAACTGTTCGCGCCCTTGATGGCCAGCGGCGTGACGCGCCGTGCCTACGAGTCGAAGCAGGTCGAGGTCGTGCTGTGGAACCCGCGCGACTTCGCACAAGGCAACTACAAGCGTGTGGACGACCGCCCCTTCGGCGGCGGACCGGGCATGGTGATGATGGCGGAGCCGCTTTCCGCCTGCCTCGACGCGGCGCTGGCCGCGCGCGGGGCGCAAGCGCCGGTGGTGTTGTTTTCTCCCATCGGCGAGGCGCTCCGGCATGAGGCGGTCGAGCGCTGGTCCGCCAGCGAGGGCGCGGTGCTTGTCTGTGGCCGCTACGAAGGCATTGACCAGCGTTTCATCGACACGCGCGTCACGCACCAGATCAGCCTCGGCGATTTCATTCTTTCAGGCGGCGAAATTGCAGCCATGGCGCTGCTCGACGCCGTGGCCCGCCTTCAGCCCGGCGTGCTGGGCGACGAAGCCAGCCACGTGCAGGACAGCTTCAACCCCGCGCTCGATGGCCTGCTCGATTGCCCACACTACACCCGGCCCGAACAGTGGAACGGGCAGGGCGTGCCTGCGCCGCTGCTCTCGGGGCATCACGTGCAGATCGAGCGCTGGCGGCGCGACCAGCGGCTGGCCATTACCGCAGCCCGGCGCCCCGACCTGATTGCCGCCGCGCGTGCTGCAGGCCGCCTGAGCAAAGCCGATGACACGGCGCTGAAAAAAAAGCTATAATCTTCGGTTCCCCGATCCTCTGCCCGGCCGCGTCCGGCTTTCATTGTCCACCCCGGTGAGCACGGCAATGAAACCAACGGCGCCTTTTGTGTAGCGCGAGCACGATCGAATATCAGGAAATCATGAACCTCATCGAAACCCTCGAGCAGGAAGAAATCGCCCGCCTCGGCAAGAAGATCCCCGATTTCATGCCCGGTGACACGGTCATCGTCAGCGTGAACGTCGTCGAAGGCACCCGCAAGCGCGTGCAGGCCTACGAAGGCGTCGTGATCGCCAAGCGCAATCGCGGCCTCAACAGCGGCTTCACGGTGCGCAAGATCTCCAGCGGCGAAGGCGTGGAGCGTACGTTCCAGACCTACAGCCCGCTGATCGCCGGCATCGAAATCAAGCGCCGCGGCGACGTTCGCCGCGCCAAGCTGTACTACCTGCGCGACCGCAGCGGCCGTTCGGCACGCATCAAGGAAAAGCTGCCGGGCAAGTCGCAGGCTGCCAAGTAAGCACTGCCTTCTGCCTTGCAAAAAGCCGCCGCTCTGGCGGCTTTTTGCGTTGTTGCGCCGTACATGCTTCTTGCGGGCTTTCCGCAAAAAGACAGCGCCGCTTTTTTAAGCTCTACTCCTTCACTGAAACTCCAGCACTTGACCGACTCCACCGCCTCCATGCAATTTGCCCCCGTCGAACCCGTCAATGCCGTGGTGCCGCCCACGCTGCTGCCGATCGATCCGCGCAAGGCGCCTGTGGTCGGCGGTCCTGACGGCCTGCCTGCCGTCGAACCCGCACAGCTGACGCCCGATGCCCTGCGCAGGCGCTTTGCCACGCCGCCGGAGTGGACGCCCGAGCTTCGGCGCGAGCCGCGCCTGACCGACCGCGCTCCTGCGCAAGCGGCCGTGCTGGTGCCCATCGTGCAGCGCCCGCAAGGCGCGGCCGTGCTGCTGACGGAGCGCACGGCGCACCTGTCGAATCATTCGGGGCAGGTCGCATTTCCGGGCGGCCGCGTCGATCCGGAAGACGCGAACATCGCAGCGGCTGCGCTGCGCGAGGCCTGGGAAGAAGTGGGCTTGTCGGCCCATTTCATCGAGGTGCTCGGAAGCCTTCCGACTTACACGACCGTTACCTCGTTCGTCGTGACGCCCGTGGTCGCGCTGGTGAAGCCGGACTTCGAACTCACCATCAATCCCTACGAAGTGGCATTGGCCTTCGAAGTGCCGCTGGCCTGGCTCATGGACCCGGCCAATCACCGCCGGCACACCGTGCCCGCACCAGACGGCACGCGGCGCGAGTGGTACTCGATGCCCTACCGGGACGGCGCCGAAGAGCGCTTCGTGTGGGGCGCCACGGCCGGCATGCTGCGCAACCTCTATCGCTTTCTCGCCGCCTGACCCTGGCCTGAATCGAGATCGCCGGGCGCTCTCGCTATCATCGAAGGATGAGCTTCTTTGCCATCCTGTGTGCGTTGCTGATCGAGCAGGTGCGGCCGCTCGCCCCCCACAACCCGGTGTATGGCGGCGTGCTGGCCTGGACCCGCTGGACAAGCCGCAACTTCGATGCCGGCAAGCCGCACCACGGATGGGTCGCCTGGGGCCTCGCGGTGCTGGTGCCTACGCTGTTGACGCTGGGCATTCACTTGCTGCTGGTGTACACGCTGGGTTTGCCCTTTGCGGTGCTCTGGAGCATTGCCGTGCTCTACGTCACGCTCGGTTTCCGGCAGTTCAGCCATCACTTCACGGACATCCGCGATGCGCTCGACGAAGGCGACGAGCCGCTCGCGCGTTCGCTGCTCGCGCATTGGCAGGGCGTCGATGCGGCAGAGCTGCCGCGCAGCGAAATCGTGCGGCATGTGATCGAGCATTCGGTAATTGCAGCGCACCGCCATGTGTTCGGCGTGCTGGCGTGGTTCTCGATACTCGCCGCCATGGGGCTCGGCCCGGCCGGCGCGGTGTTTTATCGCATGAGCGAATTCGTGTCGCGCTACTGGATGCACAAGAACGGCGCGGCGGTGCAGCCTTCGAGCGTTTCGGTGCAGCGTGCCGCCGAGCGCGCATGGCATGCCATCGACTGGCTGCCCGCGCGGATCACCGCGCTGGGCTTTGCCGTGGTCGGCAGCTTTGAAGAAGCGATCGACTGCTGGCGCAACGACGCACGGCGTTTCCGAAGCGAGAACGACGGCGTGATCCTTGCGGCGACTTCGGGCGCGGTCAATGTGCGGTTGGGCGGCGGAGCGTTGAGCCCGATTCCGGTGGCCGACCCCCTGCCGCGTGCGCAAGCCGGTGATTCGATGGCCGACGGCCGCCGGCTCGACAGCGGCAGCACGCCGGGACGTGAGCCCGAGCCCGGTCATCTGCGCAGCGTGGTCGGCCTGGTCTGGCGTTCGGTTGTGATGTGGATGGTGCTGCTGGCCTTGCTCACCCTGGCTCGCCTGCTCGGCTGAGCCTCGGAACTGCCATGCCCGCTGCTATACCGGCCTTCTGGAGCCCGCGCATCGGCGCGCTCGAACCCTATGTGCCCGGCGAGCAGCCGCGCATCGAAAACCTCGTCAAGCTCAACACCAACGAGAACCCGTATCCGCCATCTCCGATGGCTGTCGATGCGATTCAACAGGCGGCCGCAAGCGGCCTGGAGCGCTATCCGGATCCCACTTCCCTCGCGTTGCGCGAAGCAGTTGCGCGGCGGCACGGCCTGCAGGCCGATCAGGTCTTTGTGGGCAACGGTTCGGACGAAGTGCTGGCACACGCGTTCTTCGCCTTTTTCCAGCAGGCCGAGCCGCTGTTGATGCCCGATGTGAGCTACAGCTTCTATCGGGTCTATGCGCAGCTGTACGGCATCGATTGCGAATTGCTGGCGGTAGACGAAGGGCTCCGCATCGACGTCGGTGCCATGGCCGCCAGGGCCCGCCGCGGCTGCGCGGGCCTGGTCATCGCCAACCCCAATGCGCCTAGCGGCATCGGCCTGCCGCTCGCGCGCATCGAGCAATTGCTTGCGGCGTGCCCCGAGCGCGTAGTGCTGGTGGACGAGGCGTATGTCGACTTCGGCGGGGAGAGCGCGCTGCCGCTCGTCGGCAGTTATCCGAATCTGCTGGTGGTACAGACCCTGTCCAAGTCGCGCTCGCTGGCCGGTTTGCGCGTCGGCTTTGCCTGCGGCCAGGCGCACCTGATCGATGCGCTCGTGCGCGTGAAGGACAGCTTCAATTCCTATCCGCTCGACCGGCTTGCAACGGCAGGTGCCGTGGCCGCCTTAGAGGATGAAGCGTGGTTCGAGTCCACACGCGACAAGATCGTCGATACGCGCGAGGGGCTCGGCCTGCAGCTCGAGGATCTGGGCTTCGAAGTCTTGTCTTCTCAGGCCAACTTCGTGTTTGCGCGGCATCCGGAGCGCGATGCGGCCGAACTGGCGTCGCTGCTGCGCGAGCGTGCGGTGCTGGTGCGGCATTTCAAGCAGCCGCGCATTGCGCAGTACCTGCGCATCAGCATCGGCTCGCGGGAGCAATGCAGCGTGCTGGTGCAGCGGCTGCAGGAAATCCTGGGCAGCCTGTGAGCGCCAACCTCGACGGGCCTCAGTAGCGCGACTGGCTGAGTTCGGCAAAGAGCTCGCCGTAAATTCTGTAGCGCGTTGCGCTGATCGGCCCCGGCTTGGCGGGCGAATCCACATTCGCGATCACGCCGCAGCCCGGCTCGTGCAGATGGGTGCAGTTGTAGAACTTGCAGTCGTTCGCGTGCTCGGCAATGTCGGGCATCAGCTTCGCGAGCTGCATCGGCTGGATGTGGTTGAGCCCGAATTCCTGGAACCCCGGCGAGTCGATCAGGCCGGTGGTGCGTGCCTCGTTGATCCAGTACCAGGTGGTGCTGGTGGTCGTGTGCTTGCCTGAGTTGAGCGCCTGCGAAATCTCTTGCGTCAGCACGGTCGCGCCCGGCACCAGCAGGTTGGTCAGGGTGCTCTTGCCCGAGCCGGAGGGCCCGAGCACGAGGGTCGATTTGCCGGCGAGCAGCTTCATCAGCGACGCGTAGTCTGCTTCGCCCGACGCCTTCAGCGATAGCGGCAGCACGCCGTGATGCATGCGGCGATAGGGCGCCAGTTTGTTCCATGCGCGCGCGAAGGGCTCGATCAGGTCGCTCTTGTTGAGCGCGATGATCGGCGTGATGCGCTCGGCCTCCGCCGCAATCAATGCGCGCGCCAGCTGGTGCTCGGAAAACTCCGGCTCGGCCGCAATCAGGATCAGCACATGGTCGAGGTTGGCCGCAAACGACTTGGTGCGGATCTCGTCCTGCCGATAGAAGAGATTGCGGCGCGGCAATACCTCTTCGATGGTGCCCTCGTCTTCCGTCGCCTGCCAACGCACGCGGTCGCCGACCACGGCCTGGCTCTTCTTGCCGCGCGGATGGCAGATCAGGCGGTCGCCTGCTGGCGTTTCGACCAGGCAATGGCGCCCATGGCTGGCAACGACGAGGCCGTCGTGAAGTGTCTTCGCAGCAGTGGATGCGGAGGCGGCGGCACGGCCCGGTTTAGCCACGGGCGTGTTCCGTCATGCGGCGGGTTCCGCAACCAGCGCATCGGCCTGCCGCGCACACTCGAAATCGGTGACCGAGAGCCCGCCGACGTCGTGCGTGTTGAACCGCACGACGCAGCGGTTGTAGTGCACCGACAGGTCCGGATGATGGTCTTGCGTGTGGGCGACGAAGGCCAGCGCGTTCACGAAGGCGATGGTCTCGAAGTAGTTGGCGAAGGTAAAGGTTTTCTCGATGGCGACGTCGGCGCCGTCTCCGGTGAGCTTCCAGCCGTCGAGCTTGGCCAGTCCGGAAACGATCTCGGTGGCGCTCAGTGCGTGGCGTGGAATGGCTTTCCAGTCTTTGGGCTTGAACATGCTGCTCATGGGCTCGGTTTCCGGGGAGAAATATCGTGGTTCAGGCCGCCGTCATGCGCGCAAGGCGCTCGGAGGCCGGAGGGTGGGAATAGTAGAACTTGACGAACACCGGGTCGGGCGTGAGCGTCGATGCATTGTCCTGGTAGAGCTTGAGCAGTGCGGCCGACAGGTCGGCGCTGCTGGTCTGGGCCACGGCATAGGCGTCGGCCTCGAACTCGTGCTTGCGCGAAAGCCGGGCGGGCAGGGGGGCGACGAAGAAGCCGAACACAGGCACCGAGAGCATGAACAGCAGCAGCGCGAGTGCATTGTTCGGCGCTGTGGGCGCCATGTTCGGCTGCACCCCGAGGCCGGTGTAGAACCACGCCTGGGTCGACACCCAGCCCAGCAGCGCGAAGCCCGCGAGGCTCAGCGCGAACATTGCCGCGAGCCGCTTCACGATGTGGCGGTGCTTGAAATGGCCGAGCTCGTGCGCGAGCACCGCCTCCATCTCGGCCGCGTTCAGCTGGCGCAGCAGCGTGTCGTAGAACACCACCCGCTTGCTCGCGCCAAAGCCCGTGAAGTAGGCGTTGGCATGTGCGCTGCGCCGGCTGCCGTCCATGACGAACAGCCCCTTGGCGCGAAAACCGCAGCGCGCCATCAGCGCAGTGACGCGTTCCTTGACGGTGGGGTCGTCAAGCGGCTTGAACTTGTTGTAGAGCGGCGCGATGAACATCGGGTAGACGACCATCAGCAGCAGGTTGAAGCCCATCCAGGCTACCCAGGCCCAGAGCCACCACAAGGTGCCGGCAGCGCCCATGATCCACAGGATCAGCGCCGCGATCGGCAGCCCGATGGCCGCGCCGATCAGCGTGGAGACGACGGTGTCGCGCAGCCAAAGGCCGAACGTCATCTTGTTGAAGCCGAAGCGCTCTTCGAGCCTGAAGGTCTGCCAGAGCGTGAAGGGCAGCTCGAGCAAGCCGCCGACGACCGCGAAGGCCGCCAGCAGGGCCAGCTGCTGCACCATGCCGCCGCCGAGCCAGGCGAGCAGCAGCTTGTTGAGCACATCGAGGCCGCCCAGCAGCGTCCAGCCCAGCAGCAGCGCCGTGCCCCACGCCATCTCGACCATGCCGAAGCGCGCCTTGGCGATGGTGTAGTCGGCAGCCTTCTGGTGGGCGGCGAGCGTGATCTTGTGCTCGAAAGCGGGCGGCACGGCGCCGCGGTGCCGTGCGACATGGCGCACTTGCCGCGATGCGAGCCAGAACTTCACGAGCAGGCCAAGGACCAGTGCAGCCGCGAAGGCAGTGGTGAAGATGAGCGAATAGGACATGGAGCGTCGAGTTTAGCCCTCGGGTCCGGCCGGCGCAGGCCTTCGACGACAATCCTGCAATGCCCGAATCCCTTGACCCCACGATCGTCACGACCCCGCCGTTCCTGAAGAAAAGCGACCAGAACCTGGTCTGGCTCGACTGCGAAATGAGCGGCCTCGACCCCGAAAAAGAGCGCCTGCTCGAGATCGCCGTGGTCGTGACCGGCCCCGATCTCACCCCCCGCATCGACGGCCCGGTGCTCGTCATTCACCAGATCGACGCGGTGCTCGACGCCATGGACGCGTGGAACAAGGGCACGCATGGCCGCAGCGGCCTGATCGACAAGGTGAAGGCCTCCACGCTCGACGAAGCCGCCGCCGAGCAGCAGTTGCTCGAATTCATTGCCAAATACGTCCCCCGGAGCGGCTCGCCGATGTGCGGCAACACCATCGGGCAGGACCGTCGGTTCCTGGTCAAGTTCATGCCCAAGCTGGAGGCGTACTTTCACTACCGCAACCTCGATGTCAGCACCCTGAAAGAGCTGGCCAAGCGCTGGAAGCCCTCCGCCTACAGCGCCTTCAAGAAGCAGCAGGCGCACACTGCGCTGGCCGACGTGCACGAATCCATCGAGGAGCTCGCGCACTACCGGGAAACCTTCTTGAAATTAACGGATTAGGTAAAAACCCCGAGCCGTGTCATAATCGAGGGCTTCGCTGATCGGGGTTTTCCGTTCAGCGTCTCTTGCATCTCCCTATCTTGCACACCGCGCCCGATCGCATCCGCTGATCAAAAAGGGCCGCAGCCTCCGGCGAAAGCCAGAAGTTGAATGTCGTTGGATGGTTGATGTTTTTAACCACCAACGGGGCGCCGCCTACGGCAGCGCTCGCGTTTGAGATTGATATTCACATGACCGACGCTTTTGAAGCGCAGGGCGAGTTCGCGCCTGTGCAATCCACCAACAACAACGAATTTGTCGCTGCCGCGGACACCATGTCCGAAGCGCCGATTCTCGAGGCGCTCGACGCCGCCGCTCCCGAAGCGGCCGTGGCCGAAGAAGCCCGCGTTCCCAACGGCTTCATCAAGCTTGGCCTCGCGCCGGAACTGATTGCCGCCGTGGCGGACCTGGGCTTTACCCAGCCCACCACCGTGCAAGACAAGGTGATTCCGCTCGCCATGGCCGGTGAAGCCGGCCAGGACGGCAAGGCACGCTTCGTCGACCTGATGGTTTCGAGCCAGACCGGCTCGGGCAAGACCGCTGCCTTCCTGCTGCCTGTGCTGCACACGCTGCTCAAGCGCCAGGCCGAAGCCGAAGCCGAAGCCAAGGCCGAGTTCCAGCGCCTGGCCGCTGAAGCCGCCGCCCGCGGCGAGGCCGTACCCAAGAAGCCGAAGCGCAAGGACCCGACCAACGCCCGCCATTTCAAGGCCGCCACCCCTGGCGCCCTCATCCTGTGCCCCACGCGCGAACTCGCGCAGCAGGTTGCGCACGACGCCATCGAGCTGGTTCGCCATTGCCGGGGCCTCCGCGTTGCCAACGTGGTGGGCGGCATGCCTTACCAGCTGCAAATCGCCAAGCTGCAGAACGCCGACCTCGTGGTTGCCACGCCCGGCCGCCTGCTCGACCTGCAGCGCTCGTCGCAGCTCAAGCTCGACCAGGTCAAGTTCCTGGTGGTCGACGAAGCCGACCGCATGCTCGATCTCGGCTTCTCCGACGACCTGGCTGAAGTCAACCAGCTCACCATCGAGCGCCAGCAGACCATGATGTTCAGCGCCACCTTCGCGCCGCGCATCCAGCAGCTGGCCCAGCGCGTCATGCGCGAGCCGCAGCGCATCACCATCGACAGCCCGCAGGAAAAGCACGCCAACATCAAGCAATCGCTGTACTGGGCCGACAACAGCCAGCACAAGCGCAAGCTGCTCGACCATTGGCTGCGCGACACCAGCATCAACCAGGCGATCGTGTTCGCCAGCACGCAAGTCGAGTGCGACGGCCTCGCCAGCGACCTGCAGCAAGAAGGCTTCAGCGCCGTCGCGCTGCACGGCGCCCTGAGCCAGGGCCTGCGCAACCGCCGCCTGATGGCGCTGCGCCAAGGCCAAGTTCAGATCCTGGTGGCCACCGACGTTGCCGCCCGCGGCATCGACGTGCCCACGATCACCCACGTCTTCAACTTCGGCCTGCCGATGAAGGCGGAGGACTACACCCACCGCATCGGCCGAACCGGCCGTGCAGGCCGCGACGGCCTGGCCATCACGTTTGCCGAGTTCCGCGATCGCCGCAAGATCATGGACATCGAGCAATACAGCCGCCAGCAGTTCAAGGCTGAAGTGGTTGCAGGCCTCGAGCCGCAACAGCGCATGCCGCAATCGCGTCCGCCCATGGGCGAGTACCGCGGTGGCCGCGGCGACAACCAGTCGCGCGACCGCAAGTTCGGCAACGGCGGTGCAGGCGGCGGCGGTGGCTACCGCGGCAACAACGGCGGCGGCTATGCCGGCGCCAGCGGTTTCAACGACCGCAACTCGCGCGGTCCGGCCCAGGGCCAAGGTCCGCGCGGCTTCCAGGGCGGCAACAACGCCGGTTTCGGCGGTGGCCGTGACGAAGGCGGCGGCGGTTACGGTCGCAAGCCGGGCTGGGGCGACAACAGCGCTCCGCGCGGCGGCCATGGCCACCACGGTGGTGGTCGCGGCGAAGGCGGCGGTTTCGCGCCCCGTGAAGGTTTTGCTCCTCGTGAAGGCTTTGCACCCCGCGAAGGCTTCGCACCGCGCGGCAATGGCGCAGGCCACGGAGGTCCGGGCAAGGTGTTCGTGCCCCGCGACGCACAAAAGCGTGCGTTCAAGCCTACGCGCTGATCCATTCCGGAGCGGCCGACCGGCCGTCTCGTCCCAAAAGAAAGCCCGCGCTTCGCAAGAAGCGCGGGCTTTTTCGTTGCGGGTTTCCGAGAAGCTCTTTACAGCGAAATTTGATTGACATATGAATTCATGAAAAGTAATGTAATGGCGCATTGCTTCTCCGGTCCGCGCCGCGGTTGCCGGTTCATCGAATCTGTTTTTTCAAAGTTCGAACATGAAAATTGCGATTCTTGGCGGTGGCCACGGTGCTTACGCCGCCGCCGCGGACCTGTCCGAAGCCGGCCATGAGGTGCGCCTGTGGCGCCGCGATGCCGCGGCGCTCGAGGCGGTGGTGCAAGCCGGCGCCATCACGCTGAAGGATGCCGACGGCACGCGCGAGGTGCCGCTTGCGCTCGCCACCGCCGACATCGCCGCGGCGCTGAAGGGCGCCGAGCTGATCGTTCTTCCCACGCCGGCCATTGCACAGCACGACATCGCACTGGCCATGGCGCCGCACCTGGTCGACGGTCAGGTCGTCTTCCTGCCGCCTGGCACCTTCGGCAGCTATGTGATGGCGCGAACGGTGAAAGAGGCGGGCAGCCGTGCCGACGTGGCCTGGGCCGAGACCGGCACGCTGCCGTACCTCGCGCGCAAGCACGGCGAGCGCGAAGTGAACGTCACCATCCGCGCCATCCGCCTGCCGACCGGCGTCTATCCGGCCCGCAAGGAGGCCGAGGCAATCGAAGTGATCCGCAGGGCCTATCCCGCCGTGCACGGCTGCGGCGATGCGCTGTCGGGCGCGCTCATGAATGCCGGCCCGGTCATCCATCCGCCACTCATGGTGATGAACGCCGCGCCGCTGCAGCACTTCGAGCGCTGGGACATCCACAACGAAGGCACCCAGCGTGCGGTGCGCGACGTGACCGACCGGCTCGACCGCGAGCGCATGGCCGTGCGCGAGGCCTTCGGGCACGGTGCGCCGCACTATCCGCTGGCCGACCACTACAACAACGACCAGTGGATGTACGGCGATGCGCACAAGCAGCTCGTCAAGTCCGGCGACTGGCGCGAGAACATCGATCTGCATACGCACCGCTACATCACCGAAGACACCGAACTCGGGCTTGCCTTCCTGGCCTCTGCCGCGTGCCATGCGGGCGTGGACGCACCCATCGCACACGGGCTGCTTGCCATCGTGGGCGGTTTTCTCGGCCGCGACCTGCGCCAAGGCCCGCGCACCTTCGAAAGCCTGGGCCTTGCCAGCCTGAGCGCGGCACAGCTCAAGCAAAGGCTGCACGATGGCGAATGAACGCGCGTCGCTGCCACGCTTCGCGGCCGTGGGCGCCGGCCGCATGGGGCGCGGCATCGCGATTGCGTTCGCCTATGCCGGTCACCGCATCTCGTTGATCGATCTTCGCCAGCGCAGCGACGAAGCCTGGCAACGCCTGCAGGGCGAGGCCAGGGCAGAGATTGAAGCAAGCCTTGCGGGCCTGGCGCAGCTCGGCGTGATCGATGCAAAGCAGATACAGGCCATCGCCGAACGGGTGAGCCTGGTGAGCGCCGCCGAAGCACCGCAGGTTTTGGCCGCAGCAGAGCTGGTGTTTGAAGGCGTGCCCGAAACCATGGAGGCCAAGCGCGCGGCGTTCGAGCAGATCAACCGGCATTGCCGCGACGACGCGATCCTTACCTCGACCACCAGCAGCATCCTCGTGACGCAGCTCGCGGCACTCGTGCGGCTGCCCAAGCGCTTCCTCAACATGCACTGGCTCAACCCGGCGTATGTGATTCCGGTGGTCGAACTCAGCTGCCACCCGGGCACCGATGCGGCCGTGCTCGCACGCACCAAGTCGTTGATGGAAGAAATCGGCAAGCTGCCCGTGGTCTGCGGCGCGTCGCCCGGCTACATCGTGCCGCGCCTGCAGGCATTGGTGATGAACGAGGCCGCCCGCATGATCGAGGAGGGCGCCGCCACCGCCGAGGAGATCGACAAGGCCACGCGCTACGGCCTGGGCCTGCGCTTCGCCGCACTTGGCGTGGTCGAGTTCATCGACTTCGGCGGCTGCGACATCCTGCACCATGCCAGCCGCGAAATGTCGGCCTCGATCGACAAGGGGCGCTACACCGCGCCCGCCATCGTCGATCGGATGGTGGAAGAAGGGCAGCTCGGCCTCAAGACCGGCAGCGGCTTCTACAGCTATGCGGGCCGCGACATCGCCGCCTACCGCCGCGACGTGCTCTCGCGCACGCTCGGCGAGCTGAAGCATGCGGGCCTGTGGCGCGCACCGGCCGACGAGACGCTGTCATGACCATCCACCGCGCCTTTGCCGACCTGTCGGTGGGGCAGGTGCATTACGCGGCGTGCGGCGATGCAGATGCGCCAGCCGTGCTGCTGCTGCACCAGTCGCCCCGCAGCTGGGCCGAATACCGCGCAGTGCTTCCCCTGATCGGTGCGCGCTTTCGGTCCATCGCAATGGACACTGCGGGCTTCGGCGATTCCGCGGACGGTGGCGTGCCGGCGAGTATCGAGCAATGGGCGCGCGTGGCGTGTGAGCTGCTCGATGCGCTGGGCATTGCGCATGCCGATGTCGTCGGGCATCACACCGGCGGCGTCGTCGCCATCGAACTGGCGGCCGCCTTTCCTGACCGCGTGCGCGGCCTGGTGCTGTCGTCCACGCCATTCACCGACGAAGCCTTTCGCCGCGCAAGGGCAGAGCGGCCACCCATCGACGAGGTGGCGCCGAGCCAGGACGGCAGCCATCTCGCGGCACTGTGGCAAAAGCGGCAGGGCTTCTATCCGCCCGAGCGGCCCGATCTGCTCGAGGCCTTCGTGCTCGATGCGTTGAAAGTCGGCCATCGAGTTGAAGAGGGCCATCGCGCCGTCGCGTCGTATGGCATGGAAGATCGCATCGGCCGCGTGACGCAACCCGCGCTCATCATTCGCGCGACCCACGACCCGTTCGCTGCGCCGCATGCGGCAGAGCTGCAACATCATCTGCCGCAGGCGCGCATTGTCGACATCGAAGGCGGCATGGTTCCCTTGCCCGACCAGATGCCGGAGGCCTTCGCACGCACGGTGCTCGACTTTCTCTCCACGCTGCCATGAAGGCCGTTCGCATCCACGGTTTCGATGCGGTGCCCGCGCTGGAAGAGGTGCCCGACCCGGTGCACAGGCCTGGCCGCGCCATCGTGCGCATGCAGGCCGCCACGGTCGGCCACATCGACCGCACCGTGTGGCGCGGCAGTTTCCTGCGGCATCCACCGCTGCCGTATACGCCGGGCGTGGAAGCCGCCGGCATCGTCGTCGCAAGCGAACGCTACGCCGAAGGCCAACGCGTCTGGCTGCGCGGCAGCGGCCTGGGGACGTTGTTCGACGGCACCTGGTGCGAGCTGATCGATGCGCCCGACGAAGCACTCGGCGTGCTGCCCGATGCATTGCCCATGCCCCTGGGCGCTGCGTTCTTTTCGCCCACCACATCGGCATGGGTGGCGCTGCATGAAGTCGCCAGGCTGCAGGCCGGCGAACAGGTGTTGGTGACAGGCGCGAGCGGTGCCGTGGGCTCGCTGGTCGTGCAGCTGGCCATCGAAGCCGGCTGCACCGTGGCGGCGGTCGATCCGGATGCCGAGCCTCCACCTGCAGCGAGTACAGACCTGTTGATCGACACGGTCGGGGGAAGCGTCCTTTCGGCAGTGCTGCCCGCCGTGCGGCCCGGTGGCCGCGCCGTGCTCATCGGCTACACCGCGGGCCCCACGCTGCAGCTGGACATCGCGCACTTTCTGCAGCGCGACGTGGCGCTGCTGCCGCTCAACATGTTCAGGCGAGAGGCCGCTGGCCGTGCGGCCGCGCCCGGATTGCTCGCGCGCCTGGCCGATGGCCGTTTGCACCTCGACGTGCGCAGCTTCGCGCTGACCGATGCCGCAGCAGCACTCGAATGGATCGCGCAGCGCGGCCACCGGGGCCGCGCGGTGCTCGTGCCCTAGTCTTCCTCCGGCTCCTCGACCGGCACATGCACGTGCAGGTCGATCATCTGCCGCAGGGTCTGCTTGAGTTCTTCGGCGCGCCGCAGGCCGAAGGGTTCGAGCACGCGCCGCTCGTGGTCGCGCGCGAGCTCCATCAGATGCTCCACCGCCTTCAGCCCCTTGCGCGTGATGCGCACCAGCGTGATGCGGCGATCACTCTCATGGGGCAGCCGCTCGACCTGTCCGCGTGCTTCCATGCGGTCCAGCAGGCGCGTGACAGTGGGCTGCTTGGTCACCGTCACTTGCGCAAGCTGGCCGATGCTGATGGGCTCGCTGCCGGCAAGCGATGCCATCACGCGCCACTCGGAAACGGAGAAGCCTTGCTGGCGCGCCACCTCGTGGAACTCCGAGGAGATCAGCTGGCTGGCCTGCGCCAGCAGCGCGGGCAGGTAGTCATCGACGAAGCGATGTGTTTCAGGAGGTTGCTCAGCCATGAACGCACCTCATGGCCACGCGCCGCATACCGGCCGCAGGCACGCTGCTTGCATGTCTAGGGTAATTCATGATTGTGGATACATTCATTTGTCAACATTATAGAAAGCGTGATGTGGCACCTGAAGCGCATCCTCCCACGAGAAAGAAGAAGGACCCACATGGCTGAGCGTTCATTCGTCGAAGAAGTCAAGAAGCTGCGACTTTCCGGGGGCGAGGTGTTCCGCGGTGAAGGCATTCTGGCCGTCACCAAGGCCTTGCTCGAATCGGGGGTTTCCTATGTGGCCGGCTACCAGGGCGCACCCATCTCGCACCTGATGGACGTGCTGGCCGATGCGCAGGACATCCTTGCCGAGCAGGGCATCCGCTTCGAGAACAGCGCAAGCGAAGCCACCGCCGCAGCCACGCTGGCCGCCTCGGTCAACTATCCGCTGCGCGGCGCCGTCACCTTCAAGGCCACCGTGGGCACCAACGTTGCGTCGGACGCGCTGGCCAACCTGGCCTCGGGCGGTGTGATCGGCGGCGCGCTCATCATCGTGGGCGAAGACTACGGCGAAGGCTCTTCCATCATGCAGGAGCGCAGCCATGCGTTTGCAATGAAGTCGCAGATCTGGCTGCTCGATCCGCGGCCCAACCTGCCGAGCATCGTCGATGCGGTGAAAACGGGCTTCGATCTTTCGGAGGCCAGCAACACGCCCGTGATGCTGCAGCTGCGCATCCGCGCCTGCCATGTGCACGGGCACTTCGTTGCAGGCGACAACAAGCGCGCCAAGTTCACGCTGCAAGAGGCGCTGGAGAACCCGCAGCGCGACGTCAGCCGCATCGTGCTGCCGCCCGCGAGCTTTGTGCACGAACAAGAAAAGGTGAAGGACCGCTGGCCCGCCGCCGTGCGCTTCATCGAGGAGCGCAAGCTCAACGAGTTTTTCTCCGAAGACGCCGACGACATCGGCATCATCGTGCAGGGCGGCAGCTACAACACGCTGCTGCGCGCGCTGGAGCGCCTGGGCCTGGCCGACGTGTACGGCAACACCCAGGTGCCGCTCTACGTGATGAACGTGGCCTACCCGGTTATCGAGAGCGAAGTGATCCGCTTCTGCGAAGGCAAGCGTGCGGTGCTGATCGTCGAAGAGGGGCAGCCCAACTTCGTCGAACAGAACCTCGCGACCATCCTGCGGCAAGCGGGCTCCACGACCGTGCTGCACGGCAAGGACATGTTGCCCGTGGCCGGCGAATACACGGCGTCCGAACTGCTGAAGGGCGCACGCACCTTCTGCGAGCGCTACGAGCGGCTTGCACCGCTGCCCGTTCCCGCACCGGTGCGAAAGGTGATCCCGCTGAAGGAAGTCGCCGCCATCGGCGTCGATGCGGCACCCGAGCCGGCCATGCCGTCGACGGCGCTCGGCGACGTCGTGCATGCGCGCCCGCCGGGCTTTTGCACCGGCTGCCCCGAGCGCCCGATCTTCAGCGCGATGAAGCTGGTCGAGCGCGAACTCGGTGCGCATCATGTGAGTGCCGACATCGGCTGCCACCTGTTCTCCATCTTGCCGCCCTTCAACATCGGCAACACCACCATGGGCTACGGCCTGGGCGGTGCCGGTGCGGCGGCGCTGAATGCGCCGGCCGGCAAGCGCGCCATCTCGATAATGGGCGACGGCGGCTTCTGGCACAACGGCCTCACGAGCGGCGTCGCCAACGCGGTGTTCAACAAGAGCGACAACCTCACCATCATTGTCGACAACAACTACACCTCGGCCACCGGCGGGCAGGACATCCTCTCGTCGAACGCCGTCAACAAGACGCGCAGCACCGGCCACGAGATCGAGCGTGCAGTGCGCGGCGTGGGCGTGGAGTGGGTAAAAACAATGCGCCGAACCTACGACGTCGCGGGCATGCGCGATGCGCTGAAAGAAGCGCTCACCACCACCAAGAAAGGGCCGAAGGTCCTCATCGCCCAATCGGAGTGCATGCTCAACAAGCAGCGCCGCGAGAAGCCGCTCGTGCGCAAGGCCATCGCCGACGGCAAGCGCATGGTGCGCGAAAAGTTCGGCGTCGATTCGGATGCCTGCACCGGCGACCACTCGTGCATTCGCCTGTCGGGCTGCCCGTCGCTCTCCATCAAGCCCAACCCCGATCCGCTGCGCATCGACCCCGTTGCCACCGTGCTCGACAGTTGCGTGGGCTGCGGCAACTGCGGCGACGTTTCGCATGCCGCCGTGCTGTGCCCCTCGTTCTACAAGGCGCAGATCGTGAGCAACCCGACAGGCTGGGACAAGCTGCGCGAGCGTGTGCGCGGCGCCGTCATCGGATGGCTGCAGCGCGGCGAGGCGCGCCGCCGCGAAGCCTATGCCTTCTGAAGCGACGATGACGACCAAGGCCCAACCTATCAAGATCGCGATCCTCGCCATGGGCGGGGAGGGCGGCGGGGTGCTCGCCGACTGGATCGTCGACATGGGCGAAGCCAACGGCTACGTCGCCCAGACCACCTCGGTGCCGGGCGTGGCGCAGCGCACGGGGGCCACCATCTACTACGTCGAGCTCTATCCAGCGGCGCAGGCCGAAGCGGATGGCGGCCGCCCCGTGCTGGCGCTGATGCCGCTGCCTGGCGATGTGGACGTGGTGCTCGCATCGGAACTCATGGAAGCGGGCCGCGCGGTGCAGCGCGGGCTGGTCACCAGCGACCGCACCACCCTCATCGCATCCACGCACCGCGTGTTCTCCATTGCCGAGAAAAGCGCGCTGGGCGACGGCCGCGTCGACAGCACGCAGTTGCTCGCACACACGGCCCGCGCGGCCAAGCGCTTCATCCGTTTCGACATGGCGCAGGCCGCCGAGGCATCCGGCAGCGTGATCAGCGCGGTGCTTTTCGGCGCGCTGGCGGGCTCGGGCGTGTTGCCATTCAGCCGCGCGCAGTTCGAAGCGACCATCGAGCGCGGCGGCGTGGGCGTCAAGCCCAGCCTCAATGCCTTTGGAGGCGCATTCGCTCGCGCGCAGGCCGGCGACGATGGTGAGACACCGCCGGAAGCCGCCGCGGCTGTGCCGACGCCGCAACCACGCCACCCGGCCGTGCGTGCGCTGGTCGAGCGCGTGCAGCGCGACTTTCCGCTCGCCACGCAAGACTTCCTGCTCGAAGGCGTGCGCCGCCTCATCGACTACCAGGACCCGGCCTATGCCGGCCTCTACCTCGATCGCATGGCAGCCATTGCGGCGCTGCCCGGCGACAGCGCACACCGGCTGCTGCGCGAAACCGCGCGCCACCTCGCGCTCTGGATGTCCTACGAAGACACCGCCCGCGTTGCCGCACTCAAGACCCGCGCCACCCGCTTCGAGCGCGTGCGCGACGAGGCCCGCGTGCAGCCCGGCCAGGTGCTTGCCATCAACGAATACATGCATCCGCGCCTGCAGGAAATCTGCGAGACGCTGCCGGGCGGCATCGGCCGCTGGCTCATGAACTCCACATGGCCGAAGAAGCTGGTCGAGCGATTCACGCAGCACGGCCGGGTGATTCAGACCAGCTCGCTGCACGGCTACGTGATGCTGCGCATGGTTGCGGCATGCAAGCGCTGGCGCCTTTCGACGATGCGCTATGCCGAGGAAAACCGCCGCATCGAGGAATGGCTGCAACGCATCGCCGCCGCCGCGGGGCACAACCCGGAGCTGGCGGTGGAACTCGCGCAGTGCCAGCGCCTCGTCAAGGGCTACAGCGACACGCATGAGCGCGGCATTCGCAACTACGACACCGTGATGCGCGCGGTGGAACGCGCCGGCCCCCGGCTCGCGCCCGCCACCCTGCGCGAACTGCGCGATGCCGCGCTCGCCGACGAACACGGCCACAAGCTGCAAGCCGCGCTGGCGCAGCACGCACTGGCCTGAAGAGAGACAACGGACGCACGATGACCGCACCCACCGCCACGCTCCAGCTTCGCGTTGCCGAGGCACGCGCACTCAATCCGCTCATCCGCATGCTGCGCCTGCGCGCGGCAGACGGCCGTGCGCTGCCCGGCTTTGCCGCCGGTGCGCACATCCGCGTGCAAGTGAAACTGCCCGATGGCAGGACCGACTGGCGCCACTACTCGCTGATCAACTTTGCGACGACGCGCAATGCCACCAACGCGCCGACCGAATACGTGATTGCCGTGCGCAAGGAAGCCGAAGGCCGCGGTGGTTCGCGCTTCATGCACGAGCAGCTGAAAGAGGGCGATACCCTCGCCATCGAGGCGCCGAAGAACGACTTTCCGTTGCACACCGGTCCCGGCGGCTCGGTGCTGGTGGCGGGCGGCATCGGCGTGACGCCGCTGGCCACCATGGCCGCGCGCCGCCGCGCCGAAGAGGCGCCGGTGCGCATGCACTACGCCGGCCGCAGCCGCGAGCTGATGGCCTTCCTGCCCGAGCTGCAGGCGCTGCTCGGTGACGACCTGCGCTTGCATGCCGATGCCGAAGCCGGCGCACCGCTCGACATCGATACGCTGCTCGACGATGTGCCCGCCGGCGACCGCCTCTACGTCTGCGGCCCCAAGGTCATGCTGGACGTCGTGCTGGCCCGCACCCAGGCGCGCGGCTGGGAGCACGACCGCGTGCACTTCGAGCTGTTCACCGAGCCGGTCGCCGAGGAAGGCGACCAGCCCTTCGAGGTGGAGCTTGCCCAGTCGGGCCAGCGCTTCACCGTCGCGGCCGACCAGAGCATTCTCGATTGCCTCATCGACAACGGCTGCGACCCGATGTTCGACTGCAAGCGCGGCGAATGCGGCGTGTGCGCGGTGCCCGTGCTCGAAGGGGAGATCGACCACCGCGACTACGTGCTCACGGCCCGCGAGAAGGCGGAGGGCAACGTCATGCAGATCTGCATCTCGCGCGCCAAGGGTGCGCGCCTGGTGCTCGACATGTGAAGGAGCCACGAGAACCATGCCTTCGTACCGAGACAACCCTGAAGCCGTGCGCGCGCTGGTGCAGAACGACCGCGTGCACCGCGACCTGTACACCAGCCAGGAAATCTTCGAGCTGGAGCAGGAGCACTTCTTCGCCAACACCTGGAACTACGTGGGCCATGAGAGCCAGTTGCCGAAGCCGGGCGACTGGATCAACAACGAGATCGCCGGCCGCCCGCTGATCGTCGTGCGCCACACCGACGGCAGCGTGCGCGCGATGATGAACCGCTGCGCCCACAAGGGTTCGCGCCTGGTGAGCGCACCGTGCGGCAACACCGGCAAGTTCTTTCGCTGCCCGTACCACGCGTGGACCTTCAAGACCGACGGCTCGCTGCTGGCCATTCCGCTGAAGACCGGTTACGAGAACACGGCGCTGCACGAGTGCGAGTCGGCCAAGGGCCTGACCACGCTGAAGCATGTGCGCAGCTACCGCGGCTTCATCTTCGTGAAGATCAATGATGCGGGACCCGACTTCGACGAGTACTTCGGCGACTCGCTGAGCTCCATCGACAACATGGCCGACCGCTCGCCGGAAGGCGAGCTCGAGATTGCCGGCGGTTGCCTGCGCTTCATGCACCAGTGCAACTGGAAGATGTTCGTAGAGAACCTCAACGACACGATGCACCCCATGGTGGCGCACGAGTCCTCGGCTGGCACCGCCAAGCGCATGTGGGCCGACAAGCCTGCCGACGAGCCCAAGCCCATGGCCGTGGAGCAGTTCGTGCCTTTCATGTCCGACTACAAGTTCTTCGAGGACATGGGCATTCGCACCTACGACCACGGCCACAGCTTCACGGGCGTGCACTTCAGCATCCACAGCAAGTACAAGGCAATTCCCGAGTACGACGACGCCATGAAGGCGCGCTACGGCGAGGAAAAGACCGCGCAGATCCTCGGCATGGCTCGGCACAACACCGTGTACTACCCGAACCTCACGATCAAGGGCGCGATCCAGGCAATCCGCGTGGTCAAGCCGATCTCTGCCGACAAGACGCTGATCGAGAGCTGGACCTTCCGCCTGAAGGGCGCGCCGCCCGAGCTGCTGCAGCGCACCACCATGTACAACCGGCTCATCAACTCGCCGTTCTCGGTGGTGGGCCACGACGACCTGCAGGCCTATCGCGGCATGCAGGCCGGGCTTCACGCGAGCGGCAACGAGTGGGTCAGCCTGCACCGCGACTACGACCCGTCGGAGCTGAAGGGCGGCGAAATCACCACGGGCGGAACCAACGAGCTGCCGATGCGCAACCAGTACCGCAGCTGGGTGCAGCGTATGACGGAGACGATGTGATGGCCGGCGCCGACATCTCAACCCAGATCACCCGCCAGGACCTGATCGACTTCGTCGTGAACGAAGCGCGCCTGCTCGACACCCGTCGCTACCAGGAGTGGAACGCGCTCTTCACAGACGACGCGTTCTACTGGGTGCCGCTGGTGCCCGACCAGGAAGACGGGCTCAACCATACCTCGCACCTCTACGAAGACAAGCTGCTGCGCGAACTGCGCATTGAGCGCCTCAAGAGCCCGCGTGCCTTTTCACAGCAACCGCCGAGCCGCTGCCACCACCTGCTGCAGGTGCCGGTGGTCGAGACCTTCGACGCCGAAGGCAACCGCTTCGTGGTGCGCACCGAGTTCCACTACACCGAATCGCAGGGCGATGAGCTGCAGTTCTACGTCGGCACCTTCTTCCACTACCTCGCGGTGCAAGATGGCACGCTGCGCATGACGCTCAAGCGCGTGAACCTGCTCAACTGCGACGCGGCGCTGCCTGCCGTGCAGCTTTTCATCTAGGGACGCGATGCAACACGCCACCGTCCATCAAGTCTTCGCGGCCACTGCGGCACGCACGCCGCGAGCCGAATTCCTGTTTACCGAGTCGGTCACCGCCGCCGCCTACGGCATTCCGGCCGGCGCCATCCGCTGGGGCGAGGCAGCCGCCGAGGTCGAGCGGCTTCGCAGTGCCTACGCGAAAGCCGGCTACGGCCACGGCCATCGGGTGGGGCTGCTGCTGGAGAACCGGCCCGCGTTCCTTTTCCACTGGTTCGCGCTCAACGCGCTGGGCGTGAGCGTGGTGCCGATCAATGCCGAGATGCGTTCGGCCGAACTGGTCTACCTGATCGGCCACAGCGAGATCGGCCTGGCCGTGACGCTGCCTGAACGCGCGAACGACCTGCGCGCAGCCGCGGCACAAGCCGGTGTGCCCTTCGAGACCATGGGACCCGACGACGCGGTGCCCCGCGCCAAGGCCGCAGCACCTCGGTCCGGCGATCCCATCGGCGCCGACACCGAATGCGGCCTGCTCTACACGTCAGGCACCACCGGGCGCCCCAAAGGTTGCATCCTGAGCAACGCCTACTTCCTGCGTGCGGGCGAGTGGTACGCCGCCCTCGACGGTGTGTGCAGCATCCGCCCCGACGCCGAGCGCGTCATCACGCCGCTGCCGCTCAATCACATGAATGCGATGGCGTTCTCCACCATGGTGGTGCTGGTGGCGGGCGGTTGCCTGGTGCAGCTTGACCGGTTTCATCCGAAGACCTGGCTGGCCAGTGCTCGCGAGAGCGGCGCAACCATCGTGCACTACCTTGGCGTGATGCCCGCGATGCTGCTGTCGGCCCCGCCGTCTGCCGCGGACCGCGACCACGCAATCCGCTGGGGCTTCGGCGCCGGCGTGGACCGCAAGAACCACGCACCCTTCGAGGAGCGCTTCGGCTTTTCACTGGTCGAGGCCTGGGCCATGACCGAGACCGGCGCGGCCGCCTGCATCATGGCCAACCGCGAGCCGCGCCTCGTGGGTACAAGCTGCTTCGGTCGGCAGGAAGACTTCGTCGAGATTCGCCTTGTGGGCGACGACGGCGGCGATGTCGGCACCGACGCTCCGGGTGAACTGCTCGTGCGTTCGGCCGGCAACGACCCGAAGCGCTACTTCTTCTCCGGCTACCTGAAGGACGAAGAGGCCACGCGCGAAGCCTGGGCCGACGGCTGGTTCCACACCGGCGACCTGGTGCGCCGCGACGCCGAAGGCAACTTCTTCTTCGTCGACCGCAAGAAGAATGTGATCCGCCGCAGCGGCGAGAACATCTCGGCCGTCGAGGTCGAGAGCGTGCTGAATCAGCATCCGGCGGTGAAGACCTCGGCCGTGGCTGCGACGCCCGATGCGGTGCGCGGCGACGAGGTGCTGGCCTGCATCGTGATGCGCGAAGACGTCGCCGATGCGTCGCAGCGCGAACAAGTTGCAGCAAGCATCGTGCAGCACGCGCTTGCGCAGCTCGCCTATTACAAGGCGCCGGGTTACGTCGCGTTCGTCGATGCGCTGCCGCTTACGCCGTCGCAGAAGATCCAGCGTGGCCAGCTGCGCGAGATGGCGCAGTCACTACCGGGGCAGGGCCATTGCATCGACACGCGCTCGATGAAGAAAAGACAAGTGGGGCAGGCATGACCAGGCAACGGCTCTCCTACGAAGGCGTTGCGGCCGCCGTGCCCATCACCGTGCCCTACGTGCGCTACTCCACCCGCACCGCGCACTGGTTCATCGGCCAGGCCATCGAGGCGCTGGTCGAGTCCAGCGGCGTTGCCAAGGAACAGATCGACGGCCTGTGCCTCAGCAGCTTTTCGCTCGCGCCCGACACGGCCGTGGGCGTCACTCAGCACTTGGGGCTTTCGCCGCGCTGGCTCGACCACGTGCCCACCGGCGGCGCCTCGGGCGTGATGTGCCTGCGCCGCGCCGCGCGCGCCGTGCAGGCGGGCGATGCCGATATCGTCGCCTGCGTGGGCGCCGACACCAACCATGTCGACTCCTTCCGCCAGACGCTCGGCAGCTTCAGCAACTTTGCGCGGGACGCGAGCTACCCCTACGGCTCGGGCGGACCGAACTCGATCTTCGCCTTCATCACCGCCAACTACATGCGCACCTACGGCGCCAAGCGCGAAGACTTCGGCCGCATCTGCGTGGACCAGCGCACCAACGCGCTCGGCAATCCGAATGCAATGTTCAAGAAGGCATTGACGCTCGATGAGTACATGGCCGCGCGGCCGATCTCCGACCCCATCCATCTCTTCGACTGCGTGATGCCCTGCGCCGGCGCCGATGCCTTCCTGGTAATGAGCGAGGAGCGCGCGCGCGACCTGGGCCTGCCGCACGCCGTCATCCGCGGCGCCATCGAGCGGCACAACGCCTATGCCGAAGACCCGGTGATGGTGCAGGGCGGCTGGCGCATGGACCGCGACGACCTCTATGCGCAGGCCGGCGTGCAGCCAGCCCAACTGGACTTCGTGCAGACCTACGACGACTACCCCGTCATCGTGATGATGCAGTTCGAGGACCTGGGCTTCTGCGACAAGGGCGAAGGCCCGGCCTTCGTGCAGGCCCACACGATGACTTTCGACGGCAGCTTTCCGAACAACACGAGCGGCGGGCAGCTCTCGGCGGGGCAGGCCGGCGCGGCAGGTGGTTTCCTCGGCATGGTCGAGGCGATCCGACAGCTCACCGATCAAGCCGGCAAGCGCGCGGTACCCAACGCGCAGCTGGGCCTCGTCGCCGGCTTCGGCATGGTGACCTACGACCGCTGCCTGTGCACAGGCGCCGTCATCCTCGGGAGACCGGCATGACGATGCCTTTGATGCGCCCCCCGCGCAAGAACCCGGTGCTGCGCACCCGGCAGATGAACCTGCCGCCCGGCGCGCGCGGCCGCGTGGCGCTCGGCCTCACCGCAGCCGCCGCCGAAGGCCGCTTCGAGCTTCAGACCTGCGAAGACTGCGGCACCGTGCAGTACCCGCCGCGCGAGGTTTGCCACAAGTGCCTGTCTGCTTCTCTGCGTTGGCGCGAGCAAAGCGGCGAGGGCGAACTGCTCGGCAGCACCACGCTGCATCACAGCAACGACCTGTTTTTCCGCGAGCGGCTGCCTTGGCGGCTGGGCCTGGTGCACCTGGATGCCGGCCCGACGCTCATGGTTCACCTGCATGGCGAGGTCGGCGATGCGCCACAACGTGTGCGCGTGGGCGCCCGGCTCGACCGTGCAGGCCAGGCCGTTCTCATTGGCTTTCCGAATGAAGGGAGTCCCCACATGGCCGACGACAAGATGCTGCGCGAGATGACCAGCGACCCCAAGTTCCGCAAGGTGCTGGTGACCGACGGCAAGACCGAAACCGGCCAGGCCATCGTGCGTGCGCTGGTGAAGGCCGGCGCCGACATCGTCTGGGTCGGCCATGCCGAACCCTGGAAGAAGATGGGCGATGGACTGGACGACATCTCGGTACTGCCGCAGGTGACGCTCGTGCCGCTCGACCTGACCAACGGCCGCCAGGTGACCGAGCTTGCAGGCTCCATCGGTGGCAAGGTCGACATCGTGATCAACAACGCCGAGGTGCATCGTACCTTCGGCATCGGCTCGCGCCGCGGCACCGACGTGGCCAAGGCGGAGATGGACATCAACTACTTCGGCCTGCTGCGCCTCGCGCAGGAGTTCGGCCCTGCGCTCAAGGGCCGCTCGGCCGATGGTGCAACGGGTGCGACGGCGTGGGTCAACCTGCTGTCGATCTACGCGCTCAGCAACTTTCCGCCGCACGGCACCTTCAGCGCCTCGAAGGCTGCGGCGCATTCGCTCGCGCAGTGCCTGCGCGCCGAGATGCGCCCCGCCGGCATCCGCGTGATCAACGTGTTTCCCGGCCCCATCGACGACGAATGGAACCAGCACACGCCGCCGCCCAAGCTGGCACCCACCGCGCTGGCCAACGCCATCGTGAAGGCGCTGCGCGATGGCGTCGAAGACGTGTACCCCGGCGATGTGGCACAGGAGTGGCTGGAGCGCTGGCGCGACAACCCCAAGGTGCTCGAACGCGAACTGGCTGCAGGCGGCTGAAGAAGGAACCCACGATGACGACGACCACCGAACTGATGTCCGCCGCCGAAATCCTCGGCGGCCTCGTGACTGCCATGGCCAGCGGCCGCATCCGCGTGATCGACCTCACGCAGACGCTCACACCCGAGTTCCCGCAGATCGCGCTGCCGCCCGAAATGGGCCAATGCTGGCCCTTCCGCATCGAGGAAGTCTCGAAGTACGACGAGCGCGGCCCGGCCTGGTACTGGAACAACTTTTCATGCGGCGAGCACACCGGCACGCACTTCGATGCGCCGATCCATTGGATCTCGGGCCGCGACCTGCCCAACAACTCGGTCGACACCATTCCCGTGCAGCACTTCGTGGCGCCGGCCTGCGTGATCGATTGCTCGCCGCAGGTGAAGGATGATCCTGATTACCTGCTGACGCTGGAAGACATCGAGGCCTACGAGGCCGCGCATGGCCGCATCCCCAAGGGGGCATGGGTGCTGATGCGCACCGACTGGTCCAAGCGCAGCGACCCCGAGGCGTACCAGAACTTCGACGAAACCGGCCAGCACACGCCCGGCCCGAGCACCGAGGCCGTGCGCTTCCTGGTGGAGCAGCGCGACGTGCTGGGCTTCGGCTCCGAGGCTATCGGCACCGATGCGGGCCAGGGCTATCACCTGCGGCCGCCTTATCCGTGTCACTACTACATGCACGGCGCGGGGCGCTATGGCCTGCAGTGCCTGAGCAATCTCGACCTGCTGCCGCCATCGGGTGCGGTGCTGATCTGCCCGCCGCTGAAGATCGAGAAGGGCAGCGGCAGCCCGCTGCGTGTGCTCGCGCTGGTAGGAGTACAGGCATGACGCCGAAGGTCGCAGCGGTTACCGGCGGCAGCGCGGGCATCGGCAAGGCGATCTGCGAAGACCTGCTTGCGCAAGGCTACGAGGTAGTGTCGCTCGCGCGCCGCAAGGCCGACATCGGCCATGCGAAGCTTCACAGCATCGAGGTCGACCTGAGCGACCGGGCGGCAACGGGCGAGGCGGTGCGCGAGCTGGTCGAGCGCTTTGCGCCGACCACCATCGTGCACAACGCCGGCGTGATCCGCCCTGCGCTCCTGTCCGATGTGAAGCTGGACGATCTCGACGCCCTCGTCGACCTGCACCTGGGCTGTGCGATCCAGCTCGTGCAAGGTGCATTGCCCGTGATGCGTGCGCAGCGCTTCGGCCGCGTGGTGCTGTTGTCGTCTCGCGCGGCATTGGGCCTGGCCACCCGCACCAGCTATTCCGCCACCAAGGCCGGCATGCTGGGCATGGCGCGCACCTGGGCTCTCGAACTCGCGGCCGACGGCATCACGGTGAACGTGGTCGCACCAGGTCCTATCCGCACCGACATGTTCTACGACGTGGTCGAAGCCGGCAGCGAGAAGGAACGCGCGCTCGCGGCCTCAGTGCCCGTCAAGCGCCTTGGCGAATCGGCCGACGTGGCACGCGCCGTGCGTTTCTTTGCCGCGCCCGAGAACAGCTTTGTCACCGGACAGGTCTTGTACGTCTGCGGCGGAACCAGCGTCGGCAGTCTCGCCCTCTAGTTTTTCAGCGTTCGTTTCGTTCACCACCCACAACACCCTGGAGCACCGCCATGAAAGTCCTGAACCGAATTCGCACCCTCGCGGCCATTGCCGCGGGCCTCGGCGCACTCAGCGCCGCCAGCGCGTGGGCCGCAGATCTCAAGGTCGGCTTCATCACGTCGCTCTCGGGGCCGGTGTCTTCGCTCGGCATTCCCTATGAAAAAGGGATGAAGGCCGCCATCGCCTACAAGGCCGACCTCGGCGGCCGCAAGATCCAGCTGGTGCAGCTCGACGATGCCTCCGATCCGACGACGGCCGCGCGCAACGCCCGCAAGATGATCGACGAGGACAAGGTCGACGTCATCATCGGCACCGCGGGTTCTCCCGGCGCATTGGCCATTGCCGGCGTGGCGCGCGAAACGAAAACGCCGCTGATCTCCATCGCCAACGCCAACCTGCCAGGCGAAGAGGGCGCATGGATGGTCACGCTGCCGCAGCCCGCGCCGTTGATGGTGAGCGCGGTGGTCGAGCGCATGAAGAAGTCGGGCGTGAAGACGGTGGGCTACATCGGCTTTTCGGACGCGTGGGGTGACCTGGTCTACGGCGCGCTGCAGAAGAGCGCGGAGCCGGCCGGCATCAAGATCGTGTCGAACGAGCGGTATGCGCGCGGCGATTCGTCGGTGACCGGCCAGGTGCTGAAGATCGTCGCGCTGCGGCCCGATGCGGTGATCACAGGCACCTCGGGCACGCCCGGCGCGCTGCCCTACCTGGCGCTCGCGGAGCGCGGCTACAAGGGCCAGATCTACGGCATGCATGCCCTGATCAACCCCGACTTCGTGCGCGTTGGCGGTGCGTCGGTCGAGGGCTTGCTGGCCCCCACCGGGCCGGTGATCGTTGCCGAGCAGTTGCCCAGCGAGAACCCGATCCGCAAGGTGTCGATGGACTTCCGCGCGGCCTACCAGAAGGCCAACGGCGCACCGCCGACCGACGCCTTCTCGGCCTACACCTTCGATGCGTGGCTGCTGTACCTCGACGCCGCCCAACGTGCACTTGCCACCAAGGCGGAGCCGGGCACGCCGCAGTTCCGCGAAGCGCTGCGCGACGCCATCGTGAGCACCAAGGAGTTGGTGGGCACGCACTCGGTCTACAACTTCAAGCCGAACGACCGCTATGGCTCCGATGAGCGTTCACGTGTTGTCGTGAAGCTCGAGAAGGGCCAGTGGAAGCTGGTCCCCTGAAACATCACCTGCTGGAGCAAGCTCAATGAAAAAGAACACGGTCCGCATCCTCGGCCTCGCAGCCGTTGCAATGGCCGCCGCGCAAGCCATGGCAGCCGACCTGAAGATCGGCTTCATCAGCTCGCTTTCAGGCCCCGTCGCCGCACTTGGCGTGCCTTACGAAAAGGGCATACGCGCGGCCATTGCCGAGCATCCGGAAATCGGCGGCCGCAAGGTCCAGCTCATCGTGCTCGACGATGCCTCCGACCCCACCACCGCCGGGCGCAACGCACGCAAGCTCGTCACCGAAGACAAGGTCGACGTGCTCATCGGCACTTCCGGCGTACCGGGCGCCATGGCCATAGCCTCCGTAGCGCGCGAACTCAACACGCCGCTCATCTCGCCCACGCCCGTGACCATTGCCGGCCCCGAGGGCGCGTGGACCGTGACCGTGTCACAGCCGTTCCCGCTCATGGTCGCGGGTGTGGTGGAGCGCATGCAGAAGTCTGGCGTGAAAACGGTGGCCTTCATCGGCTTTTCCGATGCGCTCGGCGACCTGGCCTATGACTCGCTGGCGAAAAGCGCCGACAAGGCCGGTATCAAGGTGGTTGCGAACGAGCGCTATGCGCGCAGCGATTCATCGGTGGCGGGGCAGGTGCTGAAGATCGTCGCGGCCCGGCCCGATGCCGTGTTTGCGGGCAACTCCGGCACGCCCGGGGCGTTGCCCTACATCGCGCTCGCCGATCGGGGCTACAAGGGAAAGATCTACGGTACGCACGGGCTCATCAACGCCGACTTCGTGCGCGTGGGCGGCGCCTCCATCGAAGGCCTGCAGGTGCCGAGCGGCCCGGTGCTCGTGGCCGATCAGCTGCCTGACAGCAACCCCATCAAGAAGGTGTCGATGGGCTTTCGCAACGCCTACCAGAAGGTGAACGGTGCGGTGCCGACCGATGCCTTCTCCTCCTACACCTACGACGCCTACCTGCTGCTGGCCGATGCCGCCTCGCGCACGAAGGGCGAGCCGGGCACGCCGCAGTACCGCGCGGCGCTGCGCGACGCGATCGTGAGTACGAAGGAGCTGGTGGGCACGCATGGCATCTACACCTTCAAGCCCGACGACCGCTATGGCTCCGACCAGCGCGGCGTGGTGATCGTGCAGATGAACAAGGGCCAGTGGAAGCTGGTTCCCTGACAGAAAAACCGAGCGCCCGCCGATGACCAGCTACCGCCATCATCCCGACCGCATCGCCGCCTTGGTGCAGGACGACCGCGTGCATCGCGATCTGTACCTGAGCGAAGAGATCTTCGCATTGGAGCAGGAGCGCCTGTTCGCGAACACCTGGGTCTTTCTCGGCCATGCGAGTCAGGTGCCGGAGGCGGGCGATTTCGTGACGCAGGAAGTCGCGGGCCGGCCGCTTCTCATGGTGCGGCAGCCTGATGGCGCGGTGCATGTCATGTACAACCGCTGCGCCCACAAGGGTACGCAGCTGGTCACGGACGAGAGCGGCAACACCGGCCGCTTCTTTCGCTGCCCGTATCACGCGTGGACCTACAAGCTCGATGGCGCGCCGCTCGGCCTGCCGCTGAAGAACGGCTACGAGGGCACCCAGCTCAAGGCTTGCGAATCGGGCCAGGGGCTGTCGGTGGTGAAGCACGTGAAGGTGTACCGCGACTTCGTCTTCGTGCGCCTCTGCGATGCTGGTCCGTCGTTCGAAGACTATTTCGGCGAGGTGCTCGGCGCCATCGACAACATGGTCGACCGTTCGCCCGAGGGCAATCTCACGGTAGGCGGCGGCGTGCTGCGCAACATCGTCCACTGCAACTGGAAGATGTACCTCGAGAACGTCAACGACACGGTGCATCCGATGTCCACGCACGAGTCGGCCACCAAGGCGGCCGAGGCGCTGTGGGAGGGCCATGCGCCCACCGACCCCAAGCCGATGGCGATGGAGCAGATCCTTCCCTTCGGCTCTGGCTACGAGTTCTTCGACAAGATGGGCGGGCGGGTGTTCGCCAATGGCCACAGCGTGCTGGGGGTCAACTTCAGCATTCACTCCAACTATGCGCAACTGCCCGAGTACGAGGCCGCGATGCAGGCCGCGCACGGCGCCGAGCGCGCGGCCGACATCCTGCAGCGCTCGCCGCAGAACTCGGTGTTGTATCCGAGCCTTTCGGTAAAGGGCTCTCCACAGGCCATCCGGGTGATCCGTCCGCTGGCCGTCGACCGCACGCTGATCGAGGCCTGGAGCTTCCGCGCAGCGGGCGCGCCGGCGCTGCTCTTCGAGCGTGCGATGAGCTACAACCGGCTCGTTTTCTCGCCGATGTCGGTGGTGGCGCACGACGACGTGCACCTGTTCGAAAGCATCCAGCAGGGCCTGCGCGCCGGCGGCAACGAGTGGGTGAGCCTGCACCGTAACTTCGACGCGGCCGAGCTCGCGCAAACCACCATCACCACCAACGGCACCAACGAACTGCTCATGCGCAACCAGTTCCGCGCCTGGGCGAAGGCGATGGCGTCGGCGGTGGCAGCATGACCGGCGACCCGCGCGATTTTGTCGCTCATGAGGCCGCATTGCTCGACGAACGGCGCTTCGACGACTGGCTGGCGCTCTTTGCCGACGACGGCCATTACTGGGTTCCATTGCTCGGCGCCGCGCAGGCCGATCCGTTCTCGCACAACTCGCTGGCCTACGAAGACCGGCTGCTTTTGCAGCTGCGTGTGGACAGGCTGAAGAACCCGCGCGCCCATTCGCAGCATCCCGCAAGCCACAGCCAGCATGTGCTCCAGCCTTCGCGCATCGAGAGCGAGACGGACGACGAGGTGCGCCTTCGCACGCCGTTCCTCTACGTCGAGGCGCGCGGCGAATCCCAGATATTGCTGAGCGGCACGGCCCGCCACCACCTGGCGCAGACGCCCTCGGGCTGGCGCATCCGCGAGAAGCGCATCGACCTGCTCAACGCCGCGCGTGCATTGCCGGCCATCCAGTTGTTCATCTGAGTTTTCCGTTCCTTCCATTCTTTCTCACTGGAGCTACGACATGAAGAGCCTGATGCTGATCTTGACGCGCGGTGCCATCGCCGCGGCGCTGACCGCCTGCGGCATTGCGGGCGCGCTTGCGGCCGACCTCAAGGTCGGCCTGAGCGTGTCGCTCTCGGGCCCCAACTCCTCGCTGGGCGTGCCGTATGCCAAGGGCATGCAGGCCGCGCTGGCCTACAAGCCCGAGATCAATGGCCGCAAGGTGCAGCTCATCGTGCTGGACGATGGCTCCGACCCGACGACCGCCGGGCGCAATGCGCGCAAGCTCGTCGAAGAGGAGAAGGTCGATGTGCTCATGGGCACATCGGGTGTGCCGGCCGCCATCGCGATGGCGCAGGTCGGCCGCGACGCGAAGACGCCGATGATCGGCCTCACGCCGATCCTGCTCGATCCGAACGAGAACGCATGGGTCATGACGGTTGCGCAGCCCACGCAGCTGATGATCGATGCGGTGGTCGAGCGCATGAAACGCAACAACGTCAAGACCGTGGGCTACATCGGTTTTACCGACGCCTGGGGCGACCTGGTCTACAACGCGCTCATGAAGGCCGCGCCCGAAGCCGGCATCAAGGTGGTGAGCAACGAGCGCTACGCGCGCGCCGATGCCTCCGTGACCGGGCAGGTGCTGAAGATCGTCGCGCTGCGGCCCGATGCAGTGATGACAGGCGGCGCCGGCACGCCGGGCGCGTTGCCGTTCCTTGCGCTGCAGGAGCGCGGCTACAAGGGCGGCGTGTACGGGCAGCACGGCCTCATCAACCCCGACTTCGTGCGCGTGGTCGGTGCCGCCGGCCAGAACGCACTGATGCCCACCGGCCCGGTGATCGTCGCCGAGCAGTTGCCCGACAACTATCCGACCAAGAAGATCGCCACCGATTTCCGCGCGGTGTTCCAGAAGGTCAACAACGCGCCGACCAGCGATGCCTTCTCGGCCTATTCCTTCGACGGCTGGCTGGTGTTTGCAGACGCCGCCTCGCGCGCCATGAAGAAGGCCGAGCCGGGCACGGCGGAGTTTCGCGTGGCGCTGCGCGATGCCATCTTCAGCACCAAGGAAGTGGTGGGCACGCACGGCGTGTACAGCTTCAAGCCCGGCAGCCTCTACGGCGTGGACGAACGCGCCCGCGTGATTGTCAAGCTCGACAACGGCCAATGGAAGCTCGCACCTTGAACCACTTGACGACGAAGACTTTGCCCGGGGGCTTTCTATGACATGGGACGTGGCGCTGATCCTTGTCACCGACGGCTTGGCCAACGGTGCCGTCTATCTGCTGGCCGGGCTCGGGCTGGTGTTGATCTTTTCGGTCACGCGGGTGGTCTTCGTGCCGTTCGGCGACATCGCGGCCTTTGCCGCACTGTCGCTCGCGGCCTTCGAAACCGGCCGCGTGCCGCCGACCATCGGCATGGTTGCCGTGCTCACGGCGCTGGCGTTGGTAACCGAAGTCGGCAGCCTGCTGCGGCGCGGTGAAGCCGCCCGCATTCCCAAGGCGGTGCTGACGTGGGGCGTGTTGCCCGCGATTCCCTGCGTTCTTGCATGGCTCGCGGCGCGGCCGGGCGTGCCGGTGGCGGTGCATATCGCGGTGGCAGTGTTGCTGGTGGTGCCCATCGCGCCGCTGCTCGCACGGGTGGTGTTCCAGCCGATTGCCGACGCTTCGGTGCTGGTGCTGCTGATCGTTTCGCTGGCGCTGCACTTCCTGCTCTCGGGCCTGGGCCTGTTGTTCTTCGGCCCTGAAGGCTCGCGCACCACGCCGCTCACAAGCGCGGTGTTCACGCTGGGCGACGGGTTCACCGTCAGCGGCCAGGTGGTGCTGATGGTGGGCGCGGCCATTGTGCTGAGCGGGCTGTTCTTCCTGGTGTTCGAGCGCACGGTGGCCGGCAAGGCGCTGCGCGCCACGGCGGTGAATCGGGTGGGCGCGCGGCTGGTCGGCATCCGGCCGGTACGCACCGCGCTGCTGGCCTACGGCTGTGCCTCGCTGCTTGCCGGTCTCATCGGTGTGCTGATCGCACCGGTAACGACCATGTACTACGACTCGGGTTTCATCATCGGCCTGAAAGCATTCGTGGCCGCGATCATCGGCGGGCTCGTGAGCTACCCGATGACGGCCGTGGGTGCGCTCGCGGTCGGCGTGGTGGAAAGCTTCGCCTCGTTCTGGAGCGGGGCATTAAAGGACGTGATCGTGTTCAGCCTGCTCATACCGGTGCTCATGCTGCGGTCCTTCATGGCGGCGCATTCCGAAGAGGAAGAAGACGAGGTGGACCAATGATGAACGGCAACCGCAAACGCATGGGCTGGATCGCCCTGGTGGTCGTCGTGCTGGCGCTGGTGCCGGCGGTGGCGGGCAGCTTCACGGTTTCGCTGCTCAACGACATCGGCATCGGCGCGCTGGTGGCGCTCGGGCTGGTGCTGCTCACCGGCGTGGGTGGCGCAACCTCTTTCGGCCAGGCGGCCTTCGTGGGCATTGCGGCCTATGCGACGGCGTGGCTCACGACCACGCAGGGCATGTCGCCATGGGTCGGCCTTCTGTTCGCGCTGCTGCTGACCGGTTTGTCGGCGCTCGCCATCGGCATGCTCACGCTGCGGCTGGGCGGGCACTTCCTGCCGCTGAGCACCATTGCGTGGGGCCTGTCGATCGCGATGCTCTTCGGCAACGTCGATGCGCTGGGGCGCCACACGGGGCTGTCGAACATTCCAGCGCTGCAGTTTGCGGGCTGGTCGCTGGCCGATCCGCGGTCGATGTACTACCTGATCTGGGTGGTGGTCGGGCTGGCCTGCCTGTTCAGCCACAACCTGCTGCAGTCGCGCCCAGGCCGCGCGATTCGCGGGCTGCGCGGCGGTGCCACGCTGCTGGCCAGTGTGGGTGCGGATGCTTACCGTGTGCGGCTCACGCTCTTCGTCACGGCCGCGCTCTTTGCGGGCCTGGCGGGTTGGCTCTACGCGCACATGAACCGCTTCGTGAGCCCATCGCCGTTCGACGTGCGGGCCAGCATCGAGTACCTGCTGATGGCAGTGGCCGGCGGGCTCGGGCAACTGGCGGGTGCGCTGGTGGGCGCGGCCCTGGTGCTGGTGCTCAAGAACGGCCTGCAAGACGTGCTGCCCATGCTCACGCAGCGTGCCGGGCAGCTGGAGGCGGTGGCGTTCGCGACGCTGTTCATTCTGTTGCTGCACTTTGCGCGAGGCGGTCTCATGGGCCTGCTGCGCCGCTGGACGCGTCGCCGGGCCGTCACGCAGGATTCATCGCGCTATGAAGCACCCGCGGTTGAACCGCTGTCGCATCGGCAACTGCCCGCGCGTGGCACGCAGGTGCTGTCGGTGAAGGGCGCGGTCAAGCGCTTCGGCGGGCTGGTGGCGGTGAACGATGTGAGCTTCGAGGTGAATGCGGGCGAGATCGTCGGCCTGATCGGCCCCAACGGCGCGGGCAAGTCGACGATGTTCAACCTGCTGACCTGCACGCTGCCGATGAGCGCGGGCCAGGTGCGCTTTCTGGAGCACGACATCGCCGGCATGCCGCAGCGCCAGGTGGCTCGGCTCGGGTTGGCGCGCACCTTCCAGCACGTGAAGCTGCGGCCGCACATGAGCCTGCTCGACAACGTGGCGCTGGGCGCGCATTCGCGCACGCGATCGGGCGTCTTGAAGGCCGGCCTGCGGCTGGACCGCACCGAGGAAAAACAGATCCTGCAGGAGGCGCAGCGCCAGCTCGACCGCATCGGCCTGGGTGACCGCGCGCACGAGCTCGCGGGCAGCCTGCCGCTGGGCACGCAGCGCATTCTCGAAATTGCGCGCGCCCTGGCTGCAGACCCGGTGCTGCTGGTGCTCGACGAGCCCGCGGCGGGCCTGCGCCGCAAGGAAAAGATGGCGCTTGGCGACCTGCTGCGCAAGCTGCGCGAGGAGGGCGTGACCATCCTGATCGTCGAACACGACATGGACTTCGTGATGAAACTGGTGGACCGGCTGGTGGTGATGAACTTCGGCTCCAAGCTCGTGGAGGGCGTGCCATCCGCGGTGCGCGCCGACGAGCGTGTGCAGGCGGCTTACCTGGGGAGCGTGGTATGACCGCGATGCTGGAGATTGGCGATCTGCATGTGTCTTACGGGCAGGTGGAGGCGGTGCGCGGCGTTTCGCTCGACCTGCAGCCCGGGCAGATCATCTCGGTGATCGGCCCGAACGGTGCGGGCAAGACCACGCTGCTGGCCGCGGCCATGGGCCTGCTGCCTTGCAAGGGCACGCTGCGCTTCGAAGGCGAAGACCTGCAAGGGCTCGATGTGGAGGCGCGCGTGGAGCGCGGCCTGTGCCTCGTGCCCGAGAAGCGCGAATTGTTCGGCGAGCTCACCGTGCTCGACAACCTGCAGCTCGGCGCCTATGCCAAGCGGCTGCGAGGCGATGCGATGAAGAAGCGGCTGCAATCGGTGTACGACCGCTTTCCGCGGCTCGCGGAGCGCCGCGCGCAGCGCGCCGACACGCTCTCGGGCGGCGAGCGGCAGATGCTGGCGGTGGGGCGGGCACTCATGTCGGCGCCGCGCCTGTTGATGCTCGACGAGCCTAGCCTCGGCCTTGCGCCACTCATCGTGCGGGACATTCTGACCATCGTGCGCAAGCTGCGCGAAGACGGCGTGTCGATCCTGCTGGTGGAGCAGAACGCGCGCGCGGCGCTTGAAACCTCGGACCAGGGCTACGTGCTGGAAACCGGCGAGATCGCACTGTCGGGCGCTTCGGCCGAGCTGGCGAGCGACCCGCGTGTGCAGGCCACCTATCTTGGCGGAGGCACGCACGATGACGAGTGAACCGCGCGCAGTGCCCCCGGCACAGCGAACGCTGCCGGCCATGCTGCAGCGGCAGGCGGCAATGTTCGGCACGCGCCCGTTGCTGCGCATCGCGGGCTCTCGCTGGTCGCACGCCGATGCGGCAGAAGCAGCAGGCGCTCGCGCGGGGGCACTCGCGCAAGCGGGCATCGAGCGCGGAGACCGCGTGGCCGTGATGTGCGGCAACCGCATCGAGTTTCTGGAAAACTTTCTAGGTGCCGGTTGGATCGGCGCTTCGACGGTGCCGATCAACACCGCCTCCATGGGGCCGCAGATCGAGTACTTCCTTTCACACAGCGAAGCGAAGCTGCTGGTCATCGAAGCCGGTTTTCTGAGCCGCCTGCAGGCCGCGGACCTCGGGCGAACGAAGCTCAAGGAAATCTGGATCGTCGGCGAGGCGGCCGGCGGCGAACCCGCCGCGTGGCTCGCACCGGCCAGCGTGCGCGTGCTGGCGTATCCCTCCGGCAGCCCGCCCGCTGCGCCGGCCGACGTGCAGCCCGGCGACCCGCTCGCCATTCTGTATACCTCGGGCACCACGGGCCCGGCCAAGGGCGTGGTCTGCCCGCATGCGCAGTATTTCTGGTGGGGCGTGAACAGCGCCGAGGTGCTCGGCGTGGCGGCGGACGACGTGCTGTGCACCACGCTGCCGCTCTTTCACATCAATGCGCTCAACACCTTTGCGCAAGCCGCGCTGACGGGCTCAGAGGTTGTCTTTGAAACGCGCTTCTCGGCCTCGGGCTTCTGGCCTGCGATGCATGCGAATGGCGCCACCGTGGTCTACCTGCTGGGTGCCATGGTGCCGATTCTGCTTGCGCAACCCGCGGGCGAGGGCGAGCGCAACCATCGCGTGCGGATCGGCCTCGGGCCCGGTGTGCCCGATGCCGCCGGCAAGGCGTTTTTCGAACGCACCGGCGTGCGCCTGCTTGAGGGCTATGGTTCCACCGAGACCAACTTTGCCATTGCCACCGCGCCCGATTCGCCGCGCGGCGGCGTCATGGGGTGGCTGCGGCCCGGCTTCCAGGCGCGTGTTGCCGATGAAGGCGATGCGGAGCTGCCCGCCGGAGAAGCCGGCGAGCTGCTGCTGCGCGCGGACGAGCCCCATGCCTTCGCAAGCGGCTACTTCAACATGCCCGAGAAGACGGTGGAGGCCTGGCGCAATCTCTGGTTTCACACCGGCGACCGCGTGGTGCGCGACGCCGACGGAGCCTTCAGGTTTGTCGACCGCATCAAGGATGCGATCCGCAGGCGCGGCGAAAACATTTCTTCGTTCGAAGTCGAGCAGGTGCTGCTGAGCCATCGCAGTGTTGCGTCCTGCGCGGTATACCCGGTGCGTTCCGAACTGGCTGAAGACGAGGTCATGGCCGCGCTGGTGCCGCGCGAGGGCGAGCGCATCGATCCGCTGGAACTGATGAGCTTCTGCGAAAGCCGCCTGCCGTACTTTGCGGTGCCTCGCTACGTCGATGTGCTGCCCGACCTGCCGCGCACCGAGAACGGCAAGGTGCAGAAGTTCAAGCTGCGCGACCGCGGGGTCGGCGCGCAGACCTGGGACCGTGCGCTGAACAGGCGATAAGCCACATTCGCTAGAATCGTTCAGAACTAAACATTTCAGGTATGCATGCAAATCCATTGAGCGGCCGCCACGCCCTGGTGACTGGCGCCGCGCGCGGCATCGGAGCCGAAATCGCCCGCACCCTCGCCGCCGAAGGCGCCACGCTGACCTTGCTCGGGCGCGACATCGATTCGCTCCAGCGCGTGGCCGCTTCGCTACCGGGCCAGGGCCACGGCGTCGTCGCCGCCGACGTGGCCGATGCGCGAGCGGTGCAGGCGGCCTTCGCGCAGGCACGCGCCGGGCGAGGGCCCATCGCAATCCTGGTGAACAACGCCGGCGCCGCGGAAAGCGCTCCTTTTCTCAAGACCTCGGTCGAGCTTTGGCAGCGCATGCTGTCGGTCAACCTGACGGGCTGCTTCTTGTGCGCGCAGGCGGCACTGCCCGACATGCTCGAGGCGGGCTGGGGCCGCATCGTCAACATTGCGAGTACCGCCGGCCAGAAGGGCTACGCCTATGTAGCCGCCTACACGGCGGCCAAGCACGGCGTGATCGGCCTTACGCGCTCGCTTGCGCTCGAAGTGGCCCGCAAGGGCGTGACGGTGAACGCGGTATGCCCCGGCTACACCGACACCGATATCCTGCGCGCGAGCGTCGCCAACGTGGTCGGCAAGACTGGCCGCAGCGAAGCCGATGCGCTGGCCGAGTTTTCCAACGTCAATCCGCAGCGGCGCATCGTGCAGCCCGCCGAGGTGGCCGATGCAGTGCGCTGGCTGTGCGGCGAGGGCGCGGCCTCCGTCACCGGGCAGTCGGTATCGGTTTCCGGCGGGGAGGTCATGTAATGCGCAACGATGCCTCGCACGCCGCGCTCAGCGACGCCGAAGAACTCGGCCACGAGGCGCGCGCGGGCCGCGAAGACCACGCCATGCTCAAGCTGTGGCTGCGCATGCTCGCAAGTACCACGCAGATCGAGGCCGAAATTCGGCGCCGGCTGCGCGAACGCTTCGGCATTTCGCTGGCGCGCTTCGACTACATGGCGCAGCTGTATCGCTACGAAGAGGGCCTGAAGATGCGCGTGCTGTCGCGCTATCTGATGGTGACGGGCGGCAACGTGACCGGCCTGACGGACGAACTCGAGCGCGACGGTGTGGTGGCGCGCGCACACAGCCCCGACGACCGACGCTCGTGGATCGTGAGCCTCACACCCAAGGGCCGCGCCAGCTTCGAGGCCATGGCCAAGGAGCACGAGCAATGGATTCTCGAAATGTTCTCGGGCCTCGACATGAAGACCGTGAAGCAGATGCATGCACAGCTCGGCCAACTGCGTGTGCACGTGATGCGCAGCGAGCCCTCGGGCGAGGAGGGCTGATGACCGCAAGCCAGACGCAAGCGCCCCGGGCCGAATTCCGCCGCACGCGGATGGTCCGCTTTTCCGACTGCGACCCCGCGGGCATCGTGTTCTACCCGCAGTACTTCGTCATGCTCAACGGGCTGGTGGAAGACTGGGTGGGCGAAGGGCTCGGCATCGACTACCACGCGCTCATCTCGGAGCGGCGCATCGGCTTGCCCACGGTTCGGCTCGAAGCCGACTTTCGCGCCGTGAGCCGCATGGGCGACCAGGTCGCGCTCGGCCTTTCTGTCGAACGACTGGGCTCACGCTCGATGTCGCTCGTCCTGCGTTGTTTCGAGCCGGCCAGCGGCGAACTGCGCATGCAGGTGAAGCAGGTGCTGGTGACGACTTCGCTCGAGAGCCATCGTGCGGTGGAAATTCCGCAAGACTTGCGCACGGCCATCCTGCGCGCATCGCCGTCTTCTGCTGCCGCCTGAAGAAAAACTCAGGCCTGCGGCTCTTCGCTCGGCCCGCGTGCGCGCTGCTTGAGCCAGCCGCTGAGCTCTTTTTTTCCCTTTGCGTTGGCCTGGCGCCAGGCCTCGCGCGCGGCCGCAATGAAGCGCTCTTCGGCCGCGTCGGGCGCTTCGGAGGCGCGGTCTTCCTTGTCGAGCCAGCCAGCTTCCACTTCGCAGTGCCGCTCGATCTGCCGCGCGAGCTTGTCGCCGATGGGCCGCGAGCTCTTGATCTGGCTCCACATGCTGGGGGAGATCTCGATCTTCCTGGCAAAGGCCTGGTCCAGTCCCTTGGCGGGCAGGCCGGCTGCAATGGCCCCTTCAAGAAAGCGGCGGTGCAGCGCAAGAGCATTGCGGCGACGCGCGACGGTGAGATTGGGCACTGTTTGAAAACGACAACAGGGGGACGAGAACGATTGTCCCGGTTGTCGATGGTGCCGTAAACACTGTTTACGGCACGAAAGCGCAGCGAACCGCGGTACCCCGGGTGGAGGCTCAGCGGCTGAAGCCCCCGAAGACGCCATAGGCGATGATCCCGGCGGTTGCAAGGCCGCCGACGATCAGGCAGATCACCTTGGTGGTGCGGCCGCTGCGGCGGCTTGAACGGGCCCAGTGTTCCGGACCGATCAGGTCGATGGGAACAGTGGGTTTGCCTAAGTCTGACGCCTTTTCCATGACAGGAAATATAGCGTAGCCCGCGCGGCGGAACAAAAAAATACCCGCCGAGGCGGGTGCAACGAGCTTGAGCTTCGAAACCTTATGCGCCCCTGTCGTCGGAGTTCTTGTTCTTCTTGCGATGCATGACAGCAACCCGCAAGATGCCATGCCAATCACCTTTTCGGCGCGGGACAGGGCCGATGCTGGTGAAATCACTTTGGAAAAGTGTGAAATATTGCCGTATGGACAAAGAAATCATCACTGAAAGCCTGAGGCGGGCGTTGGAAAGCTGGGTTCGCCACGCTTCCGCCGAACAACTGTGGAGTGTGCTCCAGGCGGGCGGGCTGGGTGCATCCATCCACGTGGAAGGCGATGCCGTTCACGTCCGCGTGACCCTCGGCGGCTCAACCAACCCCCTGTCGGAACTGGGCCGAACCGACGGGCGCCTGCCGGTCACGGAGGCTTTTCTCGGCGAAAGCGCCATCTGGGGCAAGCCGCCGCCGCAGGGCGGCGAAACGCGCGAGCAATGGTTCCTGGCGAGCGAACTGGCCCAGCAGCATGCCCGGCAATACCTGATAGCGGAAGTGGGCGAAAAGCGCGAGCTGTTGTCGCGCTTTGTCGAAGGTTGGATGGCGGGTTGAAGGACCGCCACGGTAAGCGGCGGGCGCCGTTCAATCCGCCCGGGTAACAAGCACGTCCCCTATCTGCGGCCCATCGACGATCGCACCCGCCGAGTCGCACGCCACTTCGATGCCGACCCCGCAGCGCTCGGCGTCCATCTCCCACACCCAGCCGTAAAGCTCGCGCGGGCTGCCCTTGGGCGACATGAGCGGCATGTTCATCCGCAGGCCATGGTTGCTTCCCAGGTTCACCCTGACCATCACGGTCGATTCTTCGGGATCGCTTTCTGCACTGACCTCGATGATCGTGGCCCGCAGCGGTTCGCGGTGAACGAGGGCTTGCAGCGCGGCTGGCAGGTCTTCGAAGGGCGGGGCGGTAGTTCCGTCGGGCTCGTCGGCAGGAAAGGGGCCGCTCAACCGCACGGGCCGAAAGTAGTGTTCAGACCGGCCCATCGTTCCATCGGCGCCGATGGACGTTGCGATGTCTTCGATGGAGCCCTCCTGCAGCAGCCACGATTCGCCGCCGCTTCGCATGACGTACAAGCGCTCGTCGTTGGCATCGCTGCCGAGCGAATCTTCGTTCAGCTCCACGTCGAGCTGCACCAGGCGGTCGCCGCCCTCTGTTTCCATCACCTGGTACGGCCCGCTGTAGTGCCGCACGCCCGCTGCCTCGCCCGTCTTTTCGTCGTTCTCCCAGAACAGCAGCTGGTAGCCGCCATTGCCGTCGAGCGCGAGCAGCCGGCGCCAGTCGATGTAGGTCGACAGGAACAAGCCGCTTGGGCTGTCGCTGTCTCTTTCCGTGTTCCCGAAGGTCTCGCGGTATTCCGCGGGCATGGCCGCGGAAACGCTGTTGGGCGGCGATGCAGGCGGGGCGCTTTCGCGATCGACCTCCGCGCGAAGCTTCTGGTGGAGCGCCAGCGCATCCGTCTTGACGATCTTCAGCATCTGCATGGACAGCAGCATCGGATCGACGTAGTACACCTCGCCGGCCGCGAGCGGGCCGGCTTCGCGCTGCGCTGTTTCGAGCATGTCCGGATGGATGAATTCATCGACCGAGTCCGCATCGCTCAGCACGCTGTTGAAGAAATCCACCGCGTCCCAACTGAGGATGCTGGTGCTGCGCGTGACGGGGTTCAGCGTTGCCACGTCTTCGTCCGTGGCGGTGAGCTTCCGGTAGAAGAGCAGGGTACCGAAGGGCGTGATCGCAAACGGCACTCGCACAACGGTATCTTGCGGCGAGGCAACGATCCACCGGTCGAGCGTGGCTTGCCATGCATCCGGATCGATCAGGCAGATCTGCCGGTGTCCGTACAGCCCCAGGCCGTGCTTGCGCCAGAGCTCGAGCAATGCCGCGGGCAGCCGGCCTTCGTACCTTTGCAGCAGCTCCTGCGTGGCGGGCACACAGCCGGCATGCGGCGGGTTCGCCTTGATGAATGGATGGAGCTTGATTCGACCGAACATGGACTTGCGCTTTTTCAAGAATGCGATGAGCCCGGATTCTGCGTGAGCCGGCTCCCCTGGGGATTGCGCACGCAAAACCGGCGCGTCATGATCCGCACCCGATGACCGCGCGGCCCCCAAGGCCGATTCACCGGCCTGTCACGCAGGGCGCCTAAGTTCCGCTCGCACACCAACCAGGAGACTTGCCTTGAACCACCTGAAGAAGATCTGCACAGCCATGCTTGGCCTTGGCATGTTGTTTGTGGCCGCCACTCCGGCCACCGCGCACGAAGAACGCGCGCGCCGGCGCGCGGACAACGCGCCGCTGGTCATCGGGCACCGGGGCGGCGCCAACGGCTACCTGCCCGAGCACACGCTCGAGGCCTACGCGCTGGGCATCTCTCTGGGCGCCGACTACATCGAACCCGACCTTGTCGCCACGAAGGACGGCCACCTGATCGCGCGTCACGAGCCCAACCTCATCGACACCACCAACGTGAAGGACCTGCCGCAGTTCGCCAACCGCCGGCGCACGGTCGTCCTCGATGGCGTTCCGACAGAGGGCTTCTTTGCCAGCGATTTCACCTTGGCCGAGATCAAGCAATTGCGCGCGGTGCAGTCTTTTCCCGAGCGCGACCAATCCTTCAACGGCAGGTTCCAGATTCCGACGCTGGCGGAGGTGATCGACCTGGCCAAGCGCAAGTCGCGCGAAGAGGGCAGGCGCATCGGCATCTATCCGGAGACCAAGCATCCGACTTACCACCAGGCCATCGGCCTGCCGTTGGAAGACCGCCTGCTGGCCGTGCTGAGTGCCGCGGGCTGGAACCAGCGCAACGCGCCGGTCTTTATCCAGTCGTTCGAAACCGCCAATCTTCGCTATCTGCGCAGCAAGACGAGCGTGCGCCTGATACAGCTGGTGGACGCGAATGACGTCAAGCCCGACGGCTCGCTGGACTTCAGCAAGCCTTACGACAAGCCTTACGACTGGGTCGTGTCCAACCGCGACGGCCAGTTCAAGGACTTGGTGACGCCGCGCGGCCTGCAAGAGGTCAGGGGCTATGCGGACGGCATCGGCCCTTGGAAGCCGTATCTGATTTCAAGCGCCTGCAAGTCGGTGCAGAACGGCGCGTGCGCCGACGTGACGGGCGACGGCGTGGTCGATGATCGGGACCGCGTGCTGCTGCCGCCCACCGATGTGATCGCCAATGCGCATCGGTTGGGGCTGCTGGTGCATCCGTACACCTTCCGCAGCGAGCAGAAGCGGCTGACCGGCAGCTTCGGCGGCAACCCCGTCAACGAGTACCTCGCGTTCTACGAGGCCGGCGTCGACGGCGTGTTCAGCGACTTTGCGGACACGGCAGTGGCTGCGCGCGCGATGTTCCTGCTCAAGCACGACCCTGACTATGCGGGCTGCCTGGTCAACTCACGCAAGTGCGAGCGCAACAACGATTGACCGCTAGCGCCGTCTCCACCCAGTCACCAAGCCGGTGCGCCGGCGGCTGTAGAAGCCACCGGCATCGGCTGACTAGAAACCGAAACTGCGGGTGCTGGGCCGATGGTGGTGGCAAACCATCGAAAGGTGTTGGTCTGGTGGTCTCCGCGGCCCGTGGTTCGCACGAACAGGTAGCCGGACGTCGCATTGCCCAGCTCGTCCACCGGAATTCCCGCCGATCTAAGCGCCGCGATCTCTGCACTGGCGCTCATGTCGAGCGGCAATTGCAATGTGATGGTCGCGTTGTGGATGACTTGATTGAGCATTGCATCGGCCTCCGGTAAAAGTCCGCAGCATCCGCCTTGCGGGGCTCATCCGTGTACGGGTGGGTGGTAAAAAATGTGACTTTTTCGCAGCCGACATTCCCATTGCGAAGGGGCGAGCGCCGGAGGGGGCGGACTGGAGAGGTGGTTGGCACTCCCGCTCCACAGAGCCGCAAGTACGCAGGCCAAAAAGAAAAAACCTCCCTGCAGTGAAGCGGGAGGTTTTTCTTTTTTGCGAAAGACCGTCGGCGATTGCGGAACAGTCCCGGCAAAAAAATAGCGCGGGAACCGCGCTACTTCTGGTGTTGGTGGTGGGCCCTGAGTGACTCGAACACTCGACCTACGGATTAAGAGTCCGCTGCTCTACCAACTGAGCTAAGAGCCCTTGCGCTCAAAACGTTGTGCGTTTTTAGGCAAGACCGCAAGTATAGCGTAAAAATTCCGGGCCTCAACGATTTTGTGCGGGGCGGCGGTAGGATTCGCCATCATCGACGGGCCTGGCCCTCAACCAAGGAGATTTTCCATGACCGATCCAATCACCGAGCTGCCGCATGTCGTGATCACCGGGGCCGCGGGTGCGCTGGGCCGCGCGGTGGCCCAGCACTTTCTTGCGCAGGGCGCCCGCCTTGCGTTGATCGATCACCACGCCGACCGCCTGACCGAGGTGTTTCCGGGCCTGGACAATTCGCAGCACCTGCTGCTCGCGGGAAACGTGACGTCGCCGTCCGAAATGGCGGACCTGTCCGGCCAGGCACTCAAGGCTTTCGGCCGCATCGACGCGCTGGTCCACATTGCCGGCGGATTCGAGATGGGCGAGTCGACTCACGCACTTTCGCGCGCAAGCTGGGACCGGATGATGAATCTCAACGCCTGGTCTTTCGTTGCAGTCACGCAGGCGGTGCTGCCTTCGATGATCGAGCGCGGTGCCGGGCGCATCGTTGCCGTCACCGCCAAGGTGGCGGCGCGCGGCCTGCCTGCCATGGCGGCCTACATCGCATCGAAGAGCGCGCTGCAGCGCCTGGTGGAAGCCATGGCGGCCGAAGCCGCACCGCATGGCGTGGCTGTCAACAGCGTTGCGCCCAGCGTGCTCGACACGCCGGCCAACCGCCAGGCCATGCCTGACGCGAATCCCGCGGAATGGGTGTCGACTTCGGTCGCCGCGCAGACCATCGCTTTCCTCGCATCGCCCGCCGCCGCGGCGCTGCATGGACAGCACCTGACGCTCGACACCTGACGCACGGCACCTGATCCACAAATGAACAAACGCCCTGGCGCAACGCCAGGGCGTTTTGCTTTGCGCCGCCGCAAGACAGCCGCCGAGCGAGGCAGGCGCTTTGTCATGGGTGCGGGGGGCGCGGGCGGGGCGATTGTCTCCCTCCGGAAGGGGCGCATCGCTCATGTGCGCAGAGCGCGCAATTTCTACAGTGACTCCACGGCAAAACGCTTCGACCCGGTTCGGATGAAAGGCGGCGCCGGTTGGCTACCTCACTGGAGAACACGCATGGAACCGATCGAACTGCTGCCAAGAACCTTCACGAACCTGCTGCGCGAAGACGCCGGCATGTCGTTCATGGAGTTTGCGCTCATCGGTGCGCTGGTGCTGGTTGTGTGCCTGCTCCTGCTGCTGGCGATACGGCGCAGCGCCTGAAGTGCCGCGGACCCTGCGCATACGGAGCACAGACGCCATGACGGAACTCGACGCTTTCCTCGATCTGTTGATGCTGCTGGCATCGGACTTCCGCATGGGCGGGCTCTTCGTTCTGCTGGTGATGGCCGCGGTGAGCGACGTTCGCTTCTACCGCGTTCCCAATTGGCTCACCTTCGGCGGCGCGGTGTTCGCAATCATCTACGGCACCTTCGCGGCGCGTACGCCGACGGCAGGCGCGATGAACGCCCTGGGCGGGCTGGGCACCGGCTTCGCGATCATGCTGCCGTTCTATGTGCTGCGGATCATGGGCGCGGGCGACGTCAAGCTGATGGCGATGGTCGGCGCCTTTCTTGGTCCCCAGCAAACGCTGCAGGCCATCCTGTTCACCTGCATTGCCGGCGGCTTCGCGGCCGTGGCGGTGGCCATTCACCGGCGCCGCCTGGGCCACATGCTGGCCAACGTCAAGGGAGCGGCGCAGGGCATCGTCGTCTCCGGCATTGCGGGCGTCCGGCCGAGCGGCGCGATCGACGCACGGCAATCGATCGGAAAGCTGCCCTACGGCATCTGCATTTGCGTGGGGACGATTGCACAGGTCCTGGCGCATCAGCTGGGCTTCGTCTAGCCCGTCCTCTCCTTCATTCATCCATCCAGGCGGAGATTCGCATGAAAAACATCAAGGCGCTCGGGCTGCTTCTGCTGGCCCTCCTGACCGGCCTGGCGGCCGCGGTCTACGCAGCGGGCTGGGTCTCCCGGCAGGGCGGTATCGCATCCAACAAGGTGGTGGTGGCCGCCGTCGACATCGAACTCGGCAGCCGGGTCAACCCCCAGATGCTGTCGCTGGTCGACTGGCCGAGCGGCTCGCTGCCGCCCGGTTCGTTCACGGATGCCAAGTCGCTCGAGGACCGCGTGGTCAAGGTCGGCGTGCTGCGCGGCGAGGCCATTCTCGAAGGCAAGCTCGCGCCGGTCGGCACCCAGGGCGGGCTCTCCGCGGTCATTGCCAGCGGCAAGCGCGCCATGACCGTGCGGGTCAACGACGTGGTCGGTGTGGCGGGCTTTGCGCTGCCGGGCAACTACGTCGACGTGATGGTCAACGCGCAGCAAGACAAGAACCGCGGCGAAGAGGGCCGCCAGATCAGCAAGACCGTGCTTGAAAAAGTGCTGGTGCTGGCCGTGGCGCAAGAGGCCAACCGCGACGACACCAAGCCGAAGGTGGTCAGCGCCGTGACGCTGGAGCTCTCTCTCGAAGACTCCGAAAAGCTCGACCTGGCGCGCAGCGTGGGAACCCTCTCGCTGGTGCTGCGCAACCAGATGGACAAGACCACGGTGGCCACATCGGGCATCACCAAGGGCCAGTTGTTCGGCGAGAAGGAAATCCTGCCGATCGCCACCACCGTGGCAGCCCGGCCGGCCCCTGCGCGAGTGCCGCGTACGGCGCCCGTGGCGTTGCGGCAATCCGAGTGCGTGGAAGTGATCCAGCACGCAGCCCGTTCGCTCACCTGCTTCTGACCACACCGCCCGGAGGAACCACAAGTGCAATATCTCTCTTCTTCCCCCGCCTGGCTGCTGGCGGCGCTCACGACCCTGGCGGCGCCCGGGTTTGCGGCGGAGCTCGCAGCCCCGGCTCCTGCGCCTGTTGCGGCACCCTCGGCGCCCGCGCCGGCCGCCGCGCCCGCCATGCGCCGCTGCACGGCCGTCATTCCGGACGACCAGCCCACCTACGCGGTGCTCGGCAAGTCGGTGGTCATTCCGCTCAAGGCACGCGTGGCGCGCATCGTGATCAGCGGCCAGCCGCCGAATCGCGCGCCCGCCGCTGCGCCGGCAGGGCAGCCCGCAGCGGCAGCACCCACGGCCGCGAACGCAGGCGACGGCGTGGCCGATGTCGACGTGATGCTGCTGAGCCCGAACGATCTTTTCTTCCGCGGGCGCCAGGCCGGCTCGATGAACGTCGTGCTGCAAAGCACCGACGGCACCTGCTACATCAAGGACGTCGTCGTCACCATCGATCCGGGCGCACTGCAGTCGAAGCTGGCCGAGCTGATGCCCGAAGAGAACCGCATCCGCGTGCGGAGTGCGGAAAAATCGATCGTGCTCACCGGCGAGATCAGCGACGCGCTCAAGCTCGACGACGTGATGAGTCTGGCCATGGCCTACGGCGCCGACGGCAAGAAGGTCGTGAACCTGCTGCGGGTCACGGCGCCGCAGCAGGTCATGCTCGAAGTCAAGATTGCGGAGATCAGCAAGACCCTGCTGGACCGGCTGGGCGCGCGCGTCGGCCTGAGCCGCTCGGGCAGCGGCGGCCGCGACAGCTATTCGCTGATCTCCAGCTTCCTGAGCGGGGGCGGGGGCCTGATCGAGGCGCTGAGGATCGGCCGCACGTCCATCGGCATCGACGGCCAGAAGGACGACGGCCTGGTGCGCATCCTGGCGGAGCCCAACATCATGGCCATCAGCGGCCAGCAGGCGAGCTTCCTCTCGGGCGGAAAGATCTTCATTCCGGTTGCGCAGAGCGCCGCCGGCGGCGGGGGAACGAACATCACGCTGGAAGAAAAGGAGTTCGGCATCGGGGTCAAGTTCACCCCAACGGTGCTCAATGGCGGCCGCGTCAACCTCAAGATGGTCTCGGAAGTGTCGGACCTTTCGCAGACTGGCTCGCCCTTTACCACCGTGACAGGGGTGACTGCCGTGCTGCCTTCGCTGACGGTGCGCCGCGCCGACACCACCGTGCAGCTCAACGACGGACAGAGCTTCGTCATTGCGGGGCTCATCAAGAGCAACGTCACCGAGTCCATCAAGCGCTACCCAGGCTTGGGTGAAGTGCCGGTGATGGGCGCGCTGTTCCGCAGCACCGAGTTCCAGAACGACCAGACCGAGCTGATGTTCGTGATCACGCCGCGCCTGGTCCGGCCGCTGGCAGAGGTGCCCCGCGTTCCGACCGACAACCACGTTGTTCCGAGCCGCGCCGAGGTCTACCTGAACGGCAGTCTCGAAAGCGCCACGCCGGCACCGGTTGCACCGGCCGGCAATACCCAATGACACAGCCAGGAGCACCACCATGTTCATCAAGTCGACCACTCTCGCGCTGACGCTGCTGCTGGGCACCGGATGCTCCCACGTCACGCCCAACTACGACGCGCGCTTTGGCGATGCGGTGCGCGACGCCAGGAAAAAGATGACCCTCAATCCCGATGCGGGCAAGGACGGGAATCCGATTGCCGGCATGGACGGCCGCTCAGCGAGCGAGTCGATGAAGCAGTACCACGAGTCCTACAAGGTGCCGCCGCCTGCGGTGAACGTCATCAACATCGGCGGCGCCATTGGTGGCGGAACCAAGTGACCGCGGCTTGCATTTACCAACCTCGTTCTGAAAGGAGCGCGCCACGAACTGCAACAACTCAATTTCCCAACCTGATTAACGAACTAACGAAATCCATTCGTTTATTTGAACCCTGAAAGGAAAGATCCATGAGCAATTATTTCCAGGCCATTGGCCAATTCACCCGCGGTTTTCTGCGTGAGGACGATGGCGCCCAAGTCATCGAGTACGCGCTGATCATCGCTGTCGTCTCGATCGCGCTGGTTGTTGCACTGAAGGGGCTCACTGCCAACAACGGCAGTTTCTCGACCTTCATCGCCACCGTGGGCCGGTGCCTCACGGGTGGGGCCTGCCCGTAAGCAGCTCGAGAGCGGAGGCGGGCAGGGGTTGTCCGTTTTTTTGCTGCTCCCACTGCTTTTTCAACACAGAAATGAGGTAGTCATCATGTTCAAGTCATTCCTGCAGGACGAGAGCGGCGCTCAAGTCATCGAGTACGCACTGATCATCGCTGTCGTCTCGATTGCCTTGGTCGTTGCGCTGAAGGGGCTCACCACAGACGGCGGAAGCTTTTCGAGCTTCATCGCTTCGGTGGGCCGGTGCCTTACGGGTGGGGCCTGCCCATAAGCAGCCGAAAGGGGAGTGGGTGGCTTGTCCATTCCCACCCCCCTGTCCGATCGCCAGCAAAAAAAAGAGGTACTCATCATGTTCAAGTCATTCCTCTGGGATGAAAGCGGTGCCCAGGTGGTGGAGTACGCACTGCTCATTGCCGTGATCTCGATCCTGCTGATCGTCGCGCTGCAGCCACTGGCAACGGGCACCAGCCTCAGCGATCTCGCCGATCGCGTCTTCACCTGCCTCGGCGGCGTGGAGTGCGACTGAAGCGCAGAGTTTTATCGAACCGCTACCACTGCACAGGAAGCCGATCATGCAAGTCCACACTTCCGGCCGCCGCCAGCGCGGCGCGATGATCATCACCACTGCACTGGTCCTGCTGTTTCTCCTCGGATTCATGGGCATTGCACTCGACTTCGGCCACCTGTTCGTCGTGCGGACAGAGCTGCAGACCGCCGTCGACAGTTGCGCACTGGCCGCCGCGCGCGAGCTCGACAAGCAGGGCACCGCGATCACGCGGGCCCAGAGCGCGGGCCAGACCGCCGGCAACGCGAACCGGGTCAACATGCAGTCGGCCACCTGGAGCGGGCAGGGGCAGCTCGTCCTCGCCGATATCACATTTCGCGACGCCTCCTATGCACCCACGGTCGATCCCGCGGTGGCCACCTATGCGCAGTGCGTACACACCCAGCCCAATATCGTCATCTGGCTCATGAAGTCCATGGGGGCCTTCTCCGGCAATGCCGCGGCCTATCCCGCGACGGGCAGCGTCTTCGCCAGCGCGGTGGCCACACGGGCCAGTGCGCAGACCACCTGCCCGATCCCCGTCGCACTCAAGCCGAAAGCCGGAGGCGTTGCGCCGAACTACGGGCTCAGCGTGGGCGACTGGGTGAAGCTGATCCAGGCGCAGAACGCATCGGCCGGCGGAGAGATCGGCTGGGCCAACCTCGACGGCAGCAACAGCGCCTCTGAAACCGAATCCGAACTGAACAATTACTGTGGCACGGAGGTGGGCGACACGCTCGGCACGCCTGGTGTGCAGACCTCGGTCGTCGATGTCTGGAACCAGCGCTTCGGCATCTACAAGAACAGCGGCAATCCGAGCGTGCAGCGGCCCGACTACACGGGCTACGCCTACACCGCTGCCACCTGGCCCGCGCAGTCCAATGCCTTTGGCGACTTCCTGGCCAAGCGCGCGGCTTTCGCGTCTTGCGTCGGCACCGGCAAGGTGAAGGACTGCGAAGACCTCACGGGGCTTTCGCTCAACAGCTTCCAGAAGCTGGCCGCGTCCGGCAACGCCACTGGAGGGCACAAGCAATATGGGTTGGACCGGCGCGTCGTCACGGTGCCGGTGATCGACGGCGGCGGGCGCGTGATCGACTACGCCTGCATGCTGATGCTGCAGCCGCTGACCATTCCGATGAGCGACACATGGCTGGAGTTCCGCGGCAACGCAGGTGCGGCCGGCAGCCCGTGCACAACGAGCGGACTCGCCGGTGGCACGGCAGGGCCGCTGGTACCCGTCCTGGTGAGGTGAAGCGATGAAAAGAACCTCGAACCACAGGCAGCGTGGCGCCGCGCTGGTCGAGCTGGCGCTCATCACGCCGCTCCTGCTGCTGCTCACCTTCATCACGACGGAATTCGGCCGGGCGATGTACGAATACAACCTGGTCGTCAAGTCGACGCGCGACGCGGTTCGCTACCTGTCTGTCCAGACGCCCGGTACGCACATCACGGAGGCGCGCAACCTGATGGTGTTCGGCAACACCGCCGGCACCGGCACGCCGCTCGCGCGCGGCCTGAGCCTTTCGAATGTGCCCGCGGACAGCTGCTGCACCTGGCAGTCGGCGGGAGCCAACCCGCTCATCACCACGGTGACGGTGCGCATCAGCAGCTACACCTTCCATTCGCTCTTTCCGTCGGTGATGGGCGTGGTGTTGGCCGGCGCGAACGGCAACATCGTCTTCAGCGACATCACCGCCACCATGAGGGCGCCGTCATGAGACACCGCACATCCGGGGCGACCACCGTGGAGTTTGCACTGGGCCTGCTCATCTTCCTCATGCTGCTGCTGGGCATCGTGGACTTTTCGCGCATGCTGTTCACATGGAGCATGGCCAGCGAGGCCACGCGTGCGGGCGCGCGCTACGCGGTGGTGTGCGACGACACCGCCCAGCAGGCGCTGGTGCTGGCCCGCATGCAGGCCTTGCTGCCGCAGATCACCGCCGTGAGCGTGGCCTGGACGCCGGCCAGCTGCACGGCCGCCACCTGCCAGGGCGTCACGGTGGGCATCACCGGGCTCAACTACCAATGGATCTCGCCCATCGTCGGCGCGGCCGCGCCGCTGATTCCCATGCCGAGCTTTTCCACCTTCCTGCCGCGCGAAGTGATGCGCAAGGACCCCCACAGCCCGACCATCTGCTCGTAGAGACGAAACGGAACCCGCCATGAAGATCTCCATCATCTCCCCCAATGCCGGCCATCTGCAGGACATGCGCAAGGTGCTCGAGGCCCGCTCGCACGTGGTCTCGCCGTTCGAAGGCGGCAAGAGCCGCATGCAATGGGTGGTCGAGCAATCGGCACTCGAGCTCCTGCTGGTGGACGGCATGTGCTGCGACCCTCATGAGCTGGCGATGGTGGAGCAGCTCACCATGCGCCATCCCGCGATTGCGGTGGTGCTGCTGTGCGCCATGCAGACGCCGGAGTTCCTGATTCTTGCCATGCGTTCTGGCGTGCGCGAAGTGCTGCCTTCGCCGCCCGAGCCCGCGGCGCTGGAGGCGGCCGTGGAGCGCATCGCGCTCAAGATGGCCGGCACGCAGGCGCGCGAGCCGGGCCTGGTGGTGGCATTCATGCCGTGCAAGGGCGGCAGCGGCGCCACCTTTCTTGCCACCAACATCGGGCATCAGCTCTCCATGCGCCGCTCGGTGCTGCTGATCGACCTGAACCTGCAGTTCGGCGATGCACTTTCCTACGTGTGCGACCTGCGGCCAACCTCCACGGTGGCCGACGTGGCGCGCGACATCGGCCGGCTCGATGCCTCCTTGCTTGCGGCGAGCGCGGTGAAGGTGGCGCCGGGTTTCAGCATTCTTGCCGCTCCTGACGACCTTTCCCGCGCGCTGGAAGTCAAGGCCGAGCATGTCGATGCGATCCTGCAGGTGGCCGTGGCGCACTACGACTTCGTGCTGTTCGACCTTGGCTTGCGCATCGATCCGCTCGCCATTCGCGTGATGGACCGCGCGGACCGCATCTTTCCGGTGCTCCAGCCCAGCCTGCCGCACATCCGCAACGTGACGCGCCTCATGCAGATGTTCAAGTCGCTCGGCTACCCGGCCGGCAAGGTCGAGCTGCTGGTCAACCGCAGCGCCGGCGGCACGGAGATCGGCCTGTCGGACATGCGCCGCTCGCTCGGTGGGGCCACGCTGGTCAGCGTGCCCGACGGCGGCAAGGACGTGGACGCCTCGATCAACCGCGGCGTACCGCTGGCCGAGATGTCGCGCGGCAGCGCGCTCTGCAAGCGGCTGGTCGAAATCGCCCACACGCTCAGTCCGCGCCAGAAGGAAGCGCCGGGCTTCATCGGACGGCTCTTCCGCCGGGCCTGATGCCCGCATTGCATCCGACGAATCTTCTTCCTCCAACAGCAAGGCAGGTCCACATGTCATTCAGAGAACAGCTCAATGCGATCGAAGCCGAGCCGGTCGCGCGCCCCACGGTTTTGCCCGTGGCCGATGCAGCGCTTTCGTCCTTCGCCTCGGATTCCTACAAGCTCCTGAAGGAGCGAATGCACCTGAAGCTGCTGGACCGCTTCGACCTGGCGGTGCTTGAAACCCTCAAGCCCGAGGTGCTGCGCCACGAGATCTCCACGATGGTCACGCGGCTGCTGCAGGAAGAACCCGAGGCGCTGAACGACATCGAGCGGCGCACGCTGATACGCGACATCCAGCACGAGATGCTCGGCTTCGGACCCATCGAGCTGTTGATGGCAGACCCCACGGTATCGGACATCCTGGTCAACTCGCACGACCGGATCTATGTCGAGCGCAAGGGCCGGCTGGAGCTGACGGACGTGAGCTTCACCGACGAGAAGCACCTGCTGCGCATCATCGACAAGATCGTCTCGCTGGTGGGGCGGCGCATCGACGAATCCAGCCCCATGGTCGACGCCCGGCTGCCGGACGGATCGCGCGTCAACGCGGTGGTGGCACCGGTGGCGCTGGATGGTCCGATGATGTCGATTCGCCGCTTCGCGAAGATCCCGCTGAAGATGGAAAACCTGGTGGACGAGCTCAAGACGCTCACGCCGCAAATGGCGCTGATGCTCGAGGGGCTGGCCAGCTCGAAGATCAACATGCTGATCTCCGGCGGCACCGGCGCAGGCAAGACGACGCTGCTGAACATTCTGTCGGGCTTCATTCCCGCCACCGAACGCATCATCACCATCGAGGACGCGGCCGAGCTCCAGTTGCAGCAGCCGCACGTCGCCCGCATGGAAACCCGGCCCATGAACATCGAAGGCAAGGGCGAGATTACCCAGCGTGCGCTGGTGCGCAACGCGCTGCGCATGCGGCCCGACCGCATCGTCATCGGCGAAGTGCGCGGCGCAGAGGCGGTCGACATGCTGCAGGCCATGAACACCGGCCACGAAGGCTCGCTGACCACCATCCATGCCAACAGCCCGCGCGATGCGCTGGCGCGGCTGGAGAACATGATCAGCATGGCCAACCTGAACCTTCCGCATCATTCCGTGCGCCAGCAGATCGCCTCGGCGATCACCGTCGTGATCCAGGTGCTGCGCATGGTCGACGGCCGGCGCAAGGTCACCAGCATCCAGGAGATCACCGGCATGGAGGGCGGGGTGGTCACCATGCAGGAGATCTTCGCGTTCCGCCAGACCGGCATGGGTCCCGACGGCCGCGTGCGCGGCTACTTCCATGCCACCGGCGTGCGGCCGAAGTTCGTCGAGCGCCTGCACTCCTTCGGCGTGGCGCTGCCCGACACCATGTTCGATCCCGACAAGCATTACGAATAAGGAGGCCCCCATGTTCCAGAACCTGGTTGGCGACACGCTCATTACGCTGTCGGTGCTGGTCTTCGTGACGGTGCTGCTGGTGATCGAGGGCCTCTACATGCTCTGGCGCGCATACCGCGGCCCCGATGCGCAGAAGATCCGCAAGCGGCTGCAGGCGCTGTCGGCCGCCAGCGACCGCGTTGCGCAAACCCGGCTCGTGAAGGACCGCGTGCTCAGCGATGCGCCGTGGATGCAGCGCGTTCTGCTGAAGCTTCCGCGGGCCCATCGTCTGGACCGCTTCATTCTCCAGGCCGGGCTGGAGTGGACGGTGTCCCACGTGCTGCTGGCCTGTGCGCTATCCGGCATGGTGGTTTTCGCGGCGATGGTGTCGCTCGCAAACCAGCCCGCGTGGATTGACATGCTGGTGGCCGTCGCTGGAGCGGCAATGCCGATGCTCTACCTGAATCACCGGCGCAGTCGCCGCCTCGCCCAGCTCGAGCGGCAATTGCCGGACGCGCTGGACCTGGTGACGCGCGCACTGCGCGCGGGCCATTCGTTCGCGAGCAGCGTACAGATGATCGGCGAGGAAATGTCCGAGCCCATTGCGGGCGAATTCCGCATGGTGGCCGACGAGGTCGGCTTCGGCGTTTCGCTGCAGCAGGCGCTTACCAACATGAGCGAGCGCGTGCCGCTCACCGACCTGCGCTACTTCGTCGTGTCGGTGCTGATCCAGCGCGACTCCGGCGGCAACCTGACCGAGGTGCTCGGCAACCTGAGCAAGCTCATCCGCGACCGCCTCAAGCTGCTGGCGCGGGTGCGGGTGCTGTCGGCGGAAGGGCGCCTCTCGGCCTGGATCCTCGGTCTCATGCCTCTTGCGCTGGTGGCGCTCCTGAACGCCTTCAATCCGGAGTTCATGTCGCCGCTGTGGACCGATCCGATCGGCATCACGGTCGTCAAGTACATGCTGGTTCTGATGGTGGTCGGTGTGCTGATCCTGCGCAAGATCGTGAAGATTCGTGTCTGAAGGAGAAATGCCATGCTGCTTCCCATCCTCGTTTTCGTGACCGTGTCTCTTGCCATCGGCGGATTCGCGGTCTGGATGCTGCCCACGCGCACCGAGCAGCGCCTGAGGGCGGTGGCGCCTTCTTCGGGCAAGTCGGCCTGGACCGAAACCGCCGTCAAGATCGTCGGCCCCTTCGCCCAGCTGTCTTCGCCCACGGGTGACGGCGAGACGTCGCCGCTGCGGCTGAAGTTCCTGAACGCGGGCATTCGCCACCCGGACGCGAGCCTCTTCTACTTCGGGCTGAAGACGCTGCTGCCGCTGGGCTTTGCAGGCCTGGCCTTCGTGGCAGTGCGCGCGGCAGGCGCTGACGACGGAATCACGACCCTGCTGTGGCTGGCGGTCGTGGCATTGCTCGGCGGCTACCTGCCCAACATCGTGCTGCGCATGATGATCAAGGGGCGCCAGCGCGAGATCTTCGAAAACTTTCCCGATGCCGCCGACCTGATGCTGGTGTGCGTCGAAGCGGGCCTGGGGCTCGACGCCGCGCTGGTCAAGGTCACCGAGGAAATCCGCGTCAAGAGCGAGGCCTTGGCGCAGGAGCTGCACTGGACCAATCTCGAGATGCGCGCCGGCGGCACGCGCGAGAAGTCGCTGCACAACCTGGCGCTTCGCACCGGCGTGGAAGAAATCGGAACCTTCGCGACCATGCTGACCCAGGCCGACCGCTTCGGCACCAGCATCGGCGAGTCGCTGCGCGTGTTCTCGGACGACCTGCGCCACAAGCGCCAGGTTCGCGCGGAAGAGCTTGCGGCCAAGGTTCCGACCAAGATGCTGCTGCCGCTGGTGCTGTGCATCTTTCCGTGCATCTCGGCGGTCATCCTCACGCCGGCGGTCATCCGCATGGTCCGCATCATCGGGCCGATGCTCGGTGGCGGAAACTGAGCCCCAGCGCCCCGCTCAGTGGGGCGCGGCGGCGTCGAGCTGGTGCTTGATGGCGTAGATGTACAGCTCGAGCCGGTTCGCCACGCCGAGCTTCTGGTAGATCGACGTGAGGTGATTGCGGAACGTGTGCTCGGTCACGAAGAGCCGCGAAGCCAGCGTCTTGTTCGGGGCGCCGCTGCCCTGGACGACCGCCTGGATGACCTGCCGCTCCTTCTGCGTGAGGCTGGCCAGCTTGGCAGCTTCCGGGTTGACCTTCGCGGGCTTCTTGGGCGCGGTCAGTTCCGAGAAAACACGGCTCATGGCCTGCGGGTCGACGCACAGCTCGCCCTTGTGCACGCGCTCGATCGCGTCGAGCACCTGCTCCGCGCAAGCGTCCTTGTGCAGCACGCCCCTTGCGCCGCGCAGCACGGCGAGGTCCAGCGTCTGCTGGCTGCGCTCGCCGGTGAGGATGAGCGCACGCGACACCTCGTTCAACAGCAGCATCGGAAGAATGTCCAGCGCAGACCGGCCACCCAGGTCCAGGTCGAGCACGATCACGTCGGGCGTGAGTTGACCGGTTTGCTCCAGTGCGTCTTCGCAGCAGTTGGCCGTGGCAACCACCTTCATGCGCGGCTGCTCGCCGTCGATCAGCCTGGACAGGCCCCACAGCATGGTCTGGTGGTCGTCCACCAGCATGACGCCGATGGGCTGGGTGGTGGTGGGTTGCATGGTTGCACCTCTTCCTTCTTCATCAGATGGGTATTTCGACCAGAACGGCCGTGGCGCCGCCTGCGCCCTGGGTGACTTGCGCGCGGCCGCCCAGGGCCGCCGCGCGTTCGCTGATGGAGCGGGGGCGGAAGTTCGCGAACTCCGTGCCGCAGCTCTCGTTTTCGATCCGGATGTGCAGCTTGCCGTTCGTGCAGCCGATGCGGATGCAGCCGCGATGTGCGTGCGTGTGCTTGCAGATGTTGTTCAGCCCTTCGCGCACCAGCTGAAGCACCTCGGCCGTCATCCGGTCGTCCAGGTGCACGTCGCTTTCGAGCAGGATGGCAATGTCGATCCCATAGAGCGTCTTGATGCGCGCTGCCTGCCGGTGCAGGTGCGGAAGAATGAACTCGCAGCGCGCGTCGCCGCCGTGCTTGACGGCGCCGGCATAGCGCCGCAGGTCGGTCACCACGCTCTCGGCCATGCTGGCCAGCTTTTCCAGGTCGTCAATCAGCGGGTTGTCGGCGGACGCCTTCTTGCGCAGGGCGCTCAGCCCCAGCTTGAGGCCGATGTAGGGCTGGATCGCCGTGTCGTGCAGGTCCAGCGAGAGCTTCAGCCGCTCCTTGGAAGCCGCCTCCGAAGCCATCCTGTCCAGCACCTCGATGGTCTCGATGACCGGGAAGACGTGTCCCATGATGTGCGCCAGGAACAGCGCATCGGACTTGCGGAATTGCCCGTCGCGCGACGACACGAAGACCCGGCCTTCGCCCAGCCGCATCGGCAGCGGCGCGCTCATGAAGGAGCGGGCCTCCAGCATTGCGGCAACGGCTGAGCTGCGGCGTGCTCCGTGTTCGTCCAGCGCAAACCAGCGGTGGTTGCGCGGCTCGCAGGCATGGCCCTCGGCCCACAGCCAGTTCAGCGGCCAGGGCCGGCGGTTGTTCAGCACGATGCGTTCGCCCGACAACGCCATGAGCGGCGAGTCTGCAATGCGGTTGATCGTCTCGACGCTGACGGCGTCTGCCGCATCGCCTTCCTTGAGCGCGCGCATGACCCAGGTGCCGCTTTCCGAATCCCGCATCAGCAGGATGCAGTGGCTCGCCTTGAAGAAGTCGAGCGTTCTTTCCATGGTGCTGGCAATCGTGCGGTTCACGCCGAACCGGGGGTTCGACAGCCGGCTCACCTGGCCCAGCAGCGAGAGGCGCCGCCGCAGTTCGACCTTCGATCCGCCCCAGTGGCCGATCATGTGCCCAAGCGCCAGCAGGAACGTGGTGCGCATGAGCAACTGCGGCGTGTAGGTGTCGGTACCGGTGGCCAGGCTGCAGGCAGCGAACGATGCCACCGAGGCCATCGTCACCCTGGCGCCTTCTTCATAGCCCCAGCGGAACGACGACGTGAGGATGACGAAGAAGTAGAAGAGAAAGTAGAGGCTCGGAAGGCCGCCCGTTACGAAGATGAGCAGCGTGAACCACAGCACATCGAACCAGTGGATCGACTTGCCCCGGAAATAGCGCTGGCCTGTGCATGTGCATGTGCATGTGCAGATGTAGACGCTGACGCTGTAGAGCAGGTAGCTGGCGAATGCCAGCCACATGGGGCTGCTGATTTGCCTTTGTGCCTCGCCTGCGTCAACCGCGACCGCCAGCACGGCGGAAATCGACAACACCAGCCGCATCCTTGCAACCATGACCGCGTCGGCGGTAAGGTTGAAGTCGGTCCCGCAGTCCGGGTCGAAGGAGGTGGCTGGCACGGCGTTGTTCCAGTGCGTTGAGCAATCTCATGCTCCGCTGGCGTGTCCGGAGGGCCGCCAGCCTTGGCGTCCCGGACAATTGAGTACTGGGTCCACTCCGTTCAAGTTTGGTACCAAAGGTTTAATGTGAAGATTTCACCTTACTACTTTGGTAGTCAAATGCAATACTTTGTTTCGGGTGTTTCCTTGGTAATTTTGTTACCAATTGAAAACTTTTTACCCCCTTTGTGTAACCGCGATCGACGTCAAACGGGCAATGGGGCAGCAGCGAAAAACCGGAATCAACGCCATCCCAGGCAAGAAAAAAGGGACTCGGAAGAAATCCGAGTCCCTTTTGTATGGGTGGTGGAGAGGATGAGGATCGAACTCACGACCTCCGCATTGCGAATGCAAAAATATCGCGAGCATCTATAGGCAATTCAATCGAAAAATCGAATATTTGCCACAATACTGCCACACTCAGCTAGAAAAGCAGCTCGATGGCAACCTTCCGCAAGCGCGGTCCCTACCAATGGGAAGCGCAGATTCGACGCCGCGGCTACCCGGCGCAGAGCAAGACATTCGAAACCAAGGCCGAGGCAGAGGCCTGGGCCAACATGATCGAGTCCGAGATGGCCCGCGGCGTCTGGATGAGTCGTGGCGAAGCGGAGGCCACGACGCTTCATGAGGCGTTGACTCGATATGAGATCGAAATCGTGCCGGCGAAGAAGGGCGCGGCGCAAGAGGAGTCGGTGCTTCGGATCTGCAAGGCGACTGACCTGGCCAAACGGTCGTTGGCCACGATCCGCAGCGCGGATGTGGCGAAGCTTCGCGACGAATGGCTAGCAGATTGCAAGCCTGCGACCGTGCTAAGGCGGCTGGCAGTCTTGTCGCACGTGTTCAGCATTGCTCGCAAGGAGTGGGGCATGGAAAGCCTCTCGAACCCTGTTGAGCTTGTGCGCAAGCCGCAGCCCAACAACGCGCGCACTCGGCGTGTGATTGACGATGTTGCTGCCGAGGATGGCGAGGGCTCGGAGCGTGGCGCGCTGGAAGGCGAACTGGATAGGCTGGTATCGGCGAGCGGTTCGGCATTGCTGCCGTCCATCATCTGGCTGGCTGTTGAGACCGCGATGCGCCGAGGGGAGATCATCGCGCTGCGATGGGAGCACGTGGACTTGAAACGTCGAGTGGCTCATCTGCCGGCGACGAAGAACGGTACTGCCCGCGATGTGCCTCTATCCACCCGAGCCGTGGAAGTGCTTCAGGCATTGAAGGATGCCCGTGATGCCCTCAATAAGGGCGATGGCGGCGTCGAGGGGATTGACTTGGTCGAGAACACTGATGGCGCAGACGAAGAGGTCGGAACACCCCAAGTGTTCGGAATTCGCAGCGATGCTGTCACCAGGGCCTTCGTGCGCGCGGTAACTCGCGCACGAAAGCTCTACGTCAAGGAGTGCAAGAACGCGCGGAAGCGTCCGGACGAAAGGCTCCTTGTCGACCTACGATTCCATGATTTGCGACATGAAGCTACCTCTCGCCTTGCTTCCGTTTTCCCGTTGCACGAACTGACAAAAATCACCGGCCACAAGGATCCGCGCATGTTGATGCGGTATTACCACCCGCGTGCCGAGGATTTGGCCAAGCGATTGGCATGAAGGGGCTTGCCGGGGGAAGGCTGTATGCGCCAGTCAACGTGTTCAGGAATGTGCCGTTTCCACTGCCTTACACTCGGTTGTACTTACATGCGGCGCATGTTGCCATGCACACTTCAACTGCAAATGTCATGACCGTGAAAGAAGTTGCCGATCAACGTCGGGTGAATGAGCGGACGGTCTTCCGTGTCAGCGTTTTCAAAGATGACGTTTTCAACTTCGGCATTGTGGCGATCCTAGAACAGAACGGCGTCGCCAACGTGCGGAGTTTGTGACCGTGGCAGCCCCAGACCGTCCTAAGCTGTACCACATCTGCCATGTGGACCGGTTGCCTTCCATCGTGGCGAGCGGAGGCTTGCTGTCGGACGCTACCGTCCTTCAGCATGCGCTTGCCGGCACGGTGATTGGCATGAGCAACATCAAGCAGCGGCGGCTTACGGAGTTGCAGCTTGCGAGTCACCCCGGGCTCTTCGTTGGGCAGTGTGTGCCGTTCTATTTCTGCTCGCGTTCGGTGATGTTGTTCCTAATCCACCGGCAAAATGCAGAACTGGCCTATCGCGACGGGCAGGGCCCCATTGTTCACCTTGAAGCCGATCTGCATGCAACGGTGGCGTGGGCTCAGCAGAACAACCGCCGTTGGGCTTTCACTGATGCCAACGCCGGTTCCCGATACTTCGACGACTGGGCCGATTTGGCGCATCTGACCAAGGTGGACTGGGACGCGGTGCAGGCCCGCAGTTGGAGCGGATGCAAGGAAGGCAAGCAGGCCGAATTCCTGCTGGAGCAGGGGTTCCCTTGGGGGTTGGTCGAGCGAATCGGGGTGCTAACGCACCCTGTACTTACACAAGTAGCGCATGCCCTGCCGGTAGCAGGGCATCGCCCACCGGTCGAAATTCGGCCGGAATGGTATTACTGAATCAGGAGTCCGCCATGATTGAATTGACTAGCGGCGACATCCTCAAGGATGACTCTGAAGCGATTGTCAACACGGTGAACTGTGTGGGCATCATGGGACGCGGCATCGCGTTGCAGTTTAAGAATGCGTGGCCGGAGAACTTCAAGGTCTACGAAGCTGCATGTAAGCGTGGCGAAGTACAGCCCGGTCGCATGTTCGTGTTCGATACCGAGCAGCTCACGTTCCCGCGGTACATCATCAATTTCCCCACCAAACGGCACTGGCGTGGCAAGAGCCGTATGGAGGACATCGAATCTGGTTTGGCGGCCTTGGTTTCGGAAATCCAAAGGCGCAATATTCGCTCCGTTTCGATCCCTCCTCTAGGGAGTGGTCTTGGGGGCTTGGAGTGGCCTGACGTGTTGCCTCGCATTGAGCAAGCTATGCAAGCTTTGCCCGACGTGCGTGTTCGAATATTTGAGCCGAAGGGTGCTCCGCAGGGGGACAAGATGCATCACAAGCGTGAGGTGCCGAACATGACCGCCGGCCGCGCCGCGCTGGTCGAACTGATGAATCGGTACGTGCGTGGTCTGTTGGACCCGACCATCTCGCTGCTTGAAGTGCACAAGCTGATGTACTTTATGCAGGAGGCTGGCGAGCCGCTGCGGCTGAAGTACGTTCAGGCGCAGTATGGCCCCTACGCGGAAAACCTGAGGCATGTCCTCAACGCGATTGAGGGTCACATGGTGGCGGGGTATGCCGATGGTGGCGATGATCCCGCTAAGCCGCTCAGTTTGGTGCCAGGCATTGCGGGCGAGGCCACGGACTTTCTAGCGTCCCATCAACCTACGAAAGACCGATTCGATCGAGTCGGTGCGTTGGTAGACGGGTTTGAAACACCCTTCGGACTGGAGCTATTGGCGACAGTGCACTGGGTCGCAAGGCAAGGTGGGGCATCGCTCAGCGAGACCGAGGTGGTGGAGCGAGTTCATGCGTGGAATAACCGTAAGAAGCAGTTCACGCCTCGGCATATCGGCATTGCGCTGAAGGTGTTGGGCGACAAGGGCTGGATCGACGCCGAACAGTTCTCGGAACCGCATAAAGCCCTACATTGAGGCGAGTCGCTGGCATGTGGCGCCAAAAGTGGGGCGCCGTCCATGAATCTGTATCTACCCGAGCCGTAAAAGTGCTTCGGCATTGAAGGATGCCCCCCCGGCGCCTCAGAGGGAGGCGATGACCGCGATGAGGGGCTTTGGCCCCTCATCGACCTGCAGTTCCACGATTTGCGGTGACTCGAATGCTTGTCACACAGAATAGTTGGTGGACCAGGATTCGGCCATCTTCCTTTGAGGGGACATGCGTGTTAGGCTTGATTTCGTCACGAAATCATGCGAACAGATTCATCACCCAAGCCTCGGCATGGCGGGACACGTCAGGGTGCCGGGCGCAAGGCTGCCTATGGGGAACCGACCAAGACGGTTCGAGTGCCACAGAGCTACGTTCCTATTGTTGCTGAATACTTAGACGCACTGAAACGCTCGAATGCAGACGAACGCATGCGCCCGGTTGCCGCACTCCGATCACCCACTGCGGTGCCTGTGCTCGGACGCCGCGTTCGCGCCGGCAAGCCCACGTCGGGCGACGACTATCAAGAAGAGGCCGTGGACCTCGGACGGCACCTAGTACGCGATTCCAGCAGTACTTTTGTCATGAAGGTCGATGGCTGGTCCATGCGCGACGCCGGCATCGCCGATGGCGATGAGTTGATCATCGATTGCGGGTTGACCCCGGAGGATGGACGCATCGTTGTGGCTGAAATTGATGGCGAGCTCACTGTCAAACGCTTAAGACGAACAACCACTGGCTGGCTGCTTCAAGCGAGCAACCCTGATTTTGCCGACGTGCAGATCGCAGAGAAGAACGACCTGCACATTTGGGGCGTCGTGACCCGCTTGCTTCGTGCGGTCTAGAGACGCCTGCACAAATAATTGAAGAGTTAGGAGAATCTCATGTCCCAATCCAGCCGAATCGAATGGACCGAGGCAACTTGGAATCCAACCGTGGGTTGCACGAAAATTTCGCCAGGCTGCAAGAACTGCTACGCGGAGTCGATGGCCAAGCGCCTTAAGGCAATGGGCACACCCGGCTATGAGAACGGATTCAAGCTGACGATTCTTCCGGATCGCCTGTCGGAGCCGCTTATGCGGAAGAAGCCGACGGTGTACTTTGTGAACTCGATGTCGGACCTTTTCCACAAAGGGGTGGATGAAGGTTACATCGCGCAGGTATTCGACGTGATCCGGCAGTGCCCGCAGCACACCTTCCAGGTTCTGACCAAGCGCGCTGATCGCATGGCTTCTTTCTTTCGAAGTCATGAGGTTCCGACCAACGCTTGGATGGGCGTCTCCGTCGAAGACAAAAAGTACGGTGTCCCTCGCATCGAGGGCCTGCGCAAGGTCGATGCTCGTATCCGATTTCTATCGGTTGAACCGCTGCTCGAAGATGTTGGCGATCTCGATCTGACGGACATTCATTGGGTGATCGTTGGCGGTGAGTCTGGACCGAAGGCCCGTCCAATGAAGCTGGAATGGGTTGAGAATATCCGTCAGCAATGTGAGGACCAGGGAGTGCAATTCTTCTTCAAGCAATGGGGCGGTTGGGGGGCCGACGGCAAACGTCGGTCCAAGAAGGCCAACGGGCGTTTGCTTGCAGGCAGGACTTGGGACGACATGCCGGCACTATCCGCCCACATCTGAAGGAACGCATGACGCTGAAACAGTACAACTGGAAAGATGGCCCCGATCTCATTCAGCAGCACAGCGTCGCAAAGCACCGTATCCTTGAAGCGTACCTTGCCGCTTACTTCAGAACACTGGTCAGCTCACCCAACCAGGAGGTTCTAAAGCTGACCCTCGTGGATGGATTTGCCGGCGGTGGCCTGTACGTCCACAACGACACGCGAGAGCTGGTCAAAGGTTCGCCGTTCATCTTCCTGGACGCGACGCGTGAGGCTGAATACCTGATCAACAAGGACCGGCGCAAGCCGGTTCAGTTTCAGGTCGACTACTTTTTCACTGAGGCAGACCGTCACGCCCATCTTCACCTCGACAAGGTCCTGCGCGAGAAGGGCTATGGCGACCGCATCGGCAATGGCATCTACCTCCAGCACGCCAAGTTCCAAGACCAAGCCGACTCAATCATCGAATTTGTCAAGAAGAAGAGCCCGAAGAACGGTCGCTCCATCTTCGCGCTCGACCAATATGGCTACAGAGAGGTGCCCGCGCATCTCATGCGTAAGATTTTCGACGCGCTGCCAAGCGCTGAAGTCATCCTGACCTTCGGTGTTGACTCGTTTGTCAACTTCGCAAACGACGGCGATCGGGGGAAGGATTTGCTCGATGGGCTCGGCATCCCCGACATCTTCGGTGGCCGATCGATCGAAGAAATCAAGTCATCCGAGCGCGACTGGCGCCTCTTCATCCAGAGCACTCTGTACCGCAAGCTCGTCGAGAACTGTGGTGCCCGGCACTTCACGCCATTCTTCATCCGCAACCGCAGTGGTCACGGCGATTACTGGTTGATTCACCTGTCGCAACACCACCGTGCACGGGACGTGATGACCGAAGTCCATTGGGCGAATAACAACTACTTCATCCACTATGGCGGCGCTGGCCTCGACATGTTTCAGATGGTCGGCTATGACCCGGTTCATGATGCGGCCCACCGGGGACAGTCCGCGCTAGGATTTGAGTTCGATGATGTTGCTCGGCACGCGAGTATCGCTACGCTCAACGAACACATTCCTCGTCGGGTCTATTCCGACGACACGGGCATCAGCTTCGGAGAGCTGTTCGCGACCACCTGCAACAGTTCGCCGGCTTCAGCGCAAATCTATCGAGAGTCGATCGGCAAGCTGCTTGATGAGCGAGTCATCGAAGTTGTCAGTGCCGATGGTTCAAGGCGTCGTTCGGCCGCACAGATCAAGGCAACCGATCAGATCATGCCGCCCCGGCAGCGCCCGCTGCTTTTGAACTGACTACGACAATAGCGAAAGAACATCGTCCGCAATTGCCTGGATCACTAGATCAGGCAAATGCGCTCTGCCTTCTCGAAATGCAAGGGCCGCGTGCGACGACGGGATGCGTTCGCATCCTGGTTTTGGACTTTGCCCGCCTTGACCAGCCTCATCAATGAGGCCTGCAATTCCCCGGGCAGCCAGTTTGTTGACTCCA
>NZ_RWKH01000021.1 GCF_003984625.1 Variovorax sp. DXTD-1 | reverse complement strand
GACGCAAAGGAATCATCATGGCTACCAAGCAAAAAATCCGCATCCGCCTGAAGGCGTTCGACTACAAGCTGATCGACCAGTCGGCAGCTGAAATCGTCGATACCGCCAAGCGCACCGGCGCGATCGTCAAGGGCCCCGTGCCCCTGCCGACCCGCATGAAGCGTTTCGACATCCTGCGTTCGCCGCACGTCAACAAGACGTCGCGCGACCAGCTCGAGATCCGCACGCACCAGCGCCTGATGGACATCGTCGACCCCACCGACAAGACCGTGGACGCGCTGATGAAGCTCGACCTGCCGGCCGGCGTGGACGTCGAAATCAAGCTGCAATAAGTAATGCGGCCCCGTGCCGCATCTTGTGACAAAGCCCGACTGCAGAAATGCAGTCGGGCTTTGTTTTTTGTCGCGCAGATGTGGCATCCTCGCCAAGGCGGCGGCCTTCCTCGGCCGATACGTCGGCCGATCTGAGACGAAGGCAGTACAGCATGAGACACGGCAACTCTTTGGCGTCGGGTGCGATGGCATGTATCGCAGCAGCAGCGTTGCTGGTCGGCTGCGGTGGTGGCGGTGGCGGTGGCGGTGGAGGGGGTGGCGGTATTCCGTTCCTGCCTATCAGCCCCCCATCGGCGGGCGCGGTCACGCTGAGCGGCAAGGCCACTTATGAATCCGTGCCGAACCCGAGCGGCACCCTTGTTTATGCCAGCTCCGCACCAAGGCCCGTGCGCGGCGCCGTGGTGGAAGTGCTCAACGGGGATACTGCCGCGCAACTGGCCACGGCAACCACCGACGACAACGGCAACTATTCTGTGGCCGTTCCCGCGAACACGGCGCTTGCGGTACGCGTCAAGGCGCAGCTGTCACGCAGCGGCCCGGGTCCGAGCTGGGACGTGACGGTGCGAGACAACACCCGGTCCAGCGCGTTGTATTCCATGCAAAGCCCGACATTCTCATCGGGCAGCACGGCGCTGGTGCGCGACCTTCATGCGCCTTCGGGCTGGGGTGGTTCGAGCTACACCGAAGACCGGGTGGCGGCGCCTTTCGCCATCCTGGACACGGTCTACACCTCGATGCAGAAGGTGGTGTCGGTGGCGCCCGCGGCGGCTTTTCCGGCATTGCGCGTGTTCTGGAGCGCCAATAACGCACCGTCTTCCGGTCTTTTCGATCCCGCGACGGGCCGAATCGGCACCACGTTCTTCATCAGCAGAAGCAGCGGTCGCGAGATCTATGTGCTGGGCAAGGAAGACGTAGATACCGATGAATACGATGCTTCGGTCGTTGCGCATGAATGGGGGCACTACTACCAATCCGCCTTCAGTCGTGACGACTCGATGGGCGGCCCTCATTCGCAGAGCCAACTCCTCGATCGCAGGTTGGCCTTCTCCGAAGGCTGGGGCAACGCTTGGTCGGGCATCGCGCTCGAGCGCCGGAACTATGTCGACTCGGGTGGTCCGCAGCAGTCGGCAGCGCAGTTCAGCAGCAACATCGACCTTGTCGCAGGTGCTGCAACGACGCCGGGCTGGTTCCGCGAGCCGTCCATCCAGTCCGTTTTCTGGAATCTCAACCAGCAGGTCGGCTTCAAGCCCATCCACGACACGCTGACCAGCGCTCAGTTCAGGAGCGGCGCCGCGGTCACGTCGATTCATCCGTTCGCCGCTGCTTTCAATGCAGCGGCGCCGGCGAGCGCCGCATCGCTGGCCACGCTGCTCGCGGGGCAAGGCATCAACGCGGCTAACAACGACCCGTACGGAGGTGCGGAGACGAACGATGGCGGAATCGCGATCACGCTGCCCATGTACAGGCCCCTCGTGGTTGGCAGTCCGACGCAGGCTTGCGTTTCCAACACGGCCGGCAGCGACAACAAGCACGGCAGCTTTTCCTACCTTCGCTTCACAGCCCCGGCCAGCCGCAGCTACCAGATCGTCATCGACGGGGGGCCATCTGGCGCGAGCCCCGATTTCGACATCTTCAGTGGCGGATTGATTGCCCGGGAAAGCAGCACCGTCAGCCTGCCGTCGGGCGAGTACGTTCTAGCCGTATCGGACCTCAACAATTCCGGAGCGCAGACATGCTTCAACGTCTCTGTCCAGTAGCAGGAAAGGCCGCCATGAACAACCGTTCGACTTCCTTGATGGCAGCGGCATGCCTTGCTCTGGCGACGCTCTCGGCGCCGGCCGCGGCAGATGGCGAGCCTGGAATGCGCATCGCCAAGCACAAGCATCCGGCCATGCAGCAGCGCAGCGCCCCCCTGACGACGGCGCCGCAAAAGCCCGGCAGCTCCGGGGTCAAGCTTCAGTACCGCCTGGAGTCGACCCCGCAGTTGGGCCGCGCCACGGTTGTGGTTCTGCAATTCGATGGCGTGACTGCAACGGACGGTGCGACGGTCCGACTGGTTGCCGATAGCGGCCTCACCCTCCAGGGAAGCAGCACGCTCGCGCTGCCCGCGGGCAAGCGGTCCACGGCCACGGTTGCCGTGGTGAGCGAGGCCGAAGGCTTGGCCTACCTCAATGTGTTCATCACCCAGGACGGCGCCTCGAGCGCTGTTTCGATCCCCGTCCAGACCGGCGCGGTGGCGCCAACTCTCAAGTCCACCGGTGAAATGAAGTCCACGCCGGACGGCGACAGCATCATCACGATGCCTGTGAAATAAGCAAAAAACGGCCTGAACCGGGGCAAAAAGCCCCCTTGGACCGCCGTGCAACGCTGCTTGCATAGTGCCCGCATAGCGGGCTATAATCGCTGGCTCTGCCCTTGTTGCGTCCGTATGGATGCCGTGAGTGCGGAGATTTATCAACCTTCTTCCGCAAGCCGGGAAGCCTTCGGGCGATCGGCTAAACGCTGTTGCCAATTGAAGTGACAGCGGCGAAAGAGGATCCATTTTTGGAGAAAACAAATGAGTCTGAGCAACTCCCTCGGGTTGCTGGGCCGCAAGGTGGGGATGATGCGTCTCTTCACCGATGACGGGGACGCAGTTCCTGTCACGGTGGTGGATGTGTCCAACAACCGTGTGACCCAGATCAAGTCGCAAGAGGCCGACGGCTACGTCGCGCTGCAAGTGACGTTCGGTTCGCGCAAGGCTTCGCGCGTGACCAAGCCCCAAGCCGGCCACCTCGCCAAGGCGGGTGTCGAAGCTGGTGAAATCATCCGCGAATTCCGTGTGACCGCCGATACCGCAGGTCAGCACAAGGCTGGCGGCGTCATTGCCGCGAGCAGCGTGTTCTCCGTGGGCCAGAAGGTCGACGTGCAAGGCACCTCGATCGGTAAGGGCTACGCCGGTACCATCAAGCGCCACAACATGAGCTCGCAACGCGCGTCGCACGGTAACAGCCGTTCGCACAACGTTCCCGGCTCGATCGGCATGGCACAAGACCCCGGTCGCGTATTCCCCGGCAAGCGCATGACGGGCCACCTCGGCGACGTCACCAAGACGACGCAGAACCTCGATGTGTTCCGCATCGACGAAGCGCGTCAACTGCTGCTCATCAAGGGCGCGATCCCGGGCGCAAAGGGTGGCTTCGTCACCGTGCGTCCCGCCATCAAGGCCAAGCCGCAAGCGGCTGAAGGAGCGAAGTAATGCAACTCGAACTCCTGAACGAACAAGGCCAGGCCGCGTCGAAGTACGACGCCCCCGAGACCGTGTTCGGCCGTGACTACAACGAAGACCTGGTGCACCAGATCGTCGTTGCGTTCCAGGCCAACGCCCGCCAAGGCACGCGCGCCCAGAAGGACCGCGAGCAGGTCAAGCACTCGACCAAGAAGCCTTTCAAGCAAAAGGGAACGGGCCGCGCCCGCGCCGGTATGACGTCCTCGCCGCTGTGGCGCGGGGGTGGCCGGATTTTCCCGAACATGCCTGACGAAAACTTCTCGCAGAAGATCAACAAGAAGATGTACCGCGCCGGCATGGCCGCCATCTTCTCGCAGCTCGCTCGCGAAGGCCGTCTGGCCGTGGTGGATTCGCTGACTGTGGATTCGCCCAAGACGAAGCCGCTGGCAGCCCGTTTCAAGGCAATGAATCTCGAGTCCGTGCTCGTGATCGCCGAAGAAGTCGACGAAAACCTGTACCTTGCCTCGCGCAATTTGGTGAACGTTCTCGTGGTCGAACCCCGCTACGCCGATCCGGTGTCGCTGGTTCACTACAAGAAGGTGCTGGTCACCAAGGGTGCCGTCGACAAGCTCAAGGAGATGTTCGCATGAGCCGCGTGAACCCTACCGCCGCTGAACGTACGTTCGAAGAAGGCCGCCTGATGGCGGTGCTGGTCGCCCCGATCGTGTCCGAAAAGGCCACGATGGTCGGCGAGAAGTCGAACGCTGTCACTTTCAAGGTGCTGCAAGACGCCACCAAGCCCGAGATCAAGGCCGCTGTCGAACTGATGTTCAAGGTCGAAGTCCAGGGCGTGTCGGTGCTCAACACCAAGGGCAAGACCAAGCGCTTTGGCAAGTCCATCGGCCGCCGCGACAACGTTCGCAAGGCCTATGTGACCCTGAAGCCCGGTCAAGAGCTCAACCTCGTCGGGGAAGGCGCTTAATCATGGCCGTCATCAAGATGAAACCCACTTCGCCGGGCCAACGCGGCGCGGTGAAGATTTCGCGGGACCACCTGTTCAAGGGTGCTCCTCACGCGCCTCTGCTGGAGCCCCAGTTCCAGAAGGCCGGCCGCAACAACAACGGCCACATCACGATCCGTCATCGTGGCGGCGGTGCCAAGCACCACTACCGCGTTGTCGACTTCGTGCGCAACAAGGACGGCATCCCGGCCAAGGTCGAACGCATCGAATACGACCCGAACCGCACCGCCCACATTGCCCTGGTCTGCTACGCCGACGGCGAGCGCCGCTACATCATCGCCCCGCGCGGTCTTGAAGCCGGTGCAACGCTGCTGAGCGGTTCGGAAGCCCCGATCCGCGCCGGCAACACACTGCCGATCCGCAACATTCCGGTCGGCTCGACGATCCACTGCATCGAACTGCAGCCCGGCAAGGGTGCGCAGATCGCGCGTTCGGCCGGCACGTCGGCCACGCTGCTGGCTCGCGAAGGCGTCTACGCCCAGGTCCGCATGCGTTCGGGTGAGGTGCGCCGCATCCACATCGAATGCCGCGCCACCATTGGTGAAGTCGCAAACGAAGAGCACAGTCTGCGCCAACTCGGCAAGGCCGGTGTGAAGCGTCACATGGGTATTCGCCCGACCGTTCGCGGCGTGGTGATGAACCCGGTCGACCACCCGCACGGTGGTGGCGAAGGCAAGACCGGCGAAGGCCGCCATCCTGTCGACCCGTGGGGCAACCTGACCAAGGGCTACCGTACCCGTAACAACAAGCGCACGCAGGTCTTCATCGTGTCGCGCCGCAAGAAGTAAGGGATAGCAAATGACTCGCTCTCTCAAAAAGGGTCCGTTTGTTGACCATCACCTCGTGGCCAAGGCCGACAAGGCCGTGACGACGAAGGACAAGAAGCCGATCAAGACCTGGTCGCGCCGCTCGATGGTTCTGCCCGAGTTCATCGGCCTGACCATTGCCGTGCACAACGGCAAGCAGCACGTGCCTGTCTACATTACCGATCAGATGGTCGGCCACAAGCTCGGCGAATTTGCGCTCACGCGCACGTTCAAGGGGCACCCCGCGGACAAGAAAGTCCAGAAGAAGTAAGGAACGACCATGTCTGAAACACGTGCAGTCCTCCGCGGTGTCCGCCTCTCGGTCGACAAGGGCCGTCTGGTCGCTGACCTGATCCGCGGCAAGAAGGTTGATCAAGCGCTCAACGTTCTGCAATTCACGCAGAAAAAAGCCGCTGTGATCATCAAGAAGGTGCTCGAGTCGGCAATTGCCAACGCCGAGCACAACGATGGCGCCGATATCGACGAACTGAAGGTCAAGACCATCTACGTCGAACAGGGCGCAACGCTCAAGCGCTTCACCGCGCGAGCCAAGGGTCGCGGTAACCGCATCAGCAAGCCCACGTGCCACGTGTACGTGACGGTTGGCAACTAAGAACGCCTGGAAGAAATATGGGACAGAAAATCCATCCGACCGGCTTCCGCCTTGCGGTTACCCGTAACTGGTCCAGCCGCTGGTACGCAAGCGACCGCGATTTCGCGGGCATGCTGGCCGAAGACATCAAGGTTCGCGAATACCTGAAGAAGAAGCTGAAGAACGCTTCGGTGTCGCGCGTCATGATCGAGCGTCCCGCCAAGAACGCACGCATCACGATCTACTCGGCTCGTCCGGGCGTCGTGATCGGCAAGAAGGGCGAAGACATCGAGAACCTCAAGCGCGAACTGGGCAAGCAGCTCGGCGTGCCGGTCGCAGTGAACATCGAAGAAGTGCGCAAGCCCGAAATCGATGCCCAGCTGATCGCCGACAGCATCACGCAGCAGCTCGAAAAGCGGATCATGTTCCGCCGCGCCATGAAGCGCGCCATGCAGAACGCCATGCGTCTGGGTGCCCAAGGCATCAAGATCATGTCGGCTGGCCGCCTGAACGGCATCGAAATTGCTCGTACCGAGTGGTATCGCGAAGGCCGCGTGCCCCTCCACACGCTGCGCGCCGACATCGACTACGGCACCTCGGAAGCCAAGACCACCTACGGCGTCATCGGCGTCAAGGTCTGGGTCTACAAGGGCGACACGCTGGGTCGTAACGACCTGCCGGCCGTCGAAACGCCGCGTCCCGATGAAGAGCGTCGTCCGCGTGGTCCCCGCCGTGATGGCCGCCCGGGTGGCGACCGTCCGGGTAGCGACCGTCGTGGTCCCGGCCCTCGCGCCGGTGCCCGTGGCCCGATCGGTGGCAACACCGCACCGGCCGACGGCAGCGACAAGCCCGCAGAAGCTACTGGCGCAGCCCCCGCTGCTCCGGGTGCAGACTCGAAACCCGCCGTTAAGCGCGTCCGCAAAGCCGCGCCAGCTGCAGCAGCTGACGGTGCCAAGACCGAGTGATCGGTCTTAGAACTACGGAGTATTAAAAATGCTGCAACCTGCACGCAGAAAGTTCCGCAAGGAACAAAAGGGCCGCAACACCGGCATCGCAACCACGGGTAACTCGGTTGCGTTCGGTGACTTCGGTCTCAAATGCACCGACCGCGGCCGCCTCACGGCGCGCCAGATCGAAGCCGCTCGCCGCGCGATTTCGCGTCACGTGAAGCGCGGTGGCCGTATCTGGATCCGCGTGTTCCCGGACAAGCCGATCTCTACCAAGCCCGCCGAAGTGCGGATGGGTAACGGTAAGGGCAACCCCGAGTACTACGTCGCTGAAATCCAGCCTGGCAAGATCGTGTTCGAGATCGTCGGCGTGCCCGAAGAACTCGCCCGCGAAGCGTTCCGCCTGGCCGCCGCCAAGCTTCCGCTGCGTACGACGTTCGTCGCTCGCCAGCTCGGCGCCTGAGAGGAGAACATCCATGGCAACACGTAAGAAAAAAGAAACCGCGGCTCCGGCCAAGGTGACCAAGGCTGCAACCCTGCGCACGAAGGACGTCGCAGGCCTGCAAGCTGAAATCAAGGACCTGCAGAAGGCCCATTTCGGTCTGCGCATGCAGAAAGCCACGCAGCAGCTGTCGAACACCTCGACGCTGCGCGTGACGCGCCGCGACATCGCGCGCGCCAAGACCATTCTTGCTCAGAAGCAGCAAGAAACCCAAGCCGCCAAGTAAGGAGTGAACATGACGGAAGCTAAAAAATCCCTCAAGCGCACCTTGATCGGCAAGGTGGTCAGCGACAAGCGTGCCAAGACCGTGACCGTGCTGGTTGAGCGCCGTGTGAAGCACGAGCTCTACGGCAAGATCGTGGCCAAGACGAGCAAGTACCACGCCCATGACGAAAAGGGCGAGTACAAGCTGGGCGACACCATCGAGATCACGGAAAGCCGTCCGATCTCGAAGACCAAGAACTGGGTCGTGACCCGTCTGGTCGAGAAGGCCGTGCTGGTCTGATCGCTGGTTGATCTGCATCGGGAAGCCTTCTTGAAGGCAACCCAAACCGAAACGGCCCACAATGTGGGCCGTTTTTCTTTTTCAGGAGCATCTAGATGATCAAAGTCGGCGACACCCTTCCTTCGGCAACCCTGCAGGAATATTCCGAGGTCGAGGGCGAAGGCTGCAGCATCGGCCCGAACCCGGTGGACGTGAGCAAGGCCACGGCCGGCAAGACCATTGCGCTGTTCGCGCTGCCGGGCGCCTTCACGCCCACCTGCTCGGCCAAGCACGTGCCCGGCTATGTGCAGCACTTCGACGATTTCAAGGCCGCCGGCGTGGACGAGATCTGGTGCGTGAGCGTGAACGACGCATTCGTGATGGGCGCCTGGGCGCGGGACCAGAAGACCGGCACCAAGGTGCGCATGCTGGCCGACGGCAGCGCCGATTTCGCCAAGGCGACCGGCCTCACGCTCGACCTGACCGCCCGCGGCATGGGCCTGCGCAGCAACCGCTATTCGATGCTCGTGAAGGATGGCAAGGTCGCGGCGCTCAACGTTGAAGCGCCGGGCAAGTTCGAGGTCAGCAACGCCGAGACGCTGCTGGCGCAAGCCCGCGGCTGAGCAACTAGAGATCGACCTTGAGGTAGTGCGCGCCCGCAATCGGGTTGTGATAGTAGGGCGGCACTTCCTCGAAGCCCAGGTCTTCATAGAGCGCCCGGGCCGATTCCATATCGTCCAGCGTGTCGAGCAGCACGCAGGCATAACCCGCGCCGCGCGCCGCGTCCAAGATGGCTTCGGCCAACTGGCGGCCGACACCCAGTCCGCGAAAGCCGGGCCGCACGAACAGGCGCTTCATTTCGGCGGCATTCGCGTAGTCGGCATTGTCGAGCGGGCGCAGGGCGCAGCAGCCGGCCACGTGCGCCAGCGTTCCGTTGGGGCGCATCAGAGTGGGCGCCTGTTGTCCCGCCGCTTCCTTGATATGAGCCGCGTCGACCAGGGCCAGCAGCAGTGCACCGCGCGGCTCCGCGTAATCGCCCGGAAGCGTGGCAACTTCTTCTTCGAAATTCTGGAAGCACAGGTCGATGCCCAGCGAAGCCGCGTAGTCGCGAAAGATCGCGCGTGCCGCATCGAGCTCATCGGCTTCGTCGGGCGCGAGGAGCACGACGGCCGGCGTGTCGGCCAGCGGCAGGGGGCGTGAAACCGAAAAGCTCATATGCGCAGCGATGCAACCCAATACGCCACGCCCGCGCACACCGCGAACAGAACCAGCGCGAGCCCACGGGAGGCGGCGTCGTCCCGGCTGGGTGCCACCTGGCCGCCGGCCGGCCTGATCAGCTTGTCGCCCGACACCATGGGCCGCACCAGCCGATGCCGCTTGACCAACACATAGAACAGCACCGCCAGCACATGGAGGCTGACCAGCGCGATCACGATCGTTTTTCCCTGTGCCTTGTGCCAGCCGGTTGCAAGGCTCACCATCTCGCCCGACACAAAGCGCGTGAGCGGGCCTGCCGCGGAAATCTCATCGTCCGCCACCAGCCCGGTGGCAACCTGAAGAGCCAGCACCGCGAGAACGGCAAAGACCGAGAGGGCGCCAAGCGGTGTGTGGCCGATCACGTGGTCCGGATGGGCCCGCCCGCGAAGATAGGCGATGACGGACCCCGGCCCGTAGAAGAACGAGGCAAAGCGCGACCAGCGTCCGCCCACGAAGCCCCACAGCAGGCGAAACATCAGCAGGGCGAGCACAACGTAGCCCAGGCGGAAGTGCCATTCCATGACGCCGCCAAGTCCGGTGCCGATCAGGCCGATGACTGCACCGCTCAATGCCCAGTGAAAAACACGCGTTGGCAGATCCCAGATGCGCGCCCGCACAGGGGTGTCAGGCGCTGCGGCACGCATGGCGGCCACGGAGGAGTCGGTCATCGAAGAGGAAAAGTGCGCAAAAACTGCGGAAGGCGCAGATTAGCAAAGTCTGGGCCGCCGCATGCATCGGGTTGTTGCTATGCAGGCGGCAAGGCCGCCCCTACACTCGGCGCGGCGCCGCTTTCGATGGCGCGGAACCAACTACAAGGACCCCCGATGATTCGACTTGCTTCGTTTGCGCTGGCCGCTGTCTGCGCCGCGATTTCCCTGCCGGCCTCGGCCCAGTTCGCAAAGCCTGAGGATGCCATCAAGTACCGCCAGAGCGCGCTGTTCGTGATGGGCCAGCATTTCAGCCGCATCGGCGCCATGGCCAATGGGCGTGTTCCGTTCGACGCGGCGGCCGCAGCGGCCAATGCCGACATCGTGGCCGAAATGGCCAAGCTGCCTTGGGCAGCCTTCGGCGCCGGTACCGAGGGCGGCAAGAGCAAGCCCGAGGTCTGGAAGGAAACCGCCAAGTTCAAGGAACACCAGGACAAGATGGTTGCCGAAACCGGAAAGCTGGCGGTCGCCGCCAAGGCCGGCAATATCGACGCGCTCAAGGCCCAGTTCGGCGCCACCGCCGGCAGCTGCAAGGCGTGCCACGACAGCTTCCGCAACCAGTGAGCTTCAGGCCTCCGCGAGCAGTTTCTCGATCAGCTTGTGGAGCTCGGCGAAATCGGGCTCGCCCACATAGCGCTTCACGATTTCGCCCTTCTTGTTGACCAGGTAGGTGGTGGGCGTGAGCCTCACGTCCCCCCAGGCCTGCGCCACGCTGCCGGTGTTGTCGATGGCCACCTTGAACGGCAGCTTGCGCGTTTCGGCAAAGTTGACGACGTAGCTCGGCGGGTCGTAGCTCATGGCCACGGCCAGCGTGTCGTAACCCTTTGACTTGTATTTGTCATAGGTCGCAATGACCTTCGGCATCTCGGCCACGCAGGTCACGCAACTCGTGGCCCAGAAGTTGACCAGGGTGACCTTGCCCTTCAGGTCGTCGGTGCTCTTCTTGCTGCCGTCCAGAAGCACGAAGGTCGATGCCGGTGCCGCCGTGGCGCCGGAGCCGAAGTACACGCCCACGCCGGCGGCCATTGCAAGGACGACTGCTGCGGCGGCGATGTATTTTTTCATGGCTACTGAAAGAGGAGGGCGGCACGATTTTAGTTCCGCCGGGCCGATCGCGCTGGAGCTTGCCTCGGGCGGCTCGATAATCGCTCTCCGATGCCGTCGCCCGTTCCCCGCCCCTGGCCTGCGCTGTTTGCAGCCACCGCCGCCGTTGCGCTTGCCGCCTGCAGCCCGACCTTCAATTGGCGCGAGACGCCGATTGCCGATGCCGGCCTGGTCGCGCTGCTGCCCTGCAAGCCAGATCGCGCCCAACGCGCCTTGCCCCTTGGCGCCGAGTCCGTCCAGGTCGATATGGCAGGCTGCGAAGCGGGCGGCGCGACCTTTGCCATTGCCCATGCATCCGCCGACAGTCCCGAGCAGGCCGAGACCTGGCTCACGGCATGGCGCGCGGCCACCCGGAGCCAGTTGGGCAATGCGCAGGTGACGGAAGCGCCAGCAACACTGAAACGCGCCACAGCGGCGCCCGCGCCGGTAAGGCTCGACGCCCAGCCCCCGCAGCAGGGCGCGGCCCCCGTCCACGTCCTCTGGTTTGCCCAATCGCAAAAAGACGGCCGCGTTTCGCTCTACCAGGCCACGGTGCTTGGGCGGCCCACCGCGCCCGACGCGGCGACGACCTTTTTCGACGGCCTGCGTCTTCCGTGAACGCCACGAGCTCCCTGAACGGCGGCCTGCTCGCCGGACGGCGGCGGATTGCCACCGTTTTCCTGGCCTTTGCCGTCGCCTACTTTTTCTCGACGCTGGTGCGTGCCATCACCGCCACGCTCTCGCCGACGCTCACCGCCGAGTTCGAACTCGAGTCGCGCGATCTCGGCCTGCTGGCCGGCGGCTACTTCCTGGGGTTTGCGTTCACGCAGCTTCCCATGGGCACCTGGCTTGACCGGCACGGCCCCAAGCGGGTGATCGTCTGCTTCCTCGCCGTCGCGGTCATCGGCTGCCTGCTGTTTTCCGCGGCGACCAATTTCCCGCTGCTGCTCGCCGCGCGCGTGCTGACCGGGGTCGGCGTGAGCGCCTGCCTGATGGCGCCGCTCACCGGCTACCGCCGCTGGCTGACCCCGCCAATGCAGCTGCGCAGCAACTCGTGGATGCTGATGGTGGGCTCCTTCGGCCTCGTCGGCGCCACGCTGCCGGTGCACTGGCTGATGCCGCTGCTGGGCTGGCGGCCGCTGTTCTGGCTGCTGGCGGCGGGCATCGTGGTGTCGATGGCGCTGATTGCCTGGGCTGCGCCCGCCTGGCATGGCGAGAGCGCCGCCGATCCAAGCAAGGCGGCGGGGAACGGCAGTGAATCGGCGCAAGGCGGATACGCCGCCGTGTGGCGCGACCCGTTTTTCCGCAAGCTCGCGCCGGTCGGTTTCTTCAACTACGGCGGCTTCGTCGCCATGCAGACCCTTTGGGTGGTGCCCTGGCTCACCCGCGTGGCCGGCTACACGCCGCAAGAGGCGGCCGGTGCCCTGTTCTGGATCAGCATCGCGCTGCTGGCCACCTACTGGCTCTGGGGCGTGACCAACCCAAGGCTCGCGCATCGCGGCATTCCGGCGACCCGGCTTTTGACTTGGGGCATGCCGCTCGCGATGCTCGCACTTGCTCTTGTTTTGATAGCTGGCCCCGCCGCGGGCACCGTCGCGTGGATCTGCTTTCTGTGCATTTCCACGGTGGTCACGCTGGCCCAGCCCGCCGTGGCACTTGCCCTGCCACCCGCCCTCGCGGGGCGCGCGCTGTCGGCCTACAACCTGGTGGTTTTTGCGGGTGTATTCGTCGTGCAGTGGGGCATCGGCCTGCTGATCGACCTGTTTGCCCGCGCCGGGCTCGACACCGTCGACTCCTTCCGCGCGGCCTTGGCCGTTTTCCTGGCCTGCTGCGTTATGTCGTATACCTACTTCCTTTGGGCGCCCCCGCATAATCGGCGCGTAGTTCCCGGACCCGCATGAACAGCATTCTCATCATTGCCCACTCACCGTTCGCGCAGGCGCTGCGGCGGTGCGCGTTGCATGTGTTCCCCGATTGCGAGCAAGCCGTGGTCGCTCTCGACGTGCTGCCCAACGTGTCGCCCGAAGAAACGCTGGCCGCGGCCCGCATCACGCTCGAGCAGCAGCTCAATACCCCGCGCTCGCAGGTGCTGGTGCTGGCCGACGTATTCGGCGCAACGCCCTGCAACGTGGCCCAGAAGCTGGTGGACGGCGTCCGCTCGCGGCTGGTGGCGGGCGTCAACCTGCCGATGCTGCTGCGGGCGGTAACCTATCGCCACGAGCCGCTCGAAACGCTGGTGCAGCGCGCCATCGCGGGCGGCACGGCCGGTGTCATGCAGGTGGCGGTGGCCGCACCCCAGAACCAGGCGAAGAGAAAGCACAGTGATCAAGAAATCCGTGACCATCAGCAATAAGCTGGGCTTGCATGCACGCGCATCCGCCAAGCTCACCAAGCTCGCAGGCAGCTTTCCCTGCGAGGTGTGGCTCTCGCGCGGCGACCGCCGCATCAATGCCAAGAGCATCATGGGCGTCATGATGCTCGCCGCCGGGCTCGGCTCCACGGTCGAGCTCGAAACCAACGGCGAGCAGGAGGAAGAGGCCATGGACGCCATCGTCCAGCTGATGAACGACAAGTTCGGCGAAGGCGAATGACCTTCGCAGTCCACGGTCTCCCCGTCGCCCGTGGCATTGCCATCGGCCGCGCGGTGCTGGTGGTGTCGAGCCGCATCGACGTGGCCCACTACTTCATCAAGCCCGAAGAGATCGAGACCGAGATCGATCGCGTCCGTACGGCGCGCAACGCGGTGGCCGACGAGCTCGCCAAGCTGCAGACCAGCGTCGCGCAGATGGGCCCCAACGACGCGCCGCACGAGCTTGCGGCCCTGCTCGAAGTGCACCAGATGCTGCTGCAGGACGAGGCGCTCACCGGTGGCGTGAAGCACTGGATTACCGACCGCCTCTACAACGCCGAGTGGGCGCTGACCACGCAGCTCGAAATCATCGCGCGCCAGTTCGACGAGATGGAGGACGAGTACCTGCGCGAGCGCAAGGCCGACCTCGAACAGGTGGTCGAGCGGCTGCTGCACCGCATGAAGGGCACGGCCGCGGTGCTCGCGCCGAGCCCGCCGCGCCGCAAGCGCCCCGCCGCCGAGGACGACGACGACCCGACCGCGGGCGACGGCATCGACGCGCCGCTGGTGCTGATTGCGCACGACCTGTCACCGGCCGACATGCTCCAGTTCAAGAAGAGCGTGTTCGCCGGTTTCGTGACCGACGTGGGCGGGCGCACCTCGCACACGGCCATCGTCGCGCGCAGCATGGACATTCCGGCCGTGGTGGGCGCGCGCACCGCGAGCCAGCTGGTGCGCCAGGACGATTGGGTGATCATCGACGGCGATGCCGGCGTGGTGATCGTCGATCCTTCGCCCATCATCCTGGCGGAGTACGGCTTCAAGCAGCGCCAGGGCGACCTCGAGCGCGGCCGGCTCGCGCGCCTGCGCCACAAGCCCGCGGTGACCCTCGACGGCCAGCGCGTCGAGCTGCTCGCCAACATCGAGATGCCCGAGGACACCGTGGGCGCCATGAAGGCCGGGGCGGTCGGTGTCGGGCTGTTTCGCAGCGAGTTTCTTTTCATGGGCCGCGAGTCGCAGCGCCAGACCCGCCTGCCCGACGAAGAAGAGCAATACCAAGCTTACAAGCGCGCGGTCGAGGGCATGCAGGGCATGCCGGTCACCATTCGCACCATCGACGTGGGCGCCGACAAGCCGCTCGACGGCAAGGCGGGCATCAAGCAGGAGCACCTGAACCCCGCACTGGGCTTGCGTGCCATTCGCTGGAGCCTGGCCGATCCGGCGATGTTCCTCACGCAGCTGCGCGCCATTCTTCGTGCGGCGGCGCACGGCGAAATCCACCTGCTGATCCCGATGCTCGCGCATGCCAGCGAGATCCGCCAGACGCTCTCGCTGATCGAATTTGCGCGCACCGAGCTCGACAACCGCGGCGCCGTGTACGGCAAGGTCAAGCTCGGCGCGATGATCGAGATTCCCGCCGCCGCGCTCACGCTCAAGACCTTTCTCAAGTACTTCGACTTTTTGTCGATCGGCACCAACGACCTGATCCAGTACACGCTGGCCATCGACCGCGCCGACGAGGCCGTGGCCCATCTCTACGACCCTGCCCACCCGGCAGTGCTGAAGCTCGTGGCCGACACGATTGCCGAATGCCGCAGCCAAGGCAAGGGCGTGGCCGTGTGCGGCGAAATGGCCGGCGACGTGGCCTTCACGCGGCTCCTGCTCGGGCTTGGATTGCGCAGCTTCTCGATGCATCCCTCGCGCATCCTCGCGGTCAAGCAGGAAGTGCTGCGCGCCGACACCGGCAAGCTCGAAGCCTGGGCCAAGGGCGTGCTCGAGTCGGACGACCCGGGAGCGGCCTTGGCAGGCTGAGCCGCGCGCGGTCTTCCTCCAGAAACACCGAGGAACCGGCTTTGCCGGGCCTCTGGTGTTGCCCCCGGTAGGGGGAGGGAGAAGCGACACGAAGTGCGCGAAGCCTGGGGGCGAGCCAATCCTTTAGCGAAACATAACGAAACATGCCGAAACTCCGGTGAAAGGACTTGTCGCGCCGCGGCAAGCACCATCAGGTCTCCTCTTCCACAACAGAAAGGCCTGATCATGAAAGCTCTCTCCCTCACCCAGATCGTCACTGTCGGCTCCTTCGCTTTGCTCGCCGCCGCCGGCGCCAAGGCTGAAACCTACGAAGGCGTCCAGCCGCTCGCCTCGGCCAAGAGCCGCGCCGAAGTCAACGCCGAAGCGGTGCGCACGGCTTCGGCACCCGACCAGAACGTGGTGCGCGGCTCGCGCGGCGCCGAGACCATGGCCACGTCGAGGGACCGCGCCGGCGTTGTCTTCGAAGCCATGCGCACCGCCGCTGCACCCGACCAGAACGTGACCTCGGGCTCGCGCGTGAACAGCAAGGTCATCTCCACCCTGCAGAACCCGCTCGATGCGCGTGCCGCAGCCGCCGGCAACAGCAACAAGCTTTAAGACCCCGCCGCTGGGCATCCCCTGGGGCCCGCAAGGAACATCATGAAACACTGGATCAAACGCACTCTCTTCGGTTTTGCCGGCCTTGCAGTCGTGGCTGGCAGCATTGCCGGCTGCGCCGGCCACCGGCACGGCTGGGGCAGCGGCGACAGCGCCGAGTTCCGCACCAAGATAGTCGAGCGTGTCGGCAGCAAGCTGGAACTCGATGCCACGCAAAAGCAGAAGCTCACCGTGCTGGCCGAGAAGCTGCAGGCGCAGCGCCAAGCCATGCGCGGCGCAGGCGGCGCGGGAGATCCGCGTTCGCAGTTCAAGGCGCTGTTTGCGGGCAACAAGCTCGACCAGGCCGGTGCGGCGCGGCTCGTCGACGAGAAGACCACGGCCGTGCGCAACGGCAGTCCGGAAATCATCGCCGCCGCCGCTGATTTCTTCGACAGCCTGAACGCCGCGCAGCAACAGAAGGTGCGCGACTTCATGGATCGCGGCGGCCGCCGTTGGGGCCATCGTGGCTGAGCTTGATTCACCCTCGCTCTTCACGCACTTCGTGTCGCCTCGCCAAGCTCCTTCCAAGTGGCTGCATCTGTGGGCCGGCGAAGCTGGTTCCGCGGTGTCTCGCGAACAGGCGGTTTCGGGCGGCGTGCGCACGCTGCTGCGGTTAGAAGGCGCGGTCGTGCTGGCCGCGGCGGTGGCGGCCTACGCGCAGTTCGGCGCGGGCTGGGGCATGTTCGCGCTGTTGCTGCTCGCGCCCGACCTCGCGGTGCTCGGGTACGTTGCGGGCCCGCGCGTGGGCGCGGCGCTCTACAACGCGGCCCATTCGTACGCCGGCGCGGTGGCGTTGCTGGTGCTCGGTGTGCTGGCCGCGATGCCATGGGCCGTGGCCGGCGGCCTGATCTGGTGCGCGCACATCGGCCTGGACCGGGCGCTCGGCTACGGGCTCAAGTACGGCTCCGACTTTGGCGCCACGCACCTGGGCCGCATCGGGCGGGCCGATCCGTGGTGAGGCCCACACGATGGCGCGCACCACCGCTGGCAATGCAAACAGAAACGACGACAGCGGCGGTGCGATGCCCGCAGGCCTGATCGTCAGCCAATTGTTCGCCAGGAGGCACAATCCCGCCATGCCGCGCATCCTGCTGATCGACGACGACGAACACCTCGCCGCGCCGCTGACCACCTACTTCGCACGCTTCGGCTGCACGCTCGAAAGTGCCGCCCGCCCGAGCGAAGGGCTGGCCATGCTGCGTGCGGGCCACTACGACGCGGCGATCCTCGACGTGATGCTCCCCGAGATGGACGGCTTTGCACTGTGCCGCGAGATCCGCAAGGAAAACGACATTCCCATCGTGATGCTCACCGCGCGCGGCGAGGTGATGGACCGGGTGGTCGGCCTGGAGCTTGGCGCCGACGACTACGTGCCCAAGCCCTTCGAGCCGCGCGAACTGGTGGCGCGCGTGCAGACCATCCTGCGGCGCCAGCGCAGCACGACGCCTGCTGCGCCTAATGGCAACGGCGCGCAGCACCGCGTGTTCGACGGCCTGTCGATCGACCTCGACCGGCGCCAGGTGCTTCGCCACGGCGAGCGCGTGGAACTGACCGGCACCGAGTTCGAACTGCTTGCGCTGCTCGCGGCCGAGCCCGGCAAGGTGTTCAGCCGCGACGACATCCTGAACCGGCTTCGCGGCCACGAAGCCGAGCTCTACACGCGCGCGGTCGACATCGTGGTGAGCCGCTTGCGCAAGAAGCTCGAGCCGCTGGACTGCATCAAGACGCTTCGCAACGCCGGTTATGCCCTGGCCGTGGCGCGCAGCGAGCCCGCATGAGAACTCGCCGGAGAGGCTGGCGCAATGCGTGGCATGAAATGAGATGCCGCCGCGCGGAGCTGCACAGGCAGTGGCACGAGCAGTGGCACGAGAAGGTGCAGGGCAAGCGCCGCTGGCGCCGGTCGCTGCGCATCCGGCTCGTGATGATGTTCGTGCTGCTGGCGCTGGTCATGGCCGTGGTGTTCATGGGGGGCATGAAGAGGTCCTTCTCCACCGGATGGGCCGAGGCCGCCAAGCCGATGCTGGTGGACTATGCCGACCGGCTCGTCGCCGAGATCGGCACGCCGCCCGACATTGCGCGCGCGCAGGCGCTGGTGGCCCGGCTGCCCATCACCATCCGCATCGTGGGGCCCACGGTCAACTGGGACTCCAACCCCGGCGGCAGCAACGGCCGCGGCGGCTGGATGCACGACCGCGACGAGGAGCCGTGGAACGACAAGTGGTTCATCCGCCCCACGGCCGATGGCCACCGCGTGATCTTCGGCTGGGCGCCCAAGCTCTGGAAGCTCGCCCCGCGTGCCGTGGCCTGGGCCACGCTCGGCGCGCTGCTGCTGCTCGTGGTGCTGGGCTATGCCTATGTGAGCCGCCTGCTGCGGCCGCTGATCGATATCCGCGAGGGCGCGCAGCGCTTCGGCCGCGGCGAGTTCACGCAGCCCATTCCCGTGCGCCGCAACGACGACCTTGGCGACCTTGCGGAGCGCATCAACACCATGGCCGACGACATCCAGGCCATGCTCGACGCCAAGCGCGGCCTGTTGCTCGCGCTCAGCCACGAACTGCGTTCGCCGCTCACGCGCGCCCGGCTCAATGCCGAGCTGCTGCCGGCCACGCCTGAGGGGGCGGCCGAGCGCGAGGCGCTTCTGCGCGACCTGAACGAGATGCGCGACCTGATCAGCGACCTGCTCGAAAGCGAGCGCCTCGCAAGCCCGCATGTGGCGCTGCAGCGCGAGCCCGTCGACCTGGCCGTGCTGGTGCGCGAAATCGTGGCCGAAATGGCCGGCGCGCAGAACGTGCATCTCGACCTGGCGGAAGGCCTGCCGCCGCATGGCATCGACCGCATGCGCATTCGCCTGCTGGTGCGCAACCTGCTGGACAACGCCTTGCGCTACAGCACCGGTGCGCCGCGGCCGCCGTGCGTGTCGCTGCGGGCCGTGGTGGACGGCAAGGTGCAGGGCGTGGAGCTCGAGGTGCGGGACTACGGGCCCGGCGTCGACGAAGCGCAGGTCGAGCGGCTCACCGAGCCGTTCTACCGCACCGACGGCGCGCGGGCGCGGGCCACGGGCGGTGTCGGGCTGGGCATGTACCTGTGCCGGCTGATTGCCGAAGCGCACGGCGGCACCTTGACCGTGCGCAACGCGCATCCGGGTCTGCAGATCGTCGTCCGGCTCTAGTTCGCGCACGGCATCTTTGGTGTCGCCTGCGCTACCAAGCGGGGCGAAGTGCGGCGCTACGATGCGCCTCCGTGCCAGCGCCCCCGTCAATCCAGGAGACACCATGAGCAGCCCACTTACCAACCACCAGGTTCGCCTTGCCAAGCGCCCCGAAGGCGCGGCCACGCGCGAGAACTGGAAGTTCACCACCGAACCCGTCGGTGAGCCGGCCGAAGGCGGCGTGCTGGTCAAGACGCTGTCGCTGTCGCTCGACCCGGCCATGCGCGGCTGGCTCAACGATGCCAAGAGCTATATCGCGCCCGTGGCCATCGACGAGGTGATGCGCGCCGGAGGCGTCGGCCGCGTGGTTGCGTCGAAGAACCCGCAGTTCGCGGTGGGCGAGGCGGTCTACGGCACGCTCGGCGTGCAGGAATACATCCTCATTCCGCAAGATCAGATCAAGCGCAACGGCTTGGTGAAGATCGACCTGAATGTCGGCACCATCACCCAATGGCTCAACGTGCTCGGCATGCCGGGCATGACCGGCTACTTCGGCCTGATGGACGTGGGCCAGCCCAAGCCGGGTGAAACCGTGGTGGTTTCCGGCGCGGCCGGCGCCGTGGGGCAAACGGTGGGCCAGTTGGCCAAGCTCAAGGGTTGCCGCGTGGTCGGCATTGCCGGCGGTGCCGCCAAGTGCGACTGGGTGGTGAACGAGCTGGGCTTCGACGCCTGCATCGACTACAAGGCCGGCGCCGGCGCGGTGCGCGAAGGCCTCAAGACGCATTGCCCGAAGGGCGTCGACATCTATTTCGACAATGTGGGCGGAGAGATCCTCGACGCGGTGCTGGCACGGCTCGCGCGCAAGGCCCGCGTGATCATCTGCGGGGCCATCAGCCAGTACAACAACGCCAACAGCATGCCGGGCGCCGGCCCCAGGAACTACCTGAGCCTGCTGGTGAACCGCGCGCGCATGGAAGGCATTGTGGTGTTCGACTATGCCGACCGGTTCCACGTTGCCGTGGCGGAACTCGCCGGCTACCTGAAGGACGGCCGCATGAAGAGCAAGGAAGACATCGTGAAGGGGCTCGACACCTTCCCCGAGTCGCTCAACAAGCTGTTTGCCGGGGAGAACTTCGGCAAGCTGGTGCTGCAGGTGGCTGAAGACTGAGCAGGGCTCAGGGCTCGCTGGGCCGCATCGGGATGTCGCCCATGGCCTCGTCTTCGCGCAGGCCCCGTGCGGCCTTCAGGGTTTCGATCGACAGGCCGTCGCCATGGCCGGCGAAGCCCTTGGCAATGCCTTCGAGCACCGTCGAGAGACCGGTCTCGCCGTCTGCGCGGGCGTCCATGCTGATGTTGAGCACCCGGGCCGCCATCTGCCGGTAGGTGATGGCGCCCGCACCTTGGAGCGCGGCCACCAGGTCGAGGTACAGCGCCAGGTTCAGGTCGAACACCAGCTTGGGGGTGATCTCGAAATTCTCGTTGTTGTTCTTGTTGTCCATGGGTGGGCTCCTTTTTTCCGGAGCTTCCACTCTAGCCATAAAAACGGCGCCAATCCGTCGGACGCGGACGTATTCAGCGGGTGCGCGTGCCCATCACGGCGGCCGAGATGATCAGCCCCGCGGCCAGCGCGATGCTCCAGGTGAGCGGGCGTCCCGTCACCGCCAGCAGCAGCGCGGTGGAACCCAGCGGCGTGATGTAGCTCAGGATGCCGATCTGCCGCGCGTCCCCGCGCTTGAGCGCCATGTCCCAGACGAAGAAGGCCGCGCCGAGCGGGCCCAGCCCGCACAGCGCCACCAGCAGCCAGTCCTTTGCAGTGAGTACGACAGAGGCTTCGAGCAGCGCATGGCAGGCCAGTGACAGCACGCCCGAGACCAGGCCGAACAGGCCGATGGCCGAGGTGGGGAAGGCCGCCACGCGCTTCGTCCACAGCGAATAGCTCGCCCAGATGAAAGCCGAGCCCAGCGCCGGAAGAAAGCCCCAGTACTGCCCCGCGGCGCCCGACGTGGAAGCGGCGCCTTCGCGGGCGCCCAGAATCGCGATGGCAGCGCCCGCGAAGCCCAGCAAGGCCGCCACCACATGCAGCGGCCGCAGCGACATGCCTGGCAGCAGCACCGGCGCGAGCACCACCATGAAGAGCGGCCACAGGTAGTTCACCAGATTGGCTTCGACCGGCGGGGCATGCCGCAACGCGATGAACAGCAGGAAGTGAAAGCCGAACAGGCCATAGATGCCCAGCGCCAGCGTGCGCGGCGGCACGCGCCAGGCGTTGCGGTCGCGCAGCACCAGCGGCCAGCTCGGAATGCTGCCGATGATCAGTGCAAGGCCTGTGAGCAGGAAGGGCGGCAGGTGCGAAAGCGCCGTGCCCAGCGAGGCGAGCGTGGCCCATAGCGCGATGGCGGCCAGGGCAAGGAGCGTGGGAGACATCGCTCCGAGCTTAAGCGGTCCGGTCGTCGCGCATCGCTGGTGCATCGTCGCGCGGCGACGATCTTCGATGCGGCTTAGAAGCTGCCAAGCCTGCGCAATGCCGCGGTGAGCGCGGAGGGCGAACGGTAGCCCGTGCGGCGCGCTGTTTCGGCCACGCCCACGCCGGCCAGCCGCAGTTCGCGCGCATGCGCGAGCCGCATCGCGCGCAGCCAGTGCATCGCGCTCATGCCTTGCTCGTCGCGGCAGCGCTGCGCGAACTGGCTCGGGCTCAGGCACGCCACGCGTGCGAGATCGGCGACGCCCAGCGGCTCATGCCAGCGAGCACGGGCCCAGGCCGCAAGCGCGGTCCAGTCGATGGCGCGGCCGCGACCATGGGCCGGCGCTGCCGAACCCCAAGCTTCCAGCAGCAGCGCAGGGCCGTGCTGCAGGGCCAAGGCGGACGCGTGCGGATGCTGCGCGCATTGCGCGAGGTAAACCGCCAGGGCATGCAGCCGCGACGCCTCCGCAGGCGGGCGCCCCGCGCAGCGCGCCCACTGTGGCTGGTGGGTATCGAGAATGAGGCACTGGCTGCCGTCGCGGGATTCGAAGTCGTGCCGGTCGCCGGGCACCACCACGTGCGACTCGCCGGCGCCGACGCGCGCTCCGCGGCCTTCCACTTCGAGTTCGAGCACGCCCGAGAGGCCGACCAGCACCTGGAAGTGGTCATGCGCGTGGCTGCCGCGCGAGGCCCCGTAGTCGCGCAGCGAAAGGCTGCCCGGTTCTGCGTGGAAGCGTGTTGCGGGCGTTTGCATGGGCCGTCGGATTGTCGTTCCGCGCACTGCAGCTGTCACCCCAGCCGCAGCAGCAGCGCAGAAGCCGCGCACACCAGCAGGAACGGAATGCTGATGCGGTGAAACTCACGCAGGCCGTGCGGCACGCGGGCGAGCCGCAGCGCGATCAGGTTGGCCAGCGAACCCAGCACGCAGCCGAAGCCGCCCACGCTCACCCCGGCGGCGAGTGCCGGCAGATCACGCACATGGCCGTCGAGCAGGATCGCCGCCGGCACGTTGCTGATGAACTGCGACGCGGCAATGGCGGCAAGGTAGGCGCGCCACCCTTCGGTAATCGGCCAATGGTTCAGCAGGGCAACCACGGCGGGCAGTTCGGCCAGTTGGCGCAGGTCCACGAACATCAGCGCGATGATCGCAAGCAGCGCCCAGTCGATGCCGCGCAGCACGCGCGGATACGCCAGCAGGAACACGCCGAACACCACGCCCAAGCCCGCCAGCAGCCAGTGCCGGTCGAGCGCGACGACGAAGCCGACGAACAGCACGCCCGCCAGTGCCAGCAGGCGCGGCTGCACCGGCGTGGCGTCGGCCTCGGGCTTGAGCGCAATGGGCGTGCGCGGCACCAGCAGCCACACGGCCACGAAGAGCCAGAACAGCATCACCGCCACCGTCGGCCCCATCATGGCCATGAAGGCGAAGAAGCTCTCGCCCGAACGGTGCCAGAGATAAAGGTTCTGCGGATTGCCGATGGGCGTGAGCGCCGAGCCCGCATTCACCGCCAACGCCTCGAGCACCACGAGCCGCGCAAGCGGCAGGTGCGCCTGGTTGGCGAGCACCCGCGTGAGCGGCACCAGCAGGAACAGGCTCACGTCGTTGGTCACCAGCGCCGAGAGAAAGGCCGCGCTCGCGGTCAGCAGCAGCGCCAGGCTGCGCTGGTTGTGCGTGCGCGCGAGCAGGCTCTGCGCGGTGGCCTGCAGCATGCCGCTTTTTTCCACGCCCTGCGTAATGGCCAGCAGGCCCGCCAGTGCGCCCACGGTCTCCCAATCGACCAGCCGCAGCCAGTCCATCGGCGCGCGCGGGCGCAGGAAGGCGAGCACCACCGCAACGGCGACCAGCACCCACAGCAGGCCGTTGCCCCCGCCCTGTTCTACCGGCGGCGCGGCCTTGGCTTCAGCGGCCGACGAGGTCACGCAACTCGCGCTTGAGCACCTTGCCGATCGCGCTGCGCGGAAGCTCGTCGATGAAATGCAGGCGTGCCAGGCGCTGCGTCTTGCCGAGCTGCTCGTTGGTCCATTGCAGCAGCGCGGCCTCGGTGGTGTCGTTACCCTCGCGGCGCACCACGAAGGCCACCGGCGTTTCGCCCCACTGCTCGGAGGGTACGCCCACCACGGCCACGTCGGCCACCGCCGCATGGCCGCGCACCACGGTTTCGAGATCGCTCGGATAGATGTTGAAGCCGCCGCTGATGATCATGTCCTTCTTGCGGTCGAACAGCGTCAGGAAGCCGTCGGCATCGAAGCGGCCCACGTCGCCTGTGCGGATGAAGCGCCTGCCGGTGGCGTCAAACCATTCGGCTTCGCGTGTCTTGGCGGGCTGGCGGTGGTAGCCGGTCATCATGCCGGCCGAATGCCCCACCACCTCACCGGCCAGCTCGGTGTTGCCGCGCGGGATTTCATGGCCGTCTTCGTCGATCAGCCGGATGTCGCTGCCCTCGGCAGGGCGCCCCACGGTGTGAAGCTTGTCGGGGTTCAGGTGGGCCTCCAGGATGCAGGTGCCGCCGCCCTCGGTCATGCCGTAGAACTCGATCAGCCCGCCCGGCCAGCGCTTGAGCACGTCGGCCTTGAGCGCGGCATTGAAGGGTGCGCTGGTGCTGAACTTGAAGCGGAACGACGAGAGGTCGTGCGCGTCGAAGCGCGGATGCGCCATCAGCCGCTGGTACTGCACCGGCACCAGCATGGTGTGCGTCACGCGGCGCTGTTCGGCCAGCTGCAGGTAGCCGAGCGCGTCGAACTTCGGCATCAGCACCACGCAGCCACCAAAGGCGATGGTGGGAAAGAACACCACCAGCGTGGTGTTCGAATAAAGCGGTGTCGACAGCAGCGTGACGGTGTCCGGGCCGTACTCGTACTTGGCACCGCGCTGCACATGGGCCCAGCGCATGCCGTGGCCCTGAACGATGCCCTTGGGCTCGCCGGTGGTGCCCGAGGAATAGATGATGTTGAAGGGCCAGGAAGGCTGCGTCTCGACGGCCGTGGGCCGTGCGCCCGCGGGTGCCAGCCAGCTCTCCAGGCTTTGCCCGGCGGTCGAGCCATCGAGCGCCACGCGCGGAATGCCGCCTTCCTTTGCCGGACCGACCACCTCGGCTGCCGCGGCGTCGGTGAAGAGAATGCGCGCGTCCGCGTCTTCGATCATGCGGGCCAGGCTGGCCGGCGCGGACCCGGGCGCGAGCGGCGCGACCGCTACACCCGCGCGCAGCGCACCCAGGAACACCGCCGCGTAGTTCACCGACGAGGCCGCGCAGACCGCGATGGCATCGCCGGGTTTCAGGCCGCCCTGCTGCAGGCTGGCCGCGATGCGGTCCATCAGTGCGTCGAGCGCGCCGTAGCTCAGCGTGTGATGGGCGTCCGCGAGCGCGGCGTGGTCGGGCGTGTGTTGCGCATGGAGGCGAACCAGGTCGGCAATGGCGCCGAAATCGCGTTCCATCGCGGCTTGGATGGCGGGGTGCGTTTGCAAAATCGATCCTTCGTCTTGGCCAGACGGCAGGATAGCGAAGAAGCGCCGGACCGGGTGAGCTGCACGCGACGGGCTTGTTGTCGCCGCGGCCGCGTCAACGGTTCAAACGCCGGCGGCGTGGGCCTGCTGGTCCGCGTGATAGCTGGACCGCACCATCGCGCCCACGGCCGCATGGCTGAAGCCCATCTTGTAGGCCTCTTCCTCGAACATCTTGAAGGTGTCGGGATGCACATAGCGGCGCACCGGCAGGTGTGAGCCCGACGGCGACAGGTACTGGCCGATGGTCAGCATGTCGATGTCGTGGGCGCGCATGTCGCGCATCACCTGCAGGATCTCTTCGTCGGTTTCGCCCAGGCCCACCATGATGCCGCTCTTGGTCGGAACGTTGGGGTGCAGCGCCTTGAACTTCTTCAGCAGGTTCAGGCTGAACTGGTAGTCGCTGCCGGGGCGCGCTTCCTTGTAAAGGCGGGGCGCAGTCTCGAGGTTGTGGTTCATCACGTCCGGCGGCGCAGCCTTCAAGATCTCGAGCGCGCGGTCGTCGCGGCCGCGGAAGTCGGGCACGAGGATCTCGATTTGCGTCATCGGCGAGAGCTCGCGGATGTTCTTGATGCAATCGACGAAATGCTGGCTGCCGCCGTCGCGCAGGTCGTCGCGGTCGACGCTGGTGATCACCACGTACTTCAGGCGCAGCTTGGCGATCGTCTTGGCAAGGTTGAGCGGTTCGTCCTTGTCGAGCGGATCGGGGCGGCCATGGCCCACGTCGCAGAACGGGCAGCGGCGCGTGCACTTGTCGCCCATGATCATGAAGGTGGCCGTGCCGTTGCCGAAGCACTCGCCGATGTTCGGGCACGAGGCTTCTTCGCAGACCGTGTGCAGGTTGCTCTCGCGCAGGATCTGCTTGATTTCGTAGAAGCGTGTGGTGGGGCTGCCGGCCTTCACGCGAATCCACTCGGGCTTCTTGAGCACCTCGCCCTGCTGCACCACCTTGACCGGGATGCGCGAGAGCTTGGCCGCGGCCTTCTGCTTGGCCAGCGGGTTGTAGTTTTCGGCGCTCTGGGCGTCGCGGACGACTTCGGTGGTGCTCATTGGATTGCTAGGGCGCCAGGTAGGTGGTGAGCTTCTGGCTCAGGACCCGGGCAGCGTCTTCCCATGTGGTTTGAACGCCGATTGTAGAAAGATCGACCGTTTGCAGCCCCGCGTAGCCGCAAGGGTTGATTCGCGAGAAGGGTTCGAGGTCCATTTCAACGTTGAGCGCCACGCCGTGGTAGGTGGCGTGGCGGCTCACCTTGATGCCCAGCGCCGCGATCTTGCCCAGGCCCCGAAACGGGTCGGCCGCGGGCAGCGGGCCGGTCAGCGCGGCATGGGAGAACGGGTCGTCCAGCCGCACGTAGATACCGGGGGCGCCCGCCACGCGGTGCCCCGTCACGCCGAAATGCGCCAGCGTGCGCAGCACCGATTCCTCGATGCGGTAGACGTATTCCTTCACGAAGTAGCCCGCGCGGCGCAGGTCGATCAGCGGATAACCCACCACCTGGCCCGGGCCGTGGAAGGTGACCTGCCCGCCCCTGTCGGCCTGCACCACCGGAATGTCGCCGGGGTTCAGGATGTGGTCCTGCTTGCCCGCAATGCCTTGCGTGAACACCGGCGCGTGCTCGCACATCCATAGCGCATCGGGCGTTTCAGCCTCGCGCTCGAGCGTGAACCGCTTCATTGCCGCGAAGGTTTCGGCATAGTCGACACGGCCCAGCCATTGCGCGGCAATGGCGGTGGCGGGTGCGTGTTCTGCGACCGTCATCGGGGCCTTGGCGTCAGAGGACGACCTTGACCGACGGATGCGTCGACAGCGCGCGATACAGGTCGTCGAGCTGCTCGCGGCTGGTGGCGGTCACGGTGATCGTCACGCCCAGGTAGTTGCCCGCCTTGCTGTCGCGCAGCTCGACCGTGGTGGCATCAAAGGCCGGGTCGAAGCGTTCCGCAATCTGCGTGATGGCATGCACGAAGCCGTCGGCCTTGACGCCCATGACCTTGATCGGGAACTGCGAGGGGTACTCGATCAGCGACTCCTTGCGCGGATCGGGAATCGGAGTGCTCGTGTCGGTGGTGCTGTCGGTCATGCGGGGGTCACTCCTTGTTTCTGTGGCTTCTCTGCGTTGCGCTGCTTGGCCTCTTGGTAAGCCGCGTACAAGGCTTGATAGATGGGGCCGGGGCGGCCATTCCCAATGGTCTGGCCGTCGAGCGTCACCACCGGCAGCACTTCCTTGCTGGCCGACGAGAGCAGCAACTCATCGGCGCCGAACACTTCGTCGCGCGAAACCCGGCGCAGGGCAAACGGAATGCCGCGCTCGGCGCACAGGCGCTCCAGCAGGCCGTAGCGGATGCCGGTCAGCACCAGGTTGTCCTTGGGCGGACCGATGAGTTGGCCGTCCTTGGCGATCCACACGTTGCTGGAGGAGGCTTCGCTCAGCCATTCGCCCCTGAACATGACGGTTTCGGCCGCGCCGGCTTCCACGCTGATCTGTCGCGCCAGCACCGCGCCCAGCAGGCTGGTGCTCTTGATGTGCGCCTTCTCCCAGCGAAAGTCGGCCGCGGTCACGCACGCCACGCCCTTGGCGCGCACGGCATCGGACACCGGCGGCAGCGGATTCACCATCACGAACACCGTCGGGCGCACGCCCTTGGTCATGGCATGATCGCGCGGCGCCACACCGCGGGTAATCTGAAAGTACACGGCTTGGGGCGCATCGCCGCCGGCTTCGGCCAGCCGCATCACGATGTCGCGCCATTGGGCGAGCGTGAGCGGATTGGCAATCTGAAGCTCGGCCAGCGAGCGATCGAGCCGCGCCATGTGTTCTTCGAAGCAGAAAGGCTTGCCGTTGTAGACGGGGACGACTTCGTAGATGCCGTCGCCGAAAATGAAGCCACGGTCGAGAACGCTGATCTTCGCGTCCCGAAGGGCGGTGAACTCGCCGTCGAGGTAGCAGAGCGTGGTGGGGAGAGCGGCAGTAAGAGGGTGCATGCGGGAATTATGGTTGTGTGCGCCAGGTCGGGTTCCGGTCAGCCAACGAGGCCTCGTTTTGCAAACGTGACAGTTCAGGTGCCGGGCAGGCTGGGTTTCTACTTATAATCAATGGCTTTGTTAAATTCACGGCTGACAACGCGAGCGGCATTCCAATGACAACCAGCGCTCCTGTCTCCGAGATCGATGCTGAAGTCTCCGACTTCAAGCCGCTGACCGCCGAAGAGGCCCAGCGGCTTCGCGAGAAAAATCCCGAAATGTCGCCCTGGTGGGTGATTGGGGCCCAGGTGGCCATGGGAATTCTTGTGGCCGGAGTGGCATGGATGTGGACTCAGCGGCTGGGTGCCGCGGTGTCGGCGTTTTACGGAGCCATGGCGGTAGCGATCCCGGCGGCGTTGTTTGTGCGGGGTGTGCGGCGGGCACGGGGTGCCGTGTCGCAATCTGCTGTCATGCTGCGGTTTTTTGTGTGGGAGTTGATCAAGATCGCGTTGACCGTTGCCTTGCTGGCGGCGGCACCGTGGCTGATCGAGGGCATCAGTTGGCTGGCCTTGTTGGCCGGCGTGGTGGTCGCCATGAAAATGTACTGGGTGGCCCTGCTGGTGCGGCCCGGATTGTTGAACCGGATTTGACTGTTTAAAAAGAGACGCTGAAAGATGGCCGCCGAAGGACACGCCCCGACCGCGAGTGAATACATCGTTCACCACCTCCAGCACTGGCAAGTTGACTGGAGCCTCAATCCCGTGGTCCAGAAGGCCATCGTCGACTTCAATGTCATCAACCTCGACTCGGTGCTCTATGCGCTGATCGTGGGTGCGCTGGGCTGCTTTGTGCTGTGGCTGGCTGCGCGCAAGGCCACGCCGGGCGTGCCGGGCCGGTTCCAGGCCGCGGTCGAAATGCTCGTCGAAATGGTCGACAACCAGGCCAAGTCGAACATCCACAACGCAAAAAGCCGCAAGTTCATTGCGCCGCTGGCGCTCACCGTGTTCGTCTGGATCTTCCTCTTGAACGCCATGGACATGCTGCCGGTCGACCTGCTGCCCTCGCTCTGGGCCAAGGTCTTCGAGGCGGCCGGACACGATCCGCACCACGCCTACATGCGCGTCGTTCCCACGGCCGACCTCTCCACCACGCTCGGCCTGTCGACCTCGGTGCTGCTGCTGTGCCTGTTCTACAGCATCAAGATCAAGGGCCTGGGCGGCTGGGGCCATGAACTCATCACTGCGCCTTTCGGCGCGCACCCGGTGCTCTGGCCGATCAACCTGCTGATGCAAGTCATCGAATACCTGGCCAAGACCGTCTCGCACGGCATGCGGTTGTTCGGCAACATGTATGCGGGTGAACTCGTTTTCATGCTGATCGCGCTCATGGGTGGTGCGATGGCGGCTTCGTTCTCGGGAGTGATGCTGCCCATCGGGCACGTCATTGCCGGTACCGTCTGGGCGATCTTCCACATCCTGGTGATCACGCTTCAGGCATTCATTTTCATGATGCTGACCCTGATCTATCTCGGCCAGGCTCATGAAGCGCATTGAGTTTTCTTTTTTCTTTTCGTTTGCTTTCAATCTGTATTAAGGAGTCATCATGGAAAACGTTCTCGGTCTCGTCGCTCTGGCTTGTGGTTTGATCGTCGGTCTCGGCGCGATCGGTGCTTCCATCGGTATTGCACTGATGGGTGGCAAGTTCCTCGAGTCGTCGGCTCGTCAACCTGAACTCATGAACGAACTGCAAACCAAGATGTTCATCTTGGCCGGTCTGATCGACGCTGCGTTCCTGATCGGCGTGGCAATTGCCCTGCTGTTCGCTTTCGCCAACCCGTTCATCGCCGCTCTGCCGAAGTAATTTCCGTTCAACGCCACTCCAGAAAGGTGTTGCCGTGAGTATCAACGCGACCCTGTTCGTTCAGGCCATCGTCTTCCTGCTGCTTGTGCTGTTCACGATGAAATTCGTGTGGCCGCCGATCGCGAAGGCCTTGGACGAACGAGCACAAAAGATCGCTGCGGGCCTGGCGGCCGCCGAGAAGGCCAAGGCCGAACTGGCCTCCGCCAACCAGCGTGTCGAGCAGGAACTGGTGGCGTCTCGTAACGAGACCACCAGCCGCCTGGCCGATGCCGAGCGCCGTGCCCAGCAGATCATCGAAGAGGCCAAGAGCCGTGCAACCGAGGAGGCCAACAAGATCGTGGCCGCCGCGCGCGAAGAGGCCAACCAGCAGTCCGTGCGTGCGCGTGAGGCGCTGCGCGAGCAGGTGGCCGCACTGGCCGTCAAGGGTGCCGAGCAGATTCTCCGCAAGGAAGTCAACGCCGGCGTTCATGCCGACTTGCTCAGCCGCCTGAAGACCGAGCTCTGAGGACGACATGGCCGAACTCGCGACCATTGCCCGTCCCTACGCCGAGGCGCTGTTCAAGGCGTGCTCCGGCGATCTCGAAGGCACGGCAGGCTGGCTCGACCAGCTGGCGTCCGTCGCCGGCAACCCGCAGCTCCTGGAGTTCGCGGCCAACCCGAAGGTGCCGCCCGAGCAGGTGTTCGAGCTGATCGCCGGGCTTTCGAAGCAGCCCTTGCCCGATGCGGGCAAGAACTTTCTGCGCGCCGTTATCGACAACGGCCGGTTGGCTGCATTGCCCGAAGTGGCAATCCAGTTCCGTGCCTTGTGCAATGCGCGCAGCGGGGCTGCCGATGCCGTGATCTACAGCGCTTTTCCGATCGACGACGCGGCGCTGCAAGAGGTTGGCGCGGCGCTGGAGCGGCGCTTTGCGCGCAAGCTCACGACGCGGGTCGAACTCGACCCCTCGCTCATCGGCGGCATCCGTGCCGTGGTTGGCGACGAAGTGCTCGACACCTCGGTCAGGGCGCGCCTCGAACAAATGAAAGCGGCGCTGACCGCCTGACGGCGGCCGGCAGCCAGTTGGCCCCATTTACAGAAAGAAGGAAAGAGTCATGCAACTCAATCCCGCAGAAATTTCCGAACTGATCAAGAGCCGCATCGAGGGTCTCGGCGTCAGTGCCAACATCCGCAATGAAGGCACCGTGGTGTCGGTGACCGACGGCATCGTGCGCGTGCACGGCCTGTCCGACGCGATGCAAGGCGAAATGCTCGAATTCCCGCCGAGCGCTGACGGCACGCCGTCGTTCGGCCTGGCGCTGAACCTCGAGCGCGACTCGGTCGGCGCCGTGATCCTGGGCGAATACGAGCACATCTCCGAAGGCGACACGGTCAAGTGCACCGGCCGCATCCTGGAAGTGCCGGTCGGCCCCGAGCTCATCGGCCGCGTGGTGAACGCACTGGGCCAGCCGATCGACGGCAAGGGCCCGATCAACGCCAAGATGACCGACGTGATCGAAAAGGTCGCCCCGGGCGTGATCGCCCGTAAATCGGTCGACCAGCCCCTGCAAACCGGCCTGAAGTCCATCGACTCGATGGTGCCGATCGGCCGCGGTCAGCGCGAGCTGATCATCGGCGACCGCCAGACCGGCAAGACCGCCGTGGCCATCGACGCGATCATTGCCCAGAAGGGCCAGGGCGTGACCTGCATCTACGTTGCGATCGGCCAGAAGGCTTCGTCGATCAAGAACGTGGTGCGCGCGCTCGAGCAAGTGGGCGCCATGGACTACACGATCGTGGTGGCCGCATCGGCCTCCGAATCGGCAGCCATGCAGTACGTGTCGGCCTACTCGGGCTGCACCATGGGCGAGTACTTCCGCGACCGCGGCCAGGACGCGCTGATCGTCTATGACGACCTCTCCAAGCAAGCCGTTGCATACCGCCAGGTCTCGCTGCTGCTGCGCCGCCCGCCAGGCCGCGAAGCCTACCCCGGCGACGTGTTCTATCTCCACAGCCGTCTGCTCGAGCGCGCCGCGCGCGTCAACGCCGACTACGTGGAAGCCTTCACCAAGGGTGAAGTCAAGGGCAAGACCGGCTCGCTCACCGCGCTGCCGATCATCGAAACGCAAGCCGGCGACGTGTCCGCTTTCGTGCCGACCAACGTGATCTCGATCACCGACGGCCAGATCTTCCTGGAAACCAACCTGTTCAACGCAGGTATCCGCCCCGCCATCAACGCCGGTATCTCGGTGTCGCGCGTGGGTTCGGCGGCCCAGACCAAGATCATCAAGGGCCTGTCGGGCGGTATCCGTACCGACCTCGCGCAGTACCGCGAGCTGGCTGCGTTCGCGCAGTTCGCTTCCGACCTGGACGAAGCCACCCGCAAGCAGCTCGACCGCGGTGCCCGCGTGACCGAACTGCTGAAGCAGGCCCAGTACAGCCCGCTGCCGATCTCGTTGATGGGTGCCACGCTGTTTGCCGTGAACAAGGGTTTCATGGACGACCTGGACATCAAGAAGGTTCTGTCCTTCGAGCACGGCCTGCACCAGTTCCTGAAGACCAGCCATGGCCCCCTGCTCGACAAGATCGAGCAAGCCAAGGCGCTCGACAAGGACGCCGAGGCCGAACTGACGAGCGCGATCACCGCGTTCAAGAAGTCGTTCGCCTGATCGACCTGACAAGGAGCCCCCATGGCAGCTGGTAAGGAAATCCGCGGCAAGATCAAATCGGTGGAAAACACCAAGAAGATCACCAAGGCCATGGAAATGGTCTCGGTCTCCAAGATGCGCAAGGCGCAGGAGCGCATGCGCGCCGCGCGCCCCTACAGCGAGAAGATTCGCAACATCGCGGCCAACCTGGGCCGTGCAAACCCCGAATACGTTCACGCGTTCATGAAGACGAACGAGGCCAAGGCCGTCGGCTTCATCATCGTGACGAGCGACAAGGGTTTGTGCGGCGGCTTGAACACCAACCTGTTGCGCGCCGTGACCACCAAGCTGCGCGAAGCGCAGGCGGCCGGCACGGCCATCGAGTCGGTGGCCATCGGCAGCAAGGGCCTGGGCTTTCTGAACCGCATCGGCGCCCGCGTGGTCGCGCACGTCACCCACCTGGGCGACACGCCGCACCTGGACAAGCTCATCGGTCCGGTCAAGACGCTGCTCGACGCCTATGCCGAAGGCAAGCTGTCCGCGGTGTACCTGTGCTACACGAAGTTCATCAACACCATCAAGCAAGAGCCGATCGTCGAGCCCCTGCTTCCGCTCGCGGCCGAATCGCTGCAGGTCGGAGAGGGCCAGCACTCGTGGGACTACATCTACGAGCCCGATCCTGAAAGCGTGATCGATGAGCTGCTGGTGCGCTATGTGGAGTCGCTGGTCTACCAGGCCGTGGCCGAGAACATGGCGTCCGAGCACTCGGCCCGCATGGTTGCGATGAAGGCTGCAACCGACAACGCCGGCAATGTGATCAGCGAGCTCAAGCTGGTCTACAACAAGACCCGTCAGGCCGGCATCACCAAGGAACTCTCCGAGATCGTCTCGGGCGCGGCGGCAGCCGCGGGCGTGTAAGCCAGTTTCACGGTCGTCCCCCTACAAACAATTTTTATCGGAGCACACATGGCTCAAGCAAACGCAGTGCAAGGCAAGATCGTTCAATGTATCGGCGCTGTGGTCGACGTGGAGTTCCCGCGCGACCAGATGCCGAAGGTCTATGACGCCTTGAAGTTCGAGGGCAGCGCGCTGACCCTCGAAGTCCAGCAGCAGCTCGGCGACGGCGTGGTGCGCACCATTGCACTCGGCTCGTCCGACGGCCTGCGCCGCGGCCTGATCGTCACCAACACGGGCGCGCCCATCACCGTGCCGGTCGGCAAGGCCACGCTGGGCCGCATCATGGACGTGCTCGGCGCGCCCATCGACGAGCGCGGCCCGGTCGGCCAGGAGCTCACCGCTTCGATCCACCGCAAGGCACCCGCATACGACGAACTGTCGCCCTCGCAAGACCTGCTGGAAACCGGCATCAAGGTGATCGACCTCGTGTGCCCGTTTGCCAAGGGCGGCAAGGTGGGCCTGTTCGGCGGCGCCGGCGTGGGCAAGACCGTGAACATGATGGAACTCATCAACAACATCGCCAAGGCTCACTCGGGTCTGTCGGTGTTTGCCGGCGTGGGTGAACGTACCCGCGAAGGCAACGACTTCTATCACGAGATGGCCGACTCCGGCGTCGTGAACCTCGAGAAGCTCGAGGACTCGAAGGTGGCCATGGTCTACGGCCAGATGAACGAACCCCCGGGCAACCGCCTGCGCGTGGCCCTGACCGGCCTGACCATTGCCGAGTCGTTCCGCGACGAAGGCCGCGACGTGCTGTTCTTCGTGGACAACATCTACCGCTACACGCTGGCCGGTACCGAAGTGTCGGCTCTGCTGGGCCGCATGCCTTCCGCCGTGGGCTACCAGCCGACGCTGGCCGAAGAAATGGGCCGCCTGCAAGAGCGCATTACCTCGACCAAGGTCGGCTCGATCACCTCGATCCAGGCCGTGTACGTGCCGGCCGACGACTTGACCGACCCGTCGCCCGCCACCACCTTCGCCCACCTGGATTCCACCGTGGTGCTGTCGCGCGACATCGCTTCGCTCGGTATCTACCCCGCCGTGGACCCGCTCGACTCGACCTCGCGCCAGCTCGACCCAAACGTGGTCGGCGAAGAGCACTACAACGTGGCCCGCGCCGTGCAAGGCACGCTGCAGCGCTACAAGGAACTGCGCGACATCATCGCGATTCTGGGCATGGACGAACTGGCACCGGAAGACAAGCTTGCCGTGGCCCGCGCCCGCAAGATCCAGCGCTTCCTGTCGCAGCCGTTCCACGTGGCCGAAGTGTTCACGGGCTCGCCCGGCAAGTACGTGCCGCTGGCCGAAACCATCCGCGGCTTCAAGATGATCGTGAACGGCGAAGCCGACCACCTGCCGGAACAAGCGTTCTACATGGTCGGTACCATCGACGAGGCTTTCGAGAAGGCCAAGAAGGTCGCGTAAAGCGGCGCAGGAACGCACATGGCAAACACCATTCACGTCGACGTGGTCTCCGCGGAAGAGTCGATCTTCTCGGGCGAGGCCAAGTTCGTCGCGCTGCCCGGTGAAGCCGGCGAGCTCGGCATCTATCCGCGCCACACGCCGCTGATCACGCGCATCCGCCCGGGGGCAGTGCGCATCGAAACGGCCGACGGCGGCGAAGAGTTCGTCTTCGTGGCTGGCGGCATTCTCGAAGTGCAGCCCGACACCGTCACCGTGCTGTCCGACACCGCCATTCGCGGCAAGGACCTCGACGACGAAAAGGCCAACCAGGCCAAGGCCGCCGCCGAGGAAGCGCTCAAGAACGCCAAGAGCGACATCGACATTGCCATGGCGCAATCCGAACTCGCCGTCATGGCTGCCCAGATCGCGGCGCTTCGCAAGTACCGCCAGAAGAAGTAAATACCGCGGCAGCCCCGCCGGGCCCGCCAGAAGAAAGCCGCCTCCGGGCGGCTTTTTTTCGTCCGCAAAGTTCGATCTCCCGATATCTTCGATCTGAATTTGGTCGAAGTTCAGCCTTGTCCGGCTGAAGACCTGCCTCTAGTATTCGCGTTCATTCACCTGCGGCGAGCCTTGGGGCAGCAGGCAACAAAGACGGAGACAACAACGCGTGACACGCTGGAGCGGCATCACTGCGGACGAAATGCGGTTGCTGGAGACCACCTTCTGGTCGGCCGGCGGCTCGCGCCATGCCATGGCCGAACAACTCGGCTTTTCCAAGAGCAAGGCGAATGCGCTGATTGCGGGCCTGGTCGAGCAGGGTCTCCTGGCCGAGGCCGGTCTCCAGCGCTCATCCGGCGGGCGGCGTGCGGAAAACCTGCAGCTGCATGCCGGCCTGGGCGTGCTGGTCGGCATCGACATTGGCGCCACCAGCCTCGACGTTGCGGTGCTGCGACCGGATCTCACCGTGCTTGCACAGCACGACGAACCCGCCGACGTGCGCGAAGGCCCCGCCGTGGTACTGGCCCGCGTGCGCGTGCTGATGCGCGAGCTGCTTGCGCGCTGCAACAGCAGCGCCAGGAACGTGCTCGGCATCGGCATCGGTGTGCCGGGCCCCGTCAACTTCGAGATCGGGCAGCTCGTGAACCCGCCGCTGATGCCGGCATGGGACAGCTTCTCGATCCGCGACTACCTGCGCGAGGACTACGCGGCGCCCGTCTTCGTCGACAACGACGTGAACCTGATGGCGCTTGGCGAACTCTGGCGGCTGAAGCGCTCGCTCAACAACTTTCTCGTGATCAAGATTGGCACCGGCATCGGCTGCGGCATCGTCTGCCATGGCGAGGTCTATCGCGGCGCCGCCGGTTCGGCCGGCGACGTGGGGCACATCTGCGTCGACCAGGAAGGCCCGCGCTGCCACTGCGGCAACGTGGGCTGTGTGGAAGCCATGGCGGCGGGGCCGGCCATCACGCGCATGGCCGTGCAGGCGGCCGAAGCCGGCGAAAGCGCCATGCTCGCCGAGTGCCTGCGCGTGCATGGGCGCATCGAGGCGGTCGACGTCGGCCAGGCGAGCCGCGCGGGCGACACGGCGGCCAACGGCATCATCCAGAGCGCCGGCAACCTCATCGGCCAGATGCTGGCGTCGGTGGTGAATTTCTTCAATCCGTCACACGTGTTCATCGGCGGTGGCATCACGCGCATCGGGCCGCTGTTTCTGGCGGCCGTGCGGCAGAGCGTCTACCAGCGCTCGCTCGCGCTCTCGACCCGGCACCTGGAGATCCAGTACACGCCGCTGGGCGTGCAGGGCGGGCTGATCGGCGCCGGCGTACTCGCCATGCACGAAACACTGAAAGTCCGCGGAGTGGCGCCATGACCGCAGCAGAAACCAAGGGAAGCGTGGCGGTCGAGTTTGCCGATGTGGTGAAGGCCTTCGGCCCCGTGCAGGTGCTGCACGGCGTGAGCTTTTCGCTGGCGCCAGGCCGCGTCTATGGGCTGCTCGGCGAGAACGGCGCCGGAAAGTCGACGCTGATGAAGATTCTTGCGGGGTACGAGTCGCTCACTGGCGGCGTGCTGCGCATCAACGGCGAGGCGCAGCAGTTCACGAGCTCGCGCGATGCGGAGGCACTGGGCATCGTGCTGATCCACCAGGAATTCAATCTTGCCGAAGACCTGAGCGTGGCGCAGAACATCTTCCTCGGCCACGAGAAGAAGAAAGGCTGGCTGCTCGACGATGCGTCGATGGAGCGCGATGCCGCCGCCGCATTGGCCGCGGTGGGCCTGCAGGTCGACCCGCGGACCAAGGTGCGCCGCCTCATCGTCGCGGAAAAGCAGCTCGTCGAAATTGCCAAGGCCATTGCCCGCCGCGCGCGCCTGCTCATCATGGACGAGCCCACCGCCACGCTCACGCCGGGCGAGACCGAGCGGCTCTTCAAGCTCATTGCGCAGCTGCGCGCCGACGGCGTGACCATCGTCTACATCTCGCACAAGCTCGACGAGGTGGAGCAGGTGACCGACGAGGTGATCGTGATGCGCGACGGCCGCTTTGTCGCGCGTGCACCCACGCCCGAGGTCTCGCGCCAGCAGATGGCCAACCTCATGGTGGGCCGCGAGTTGGCCGACCTGTACCCGCCGCGCGATGTGGTGGTGGCCGCCGACGCGCCCGCCATGCGCGTGCGCAACTTCAGCGTGCCGGGCTGGGCGAACGACGTTGGTTTTGAAGTGCGCCCCGGAGAGATCCTCGGCTTTGCGGGCCTGGTCGGCGCGGGCCGCACCGAGCTGTTCGAAGGCCTGCTGGGCCTCAGGCCGGCCAGCGGACAGGTCGAGATGCTCGGCACGCCGGTGCCCGACAGGAAGGGCTGGCGCAATCCGCGCGACGCCGCAAAGCACGGCCTCACCTACCTGAGCGAAGACCGCAAGGGCAAGGGCCTGCACGTGAACTTCGGGCTGCGCCAGAACCTCACGCTGATGGCCCTCGAGCGCTACACCCGCCCATGGCTCCAGCCCGATGCCGAACGCGGCGCGCTGGCCGCGGCCGTGAAGGACTACGGCATTCGCACCGGCTCGCTCGACGTGCGCGCATCGTCGCTCTCGGGCGGCAACCAGCAGAAACTCGCGCTCGCCAAGGTGCTGCAGCCCAGGCCCAAGGTGGTGGTGCTCGACGAGCCCACGCGCGGCGTCGACATCGGCGCCAAGCGCGACATCTATTTCCTGATCCAGCGACTTGCCCGCGAAGGGCTCGCGGTGATCGTCGTTTCGTCGGAACTGATGGAACTCATCGGCCTGTGCCACCGCGTGGCGGTGATGCGCGCGGGGCGCCTCGTCGCCACGCTCAACGCCGACAACTTGACTGAAGAGGAGCTCATTGCTCATGCCACCGGAACAGCAGACACCCATGCCGCAGCCTGAAGCCGCGCAGCACCGCAGCGAAAGCAAGCCGCGCTGGACCGAGCGCCTGCACGGCCTCGGCCCCGTCATCGGCCTTGTGCTGCTGTGCATCGGCGGCACGCTGCTCAACAGCGACTTTGCCACCGTCGACAACGCCATGAACGTGCTCACGCGCACGGCCTTCATCGGCATCATCGCCGTGGGCATGTGCTTCGTGATCATCTCGGGCGGCATCGACCTGTCGGTGGGCTCGATGGCCGCGCTCATCGCGGGCAGCGTGATCATGTTCATCAACTGGGCCGGTCCGGCCTCGGGCTCGCCGCTGATGGCCGTGGTGATGGGCGCGGTGCTCGCGGTGGTGCTGGGCGCGCTGTTCGGCCTGGCGCACGGCCTGCTCATCACCAAGGGGCGCATCGAACCCTTCATCGTCACGCTGGGCACGCTCGGCATCTTTCGCGCCTATCTCACGTACTTTGCCGACGGCGGCGCGCTCACGCTCGACAACGACCTGTCGGACCTCTATGCGCCGGTGTACTACGCAAGCCTCGTTGGCATTCCGGTGCCTGTGTGGGTGTTCGTGATCGTTGCGATCATCGGCGGGGTCATATTGAACCGCACGGCCTATGGCCGCTACGTGCAGGCCATCGGCTCCAACGAGCAGGTCGCGCGCTACGCGGCGGTGGACGTCGACCGCGTGAAGATCCTGACCTACGTGCTGCTGGGCGTGTGCGTGGGCATTGCCACGCTGCTGTATGTGCCGCGCCTGGGCTCGGCCTCGCCGACCACGGGCCTCCTGTGGGAGCTCGAGGCCATTGCCGCGGTGATCGTCGGCGGCACCGCGCTCAAGGGCGGCGCGGGCAGCATCACCGGCACCGTGGTGGGGGCGATCCTGCTCTCGGTCATCAGCAACATCCTGAACCTCACCAGCATCATCAGCGTGTACCTCAACGCCGCGGTGCAGGGTTTCGTGATCATCATCGTCGCGTTCCTCCAGCGCGGCCGACGCTAGCCAGATTTTTCGTGTTCCGTTCCATCAACCACAAGGAGACATCCAGCATGACAAGCTTCACACGTCGCATCGCACTCACGGCCGTGGCGGCCGCGGCGCTCGCGAGCCTGCCCGCATTCGCGGCCGAGAAGGTGAACCTCGGCGTTTCGATTCCCGCGGCCACGCACAGCTTCATGGGCGGCATCAACTACTGGGCCAACCAGGCGAAGAAAGATCTGGAGAAGGAACACAAGGACCTGAAGATCACGATCAAGACGGCGGCCAACGCGCCCGAGCAGGCGAACCAGCTGCAAGACCTCTCGACCGTCACCAAGATCAACGCGCTCGTGGTGTTCCCGTTCGAGTCGGCCGCGCTCACCAAGCCGGTGGCGCAGGTCAAGGCCAAGGGCGCCTACGTGACCGTGGTCGATCGCGGCCTGACCGACACCAGCGCGCAAGACGCCTACGTGGCTGGCGACAACACCGCCTTCGGCCGTATTCCGGCCGAGTACATCGCGAAGCAGCTCGGCGGCAAGGGCAACGTGGTCGCCTTGCGCGGCATTGCCACCACGCTGGACAACGAGCGCATGGACGCCTTCAACGCAGTGCTCAAGAACCATCCGGACATCAAGCTGCTCGACGCCAAGTACGCCAACTGGAACCGCGACGATGCCTTCAAGGTCACGCAGGACTACCTCACGCGCTTCAAGCAGATCGATGCCATCTGGGCGGCCGACGACGACATGGCCGTGGGCGTGCTCAAGGCCATCGAGCAGGCCAAGCGCGACGACATCAAGATCGTCTTCGGCGGAGCGGGCGCCAAGGGCATGGTCAAGACCATCATGGACGGCAAGGACAAGCGCATGGGCGCGGACGTGAGCTACTCGCCCAAGTTCATCTACGACGCGATCAAGCTCACGGCCGAGGCGCGGCTGAAGGGCGAGAAGCTGCCCGCGACCACCATCATTCCTTCGGTGCTGATCACCAAGGAAAACGCGAAAGACTTCTACCACCCGAACTCGCCGTTCTAAGGTGACCGAGAACGCTTCTCGCAAGCTCCGCTGCGCCATGGTGGGCGGCGGGCGCGACGCTTTCATCGGCGCCGTGCACCGCAAGGCCATGGCGCTGGACGGGCAGATCGAGCTCGTGGCCGGTGCGTTGTCGTCGAGCCCCGAGAAGGCGCGCGCCTCGGGCCGCGACCTCGGGCTGGCCGACGACCGCAACCATGGCGACTGGCAGTCGCTGCTGGCTGACGAGTTGAAGCGCCCGCCCGAGGAGCGCATCGACTTCGTCTCGATCGTCACGCCCAACCATGTGCACTTTCCGGTGGCGCAAGCCTTTGCCGAGGCGGGCTTCCACGTGGTGTGCGACAAGCCGCTGGTGCACACGCGCGAGCAGGCCGATGCGCTCGTGGCCACCGTGAAAAAGCAAGGCACGGTCTTCGGCGTGACCTACAACTACACCGGCTACCCGATGGTGCGGCAAGCGCGTGAGATGGTCCGAACGGGCCAGCTCGGCGAGCTGCGCAAGGTGGTCGTCGAATACAACCAGGGCTGGCTCGCGAGCCAGCTCGAAGACGCCGGCAACAAGCAGGCCGACTGGCGCACCGACCCCGCGCGCAGCGGCGCGGCCGGCGCCATCGGCGACATCGGCTCGCATGCCGAGAACCTCGTCGCAAGCGTGACCGGGCTGGAAATCGAGAGCCTCTGCGCTGACCTGAGCGCGCTGGTGCCCGGCCGCATGCTCGACGACGACGGCAGCCTGCTGCTGCGCTTCAAGGGCGGCGCGCGCGGCGTGCTGATCGCCTCGCAGATCAACACCGGGTTGGAGAACGACCTGCGCCTGCGCATCTCCGGTGCGCTGGGTACGCTCGAATGGCGCCAGGAGCGGCCGAGCGAACTGCTGCACCTGCCGCACGACGGACCCAAGCGCATTCTCACGCGCGGCTCGCCGTGGCTTTGCGAATCGGCGCAACGCGCGAGCCGGCTGCCCGCGGGGCATCCCGAAGGCTTCATCGAGGCCTTTGCCAACATCTATGGCGGCGTGGCCGCCGACATCCGCGCACGCATCGCGGGCCAGCAGGCCGATGCCATCGCGGCCGACTATCCGCGCGTGGAAGACGGCGCCCGCGGCGTCCGCTTCATCGAGCGCACGGTGGCTTCGTCGAAAAGCGAATTAAAGTGGACGCCCTGGTAGCCGTGCCGCATGCCCGCACCCGCGGGCACGCAACGCGCGGCGCTTGGCGCCCATGACACCTTCTTCCCTTCGAGACCTGCCGCTTTCCGGCCCGCCGCCGTGGCTTCGCGCCCTGGGCCGGCGCTGCTGCCGGTCTATCTTTCGCTCTGGCTCTACATCGCGCTGCCGGTGTTCCTGGCCAAGGACCGACGGGAGCTATCGAGCTTTGCACTGAGCTGCGCGGTCATGACCTTCATCTCGCTCGCGGTGTTCTGGTTTGTGCCGACAGCCATACCCAACTTCACCATCGACGCGACTCCAGGCACCTCGCTTCATTTTCTGAAAACGGTCGATGCGGCCGGCAACGCGTTTCCGTCGCTGCATGTGTCGTTCTCGGTGCTTGCCTGCGTGGTGCTGGCGCGGCAATTGCGCGATGTGGCCGCGCCAATGTGGCTCCGCGCGTTCAACATTGCATGGGCCGCAGCCATCGTCTATTCGACGATGGCGGTGCGACAGCACGTGCTCGTCGACGTGCTGGGCGGTCTTGCACTGGGCATCGGATTCGGGCTGGCGTCACGGCCACGCCAAGCCGTTGCGACAGCGGCTGTGCAGGCGGAGCCGGCGTAGGCCGATCGCGCTATTCCTCACGGCCGGCGCCTGCGGTAAAAACCGGGCATCGTTCCCTTGATTCGACACGGAGCCCGCCATGAAGATCACTGCCGCTGCTTTCTTCACGCTGGCCTGCGCGGCCGCCATGCCCGCCATGGCCATCGACTACCCCGCGCGCAAGCCCGGCCTCTGGGAAATCCAGACTGGCGACGGCACAGCCGCCAAGGGCGCGAGCCAGACCATCCAGCAGTGCATCGACGCGGCCAGCGACAAGGCCTTGCGCGACATGGGCCAGGGCATGGGCAAGGACACCTGCTCCAAGCAGGAACTGCGCAACGAAGCCGGCAAGCTGGTCATCGATTCGGTCTGCAAGATCGGCTCCACCACCGCCACGTCGCACGCCGTGATGAGCGGCGACTTCAGCTCGGCCTACCGCATGGAAAGCAAGTCGACCTACAGCCCGCGGCTGATGGGCCGCGCCGAAGGCTCGGCCGTCATCGAAGCCAAGTGGATCGGCCCCTGCAAGGCCGGCCAGAAGCCCGGCGACATGATCATGTCCAACGGCATGAAGATGAACGTGCTCGAAATGGCGGGCGGACGCAAGAAGTAGGCGCCGGCCCACAGCGCTTCGCGGCCCGCGTTCGGCAACGCGCAACGCCGCCACCGCCTACGATGCGGCCATGGCCGCGAAGGAAGAAGATCTCGTCGTCGCTCGTCCCGAGGGGCTGTATTGCCCGCCGGGCGATTTCTACATCGACCCCTGGCGGCCGGTGGCGCGGGCCGTCATCACGCACGCGCACTCCGACCACGCGCGCGTGGGCCATGCGCACTACCTGGCGCATACCGACAGCGCCGGCACGCTGCGCACCCGCCTCGGCAGCGACATCGCGCTGCAGACGCTAGGCTACGGCGAAGCCATCGAGCACCACGGCGTGCGCGTCTCGCTGCATCCGGCCGGCCACGTGCTGGGCTCGGCGCAGGTCCGCCTCGAACACGGCGGGCGCGTGTGGGTGGCCTCGGGCGACTACAAGACCGAGCCCGACGGAACCTGCACCCCCTTCGAGCCGGTGCCCTGCGACACCTTCATCACCGAATCGACCTTCGGGCTGCCGATCTATCGCTGGCCCACACAGGCGGCGCTGTTCGCGGAGATCGATGCATGGTGGCGCGCCAACGCCGAGGCCGGCCGCGCATCGGTGCTGTTCTGCTATGCCTTCGGCAAGGCGCAGCGCATCCTGCACGGTGTGGATGCTTCCATCGGGCCGATCATGGTGCACGGCGCGGTCGAGCCGCTCAACGCCGTGTATCGCGCCGCGGGCGTGGCCTTGCCCGAGACATTGCGCGTGACCGACCCAGGCGTGGACGCCGCGCTTTTGAAGCGCGCGCTGGTGCTGGCGCCGCCGTCGGCGCAGGGCACGCCGTGGATGCGCCGCTTCGGCAACTACGCCGACGCTTTTGCGAGCGGCTGGATGCAGCTGCGCGGCACGCGGCGGCGGCGCGGCGTGGACCGCGGCTTCGTCATGTCCGACCACGCGGATTGGCCCGGCCTGCAGCAGGCTATCGCGGGCACGGGCGCGAGCCGGGTGTTCGTCACCCACGGCAGCGTGGCGGTCATGGTGCGATGGCTCACCGAGAACGGGCTGGAGGCGCAGGGCTTCAAGACCGAGTACGGCGATGAGGACGACCAGGAAACTCCCTCCCCTTCCGGGGGAGGGGCGGGGAGGGGGCAAGCGGCGCCCGATGCGGACGCTGGCAGCCCCCATCCCGGCCTTCCCCCAGAGGGGGAAGGAGCAAAGGCATGAAGGACTTTGCCGCGCTCTACCGCGAGCTCGACGCCAGCACCTCGAGCCTTGCCAAGCAGGCCGCACTGCAGCGCTACCTGCGCGAGGCCAACCCCGCCGATGCGGCTTGGGCCGTGTACTTCCTGGCTGGCGGCAAGCCGCGCCAACTGGTACCCACCAAGCTGCTGCGCCTGCTTGCGCAAGAAGCGGCGGGTCTTCCTGAATGGCTGTTCGACGAGAGCTACGAGGCGGTCGGCGATCTTGCGGAAACCATCGCGCTGCTATTGCCGCCGCCCACCGAGGCGCACGACCTTGGCCTGGCGCGCTGGGTCGAGGAGCACCTGCTGCCGCTGCGCGAAGCCGGCAAGTCCGCGCCCGACGAACTGCCCGTCCGGCTGCGTGCGCAGTGGCGCCAGCTTGCGGCCGAAGAGCGGCTGGTGTACTTCAAGCTCATCACCGGCGCCTTTCGCGTGGGCGTCTCGAAGCTGCAGGTCACGCAGGCGCTCGCGGCCGTGGGAGGCATCGACCCCAAGCGGGTGGCGCAGCGGCTCATGGGCTACACCCACATCGGCGGCCGGCCAGGAGCCGATGACTACCGCGCGCTCATCGCGCCGGAGTCGGGCGCGGAGCAGGTGCAAAAGACCAGCGGGCAACCGTATCCCTTCTTTCTTGCGCACGCGTTCAACTTGCCGCTGCAGCAGTTCGATGCGGCAATCGGCCCACCGGCCGACTGGATCGTCGAATGGAAGTGGGACGGCATCCGCGCGCAACTGGTGAAGCGCGCGGGTGCGGTCTGGTTGTGGTCGCGCGGCGAAGAGCTGGTGACCGAGCGCTTTCCCGAACTTGCCGTGCTCGGCGAGGCGCTGCCCGACGGCACGGTGCTCGACGGCGAGATTGCCGTCTGGCGCGAGGACAAGGTGCAGCCCTTTGCGGAACTGCAAAAGCGCATCGGCCGCAAGACCCTGGGCACGAAGCTGTTGCGCGAAATACCGGTGGTGCTGTTGGCCTATGACCTTCTCGAATGGGAAGGCCGCGACCTGCGCGCGCTGCCGCAAGGGGAGCGCCGCGCGCTGCTCGACGAGCTTGTCACGCGCATGCAGCACCCGTCGCTGCTGCCGAGCCCGATGCTCACCGGCAATGAGTGGAACGACCTGGCGCGCCAGCGCGAAGCCGCGCGCAGCATGGGTGTGGAAGGCATGATGCTCAAGCGCCGCGATGCGCAGTACGGCGTGGGCCGCACCAAGGACGTGGGCGTATGGTGGAAGTGGAAGATCGACCCGCTCAGCATCGACGCCGTGCTCATCTACGCGCAGCGCGGCCACGGCAGGCGCGCCAGCCTCTACAGCGACTACACCTTTGCCGTGTGGGACGGTCCGCCCGAACAGCAAGACCGAAAGCTCGTGCCCTTTGCAAAAGCCTATTCGGGCCTGACCGATGCCGAAATGGCGCGGGTGGACGCGATCATCCGCAAGACCACGGTGGAAAGTTTCGGTCCGGTGCGCAGCGTGGAGCCCACCCTTGTGTTCGAGCTCGGCTTCGAGGGCATCGCGCGCAGCACGCGCCACAAGAGCGGCATTGCGGTGCGCTTTCCGCGCATGCTGCGCTGGCGCGAGGACAAGCCGGTGGCGGAGGCCGACACGCTGCAGACGCTGGCTGCGCTGCTGCCGTCATGACCGACCCTGTGGACCCCGAATTTCTCCCTCCCCTTCCGGGGGAGGGCAGGGGTGGGGGCAAGCGGCGTATCGAGGATCGGCTGCCTGTCGGAGGCCGCGTGCCCCCATCCCAGCCTTCCCCCAGCGGGGGAAGGAGCAAGACAGCAGTCAAGGCGGCGCTCGATGAATGGTTTGCCGGCCGCGGCTGGAAGCCCTTCAAATTCCAGCGCGATGTATGGAAAGCCATCGCGCAAGGAAAGTCCGGCATGTTGCATGCGACCACCGGCGCGGGCAAGACCTACGCCGTGTGGCTCGGCGCGCTGCAGGTCTTCTCGCAAGCGAGAAAGGAAACCGCGCGCCCCGCCGCGCCGCCGCTCACGTTGCTGTGGCTCACACCCATGCGCGCGCTTGCGGCCGACACGCTGCGCGCACTGAAGCAGCCGCTCGAAGCGCTCGGCGCCGAGGTGCATCCGTGGAGCGCCGGCGCGCGCAGCGGCGACACCTCGTCGGCCGAGCGCACCGCGCAGAACGAGCGCCTGCCCACCGTGCTCGTCACCACGCCCGAGAGCCTCTCGCTGCTGCTCGCCCGCGCCGATGCCAGCGAGGTGCTCGGCCGCGTGAAGATGGTGGTGGTCGATGAATGGCACGAGCTGCTCGGCAACAAGCGCGGCGTGCAGGTGCAGCTCGCGCTCGCGCGGCTCCGGCGCTGGAATGCGGGGCTCGCGGTGTGGGGCATGTCGGCCACGCTGGGCAACCTGCAAGAGGCCATGCGCGCATTGCTTGGCGATGAAGAGGGCGTGCTGGTGCAGGGCGCGGTGCCCAAGAAGCTGGTGGTCGATTCGCTGCTGCCTGGCCGCGCCGAGCGCTTTCCGTGGGGAGGCCACCTCGGCCTCACGATGCTGCCGCAGGTGCTCGATGAGATTGCCGCCAGCAGCACCACGCTGGTGTTCACCAACACGCGCTCGCAATCGGAGATCTGGTACCAGGCCATGCTCGAGGCGCGGCCCGAATGGGCGGGCACCATTGCGCTGCACCACGGCTCGCTCGACCGCGCGGTGCGCGAGTGGGTGGAGCTTGGCTTGAAGAGCGGCGAACTCAAGGCGGTGGTCTGCACATCGAGCCTGGACCTGGGTGTCGATTTCCTGCCGGTCGAGCGCGTGCTGCAGATCGGCTCGCCCAAGGGCGTGGCGCGGCTGCTGCAGCGCGCGGGGCGCTCGGGCCATGCACCGGGGCGGCCGTCGCGCATCACGCTCGTGCCCACGCACAGCATCGAGATGGTCGAGGGCGCCGCGGCGCGCGCGGCCATTGCGGCCGGCCACATCGAGGCGCGGCACACGCCGGTGCAGCCGCTCGACGTGCTGGTGCAGCACCTCGTCACAGTGGCGCTCGGCGGCGGCTTCGTGCCCGACGACCTGTATGCGGAAGTGCGCGGCACCGCGGCCTATGCAGGGCTGTCGCGGGAGAGCTGGGAGTGGTGCCTGTCCTTCGTCTCGCAGGGCGGCCCTTCGCTGGCCGCCTACCCGGACTACCGCCGCGCGGTGCCCGATGCCGAAGGCGTCTGGCGTGTGCCCGATGCGCGGCTTGCCCGGCGGCACCGCATGAACATCGGCACCATCGTGAGCGATGCCAGCATGGCGGTGCAGTACATGGGCGGCGCGAAGATCGGCAGCGTCGAAGAAGGCTTTGTCGCACGTATGAAGCCCGGCGACTGCTTCCTGTTCGGCGGCCGGCTGCTGGAGCTCGTGCGCATCCACGACATGACGGCCTGGGTGCGGCGCGCCACCGGCAAGCGCGCCGCGGTGCCGCGCTGGAACGGCGGGCGCATGCCGCTGTCGACCACGCTGGCCGATGCCGTGGTGCAGCAGCTCGCGCTGGCTGGCGAGGGGCGCTATGACTCACCCGAACTGCAGTGCGTGCGGCCGCTGCTCGAAATCCAGCAGCAGTGGTCGGCCCTGCCCACGCCGCAGACGCTGCTGGCGGAGACGCTGACGACACGCGAAGGCTCGCACCTGTTTCTTTATCCCTTTGCGGGGCGGCACGTGCACATGGGGCTTGCAAGCCTGTTGGCCTGGCGCGTGGCGCAGCACGATGCGCGCACCTTCTCCATTGCGGTGAACGACTACGGCTTCGAACTGCTGAGTGCCGTGCCGGTCGACTGGCCCGCGCTGCTGCCGCAGGTGCTGCGCCTGCCGCAAGGCGACGATGCGCATGCCGAGCTGCTGCACGAGGTGCTGGCTTCGCTCAACGCGGGTGAGTTGGCGCAGCGCCGCTTCAGAGAAATTGCGCGCGTCTCGGGCCTCATCTTCCAGGGCTACCCCGGCGAGAAGCGCAGCAACAGGCAGCTGCAGGCCTCGTCGTCACTGTTCTGGGAGGTGTTCCGCAAGTACGACCCCGCCAACAAGCTGCTGCTGCAGGCCGAGCAGGAGCTGCTCGCGCAGGAGCTCGAGATAGGCCGGCTGCGCGCCAGCCTCGCGCGCATGGCGACTCAGCAGCTGGTGCTGAAGCCGCTCGAGCGGCCGACGCCGTTTTCGTTTCCGCTCATGGTCGAGCTGTTCCGCGAGAAGCTGTCGAACGAAAACGTGGCCGACCGCATCGCGCGCATGGTCGAGCAGCTCGAAAAAGCCGCGGGCGGCGTGGTCACCGCCGGCGGGATCGAACGCGTGAAGAGCACGCTCGCGTTCGGCCAGGAAGGGCCGGGCAAGCCACCCGCGCCGCAGCGCCAGCGCAGGCCGCCCTCACGCCGCTCGCGGCCTTTGCCGCCGCTGTGAAGTGAGGAGTGAGCCGTCCGGCTCAGCCGGCGCCGTGCGCCTTGACCCAGCGCACGATGTCCGCCGCGCCCATGGCACCGGCCTGCCGCGCCACCTCGCGGCCGCCGCGAAACAGCGCCAGCGTGGGGATGCTGCGGATGTTGAAGCGCGCGCCCAGGTTGGGCATGGCCTCGGTATCGACCTTGGCCAGCCGCACCCGCGGCTCCAGCTGGGCCGCGGCCTGTTCATAGGCCGGCGCCATCTGGCGGCACGGGCCGCACCACGGTGCCCAGAAGTCCACCAGCACCGGAATTTCATTGCGTGCAATGTGGCGGTCGAAGGTCTTTTCGTCCGGCAGCGCCGTCGAGTGGCCGGCGAACAGTGGGCGGTGGCAACTGCCGCAATCGGGCGCGCTGCCCAGCTGTGCCTCGCGCACGCGATTGGTGGTGTGGCAGTGCGGACAGACGATGTGCAGCGATGGCGTTTCGGTCATACCCAAGAACTGGGGTCCGCAGCGGTGAATTGCAAGTGACGGCCGCCCATGCGCACCGGCTTTTGCGACACTTGGTGGCAGTGACTTCCCCGCAACTTTCCGCATCGGCCCTGCCGGTCCGATGGGCCGGCGAACTGCTTCATCTGCTGCCCGAACGCGCCATCTGGTGGCCCGACGGCCGTGTGCTGTTCATTGCTGACCTGCATATCGGCAAGGCCGCGACCTACCGCGCGCTGGGGCAGCCGGTGCCGGGCGGCACCACGCAGCAGAACCTCGCGCGGCTCGACGCGCTGATCGCAGCCCACGCGCCGCAACGCATCGTGTTTCTTGGTGACTTCATGCATGCGGTGCAGGCGCGCACGCCGCAGGTGCTGGCTGCGCTAGCCGACTGGCGCTCCGCGCATGGGTCCGTCCGCATGACGCTGGTGCGGGGCAACCACGACAGCCGCGCGGGCGATCCGCCTGCGGCCCTGGACATCGAGGTGGTCGACGAGCCCTATCTGCTCGGCCCTTTCGCCTGCTGCCACCATCCGCAAGCGCATGCCACGCACTTCGTTCTCGCCGGGCACCTGCATCCGGTGTGCAGGCTCCATGGGCCGGGGCGAGACAGCGTGCGGCTGCCGTGTTTCACGAGCGACGAACGGCAGGCCGTGCTGCCGGCCTTCGGCGAGTTCACGGGCGGGTGGCTGGTGGAGCGCGCGTCGGGGCGGCGGTTCTTTGCGGTGGGCGGTGAAACCGTGTGGGCGCTGCCGCCATCGGATTGATGATTCGCTCCTGCCCCCTCTGGGGGAAGGCTGGGATGGGGGCGGGCAGAGCGTGCCCATCGCCAACGCCGCTTGCCCCCACCCCAACCCTCCCCCGGGAGGGGAGGGAGAAATTCAAAGAACCACGGGCTTGTCGGGCAATTCGTTGGTGTCCGGCTGGTCGTCCGCCAGCGGAAAGTGCTCGACCAGCAAGGCTGACATTTCTTCGAGCGCCTGCGTCAGCCCGTCTTCGAAACGCCCTTCGCGGAATGCCGCGCCCATGCGCTGCGTCATCGCGGACCATTCGGCGGCACTGACCCGCGCGCTGATGCCGCGGTCGGCCACGATCTCTATCGCATGCTCGGCGAGCAAAAGGTAGATGAGCACGCCGTTGTTGTGCTCGGTATCCCATACGCGCAGCTTGCCGAACATGGTGACGGCACGCTCGCGCGCCGAGGCATCCCGCCGCAGGTAAGACCAGGGCAGGCCGGCCTCGACGCAGATGCGGATCTCGCCACTGTGGCGCCGCTCGCTTGCAGCCACCCGCGCGGCAAGGCGTTCCATGGCGGCATCGGGCAGCACGCGGCGCACATCGGCCTCGTCCATCCATTGGTGGCGCCAGATGCGGCCGAGCCTGGAGAAAAGCGTTGCCATGCCTACCAGTCCCCCGAGGCGCCGCCGCCCCCGAAATCGCCGCCGCCGCCGGAGCTGAAGCCCCCACCGCCGCTGCTGCCGCCGCTCCAGCCACCGCCGCCGCCGCCACCACCCCAGCCGCCGAATCCACCACCGCCGCCGCCGCGGCGCCCCGGCGCCGACGCAGCCACGGCCGAGAACAGCGACACCATCAGTGCCGCCATGCCTGCCAGCACCGCGATGACGATGCTGGTCGTGATGAAGAATGCAATCACGCCGATGCCGCCGCCCATGACAACAGAGCCGAGCTTCTTGCCGGCGATCGAGCGCACGATGGGCGCCCCGACGAAGACGCCGATGAACAGGAAGATTGCGAGGTTTTCCCAGTCGATGCCTTCGCTGGAATCCTTGTCGCTGCCGCTGGAAGGCGCGGGCAGCGCTTCGCCGTCGACCAGCCCGATGAGCCGGGCCACGGCCGCGTTCAGCCCGCCCGCGAAGTCGTTGTTGCGAAAACGCGGCTTCATCTCTTCGTCGATGATGCGGATGGCCGCCAGGTCGGGCACCGCGCCTTCGAGGGTCTTGGCCACTTCGATGCGCATCTTGCGGTCGTTCTTGGCCACGATCACCAGGATGCCGTCGCCCACGTCCTTGCGCCCGATCTTCCACGCGTTGCCCACGCGGTTGGCGTAGCTTGCTATGTCTTCAGGCTCGGTGGTGGGCACCATCAGCACCACCATCTGCGAGCCCTTGCGCTGCTCGAAAGCGGCCAGCTTGGCTTCGAGGTCGGCGCGCTCCGGTTCGGCCAGCGTCTGCGTCTGGTCGATCACCCGGGCCGTGAGCGCGGGCACCGGCAGCAGGCCCTGCGCCCATGCGGTGGCCGCAAGCCCGGCCCACGCGGTCGCCGCCAGCAGGACGGCGGCCAGCGCACGGCGTATCAGGGCAAGTGCCATCGATCGGGCGTCTTACTTCTTGGGCGCAGAAAAGTCGACGGCGGGCGGCGTCGAGATCTGTGCTTCGTTCTGCACCGAGAAGTTCGGCTTCGGCTCGTAGCTGAAGATCTTGGCCGTGATGTTCGTGGGGAAGCTGCGCGCCAGCACGTTGTATTCCTGCACCGTCTGGATGTAGCGGTTGCGCGCCACGGTGATGCGGTTCTCGGTGCCTTCGAGCGTCACGCGCAGGTCGCGGAAGGCCTGGTTGGCCTTCAGCTCCGGGTAGCGCTCCGACACCACCATCAGCCGCGACAGCGCCGACGAGAGCTCGCCCTGCGCCTGCTGGAACTTGTTGAATGCCTCGGGGTTGTTCAGCGTCTCGGGCGTCACCTGGATCGAGGTGGCCTTGGCCCGCGCCTCGATCACCTTGGTGAGCGTGTCCTGCTCGAAGCTGGCCTCGCCCTTCACGGTCGCCACGATGTTGGGCACGAGGTCGGCACGCCGCTGGTACTGGTTGAGCACTTCGCTCCATGCCGATTTGCTCGTCTCGTCGAGCGACTGGAACTGGTTGTAGCCGCATCCGCTCAGGGACAGGACCGAAGCAAGAATCAAGAGCCAGCGTTTCATCATCATTTGCATTACCTCCGCAGAAGAGCCGGAAGTTAGCATAGATGGCTCCATGGCCCTCGATCCCCTTCAAGCACTGCAGGCCGCGAACCGCGCGGTATTGCCCGCGATGGCCGCGAGGGCCGCAACCGCCGGAACGCTATTGATTGCCGGCGCGACCGGCGCCCTGGGGCAGGAGCTTCTGCGCCGGCTCGCGGGCGGCCACCGCTTTGCCCATGTCCGGGTGCTGTCGCGCGAACCGATGCGCGACGGCATGCGCGGCGTCGAAACCTGCCTCTGCCCCAACCTGCCGATCGCGCAATGGGGGCTCACCTCGGCCGATACCGCGGTCATCGCCTTCGACCCGCCCCGGCTGTACCACGGCCGCGAGCGTGCGCTGTGGGTGCCGCAACCCTCCGATCTGCCGGAGCTCTCGCGCTGGTTGCGCGCTTGCGGCGTGCAGACGCTGGCCATCGTGCAGCCGCACGACCAGGGCCGCCTGCCGGAGGCGCTCAAGCGCGGGCTCGCGAGCCTCGACGAACAGGCGGTGGTCGCCAGCGGCTTCGAGCGCGTGATCCTCCTGCGTTCGGCGCGCAAGCCGCTGAATGCCCGGTTCGCCAACCCGGCCGAAAGGCTAGCCGCATGGATGCTGTCGGTCATGCGCTTCATGGTGCCGACGAGCGAGCAGCCGGTGCGCCCCTCCAAGGTGGCCGAACTGGTCGACGTGGCCCTGCGCATTGCACCTGCAGGCGTGCACGTGGCCGCGCCGGAGCTGGTGTGGGAGGCGGCCCAGGGCGAGATGCAGTCCGTGGTGCGGCGCTGGCTGGCTGCTGCCGTGCAAGAAGCCCCGATCAACTCCTGATTGACGCGCTTGATTCCCCGGCAACGCTCACGTCACGGATCACGCGGCAAAATCACGCCATGCCCAAGACCCCACTCCGCGCCGCCGCGGCCCTCGGCGGGACTGCCGACGACATCGAGGCGGCCTTCTATGAAGCGCTGCAGCGCGGCGACATCGATGCGTTGATGGCGTGCTGGGCCGACGAGGACGAGGTGTTCTGCGTGCGTCCCGGCGGGCCCCGCCTGGTCGGCGCCACGGCGATCCGCGCGGCTTTCGAGCAGATGTTCGGCAACGGTGCCATCCACGCCATGCCCGCGCGTGTACGCAAGATCGAGTCGCTCGCGAGCGCGGTGCACAACGTGCTGGAGCGCATCGAGGTTCTCACGCCTGAAGGGCCCAAGCACGCCTTCGTGCTGGCCACCAACGTCTATCACAAGACCGCCGAGGGCTGGCGCATGGTGGCGCACCATGCGAGCCCCGGCAGCGCGCGCGAGCCCGTCGACGCGAACGATCCGCCCCAGACCCTGCACTGAGCGATGCCCGGCGACGTTGTTCCCTCTGCGAACTCATCGATGGACTACGTGGCGCCGCGCTGGCTGCCCGGCGGCAACCTGCAGACCATCTGGGCGGCGCTCTATGCGCGCCGCGGCGGCGCAGCGGGGCCGCCGTACCGCCGCGAGCGCTGGAACACGCCCGACGGCGATTTCATCGACGTCGATTTCGTCGATGCAACCGTGCCGGGTCCGCGGCCGCTGCTGGTGCTGTTCCACGGGCTGGAGGGCTCCTCCCGCAGCCACTATGCGGAAGCCTTTGCCGCCTTTGCGGCCGAGCGCGGCATGGCCTTCGCGGTGCCGCATTTCAGGGGCTGCAGCGGCGAGCTGAACCTGGCGCCGCGCGCCTACCACTCGGGCGACTACGAAGAAATCGACTGGATCCTGCGGCGCATGCGCGAACAGCAGGCGCTTCGCGGTGGCGGCCCGGTGCTGGCCGCGGGCGTTTCGCTCGGCGGCAATGCGCTGCTGCGCTGGGCCTGCGAAGCCGGCGACACGGCCCGTGCTTGCGTGAGCGCGGTGGCTTCGGTGAGCGCGCCGCTCGATCTCACGGCCGGCGGCGAGGCCATCGGCCGCGGCTTCAACCGGCTGGTCTATACGCGCATGTTCCTCGCGACCATGAAGCCCAAGGCGCTGGCCAAGCTGGCCCAGTTTCCAGGCCTGTTCGACCGCGAGCGGCTGCTGGCCGCCAGAGACCTCTATACCTTCGACGACGTGTTCACGGCGCCGCTGCACGGCTTTCGCAATACCGACGACTACTGGGCGCGGGGCTCGTCCAAGCCGCACCTGAGCGCGATCCGCGTGCCCACGTTGGTGGTGAACGCACTGAACGATCCGTTCATTCCGGCCCGCAGCCTGCCAACTCCGGGCGAGGTCGGCCCGCACGTCACGCTGTGGCAGCCCGCGCATGGCGGCCATGTGGGCTTCCCGCTCGGTCCGCCTCCCGGGCATGTGCGCGGCATGCCGGAGCGCGTGGGTGGCTGGCTGGCTCAATTTGCCCCACCGGTCTTTTCGTGAGGCGCGCAAAATAGCCTTCATGGACGACATCGTTAAACAGGCGCTCGCCAAGTGGCCCAACGTGCCGCACTGCTACGGCTGGCTCGGCCTCGACGCGCGCGGCAACTGGTACATGCGCGACGACCGCACGCAAGCCCAGGGCCAGTTCCCGGCCGCGAAGGGCTCGATGCTGCGGCACGACAAGCTGATCGACTTCATCCACCGCAACTACGACCATGACGGCGAAGGCCAATGGTTCTTCCAGAACGGCCCCCAGCGCGTTTATGTCGAGCTCGAGCTTGCGCCCCTCGTCTGGCGCATTGCCGATGACAAGGGGTTTGCCGTCACGGCCCATACCGGGCAGGCAGTCGACATATCGGGGTGCCTGCTCGACGAGGAGGGCCGGCTCTATCTGGCCGCTCCCATCGGGCTCGGGCTGGTCCATACGCAGGACGTCGGCCTGGCGGCCGAGGCCATCGAGCAGGGCTTGTGGACACCCGAGCCGGTACGCTCTGGCGACCTGCCGCAGCGCTTCGGCCATGTGCTGAGCCCCGCGGCACGCCAGCCTGCGGTGCTATCAAAACCGTAGCCGGTCGCCGTGCGCGCATGAAAAAGCCGGCTCGAGGCCGGCTTTCTCTTTGGGGCAGGGCCCCGGTTTACTTGCTGGCGCTGGCAGCCGGTGCGGCCGCCGAGGCAGCGCCTTCGGCGGGTGCCGCTGCCGCGGCGGGACGCTCGGGCACCGGGAACTTGGCACCGCCGGCGTTGGCCATGTAGACCACGGCACGGCCGATTTCGAGGTCTTCGAAGTCGCCGCCGCCCTGGGGCGGCATCGCGCCCTTGCCATGCAGGGCATGGTCGAGCAGCGTCTGGTAGCCCTGGCCGATGCGCGGGCCCCAAGCTGCGGCGTCGTTCAGGTGCGGAGCGCCGGGAATGCCGGGAGGCGCGTGACAGGCGGCGCACTGGGCCTTGAAAACGGCGTCGCCGGCTGCGAGCGGTCGGTTCGCATCGCGGATTTCGATGGCGCCGACCTTCTTGAGCCGCTCGGCCACTTCGCGGTCGCGCGCCTCCTTCGACACGCCGTACAGCGCCATGTTGTCGCCCTCGGCGGTGCCCGCGGGCTTGTTGCCCGAAACCACATAGGCCACGAGGCCCACGATGATCAGGATGGGGGCAAGGAAGGAGAAAAATACCGCGAGCAGCAGTTGCTTCGGGTTCTTGATCGGGCCGGTGTGGGCTTCTTCTGTGGCCTGGTAATGCGGGTCTGCGCTCATGGCGTCCTCAATAACGGGGGCTCGTCGGGGGGCTTTTTCGAATCAACCGGCGATTATAGAGAGGCCCTCCGCCCAAAGGACGGAAGGCCTACCCGGAGCCGTCGCGCGAAAGCCTCAGCCTCCGGCCCTTTGCTCAACCTTTGCTGGCCCAGCCGCCACCCAGCGTCTTGTAGAGCGTGACCTGGTTTTGCAACTGCAAGAGCCGCGTGGTCACGGCCGATTGCTGCGCCGCGTACAGCGATCGCTGCGCGTCCAGCAGGTCGAGCGCGCTCGCAATGCCGTTGCGGTAGCGCATGTCGGAGAGCTTGAAGCGCACCGCCTCGGCATCGGCCTGCGCGCGTTGCGCGCGCACCTGCTCGCCCAGCGTGGCGCGGCCGGCCAGGGCGTCCGCCACCTCGCGGAACGCGGTCTGGATCGACTTTTCGTACTGCGCCACGGCGATCTCGCGCCCGGCCTTGGCCGAGTCGAGCCCCGCGATGTTGCGCCCCGCGTCGAAGATGGGCAGCGTGATCTGCGGCGCAAAGGCCCAGGCCTTCGACCCGCTGTCGAACAGGCCCGAGAACTCGCTGCTCGCGGTGCCGATCGAGGTGGTCAGCGACACGCGCGGGAAGAAGGCCGCGCGTGCCGCGCCGATGTTGGCGTTGGCGGCAATCAGCTGCTGCTCGGCCGAGCGGATGTCGGGCCGTTCGGTCAGCAAGTCGGAGGGCAGGCCCGCGGGCACGTCCGGCATCGGCTGGATGCCGTCCAGGCCCTTGGCGCCGCCGGCCGTGGCTTCGGCCGGCACCGGCGCGCCGAGCAGCAGAGCGAGCGCGTTCTCGTCCTGCTGGCGCGTGCGCAGCTGCTGTGCGTACGAAGCGCGCGCGGTTTCGGCGAGCGAATTCGCGGCCTGGAAGTCGAGCTCCGACGACACGCCGTTGTCGAAGCGCATCTTGGTCAGGCGCACCGATTCTTCGCGCGTGACCATCGTCTGGCGCGTGAGTTCGAGCAGCTGGTCGTCGGCAATCAGCGTGAGCCAGCCGGTGGCGACGGACGCGATCAGGCTGATTTGCGCGGCTTTGCGCGTTTCCTCGGTGGCGAGGTATTGCGCCAGCGCCTGGTCCTTCAGGCTGCGGATGCGGCCGAAGAAGTCGATTTCCCAGGCGGTGATGCCCAGGTTCACGCTGTACTGCGACGACACGCTGCCCGCGCTGCTGTCGAAGGCCTGGTACGGATTGGGGCTCGAGCGCGACCCGCTGCCGGTGAGGCCCAGCGCCGGGAACAAGGCCGAGCGCTCGATCTGGAATTGCGCGCGCGCCTGCTCGATGTTGAGCACCGACACGCGCAGGTCGCGGTTGTTGGCAAGCGCGGTCTGGATGAGTCCAGTCAGCCGGGGGTCGGTGAAGAAGTCCTGCCAGGGCAGGGCGGCCGCGGCCTGGCCCGCCGGCTGCGCCGGGTCGCCCGGGAAGGTGGTCGGCACCGGCGCCGCGGGGCGCTCGTAAGTCGGAATCAGCGAGCAGCCGGCCAGCAGCATGGCTGCGGCCAGGGCCGTGGGAATCAGTTTCTTGTGAGTCATATGGTCTTTTCCTCCGTGATGCCGGCGGCCTCCGCATGCCGCTTGTCGGCTTCATGCTGGCGCGCGCTGCCCTTGAACAGGGTGCGCACCACCACGAAGAACACCGGCACGAAGATCACCGCGAGCGCCGTGCCCGTCACCATGCCGCCGAGCACGCCGGTGCCGATGGCGCGCTGGCTCGCAGAGCCCGCGCCCGAGGCAAGGACCAGCGGCACCACGCCCAGGCCGAAAGCCAGCGAGGTCATGATGATCGGGCGGAACCGCAGGTGCGCCGCGGCCAGCGCCGATTCCACGATGCCCCGGCCCTGCGCCTGCAGGTCCTTGGCGAACTCGATGATCAGGATCGCGTTCTTCGCCGACAGGCCGATGATGGTGATCAGGCCCACCTGGAAGTACACGTCGTTCGAATAGGCGCGCAGCATCGTCGCGAGCAGCACGCCCAGCACGCCGAGCGGCACCACCAGAATGACCGACAGCGGGATCGACCAGCTCTCGTACAGCGCCGCCAGGCACAGGAACACGGCCAGGATCGCGAAGCCGTAGAGGATCATGGCCTGCGAGCCCGCGAGCTTTTCTTCGCGCGACTGGCCCGTCCACTCGTAGCCGAAGCCTTGCGGCAACTGGCTGGCGAGCTTTTCCATCTCGGCCATGGCGGCACCCGTGCTGTAGCCCGCAGCGGCGTCGCCGCTGATGCGGATGGCCGGGTAGCCGTTGTAGCGCACCGTTTGCGTGGCCCCCGTGACCCACTTCGTGGTCGCGAAGGCCGACAGCGGCACCGGCTGCCCCTGCGTGTTGCTGGCGTTGAGCCTCAGCAGGTCGTCCGGCTGCATGCGGGCCGGCGCATCGGCTTGCACCACCACGCGCTGCAGGCGGCCGCGGTTCGGAAAGTCGTTGATGTAGCTCGAACCCAGCCCCGTCGACAGCGTGGCGTTGATCGCGTCGAAGCTCACGCCCAGCGCGCTGGCCTTGTCGCGGTCGATGTCGATCTCCAGCTGCGGCGCGTCTTCCAGTCCGTCAGGGCGAACCTGCGCCAGGACCTTGCTCTGCCCGGCCATGCCCAGGAGCTGGTTGCGCGCGTTGATCAGCGCCTCGTGGCCCGCGCCCGAGCGGTCTTGCAAGCGGAAGCTGAAGCCGCTGGCATTGCCCAGTTCAGGAATGGGCGGAGGGCTCAGCGGATAGATGAACGCGTCGCGAATGCCCGAAAGCGCACCGAAGGCGCGGCCCGCCAGGGCGCTGGCCGAATGGGCCGGGTCCTTGCGCTCTTCCCAGTCTTTCAGCGTGACGAAGGCGAGGCCTGCGTTCTGACCCTGGCCCGAGAAGCTGAAGCCCATCACGCCCACCATGCTCTGAACTTCGGGCTGCTTCAGGATGAAGCCTTCGACCTGCTGCATGACCGACAGCGCACGCTCTTGCGTGGCGCCTGGCGGCAGTTGCACATTCACGATGATGTTGCCCTGGTCTTCCGCCGGCAGGAACGAGCTCGGCAGGCGCATGTAGGTGAACACCACCGCGCCGATGATCACGGCATAGATGATCAGGTAGCGCGCGGCGCGGCGCAGGATGCGCGCGACCACGCTTTCATAGCCCTTGGCCGTGCGCGTGAAACCGCGGTTGAACCAGCCGAAGAAGCCGGTCTTCTCGTGGTGGTGCCCCGCTTCCACGGGCTTGAGCAGCGTGGCGCACAGCGCGGGCGTGAGCGACAGCGCCATGAAGGCCGAGAAGGCGATCGACGTCACCATCACCGCCGAGAACTGGCGGTAGATGTTGCCCGTGGAGCCCGCGAAGAACGCGAGCGGCACGAACACCGAGATCAGCACCACGGTCACGCCGATGATGGCGCCCGAGATCTGCTTCATGGCCTTGCGCGTGGCTTCGAGCGGCGAGAGCCCCTCTTCGCTCATGATGCGCTCGACGTTTTCCACCACCACGATGGCGTCGTCCACCACGATGCCGATCACCAGCACCATGCCGAACATGGTCAGCACGTTGATCGAGAAGCCCAGCGCCAGCAGCGAGGCGAACGTGCCCAGCAGCGCGATAGGCACCACGATGGTCGGGATGATCGTGTAGCGCCAGTTCTGCAGGAACAGGAACATCACCAGGAACACCAGCGCCACGGCTTCCAGCAGCGTCTTGACCACTTCGGTGATCGAGATCTGCACGAAGCGCGAGCTGTCGTACGGAATGTCCCACTTCACGCCCTGCGGGAAGAAGCGCTGGAGCTCCGCCATCTTGGCGCGGATCGCCTTGGCCGACTCCAGCGCGTTGCCGTTGGGCGTGGGCTGCACGCCGATGCCGACCGCCGGCACGCCGTTCAGGCGCGCCGAGGTGGCGTACGACTGGCCGCCGAGTTCGACCCGTGCCACGTCCTTCAGCCGCACGGTCGAGCCGTCGGTGTTGGCGCGCAGCACGATGTTCTGGAACTGGTCGACGGTGGCGAGCTGGCCGTTCACCACCACCGTGGCCGCAATGGCCTGGCCCGGGATGTTCGGCAGGTCGCCGAGCGTGCCCGAAGACACCTGGGCGTTCTGCGCGCGAATGGCGTTGTTCACGTCCGTTGCCGACAGGTTGAAGCCCTGCAGCTTGGCCGGATCGATCCAGATGCGCATCGCGTTTTCGGAGCCGAACAGCTGGGCCTGGCCCACGCCGACCACGCGCTGCAGTTCCGGCACCACGTTGCGCGCGGCGTAGTCGCCGAGCGCAATGGGGTCGAAGGCGGGATTGTCCGAGGACAGCATCACGAACATCAGGAAGTTGTCGCGTGACTTGTCCACGCGAACGCCCTGCTGCGTCACCGCGGCCGGCAGGCGCGGCGTGGCCCGCGAGAGGCGGTTCTGCACGTCCACCTGCGCGAGGTCTTCGTTGGTGCCGGCCTCGAAGCTGATCGTGATGGTGCCGGTGCCGTCGGCCTGGGCCACCGATTCCATGTAGATCAGGCCCGGCGAGCCGTTCATTTCGCGCTCGATGACGGACAGCACGCTGTCCTCGAGCGTCTGGGCCGAGGCGCCGGGGTACGCGACGTTGATCACGATGGCCGGCGGTGCCACCGGCGGATATTGCGAGATCGGCAGCTGAGTGATTGCCACGCCGCCCATCACCAGGATGAACAGTGCGATCACCCAGGCGAAGATCGGGCGGTCGATAAAGAATTTGGCCATGCGGGCGCGCTCCTGCTATTACTTCTTCTCGGCCGGCGCAGCCGCGGCAGACGCCGCCGGCGCTGCCGGTTGTGCCGCACCGTTAGGCGCCGGCTTCTTCCACGGCACCGCCTTCACCGGCGTGCCGGGCGGCATCATCTGCAGCTTCTGGAAGCCGTCGACCATCACCTGCTCGCCCGCCTTCAGGCCGTCGAGCACCACCCATTGGTTGTCCTTGGCGGCGCTGATCTTCACGGTGCGCTGGTTGATCTTGCCGTCGGCGCTCACCACCGACACCGTGTCGCCCTGCTGCGTGCGCGTAACCGCCTGCTGGGGAACCGTGATCGCGTTGGTGGCCTGCGCCTGCTCCAGCTTCACGCGCACATACAGGCCGGGCAGCAGCTCGCCCTTCGGGTTGGGCACCTCGGCGCGCAGCGTGACCTGGCCGGTGGTCGAATCCACCGTCAGGTCCGAGAACAGCAGCTTGCCGGGCAGCGCGTAGTCGGTGCCGTCTTCCAGCACCACCGTCACGCTGGCGGCCTCTTCGCCGTTGGCGCGCTTGTACTGGCCGGCAGCCAGTGCGCGGCGCAGCTTCAGCACGTCGGACGCCGATTGCGTGAAGTTCACGTACATCGGGTTGATCTGCTGCACCACGGCCAGCTCGGTGGCGTCGCCCTGGCCCACCAGCGCGCCCTCGGTCACCAGCGCGCGGCCGATGCGGCCCGCGATCGGGGAGGTCACGTTGGCGTAGCCGAGGTTGATCTTGGCGGTTTGCACGGCGGCGCGGCCGGCAGCCACGTCGGCCTCGGCTGTCTTCTGCGAGGCCACGGCGGTGGCGTATTCCTGCTTGCTCACCGCATTGGCCTCGACCAGCGGCTTGTAGCGGTCGGCCAGTGCCTTGGCCTGCACGGCGTTGGCTTCAGCGCGCGCCAGCGTGGCCTGCGCGTTTTGCGATGCGGCCACCAGCGGCGCCGGGTCGATGCGGAACAGCAGCTGGCCGGCCTTCACGTCGCTGCCTTCGCGGAATTCGCGCTTCAGCAGGATGCCCGAGGCGCGGGCCCGCACCTGGGCCACGCGCGAGGCTTCGAGCCGGCCCGGGAGTTCGGTGACCAGGCCCACGTCGGTTGGCGCGGCAACCACCACGCCCACTTCGGGCGCCGGCGGGGCACCGCCGCCCGCTGCACCACCCTTGCCGGCGGGCGCATCGCCCTTGGAGCAGGCCGCGAGCGCCAGCACCACGGCAGCGGCCACGATCGCGAGGCGCGGCGAGAACGAAGATTGACGCGAAACATGCAGGAGAGGCATGCGAATCCTTTGAAGCAAAGACGGGAGATGGCGCGTTCGCCAAGCGAACAGAAAGCCTGCATAAACAGCCGGGCCATCGGGGAAGCCCGCTAGTTTACATACATTCATGGATGTATAGTGACAGGATTGAATGGCCCCACGATGCAGAAAGGGCTTGGCTTTACAAAACAGGAGACTTGGTGGCACGTCGTACGAAGGAAGAAGCATTGGCCACACGGCATCGGTTGCTCGATGCCGCGGAGCTGCTGTTTCAGGCGCAGGGCGTCTCGCAGACCTCGCTGCAGCAGATTGCGCAGCAGGCCGGCGCGACCCGGGGTGCCATCTACTGGCACTTCAAGGACAAGGCCGATATCTTCAACGCGATGATGGAGCGCGTCATCCTGCCGCTGGAAGCCGGGCCCAGGGCCGCCGCCGCGGCGGGCAACGACGACCCCTTGGCCGAGATCGAGGAGGGCATGGTGCACGCGCTGACCCTCATGGCCACCGACCCCCAGGTGCGCCGCGTGTTCGACGTGGCCACCCACAAGGTCGAATACACGCACGACATGGCCTCGGTGCAGCAGCGGCACCTGGATGCGCGCAATGCCTGCGTGGCCGATTTCGAAAAGGCGCTGCGCCTGGCCGCGCGCCGCGCCCAGCTCAAGCTCCCGGTGCCCGGCCACGTGGCCGCCCAAGGCTTGCACGCGCTCATCAGCGGACTCATTCAGAACTGGCTGCTCGACCCGACCGCCTTCGACCTGGTGCTTACCGGCCGGCGCACGTTCCGCGTTTACCTGGCCGGGCTGGGCTTTGGGCGGAACTCGGCCGCAGGTATCGGGAACGAAGCCGAAGAAGTCGTCGCTTCATAGGCGATAATGCGGGGCTCCGGTTCTGCCGGAACCCAGATTCCTCGCTGTATTTCAACGGATAGAATTCGGCCCTCCGAAGGCTGAGATCCAGGTTCGATTCCTGGCGGCGGGACCAAATAGCAAGAAGCCGGACACTTTCAAGGGTGTCCGGCTTTTTTGTTTTCTTGTCTGGGGGATGCGGTTCTATCGTCCGATTGGTTCGAGGAAATTTGACCGAATCCGATGCTAGTTGGAGGCCGATGGGGTAGGGGGACTGGGCCGATTCCTCTCCCATCTTCTGGCGCGGTGGATGCCGAGCACCAGGAGGTGCATCGAGTTGAAGTTCTAGAAACGCAACTATGGCGAAGGGATCTTGACAAGCTGCCTGGGTAAGCTCATTCAAGTCCGCCGCAAAGTCGGCTTCAGCCTGATTGCGGCCGATAGGGTTTGACTGCCGAGGGGCTGCGAGCGCCGAAACCGGTCGCTTATGCTTGCCGTACGCAGCTCGATCCGAGTTGTCTGCTAGTCGATCGGCGCCACGGTTTTGGCAAACTCTGCGAAATCGGCAATCGCTGGGTTGCCACAACAACACCAAAGTACCCAACTGGATCGACCTTGTCGGTCGACCGGTAGAACCAGAAACGAGGACCACACTTGTCAGCCATCCACGACTTGATTTCGCAAGTCAGCGACCCACGTCTACGCGATCGGCTAGCGGCCGAGTGGGCCAACGCATCGAGGGGCAAGAAATTCGGCCTCGTGTTCGAGGACCATCTTCCGGAGTTGCTGCCGCTACGCAAGGCCAAGCCGCGACGCGGCGATCTGGTTTGCCGGCGCGATGGGCCGATCAAGGACGTTTGGCAGGTCCAGCAGATCAGGAATGGCATGGCCGTCTGCGTGAAGCCAGGGAGGGAGGCTCAACAGGCCGCTGGGCATACGCCCGATCGCGATGCCCCGGTCGCAGCCTCTCAATGGGCCGTCGAGGAACTCTTGGTCGTTCGCCAGTTCGGCGACCCGATCTTTCCATCACTGGTCCCGGTTGATGCCGTGGCCAACGGCCCGGCGGACGCGCCTTGGCATACGTTGATCGAAGCCGACAACTACCACGCGCTGCAGCTGCTGGAATATCTTTACGCGGGACAGGTGGACTGTATCTACATCGATCCGCCGTATAACACCGGCGCGCGCGACTGGAAGTACAACAACGACTATGTTGACGGCAACGATGGCTGGCGGCACAGTAAGTGGCTCGCATTTATGGAGAGGCGGCTTCAGCTCGCCAAGCGTCTCCTCAGGCCGGACAACTCTGTACTCGTTGTGACGATTGACGAGAAGGAATATCTGCACCTCGGAATGCTGCTGGAGAAGATGTTTCCGGACGCTCGAATGCAGATGGTCACCATCGTAATCAATGCGCCTGGTCAGACGAGAAAGCAGCAGCTTGCCCGAGTCGAGGAATACGCCTACTTCCTTTTCATCGGCTCTGCCGAACCCCCTCTGGTGGCAGATGATCTACTCAACGACAAGCCCTCCCATAATCCGAGCACTGTGCGCTGGGAATCACTCCTGCGTAGTGGGACAAATTCTCGTCGCGTAGATCGCCCAGCGCTCTTCTATCCCGTTTACATCCGACCTGAATCCCGAGAAATGGTCGGAGCCGGTGATTCAAAGCCTCTTGGAACTCCTCGGGATGCTTGGCAGATACCAGCTGGAGCTACTGCGGTTTGGCCGCTAAAGAGCGATGGTTCGGAAGGAAACTGGCGCGCATCTCCTGAATACCTCAGGCAACTGGCAAAGAAGGGTTTCGTTCGAGTAGCAGAGTACCGCCCCGGTGAAGGCCGAGGAACGATCTGGTATCTCGGAAAATCTGCAATCCAGAAGATCGAAACGGGAGAGATCTTGATCTCGGGCCGCGACTTGCAGGGCGCAGTTATCGTTACCCCGAATCCAGAAGTAGCGCACGGTCGAAAAACAGTCGCCAAGACAGTCTGGAATCGCCCCACGCATCACGCTGGATGGCACGGCACAAACTTGGTCGGCGCTGTATTACCGGGCAAGACCTTCCCTTTCCCGAAATCACTCTACTCAGTTGTAGATACGCTGCGTCTAACCGTCGGTCAGAAGCCGAATGGGCTTGTTCTCGACTTCTTCGCCGGTAGCGGCACGACCCTCAACGCAGTCAATCTGCTCAACGCTACAGACGGCGGCCGGCGCCGCTGCATTCTCGTGACGAACAATGAGGTTTCAGCAGACGAAGCCGCTGCTCTTAGCGCAAGGGCGCTGCAGCCCGGAGATGCGGCATGGGAATCGCTCGGCATCTGTCGATCGGTGACATGGCCACGAAACAAGTACACCATTCTCGGGCGACGAGACGATGGCACAGTCCTCTCGAGCGACTACTACACTGGGCGGAACGTAGAACGTGAAAGGGGTCGCCGATTTATGCAGGTTGGCTTTGTCGATCCAGCAACACTGGAGAGTGCTGCTAAGAAGAGGCAGCTTGTTGCGTTGATCGATGCTTTGCCACAGACCTTGGTCAAGGAGCCCTGCCCATTCATCGTGTCGGAAGAGCACAAGGCGAGCGTGCTCTTTGATCCATTTAAAGCTGACGACTGGCTGGAGGCGCTGGACGGCCAAGACCACATTACTGATTTCTACATTGTCACCCCACTCAAGCGAGTGTTCGACCAACTCAAGGCGCAAGTCATAGACCTGCTGGGTCCGCTTCTTGTGTCAGAGGAGGAGCGGCGCCCCATGAGCAAAGGCTTCGAAGCGAATCTCGCGTACTTCAAGCTCGACTTTCTTGAATCCGAGCGGGTATCGCTGCGACGCGCGTTCCGCGAGATTCTTCCGTTGCTATGGCTCAAGGCCGGTGCCGCGGGTCGTCGGCCTGAATTGAAACGCGGAGAGCCCGAGCCGGCCTTGTTTGCGCCAGATGGCAGCAACTTCATTGTGCTGCTCGACGAAACTCGAATGTCGCGCATGCTCAAGTTAATTCGCGGCAGGGAGGGCTTGTCGCACGTCTTCATCGTCACCGACGCCGATGAGTCGTTCAAGAACATGGCCAGGGAGATTCGTGAGATCGCCGAGAAGACCAACCCCGACCTGCAGGTTGCGCAGCTGTACCGCGACTACTTGCTCAACTTCATGATCAACCACAACCAGCATCGGGCAACCACTGGAGCATTGGTCCAAGGCGATGCAAAGGGGGCGCGAGCATGAAGATCTCGTTGTTTGATTTCCAGCGGGAGGCGCTGCACCAGCTGCGTGAAAGAATCGTCGCTGCGCGTAAATTCGCCACCATCGACAACCCACAGGTGATCGCCTTCTCCGCACCTACTGGTAGCGGCAAGACGATCATCATGACGGCGCTGTTCGAGGCCATCCTCGACCAGCCCGACGACGAACTGGCATGGCCACTGGACTGGGAACCGCAGCCGGATGCCGCGATCCTTTGGGTGTCCGACATGCCTGAGCTCAACGAGCAAACCAGACTCAAGATCGAGGGCAAGTCTGACAAGGTCTACCGCGTCAATCAGCTGATCACCATCGACGCTAACTTTGACGCACCGCAGCTGCAAGGTGGGCGCATCTACTTCATCAACACACAGAAGCTCGCGGTGAACCAGCCGCTGACCAATCGCGGCGACGGGCGACAGCACCTGATCTGGGAGACGCTGACTAACACAGCGCGCGCAATCCCCGGCCGCTTCTACGTCGTGATTGACGAGGCACACCGCGGCATGACCTCTGGCCGCGGCGCGCAAGCCGCACAGACACTGATGCAGCGTTTTCTGCTGGGACACTCGCAGTCGGGCTTAGTGAAGATGCCCTTGGTGATCGGTGTGTCTGCCACGCCCAAGCGCTTCATGGACCTGCTGGAACACGCCCCGCACACTGTGCACAAGGTCGCCATTCCAGCCGAAGAGGTGCGCAAGTCGGGCCTGTTGAAGGACCGCATCCTGATCCACCACCCGGAATCGGCCACGACAGCGGAGATGGGCTTGTTGGAGGAGGCGGCGCGACGCTGGAGCCAGATGACGGTGGCCTGGGGCGCCTACTGCGAAGACGAACAGGAGGCGACCGTCTGGCCAGTGCTGGTGGTGCAGGTGGAGAACGGTACCGACCGTCAATTGACCAAGACCGATCTCGCCGACGCATTGACCGTGATCGAGAGCGCGATCGGCCGCCGTCTCAATGAAGGCGAGGTCGCGCACGCGCTGCACGACTCTGGCGATCTGGATGTAGGCGGTCGGCGCGTGCGCAAGGTGGAGGCATCGCGCATCGACGCGGACAAGAACATCGGCGTAGTGTTCTTCAAGACCAGCCTGTCTACCGGTTGGGACTGCCCACGCGCGGAAGTCATGATGTCGTTCCGGCGTGCCGAGGATCACACCTACATCGCCCAGTTGCTTGGCCGCATGGTGCGCACCCCCTTGGCGCGGCGGATCGAGAAGGACGCGGCGCTGAACGATGTGCATCTGTTCCTGCCCTACTTCGATACGCAGGCGGTGCAGGGTGTCGTCGCGGCTTTGCACAACCAGGAAGAGGTGCCCCCGACGGAGGCTGGCTCCAGCCGGGAACTGGTCGTGCTCAAGCGCCGCGAGGGGACCGAAGCCCTGTTCGCAGTTCTGGACGAACTCGTGACCTACCGGGTCAACGCAGCACGGGCGCAGAGTCCCTTGCGCCGATTCATGGCGATTTGCCGCAGCCTGACCGTAGACGAGATCGACGAGGAGGCTTGGGGCAATGCAAAGGCTGAGATCGTGAAGTGGATGGACGATCGAGTTGCCGCGCTGAAGGCCGCCGGACAGTTCGAAGCTGCGGCCAAGGCCATCACCCACGTGGGCTTGCGGACCCTGGCGGTGCAGAACGGGACCAACGTGTCCGAGCCCGGAGCGGACTATCAGATTAGCGCCTCAAGCGTCGACATCGATCGCTTGTTCGAGGAGGCCGGCCGAGCGTTCAGCCATGGATTGCAAATGGAGTACTGGCGCGCCCATGCTGAGCGCCGTGCCGTCGATGTCAAGGTCGAGGCAATCGTGCTGGCACGCGACGCGGCTCAGATGAGCGAGCTGGAGAAGCTCGCTGGCGTGGCCTTTGATGCGCTGTACGACGAGCACAAGAAGTCGATACACAAGCTCAAGCAGCATCGCCGAGCAACCTATGAGAACCTCCGGCTGGCCACCACGACGCCCAGCGACGTGCCATGGCACCTTCCCGACTCGATCGACTTCCGGCGCAAGCCGAGCGATGCCATTTGGGAGCGCCACCTCTTCGTTGAGAGCAGCGGGCAGTTCCGGGCAGAGCTTGGAACCTGGGAGGCCGGGGTGCTCAAGGAAGAGCTGGCGAATCAAGCCGTGGTGGGTTGGCTCAGGAACGTGGACCGCAAGCCCTGGTCGCTCGAGATTCCCTACGAGACTGGCGGGGACGTCCGGCCAATGTTCCCGGACCTCGTGATCGTGCGTAAGACGAGTGAGACCTTTGATGTCGACATCCTCGAGCCTCATGACCCGAGCCTTGGCGACAACTTCGAGAAGGCCGTCGGCCTCGCCAGGTTCGCCCAAAAGCACGGTGCGTTGTTCGGCCGAATTCAGCTGATCCGCAAGCATACGAACGCGGGTGGCGAGCACTTCGCGAGATTGGAGATCAATCAGGCTGCGACCATCAAGCGCTTGCTGCCAATGACCAGTAATCCGCAATTGGATGATCTGTTTGAGGAAATGGCCAAGTAGGGCATGCGGCTTAAGGGGCCGCCGCACGCTATCGCGGCGTGCCTGTATGGCCGTTTGTTGGCACATACCGGTTTTTGACGTCGATTTGTCGATCGACAGCAGTCGCTGCGTAGCCGCGCTTCGGGTATACCCACTTCAGACTGATTGTCGTCAGTCGGCGCCGAAGATCGACTGACCGCTTGTAATGCAAGCGCAATTTGCAGCGCGGCGAACATCGGCGACCGATGTTGACGATACGAGCGCCACGCCCGAGGTGGGCAATGGCAGCTTGACTCGCAACGACATGGGATTGGAGATGCCGTCGGACCAGAAGGCGTTCCAGATTGAGTCGACTTGGGAGCGGAGTTCGCCGGTGAGCATGCTTGATTCGTTGGCTTTTGAGTTCGCCACCATTGCGGGTTGACTGCTTGTCGTTGGGTCAGACCGCCGGCTGCGGCTCGGCCAGCTGGCCAAAGTAGGCCATGCACACGGCCTGCTGGAATGCAGCCGGCAAATGTCCCTGAGAGTGCAGATTTTCCACGGTGCAAACCGCCGCATAGGGCTTGTTTTTTCCGGGGGCTTGGTAGCCCAGCAGCCCTTCGAGGTCGGGGGCCACCATGTGGACCTGAGCAGCTCCTTGAGGGAGAAGCCCGAGGATTTGCTGATTGGTGGCCTGTGCTGCGGGATTGCCTGGGTCCTCGTCGTGCAGAACTCGGTATGGGATGTTGAACGCATTGAGCACACGCAAGAACGCGGGAATGTTGGACTTGCCGTTGCAGTCCACAAGCGAGACCTCTCGCCGCAGACGCAAATGGCGCTCGAATAGCCCCATCAGTTCAGCGGCGCGCTCGAAGGCCGCAATCGCACTGAACTCCTCCATCAGCACGACACGTTGGGCGAAGAAGAGCTCGTTGACCGTGGGGTCGAAACGCGCGACCGTGTTCAGGCGTTGCTTGTCGGTCTGGTTCGGTTGCCCGGGGAACAAGTCCTGTGTCACTTGATGGCAAGACGCGTCCCCTTGGGGCGTCTTGAACATGCGCACGATGGCGCGGTAGTTCGCGGCGATGTCCAGGAAAACCGGGGAATGGGTACAACAAGCCACCTGGGTACCCGGCTGCGCCGCCAGGCGATGTAGGACGTCGCGCATCAGACGCTCCATCTGAGGATGCAGATAGAGCTCAGGCTCTTCGAGCAGGAGAATGGTGCCGCGCTCTAAGCCAGGCACTGCGCCTTGCACGCCCTGAGCCTGGGCATCAGCAAGCAACTGAAGCAGCGTGATGACAAGCGTCCGCTGCAGGCCGTGACCTTGATGGCTCACCTCGGTCTCGATGCCTGCTTGAGCATCTCGGATGACCAGGGAGGTAGACGGTAGCACCATCGTGCGCAGCTCAGGCGCTTCGGTGCGGATGAGAGCCTGGCCGCCGACGACCTCGTTCAGGCTACGGTTGATGCGGTCCTGCAGGTCACGAACCTCCTGAGCCTGCCGGCGCGGGTTGGCGGGGTCAGGACGGAAAAGTGCCAAGACGTCATCCAGAGCCGCTTGGAGCGCGGCCATCTCGGGGCGCTGAGCCAGACTGCGCTCAACGATGAGGTTGATGAGCTTCCCGTACGTCGACGCGTCCTTCGCGTTGGTCTCGTCGCTTGCCTCTTGAACTGCCCTCACCAGGATGGGCCGCGGCAGGATGGAGTTCGCGTTGCTCTTCCAATTGCCGCCGCCGCCGGGATTGGGCACCCAGGCCGCAGCGCCGACCACGACCAGGTCGGGGCGCTGTTCGCGCACGGCAACCTTAAGCGAGTCCCGCGAGCCGACGGTGGGACGCGCCCCCTTGTTTGGCAACGAATCAATGATCGGCTGATAGTCAGCCGGGAACGCTGCCCAGGTTGTGTCTGGATCAGGCCAACCCACAAACTGCTCGAGGCCGGAAAAGGAGTACAGCACTTCCTTCCAACCCCCAGCCTCGCCGTCTTCGCCAAGCTCAAACCAGTAGCGCTTCTTAAGTACCCACCGGTCGCCGTCCATGCGACCGCGCACGGCGACCTGGCCCGTCTCGTCGTCGGTCAAGCTATCGAAATGCCCTATCAGTTCGATCGCATTGGCGTCGCCGGTTTGATGTCGACGAAAGAGCGACGAGTCCTTGATGGAACTGCCACTGAGAAACACGGCGATGGCCGACAGTACGGACGACTTGCCCGCATTGTTCTCCCCGATGAGGACGATAAGGTCCTCCCACTCAAGGATCACGTGCTCAATGCACTTGTAGTTGCGGATTTCAAATCGGCGCAGCCGCATAGCACTCCCTCGGCCGTTTAGGCATAGTTGTCCGTCCAAACTCTTTTGCCACATTTGTAGTCGAATTTTGTACAGCCAGGCTGCGACTCATTCCGCAATACTGAAATGCAGCGGGAAAGCCTTACTTGAATCCCAACATCAGCTCGGATGACTTCGCTGCTATGGTGATCCATGAGGTGCGACTACAAGCGACGCGAGACTCTGCAATTGCTGCGAAGCAGGGCTAGCAAAGCCAGATCACATATCGAATGTGCTGTGAGATACCTTGGAACTCCTAGCGCTTGTTAATGGCAGTGGGAGCCCCCACTTTTGTTGTCGCGATGCAGCCGTTCTTGTCGGTACCTCCCGAGTGCGCAAGTACTCCACAGCTTAAGCAAAGCGCACTGATGAGTATTGCAATCTTCTTCATGACGCCTCCTTGTTTCAATGAGCGCTGGAGTGTGTACCTCCGCTTCTGTTGTCGGGTGGGGGTTTACGAGCGTTCTCCCATGAACATGGGATGAGCGCGAGGCATCGAGCATCGAATGTGACGATGATTTGCTGCGGCCGTTGAATTAAAAGTCTGATTGAGACCGGTTGCTGACGCCCAATGCGCCCAGGCAAATTGGCACTATCGCTGCAAAGCCGCCAGCACCTTGGACGCGACTCGGGACTGTGAAGAGCAAGCTGCCAACGCTGGCCTCAGCCCGCTCGCGTCGTCGAGCCGAGCAAGAGTTCGTTTGGCCCCAGCCAGCCCTGATCGCCGCGAATATGCTGAAGCGCCTCCTTCATTTCTCGCCAAGCCGACTCCTTGGCCTTTGCATCCAGCGGCGCGAGGATTCCATGATCGGTGAACCCGAACTTCGAACGAAGGCGACGTAGGCAGCGGCAAGGGTTGTTCGCGGGGTCACCGAACACCAGTGCGACGAAGCGACCGCTCGGTCGCAGGACTTTGAATGCTGCGGGCAGCGCCGCGGCCGGATTCATGCAGAACATGAGCCCGAGCCTGCACATCGCCGCATCGACAGACGCCTCTGCATGAACCGGCTGCTCCGCGTCTACGACGCGCACGTTGGTCAGGCCGGCCCGTCACCAAGAAACACTAGATGTAGTGTCCAGGCCCTTGCTTTGGCCCCGCATATAGCGTTTCCGATGGATCTGTATTACAGTGCCGAAATGACACCGGCCACGACCCGTATCGACCCTGAGAAGGCGGCGCGTAAGCTGCAACTAGAGTTGTGGGATAGACAGTGCACGCTTTGGCCGGGGCAAAACGTCACCCCGATGGACGTTTGTGATCCTTGGGTTGCTGCACAGTACCTCGGCTTTGAGGTCCAAGAGGGGTGGCTGAGCTGCACTGGAACGCGAAAGGGATTTGAGCTAGGTGGATTCATCAATCGCCCGGCCAGAGTTATTGCGATCTCTGATGAGCAGAAGCCGCGCACGAAGCTTTTCACCCTGGCCCATGAAGTCGGACACTTGCTCATGCATCCGGGGCTTCACCACCACCGGGAAATGCCGATGCATGGACTGACCGAACCATATGCGCCTGCCGATCCGAAAGAGCGTCAGGCGAATCACTTCGCCGGTTGCTTCTTGGTGCCTGGGAAGCAGCTTCGCCTCGCTTTCCTGGCCTGTTTCGGCGTGGAGCACCTGAGGCTGACGGACACCGTTGCATGGGAACTGCTCGGGCCCAGCTACGCTTCGTTGATGAACTCCCCCAATCCCTTGCCTACCTTCGAGCGGCTTGTTGCGCAGGCGAGGCGATTTGGCGGCCGCCACTTCGATGCGTTGTGCGATCTCTTCCAAGTTTCCCCTTCCACAATGGCGATTCGTCTGCGCCAAACCAGCTTGGTATACCTTTAGAAAGATCGAGCCGTGGCGATCGCTTCACGCGGCCGCCTTTGTTGGCTGGAGGCGCCTACGCCTTGACCAGCTTGTGTCGGATGGCGTAGATTTTCCCTACCTTTTCCAGACGCATATGGCCGTGAATCTGTCTGGCCCAAATAAGCAGCCCTCTGGCCTAGGGCTTGCTGGATGTACATGTCCAGCATGATCCGAGACATTGAAGCACGTTGTGCGCGTTGGAAGATGTGGTCAGGGATGGCGGTGGAGCGGCAGATTGCGGTCGTTCGTGTCCATCGGACCGAAGACCGCAGACGCTGCACAGCAGCCTTCGCGAAGGTTCAACGGAGGCGTGTGGCCGAGGCGCATGCGTGGCTGTGATCTCCGCCTAGGACTGATCTCGCAAACAGTCAGCTGGAGCAGCCCGACCACCGATCGCTACGCAGACTTGTTCTTCTTGGCGGGCTTATCCAGCGCCTTGAAGAACTCTGAGGGCTGCACGCCCAGGGTGTCGATGATTTTCATCATGTTCACCATGGCGAGGTTGCGTTCGCCGCGTTCTACGCCGCCCATGTAGCTACGGTCGATCCCGCACTCGTCGGCGAACGACTCTTGCGAAAAATTCATCGCCTTCCGCCGAATTCGCACGGCCTGGCCAAAAGCCACCAGCGCAGGGTGTCTTTCTTCTGGTGGGGGTGGTACTCGGGCCATTTCTCGATGGTCGCCCTAGAAGGTCCAAGACTCCACGGTCCATAAGTCGGCGGTCCATAAAAGCGCGGTCTATAAGTAGCTTTTAAGTTACGATCTTTCCTGCGCGGCGGCAACCGACCGACGCGATACCAATAAGCGGCAGGGGGATTCGAAATGAAGTGCAGGAAGTTTTCTCGAGCGCGGCCCGAGCGGAGGGACGCTGCTCTGAAGCGGATTGAAGGCAAGCCCAAGCGGCTCGCTTGCCTCGCTCCTGATATGCCCTTCGACAGGGCTTTCACGGAATGCAAGACCTTGGCCCAACTAGCGGACTGGTATGACCGCCGCGCGTCCGGTCGCCGAATGTCAGACGATGAGTTAGGTTTCCTTGTCGAGCGTGTGTCAGACCTCAGGGCCACAGAGAAGATGGTGCGCAACGAACGCGCCGTCGCGAAGAAAGCCGATGAGTTCGCTGAATTCTTCTACGGCCGGGACCATCGCAACTTCGATGCAATCCGCGCAAGGCAGATGGTGATCGAAGAGGCGCGGTGCGATGAAGTTCAGCGCCACACGGTGTGGACGCTCGGCTCCAGGCTTTGGTGTCTGCGGGTGCCGAAGGAAAGTACCGCAACCGCATCTACCCACACACTGAAGCTCATGGAGCTTGGCGGACAACTGATCCGCGGCAGCTTGAGGAATACCGAGCACGCGGAGCCGCTGATCTTGGCATTCGCGCAAGGGGTGGTCCTGGGATTCTTTGGGCTCGCGGAGATCGACATCACCAGTGCGTTGGAGGGCGTGAATTTGTGGCGGCGCTGCGAGTTGGCCAGCATTCACCACGTAGGCGTTGAGCGCGGTGAGCGGATTCGCGCGCAGGATGATCGAAACCCGAGTCGTTAGTTTGTCCGCGGCGCAGCCGGGCGACTCTCCCCTTCCTTGCCTATTTCTTGCCCGCCTTGCGCCGCCCCAACCCCACCCGCACAGGCGCCTCATCCACGATCAGCTGCGCCTCCTCCACGTCCTTCCACAGCTGGTCGCGCCGCGCCAGCACCTGCGGCACGGCCTCATGCCGCAGTTGCGCCACGGCCGACACCAGCGCGTTGCAGACGAAGAAGGCCGCGGTGTAAGAGTCGAACGGCGATGCGTTCGACGTGCGCACCTGCACCCGCTGGTGGGCCAGCTTGGCCAGCGGCGCGGCGGGGCTGTCGGTAATGGCCAGCACTTGCGCGCCGGCTTCGCGAAAGCGCTGCGCCACTTTCACCGGCCCGCTGGCGTAGCGCCGGATGCTGAAGGCGAGCAGGGCGTCGTCGGGCTGTATCCACAGCAACTGGTCGGTGGCGGTCACCGCGCCCGCGCCCAGCTCGTGCACGCCGGGGCGGCACATGTTGAGGTGCAGCGCCAGCCAAGCGGCCACGGGGGCGCTGTTGATCTGCGCCAGCACGAAGAGGCGGCCCTTGCCCTTGGCAATGCGCGTGGCCATGGCCTCGAACGCCGCCATGTCCAGGCCGTCACGCGTGGCGGCAATGTTGTGCTGGTCGTGCAGCAGGGCGTCGTCCACGCACTGCTGCAGGCTGCGCTGCGTGCCGATGGTCACGGGGGCGCGCTGGCCGGCCGTCTGCAGCATGGCGGTCACTTCCGCGCGCGCTTCGCGCTGCGCCTCGGCATAGCTGGCGTAGCCCAGCTTGGCGAACAGGCGCACCACGGTGGAGGCGCTGGTGCCGTTGTGCGCGGCCAGTGCGGTGGCGGATTCGAGCAGCGCGTGCGGATAGTCGCGCCCCAGGGCCTCGGCCAGGGCGCGTTCGCTGGCGGTCAGTTCGCCGCCCTGGCGGGTCAGGCGCTCGGTGAGCAGGCCGGCCGATTCTTGCAATGATGATTTCATTGATGTCTCATTTATGAAAAAAGCATTGCAAACACCGACAACGCGTGCAACACTGCGGCCCAAATTTCACCCCGCCGCCGCGGGGTTCATCGAAGGACGAAGATGCAGGATACCCTTGAAGAGAGCCGCTCGCAGGTGCGGGCGCGCATACTGGACTGGTTGGCCGACCAGGGGCAGGCCATGCAAGACCTGTTGCAGAAAGTGGTCGACATTGACAGCGGCAGCCGCAACGAAGCGGGCGTGATCGCGGTGGCCACGGCGCTGCGCGAGCACCTGGAGGCCGCGGGGGTGGCCGTGCAGTTCGAGTCCGTGCCGGGCTATGGCGTGCTGCTGCACGCCCAGGTGCCCGGGCCCGCCGAGGGCGCGCCCATCCTGCTCATGGGGCACATGGACACCGTGTACCCGGCGGGCACCGCGGCGCGCCGGCCCTTCCGCGTGCAGGACGGGCGCGCCTACGGTCCCGGCGTGGCCGACATGAAGTCGGGCCTGGTGATGAACGTGTTCGTGGCCGAGGCCTTCGCGCGCTGCGGTGGGCTGAAGGCGCCGCTGCAGCTGTTCTTCTCGTGCGACGAGGAAATCGGCTCGCCCGCCACGCGCGACCGCATCATGGCCAAGGCGCGCGGTGCGCGGGCGGTGCTCAATGCCGAACCGGGCCGCGTCAGCGGCAACCTCGTCACCAGCCGCAAGGGTTCGATGGTGGTGGAGTTCGAGGTCGAAGGCGTCGCCGCCCATGCGGGCATCAACCACGCGGCCGGCGCCAGCGCCATCGAGGCGCTGGCCCGCAAGACCATCGCGCTGCATGCGCTGACCGATCCGGCCACGGGCGTTACCGCCAACGTGGGCGTGGTGCACGGCGGCATCGTGCCCAACATGGTGGCGCCGCACGCCAAGGCGGAGCTGGACATGCGCTTCACGTCGGAAACCGACCCGGACGAGCTGCTTGCGAAGGTGCGCGCCATCGTCGAGGAAGAATCGGTGCCGCGCACCAAAGGGCGCGTGACGGATGCGCGCCGCACCATGCCCATGAGGCCCACGCCCGACGATCTGATGGCGCTCTACCAGCGCGGCGCCAGGGCGCTGGGCTTCGAGGTGCAGGGCGAGTTCACCGGCGGCGCGGCCGACAGCGGCCTCACCGCCTCGGTGGGCGCGCCCACGCTGTGCGGCACCGGCCCCGTGGGCGGACACGCCCACACCGAGCGCGAATATTGCGAGCTCGCCACCTTCGTGCCGCGCGCCCAGGCCGTGGCCCTGGCCATCCTCGACCACCCCTGACTTTCCGAGAGCTTATCCCCATGCATTCCACACAACCCACCCGCCGCCACATCCTCAACGCCGGCCTGGGGCTTGGCCTGGCGGGCCTGGCCCCGCTGGCTGCGCGCGCCGACGACAAATACCCCTCGCGACCCATCACGCTCGTGGTGCCGTTCCCTCCGGGCGGGTCGGTGGACATCATGGCGCGCCAGTATTCGGAGCCGCTGTCCAGCGCGCTGGGCGTGCCCATCGTGGTGGAGAACCGCGCGGGCGCGGGCGGCTCGGTGGCGTCGCAGATGGTGGCGCGCAGCAAGCCCGACGGCTACACGCTGGTGGTGTCGTCGCAGAGCAGCCACCTGGCCAACCCGCTCACGCAGCCCAAGGTGGGCTACGACCCCATCAAGGATTTCGAGAACATCGCCATCCTGGGCCGGCAGCCCAATGCGCTGGTGGTGCATTCGAGCCTGCCCATCAAGACCTTCAAGGAGTTCATCGACTACGCGAAGAAGAACCCCGGCAAGCTCAACTACGGCAGCGGCGGCGTGGGCAGCATGGGCCAGCTCAACGTCGAGATGCTCAAGGCGGCCACGGGCGTGTTCACCACCCACATTCCCTACCGCGGCGGCACGCCGCTGATCACGGCGGTGCTGGCCAACGAGGTGCAGTTCATTCTCGACAACCTGGTCATCATGCTGCCGCACATCCAGGCGGGCAGGGTGCGCGCGCTCGCCGTGGCGGCCGACCAGCGCCTGCCGCAGCTGCCCGACGTGCCCACCATGGCCGAGGTGGGCTATCCCCAGCTCAATCTCACCTCGTGGACCGGGTTGGCCGCTCCGGGCGGCACGCCCGACGCCATCGTGCAGACGCTGTACAAGGCCGTGCGCCAGGTGGCCACGTCGCCGGCCATGCAGGCCAGCCTGAAGGACCGCGGCGTGATCGTGCCCGAGGAAATGACGCCCGCCGCCTTCGAGAAGATGATGTCCGAGCGCCTCGTGAAGTTCGGCGACGTGGTGCGCAAGGCGGGAATCACCGCCGAATAACCAGCCGCCGCCGAGGGTGCCGACGCTACGCGTCGAGCGTTCTCGCATGCGCCCCGCGCCAGCGGAAGCAGGCCTCGCGCACCGCGTCGACCAGCGCCGCCAGCGGCTCCGGCGCCGCGCTGCCTTCGGCCTGCTGGATCACGAAGCGCGCGGGCGGCAGCGGCGGCAGAAAGCCGCCGGGCGCAATGGAGCGCAGCAGGGGCGGCATGCCCGACGGCGTCAGCACGGTAATGGCCAGGCCGGCGGCCGCGGCGGCCACCAGGGGGCCCGAGCCCTGTGCGGTGAGCACGATCTGCCAGCTCGTCGTTCCGTGGCCGGCCAGCGAGGCGAGCGCGGCTTCGCGGAACGGACAGGGCTCCGACAAAAACGCGAGCGGGGCGGGCGCGTCGGGGTCGAGCAGCGCCCTTTCCGAAAAGGCCCATACCAGCGGCTCCATCCAGAGCGTTTCGGTGTCGCTCCCGGCATCGCAGACCGTGCCGACCATCAGGTCCAGCGAGCGCTGCCGAACCTGCCTGGCCAGCACCGTGCTGATGCCGCAGGTGATTTCCACATGCACCTCCGGCCTGCGCTGGCGAAAACCCGCGAGTGCGGCGAACAGCCATTCGCTGGGGAACCCTTCCGAGCATCCGAGGCGCAGCGTGGCCGGCGCATGGCGGGGCGCCGCAAGCCTGGAGACCGCCTGCTGCTGCAGCTTGAGGATGCTCCTGGCATAGCTCAGCAGCACGCTGCCCTGGGCTGTGAGCTGCAGCGATCGGGTGGTGCGGTCGAAGACGCGGCAGCCCAGCTGCTCTTCAAGCCGCCGAATCTGCGCACTCACGGCCGATTGGGTCAGGTGCATGGCCTCGGCCGCGCGGGTCACGCTGGCGTGTTCGGCCACCGAGACGAAGGCGCGCAGCTGTTGGGAGTCGAGCATGGGTTTCAGTGCCATTGGTTCTGAATCGGTGCAAATTATGTTGCTTGTGTGCATTGCGTGCGATGCCTAGCCTCGGCTTTCCTGAACCATTCACCTCACGCATGCCATGAAAGAACTTCTGTACATCGAGACGTCGCCGAGGGCTGCGCGCTCCGCCAGCATCGAGGTCGCCGGGGCATTCATCGACGAGGTGACGCGCGTCCACCCGGGCTGCCGCGTCACCACCCTCAACCCATGGACGATGGAGCTTCCGGAGCTGTCGCAGGACATGCTCGACGCCAAGTACGCCGGCATCAACGGCGTGCCGCTCACCGCTGCGCAGCAAACGGCGTGGGACGAAGTGCGGCGCATTGCCGCGCCCTTCCACGCCGCGGACCACATCGTGCTTGCAATGCCGCTCTGGAACTTCGGCATTCCCTACAAGCTGAAACACCTGATCGACGTGGTGTCGCACAAGGACGTGCTGTTCCGCTTCGACGCATCGGGCCTCTCGGGCATGCTCCAGACCCGCATGGCGACGGTGGTCTGCGCGCGGGGGCTCGACTACCCGCTGGGCAAAGACGGCTCCGCGCACGCGCTCGACTTTCAGCTGCCCTACATCGAGACGTGGCTGCGGTTCATCGGCGTGCGCGAGGTGCGCTCGGTCGTCGTCGAAAAGACGCTGATGGGGCCGGATGTCGACGCCAGCGCCCGGGCCGAGGCAAAGCGCAGAGCCATCGAGCTCGCCGAGGGGCTCTGAACCGGCCGGTTGCAGGGCCGCGCAGACCCTGACACCATGGCCGCATGACGTACCAACTTCATTACTGGTCCACCATTCAGGGCCGAGGCGAATTCGTGCGGCTCGCGCTCGAGGCGGCCGGGGCGGACTATGTCGACGTGGCGCGGCTGCCCGAGAAAAAGGGCGGCGGCGAGTCCGCGCTGGGCGAGCGGCTCGACGGTCCGGAGATCGTCCGCCCCTCCTTCGCGCCGCCGTTCCTGATCGACGGCGACGTCGTCGTCGGGCAAACCGCGGCCATCCTGCTGTACCTCGGGCCGAGGCTCGGCCTGGCGGGCGTCGGCGAGTCCGACGGGCTGTGGACGCACCAGCTGCAGCTCACCATTGCCGACGTGGTGGCCGAGGCGCACGACACGCACCACCCGATTTCGACCGGCGCCTACTACGAAGACCAGCGCGACGCGGCCATGCAGCGCGCGCGGGCCTTCCGCGAAGAGCGCATTCCAAAGTTCCTGAACTGGTTCGAGCGGGTGCTGCAGCGCAACCCCGCGGGGTCTTCGCACCTGGTCGGCGATGTGCTGACCTATGCCGACCTGTCGCTCTTCCAGTTGGTGGATGGCCTGCACTATGCATTTCCGAAGGCCACCGCGCGGGCCTTGGCCGCCACGCCGGAGGTCGAGAAATTGCACGACAACGTCAAGCGCCGGGAGCGTGTGCACGACTACCTGAAAAGCCCGCGCCGCATCGCGTTCAATGAAGACGGGATCTTCAGGCGCTATGCGGAGCTGGACGGCTGAGCTTATTCGTCGTCCGCTGAACCGGCATCGTTGCGAATGCGCAGCGCCGTTTCGTACAGCGCATTGCGCGGCGCGCCGCTGATCTCGGCCGCCAGGCGCACGGCGGTTTTCACCGGCAGCTCGGCCAGCAGGAGCCGCAGCACGCGCTCCCCCTCGGCGCCGTCGTCGGCCGCAACGGCTACGGGATGCAGCACCAGCGCGAATTCGCCGCGCGTGCGGTCGCGGTCGGCCGCGAACCAGTCGGGCAGGGCGCTGGCCGGCACGGTCGCGATCTCTTCGAATTGCTTGGTGAGCTCACGTCCCACGGTGATGCGGCGCTCGCCGAGCGCGGCGAGCGCGCGGGCCAGGGCTTCGATGCGGTGCGGCGCCTCCAGCAGCACCACGGCGCGCGGCTCTTGCGCGAGCGCCTGCACGGCGGTGTCGCGCTCGCCCGCCTTCGTCGGCAGGAAGCCGGCGAACACGAAGGCGCTGCTGGCGTTGCCGTCGCCGCCGTCGGCCACCAGCCCGGCCGCGCCGATCAGCGTGGTCACGCTGCTGGCGCCCGGCAGCGGCAGCACGCGCTGGCCGGCGCCGCGCACGGCTGCGACCAGCCGCGCGCCGGGGTCGCTCACGCCGGGCGTGCCGGCGTCGCTCACGTAGGCGATGCGCTCACCCTGTGCGAGCCGCGCGACGACGGCCTGCGCGGCCTCGGCCTCGTTGTGCTGGTGCACGGCCAGCAGCCGGGCATTCGGCCGGTCGATGCCGTAGGCGCGCAGCAGGCTTTGCGTATGGCGCGTGTCTTCGCAGGCGATGACGTCGACGAGTTGCAGCACATGCAGCGCGCGCAGCGTGATGTCGGCCAGGTTGCCGATGGGCGTGGCCACGACGTACAGCGTGCCCTGCGGATAATGCTGTGCACCCGAGGCGTCGTGCGCGGCCGCAAGGGCGGCGCCGAAAGAAGCGGGTGCTAGTGAAGCCAATGGGTTTCTCCGAAGAACAAATAAGAAAGCCGGCAGGGAGCAAGCATGAAGACCATCACGACCAAGCATCGCGGCGATGCGGCGGAAGACGCCGCGCTCGACCATCTTCAGGATGCCGGCCTGGCGCTGGTTGCGCGCAATTATCGAACGCCCGGACGCGGCGGCGGCGAGATCGACCTGATCATGCGCGATCCGCGGGACGCAACGCTGGTGTTCGTGGAGGTCCGCCAGCGCAGCACGGCCGCGCATGGCGGCGCCGGCGGCAGCATCACGGGCATCAAGCAGCGGCGCATCGTCTTCGCCGCGCGGCACTATCTGAACGGCCTGCGCACGCTGCCGCCCTGCCGCTTCGACGTGGTGCTGGTCGAAGAGCGCATCACCTGGCTGAAGGGAGCATTCGACGCGGGCTAGCGTCGTCGCCGCCCGAGCGGGAACTGAATGGCCGCCGAAGGCTCCACACCGCAAACGTCTTGTTTCATTGCCCCCCGGTATCATCCCGCCCCATGCTCGAGCAACGGATTCAGCAACACTTCATCGATAGCGCCGACCTCAAGTACCAGGCCGGCCCAGTCCTCAGCAAACCCATATCGCAGGCGATGCAGGCCATCCTGGCATGCGTGACCAGCGGCGGCAAGGTGCTGGCCTGCGGTGCGGGCGTGTCGGGCCTGCTCGCGGCCCAGTTCGCGGCGCAATTCGTCGGCCGCTTCGAGCGCGAGCGCCCCGAGCTGGGCGCCATCGCGCTGCCCGGCGACACCACCGACCCCGCGGCCGACAGCGCCAATGCCATCGACGCCGACCGCTTTGCCCGCCAGGTGCGCGCACTCGGCCAGGCCGGCGACGTGCTGTTGGCACTCAGCGCCAGCGGACAGTCGGCTTCCGTGCTGGCCGCGGTCATGGCCGCGCACGAGCGCGACATGACCGTCGTTGCCCTGCTCGGCAATGCCAGCATCGGCCAGCCGGCCTCGCCCGCAGCGGGCAGCAGCGGAACCGGCGGCGCCATCGGGCGCGCGCTGCGCGAAACTGATGTTCAGATCGGTGTGTCGCACGAGCGTGCGGCACGCATCCACGAAGTCCACCTGCTCGCACTGCATTGCCTGTGCGATGGCGTGGATGCCCAGCTACTCGGAGAACAGGAAGCTTCCACATGACGACGACACCATTCCAACGCCTCGCCATTGCATTCGCCTCGGGAGCCGTGCTGGTTGCCGGGCTTTCCGGCTGCGTGCCGCTCGTGGTGGGGGGCGCGGCCGCCATGGGCGTGGGCATGGTGGCGACCGACCGCCGCAGCTCTGGGGCCCAGCTCGACGACCAGGGCATCGAACTGCGTGCGGCCGCCCGCGTGCGCGAAATTGCCAACGACCACATGTACGTGAGCGTGACCAGCTACAACCGCCAGGTGCTGCTGACGGGCGCCGTGGGCAGCGAGGCCGACCGCCGACGCGTCGAAGAAGTGGTGCAGCGCGTGGACAACGTGCGCTCGGTGGTCAACGAGCTCACCATCGGCCAGCCCAGCACTTTCCAGGAACGTTCGAACGACGTGTTCATCAGCGGCAAGGTCAAGGCCTCGCTGCTCGACGCCAAGGACATCTTCGCCAATTCGTTCAAGGTGGTGACCGAACGCGGCGTGGTCTACCTGATGGGCATTGCCACCCGCCGCGAAACCGACCGCGCGACCGAAATCGCGCGCGGCATTTCGGGTGTGCAGAAGGTGGTGCGCGTGGTCGAGATCGTGAGCGAGGCCGAACTGGCCAACCAGGCCCAGCGCGGCGGCACGGGCGCTCCCGCACCTGCGCCGGCCGGCGCGGCGCCTTCGTCATCGTCGCGCGTGCCGCTGCCGCCGATGGAACCGTTGTCGCCGGCCCCGGCCCAGCCCGGCGGCGTGACCACCTCGCCGGTGCGCTAAACAAAAAAAACCGCCGGAGCGGGTTTTTTTATTTGAGCCGGATGATCAGGCTCGACGTGTCCCAGCGGCTGCCGCCGGCCTGCTGCACGTCGGCATAGAACTGGTCGACCAGCGCGGTGACCGGCACGCGCGCGCCGTTGCGCTTGGCCTCGTCGAGAACCAGGCCCAGGTCCTTGCGCATCCAGTCGACGGCAAAGCCGTAGTCGAACTTGCCGTCGATCATGGTCTTGCCGCGGTTGTCCATCTGCCAGCTCTGGGCGGCGCCCTTGCCGATCACCTCGAGCACCATCTTCATGTCGAGGCCGGCACGCTGGCCGAAGGCAATGGCTTCCGAGAGGCCCTGCACCAGGCCCGCAATGGCGATCTGGTTCACCATTTTTGCGAGCTGGCCGGCACCGCTGGCGCCGAGCAGCGTGACGGCACGCGCAAAGGCGTTGATCACCGGCTTGACGCGCTCGAAGCTCGCCTTGTCGCCGCCGCACATCACGGTGAGCGCGCCGTTCTGCGCGCCGGCCTGGCCGCCGGACACCGGCGCGTCGATGAACTGCAGGCCCAGCGACTGCGCCGCATTCGACAGCTCGCGCGCCACATCGGCCGAAGCGGTGGTGTGGTCGACGAACACGGCGCCTTTCTTCATGCTCGCGAAGGCGCCGTTGGGGCCGAGCACCACGGAGCGCAGGTCGTCGTCATTGCCCACGCAGCTGAACACGATGTCGGCGCCGGCCGCCGCATCGCGCGGTGTTGCGGCGTAGCGGCCCGGCGGGCCGAATTCGGCCGCCCAGGCCTCGGCCTTGGCCGGCGTGCGGTTGTAGACCGTGACGTTGTGGCCGGCCTTGGCCAGGTGACCGGCCATCGGCCCGCCCATGACGCCAAGGCCCAGGAAGGCCACCGTCTGCGCGGGGGTGGATTCGTAGGTTCGGGGGTTGATGCTGCTCATGGGCGAGAGCTTAAAGCCAATGAGCGGCCTTCGTCTCGCAGCGGATTCACCCAGCGCACCCGCGGAACCGGCTTTGCCGGGCCGCTGGGTGCGCCCCCCAGTGGGGGGAGGCGCCGAAGGCGCTTCGGGGGGCGTCTAAACAATCGCGAAATGCTCCGTGCCGGCCGAAAGGTCGGTGCTGCGCGCGCGCTGGCTGTTGAGCTTGATCTGCAGCCGCAGGTCATTGGCCGAGTCGGCGTTGCGGATGGCGTCTTCGAAGGTGATCGAGTGGCTTTCGAACAGGTCGAACAGCGCCTGGTCGAAGGTCTGCATGCCGAGGTTGCGGCTCTTCTTCATGATTTCCTTGATCTCGCCCACTTCGCCCTTGAAGATCAGGTCGGAAATCAGCGGCGTGTTCAGCAGCACTTCCACCGCGGCGACGCGGCCCTGGCCGTCCTCGGTGGGAATCAGGCGCTGCGAAACCAGCGAGCGCAGGTTCAGCGACAGGTCCATCAGCAGCTGCGCGCGGCGTTCTTCGGGGAAGAAGTTGATGATCCGGTCCAGCGCCTGGTTGGCGCTGTTGGCGTGCAGCGTGGCCATGCAGAGGTGGCCGGTTTCGGCAAAAGCCACCGCGTGCTCCATGGTTTCGCGATCGCGAATTTCGCCCATCAAGATGACGTCGGGCGCCTGGCGCAGCGTGTTCTTGAGCGCGGCTTCCCAGCTGTCGGTGTCGATGCCCACTTCGCGCTGCGTCACCACGCAGTTCTTGTGCGGGTGCACAAACTCGACCGGGTCTTCCACCGTCACGATGTGGCCGTAGGAGTTCTCGTTGCGCCAGTCGATCATTGCCGCCAGCGTGGTCGACTTGCCCGAGCCGGTGGCGCCCACCATGATGGTGAGGCCGCGCTTGGTCATCGACACGTCTTTCAGCACCTGCGGCATGCCCAGGCCGTCGATGGTCGGCAGCTTGGCCGGAATGGTCCGCAGCACCATGCCGACCTTGCCCTGCTGCACGAACGCGTTCACGCGGAAACGGCCGATGCCGGTCGGCGAGATCGCGAAGTTGCACTCCTTGGTGCGCTCGAACTCCGCCGTCTGCCGGTCGTTCATGACCGAGCGCGTCAGCGCCAGCGTGTGCTGCGCGCCCAGCGCCTGCTGCGACACCTTGGTGACCTTGCCGTCGACCTTGATGGCTGGCGGAAAGTCCGCGGTAATGAACAAGTCGCTGCCGTTGCGGCTCACCATGAGCTTGAGCAGGTCGTTGATGAACTGGCTGGCTTGATCGCGTTCCATGATGTCGGTGCTCCGAAGGGCTGTGGATCAGCCTGGGAAATTCTCGGGGATCTTGGCCTTGCCACGCGCCTCGGCGGCCGAAATGGCATTGCGGCGCACGAGGTCGGTCAGGTTTTGGTCGAGCGTCTGCATGCCCGCGCCTTGCCCGGTCTGGATGGCCGAATACATCTGCGCCACCTTGGCCTCGCGGATCAGGTTGCGGATGGCGGGCGTGCCCAGCATGATCTCGTGCGCCGCCACGCGGCCCTGGCCGTCCTTGGTCTTGCACAGCGTCTGCGAAATCACGGCCTGCAGCGATTCAGAGAGCATGGCCCGGATCATTTCCTTTTCCTCGCCCGGGAACACGTCGATGATCCGGTCGATGGTCTTGGCGGCCGACGAGGTATGCAGCGTGCCGAACACCAGGTGGCCCGTTTCGGCCGCGGTCATCGCCAGGCGAATGGTTTCCAGGTCGCGCAGCTCGCCCACCAGAATCGCGTCCGGGTCTTCGCGCAGGGCAGAGCGCAGGGCGTTCGAGAACGACAGCGTCATCGGCCCGACCTCACGCTGGTTGATCAGGCACTTCTTCGATTCGTGCACGAACTCGATCGGGTCTTCCACCGTGAGGATGTGGCCGTATTCGTTTTCGTTCAGGTAGTTGACCATCGCCGCCAGGGTGGTCGACTTGCCCGAGCCGGTGGGCCCCGTCACCAGCACCAGCCCGCGCGGCTTGAGCGCCAGTTCCGCGAAAATCTTGGGCGCGTTGAGCTGCTCCAGCGTCAGGATCTTCGAAGGAATGGTCCGGAACACGGCGGCCGCGCCGCGTGCCTGGTTGAACGCATTCACGCGGAAGCGCGCCAGGCCGTCGATCTCGAACGAGAAGTCGACCTCCAGGAACTCTTCGTAGTGCTTGCGGTGCGTGTCGCTCATGATGTCGTACACCATGGCGTGCACCGACTTGTGGTCGAGCGCGTCGACGTTGATGCGCCGCACGTCGCCGTGGACGCGAATCATCGGCGGCAGGCCGGCCGACAAGTGCAGGTCGGAGGCTTTGTTCTTGACGCTGAATGCCAGCAGTTGGGTAATGTCCACGGGGCTCCTCGGCTCGAGTTCGGTGACGTTTTGATACGATTTGGGACGATTATGACGATGATTGGCGGCGACCTCCAGCAAGTAAAGAACCGGATCGAAAATGCTTGCGCCGCCGAGGGCCGCAACCCGGCCGAAGTCCGGCTGCTGGCGGTGTCCAAGACCTTCGGTTCGGAGGCCGTGCGCGAGGCCCATGCGGCGGGCCAGCGGGCCTTCGGCGAGAACTATGTGCAGGAGGGCCTGGACAAGATCGAGGCGCTTTCGGATTTGCGCGCGGAGCTCGAATGGCACTGCATCGGCCCTCTGCAAAGCAACAAGACGCGGTCCGTGGCCGAGCATTTCGACTGGGTGCACGGCATCGACCGGCTCAAGATTGCCGAGCGGCTTTCGGCGCAGCGGCCGGCGCATTTGCCGCCGCTGCAGGTGTGCCTGCAGGTCAATGTGGACGGTGGCGCCAACAAGTCCGGCGTGCCTCCTGAAGAGGCTTTGCCGCTCGCGCGCGCTGTGGCGGCTTTGCCACATTTGCGGCTGCGCGGGCTCATGGCCATTCCCGAACCGGCGCCGGATTTCGCCGCGCAGCGCGAACTGTGCCTGCGCGCGCGTGCGGTTTACGACGCCATTCGTGCCGCGGGTATTGAGATCGACACGCTCTCGCTCGGCATGAGCGCTGACCTGGAGGCGGCGATCAGCGCAGGTAGCACGATGGTTCGCATCGGCACGGCCATCTTCGGCGGTCGTCCGCAAAAACCTGCCTGACAATCAGGGGCCGCCCAGCACCGAGCCCTGTTGCTGGTTGGCTTGCGCTACGGCCTGTGTCCGAATCTCGCTCATTATTTGCTCCCGCTGCTGGTCGGTTCGCAGGATGTGCTGATCGCTCTGCTGAACGCTGGGTGCGGGCTGGCTGATGTCCATCTGTGCTGGCACGGCAAAGAGCGAGCGGGAGGCGAAGACCACCGACTTGTCGCCAATATAAATACCCGACAGGTCTTTCTCCGTAATTCTCGACCGGTGGCAGGCGGCCGTGCCTTGGGCCAAGCGTTCTTCGGAGGTGCCCTTCGGGAGGAGGTCTTTGAGGGTGCTGTACAGCGCATGCTGGGGATGGCCCGGGTCACTGAAATCGCGCAGCAACGGGCGGCTCGTGTCAGCCGCGGCAGCGGCTGATATCTGCTTGCCGTGCGTGCCAGCCTCCAAATCTTGCCGGGTGTCGCGGCCTTGCGCGAGTTGCGTGGTCTCAGGCTGACCGCGCTGGTCCTTCTCATCGCGCTCATCACGCCGCTCCAGGCCGTCGTGTCCGCGCTCGGCGGCCATGCGTGCCACCTGCTCCCGCATCTGGGCCAATTCGGCCTGTGCCGCAGCCTCCCGGGCTTGCGCTGCGGCCACCTGGGCTTGCGCCGCCGCAATGGCTGCCGCATCGCCTTGAGGGTTCGAGTGCACCGGGGCCGCCACTGAGGCGTGGGTTGTCGGCGAGTGCATCGCCTCGGCACCAGCGGCCGGCCGAGCAGGGCTGACATGCGCCTGTGCCACAGGTGCCTCCTCCAGCAAACGCCTTGGCGAATGGTCCTGTGCGCGCTCCTGCGTGCGCTCCACCGAGGGCTGCGGCAGCTTGGGCTCGTTCTTGAACCGCTCCCTGTCTTGCGCCAGCGCAATCTCCAGGTCGCGCATATGGGCCTGCTCCTGCGCCAGGTGCATCCGGTACAACGGGCTGCCCTTGTCCATCTGGGATGTATCCAGTTTGCCCACGGGCCGCAACGAGCCCGGGGAAATCTGCTCGGGCTCGTCGCGGCGCCGGTGTGCCTCGGCAAAGCTCATGCCGCCTGGCGTGGGCACGATGCGCGATTCATGCGTGGTGATCTGGGCAATGGATTCCTGCTGCGCTGGAGTCTGTGCGGGCCCAGGCATCGGTGCAGCCTGCGGCGCCTGCACCTTGTTTTGCGCGGTGTGGGTGTCGGCAACCGGATTGGGGATGCCTTGCAGGCCGCCCCCTTCCGCCGCACTTTGCAATTCCCTGCCATCGGCCGCGTAGTTTCGAACGGCAGTTGCGGACTGCGTGACGTTGCCCGCGCCATCGCGCCGGGTGATGGTCTCGGTTTCGGTGTAGTGGCCGGTTGCGGCATCGCGGGCCCAGACGGTCGTGCGGGCCCTGCCTTCATGGATCACCGTTGCGGCCTGTCCCAGAGGCGAGCCATCGGGAGCAAACCCCTCCTCGACGGATGGGCCGCCGCCCTTGGCGGGTGCGATCCCGGCTTGCTCCATGAGACCCGTCTCGCGGTTGAGCGTCCAGTGAACGTCGCTTTGATGGTCGCTGGTCGCCACCAGGCGAAAGCCGTCGGGGTTGGAGGCCTCGGGATTCTCGTAGGTCTTGTCGCCGAGAAGCACGCCGCTGGCTTTGTCGACTTCCTGCACGATGCGGCTGACAGAGCCATCGGCATTGCGCACTTCCAGGATGTTCAGTGCCTGGGCCGGCTCGGGCGACCGAGCCCAGGTCTGGGTGGCGTTGGCACCGATGGCCGAAGGGGTGCCCCAGGGCAGGCCATTGGGGCCCATGTTGTTGGCCGACTGGATCTCGCTGCGCGCAAACGCATCCCGCAAGGCTTCGCGCTGTTGCCGGGCACCGTCCGCCTGCGCCTGGGCCAACTGGGACTCGAAGCCCGCCGCCTGAAGGTAGCTGCCGGTGAGTTCGGCGGCCCTGGGCCCGCTGACGACTTCCACATAGCGGCTGGGCAATGCGGGGTTGTCCTGGATCGAGAACCAGGTGTACTTGCCTTCGATCTGCACCAGCGCGTACTGGCTTCCGTCCGATGTGGTGACGGTGGGCGTCAGCAGCGTGTCATTGGGCAAGGTAAGCGGCGGGCCGAGCTTGTCGGGAGTGTCGCCGCCTGTCAGGTAGGCACCGAGGGACTTGGCGCCTTGGGCGCCTGCGAAGGCGCCTGCAAGTCCTCCGACAAATGCGCCACCCGCCGACACATAAGGACCAAATGGGGCAAGTGCACTACCTAGGAAACGCGCGCCCAACATGGCACCGCTCGCTTGCCCGCCAACGCCAAGGCCCTCGGTTGCAGCCTCTGCTCCGTTGCCTCGCACAACATGCTGACCGACATTAATCGCGTCATTGAAGCCTCCAACCACCGCAGCCGCAGGCACGATGCGACCAGCAATAAGTGCCGTAGAAGGTATGCCGGCCCCGGCGCTCGCAGCGCCGTGCTCGATGCCTGAAACGACAGCCGATGGGCCATCCGAAAGTACTTCAGCCGTGCCAGTGCGTCGACGCGACACTGCCGCGAAGATGCCTGCGTTGGCTTGGAAGGTACCAGCGCTTGCTACTGTCGACAACGATCCTCCCGAGAATGCGAAAACATTCGTGACTTGAACGAGGGCGTTGGAAGTGGAAATCGGGTTAGTCATGACGATGACTCCTTATGTGGCGAGGAATGTGGCCAGTGCACCAAGCTAACAGCCAAAGGGCGGCCGCGGCAGCACATGCGACAGGAGCGTGTGAGAACGCGATGCTTCCGAATGCCGATCTGCCCAGAGGCGCAGAAAACAACATCCGGCTCAGCATGAGGTTCGGGTCGACCCACCAAAGATTGATTGACCAAAGGACGACGAATGCGACCGCAACAAGCGCCGGGAACATCGTCCGTGGAGTGGAATGCCACATGGAGTAGCCACGCCTCCTTCCGCTAAGCAGTTCTCCGATCACCATGGCGCATAGCAATGGACTCCCAGCCCACAGCACCGAGAAGTAAAACCGGTTCACGTCCGGCTCGATGTTCAGCGCCGTAATGCGATCGATCTGAGGAACGATGGAAGCCATGAAATCGCTGAAATCCCGGGCCCATGCGTTGGCCTTGAGGATGTCATCCGGAATCAGCAGGCCCATGATCGCCATGACGAGGTAGTACGTCACCAGTGCGATACCAAACGGGTTTCGCCAGGGAGATTGCTTCGGCGAACTACGAGACGAGGCTTTTGAAATACGCTCATTCATGACGCGGTTCCTTCATGTTGCGCGGGATGTATCCGCTAAGCCAGCCCAGCAACCAAGCTGCTAGGCCCAGGCCGAATATGACTGGCCCCAGAACGAAGAGTTGAGCGAGGGTGGCTCGGCCTAAGACAGTTCCAAAGTAAGACCTTGACAATCTAAGCGTGGGGTCAACAAGCCAGTTGACTTGCAGCATCGCAATAAACACAAGCGTTGCAAACACCATTGGTACCGACGCCGTTTTGAACGGCGCAGTCCACATGAGTGCCGAACGCTGCCGCCATCCGTCCCAGATGAGAAAGAGCGAAATCACGAACAAGACCGGACTCCCGGCCCACAGCACGGAGAAATAGAACCGGTTCACATCCGGCTTGATGTTCAGCGCCGTAATGCGATCGATCTGAGGAACGATGGAAGCCATGAAATCGCTGAAGTCCCGAGCCCATGCGTTGGCTTGGAGGATGTCGGCAGGGATCAGCAGGCCCACAACCACCATGACAAGGTAGTACGCCACCAGCGCAATTCCGAAGGGGTTTCGCCAAGGAGATTGCTTCGGCGAACTGAGGGGCGAGGCTTTCATGCGGCCTCCCTCCAAACTTCATTTCCAAAGAGGATCTTGCTGGTGCCGAAGTGTTGGCGCGGCGACACGGCAGCAAGATTGGATGCGTCCAGCTTGCCCACGGGCTGCAACGAACCCGCGGAAATTTGCTCGGGTTCGTCGCGGCGCCTGTGCGCCTCGGCAAAGCTCATGCCGCCCGGCGTGGGCACGATGCGCGATTCATGCGTGGTGATCTGGGGAATGGGTTCCTGCTGCGCAGGAGCCTGTGCAGGCGCCACTTCAGCCTGCGGCATCTGCACCGCACCCTGCTCGTTGACGGGTGTGCCGGCGGCGTCGAAGTAGCGCTCGTGTCCGACGCGCCCGCCGTTCCGGTCAAGTTCATAGATCACGGTGCGCGGCTCGCCTGCCACTTCTTGCCCGCTGTTGAGGGTCACGGTGCGGTGGCCGGTTTCCGCATCGTGCATCACCCATGCGCGGCTGCCGTCCTCGCCGACGAAATCGAAGCTTGCTGCACCATTGGCGTGGGTCTGGATGCTGACGGTCGTGTAGGTGCCGAGGCCGCTTCCTGCTTCCACCACCACGGGTGCAAGAGCCGGGTCTTGCGGCGTTGCGCCGCCAGAGGCCGTCGAAGCAGCGGGGCGCATCTGATAGTCGGCCACGCTTTGCGCCGCGCTCCCCTTCAGGATCATGCGCCCCGCGGCGTCCATGCCCGAGGCGAAGACGCCCGAGGCATCGGCCTGGAACTGGCCCTCCACCCGTTGGCCCGACACCCGCGCCTCCATGATGGCGCCGGTCGTCTCGTCGCGCCAGGTCGTCACCTGTATGGAGGGCTGGCGTGTCTCTCTCATGCTGCCTGCTCCGGCCATGGTGGCCGTGCCGGCGTTCTCGTAGTAGGTGCCGTCCACGGCATAGCCTGTGGGGCTCAGGCCATGCATCACGTTCCACTGGGCTTGCCCGATGCCTTGCTGAACGACCTGGGTGGTTTCGGCGGGCGTGAGGTGGGCCTGCCAGCCCAATGCCTTGACGGCCCGCGCGGGGCTGTCGATGTAATTGGCGGCGGCGCTGGCGGCAGCGTCGGCTGCCGGTTCCGTGAGGGCCTCGGCACCCTTGCCGATGAGCTTGTCCGCGATCCAGGCGGCGCCTTCGCCAAGGACCTTGCCGCCCAATTTGCCGGTCAGCGATTCAGCCATGGCCATCGCGCCCTGGGTGCCGATATCGGTCAGTGCGCCTGCCAGTTGGGCATTGCCCGTGTTCACTGCGGCCACGACGCCGCCCGGTTTCCAGAGTTCAGGGCCGACGTGAAGGCTGCCAATGCCGGGGTCGCCGTTGGCGGGGTTGGGCGTGCGCACATCGAGCACGCCCGCGTCGGTGCTGCCGTCGGGTGTCCAATGGCCTGTCCAGGCGTTCAGGGTGACGGTGCTGCCGACGCTGACGGACGAACTGGGGTTGCTGCGAAGCTCATGGGAGGCGGCGGAGAAGGCGAGGCCGACCGCGCCTTCGGCGGCAAAGCTGACGGTGGCGTTGGGGTAGGTGCCCTGAAATGCATCGGTCAGTTGCCGAACCAACGCCTCTGTTTGAGTTACAGGAACCGTGGGTTCGCTGAATCCGCCTGTTGGCGACCGCGGGCTGTCGTGAAAAATTCCAATATCCTTGCCATCCTCCACGGCTTGGCCTGGCCGCACCAGCATCTGCGGCTTCGGCGTGCCAGTGATGACCAGTTCGTTCGTTGTCGGGTTGAAGAAAGCTTGATAGTTGATGCGGGCCTGATACTGGCTTGCCGGCAAAACAAGCCGGTCGGGCGGAACGGCGCCAAAGCCCGGCGGCGGAGATGGCGAACGGGCGAGCCCAAGCATCTGGGCAGTGGTAAGTGTGGATGACATAGCTGACTCCTATTCCTATTTCGTCGATGTGCTCAGTGCTGAGCGGTTCAGTTGATAAAAATGAACGCGTCGGCCTTCGGCAACCCCAAACGTGAGGCTGGGCTGATGCACGGAAATACGAAAAATGTCCGGAAACCCAGGCAGGTGCTCTATCGCTCGTTTTTCGGACAGGCTCCACAAGTACAAGTCGCCTGAAAGACCGAACATCAGGTCGGTTTCGGCAACGAAAACAAGCTCGCCTGCATTGCCGCGCGGAATGTTGGGTGGCGGATGCAGCATGTCCACTTTCATGCCTCGCTGGTTGAGCCAGAGCCATTCGGGCGGGTTCTCGATCTCGCCAAGCGCCGCGAAGTCCCTGTTCGCATCCCACACCCGACTGGGTGACATGCCGAAGGACACGAGCTTGCTGCCGTCGGCGCTGTAGGCCACGCCGTTCAGGGGCGTGGGGCTGAACAGGACTTTCTTGATGGCCTTGCGATCCAGATCGGCAACGACGATGGGGGTAGCCCCGCTGTTTGCGGGGAAACCAAACTGGGGAGCTTCTTTGAACAGTTGGGCCCCTTCAAGGGCCACTTCGGGTCGCGTAGGGTGACATGCCATCTTCCAATAGCCCCGGCGCTGGTCGGGTTTGTCAGCAAATGGGTGCGAAGCATTCAACTCGAAAGCGAGCCGCGCCGACGGCATGTCATGCACCTGAATGATCGCCTTTCGATGAACCGCCAGCTGATTCGCCCCGCCTGCGATCCAGCAAAATCCATCCTGCGCGCCTCCGTAGACGACTGACCCCGGCCCCTTGAGTTGTGCGATCTCCTTGTGCTGCTCGATGTCCCATACCCGAGCGAGGATGTAGCGATCCTTGTCCTGCTGCGCGGTCAGCTCCTCGGGATCTTCGTATCGCCGCGGAAACTTCGGCGCGCCGTCCTTTGTATCCAGGAAATCCTGGACGACCAGGTATTTGCCATCGGGGCTGAACAGCACTTCTTGGCCCGACAGATTGACGGGCCTGCGCGTGCTTGGCACCGAGAACACTGGCTTCTTCGTGTGCACATCCCACACTTCGACCACATCGCGCATGAAGTAGCCCACCGCCAGCAGCCGGCCGTCGGGATGCCAGGCCAACGACTGCACCGCGTAGGGCAGTTCCAGCACGCCCGTTTCTTCCATCACTGGCGTAGCGCGCGCGCTGCAACCGTTCACGAGCAGGAGCGCCAACGCCGCCATGCCGGCGAAAAAGGTTTTGATGGTCATGGGGTCGCCCCTGCTGCTGCTTCGCTTGCAACGTGCAGCGGCAAAGGCCATCGATCTGCTGGAATGGCCACAAAGCCCGGCGGTGGCAATGGCGAGCGGGTGAGCCCCAGCAGTTGGGCGGTGGTGAGTGTGGACGACATGATTTTTTCTACTCCCTGGTGTGTGTCACTTGCGCAGGGCGCTCAGCGCGCTGCGATTCAACTTGTAGATATGAATGAGCCGGTCATCCACGACAGCGAAGGTGTCGCTGGCCTGATGGGCCGCAATGCGCATAACGTCCGGAAAGGCGGGCAGGTGAACGATCGCGCGACGCTCCGTCAAGCTCCACAGGTACAGATCGCCCGAGAGCCCGAACATCAGGTCGGTGCCGGCCACGGGAACCAGCTTGCCCGCATTGCCGCGCGGAATGTTCGGCGGCGGACGCAGCATGTCCACTTTCATGCCTCGCTGGTTCAGCCACAGCCACTCGGGCGGATTCTCGATCTCGCCCAGCGCCGCGAAGTCCTTGTTCGCATCCCACACCCGAATGGGCGACATGCCGAAGGACACGAGCTTGCTGCCGTCGGCGCTGTAGGCCACGCCGTTCAGGGGCGTGGGGCTGAACAGGACTTTCCTGACGGCCTTGCGCTCCAGATCGGCAACAACGATGGCCGTTGCGCCCGTCCAGTTCGTCAAGCCAAACTTCTCCGCATCGCGAAAAAACTGCAGTGCCCCCAAAGAGACTTCATCGCGGATCGGGTTGCAACTCATCGTCTCGTAGGAGCGTCCAACTTCTGGCCGGTCGTTGAAGGGATGTGCAAGATCAAGTTCGCTTTCGAGCGCTCCAGATGGCAAGCCGTACACCGCGACGCCTGTCGCACGCAGTACGGCCAATGTGCTGCCGTTTGCCAGCACGCACATGGCCCTTGGTGTAACGCCGATGCGTCTTGTTCCCGGACCCTTGATCTGGGCCACTTCCCGCCGCTTGACAACGTCCCACACCCGCGCGAGCACATAGCGATCCTTGTCGTTTCGCGCTGCGATCTCCGCGGCCTCATCGATGCTTTCGGGGACCTTGAGTTCTCCATGCTTGATGTCCTGGTAGTCCTGGACGATCAGATGCTTGCCATCCGGACTGAATAGCACGTCCTGCCCCGAGCGATTCCCCGCCCAGCGCTTGCTTGGCACCGCGAACACTGGCTTATTCGTGTGCGCATCCCACACTTCGACCACATCGCGCATGAAGTAGCCCACCGCCAGCAGCCGGCCATCGGGATGCCACGCCAATGACTGGACCGTGTAGGGGAGCTCCAGCACGCCCGTTTCTTCCATCACTGGCGTAGCGCGCGCGCTGCAACCGTTCAGGAAGAGGAGAGCCAGCACCGCGATGCCGACGAAAAAGGCCTTGATGGCCATGCGGTCAGCCCCGCTACTTCTTCGCCAGCGACAACCAGCGGCAAAGGGCCATCGAGTTTCAGGCACGGCAACAAAGCCCGGCGGTGGCGATGGCGAGCGGGCGAGCCCCAGCAGTTGGGTGGTGGTGAGTGTGGACGACATGATTTTTTCTACTCCCTGGTGTGTCACTTGCGCAGAGCGCTCAGTGCGCTGCGATTCAACTTGTAGATATGGATGAGCCGGTCAGGGGTGTCACCGATCACCATTTGGCAAAGGTCTGACGTTCGCGATCACGCCGCAATGAAAGTGCGCAGTCTTTTTCATCCACCCTGTTCGAGAGCATGCCGTCCTTGCTCCGTTGCGTGGACAGGGACCTTGAATCGATGCTCACGCACCGAAGCCGTCCCCTTGATCTGCGCCGGCGCCATGCGCGCCCGCTCCTTGAAAACCTTGTCCTTGAAGAACCAGTTCTTGTGGGCCCGGATCGGCTTGCAGCCTTCATAGAAGATCAATTCCTCGTCGGCGGGCAGCTCCTTGATCTCCTGCGGCAGAAACAGCGCCCGACGCTCTTCGGTGTAGTTGGTCGAGACCTGGCTGGAGCCGCCGCCTCGGCTGGTGCTGCGGTGCTCCTTGCGGATGGTCCTGTAGCCCAGCATTTCGCTGTATTCGGCCGCATCGCTTTGCTCGCGTGGCGCAAACACGATCTGTGCACCGTGGTTGGTGATGAAGTTCTGTGCGTCGTTGTCGCCGTAGGCCGAGCGCAGTTGCGCGCGGCTTTGCACGATGCACAAGTCGCGCACGCCGTAGCTGGCCGAAATCGAGATACGCTTGGCCCACACATCCACGCGCCCCATGGCGGTGAATTCGTCCATCAGCATGAGCATCTGGTATTTCAGGTCCGGCTCGTCGCCCAGTTGCTTGGTGAGGTTGTTGCCGATCACGCTGCTGAAGAAGATGTTCAGCAGCTTGCCGCTTTCGTCGAGCTTGTTGGTCGGGATGTCGACATACAGCGTGGTCGGCCGTTTGCGGATGGCGGTAATGTCGAAGTCGGTCGCGTTGGTGGCAGCGGCCAGCACCGGACTGAGGAACTGCTGCAGCGGCGCCTGCATGGTGGCGATCACCGAGGAGAAGGTCTGCTCGGCCAGCCCCGCGAGGTTGCCAAAGACGGTGCGCGTTTGCACGCTGACGAAACTGGACTCTTGCGGGTTGTCCACGATTTCCTTGAGCATCGCCAGAGTGCCCCGGCCGTCGGTGCCGCTGGACAGGCGCAGGATGCGTTCAAGACTGGGAAAGTTCTCGTCGGTGTTGGGGTCCTGGGCGCGCCCGAGCATCCGCCCCCAGTGGTCCCATGCCTCGAACATGTAGGAGGCGAAGGCGGTGAAGGCGGCGCGGCTCTGGCTCGTCCAGAAGGGGTCTTTGCCGGGCTCGTCCGGGTAAAGAATGGCGGCGATGGTCTGGATTTCGCCGATGCGCTTGCCCGCATCCATGCCCACCAAGAGGGTGAAGGCGTTGAAGCGATGGGTCTTTCCCTGGTCGTCGTAGGGCGCCCACACATAGATGGTGTGACCTTGCGCTGCGCGCCAGCCGCTGGTGGCTTTGCGCAGTTCGCCTTTGAGGTCGAGCACGACCATCGAGTGCAGATACGACAACAGCACCGGGATGGCGATGCTGGTGGTCTTGCCTGAGCGGGTCGGACTGACGGTGATGACGTGCTGGGCGCCGCCGAGCCACAGATATTTGCCTTTGTACTTGCCGATGAGAATGCTTTGTGGGGTCTGCTCGAGCAGGCCGGCTGTCTTGAGATCGGCAAGTTCGGCGAAGCTGGCGTCGCCGTGCAGGGATTCGGCCTTGGCTCGAAAGAGCGGGATGAGCAATGCGGCCCAGCCCAGCAGTGGTACGCCGAAGCCTATGGCGCCGCTGAGCTTGATCTTGGCAGCGTAGGGTGCGTACTGCGGCAGGTCTGTCGCCTGAATGTATTGCCACCACGTGTTCCAGGCCAGCGGTGCATCTCGCAGATCGAGGATGAGCAGAACAAGGTAATTGGAGAGGAACCAGCCGCCTGCCAAGACCCCCAAAAGTGTCACCAACGCGATAAGTATCTTGCTTGTGCTCATATCCTGCGCCATCTCCCCATTGATAAGGAAAGATTTATACAAGGCGGGGCAGCCTCAGCAGGTTGTGCAATAGGCCGCCGTACATAAGGCTGCGGCGCTGCTGCCAAATTCTTCATGGAAAGCACGACTGACTGAGTGGTCGCTGCTACCCCTTGCTCGCGTCTTCGCGCGCTAGATGCCCAGCGGCAGCCGCGCGCTGCTCTTCACTTCTTCCATTACCGCGTAGGTGCGTGTTTCGCGCACGCCGGGCAGTTGCCACAGCACCGTGCCCGCGAAATCGCGGTACGCCGCCATGTCGGCCATGCGGGTCTTGAGCAGGTAGTCGAAGCCGCCCGCGACCATGTGGCACTCCATGATTTCGTCGCGTACCTGCACGGCGGCCTTGAACTGGTCGAACACGTTGGGGGTGGTGCGGTCGAGCAGTATTTCCACGAACACCGTGAGGCCGCGCCCGAGCTTGTGCGGATCGAGCCGCGCCTCGTAACCTTGAATGAAGCCGTCGCGCGTGAGCCGCTGCACCCGGGCCAGCACCGCGGTGGGCGAGAGCGCCACCGCCTCCGCCAATTTGAGGTTGGTGATGCGGCCATCTTCCTGAAGAATCTTCAGCAGCCGGAGATCGATGCGATCCAGATCCAGGTCGGGCATTGGTGAATTATCCGGTTTGACTATTGTTTTTTGGCAAAAGATTCGGCCTATATCCAAAGACCATAGGAGATAGAACCAAGGAACTGCCATGCACCTGCCCACCCCCTACCGCCAAGAAGCGGATGTCGTCTCGCACAGGCTCGCCTCCCTCGAAGGCGCACTCGACTGGGCTGCGGCGGCGACTGCCGCCAGGCCTTGGGTGGAGGCGGTGCGCCGGCATCCACCGCCGTTCTGGGCCATGGAAAGCCTGCTGCGCGAGTACCCGATTTCCAGCGCCGAGGGCCTGGCGCTCATGCGCCTGGCCGAGGCACTGCTTCGCGTGCCCGACGCCGCCACGGCCATCGCGCTCACGGCCGATCAGCTGGGCCGCGCCGATTTCGAAGGCACGGCCGATTCGACGCTGTCGCGCCTGTCTTCCGCCGCCATCGCGATGTCGAAGAAGTTCCTGCCCGAAGGCGACCACCCGCCCGGCCTCATGGCCAAGCTCGGCGCGCGCACGGTGGTGGCCGCCACGCTGCGCGCGGTGCAACTGCTGGGGCGCCAGTTCGTGCTGGGCCAGACCATTGCAGAGGCCATGGACGAGGCCCGCTCGGCGCACCGCAAGCAGGACGCGCTGCGCTTCAGCTACGACATGCTCGGCGAAGGCGCGCGTACCGATGCCGACGCGCTGCGCTACCTCGACAGCTACACGCACGCCATCGGCGCCATTGCGGCCGGTGCCGATGCGGCGCGTGCGCCCGAGCACAACGACGGCATTTCCATCAAGCTCAGCGCGCTGCATCCGCGCTACGAATATGCGCAGAGCGAGCGCGTGATGCGCGAACTGGTGCCGCGCGTATGGCAGCTGTGCGAGCTTGCGGCGGCTGCCAACCTCAACCTCACCATCGATGCCGAAGAGGTCGACAGGCTCGAGCTTTCGCTCGATGTGTTCGAGGCGCTGGCCGCGCGCGTGGCCGCCGAACAGCCGCAGTGGCGCGGCTTTGGCCTTGCGCTGCAGGCCTACCAGACGCGCGCGCTCGAACTCATCGAGCATGTCACGTCGGTGGCGCGCAAACACGGCCTGCGGCTGATGTGCCGCCTGGTGAAGGGCGCCTACTGGGACGCCGAGATCAAGCGCGCGCAGGAGCTCGGCCTGCCGCACTACCCGGTCTTCACGCACAAGCACCACAGCGACATCAGCTACCTGGCCTGCGCGCGCGCGCTGCTCTCGGCGCCCGACGCGATCTATCCGCAGTTCGCCACGCACAACGCGGGCACCATCGCGGCCATCCTGCAAATGGCCGAGGCGGCCCAGGCACCCTTCGAACTGCAGCGCCTGCATGGCATGGGCGAGGGCGTCTACCGCGAAGTGATGAAGAGCACCGCCGCGCCGGTGCGCGTGTATGCGCCGGTGGGCCAGCACAAGGACTTGCTCGCCTACCTCGTGCGGCGCCTGCTCGAGAACGGCGCCAATTCATCGTTCGTGAACCAGCTGGGCGACGAAGACGTGGACATCGATGAGCTGCTCATGTCCCCGCTCTGGCTCGAACCGACGAACCCCGCCTTGCCGCTGCCGCCGGCGCTCTTCGGCCCGCCGCCTGCGCGGCGCAACAGCGAGGGTGTGGACCTTGCCGTCGCGTCGATGCGCGCGCCGCTGCTTGCGGCGCTGGATGCCACCGCCGTACCCCGGGTCGCGGAGTTCGATGCCGCCAGTGCGGCGAGGGCCGTTGCCGCCAGCGCCGCTTCCTTCCGCAGCTGGCGCAAGACGCCGGTCGAGGCCCGCGCCGCCATGCTGCGCCAGGCCGCCGATGCACTGCAGCGCGAGCTGCCGCGCTTCTGCGCGCTGCTGGTGAAAGAGGCGTTCAAGACCTGGGGCGATGCGGTGGCCGAAGTGCGCGAGGCCATCGATTTCTTGCGCTACTACGCAGACGAAGCCGAACGCATCATGCAGCCCGTGGCGCTGCCCGGCCCCACGGGCGAGAGCAACGAACTGCGGCTCACCGCGCGCGGCCCCTGGGTGTGCATCAGCCCGTGGAATTTTCCGCTCGCAATCTTCATGGGCCAGGTGGCGGCCGCGCTTGCCACCGGCAACACGGTGCTGGCCAAGCCGGCCGAGCAGACGCCCGCCGTAGCGCTCGAAGCCGTGAAGCTGCTGCACGCCGCCGGCGTGCCGGCCGATGCGCTGCAACTGCTGCACGGATCCGGTGAAACGGTGGGCGCCGCGCTGGTCGCCGCGCCGGGTGTGGCAGGCGTGGTGTTCACCGGGTCGACGCAGGTGGCGCGCATCATTCACCGCGCGCTTGCGGCAAAGGAGGGCCCCATCGTGCCGCTGATTGCGGAGACCGGCGGCATCAACGCGATGCTGGTCGACTCGAGCGCGCTGCCCGAGCAGGTGGTCGATGCCGTGGTGCAGAGCGCGTTCCGTTCGGCTGGGCAGCGCTGCTCGGCGTTGCGGCTGCTGGTGCTGCACGACGCCATTGCCGACGCGGTGATCGAAATGATCCGCGGCGCGGCGGGGGAGCTGGTGGCCGGCGACCCGGCGCTGCTGTCGACCGATGTGGGCCCGGTGATCGACAGCGAAGCGGCCGACAACATCCGGCGCCATTTGAAGCGGCTGGATTCGGAGGCAAAACGTCTTCTCGCGCCGGCTTCTTCTTCAACAGATGCGGAAGGCAACCTGATTGCGCCGCAGGCCTATGAGGTGTCTTCCATCGAAAGCGTGACCAGCGAGATATTCGGCCCGGTGCTGCAGATTGCGCGATGGGGCCACGGCGCGCTGAGCGAACCTGCGGAGGTGATCGAGCGCATCAACGCGCTGGGCTACGGCCTCACGCTCGGCATCCAGACCCGCATCGATTCGCGCGCCCAGGCGCTGGCCTCGCGTGCGCACGTGGGCAACATCTATGTGAACCGCAACATCATCGGCGCGGTGGTCGGCGTGCAGCCCTTCGGCGGCGAAGGGCTGAGCGGCACCGGGCCCAAGGCCGGCGGGCCGCACTACCTGTACCGGTTTTGCGCCGAGCAGACGGTCACGGTCAACACCACGGCGGCCGGCGGCAATGCCGCGCTGCTGAGCGCTGTTGCATAGCGCGGAGGAACGAGCGCCTTGGTCAAACCTCTCTTGCATAACCGCCATCGCCGCGCGCATAAGCCATGGCGCGCCGGGCGCGAGAGGTCTATCGTTGCGGCCATCCGTTCAAACCAAGGGTTCTCTCATGAGTGAAAAGCTCTCCTTCGTCAATCCGACCGCCAACAGCCCCTGGGGCACGTACCTCTCGCAGGTCGACCGCGTGGTGCCGTATCTCGGCCCGCTGGCCCGCTGGGTCGAAACGCTCAAGCGCCCCAAGCGCGCGCTGATCGTCGACGTGCCGATCGAGATGGACGACGGCACCATCGCCCACTTCGAGGGCTACCGCGTGCAGCACAACATGAGCCGCGGCCCGGGCAAGGGCGGCGTGCGCTTCCACCCCGATGTCACGCTGGAAGAAGTGATGGCGCTCTCGGCCTGGATGACCATCAAGACCGCGGCGGTCAACCTGCCGTACGGCGGTGCCAAGGGCGGCATCCGCGTCGATCCGAAGAAGCTCTCGCTGCAGGAGCTCGAGAAGGTCACGCGCCGCTACACCAGCGAGATCGGCATCATCATCGGCCCGCACACCGACATTCCCGCGCCCGACGTGAACACCAACGCGCAGATCATGGCGTGGATGATGGACACCTACTCCATGAACACCGGCGGTACCGCCACCGGCGTGGTCACCGGCAAGCCGCTGCACCTGGGCGGCTCGCTGGGCCGCGTCAAGGCCACCGGCCGGGGCGTCTTCGTCACCGGCCGCGAAGCGGCGCGCCGCCTCGGCATGGACCTGCGCGGCGCGCGCATCGCGGTGCAGGGCTTTGGCAACGTGGGCTCGGTCGCGGCCGAACTCTTTGCGGAAGCGGGCGCCAAGATCGTCGCGGTGCAGGACCACACCGGCACCATCGTCAACAGCAACGGCCTCGATCTTTCGAAGCTGATTCCGGTGGCCAACAAGGAAGGCGTCATCGCCTTCAAGGGCGGCGACGTGGTGCCCAACGAAGCCTTCTGGGACACCGCCTGCGACATCCTGATTCCGGCCGCGCTCGAAGGCCAGATCACCGCCGAGCGCGCGCAGAAGACCACGGCCAAGCTGGTGCTCGAAGGCGCCAACGGCCCCACCGTGCCCACGGCCGACGACATCCTGGCCGAGCGCGGCGTGCTGGTGGTGCCCGACGTGATCTGCAACGCCGGCGGCGTGACGGTGAGTTATTTCGAATGGGTGCAGGACTTCTCGTCCTTCTTCTGGGACGAGGACGAGATCAACGTGCGCCTGGACCGCATCATGATGAACGCGCTCAACCAGATCTGGGACACGGCCGACAAGCACAAGATCTCGCTGCGCACTGCGACCTATGCGGTGGCTTGCGAGCGCATTCTCATGGCTCGCCAGGAACGCGGTTTGTATCCCTGATTCTCGAAGCGAAGGAGGGTTGTACGCTTGGGGGATGAGCACCATCCCCGCGCAAGAACATCCCTCCATTCCCGCCGACAGCCTGTCCCGCCTGCAAGCCCTGATGGCCGGCGGGCAGCGCAAGCTCCTGGGGCTGGTCGGCGCGCCGGGCGCGGGCAAGTCCACGCTCGCGCTGGCGCTGCTCCAAGCGGTGGGCCCGGGCCGCGCGCAAGTCGTGCCCATGGATGGTTTTCACCTGGCCAACGTCGAGCTGCAACGGCTCGGCCGCGCCGATCGCAAGGGCGCCCCCGATACCTTCGACAGCGCTGGCTACGTGGCGCTGCTTCAGCGGCTGCGCGAGCAGCGGACGGACGATCCGATCGTCTACGCCCCCGAGTTCCGCCGCGAGATCGAGGAGCCGATCGCTGGCGCCATCGCGGTGCTGCCAGAGACGCAACTGGTCATCACCGAGGGCAACTATCTCCTGCATGACGACGGCCCCTGGGCCGGTGCAGCGGCCATGCTCGACGAGGTCTGGTACGTCGACATCGACGATGCGGTGCGCGAGGAGCGTTTGCAAAAGCGCCACCAGCAGTTCGGCCGCAGCGCCGAGGCCGCGCGCGACTGGGTGGCCCGAACCGATGCGCCCAATGCCCGGCTGATTGCCGCGACGCGCGTGCGTGCGCACCACGTGCTGCACTGGTCCTGAAAAATTCTTGCGCCGCGTTGGGAACGCCGGCGCTCGACGATGCTCGAAACCTCGCCGGCGGAGACGCCGGTTAGGATTCGCCGCGCCATGATCATGCCCCTTCGCTTCTCTTCTGCCTTTTCCGTTCTTCGCACGCCCGTTCTTGTCCTCGGCCTGTTGTCGGCCCTTCTGCTCGCCGGCTGCGGCAGCAGCCCGCGCCGGGTGTCGTACGAAACCGAGGAGTTCGACTCCACCACCACCCACACACGCACCTACGCCGCCACCGAGGCCCAGACCTGCGAGGCCGCGCGCCGCGCCCTGCTGAGCCAGGGCTACATGATCAACGCGGCCAACACCGACCTGGTGACGGGCCGCAAGAGCTTCCAGCCGGCGGCCGAGGTGCATGTGGAAGTGGAGTTTCGGGTGGTGTGCGCCCGCGAAGGCGGCAAGTCCGGCAAGCGGAGCACCGTGGCCTTTGCCACCGCGCTGCAAGACCGCTACGGCATCAAGAAGGTCAACAACTCGGCCAGCCTGGGCGTGGGCGCCATCGGCTCGCTCTCCCTGCCCTTTGCGGGCAGCGACGACGCCATGGTCAAGGTGGCGAGCGAAACCCTCACGGACGAGCTGTTCTACGACCGCTTCTTTGCGCTGCTCGACCGCTTTCTGGAAGGCCAGGGCGGCGAAGAACCCGAGGCACCCAGCGTGGCACCCGAAGCGCCGCGGCCGGCCGCGCCGCTGAACCCCGGAGCACCCGCCACCACCTTTCCGGTGAAGCCGGTGCCCAGCCCGGGCTGATTGCGGGCCGGGAAGGTCAGCGCACCAGCGTCGACTTTCCGAACAGGCTCTCGATCAGCTCAACCGCCACTTCGCCGGTCTGGTTGCGCACGTCGAGCGCCGGGTTGAGCTCCACCACGTCGAGCGAGCCGAGCCGGCCGGTGTCGGCAATCATCTCCATGCACAGCTGCATCTCTCGGTAGGTGGGGCCGCCGCGCACGCCGGTGCCTACGCCGGGCGCAATGTTCGGGTCGAGGCAGTCGAGGTCGAAGCTCACGTGCAGGTGGGTGTCTTCGTCCACGTCCTGCAGCGCCTCGGTCATGGTGGTGCGCATGCCATGCTCGTCGATGTGGCGCATGTCGAACACGTTGAGCCCCAGCGTGCGAATGGCTTCCTTCTCGTCGGTATCGACGCTGCGGATGCCGATGAAGCGGATGGCGTCGTGCTCCAGCGCCGCTCGCTCGCCGCTCCAGCCGGTGAGCACCGCGGGCCCGTGGCCCAGCAGGCACGACACCGGCATGCCGTGCAGGTTGCCGCTCGGGCTGGTGGTTTCGGTGTTCACGTCGGAGTGCGCGTCCAGCCACAGCACGCGCAGCTTCTTGCCGCGCTTGCGCGCATGCCAGGCCACGGCGCTGATGGAGCCGATGGCCAGGCAGTGGTCGCCGCCCATCATGAGCGGCACATGGCCAAGGCCCAGCGCCGTGTCGACCGCGGCATACACCGAGCGGTTCCACGCAATCACTTCGTCCAGGTGGCGCAGGCCGTTGGCCGGTGCGGTCCACGGCGTAGCCGGGCCCGCGAGGTTGCCGCGGTCGAGCACCGCAAAGCCCTGCCGCGCCAGCGCCTCCGGCAGGCCGGCCACGCGCAGGGCGTCGGGCCCCATGCCGGCGCCGCGCACGCTGGCGCCGATGTCGGTGGGTGCGCCGATCAGTTCGAGGGTGATGCCGTTGCCGTTGCTCATGTCGATGGCCCGATGTGCTTCCACAGGTAGGCGTAGCCCAAGGCGTCCATGAAGGCGGACTCCTTGTTGTCCGTTGCCGCGCTGTGGCCGCCTTCCATGTTCTCGTAGAAGCTGGCGTCGTAGCCCATGGCGGCCAGCTTTGCGTACATCTTGCGCGCATGCACCGGCCCCACGCGGTCGTCGCGGGTCGATGTGGTGAAGAGCGCGGGCGGGTAGGGCTGGCCCTTCTTCGCGTTCTCGTACGGCGAGAAGGCCTTGATCCACGCCCATTCCTCCGGCTGGTCGGGGTCGCCGTATTCGGCAATCCACGAGGCGCCGGCCGACAGGTGCGTGTAGCGCTTCATGTCGAGCAGCGCCACCTCGCTCACGATGGCGCCGTAGAGCTGCGGGTACAGCGTGAGCATGTTGCCCATCAGCAGGCCGCCGTTGCTGCCGCCCATCGCGCCCAGATGCCGAGGCGAGGTGATGTTGCGCGCGATCAGGTGCTCTGAAACGGCCGCGAAGTCTTCGCAGGTGCGCAGGCGGTTCTCTTGCAATGCGGCCTGGTGCCAGCGCGGGCCGTACTCGCCGCCGCCGCGGATGTTGGCGACCACGTACACGCCGCCCTGCTCGAGCCATGCGCGGCCAATGGCGCCGCTGTAGCTGGGCTGCAGCGAGATCTCGAAGCCGCCGTAGGCGTATTGCAGCGTCGGGTTCTTGCCGTTGGCCTGCAGGTTCTTCGGTGCGATTTCGAAATACGGCGCGCGCGTGCCGTCCTTCGATGTGGCGAAGTGCTGGCTCACGCGGTAGCGCGACGCGTCGAAGAAGCCGGGGCTGTCTTTCAGCGGCTCGGGCCCGCCCTTGCCGATGGTGCCCATGTACAGCGTGGTCGGCTGCAGGAACCCGCTCACGGTCAGAAAATAGTCGTCGTTCTCATCTTCGTCGATGCCGCCGGCCGCAATGGTCGAAAGCTCGGGCGCGCCGCCCAGGCTCTCGCGCTTCCATTCGCCGGCTTGCGGGGTGAGCACTTCGAGCTTGTTCACCACGTCGTGCATCACGTTGAGAATCAGGTGGTGGCGGGTCCACGAATGGTCATCGAGCGCGGTGGTGTCATTGGGCTCGAACAGCACGGTGAGCTCGCGCTTGCCGGCCATGAAGTCGTCGAACTTCGCGGCCAGCAGCGAGCCCGGCTTGTAGGTGGCGCCGCCCACGGTCCAGGGGCTGCGCGGCTCGACCAGCATCCACTCGCGCGTGACCTCGGTGTTCGAATCGTCGGGCACGTCGATCTTCACAAGCCGGCCGTCGGCATGGCGCAGCCAGGTTTCGCTGTCGTAGAAGTCCATCTGGCGCGAGACGAAGTCGCGTTCGAAGCCCGGCGTGTTGTCGCGCCAGGCGCTCACGGTCATGTCGTCGGCGCTGCCTTCGTACACGGTCAACGCGCTTTCGAGCGGCGTGCCGCGCTTCCATTCCTTGACGATGCGCGGATAGCTTGAACTGGTCATCGAACCCGGGCCGAAATCGGTGGCCACATAAAGATGGTCGATGTCCTTCCACGCCACGTTGCTCTTGGCCTCGGGCAGCGTGAAGCCGCCGTCGACAAACTGCTTGAGCTCCAGATCGAACTCGCGCACCACGTTGGCATCGGCGCCGCCGCGCGAGAGCGAAACCAGGCAGCGCTTGTATTCGGGCTGCAGGCATTGCGCGCCGTGCCACACCCAGTTCTCCTTGTCGGCTTCGGCCAGCGCGTCGAGGTCGATCACGGTTTCCCAGGCGGGCTGCGGCTTGCGGTATTCGGCCAGCGTGGTGCGCCGCCAGAGGCCCTTGGGGTTCTTCTTGTCGCGCCAGAAGTTGTAGAACAGCGGGCCGATCTTGCGCACCATCGGAATGCGGTCGTCCGAGTCGAGCACTTCGAGAATGCCTTTCTCCAGCCGTTCGAAGGCGGGCGACTGTGCGTAGTGCTGCATGGTCTTCGCGTTGTGCTGCCGGGCCCATTCGAGCTGTTCGCCGCCGTCGATGTCTTCGAGCCACAGGAACTCGTCGGTCTGCATGGAAGAAGAAGTTGAGGTCATGGCCGCAGTGTACGAATCCGGTGTGAAAGAAGGCATGTCCCTGGCAGCCCGTCGGGAGCTATTGAATTCATAGCGCAATGCATGAGGGGCTCGGGACAAACCCGCGTTCGGCGGATTCGCCCCTGTTCGCGGGGCTGCCCACGGGTATCCTGCCGAACGGCGCCTGCGCACACAAGGAGACATGTCACATGAAACACCTGAGCGGTCTTGATGCCACCTTCCTGCATCTGGAAACCCCCGAGATGCCGATGCACGTGGGCTCGCTCAACGTGCTCGACCTGCCCCAGGGCTACAAGGGCGACTTCTACGAAGACGCCAAGCAGTTCATGGCCAGCCGCATCCACCTGGCCGACGTGTTCACGCGCAAGCTCGCGCTCATGCCCTTCGACATGACCAACCCGGTGTGGGTGGAAGACGACGACATCGACATCGACTACCACGTGCGCCACATCACGCTGCCCAAGCCCGGCACCAACCGGCAGCTGCAGCAATACGTAGCGCGGCTGCACTCCACGCTCATCGACCGCAGCCGCCCGATGTGGGAGTTCTTCATCATCGACGGGCTCAAGAGCGGCCAGGTGGCGCTGTACACCAAGGTGCACCATGCGGGCATCGACGGGCAGGCCGGCGTGGCGCTCGGCAAGGCCATCTTCGACCTGGAGGCGACGGGGCGCGTGGTGAAGCCGCCGCGCGCACGCCCGCGCAGCAGCGGCTACCAGCTAGGCATGGCCGAGCTCGCGACCGCGGCGCTGCGCAACACGGCGCAGCAGTACGTCAAGCTCTTCAAGATGGCACCGGCCATTGCAAGGGCGCTCGGCGGCCTGGCCAAGCCCGACGAAAAGGCGGCCGAGAAAGACGTTGCCACCGCGCCGAAGAAGTTCAACCTCTTTGCGCCGCGCACCTCGCTGAACGTGTCGATCACCAACCAGCGCACGTTTGCAGGCCGCACCATCTCGCTGGCCGAGACCAAGCACATTGCCAAGCACTTCGGCGTGTCGCTCAACGACGTGGTCATGGCCACGGTGGCGGGCGCGCTGCGCCACTACCTGGCCGACAACAACGAACTGCCCGCCAAGCCGCTGGTGGCCGGCGTGCCCGTGAGCCTGCGCGAAGCCGGCGACGACACGGCCAACAACCAGGCCAGCATGATCCTGGTGAGCCTGGCCACCGACATCACCGACCCGGTGCAGCGGCTGAAGGCCATCAACGCGTCGTCGAACGCGTCGAAGTCGACGATGAACCGCTTCAAGGCCATGATCCTCGACGACTTTCCGACCTTCGCGGCGCCCTGGCTGGTGTCGGGCATCGCGTCGATGGTCGGCCGCTCGGGGCTCGTGAACCTGCTGCCGCCGGCGGCCAACGTGGCCATTTCGAATGTGGCGGGCGCGCCGTTCCCCATGTACTTTGCGGGCGCACTGGTCACCAGCTACTACCCGGTGTCGATTGCGAGCCACGGCACTGCCCTGAACGTGACGGTGCAGAGCTACAACGGGCGCATGGACTACGGCCTCATCGCCTGTCGACGGGCGGTGCCCGACATCACCGAGATCGGCGACTACATGCTGGCCGAGCACAAGCTGCTGATGGACCTGACGCAGACGCATCCGGCGGCTGCGGGTGCTGCGCCCGCGAAGGCTGCGGCTGCCCCTGAGCCGACGCCCGTCGTGAAGGCTGCGGCCAAGCCCGCTGCGAAGGCTGCCCCGAAGGCCGTGCCCAAGCCGGCGGCAAAAAAGGTGGCAGTGAAGAAGCCGGCGGCGGCGAAGACAATCGCTGCCAAGGCCCCCGCCAGGAAGGCGCCAATCAAGACGGCCCCGGGCAAGGCCGCGCCCCGCAAGCCCGTCGCACCGGCCAAGCGCGCCAGGGTGGCTGCTGCGGCATGATGATCGGCAGGCCCTTGGCCGGAAATTGGGGCAGTTGGACTAGGTTTCCCACAGTTCTAGCTTTTCAGGCCTAGG
>NZ_RWKH01000020.1 GCF_003984625.1 Variovorax sp. DXTD-1 | reverse complement strand
AAAAAGGTCTGCAGCCTGCTTTCGAGATGATGGTTGCAAAGTCCCATGAGAACGTCGGCACCCTGCGCGCGGCGGTCAACGCTTCAGGCATGCCGATCAAAGGCGATGTCGGCACGCTGCGACTGGACAGCCGCGCCTATCTTCACGGCACGCCCGCTCTAGCCAAGACCCCGATCTCCACCGCCGTCGCCCGCAGCATGGGTGACTTGATGGGGCCACCCAACCCCGTAGCGAGCGCTGGTCAGGCCCACCTTCAGACTTGGCAGGCTCAGATCGCGCTCGATGCCGGCGTGCAGCCGTTGCGCCCCGCGGCCGGCCTGACCGGTGCGACCGCAGCGCGCAGTGCGGTCATTCTGGGCACCGCTGGCGGCGCCGCCGCAGTCGGCTACGACATCCTCACCACCGGCCAAAAAGTCACCCACCTCCTCAACCAGGGCAACACCACCGGCGCCCAATCCGAAATCCTGCACTTCGCCGGGCGCGCCGGTGGCGGCGCGGCGGGGGCAGTGGCGGGCAGTTCCCTGGGTGGCGCGGTTGCCGGCCCTTGGGGTGCGGTAGGCGGCGGCATCCTGGGCGGCGCCGCCGGCGTCCTCGGCGGCGACAAGCTTCTGGACGCGGCAGACCAGCAGCACATCCACACCCAGCGCGGCAGCGACGGCAACAGCTGGTACTACGACGAACGCCCCGGACAAGGCTGGATGCGCATGAGCGCTGACGAAGGCCCCGGGCGGGCCGGCATGCCCGTGCGGGCGGTGCGCGCAAATGCCCTCTTGGCCGACGAACTGAATTACAAGGCCAGCAGCACCGCCGTCGAACTGGCGCTGACCCATCCGCGTGCACCCCAAGACCCGTTCAGGCAGGCGCCCGAGCGCATCGGCGAAGCGGTGCGCCCCGGGATCGGCGCCAACGAGCCGTGGACCCGCGATCCGCAAAGCCATGCCTGGACGCGTCAGATCATCGAGCCGGCCACCCCCATGACGCACGGCATGCCGGTTCAGCGCACGGTCACGGCCAACCCGGAGCAGAGCCGGCAACTGGACGCAGCGGCCCAGCGCGTCATTGCGGACAACATCGCCCACAGCCCGCAAGCCATCGCGCAGCGCTATCTGGAGGCCTACGCTCAGCATGGATGGAAGCAGCACGGCTCGGTGCCAGCCGCCGTCACCAGCGCCACCTCAGGTCATGTGCGCGAGGAACCCCATGCCGCGCCCCGGCACACGCCTGCATCGCAGCAGCCCACGAGCGGCCACTTGACACCTCAGCAGATCGAGCGCATCACCACGCATGAATCGCGCATCGTGCCCACGCCAGGGGGCATGAGCTTTGCCGAGGCGCACCGGCGCCGCGACGAACCCGAGCAGATTTCCCCGGGCTCGTTGCGGCCCGTGGGCAAACTGGATACATCCCAGATGGACAAGGGCAGCCCGTTGTACCGGATGCACCTGGCGCAGGAGCAGGCCCATATGCGCGACCTGGAGATTGCCCTGGCGCAGGACAGGGAGCGGTTCGGGAACGAGCCGAGTCCTCAAAGGACGCCGCAGCCTTCGGTGGAGCGCACGCAGGAACGCGTGCAGGAGCAGGCAGCCGCGCAGAAGCAGGCCGAGGCTCGGCAAGCTGCGCCGGCCCCAAGCAGAGGAGAGCACGCGGTGGCGCCCGTGGCACAGGCGCATGTCAGCCCTGCGCGGCCCGCCGCTGGCGCCGAGGCGATGCACTTGCCGACAACCCAAGTCTCAACCCACGCCCCAATGGCTGCCCCGGCGCACTCGAACCCTCAAGGCGATGCGGCAGCCATTGCGGCGGCGCAAGCCCAGGTGGCTGCGGCGCAAGCTCGGGAGGCTGCGGCACAGGCCGAATTGGCCCAGATGCGGGAGCAGGTGGCACGCATGCGCGGACACGACGGCCTGGAACGGCGCGATGAGAGGGATCAGCGCGATCAGCCTGGGACGACACAACTCGTGCAAGGCCGCGACACCCGACAAGATCTGGAGACTGGCACGCACGGCAAGCAGATATCCGACACTGCCGCAGCTGACACGAGCCGCCCGTTGCTGCGCGATTTCAGCGACCCGGGTCATCCCCAGCATGCGCTGTACAACACCCTCAAAGACGGGCTTCCACAACGCACGGCGCCGCAGTTGCTTTCGCATCTGACGGCGGCCTGCTACAAGTCAGGCATCAAGCAGCCCGATGATCTGGCCCACGTCGTGGGCAGGGAAGGAAAGCTTCACTTTTTATCCCGCTCATTGTTCAGCCCCGGCACCACCGTCGACGTCACGCAGCCCGCGCCCAGCGTGCAGCAGACCATGCAGGAAGTACAGCAGTTCGACCAGCAGCGCGCAGCCGATCGCGCCCAATATCAGGCACAGGCTGCCGCGCAAGCAAACCAGCAGCAGGGGCCGGTGATGGGCTGACCGCCTCTGCTCTGCGGGCAGCGGCGCAATCCATGATCGTGCTCGACCTGAACAGTCCCATGACGGCCATGGCAGGGATGGATGCGGGCAAGCGCTTCATATATGTTCGAGGCCTCGGGCCAATGGACCCGGATCGTCGGGGGCGTCGTGCCACTCAGTCCGTCGTGTTTTCCATGCGCTTGGTGAGCGTGCCCAACTGCAACTCGATAGAAAAGAGCCGCTCGTTCAGCACGGCGGTCTGCAGCCGTATGGCCTCGATGATGGCCTTGGTCTGCGGGTCCGAGGTGTTTTCGGACAGTTCCGCCAGGTCATGCAGCTTCTTGCGAAGTTCGTTGCTCATGGGAGGCTCCGTTCATCGTCTCGTCGTGGAGCCTGCAGTATGGGTCTTCGTCAGCGCTCCGGCAATGCAATCTGACGGCGCCTTGGGCTGCGCGGCCTCTGCGGCACTGCGCAGCCGCACGGCCACCAGCGCGCCCATCGCAAGCAGCACCGCCGCGCAAGTGCCGGCCGTGAGCCGCAGGCCGTGCAGCAAGGCCGCCCGGCCGGTGTCGAGCAGTTCGGCCCCGGCGGCGCCTCCAAGTTGGCCGGCCAGGGCCACCGCACCGCCGAGCGTGCCGCGCGCCGCCTCTACTTCGGCAGCACCCGCCAGGCCGGCCGGAACGGCATCGGCCATTGCGCTGCGGTAGATGGCCGCGCCGATGCTGCCCAGGATCGCGATGCCGAGCGCACCGCCGAACTCCGAACTCGTTTCCGAAATGGCCGAGGCCACGCCTGCGCGCTCGGGCGGCGCGCTGCCCACCACCAGGTCGGTGGCCAGCGTGAACACAGGTGCCAGGCCGAGAGAGGAAATGACCATGCTGGCCACCATCCACGCCACGCCGCCCTCCGCGGGGAGCACCACGAGCATTGCGAACCCCAGGGCCGCAACGCCCAACCCGCCGCCCATCACAAACGCAGGCCGCATGCGGCGCACCAGCGCGGAAACCACCATGGAGCCGGCGATGAACGCAGCCGCGCTCGGTACGCTCCAAAGGCCCGCATGCAGCGGCGAGAGCCCGAGCACCAGTTGCAGGTATTGCGCGTTGTAGAGAAACATGCCGAACATCACGAAGCACGCCAGCATGTAGGCCGCCAGCGAGATGCTGAAGACCGGCAGCCGGAACAGGCGCAGGTCGATCATCGGATCGGCCAGCCCCCGCTGCCTGCGCGCGAACGCCCACCCGAACGCCACGCCGGCCACGATGGCCAGGGCCGACACGGCATCCGGCCCGTGCTCCGCCACCTGCTTGATGCCGTAGATGGCTGCCAGCACCGCGCCGAGCGAAAGCGCCACGCTGGCCAGGTCGAGCCGCCCCGCGTCCGGGTCGCGGTATTCGGGCAGCAGGATGGGGCCGAGCACCAGCAGCAACACCATCACCGGCACGCCGATCAGGAACACCGAGCCCCACGGAAAGAACTGCAGCAGCACGCCGCCCAGCACCGGGCCGATGACCGCACCGGCCGAATAGCTTGAAATCCAGACGCCGATGGCCACCGTGCGCTGCCCCGGATCGAGAAACATGTTGCGGATCAGCGAGAGCGTCGACGGTGCGAGCGTTGCACCCGCCACGCCAAGCAGCGCCCGCGTGGCGATGAGCATGTTGGCGCTGGTGGAGAACGCGGCCAGCACCGAGGCGATGCCGAACGCCGCCGCGCCGATCAAAAGCAACCGCCTTCGGCCGATGCGGTCGCCCAGCGTGCCCATGGTGACCAGCAGCCCGGCCACGAAGAAGCCGTAGATATCGACGATCCACAGCAGTTGAGATGCGGTGGGCTTGAGGTCTTCGCTGATTGAGGGAATCGCCAGGTTCAGCACCGTGAGATCCATCGAATACAGCATGCACGGCAGCGCGATGACGGCAAGCCCCGTCCACTCGCGCGCCGTTGCGCGGGCCGGCGGCGGCTTGCTGGCAGACTCTTCGCGCCCGCCTGTCATTCAGCCGCTTTCGCCAACCATTGCTCGAGCTTGACCATGGCGCCGGTCCAGCCGTGCTCGTGCCCGTCGCGCGCCACCTCGTCGAAGAACTGCTCATGCATCAGCACCAGCTCGCAGCCGTTGCCGTCGGGCTCTATCCGCACCGTCACGCGCGATTCGCGCTCCGGCGTGCTGCGCCAGGCCCAGCTGAAAACCAGCTTCCGGTTGGGCACGAGCTCCTGGTACACACCGCTCACGTCGTGCGTCTCGCCATCGGCGGCGAGCATGGTCACGCGAAAGCGGCCGCCTACGCGCAGGTCGACTTCGGCCAGCGGAACGGCAACGATTTCTTCCGGGCCGAACCAGGCTTTCAGCGCTTGCGGGTCGGTCCACGCGCGCCAGACTTTTTCGGCGGCGACGGGGTAGTGCCTGCGGAGGGTGAGCGAGGGTCGCTCTTGTGCGGGGGTGGCAGGTTTTGCCATTCGGTCTCCTCTTGGTGATAGAGATAGCGGGCCAGTGCATCGAGGCGCCCGGTCCAGAATTTCTCGTAGCGGGATAGCCACACGGCAGCCTCCTGCATGGGCCGCGGCGAGAGTTCGCACTGCACGACCCGGCCCTCTTTCGTGCGCGAGATAAGGCCGGCGTCTTCGAGCACCCGCAGGTGCTTCATGAAGCCGGTGAGCGACATGCCGTGCGGCTCTGCAAGCTCGGTCACGCTGAGGCTGCGCTCGCCCAGGGTTTCGAGCACGGCGCGGCGCGTCGGGTCTGAAAGGGCGGCAAAGACGGCGTCCAGCGAAACGGGATATGAGTGAACCATATGGTTTAGTATCCCGTCGCGTTTCGAGCCCGTCAAGCCGCCGGCCGAATCAGCCCTTGGCCGCAGATGTCTTTGGGAACGCTTTATGCGTGCGGCAGCGCGTCACAACCACCACCTGCATCACCTGCAAAAGGAGCGCCCCATGCTGGACCGAACCGCTACCCAGTTCTCCCACGTCAAGCCCGGCGACACGGAGTTTGTCTCGGGCGGCCTGCGCGATTTCTTTCTTTACCGAGACCTCGGCATTGCGGAGGCCACCAACGGCAAGGTCATCGCGCACCTCGTCAAGGCCAACATGGCACCGGAAGCGGGCACCGGCTGGCACCGCCACGAGGCGGACTTCCAGATCGTGATCATGGTCAAGGGCTGGGCCCGCTTCATGTACGAAGACAAGGAAACCCTGGTCGAAGCCGGAGACGTGGTGCACCAGCGGCCCGGCATCCGGCACTTTCTGTTCGACTACTCGCCCGACATGGAATACCTGGAGATCGTCTCGCCGGCGGACTTCAAGAGCGTCGACGTCGAGCCGGTTTGCGAGATTCCGCCGCCTACGCCTTGGCCCTGACCGTCCTCACCTCGGAAAGGGGCGATGCAGCGCGCAGTCCGGGTTCAACCGAACGCCGAAGCCCGGCGCATCGAGGGCGGACGCCTTCATGCGGCCATTGACCGGCACCGGCTCGTCGAGAAGTTGCGGATGGAACATCGGCACCACCTCATCGGCCTTGGGTGCCATCATCAGGAACTCGGCGAACGGGCTGTTGTGGCGCGTAATGACGAAGTGGTAGCTGTAGACCGACGAGCCGTGCGGCACCACGAGCTTGCCGTGCGCGTCGGCCAGGTTCGATATCTTGATCAGCTCGGTGATGCCGCCGCACCAGCCGACGTCGGGCTGGATGATGTCGCAGCACTCCATCTCGAGCAGCAGCCGGAAGCCCCAGCGCGTGGCTTCGTGCTCTCCGGTACTCACCAGCAAGCCGCGCGGCACGTTGCGGCGCAACTCGGCGTAGCCCCAGTAGTCGTCGGGCGACAGCGCCTCCTCGATCCACTTGAGGCCGAACTCGTTGCGCGCGGCCGTTGCCAGGCGCGTGGCGTATTCCACGTCCAGGCTCATCCAGCAGTCCATCATGAGCCAGAAGTCGGAGCCCACCTTGCTGCGCATGTCGGCCAGCATGTCGAGGTTCTTCTTCAGTCCTTCCTCGCGTTCGGCCGGCCCGTGGTGCAGTGGCATTTTGCCGCCGATGAATCCCATGTCCTTCGCCAGGTCGGGCCGGGCCCCGGTTGCATAGAAGGTCAGTTCGTCGCGCACCGGACCACCGAGCAACGCATGGACCGGCTCCTTGCGGACCTTGGCCAGCAGGTCCCACAGCGCCAGGTCGACCCCGGAGATGGTGTTGAGCACGATGCCCTTGCGCCCGTAGAACAGCGTGGCGTTGTACATCTGGTCCCAGATCTTCTCGATGTCGGTCACCTTGGCGCCCTCGACGAAGCGGGCCAGGTGCTTCTCGACGATCCAGCAGCCGAGGTCGCCGCCGGTGGTCACAGAGAAGCCGACAGTTCCATCGCTGGCTTCGATCTCCACCACCAGCGTGCCGAGCACATTGAGGCCGAAGCTCTGCCGGCTCTGCCGGTACTCGGGGTACTTGCTCATCGGCGTCGAGATGTGGTCGTCGATCCAATGGCCGCCGGGCTGGTCGTGGTAGTCGGCGCCGCCGCCCCGGATGGTGAAAGCCCGCACGTGCTTGATGGTGGGCATGCTCATGGAGAATCCTTTCGTTGAGCAAAGAGAGATGAAGAAGGGTTGAGCTACGCGGCGGCCCTTGCGGCACTGCGCGTCTGGCGCAATGCCAGGAACAGCATGGCGCCAATCACAGTGGTCGCAGCCAGCAGGTTGAGCCCGGCGCTGGGGGATGCAAAAGCGCGCTCGGCCCAGGTCTTGACGTTGGGCGCAACGAAGCCGCCCAGCGCGCCGAGGGAGTTGATCAGCGCGATTCCACCCGCCGCCGCCGCACCGCCGAGGTATGCCGTTGGGAAGCTCCAGAACACGGGCTGCACCGCGATGAAGCCGGCGGCCGCGAAACACAGCGCCACCAATGCGACGAGCGGCGAGGCGGCATTGACCGACACCGCGATGCCGCCCGCCGAGATCGCCAGCACCACCAGGGCGATCAGCGCATGCTTGCCGGTGCGCTCGGCCAGGCGCGGCACGAAGTACGCGGCCACCAGTGCGCAGACCCAGGGAATGGCGGTGACGAAGCCCACCACCAACCCGACGTTCTTGCCGAGTAGCGCCGCCACCTGAGTCGGCAGATAGAACACCACACCGTAAACGCTGACCTGGATCAGGAAATAGATCAGCGAAAGAAACAGCACGCGGCCATTGGTCAGCGCCTTCAGCACCGTGGCGGGTCCGTGCGCGGTCTTGTGCTCTTCTTCGGCGGCAATGGCGTGTTCCAGCAACTGACGTTCGTCGACGGACAGCCAGCGCGCGTCCAGCGGCTTGTTGTCCAGGTACCAGTAGGCCCACACGCCGACCAGCGACGCCATCACGCCTTCGACCAGGAACAGCCATTGCCAGCCCTTCAGGCCCCACACGCCGTTCAGTTCGAGCAGCAGGCCGGAGAGCGGGCTGCCGAAGATGAACGCGAGCGGTGCGCCGAAATAGAACATGCCGATCACGCGTGTGCGCGCCCTGGCCGGGAACCACCGCGTGAGAAAGTAGATGACGCCCGGGAAGAAGCCCGCCTCGGCAACGCCGAGCAGAAAGCGCAGGACGTAGAAGCTGGTCTCGTTGTGCGCGAACATGAGCGCGGCCGACACGAGGCCCCAGGTCACCATGATCCGGCACATCCAGGCGCGTGCGCCGACGCGATGCATGATGAGGTTGCTCGGCACTTCGAACAGCGCATAGCCAATGAAAAAGATACCGGCACCGAAGGCGAACACCGCGTCCGAAAGACCTGTGTCGAGCTGGAAGGCTTTCTTGGCGAAGCCGACGTTGGCACGGTCAAGAAAGGCCAGCACGTACATCAGCAGCAGGAAGGGCACCAGGCGGCGGATCGCCTTGGCGATCACCTTGTCGAGCGCGGTGCTCGTGGCGATGGAATTCATGATCGAGGTCTCCGTTATTTGTGTTTGTCTGTTCGCGGCATGCCGGCCGCACGGCTTCAATAGGTGGCGCGGCCTCCAGAGGCGTCGAACACGCTGCCCGTGGTGAACGAGCACTCCTCGCTCGCGAGCCAGCCGATCACCGCCGCGATCTCGTCGACCGTGCCGAAGCGCCCCATCGGGATCTTCGACAACATGAACTCGATGTGCTGCGGCGACATCTGGTCGAAGATCGCGGTCTTCACTGCCGCCGGCGTCACGGCGTTGACCGTGATGTTGGCCTTGGCGAGTTCCTTGCCGAGCGACTTGGTCAGCCCTATCACCGCCGCCTTCGATGCGCTGTAGGCCGAGGCGTTGGGATTGCCTTCCTTGCCCGCCACCGAGGCCACGTTGACGATGCGGCCGTAGTTGCCGGCCTGCATGTACGGCAGCACGGCGCGGTTGCAATAGAAGAGCCCGTTCAGGTTGACGTCGACCACCCGCCGCCACTGGTCCACCGGGTACTCGGCCAGCGGCACGTTGGGGCCGGTGATGCCCGCGCAGGCCACGAGCACGTCGATGCCGCCGCCGAGCTGCGCGGCCGAAGTGGCGGCCGCTGCCTCGACCTCCGCCCAGTCGGCCACGTTGACCTTGACGCCAGAAGCCTTGGCACCCAGCGCGGCGCACGCCTGGTCCAGCGCTCCCTGGTTCATGTCCCACAGACTCACCGAGCCGCCTTCGGCGACGAAGCGCTTGGCAAAGGTCAGGCCGATGCCGGCGGCGCCGCCGGTGACGATGGCGCGGCGGCCGGCAAAGCGGTTGGCGTAAGGAGCGGCAGTCATGCGGCCTCCTTCCATGCGACCACGGTCTGCTTCTGCGTGCCGAGCCTGTCGATGCCCAGGGTCATCACGTCGCCGGCCTTCAGGTACACGGGCTCGGGCTTCATGCCCATGCCGACCCCAGGCGGCGTGCCGGTGGTGACAACATCGCCCGGCATCAGCGTCATGAACTCGCTCAGGTAGCTCAGGATGGTTGCGCAGTCGAACACCATCGTGCCGGTGCTGCCGGTCTGGCGGCGCTGCCCGTTCACGTCGAGCCACATGCCGAGCTGCTGCGCATCCCCCACTTCGTCGCGCGTCACGAGCCAGGGCCCGATCGGCCCGAAGGTGTCGCACCCCTTGCCTTTGTCCCATGTACCGCCCCGCTCGATCTGGAAGGCCCGCTCCGACACATCGTTGATGAGCACGTAGCCCGCGATGTGCTCCAGCGCACGCTCCTTGGGCACATGGCTTGCGCGGGTGCCGACCACGAAGCCCAGCTCGACCTCCCAGTCCGTCTTGACCGAACCGCGTGGAATGGTGACGTCGTCGTTGGGGCCGACGATGCAGGAAATCGCCTTGGTGAACACCGTCGGTTCAGTCGGCAGCGGCAGGTTCGACTCGGCCGCGTGGTCCGCGTAGTTCAGGCCGATCGCGATGAACTTCCCGATGTTCCCGACCGGCGCACCCAGCCGCGGCTGGCCCGGCACGGCCGGAAAGCTTTGCGGGTCGAGCGCCGCAAGCCTGGCAAGGCTCGCGGGGGAAAGAACCTCGCCGGTGATGTCCGCCACAAAGGATGACAGGTCCCGCAGGATCCCGTCGGCGTCAAGCAGGCCCGGCCGTTCCTGGCCCGCAGGGCCATATCGCAACAGTCTCATGGTTCGTCTCCGTGATGTTTGATGGCCTGGACTCTAGAAGCGCCCGCCATTACGATCCAATCGAAAATTTGCCGGTAGCATTTCCGAAATGGAATATCGAATCAACAATCCGACCGGCGCGCCCCGGCTCATCAATCGCCTGCGACTGAAGCACTGGGCACTTCTGGCCGCGCTGGCGGACACACCTGTGCTCGCCCAGGCTGCCTCCGCGGTCAGCGTGACCCAGCCCTCGGCCACCAAGATGCTGGCGGACATCGAATCGGCATTCCGGTTTCCATTGTTCGAGCGCCATTCGCGGGGCCTGCGTCCCACGCCCCTCGGAGAGGAAGTCGTCGCCTATGCGCGCCAATCCCAGGCCGGCCTGTCCCGCTTCCTCGAAGGCCTGGAGATCAAGCAGCGCGGCGGCCATGGGCAACTGGTCATCGGCGCAATCATGGGAGCGGCACCCGACCTCGTTGCGCGTGCGATGGCGGAGATCAAGCGCGAGCGCCCTCTCCTCAACGTCCGCCTCCTCGGCGAAACGAGCGACCAGGTCGGCGCCCTGCTTGACCGGCACGAGATCGAAATCGCCGTCGGACGCTTTTCGTCGCTCAAGCAGCACAATACCTTTGCATTCGCACCGCTGGCCAACGAGACCATGCAGGTCGTGGTGCGGCGCGGACACCCATGCGCGCGCCAGCGCGGCCTGACGCTGGAAGCGCTCACGGATTGGCCCTGGATTCTTCAGCCGCTGACCAGCCCCGCCCGGCAATTGATGGAAGAGGAATTCACCTCGGTGGGACGGAGCACGCCTGCAAACCTGGTGGAATGCGCGTCCGTCTTCGCAACCTTGCAATTGCTGCAGGCCAGCGACGCGGTGGGCGCGCTGCCGGAATCCGTCGTCCGCGACCACGTGCGCGCGAAGCTGCTGCGCGTACTGCCCGTGGCCATCGGCAAGGATCTGAAAGGCTTCGGCGTGCTGACGCGCATCGGCGAGCCGCTGTCGGAGACGGCGGAGAGTTTCATCGCGCACCTGCGGCGCTTCGCCGAGGCACCAGGACCTTTCAGGTCAGAGTGAGACCAGCATCCCGCTGACCAGCAGCGCAGCAAACAGTCCGGCTACCGAGCGCCACGACGCCCGGCGCGCCTCCACCCAGCGGTACAGCACCAGCGCGGCGGCCACTGAAAGACCGAAGGTGACGGCCATGCCGAGCGCATCGATCCACGCGTCGTGCGGCCCCAGTTGCGCAACCGCTGCGTTCGTGGCCAGCAGCACCGGAAAGTGAATGAGGAACAGCGAATACGAGATGCGGCCCAGACGCTGCAGCGGCATGGCCGCATTCGGCCGGCCTGCGAGCGAAAGCCAGTCTTGCCGCTGCGCAACGGCAACCAACAGCGCGCTCACCAGCGCAATGGCGATGCGGCTGCGCCAATCGATGGCCAGCGCGCCCGCGCCGGTCAACGCCAGCAGCGCGATGGCGCTTTGCCAGGTGCTGTCGCGCGTGGCGCGCCCGATCCAGAACACCAGCATGCCAAGGCCGTAGGCACCGAAGAAATAGAACGCCGTGTCGTCGAGATCGGCGTTGCGGTTGAAAACCACCAGCGAAGCGATGGCGACGGCGAGCACGAGCGCCACAGAAATCCAATGTTCGCGTGAGGCGGCCGCCAACGAGGCCGCCCTGCCCCGCCGCAGCATGGCCGGCATTCCCATGAGCGTCAGCGCCAGCACGAAGAGCTGAAAGTCGATGGCCACATACCAGACGCCGGTGGAGAGCGCGTCGTAGTCCAGCAGATCCTGCATCAGCAAGCCGTGGGCGAACAGTTGGCCGATGCTGGGCGAAGCCGGCACATCGTCTCCGCTTATCCAGGGGCGCACGAGCGCGGCGACCAGCACGCACACGGTGAGCGCGGCCAGGTAGGGCATCACCAGCCGGCCATAGCGCTGCAGGATACGGGCCATGGGGCGGTCGACGCGCAGCACGCCGTCGGGCGCCAGGCTGGCGGCCGCCAGAAAACCCGCGATCACCAGGAACACCTGCACGGCAAGCCGGCCATCGTCCGCCAGCCAGCCAAGGAAGGCGGGGGCCAGGGGAAGGGCCCCTGCCGGCATTGCGCCGTAGCGCGTCAGGTGGTGCCCGACGATCACCGCGCAAGCGATGCCCTTGGCAATGTCGAGCAGCGGCATCCGCCCGCGCTGCGGGGGCTCCGCGGCAGGTGCCGGTTTGTCCGCGCCGTTCAAAGCGCGAGCCGCTGCCTTGCCTGCTGGTATTCGCGCTTGAGCTTTTCGATGAATGCGGCGGCGCTGGCCACTTCGGTGACGGCGCCGATGCCCTGGCCCGAGCCCCAGATGTCTTTCCAGGCCTTGGCCTTGCTGCCTTCTCCGGCGGCGAAGTTCATGGTCTTCACGTCGCCTTCGGGCAGGTTGGCCGGGTCCATGCCGGCCTTGACGATGCTGGGTGCCAAGTAGTTGCCGTGCACGCCGGTAAAGAGGTTCGAATACACGATGTCGTCGGAGGTGCCTTCGACAATCGCCTGCTTGTATTCATCGCTGGCGCGCGCTTCTTCGGTGGCGATGAATGCGGTGCCGATGTACGCGAAGTCGGCACCCATGGCTTGCGCCGCGAGCACCGCGCCCCCGGTGGCAATGGAGCCCGAGAGCGCGATGGGGCCGTCGAACCACTGGCGAATTTCCTGCACCAGCGCAAACGGGCTCTTCACGCCCGCATGGCCGCCGGCACCGGCCGCCACGGCGATGATGCCGTCGGCGCCCTTCTCGATGGCCTTCTGCGCGAACTTGTTGTTGATGATGTCGTGCAGCGTGACGCCGCCGTAGCTGTGCACCGCGTCGTTCACATCGGTGCGCGCGCCCAGCGAGGTGATGACGATCGGCACCTTGTACTTCACGACCATTTCCATGTCGTGCTCGAGGCGGTCGTTGCTCTTGTGCACGATCTGGTTGATGGCGAACGGCGCCGCGGGCTTGTCCGGGTTGGCCTTGTTGTAGCCCGCGAGTTCCTCGGTGATTTCGGCCAGCCAGTCTTCGAGCTGCGCAGCGGGGCGGGCGTTGAGTGCCGGCATCGAGCCGACCACGCCGGCCTTGCACTGCGCGATCACAAGCTTGGGGTTGCTGATGATGAACAGCGGCGAGCCGATGATCGGCAACGGCAGGTTCGCGAGCACGGGGGGCAGCTTGGACATGTCTTCTCCGGAATGAGGTTTCGGTTTTATATAAGGGGAAGGCCGCGCCGCCCGTCAGGTGCGCGACACAGGGTCTTGGGTCAGAAGGCGTCGACTGCCAGTGCCGTGACGCTCTCGGCCCCATCGACAATGCTGTCGCGCATGCCCGGCACCTTGTTGAGGATGTGCTCGGCGTAGAAGCGCGCGGTGGCAACCTTGGCTTGCATGAAATCGATGTCGACGCTGCGCGAAGCGAGCTCTTGCGCAACGATCAGCGAGCGTGCCAGCTGCCAGCCGGCCACGAGGTTGCCCGCCAGCATCAGGTAAGGCACGCTGCCCGCAAACACCGCATTGGGCGATGCCTTGGTCTGGCCCGCGACGAAATCGACCACCTCGACAAAGGCTTCGCGCGCGGCCTTCAGGCGCTTGAGAACCGCCGCAGCCGCCGCGCTTTCGCTCTTCGCGAGCTCGGCTTCGGTCTTCTCGATCTGCACGGCAATGGCCTTGGCCGTCTGGCCACCGTCGCGCGCCGTCTTGCGGCCCACGAGGTCGTTGGCCTGGATGGCCGTGGTGCCTTCGTAGATCGTGAGGATCTTGGCGTCGCGGTAATACTGCGCCGCGCCCGTCTCCTCGATGAAGCCCATGCCGCCGTGCACCTGCACGCCGAGCGAGGTCACTTCCAGGCTCATCTCGGTGCTGTAGCCCTTGACCAGCGGCACCATGAATTCATAGAACGCCTGGTTCTGCTTGCGGGCGTCCGCATCGGGGTGGTGGTGCGCCGCGTCGTAGGCGGCTGCGGCCACGCTCGCCATGGCGCGGCAGCCTTCGGTGTAGGCACGCATCGTCATCAGCATGCGTTTCACGTCGGGGTGGTGAATGATCGGCGCGCTCGCGTTCATCGAGCCGTCGACGGGGCGGCTCTGCACGCGGTCCTTTGCATAGGCCACGGCATGCTGGTAGGCGCGCTCGGCGATGGCAATGCCCTGCATGCCCACGGCGTAGCGGGCCGAGTTCATCATGATGAACATGTACTCGAGGCCGCGGTTCTCCTGGCCCACGATGTAGCCCACGGCGCCGCCGTTGTCGCCGTACTGCAGCACGGCGGTGGGCGAGGCCTTGATGCCCATCTTGTGCTCGATGCTCACGCAGTGCACGTCGTTGCGCTCACCCAGTGAACCATCCTTGCCGACAATGAACTTGGGCACCACGAACAGGCTGATGCCCTTCACGCCCTCGGGCGCGCCGGTGACGCGCGCAAGCACGAGGTGCACGATGTTCTCGGCCATGTCGTGCTCGCCGTAGGTGATGAAGATCTTGGTGCCGAAGATCTTGTAGGTGCCGTCAGGCTGCCCGGATGGACTCACCTGCGGTTCGGCGCGGCTGCGCACCAGCGCAAGGTCGCTGCCGGCCTGCGGCTCGGTGAGGTTCATGGTGCCGGTCCATTGGCCGCTCACCAGCTTTTCCAGGTACACCGCCTTGAGCTCGTCGGAGCCGGCCGTGAGCAGCGCCTCGATGGCGCCGTCGCTCAGCAGCGGACACAGCGCAAAGCTCATGTTGGCCGAGTTGAGCATCTCGCCGCAAGCCGCGCCGATGGTCTTGGGCAGACCCTGGCCGCCGAAGTCCGCCGGATGCTGCAGGCCCTGCCAGCCGCCCGACACGTATTGCGCAAAGGCTTCCTTGAAGCCCGGGGTGGTTGTGACTTCACCGCCCTTGAACGACGAAGGATTGCGGTCGCCCTCCACATTCAGCGGCGCGACCACGTCCTGGTTGAAGCGCGCGCATTCCTCGAGCACGGCTTGCGCGGTTTCGAGGCCCGCATCTTCAAAGCCGGGCAGCTTGGCGATCTCGCCGATGTTGGCCAGGTGCTCGATGTCGAACAGCATGTCCTTGAGGGGGGCGGTGTAGCTCATCTCTTGTCTCCAGATACAGCGGATACGAAAAGGGCATCGCGAACGATGCCCTCCGGCTCAGTGCGGCAATCGCGTCAGAGCGCCTTGACCAGTTCCGGCACGGCCGTGAACAGGTCGGCCACAAGGCCGTAGTCGGCCACCGAGAAGATCGGTGCTTCCTCGTCCTTGTTGATCGCGACGATCACCTTGGAGTCCTTCATGCCGGCCAAGTGCTGAATGGCGCCCGAAATGCCGGCAGCGATGTACAGCTGCGGCGCGACGATCTTGCCGGTCTGGCCCACTTGCCAGTCGTTGGGGGCGTAGCCCGCATCGACGGCGGCGCGGCTGGCGCCCAGGCCGGCGTTCAGCTTGTCCGCCAGGGGCGTCATCACTTCGGTGAACTTCTCGGCGCTGCCGAGGGCCCGGCCGCCCGAGACGATGATCTTGGCGGCGGTGAGTTCGGGGCGGTCGCTCTTGGTGACTTCGCGGCCCACAAAGCTCGACTTGCCGCTGTCGGCCACGCCTTCGGCCGTTTCGACCGATGCGCTGCCACCGGTGGCGGCTGCCGCGTCGAAGCCGGTGGTACGAACCGTGATCACCTTGGTGGCGTCGCTGCTCTGCACGGTGGCGATGGCATTGCCGGCATAGATCGGGCGCTCGAAGGTGTCGGGGCTCACAACCAAAGTGATGTCGGAGATCTGCGCCACGTCGAGCTTTGCGGCCACGCGCGGAGCGACGTTCTTGCCGTTGGCGGTCGAGGGGAACAGGATGTGGCTGTAGTTGGAGGCAATAGCCAGCACCTGGGCAGCCACGTTCTCTGCAAGGTTCTCGGCCAGCGAGGGGCTGTCGGCCACGATGACCTTGGCCACGCCGGCGATCTGCGCGGCGGCCTTGCCGGCTTCGGCGGCATTGGCTCCGGCCACGAGCACGTGCACGTCGCCGCCGCAGGCGAGCGCCGCGGTCACGGTGTTGAGGGTCGCGGGCTTGACGGTCGCGTGGTCGTGTTCGGCAATAACAAGTGCGGTCATGTTCAGATCACCTTCGCTTCGTTCTTCAGTTTGTCCACCAGCGTTGCAACATCGGGCACCTTGATGCCGGCGCCGCGCTTGGGCGGCTCGCTGACCTTCAGGGTCTTCAGGCGGGGCTTCACGTCCACGCCCAGGTCTTCGGGCTTGAAGGTGTCGAGCTGCTTCTTCTTTGCCTTCATGATGTTGGGCAGGGTGACGTAGCGCGGCTCGTTCAGGCGCAGGTCGGTCGTGATGACGGCCGGCAGGCTGAGCTGGATGGTTTCCAGGCCACCGTCGACTTCGCGCGTCACGGTGGCCTTGCCGTCGGCCACTTCGACCTTGGAGGCGAAGGTGGCTTGCGGCAGGTCGGTCAGGGCGGCGAGCATCTGGCCGGTTTGATTGGCGTCGTCGTCGATCGCCTGCTTGCCCAGGATGATGAGCTGGGGCTGTTCCTTCTCGACCAGCGCCTTGAGCAGCTTGGCAACGGCCAGGGGCTGGAGCTCTTCGGTGGTCTCGACCAGGATGCCGCGGTCGGCGCCGATGGCCATGGCGGTGCGCAGGGTTTCCTGGCACTTGGCATCGCCGCAGGAAACGGCGATGACTTCGGTCACAACGCCCTTCTCTTTCAGGCGAACGGCTTCTTCAACGGCGATCTCGTCGAAGGGGTTCATGCTCATCTTGACGTTGGCAATGTCCACCCCGGTGCCGTCGCTCTTCACGCGCACCTTGACGTTGTAATCGACGACCCGTTTGACAGGCACTAGAACCTTCATTGACTTGACTCCATTGGATTGCAAAAAGGGGGCTTCGAGGGCAGCCGGTCATTCTAGAGTCCGACCTTTGCCGCCTCTGCTTTCATGGCGATTGCACTGCGGGGCAACAAAAAAAGAACGATCGTGCTTTTCCGTGATTATACGGCAGCGTCGGGGGTGCCCGAAACGCCGGCCGGCAGCGACTCGACACGCAGCACGCGCTGGGGGTACGGAATGTCGATGCCCGCGCTGCGCAGGCCTTCCAGAATGGCGATGTTGATGGCCGAGCGAACGTTGTCCTTGCCCTTGTCGGGGTCTGCGACCCAGAAGTTCAGGATGAACTCGAGCCCGTCGGGCGCAAAGCTGGAGAGATAGGTGACCGGCTCCGGATCGGTCATCACGCGCTCTTGCGATTTGGCAGCCCCGCAAAGAATCGACTGGACCTGCGCCACGTCGCTGTCGTACCCCACCACGATGCTGGTCGTGATGTTGAACTTGCGGTCCGCCATCGAGAGGTTCTCGACCCGGCTGGTGATGAGCGACTCGTTCGGCACGATGGCTTCGCGCCCGTTGCCGGCACGGATGAGCGTGTAGCGGGTCTTGATGTCGGTGATGCGGCCTTCGAAGGTGTCGACCTTGACGTTGTCGCCGATGCGGATGGAGCGCTCCAGCAGGATGACGAACCCGCTCACATAGTTGGCCGCCAGCTTCTGCAAGCCGAAACCCAGGCCCACGCCCAGCGCACCGCCCAGCACCGAAAGCGCCGTGAGGTCGACCCCCACCGCCGACAGCGCGAACAGGAGCCCGACCAGCAGCAGGATGGCGCGAATCGCGTTCGACGCCACCTTGCGCATCGACAGGTCGGTCACCGCCTCCAGCAGGATGCGCTTCTCGATGGTGGCGGCAATCCACAGAGCAATCACCAGCACCAGCCCCGCGGACAGCGCCCCCTGGATGATGGTTTGCAGGCTGACGCGCGTCTTGCCGAACGAGAGGGTGATGTTGTCGAGTTCGGCCAGCACGGGCGGCAGCAGCCCGACGATCCAGAGAATGGCGGCAATCCAGGCCAGCCAGGAAATCGTGCGCTCCAGCAGCCGCACCAGGTTGGAGGCGGGGAAAACCGCCCTCATCACCCGCGCGAACAGGCGAATGACCAGCAGCGACAGGAAAACCGATACCGCGATACGCAGCACCAGCACCGGCTGGAAGCCGGTCACCAGGCGGCGGGCGAGCTCGGTGAACACCAGCGCCAGCAGAGGGAACAGCACGCCGTCGAAGGTGCGCTCGCCGAACCAGATCGAATCCTTGGGCTGGTCGCGCCCGAACCAGCGGCTTGCCATCCAGGCCAGGGCCACGCAAGCCACCAGCGCCGCCAGTTCAATGCCCAGGCCGCGCGCGTCGACCTGCGCCAATCGTTGTGTGAAATCGTTGAAATTCATCTCTTGGGAAAACATGGCGCCGTATTCGCGCCCGCGGCGTTACAGATCGGCCAGGACGCGGATGTGCGCTTCCACGCTGCGCGCCAGCGCATCGAGGTTGTAGCCGCCCTCGAGCATCGAGACGATGCGCCCGCGCGAATGGCGCTTGGCCACGTCCTGGATGCGGCTCGTGATCCAGGCGAAGTCGTTCTCGGTGAGCCCGAGCTGGCCCAGGTCGTCCTCGCGGTGGGCGTCGAAGCCTGCGCTCACGAAGATCATTTCGGGCCCGAACTCTTCGAGCCGGGGCATCCAGGCGGCCTCGATCAGCTCGCGCACGTCCATGCCCTTGGTATAGGCCGGAATCGGCAGGTTCAGCATGTTCGAGGCCGGATGGTCGGTGCCGCTGTACGGGTAGAACGGGTGCTGGAAGAAGCCCACCATCAGCACGCGCGGGTCGTTCGAAAGAATGTTTTCGGTGCCGTTGCCGTGGTGCACGTCGAAGTCGACCACCGCCACGCGCTCCAGGCCATGCACCTCGAGCGCATGCCGCGCCGCAATGGCCACGTTGTTCAGAAAGCAGAAACCCATGGCCTGCTCGCGGCAGGCGTGGTGCCCGGGCGGACGCACCGAGCAGAAGGCGTTGTCGACCTCGCCGGCCATCACCGCGTCAGTGGCGGCAATGGCGGCTCCGGCGGCCCGGCGCGCGGCCAGCAGCGTGTAGCGGTTCAGGATGGTGTCAGGGTCGAGCATCGCATGGGCCGGCCCGCCGGCCGGCTCGTCCGCCACCAGGCGCTGGTGGAGCTCTTCGAGGTGTTCCAGATGCGCTTCGCTGTGCGCCCGGGTGATCTGGGCAAGGGTGGCCAGCGGCACGTCCCGGTGTTCGAGGGCGTCGCCCACGCCGGTCAGCAGCAGCCTGTCTTCGATGGCATCCAGCCGCTCGGGACATTCGGGGTGGCCCCGTCCCATGTCGTGCTTCCAGCAATCGCGATGTGTGAAGTAGCCGGTCTTGCCCATCTCTTTGCCGTGTCTCTGTCGTATCTAGACCTCACACAGCATGGGGCCGCGCGGTCTTACGGTATCGTTTGCATATGGATACAAATATGGACGTTGCTGCGAAGCTTGCCACTTTGCTGAATCAGCTTAACACGGTGATCGTCGGCAAAGAGGCGCAAGTGCGCGACTGCGTGGCCTGCCTGCTGGCGGGCGGGCACCTGCTCATCGAGGATGTGCCGGGGGTCGGCAAGACCACCCTCGCCCATGCGCTCTCGCACACCTTCGGCCTGCAGTTCTCGCGCGTTCAGTTCACGGCCGACCTGATGCCGGGCGACCTGTCGGGCGTGGCCATCTACGACCGGGGCCAGCAGGCCTTCGTGTTCCATCCCGGCCCCATCTTCGCGCAGGTGCTGCTGGCGGACGAAATCAACCGTGCCAGCCCCAAGACCCAGAGCGCCCTGCTCGAGGCCATGGAAGAAAAGCAGGTCACCATCGAAGGAGAGACGCGGCCGCTGCCCACGCCATTCTTCGTGATTGCCACGCAGAACCCGCAGGACCAGCTCGGCACCTTCGCGTTGCCGGAGTCGCAGCTCGACCGGTTCCTCATGCGTATTTCGCTGGGCTACCCCGACCGCGCGGCCGAGCGCGAACTGCTCGCGGGTGCCGACCGCCGCGAAATGCTGGCCACCCTGCCCTCGCTGCTGACCGCGGGCGAGCTCACGGCACTGCAGCAGCGCGTTCAGCAGGTGCATGCGGCCGAGCCGCTTTTGAACTACGTGCAAGACCTGATCGCCGCCACGCGCTCCGGCCGGTGGTTCTTGCAGGGCCTTTCGCCCCGCGCCGGCATTGCGGTGCTGCGCGCCGCCAAGGCGCAGGCGCTGCTGGCCAACCGCAGCTACGTTGCGCCGGACGATGTGCAATCGATCCTGCCGCAGACGATTGCGCACCGCCTCACGCCCGTGGGAGACGCCGGCCGCGGCGCCGTGGAGCAGGTGCGCGCGATGATCGCGGACGTGCCGCTGCCTTAACGATGAACGATCTCGTTTGCCACCGATGATCGCGTCGCTACGCTCGCGCATCGACGGCTGGTTCTTGTCGCGCCGGCCGCCTTCGGACACGCTGGAGCTCACGCAGCGCAACGTCTACATCGTGCCCACGCGCGCAGGCTGGACGCTGGCCGCCACGCTGCTGGTGCTGCTGGTCGCGTCGATCAACTACCAGCTCAACCTGGGCTACCTGCTGACCTTCCTGCTCGCGGGCAGCGTGGCCGTGGGCATCCACGTCTGCCATGCCACGTTGCGCGGGCTGGCCATGCACCTGACGCCGCCCGATGCGCACTATGCGGGCGCCGCCGCGGTCTTTCGGGTGGTGCTGCACAACACGCGGCGCAGCGTGCGCTACGGCATCGGCATGGCCGTGCGCGGCAGCGGCCAGTGGGCCTGGACGGACGTGCCGGCCGAAGGCACCTCCACCGTCGAGATTGCGTTCAAGCCCGAAAGGCGCGGCCTTCACCCCGTGCCGCCGCTCACCGCCGAAACCCGCTTTCCGCTGGGAACATTCCGCGTCTGGACGGTGTGGCGGCCGGCCGCGCAGATGCTGGTCTACCCGACACCCGAAGCGCACCCGCCGCCGTTGCCGCCCGGCGAACCCCTCTCCGGCCCGGCCGCGACATCGGCCGCCCTGCGCTCCCACTCGGCCGGTGAATATGACGGTCTGCGGTCGTACCGGCGTGGCGATCCGCTCAAGCTGGTGGTCTGGAAAAAAGCGGCCCGGGCGCAAGCCACCGGGTCTGAAGAACTCGTGAGCCGGGACACGCAGCAGACCCAGCGCGAGGAACTCTGGCTCGACGCGCAGGCCACCAACCTCGCCGAGACCGAGGCCCGCGCATCTCGGCTCTGCGCATGGGTGTTGATGGCGGACCGCCTGGGCGTGGACTACGGAATCCGCATTGCCGGACGGGTGGTGCAGCCCTCGCAGGGCGAAGCCCACCGCAGGGCCTGCCTGGAGGCCTTGGCACTATGCTGAACGCAGCCCTTTCCTCCCGCAAGGAGCACCGCGCATGAACAAGTTCAGGCGCGAGATCGCGGCGCTGCCGAGGGACGCCCGGGACACGCTGTTCCTGCTCTCGGTCATTGCGCTGATTGTCTTGCCGCAGGCCGAGAACCTGCCGTGGTGGTGCACCGCCATCACCGCAATGGTCCTGGTGTGGCGCGGCACGCTGGCCATCGAGGCCCGCCCCCTTCCAAGCAAATGGTGGCGCGCCGGCCTGCTGGCGCTGGCCGTAGCCGCCACCTTCGCCACCCACCGCACCCTGCTCGGCCGCGACCCGGGCGTCACGCTGGTCGTTATCTTGCTGGCGCTCAAGACGCTGGAATTGCGCGCGCGAAGGGATGCCTTCGTGCTGTTCTTCCTCGGCTTCTTCGCGATGCTGACGAACTTCTTCTATTCGCAGTCGCTGATGACGGCGTTCACCATGCTGCTCGCGCTGCTGGGCCTATTGACCGCGCTTGTCAATGCGCACATGCCTGTGGGCAAGCCGCCGCTCATGCAGGCCGCCCGTACCGCCAGCTGGATGGCCCTGCTGGGCGCGCCGATCATGCTCGCGTTGTTCCTGCTGTTTCCTCGGTTCGCGCCGCTGTGGGGTACGCCCAGCGACGCCATGGCGGGCCGCACGGGGCTCTCGAACACCATGCGCGTGGGCGCCATCGCCGAACTGGCGCTCGACGACAGCATTGCGGCACGCATCAAGTTCGACAATGATCGTGCACCGCCGCAAAGCCAGATGTACTTTCGCGGCCCGGTGCTGACGCAGTTCGACGGGCGTGAATGGATTGCGCTGCCACCGTGGGCGCGCGGCGGGCAATCGTCGGCCAACCTGCGCACCAGCGGCGCGCCGGTGCGCTACGAGATCACGCTCGAGCCCAACCATAGGCCCTGGCTGCTCACGCTCGATGCCGCGCAAAGCGCCCCCGAGGCGCCGGGCTTCGAAGTGACGGGAACGCCCGACCTGCAATGGCTCGCCAACCGGCCGGTTTCCGACCTCGTGCGTTATCGCGCCGAGAGCTACACCCAGTTCCTGAGCGGCCCGACTCGGCAGACCGGCGCGCTGCGGCCTTACCTGGCCCTGCCGCCCGGCCTGAACCCGCGCACCGCCGCGCTCGCGGAGGAAATGCGCGCCCAGCCCGAGCTTGCCAACGCCGATACCGCCGCCTTCGTGCGTGCCGCGATGCAACGGCTGCGCACCGGCGGCTACACCTACACGCTGGAACCCGGCGTGTATGGCGCCAACACGGCCGACGAGTTCTGGTTCGATCGCAAGGAAGGTTTCTGCGAACACATCGCCTCGGCTTTCGTGGTGCTGATGCGCGGGCTGGGCATTCCGGCGCGCATCGTGACCGGCTACCAGGGCGGTGAACTCAACAGCGTCGACGACTACTGGATACTGCGCCAGAGCGATGCGCACGCGTGGACCGAAGTCTGGCAAGAAGGGATGGGTTGGGTGCGCGTGGACCCCACCGCGGCCGTATCGCCTGGCCGGGTCGGCCAGTTCCAGCGGCTTGCACCGCAGCCGGGCCTCTTTGCCGGCGCCATCGGCGCTATGAGCCCCACGCTCGCACAGAACGTGCGCGCCGCCTGGGAAGCGGTGAACAACAGCTGGAACCAGTGGGTGCTCAACTACACCCAGAGCCGCCAGCTCAACCTGCTCAAAAGCATCGGCTTCGAAGCCCCCAGCCTCGAAGACCTGGCCTATGTGCTGCTGTACCTGCTGGTGGGCGCGAGCCTCGCCGGTGCCGCCTGGACGCTGTGGGAGCGCAGCCAGCACGACCCCTGGCTGCGCCTGCTCGGCCAGGCACGCGCGCAGCTGGCGAAAGCCGGACTCAAGGTCCCGGAAACGGCGCCACCGCGCCAGATGGCCGCCCAGGCCGAGGCGCGCTTCGGCCCGGCAGCCGGCGCGGTGCGCGACTGGCTGCTGAAGCTGGAAGCCCAGCGCTATGCCAAGGCGTCCCCTGCTTCGCTGGCGGCCCTGCGCGGTGAGTTCCGCCGGCTGAACTGGCCGGCGGTGAATCCCCGGCGCTGAATCCCCGCCGAGCATCGGTCCCGGAGGCCTCCCGGACGGGCGGCACAATCGCGCCATGCGATCTTTTTTTCCTGCGCCCTTCCGCGCCGCCTCCATTGCCCTCCTGGCCGCCTGCTGCGCCTGGTCCACGGGGGCACAAGCCCAGAAAGCGTCCGGCGCCCGCGGCGTGAAGACGGTGACCGGCAGCACGCCCTATGCCACGCGCGAGGACGCCATGCGCTTTGCCGACGAGGTGGCCGAGCGCCGCGGCCTGGACCGCGAATGGGTGCGCGCCACCATCGGCAGCGCACGCTTCCTGCCGAACGTGCCTCGCCTGATGCTGCCCGGCCCCGTGGGCTCGGTAAAGAACTGGCAGGTCTATCGCAGCCGCTTCATCGATGCGACGCGCATTGCGGCGGGCGTGCGCTTCTGGCGCAACAACGCCGACACGCTCGCGCGGGCCGAGCAGGTGTACGGCGTGCCGCCGGAAATCATCGTGGGCATTGTGGGCGTCGAAACCATCTACGGCCGCAACATGGGCAACTTCCGCGTGATCGATGCGCTTGCCACGCTGTCGTTCGATTTTCCGCAGGCGCACCCGCGCGCGGCGGAGCGCGAAGCCTTCTTCCGCGGCGAACTCGAGAGCTTCTTGAGCACCGAAAGCCGCACCTCCGAAAACCCGCTGGTGCCCGTGGGCAGCTATGCCGGCGCCACGGGCATGCCGCAGTTCATGCCGAGCAGCATCGCCAAGTACGCGGTCGACTTCGACGGCGACAACCGCATCGACCTGGTCGACAACACCGCCGACGTGATCGGCTCCGTTGCCAGCTATTTCAAGGCCTTCGGCTGGACGCCGGGCATGCCGGCCATCTACCCGGTGCATTTTGAAGAAGAGCGCCTCAAGAAGCCGCTGCTCCTCGCGCCGGACATCCTGCCCACCTTCAGCATCGACAGCTTCGTGGCGGCCGGCGCGGTGCCTGAAGGCGATGGCTTGCGCCACAAGGGGCTGCTGGCATTGGTGGAGCTGCAAAACGGTGCCGACGCACCGCCGACCTACGTGGCCGGCACGCGCAACTTCTACGTGATCACGCGCTACAACTGGAGCAGCTACTACGCAATGTCGGTGCTCGACCTAGGCCAGGAGGTCAAGGCCGCCATGGAGCAATGACTCCATGACGCCCGAGGCGCTGCTGGACAACTGGAGCGCCGCGTGGCGGGCACTTGGCGCGGCCAATGCCGACGAAGCGCTGTGCATCGAGTTGCAGCGCCGCTACAGCGAGCCGCAGCGCCACTATCACACCATGCAGCATCTGGGCGAATGCCTCGCGTGGTTCGAGCAACAGAAAGAACTGGCCGAGCGCCCCGGCGAAGTGGCGCTCGCGCTGTGGTTCCACGACGCCATCTACGACGTGCATGCGCACGACAACGAGGTTCGCAGTGCCGATTGGGCACGCAGTGCGATGCTCGCGCAAGGAGCGACTAAAGAAGCGGCTGAGCGCGTGCATGCACTGGTCATGGCCACGCGGCACGACGCAGTGCCCGAGGGCCGCGACGCCGAACTGCTGATCGACATCGACCTGTCGATCCTCGGTGCCGAGCGCGCGCGGTTCGACGAGTACGAACGGCAGGTGCATGCCGAATACGCCTTTGTGCCCGACGAGATCCGTCGGCCGCGCCGCCGCGCGATCCTGAACCGCTTCCTCGAGCGAGAGGCGATCTACACCACGCCGCGGATGCATGCGCTGCTCGAAACGCGGGCGCGTGCCAACCTCGCCCGGTCGATCGCAGCAGTGGATTGACCTGCCCGGCTGCTGGCCGGACTGCGGTGCTTCAGGCCGGCACCAGCCGCCACCATTCGGAGCGGGGCTTTTCGCTGTTGCGCTCTTCTTCCACGATGCCGACCAGCAAGCCGGCACTTCCAGCTCCTGCTCGCGAAAGCCGCAGCAGCTGCTCCGGATTGCGGCACAGTGCGAAGCTCGCGTCGCCTTGCCATTCGAGGCAACGGCCCACCTCCGCCAGCATCAGAGCCGGCTGGCTCTGCATGAAGGTGAACGGCATCAGCATGCCCGCATCGAGCTGGGCCAGCGCCCCATGCGTCGCTCCCCAGGCGCCGCGCATGCTCGACACGCGCAGCCGTGCACCGGCGGGCAGGGCCGCCTCGCCCGCCTCGTCGAGGCAGCGGCGTGCACCGTACATTGCAAGCTCGGTCCACATGCCCACACGCCGCGGCCGCCGGCCGAGCCGGTGCGCCAGCTGGTCACGCCAATCCGCCGGCAGCGGATCGGCGGTGAAGTGCGCGGCGATGCGCCATGCCTGCTCGAGATGGGTGCTCATGCCGCGCAGTCCTGTAGCACCAGCGACGTGTGCCCGCCGCCGAACCCCACCACGTTGAGCAGCATGCTGCGCAGCCTGGCCGGGGCCTGCGTGCTCAATGCAATGCCGAGTTCGCCGTCGATGGCATAGCCGACAGAAGGCCAGGTGCCGGCTTCGATGCAGCCAACCAGCAAGGCGAGTTCGGCCGCGCCCGAGGCGCCCAGCGTGTGCCCGATCTGCGACTTGAGCGACACCAGCGGCGGCAGCGCGTCGAAGACCTGCTTCAGCGCCTCGGCCTCGATCGCGTCGTTGACCGGGCTGCCCGCGGCCTGCACCTTGACCAGATCGATGTCATGCACGCCAAGGCCGCTCTGCGCCAATGCTTCGTGGCACATGGCGATCACCGCGCTGGCTTCGGTGCCCGAAGGATTGCGCCCATCGACCATGTTGGAACCACCCGCAATCCGCCAGCGCCCAGGGTGCGAGCTGAGGCGCAATGCGGCCACCGCCTCGCCGAGCACCAGCCCGTTGCGCTCGGCACCGAAAGGCTGCGCGCTATCGGGTGAGAGCAGTTGCATGGCGCCGAAGCCAGCCACGGTGAAGCGGTTGCCAAGCTCGGCGCCGATCACCAGCGCCTCTTCGGCTTCGCCGCTTCGAATCAGGTCGCAGCCTGCGAGCACGGCATTGATCGCGGAGGTGCAGGCTGTCGAGACGGTGAACACCGGCCCCTGCCAGTCGAGCGCACCGGCCACGAGCCCGGCAAAGTCCTGGAGATCGCCGCCCAGGCGCAGGTCTTGCACCTCGTGCTCCATGAGGCCGATGTCCAGGGAAGACGATGCAACGAAGAGCGGACATGAACGCCCTGCGCCCCCGTCCGCCTGCGCCGCCACGCTTCGCACGATGCGCTGCAGCCGCTCGATCCAGCTGCCGTCCTGCGGCGGCAGCGTGTAGACGGGCCACTGCACGCTTTCAGAGACGGCCACCATCGTGGGCGGTACACCGCCGCGCGCAAGTGCGGCCACGGAAGATGAAAGGTCGTTGCCGAGCGCGCAGGCCAGGCCCATGCCGGCAAGGTACACGCCCCCAGCCGGCATCAGACAGCCTTCGTGCTCCGCACCGCGGCGCGAGCTTGCTTGGGGCGGCCCGGCGCGGCGCTCATGCCTTGCCCGCTTGCGCCAGGTGATTCGCCAGGTGTGCGATGGAAGTGAGCGCGCGGCGCGTTTCCTTGCTGTCGGGCATGCGCACGCCGAAGCGCTGCTGGATCGTCATCGACACCTGCAGCGCGTCGAGCGAGTCGAGGTCGAGTCGGGCTTCGGGGCCGAACAGCGGCTCGTCATCGCCAAGACCGCCCGGAGGCGCCTCTTTTTCAACGGCCTCGAGCACCATGGCCTTCAGGCTGGCGATGAATTCGGCGGAAACGGAGTCGGTCACGATGCGGGCCTGCGAAACAAGAAAACGGCGAGCAAAAACATGGCGGCCGCAAACAGCACGAGCCGGCCGACCTGCGGCAGGGTGTCGGCCACGCCGCCACCGCGCAACAGCACGGTAAGCAGCGCCTCCAACCCCCAGTTCATCGGAGAAATTTCGACCAGCCGCTGCATGAAGCCCGGCATGACGAACTTCGGCACCATGATGCCGCCAGCCGCCGCCATGAGCACGTTGACCATCGGCCCGATGGTCGCGGCCTGCGCATGGCTGCGCACGGCGCAAGCCAGCGCGAGCGACAGGCTCACCGCGGCCAGGCTCACGGCCGCCAGCGCAACCACCAACGCAGCCCAATCGATACCCGCAAGCGAAAGCGCATCGCCGCCGATCAAGGGCATCAGCCAGATGCCGGCAGCGAGCATCAGCACGGCCTGCAGCACGTTGACGCCGAGGTAAGGCAAGGCTTTGGACATCAGCAGCATGAAGCGCGACACGCCCAGGCTGCGCAGCCGGCCCAGCGCGCCCGAGCTGCGCTCCTGCACGAACAGGCTGGAGAGCGACGCCACCACGAAGAACATGCCGAACACCAGCCATGCTGGCACGTTCTGCTGCACCGAGGTGGGCCGCGGCCCGGCGGTGGAATAGCGCTCGGCATTCACCAGCGCCTGGATCGAGGCGCCGGGCGGCGGGCCCGAGGTGCCGGGCACCGCAAGCGCCAGCCGGGCCTTCAGTTCACCAGAGGCGCCGACGAGTTCAGCACGCAGGGCGTTGAACAGGTTGGCGTCGATGCCCGGCTCCGTCAGCAAACGGACGTGCGCCTTGGTCGAGAGCGCGGGCGATTCGAGCTCCGCCGAGAGGCCCGGCTCGAGCACGATGACGTACTTGAGCGAGCCGCTGCGCAACTGGGCCTCCCAATCGGCATCGAGCGTCTTGGGTGCGCCGTGGCTGCGCTGCCAGATCTGCTGCAGCCATTGCGCCGGCGTTTCGGTGTCGCGCATGTCCACGGCATAGCTGAGTTCTGCCAGCGGTGGTCGATAGATGTCCTTGAGCGTGAGCGACATCAGCACGATGAAGACCATCGGCATGAGGAACAGCGCGGCCAGCCCGTGCATGTCGCGCACGAGTGCCAGCAGTTCCTTCTTGATGAGCGCGAAGAGCATGTTGTGTTCAGTCGCGCAAGGAGCGGTGGGTGAGCGCCATGAAGAGCTGCTCGAGGTCGTGGCGACCGAACTCCGCGTGGCGCACTTCGATGCCTTCGGCCTCGAGCGTCGCCAGCACCGGACCGGGCCCTGTGCCTTCGTGCAGATGCACGCGCCAATGCACCCCGCCGGGCTCCACCGTTCCAAACCGCGAGAGCATGGCCTCGTCGAGCCCGTCGGCTGCGAGAGTCAGCAGCATTGCGCTTTTCGACAATAGCTCCTCGAGGGAACCTTCGCGCAGCACGCGTCCATGATCGAGGATGGCCACGCGGTCGGCGATGGCCTCGATCTCTTCCATGTAGTGCGAGGCATAGATCACCGCGGCGCCCTGCTGTGCCAGGCTCTTGATGGCGTCGAGGATGAACGCACGCGATTGCGGATCGACGCCTACCGTAGGCTCGTCGAACAGCATCAGCTCAGGCTCAGGCAAGAGCGCAATCGCGAGATTCAATCGGCGTCTCAGGCCGCCCGAGAGCCGCTCGGCCCGCACGCCTGCAAACTGTTCAAGCTGAGAAAAGCGCGTGCAGGCTTCGATGCGAATCTTCTTGCGCTCGCCGGAAAGTCCCCCGGCCGCTGCAAAGCACGCGAGGTTCTCGGCCACGGTGAGCATGGGGTAGAAGGCCTGGTCCTGCGGGGCGACGGCGATGCGGGTTGGCGCCTTGGCTCGGACCTGCTGCAGCGGCTGGCCGTCGATCCGTATTTCGCCCGACTGCACTGCGAGCGCACCCGACAAGTGCGAGATCAGCGTGGTCTTTCCTGCGCCGTTGGGGCCGAGCAAGCCCATCACGGAGCCCCTGGGGACCGCTAGCGAGACGTCGGCCAACGCGGCCGCGTCGGCATGCGGGTAGCGGTAGCTGAGGTTCTTCAGTTCGAGCATGTAGCGGTTGCTCGTTTGGAAGGCCGCTGATCCAGGGCTTGTGCAAAGGCCACCGGGTACTCCCCTCCGCGAATGTCCCCCGCCCTTCGGGCTCCTCCTTTATTTCGCTGCGCGGAGCACCCGATGCCCTGTGCACTGGGGCACGCTGCTGATGTATCGCTGATCAACGACTGCTCCGTATAACGCACCCGCTGGCGGGGTGCCTTGCGCAGCGAAATAAAGGAGGAGGCCGCAGGCCGGGGGACATTCGCGGAGAAAGGTACCCCGTCGGCGGGTGCGCGCCCTGAACATCGCATTTCAACCACAACGCGGCGAGCAGAAAGCCAATGCGTCATCTCAAGCAACAGCAGCCTTCAGGTCGCGAAAGAAGGCCTCTTCCTGCTGCGCCTGCTCCCGCAGCTTGCCAGCCAGCGCGGCAGGATCGACCGGCTCGCGCCCCTTCACCATGCGCGCCGCCTTGAGTGCAAAAGCGCGCCAGCCGTCGCCGATGGCGATGAGCCGTTCGGACATCTGCTGCAGCTGCGGCTTGTGGAGCAGTACCGCGGCCTCTTGCAGAAAGCCGGCGTAGATAAAACGAAAGCCCGCCCCGCCCGTGCCGATTTCTTCCTGCATGCGCACCACGTGGCCGATGAAGTCGACGCTGCGTGGATCGGCAGGCGCGAGCTTCTGCATGCGGTTGGCCAATGTGCGCATGCCGCGCACGCCAACGATGGGAATGGGGGCGAGCATGTTGCGCACGGTCTTGCGGATGGCCTTTGTGACCGATGCAGCGTCGACCGCCTTGCGCTCGATGGCCTGCGGGTAGTACATGAGGCCCTTGGGCGCAAGCACGCCCTTGGCGAAGCGCGCACGCGAAAGGTCGGCACTGGCGCAGCGCACCGGCTCTTCGAACACGGGGTCGCTGATCAGGTAGTCGTCGCCCTCCTTGCCGTACACCAGCAGGTTGTGCGCATTGAAGTGAAAGCGCATGTTGGGCGGAAAGTAAGGCAGCCAGTAGACCGAGGTCTGCAGCCCCACGAGCTCCCCGGCGGCCAGCAGTGCGTCGAGGCGCTGTGCGCCGGCTTCGGGGCTGCGAAAGGTCTCGAAGCGGAAGCGTGCGGCCATTGGGGCCAGCAGGCCCTTGATGATGGCCTTGGGCGGCATGCGGTACGAGATGAGCGGCAGGCCCGAAAGCTTGATGAACGGCAGGTAGGCGAACGACAGTGCCGACGACAGGCCGAGGGCCATGCTCTCGGTCATCGGCACGCCGTGATGGCGCATCAGGTTCGAGATGACGCCGCTTTCGCAGTGTGCCGCTTGCTGGTGTTCGAATTTCACGGCAGGCCTTGCAAGGTGGAAACGGGCAGGCCCAGCGCCTCGGAATAGCGCGCCAGGTGCTTCGCGGGCAGCGCCGCGAAATGCTTCGGCTTCAGGTGGCGCCGCACGCGCCATTGCCAGAAGCCGCTGGTCTGCGAGAGCAGCGCCACGTCCATGCGGCGCTCGTACATCCAGTATTCGAGCGGCGACGCGAGCCCCTGGGCCACGCGCTCCTTTGCGGCCTGCGCCTGCTCGATGAGTACGTCGACCGCGTGGCTGGTGACGATTTCTTCCGCCTCCCAGCCGCGCGAGCGCGTGGTGACCACGCGGCCCTGCGCATCGCGCGCGTACATGAGCTTGGCGTGGCCGTCGAGGGTGGCGTTGCCTTCTTGCGGAACGGCGTCGAGGTCCATGGCTAGATGGCTTCCAGGTAGATGAAGCCGCTGGAGAAGCGGCCGCTTTCGGGCACGAACATCAGCAGCTTGTGGCCTGGCTTGATGCGGCCCGAACGGAACAGCTCGTCGAGCATGATGTAAGGCGATGCCGAGCCGGTGTTGCCCTTTGTCGCAAGATTGCTGAACCAGCGTTCGCGCGGAATGGCAAAACCCATGGCCTTCAGGCACTGGCTCACGGGTTCGATGAAATAGCCCGACGAGAGATGCGGCAGAAACCAGTCGACATCGGCAGCCTTCAGGCCGCGCTTCTCGATGATGGCCGCCAGCGGCTCGCCCAGCGTGGCACGAACGATGTTCTCGTTCAGCAGGCGCACGTCCTGCTTCACGGCAAAGGTCGACTCGCGCTGCCAGTCTTCGGGCGCGGTGCGCGCCCAGCCGTCCAGGCCGCCTTCGGGGTTCTTGTCGGCGCCTGCATACATGCATACCGGCAGTTCGTGCGCGGCGGAAGACAGGTCGATCCACTCCACGCGCAGCGACAGCGGGCCGCGCGGCTCTCGCTCGAGCAGCACGGCGCCTGCACCGTCGGAGAGCATCCAGCGCAGAAAGTCTTTTTCGAAAGCGATTTCGGGCCGCTCCTCGAGCGCCTGCAGCTTGTGCTCCAGCTCGGCCTCGAAGCGGGAGCCGCGCATCACGGCCGAGGCCAATTCCGAGCCCGTGGCAACCGCACGGCGGGCGTCGCCTGAGCGCACCGAGAGCCAGGCATGCTTGAGCGCCGTGGTGCCCGCCAGGCAGATGCCCGCGCAAGCCACTACCTCGAGCCGCGGCCAGCCAAGCTCTCCGTGCACCATGACCGCGTGGTTGGGCATCAGCTGGTCGGGCAGCGACGTGCCGCTGACGAGGCAATCGACCGGGCCGATGTCGTCGCCCAGCGCCCGGATGGCCGAAGCGGTGAGCTGCGCGTTGCTCATGGCCAGCTGGCCGGTGGCCCGGTCGATCGCGTAGTGGCGCGACTGGATGCCGTTGCTGCGAAGAATCAGCCGCCGCGCTCGCGACGCCTTGCCGCCGATGCGACCGAGAACGTCTTCGATGTCTTCATTGCTGACCGGGGAAAAGGGCAGAAAGGCGGCAGTGCGGGTCAGGAAGACATCAGTCGTCATAGCGGGGAGAACGGTCCGTGGCCGAGCCCGACGGGCGCTCGAAATGAGCTGTCATTTTAGTCAGCCACCCCTTGAACAGCGGCCGCAGCAGCGCCTGGAGCGTCAAGCTCACCGGCACGACCGTGACAATGAGCACGAGGAGGAAGGCCACGTACAGCAGCAGCAACGGCTTGCGCTGCCACGCGCCCGGCCGCCCCGCCGCCATGATCAGCTTGCCCCAGAGAAAAAAGCTGCGGGTGCCGGCCTTTTCGCTGATCAGGAGCTTTGCGTTGGCCTGAACGGCTCCGAGGCCGGAGAGCAGTGGCTGCGATCCGCGTTCGAGATCGTTGTGCAGCGCCTCGCGCAGTGCGCGGCCAAAACGGCCGGCACCGCGGATCTGCCCTTCGCTGAGGCCGGCGTCGGGCATGCCCCAGAAACCGCGCTTGCGGCCCCAGATCAGCCAGGCCGGCGTGGTGAAGAAGGTGGCCAGCGTCGGGCCGGGGTCGGTCAGCACCACGTTGTCGATCAGGCGGGCGCCCACTGCGTCGAGCAGGCCCTTGAGTTTTTCGTGCGCCAGCAGCCACATGTTGCGGCAGGCGATCACTGTGACGACGGGTTTGCCCCGCAGCAGCTGCGCTGCCAGCGGATGCTTCAGGAAGGCGACGATCGGCTGCGACGGCGCCAGGAACCAGACCTGGTACGGCAGGATGACCAGGTCGAAGTGCTCGCCCCCGGTGAGCGAGAGCGGCGCCAGCGGCGGCGGCTTCAGGTGCGCCGATTCGGGAAAGGCGTCGAAGAAGGTCAGGAACGGCCAGGGAAACGGAAAATCCGCCAGCGGGCGCAGTGTTTCGACATGCACGGAGATCTCCGGGTCGGCCCTGAGCGGCGCGACGATCTGCTCGGCGACGCTGCCGAGCTGGCCGGTCTGCGAGTAGTGGATCACCAGAACACGTTTGAGGCGCTCGGCGGGGCTGGGAATGCTAGAGGTCACTTGCTGGGGCGAAACGGGGGCCGTCGAATGTAAGCCAACCGTACGCCGGGCGCATCTGCCATTGGTCATGCCGTCGCGCCGATCCCACGAATGGACGAAAAAAAGCCGCGCCTTTTGGGGCGCGGCTCTTGAGAGGACCAGAGAGAACGCCGAAGGTTCAGCGCACCTTGCCTTCCTTCCAGGCCGTGAGCAGCTTGTTGTACTCGATGGTTTCACCCTTCGGCTTCTCGTTGGCCAGCTTCTTCCAGGGGGCGTGCTGGTCGCTCAGCCACTTGGCGGGGTCGCCCTTCGGGTTGAGCTTGGGCGCGCACTTGTCCATGCCGGCGCGCTCCAGGCGGGCCATCACGTCGTCCATCTCGTCCGCCAGCGTGTCCATGGCCTTCTGCGGCGTCTTCTCGCCGGTGACGGCTTCGGCCACGTTCTTCCACCAGAGCTGCGCGAGCTTCGGATAGTCGGGCACGTTGGTGCCGGTCGGCGACCACGCCACGCGCGCCGGGCTGCGGTAGAACTCGACCAGGCCGCCGAGCTTGGGCGCCATGTCGGTCATTGCCTGCGACTGGATGTCCGATTCGCGGATAGGCGTCAGGCCCACGACGGTCTTCTTGAGCGACACCGTCTTGGAGGTGACGAACTGCGCGTACAGCCAGGCTGCCGCGGTCTTGTTCTCGTCATGGCCCTTGAAGAACGACCACGAACCCACGTCCTGGTAGCCGTTCTGCATGCCCTGCTTCCAGTAGGGGCCGTTCGGTCCCGGCGCCATGCGCCACTTGGGGGTGCCGTCGGCGTTGACCACCGGCAGTCCGGGCTTGACCATGTCCGCCGTGAAGGCCGTGTACCAGAAGATCTGCTGCGCGATCTGGCCCTGGGCGGGCACAGGGCCCGCTTCGCCGAAGGTCATGCCGGTGGCTTCACGCGGCGCGTACTTCTTCATCCAGTCCACGTACTTGGTCAGCGCATACACGGCCGCCGGCGAGTTGGTGGCGCCACCGCGCGACACGGCTGCGCCCACCGGCGTGCACTTGTCGTCGGCCACGCGAATGCCCCATTCGTCGATCGGCACGCCGTTCGGAATGCCGATGTCCGCCGTGCCGGCCATCGAAAGCCATGCATCGGTGAAGCGCCAGCCCAGCGACGGGTCCTTCTTGCCGTAGTCCATGTGGCCATAGATCGGCTTGCCGTCGATGTTCTTCACGTCGACGCTGAAGAACTCGGCGATGTCCTCGTAGGCGCTCCAGTTGAGCGGCACGCCCAGGTCGTAGCCGTACTTGGCCTTGAACTTTTCCTTCAGGTCGGGGCGGTCGAACAAGTCGGCGCGGAACCAGTACAGGTTGGCAAACTGCTGGTCGGGCAGCTGGTAGAGCTTGCCGTCGGGCGCGGTGGTGAACTTGGTGCCGATGAAGTCGGCAACATCGAGGCCGGGGTTGGTGAACTCCTTGCCCGGGCCCGCCATGTAGTCGGTCAGGTTCATCATCTTGCCGTAGCGGTAGTGGGTACCGATCAGGTCCGAGTCCGAAATCCAGCCGTCGTAGATCGACTTGCCCGACTGCATCGAGGTCTGCAGCTTCTCGACCACGTCGCCTTCCTGGATCAGGTCGTGCTTCACCTTGATGCCGGTGATTTCCTCGAAGGCGCGGGCCAGCGTCTTCGACTCGTATTCATGCGTGGTGATGGTCTCGGAGACCACGGAGATCTCGGTCACCCCCTTGGCCTTGAGCTTTGCCGCGGCGTCGACGAACCATTTGAGTTCTTCGGCCTGCTGCGTCTTGCTGAGCGTCGATGGCTGGAATTCGCTGTCGATCCACTTGGCCGCCGCATCGGGCGCAGCCGGTGCCGCAGCCGGAGTGGCCGCGGCGGGCGCCGCTGCCGGAGCCGGTGCCGGGGTACTTGCCGGAGCCTGGGCCGCAGGCTCGTCCTTCTTTCCGCAGGCCGACAGTGCCAGCACCATAGCGGCCGCGAGCGCGGTGTAGCGCAACTTCATGGTTTATCTCCTCGTTCCTTCGCTTCCCCGTGTGCGGCTGTATTCACCTCGGCCCCGGGGAAGCACCGGGCCGAATTGCCGGAGTACGCGAGCTAGCCCTTGCGCATGATCAGCGCGAGCACCAGCATCGAAAACACAAAGCCGATCCAGATCGAAGGCTCGGCCTGCAGCGTCATTGCGGACTTGGCCCATTCGGCAAGGCCGATGTAGATCAGGTTGATATAGGCTGCCGAGAGCAGGCCGATGAACAGCCGGTCGCCGCGCGTGGTCTCGATCGGCAGCCAGCCGCGCCGCAGCGTGGTGGGCGACTTGATCTCCCACACCGTCATGCCGACCAGCATCAGCGCGATGCAGATGAAGAACACGGCCACCGGGGTGGTCCAGGACATCCAGGCAAACATTTCAGACTCTCCCCATCGCAAAGCCCTTGGCGATGTAGTGCCGCACGAACCAGATCACGATGGCACCCGGCACGATGGTGAGCACGCCGGCGGCCGCAAGCGTAGCCCAATCCATGCCCGATGCGCTCACGGTGCGGGTCATGGTCGCGACGATCGGCTTGGCGTTGACGCTGGTGAGCGTGCGCGCCAGCAGCAGTTCGACCCAGCTGAACATGAAGCAGAAGAACGCCGCCACGCCCACGCCGGCCTTGATCAGCGGCAGGAAAATGCGGATGAAGAACTTCGGAAAGCTGTAGCCGTCGATGTAAGCGGTTTCATCGATCTCGCGCGGAATGCCGCTCATGAAGCCTTCGAGAATCCACACGGCCAACGGCACGTTGAACAGCAAGTGTGCGAGCGCCACGCCCAGGTGCGTGTCCATCAGGCCCACCGTGCTGTAGAGCTGAAAGAACGGCAACAGGAACACTGCGGGCGGCGTCATGCGGTTGGTCAGCAGCCAGAAGAACACGTGCTTGTCGCCCAGGAACGAGTAGCGCGAAAACGCGTAGGCCGCCGGCAGCGCCACGGTGAGCGAGATCACCGTGTTGATGCCCACGTAGATCAGGCTGTTGATGTAGCCCGAGTACCAGGACGCGTCGGTGAAGATGCGCGTGTAGTTGGCCCAGGTGAACTGCTGCGGAAAGAACGAAAAGCTCGAAAGGATTTCGCCATTCGTCTTGAAGCTCATGTTGACCATCCAGTAGATGGGCAACAGCGCGAAAAGAATGTAGAGCAGCAGGAAGATGCTGCGTTTGCGGAATCTGCGCTCGTTCATTGCTCCACCTCCGCCTTCTGGGTACCGACGCGCTGCATCCAGTTGTAGAGGATGAAGCACAGCAAGAGGATGATCAGGAAATAGATCAGCGAGAAAGCCGCCGCCGGGCCCAGGTCGAACTGGCCGACCGCCTTCTGCGTGAGGTATTGGCTCAGGAAGGTCGTCGCGTTGCCCGGCCCGCCGCCCGTCAGCACGAAAGGCTCGGTGTAGATCATGAAGCTGTCCATGAAGCGCAGCAGCACCGCAATCATCAGCACGCCGCGCATTTTGGGCAGCTGAATGTAGCGGAACACCGCGAACTTGCTGGCGCCGTCGATGCGGGCGGCCTGGTAGTAGGCGTCGGGAATCGAGCGCAGGCCCGCAAAGCACAGCAGCGCCACCAGCGGCGTCCAGTGCCACACATCCATCAGCAGCACGGTGAGCCACGCGTCGGTCGCATTGCCGGTATAGCTGTAGTCGATGCCCATCTTCTGCAGCGCATGGCCCAAGAGCCCGATGTCGGCGCGGCCGTAGATCTGCCAGATGGTTCCGACCACGTTCCACGGAATGAGCAGCGAGAGCGCCACCACCACCAGCACCGCCGACGATTTCCATCCGGTGGCCGGCATCGAGAGTGCGAGCGCAATGCCCAGCGGAATCTCGACCGCGAGCACCGAGAGCGAGAAGCCGAGCTGGCGCCAGAGGGCGGCATGAAGCTCGCCGTCGCGCATCACAGCGGCAAACCATTCGGTGCCGACGAAAACGCGGCGTTCGGGCGAGATGATGTCTTGCACCGAGTAGTTGACCACCGTCATCAGCGGCACGATGGCCGAGAAGGCGACGCAGATCAGCACCGGCAGCACCAGCCACCAGGCCTTCTGGTTGATGGGTTTGTTCACGGCGTCCATGGGGCGTCCATCTTCGGTATGAGTTTGAAGCGGTTCTGCTGCGATGCGTTCATGCAACCAGCTCCTCGTCGCGGTAGTAGCAGGTGTGGGTGTCCAGCACGCGCAGCCAGACGGTGTCTCCCACGGCCGGCAACGGCGCGTCGGCATGCAGGCGCGCCTTGAGCGCGCTACCGCCGGCGTCGGCGCTCAGCATGGCATGGGTGCCCACGTCCTGCACCTGCGTCACGGTGGCGGGCACGGCGCCCTGCGCCCGTGGTTCGACCACCCGCAGGTATTCGGGCCGGATGCCCAGTTTGATCGCCCCCTCGGGCAGCTGGCGCGTAGGAACGAGCGGCGTACCTGCAACTTCGAGCGCGCCGTTCGTGTTGTTTGCCGACAGAAAATTCATGCCGGGCGAGCCGATGAAGTGACCGACGAAGGTGTGGGCCGGCCGCTCGAACAGCGCCTCGGCGCTGCCCACCTGCACGGCCTTGCCGCGCGTCATGACCACCACCTCTTCGGCAAAGGTGAGCGCCTCGACCTGGTCGTGCGTCACGTAGATCAGCGTGAGCTTGAGCTCGCGGTGAATCTGCTTGAGCTTGCGGCGCAGCTGCCACTTCAGGTGCGGGTCGATCACGGTGAGCGGCTCGTCGAACAGCACGGCCGACACATCGCTGCGCACCAGCCCGCGGCCGAGCGAGATCTTCTGCTTGGCGTCGGCCGCAAGGCCTGCGGCGCGCTGGTTGAGCTGGCCGCTCATGTCGAGCATTTCGGCAATCTCGCCCACGCGCTTCTTGATCTGGTCTTCAGGCACCTTGCGGTTGCGCAGCGGGAACGCGAGGTTCTCGGCCACGGTCATGGTGTCGTAGATCACCGGAAACTGGAACACCTGCGCGATGTTGCGTTCCTGCGGCGTGGCGCGCGTCATGTCGCGGCCGTCGAATTTCACCGTGCCCTGCGAAGGCACCAAGAGGCCCGAGATGATGTTCAGCATGGTCGTCTTGCCGCAGCCGGAGGGGCCGAGCAAGGCATAGGCCCCGCCGTCGCGAAAGCTCATCTGCAGCGGCAGCAGCGCGTAGTCGCTGTCCTGCGTGGGGTTGGGGCGGTAGGCGTGGGCCAGGTCCAGGTCGATGCGGGCCATGTCAGTTTCCTTTGCGCCATGCCGGCGCGAGCGCCAGCTTTTCGCCGGCATCGAACACATAGGCTTGCGAGGGGCTGAAGTACAGCGTGATCGAGGTGCCCAATTCGAAGCGGTGCACGCCGGTGAGCTGCGCCACCAGCTCGCCGACCGCGGTATCGACGTGAACGAAGGTGTCGGAACCGGAGATTTCGGCCAGCTCCACCTTGCCGGGCAGGCCGATGTCGCCCTCCCCCGCGCCCACGTTGAGCGCACTTGCGCGCAGGCCGACAGTGACCGCGCCCGACACGTTTTCAGGCACGGCCAAGGCCAGCGCCGGGCCGCCGGCAAGTTGCACGCGGCCCGCCGATGCAGTGCCGGGCAGCAGGTTCATCGGCGGATCGCTGAAGGCGCGCGCCACGCGCAGCGACTGCGGCGCATGGAACACCTCGGCCGTGGGGCCGTATTGCAGCAGCTCGCCGGCGTCCATCACGGCCGTGTAGCCGCCGAGCAGGAGCGCCTCGCCGGGCTCTGTAGTTGCGTAGATCACGGTGGAGTCGCCGCTTGCAAACAGCTGCGTCAGCTCCTCGCGCAGGCCTTCGCGCAGCTTGTAGTCGAGATTGACCAGCGGCTCGTCGAGCAGCATGAGCGGCGCATTCTTGGCCAGCGCGCGCGCCAGTGCCACGCGCTGCTGCTGCCCGCCCGAAAGCTCGGCCGGCAAGCGGTCGAGGAACATGCCGATGTGCAGCTTGTCGGCCAGCTCGCGCACCCGGGCATCGACGTTCTTCTCGCCGCGCAGCTTGAGCGGCGAGGCGATGTTGTCCGCCACCTTGAGCGACGGATAGTTGATGAACTGCTGGTACACCATGGCTACGTTGCGCTCGCGCACCGGCATGCCGGTCACGTCCTTGCCGTCGACCAGCACCTTGCCGGTAGTCGGCGTGTCCAGCCCCGCCATGAGGCGCATCAGGCTGGTCTTGCCGGCCTGGGTCGCGCCCAGCAGCACGGTGACCGCGCCGCTGCGCGGGGCGATGCTCTGCTCGTAGAGCCATGTTTGCGCGCCGACCTTCTTGGTGACGCGCTCCAGAGTCAATTGCATCAGCGCTCCCGGTTGATCGTGTTGCTGTTGTTCTTTGCATGCGCCTGCAGCCAGGCGGCCACCTGCGCGCGTTCTTCGGCCGTGTAGCGCAGGCCGAGCTTCGACCTGCGCCAGAGCACGTCGTCCGCGCTCATGGCCCATTCGCTTTCCTGCAGAAACCGCAGTTCGCCCTCATGAAGCTCCGGCGCTACGGCGTCGCCCATGTCGGCCATGGACTGCGCATTGCCAAGCAGCTCGGCCACGCGCGCACCATAGGCGCGTGCGAGGCGCCGCGCAAGCCTGGCGTCGAGCCAGGGGTAGCGGGCCTGCACCGCGGCCACGAAGCGTTCGAAGTCGTCGTCCGGCCGCTTCGGCGCGCCGATCCATCCGGAAAGATCGCCGCCCGCCAGAAAGGCGCCGTCGGTCCAGGCCGGGCGTTGCGCGTTCGGCTGGCCGAGCATCTTGCCGACCTCGTCGGCCGCGTCTTCGGCGAGCTTCCGAAAGGTGGTGATCTTGCCGCCCCACACCGACAGCAGCGGCGCCGCGGCGGTGTTGGACTCCAGCATGTAGTCGCGCGTCACGGCCGAGGGGTCGCCCGAGGCATCGTCGAGTAGCGGACGCACGCCAGAGTAGGTCCAGACCACATCGGCCGGCACGATCGGCTTCTCGAAGTAGCGGCTGGCCTGGGTGCAGAGATACGCGATTTCTTCGTCGGCAATGCGTGCCGCGCCGGGATCGTCGCCGTTCAGTTCGATGTCGGTGGTGCCGATCAGCGTGAATTCGTCCTGGTACGGAATCGCGAAGATGATCCGCTTGTCGGGGTTCTGGAAGATGTAGGCATGGTCGTGTTCGAAGAGGCGCCGCACCACGATGTGGCTGCCTTTGACCAGCCGCAGATGCCGGGTGGCGAGCGCCTCCCCCTTGGCCGACTGCGCCACGCCGCGCAGGAACGATTCCGCCCATGGCCCCGCCGCGTTGACCACGGCGCGGGCGCGCACCACGCGAATGCCGCCGTCCGCAGCCTCAAGCGTGGCCGTCCAGCCATCGGCGTCGCGTTGTGCATGAACGCAGCGGGTGCGCGTGAACACCTCGGCGCCGCGCGTGCGGGCGTCCACGGCGTTGAGCACCACCAGCCGCGCGTCGTCGACCCAGCCGTCGGAATAGACAAAGCCGCGCTTGAACTGCGGCTTCAGCGGCACACCGGCCGCATGGCTGCGCAGGTCGATGCTGCGCGAGCCCGGCAGCACTTCGCGCTTGGCGAGGTGGTCGTACATGAACAGGCCGATGCGGATCATCCAGCCCGGCCGCATCGACGGGTCATGCGGCATGACGAAGCGCAGCGGCCACATGATGTGCGGCGCGCTCTTGAGCAGCACTTCGCGCTCCTGCAGCGCCTTGCGCACGAGCGAGAACTCGTAATACTCCAGGTAGCGCAGCCCGCCGTGGATAAGCTTGGTCGACGAGGAAGACGTGTGCGAGGCGAGATCATCCTTTTCGCACAGCACCACGCGCCAGCCCCGACCCGCCAGGTCGCGCGCAATGCCGCAGCCGTTGATGCCGCCGCCGACGATCAGCACATCGCAATCGGTTGCCGGCAGAGGCGAATTGGAGGAGAAATCGCTCACAGAAGATGGGCCCGTTGGTTCGTGACTTCGGTCACGGGAGGGCGCCATTGTATTTTCGCGTCTTTTCATTTGGATTCCTTTTGACGCGATTTTCCCCCGAGTTTTCCCTTAGTACGGTTCGTTTTCTTTCGTTTTAAAGTGACACGGCCTGTACTCTCCAGAGAGTCTTCCCGTTCTCCACGACGCTTTTGTGAACTCCAATCCGCGCCAGATCAACCTTCTCGATACCGTGCGCACGCGCGGCTCCGTCACTGTGGAACAGCTGGCCGAGATGCTCGGCGTTACGCTGCAAACGGTGCGGCGCGACGTGCAGCGGCTGGCCGACGAAGGCCTGCTCACGCGTTTTCATGGCGGCGTGCGCGTGCCGAGCTCCACCACAGAGAACATCGGCTACCAGCAGCGCGAAACGCTGCATGCGGAAGGCAAGGCACGCATTGCGCGGCGCGTGGCCGAGCTGGTGCCCAACGACTGTTCGCTGATCCTCAACATCGGCACCACCACGGAAGCCATTGCCAAGGCCTTGCTGCGGCACACGGGCCTGCGCGTGATCACCAACAACCTGAACGTGGCGACCATATTGAGCGGCAATACCTCGTGCGAGGTGATCGTCGCGGGCGGGTCGGTGCGGCCGCGCGACCGCGCCATCGTGGGCGAGGCCACCATCGATTTCATCCGGCAGTTCAAGGTCGACATCGCACTGATCGGGGTGTCGAGCATCGAGGCCGACGGATCATTGCGCGACTTCGATTTGCGTGAAGTGAAGGTGGCGCAAACCATCATCGCGCAAGCTCGCGAGGTGTGGCTGGCGGCGGACGCGAGCAAGTTCAATCGGCCGGCGATGATCCAGTTGGGCACGTTGTCGCAGATCGACCGTCTGTTTACCGACGCGGAGCCGCCGCCGCCTTTTGCTGATTTGCTGCATGCGGCGCAGGTTCGGCTTGAAATTGCGCGCGATTGAGATGAGGGCTTGTGGTTTTGTTTGCCGCGCTGGAAGGCATTCAGGGTGCGCTCCCGCCGACGGGGTACCTTGCTCCGCGAATGTCCCCCGGCCTGCGGCCTCCTCCTTTATTTCGCTGCGCAAGGCACCCCATCGACGTGAGCATTGCACAGAGCGGTTGTTGATCGAACGGAACAAGCGCCACGCCCGGTGTGCACAGGGCATCGGGTGCTCCCCGCAGCGAAATAAAGGAGGAGCCGAAGGCGGGGGACATTCGCGGAGGGGAGTACCCGGTGGCCTTTGCACGTGCCCTGAACAGCCGCGCCAAAACGACAGCGCCAAGAACACAAGTCAAGCATGACCAGACTCCAAGGAACACCCAAGCCATGACCTACCTGCTAGCACTCGACCAGGGCACCTCAAGCTCCCGCAGCATCGTGTTCGATCGCGAAGGCCGCATCGTCGCCATCGCGCAAAAGGAACTCACACAAATTTACCCTCAGCCCGGCTGGGTAGAACACGACCCGATGGAGATCTGGCACAGCCAGTTGGCCACCGCACGCGAAGTGCTCGTCAAGGCCAAGCTCCAGCCTTCCGACATCCATGCCATTGGCATTACCAACCAGCGCGAAACCACCGTGTTGTGGAACCGCAAGACCGGCCAGCCCGTGCACCACGCCATCGTGTGGCAAGACCGGCGCGCCGAACCGCTGTGTGCAAAGCTGCGCGAAGATGGCATGACCGGCACCATCCAGGAAAAAACCGGGCTGGTCATCGACGCGTATTTTTCAGGCACCAAGCTGCGCTGGCTGCTCGACAACGTACCCGGCGCACGCGCGCAGGCCGAACGCGGCGAGCTCGCCTTCGGCACCGTCGACAGCTGGCTCATGTGGCAGCTTACCGGCGGCAAGGTGCATGTAACCGACGTGAGCAACGCCTCGCGCACCATACTCTTCAACGTGCACAGCAACGAATGGGATGCCGACCTGCTCAAGGCCCTCGATATTCCCGTCGCGCTCATGCCCAAGGTGCAACCGTCGAGCTCCCACTTTGCAGACACCGACGAGGCACTGCTCGGCCGCGCCCTGCCCATCGGCGGCGTGGCCGGCGACCAGCAGAGCGCCCTCTTCGGCCAAGCCTGCTTTGCAGCCGGCATGGCCAAGAACACCTACGGCACCGGCTGCTTCCTTCTCATGCACACGGGCGCGGCGTTCCAGCCTTCGCACAACGGCTTGCTCGTCACCAGCGCCGCGCAGACAGACGCCACGCCGCAGTACGCCATGGAAGGCAGCGTCTTCGTCGGCGGCGCCGTGGTGCAGTGGCTGCGCGACGGGCTCAAGGCCATCAAGGGCAGCGCCGAAGTGCAGTCGCTTGCCGAAAGCGTGCCCGATGCGGGCGGCGTGATGATGGTGCCGGCCTTCACCGGCCTGGGCGCGCCCTACTGGAACGCCGATGCACGCGGCACCATCACCGGCCTGACGCGCGGAACCACCGTGGCGCACATCGCGCGCGCCGCGCTCGAGAGCATTGCCTACCAGAGCGCCGCGCTTCTGCAGGCCATGAGCCGCGATGCGGTCGCCGCCGGTGGTACGCCCGTGGCCGAGCTACGTGTGGATGGCGGCGCCAGCGTGAACGACCTGCTGATGCAGTTCCAGGCCGATCTGCTCGGCATTCCCGTGGTGCGGCCCGAAGTGATCGAGACCACCGCGCTGGGCGCTGCCTACCTCGCGGGCCTGTCGACCGGCGTCTACAGCGACGCGCGCCAGTTGTCGAAGCTGTGGAAAGTGGAGCGCCGTTTCATGCCGACCATGGGCCGCGCGCAGGCCGAGGAATCGATGGCGCGCTGGGAGCGCGCGGTGCGGCAGGCCACCGCCACCTGAGGCGCGGCAGCCTGCGGGCCTTCAGTGCGCCGGGACCAAAAAGTCCTGGCTGATGCGACCGCCCAACTCGTTCACCCGATCGAGGAACTGCGTGAGGTAGGCATGCAGCCCGGTCGCCAGGATTTCGTCGACCCGCGCGTACTGCAGGTCGGCCAGCAGCTTGCCGGCGCGGCGCTGGGTTTCGGCGCTCTGCTCGTTCTGCACCTTGGCAAGGTTGTTCACCACCTCGACCAGGCTCGCGTGCAGCGAACGCGGCATGTCGGCGCGAAGAATCAGCAGTTCGGCCACGCGCTCCGGCTTGATCACGTCGCGGTACACCTTGCGGTACACCTCGAAGGCCGAGACGCTGCGCAAAATGGCGCTCCAGTGATAGAAGTCGTACTCCTGGTCTTCCTCGGTGGCGGTGCCGAAGAACTCGCTGTTGAGGGCGTGAAACTTCACGTCCACCAGCCGCGCGGTGTTGTCGGCGCGTTCGAGGAAGGTGCCCAGGCGCGAGAAGTAAAAGGCCTCGTCCTGCAGCATGGTGCCGAGCGTCACGCCGCGCGAAAGGTGCGAGCGGAACTTGACCCATTCGCAAAACTGAGCCGGGTCGCGTTCGAAATCACCGGCGCGCAGCATGCGGTTGACTTCGAGCCAGGTGGTGTTCTGGGTTTCCCACGCCTCGGTGGTGAGCGCGCCACGAACCGCGCGGGCGTTTTCGCGCGCGGCCTTGAGGCAAGAGACGATCGAAGACGGATTGCTCTCGTCCTTGACCATGAACTCCATCACATCGTGAGGCGTGATCTGCTCGTACTTCTTGTTGTACGAGGGCAGCAGTTCGCTGATGGAAAGCACGCCCTGCCAGCCGTACTTGGCCACTTCGGCCGACTGGGGCAGGAGCGAGGTCTGGTAGTTGACGTCGAGCATGCGCGCGGTGTTTTCCGCGCGCTCGGTGTAGCGCGACATCCAGTAGAGGTGATCGGCAGTGCGTGACAGCATCGTTTGTTCTCCTGATTCCTTGCTTGCCTGCTACGCTAGGCCGATTGCGATTGACTTTGCGACTGCGACGCCTTCGGCTTGGCACTGCGGTCCGCCTCGAGAATCCAGGTGTCCTTGGTGCCGCCGCCCTGAGACGAATTGACCACCAGCGAGCCCTCCTTGAGCGCCACGCGCGTCAGGCCGCCGGGCACCATCTGCACCTCGCTGCCCGAGAGCACGAAGGGGCGCAGGTCGATGTGGCGCGGCGCAATGCCGGCGTCGACAAAAGTCGGCGATGTGGAAAGGCTCAGCGTGGGCTGCGCGATGTAGCCATCGGGCTTGGCGATCACGGCCTTCTTGAAGTCTTCGATCTCGGCCTGCGTGGCGGCCGGGCCGATGAGCATGCCGTAGCCGCCGGCGCCGTGCACCTCCTTGACGACCAGGTCCTTCATGTTGTCGAGCGTGTACTGCAGCTCGTCCTTGTTGCGGCACATGTAGGTGGGCACGTTCTTCAGGATCGGCTTCTCGCCAAGGTAGAACTCGACCATCTTGGGCACGTAGGGGTAGATCGACTTGTCGTCGGCCACGCCGGTACCCACCGCATTGCAGATGACGACGTTGCCGTCGCGGTAGGCACGCATCAGGCCCGCGCAGCCGAGCGTCGACGTGGGGCGGAACACCTCGGGGTCGAGAAAATCGTCGTCGACGCGGCGGTAGATCACGTCCACGCGCTTCGGCCCGCGCGTGGTGCGCATGTAGACGAAGTTGTCCTTCACGAACAAGTCTTGCCCTTCGACCAGTTCCACGCCCATCTGCTGGGCGAGGAAGGCATGCTCGAAGTAGGCGCTGTTGTACATGCCGGGAGTCAGGACCACCACCGTGGGCTCGGCCGTGGCGGCCGGCGCGCTGGCGCGCAGCGTCTCGAGCAGCAGGTCCGGGTAATGCGCCACGGGCGCAATGCGGTTCTGGTTGAACAGCTCGGGAAAGAGCCGCATCATCATCTTGCGGTTCTCGAGCATGTAGCTCACGCCGCTGGGCACGCGCAGGTTGTCTTCGAGCACGTAGTACTCGCCGTTGCCCTGGGCATCGGGCGCGCGGACGATGTCGATGCCCGAGATGTTGGAGTAGACGTTGTGCGGCACGCTCACACCCATCATCTCGGGGCGGAACTGCGCGTTGTTCAGGATCTGCTCGGCCGGAATGATGCCGGCCTTGATGATTTCCTGGTCGTGGTAGACGTCATGCAAGAAGCGGTTGAGCGCCGTCACGCGCTGCACGAGCCCTTTTTCCATGCTCTCCCACTCATGGGCGGGAATGATGCGCGGCAGCAGGTCGAACGGAATGAGCCGCTCGGTCCCCGAACCGTCCTCGTCCTTGGCGCCATACACCGCAAAGGTGATGCCGACCCGGCGGAAGATCATTTCCGCCTCTTCGCGCCGCGCCCGCATGGCCTCGCCGGGTTGCTTCGCAAGCCATTGGTCGTAGCGCTTGTAGTGTTGCCTGATCGCAGCCCCCGCATAGGGCAACTGCTCATACATCTCGTCGAATTTGTGCATGGAACGACCAATCTCCTTGAGCCATAGCTTAGCAAGTTCGAGGCCAGTGAAAGCCCTATGTCGGCGCGGATTCCGCACCGCGCGCCGCTTTTCAGGGCAGGCGGTGGTGCCAATAACGGGCGTTGCGCTCCCTTTCGCAGCCAACCTCTTCAGGCGCCCGGCTGCGCCACAGCGCTGCGCCGCAAGGCACGTTTTCGACGAGCCGCACGCCATGGGCGGCATAGCGCTCGACCACCTCGCGGGCCGGGTGGCCGAAGCGGTTGCGGTAGCCGGCCTGAACCAGCGCAATGCGCGGGCGCACCGCCTCGAGCAGCGCCGCGCTCGACGAGGTTTTGCTGCCGTGATGCGGCGCGAGCAGCACGTCGGCGCGAAGCTCCAGGGTTCGCGCCACCAGGGCGGCCTCCTGCAGGCGTTCGACGTCGCCGGCCAGCAGCACCGTGGCCCGGCCGTTCGCGATGCGCAGCACGCAAGAAACGGCGTTGGGCTTGGTGAAGAAAAGATAGTCGGCCGGCGCGGGATGAAGGATCTCGAAATCCACCCCGTCCCAGGTCCAGCGCTGGCCCGCTTCGCAGCGCCTGTTCGGGCGGACAGCCTGCAGCGGATGGTTGGCTTCGATCGAACTCAGGACTTCGGCCTGGGGCTGCATTGCGAGCACCGCGGCCGCGCCGCCGGTGTGGTCGCTGTCGCGGTGGCTCAGCACAAGCATGTCCAGCCGTTCGCCCAAGGCACGCAGCAAGGGCACCAGCACGCGATGCCCGGCGTCGCTCTCCAGGCTGTAGCGCGGACCCGCGTCGTACAGCAGGCTGTGCGTTGCCGTGCGCACGAGAACCGCGTTCCCCTGCCCGATGTCGGCCGCAAGCACTTCGAACTGCCCGGCGGAGGGCCGGGGCGCCTGCCACAGCAGCACCGGCAGCAGAAGCGGCAGGCCGAGCAGACGCAGCGACCACGGCAGGCGCATGGCCAGCAGCACGCCGCCCGCCACACCGAAGCCGGCCATCCACGCTGGGGGAGCAGCCATCGACAGCGTGGCATAGGGCAAGGCGGCAAGCCACTTCAGCAGCACGGCCAGCGCCTGCACGGCCCACGCAGCAAGGTCCCAAAGAGGCGGCACGGCGGTCCCCAGCATGGCCAGCGGCGTGATGACGAGCGTTACCCACGGAATAGCGACGGCGTTGGCCAGCAAGCCGACCACCGACACCTGCTGGAAGAGCAGCAGACTCAGCGGGGTAAGGGCCAACGTGATCACCCATTGCTCGCGAAAAAACGCCAGCAGCCGGAGCAATGGCCCGGTCGTCTCGCCGGCAGGCCTCATGAAGCCGGTCGTGAACAGCACGCCGACCGCGACGAAGCTGAGCCAAAAGCCCGCCTGCATCAGCGCCCAAGGGTCGATAGCCACCACCACCGCCGCGATCAGCAGCCACACATGCGGCCATGGCCAGCGCCGCCCGGTAAGCCGCAGCAGCGCCGCTGTGGCCAGCATCCAGACCGTGCGCTGCGAAGGAACGCCCCAGCCGCTGAAGAGCGCATAGAGCCCGGCCAACAGCACGCCGCCGACGAGTGCGGCCTGCGGCGCGGGAAAGCGCAGCGTGAGCCGCACGCTGCGCCGCCACGCCGCCCCGACCGCGTGCGCGGCGAGCCAGGCGAACATCGTGATGTGCAGGCCCGAGATCGACATCAGGTGCGCAACCCCGGTGGCGCGAAAAATATCCCAGTCCCCGCGGTCGATGGCGCCCTGGTCGCCAGTGACAAGGGCGGCAATCACGCCGGCCTGCCGCGCGTCGGCCACGCGTTCGAACACCGCATCGCGCACTGCTTCGCGCGCACGTTCGAGCGGGTGCAACCATGTGGATTGAAGACGGATCGGCGCGGCATCGCGGGCGCCCGTTCGCACATAGCCGCTGGCGCGCACGCCCTGCTCCCACATCCACAGCTCGTTGTCGAAACCATGCGGATTGAGGTTGCCGTGCGGCGCCTTCAGCCGCACCGTGAGGCGCCAGCGTTCACCCGCATGCAGCGAGGCCGCGTCGGCCGCTCCGCCGGCACGCCCTTCTGGCGCGCGCCCCCACAGGCTGGTGTCGTCGCGATACCAGCCGAGCGCAATGCGCGCTGGCACACGAACCGAAGTTTCAATGCGCTCATCGGCCCAGCGTGCCGACTCGACATCGAGACGGAAACGCGTGCCGCCTTCGTTGCGCTGGGGCATTTGCGCCACCACGCCGGTCACCTGGAGATCGCGCCCTTCGAGGGCCGGGTCCAATGCGCCATCCGCATAGGCAACCGCCCGCCATCCGGCAAGTCCGCCCCCAGCGGATGCGCCGCAAGCCAGGGCAACGAACATCGGCAAATAAGACCACCGCCGCCTGGAGAGCACGGCCAGCCCCGCAAGTCCCGCGATGAACAAGGCCGCATAGAACGCCGCGCTCCAAAGCCGCGCCTGATGCAGTTGCAATGCCGCGCCGACCAAGGTTCCGCCCAGCGCAGCAAAGGCCCACGATCCGGCCACGACGCCGCCCGACGCCTTTGCGCGCGTCAACCGCAAACTCCAGAACACACGATGCAAGCCCTCCCCGGACCCACGCTCAATGGCGCGTTAATTGCTTGGTATCTGGGCTAGTATGCGTCTCACAAGAGACATCTTTTCGATGCAATCTCGCAGTACTGCACACAAACGCATGTCCATTCACGCCGCACTCCACCACGTCACCCACTACAAATACGACCGCCTGGTGCAGTTGGGACCGCAGGTCGTGCGCTTGCGTCCCGCGCCGCATTGCCGAAGCAACGTCATCTCGTATTCGCTCAAGGTCGAGCCGGCCGAGCACTTCGTCAACTGGATGCAGGACCCGTTCGCCAACTACCAGGCGCGGCTCGTGTTTCCCGAGAAGACGCGCGAGTTCAAGGTCACGGTCGACCTGGTGGTCGAGATGGCGGTCTACAACCCCTTCGACTTCTTCCTCGAGCCGCAGGCCGAGAACTTTCCATTCAAGTACACCGCTTCGCAGGCCGAGGAACTCGCGCCCTACCTGGTCACCGAAGAAGCCACGCCGCTGCTCTCGGCCTACCTCGACAAGATCGATCGCAAGGAACAGCGCACCATCGACTTCCTGGTCGGCCTGAACCAGCAGGTACAGAAAGACGTCAACTACCTGATCCGCATGGAGCCCGGTGTGCAGACGCCGGAAGAAACGCTCACCAACGGCAGCGGCTCGTGCCGCGACTCGGGCTGGCTCTTGGTGCAGCTGCTGCGCCATTGCGGCTTGGCGGCGCGTTTTGTTTCGGGCTACCTGATCCAGCTGACCCCTGACGTGAAGGCGCTCGACGGCCCGAGCGGTACCACGGTCGACTTCACCGACCTGCACGCCTGGTGCGAAGTGTTCCTGCCGGGCGCGGGCTGGGTCGGCCTGGACGCCACCTCGGGCCTCATGGCCGGCGAAGGCCACATTCCGCTCGCCTGCACGCCCACGCCTTCGAGCGCGGCGCCCATCGAAGGCGGCGTCGACGAATCGGAGGTCGAGTTCGGCCACGAGATGAAGGTCACGCGCATCTACGAATCGCCGCGCGTTACCAAGCCCTACACCGAAGAGCAATGGGCCGAGGTGCTCGCGCTCGGCGACGCGGTCGATGCGCGCCTGAAGGCCGGCGACGTGCGGCTCACCATGGGCGGCGAACCGACCTACGTGGCCACCAGCGACCGCGACGCGCCCGAATGGAACACCGATGCGCTCGGCCCGACGAAGCGCGGCTACGCCACCGAGCTCGTCCACAGGCTGCGCGCCGAATACGGCCAGGGCGGCTTTCTCCACTTCGGCCAGGGCAAGTGGTACCCCGGCGAGCAACTGCCGCGCTGGGCGCTGTCGATCTTCTGGCGTGCCGACGGCCAGACGCTCTGGCACAATCCCGAACTCTTTGCCGACGAGCGCGTGCCCACGCACTACACGAGCGAAGACGCGCGCCGCTTCACTACCGTGCTGGCGCACAAGCTCGGCATTACCGAGCGCTACGTCCAGCCCGGCTACGAAGACGTCTACTACTACCTGTGGCGCGAGCGCCGCCTGCCGGTGAACGTCGACCCCTTCGAGTCGAAGCTCGACGACGAGCTCGAGCGGGTTCGCCTGCGCCGCGTGTTCACGCAAAAGCTCGACGCGGTCATCGGCTACATGCTGCCGCTCGAACCCGGCAACGCCGATGCCGATGCGCCCGCACTCGCAGGCCCGGGCTGGAAAACCGGCCCCTGGTTCCTGCGCGACGACCGGCTCTACCTGATCCCGGGCGATTCGCCCATGGGCTATCGGCTGCCGCTCGATTCGCAGCCCTGGGCCAGCAAGGGCGACTACCCTTACTTGGTCGAGCGCGACCCGACCGCGCCGCGCGCCGCGTTGCCCACTTCGGCCGACTACCGCGCGCGCTACGCCATGCCCGCCGGCGGCGCGACCGGAGCCGACCTTGGCGCCGTGCCCTACGACTTCGGTGCCCCGCCCGCGGTGCCAGCCGCCTTGCGCATGCAGTCGCCCGGCGGCGGTGCAACCACGAGCGGCGATGCAGCGAAGGGCGATGCGGCGGCCCAAACCGCAGACCGCTCCGCGAACCCGGCCACCCGCCAGCCCTTGCGCGGCGAATCGGCCCACTGGGTCACGCGCACCGCACTGTGCGTCGAAGTGCGCGACCCGCGCCGCGCCAACGGCCCGGCGGCCGAGAAAAAGGGCAGCGCCTCGGGCGTGCTCTATGTCTTCATGCCGCCGCTCGCGCGCCTGGAAGACTATCTCGACCTGGTCGCCGCCGTCGAAGCCACGGCCGAGCAGCTCGGCATGCGCATCGTGATGGAAGGCTACCCGCCGCCGCGCGACCCGCGCCTGAAAATGCTGGCCGTCACCCCCGACCCAGGCGTGATCGAAGTCAACATCCACCCGGCCCACAACTGGAAGGAACTGGTCGACCACACCGAGTTTCTCTACAACGCCGCGTTCGAAACCCGCCTCTCGGCCGAGAAGTTCATGACCGACGGCCGCCACACCGGCACCGGCGGCGGCAACCATTTCGTGATGGGCGGCGCCACGCCGGCCGACAGCCCCTTCCTGCGCCGGCCCGAGCTGCTGGCCAGCCTGCTGCTCTACTGGCACAACCATCCGTCGCTGAGCTACCTGTTCTCGGGCATGTTCATCGGCCCTACCAGCCAGGCGCCGCGCGTCGACGAAGCGCGCAACGACCAGGTCTACGAGCTTGAAATCGCCCTGAAGGAAATCGCGAGAAACCGCGAGATCCATGGCCAGAACATGCCGGCGTGGCTGGTGGACCGCACGCTGCGCAACATCCTGATCGACGTTTCGGGCAATACGCACAGGAGCGAGTTCTGCATCGACAAGCTCTATTCGCCCGACTCCAGCACCGGCCGTCTCGGCCTGCTCGAACTGCGCGCCTTCGAAATGCCCCCGCATGCGCGCATGAGCATTGCGCAGCAATTGCTGATTCGCGCCCTGGTGGCGCGCTTCTGGGACGAGCCCTACAAGGCGCCCGTCACCCGCTGGGGCACCGAGCTGCACGACCGCTTCCTGCTGCCGACCTTCGTCAAGATGGACTTCGACGACGTGATCGGCGAAATGCGCCAAGCCGGTTTCGCGTTCGACATCGACTGGTTCGCGCCGCATTTCGAGTTCCGCTTTCCGCTGGTGGGCCAGGTACAGGCCATGGGCGTGGAGCTCTCACTGCGCAACGCGCTCGAGCCCTGGCATGTGATGGGCGAAGAGGGCTCCGCCGGCGGCACGGTGCGCTATGTCGACTCGTCGCTCGAACGCATCGAGGTGCGCGTGACCGGCCTGAACGAAAGCCGCCACGTGATCACCGTCAACGGCAAGGTGCTGCCGCTGCAACCCACCGGCACCGTGGGCGAGTTTGTGGCGGGCGTGCGCTACAAGGCCTGGAACCCGCCTTCGGCGCTGCATCCAAGCATTGGCGCCCACGCGCCGCTCACCTTCGACATCGTCGACACCTGGATGAAGCGCTCGCTGGGCGGCTGCCAGTACTACGTGGCCCACCCGGGCGGGCGCAACTACGACACCCTGCCTGTGAACGCCTATGAAGCGGAAAGCCGGCGCATGTCGCGTTTTGCGCGCATGGGCCACACGCCCGGCCTGATGCGCACGCCGCCGGCCACCATCGAGCTCGCGGGCAGCCGCGAATTCCCGTTCACCCTCGATTTGCGGCGGTGAAGGGCCGTAAAGCCACCCAAGGGGACATTTAGCACATTGCCCGCCACCTCGCCCGGTGACGGCAATGTGACAATCCAACCCCTGTGGACCCTTTGAACGAATCCCTGTTCGACGCCCAGGCGCTGGAATTTCCGGCCGCCCTGGCGTCTGCGCTCGCCCCGGCCGCCCTGCCCGGCCACTTCGACGAACTGCGCGGCCAGGCCACGCCCGCCGCGCCGCCGCGCCAGGTCGTCGGCGTAGCCCCGTCAGTGGCCACGCCGCCCGCGCTCTACGATGCGGCGGCCGAGCGGCCCGCGTTTGCACCGAATCCGTTGCAGGCCCAGTTCCAGACGCAGACACAGACCCAGGTTCTCCAGCAACCGCAGCCCTCCCACGAGAAGCCGCCCCTCACGCCGGCCTGGAACGCTTTCTTCGAGCAGCTCGGCCCAGGCGGGTTCGGCGACCTGCCCCGGCGAGCGGTCAACCTGGAACGGCAGATCCGCGACAACGGCGTGACCTACAACGTGTACGCCGACGCCAACGGCCCGCAGCGCCCGTGGTCGCTCGACCTGTTCCCGCTGATCGTCTCGCCCGAAAGCTGGAACCAGATCGAAACCGGCGTGCTGCAGCGCGTGCGCGTGCTCGACCGCGTCATGGCCGACGTCTACGGCCCGCAACAATTGCTGAGCGAAGGCCTCCTGCCGCCAGCACTGGTGCGCGGGCACCCCGGCTACCTGCGCGCGCTGCACGGCGTGAAGCCGCCGGGCGACACATGGCTGCACATTGCGGCCTTCGACCTCGCCCGCGGGCCCGACGGCAACTGGTGGGTGGTGTCGCAGCGCACGCAGGCGCCCTCGGGCCTGGGCTACCTGCTCGAGAACCGCCTCGCCATCACGCGCCAGTTTCCGCAGGCCTTCGAGGCCCTGCATGTGCAGCGCCTGGCCGCCACCTACAGCGCCATGATGGACGGCCTGCAACGCATGTGCCCGGCCGGCGTGCCGCCCCACATCGCGCTGCTCACGCCGGGCCCCTACAACGAGACCTACTTCGAGCACGCGTACCTTGCGCGCTATCTCGGCGTGACGCTGGTCGAGGGCAGCGACCTCACGGTGCGCGACCAGCGGCTCTATCTCAAGACACTGCAGGGCCTACGCCCGGTGCACGGGCTCATCAAGCGGCTGGACGACCAGTTCCTCGATCCGCTCGAACTGCGGCCGGATTCCACGCTGGGCGTGCCCGGCCTGCTGCAGGCCATTCGGGCCGGCAACGTGCTGGTGGCCAACATGCCGGGTTCGGCATTTCTCGAATCGCCCGCGCTCCTGGGCTTCTTGCCGGGACTCGCGCGCCGCCTCATCGGCGAAAAGCTCAAGCTGCCAGCGCTGCCGACCTGGTGGTGCGGCGAGCGTGCCGCGCTCGAGGCCGTGCTGCCGCAGCTGGGCGAATGCGCCATCAAGCCGACCTACCCCGGGTTCGACGGGCAGACCAGCTTCGACGCGGTGCTCGGCAGCGAGCTGAGCCGGCGCCAACTCGACGAATGGGCCGGCCGCATCGTGCGCGACGGCGAGGCCCACACCATCCAGAGCTACCTGCCGCTCTCGCAGATGCCCACCTGGGCCAACGACCTGGGGCCGGGCCACATTGCGCCGCGCGCGATGCTGCTGCGCGTTTTCGCTGTGAGCGACGGCGCGCAGTCATGGCGGGTGCTGCCCGGCGGGCTGGCACGGCTTGCGGGCCGCGATGCGCAGATCGCCTCCATGCAGCGCGGCGGCAGCAGTGCCGACGTGTGGGTGCAAACGCACGGCGAAGTCGATCGCACCACGCTGCTGCAGCCGCATGCCACGCCGGCTTCGCTTGCGCGGCACCGCGCGCCGGTCACCAGCCGTGCGGCCGAGAACATGTTCTGGCTCGGCCGCTACACCGAGCGGGCGGAAAACGCGGTGCGGCTCGCGCGCCTCACGCTCAACCTCCTGGGCAGCGAAGACCAGTCTTCGCGCCCGCTGCTCGAATGGCTGCATCGCATGGCCCTGCGCAATGCACTGGTGCCGGCGGGGGTGCCCAGTGCGCCGCAATCGCGCCGGGTGTTCGAACGCGCGCTGGTTGCAGAGCTCGGTGACGTGGAGCGCGGCGGCAGCGTGGGCTTCAGCCTGCGCTGCATCCGGCAGGCCGCCGCCGCCGTGCGCGAACGGCTCTCGCAGGACAACTGGAACCAGATCGTGCGCACCGAAGCCGAGTTTCTGCGGCGTGCCGCCGAGCAGGCGGGCGAAGGCAGCTTTGCCACCGGCGCAGCGCTGCGCGCGCTCGAATCCGCAAGCACCGCATTGGCCGCCATGACCGGCGCGCAGACCGACCGCATGACGCGCGACGACGCCTGGCGCCTGCTGTCGATCGGCCGCCACATCGAGCGGCTGGGCTTTTTGTCGAACGCACTGGAAGCCGGCTTCGAGAACGGCGCCGTGCACGAGGTGAGTGGCTTCGAAGCCATGGTGGCGCTGTTCGACAGCACCATCACCTTCCACGCCCGCTACCAGCAGCGGCGCGATGTGGCCACGCTGGTCGACCTGCTGGTGCTCGACGCCGAGAACCCGCGCTCGTTGGCGTGGGTCACGCAAACGCTGCGCGGGCGCATTGCGCGCCTTGCGGGCAGCGCGCCCGGCAAGCTCACTGCGCTGTCCTACGAACTGCCCGACCCCGCAACCTGGACGCTGGAGCACCTGTGCGCGGCCGGCACCGATGCCGACTACCCCGCACTGGTCCAGCTTCTCGCCAGCTGCGAGACCGCGGCCTACCATGTGTCCGACGCCATCGGCACGCGCTATTTCACGCTCACGTCGGAATCGCTGCGTTCGGTCGGCGCCTGAACACGCCCTTTTTTGAAGAAGGCCGCAGCATGCTTGCCAACCGCCGCATCACGTGGATCGCCGCCGGGCTTGCGGCTGGACTTGCCGCTCTTGCGCTGGCCGCCTGTGGCAAGCAGGAGCCCACCACCGCGGGTACGGCCGCGCCTCCGCCCGCGGCCCGGGTGCTGGTCGTCGGCACCGATGCCGCCTACACCCCCTTCGAGTCGCAGAACGAAAAGGGCGAGATCGTCGGTTTCGACATCGAGGTGGTCAAGGCGATCGCGGGCAAGGCCGGCTTCGAAGTGAAGTTCGTCAACACGCCGTGGGAAGGCATCTTCAACGCGCTCGACCAGGGCGACCGCGACCTGCTGGTGTCTGCCATCACCATCACCGGCGAGCGCCGCCAGACGATGGACTTTTCGAAGCCCTACTTCGAAGCCAAGCAACTCATCGCGGTCAGGCGCGATGCACAGGTGGCCAGGTTCGACGACATCAAGGCCATGAAGGTCGGCGTGCAGAACGGCACCACGGGCGACGAAGTGGTGGGCAAGCTGCAGGGCAAGTCGAGCGGCAACATCAAGCGCTTCGAGTCCACGCCGCTCGCGCTCAAGGAACTCGAAGCCGGCGGCGTACAAGCCGTGGTGGCCGACAACGGCGTGGTGGAGCACTACCTTGCCAACAACCCAGGCGGCGGATTCAAGACGGTGAGCGATGCGGCCTTTCCGGTCGAGCAATACGGCATTGCAGTCAAGAAAGGCAATGCGGAGCTCCTGGCCAAGATCAACAAGGGCCTCGACGACATCAAGGCCGACGGCAGCTACGACAAGATCTACGCGGCGCATTTCGGCGGCGCGCCGAAGTAGCCCCAGCTAGCCCCAGCAGGAACCCCATGCTTCTTCACGTCACGCACGAAACCCGCTACGAGTATTCGCCCCCGGTCGAAACGGCGCAGCACCTGGCCCACCTGAAGCCGCTGGCCACCGCCTCGCAGCGGCTGGTGAGCCACAAGCTCGCTATAGAACCCCAGCCCGCGCAGCGCAACGAACTGCCCGACGTGTACGGCAACACCCGCGCCTTCTTTGCGCTCGAGGCCACGCACGACAGCCTCGTGGTCACTGCCGAAAGCGTGGTCGAAACCTCGGCGCCTGTGCTTTCGCCGGCCGTCGCGCGCGACCTGCCCTGGGAGGCCGTTCGCGAGCGTTTCCGCTACCGCAAGGACGCCACCTTCGATCCGGCCTCCGAGTTTGTTTTTCCGTCGCCCTACGTGCACCGCCACGACGACTTTGCGGCCTATGCGCGCGCAAGCTTCGCGCCCGAGCGGCCGACCTTCGACGTGGCGATGGAACTCACCGAGCGCATGTACCGCGACTTTGCCTACGAGGCGGACAGCACGGAGATCAGTACGCCTGCGGTCGAAGCGCTCGCGCAGCGCAAGGGCGTGTGCCAGGACTTCGCCCACATCATGATTGCCTGCTTTCGCATGATGGGCCTGCCCGCGCGCTACGTGAGCGGCTACCTGCTCACGCAACCGCCACCCGGCCAGCCGCGGCTGGTGGGCGCCGACGCCTCGCATGCCTGGGTGTCGGTGTACCTGCCCGGCGAAGGCGACGGCCCCGAGAGCGCCGGCGGCTGGGCCGAGTTCGATCCCACCAACGGCCGCCAGCCGGGCGAAGACTACGTCGCGCTTGCCATCGGACGCGACTATTCCGACGTGTCGCCCATGCGCGGCGTGCTGCATGGCGGCGCGCGCCACACGCTCAAGGTGGGCGTGACGGTGCAACCCATCGAAGAGCTGCGCACGCAGGCGGCGCAAGCGGCGCAGTCACAATCACAGACACAATCGCAAATTCAATCGCAACCCTCGGACAAGGATCTCCAATGAGCGTTTACGACAAGCTTTCCAGCCTCGGTATCACCCTGCCCCCGGTCGCCGCCCCCGCCGCGGCCTATGTGCCCTTCGTGCGCACCGGCAACCTGGTTTTTCTGTCGGGCCATATCGCCAAGAAGGACGGCAAGGTCTGGACCGGCCAGCTCGGCGCAAACATCAGCACCGAAGAAGGCAGGCAGGCCGCGCGCGCCATTGCCATCGACCTGCTGGGCACGCTGCACGCGGCCGTGGGCGACCTGAACAAGATCACGCGCATCGTCAAGGTCATGAGCCTGGTCAACTCCGTCGGCACCTTCACCGAGCAGCACCTGGTGACCAATGGCGCCAGCGAGCTGTTTGCCGAGGTGTTCGGCGCCGAAAAGGGCTCGCATGCACGCAGCGCGTTCGGCGTGGCACAGGTGCCGCTGGGCGCCTGCGTCGAGATCGACCTGGTCGCCGAAGTCGGCTGACCGGCTCCAACGCGGGCAGCCACAGCCATGAGCGTGCAGGCCCTGCGCTCTTCCTTCGGCAACAACTGCCACTGGTGCGGCTTGCCGATGGATTTTGCGGAGCCTCGCAGCACGCCTGACTCGGCCACCATCGAACACCTGAACGATTCGACGCTGGGCGGCGTTCGCAAGCAGAAGCACCGGCGCCTTGCCCACGCCATCTGCAACCGCACGCGCAACGAGTTCAAGCTGCAGGCCGAACGAAATTTTCAGCGCTGGATTGCCGAGCGGGTCGAGCTCAGCCGCCTCGTCGGCGTTGCGGATCGCTCCGCCGCTGTGCCGGCCGTTATGCCGGCTGAGATGAGCCCCGCACCACCAGCTGCCCCGGCAGCAGCAGCTGGCGAGCCGCCACATCCAGCCCCTGCAGCCGTTCGATCAGGCACGTAGCGGCGCAGCGGCCGATGGCGTCGGTGGGCTGTGCCACGGTGCTCAGGCCGGGGCCGATGAGCGAAGCCCACTCCGGGTCGTCGAAGCCGACAAAGCCCAGCTCCTGCCCGAATTGCCACCCCAGGCGCGCCATGGCCTGTGCGACACGCAGCGTGACCACCGCATTGCCCGCGACCACCGCCGCACGGCGCCCTCGCTTTGCGCGCCGATGCAAGGCGCGCAAGGCTTCGTCCAGCGCGTCGCTTTCTCCCTCGACGCTTTCGAACACCTCGCCCGCCACGCGCGGCTCGTGCGCAGCCACGCAGGCACCGAAGGCGGCGGTGCGTTCACGCCGCGAGCTCACGCCCTTCTGCGGCTCGGTCACGTAGAGCAGTTCGCGGTAGCCGCCTTCGACCAGATGGCCACAGGTGTCCCGCATGGCCGAATGGTTGTCGAGCGATACGAAATCGGTGTGCATGCCGGCATGCCGCCGGTCGACCAGCACCGCGGGCTTGCCGTGCAGCGTGACCGCATCGACCACGTTGCTGCCGCGCCCCAGCGTGTTGAGAATGAAGCCGTCGACCTGGTAGCCCGCAAGCGCATCGATGGCCTCGCGCTCGCGTTCGCTCTCGTTGCCCAGGTTGAACAGCATCACCAGGTAGCCCGCGTCCTGGCAGGCCTTCTCGGCGCCGCGCAGCACCGCCACTGAATACGGGTTGGTGATGTCGGCCACGATCAGGCCGATGAGGCGCGAGCGACCGTGGCTCAGTGCCTGCGCCATGGGGCTGGGGGTGTAGGCCAGCTTGGCAATGGCTGCCTCGACGCGCGCTGCGATGTCGCGGCTCAGCAAGCGTTCGCGGTGGTTGAGAAAACGCGAGACGGTGGCTTTGGAGACGCCTGCGGCTTCGGCGACATCGGCGATGGTGGCGCGCCCGCTCGGGTTCATGGATTTGCTCCTTCCCCCGCTGGGGGAAGGTTGGGATGGGGGCAGGCAGAGCGCGCATTGGGTACGCCGCTTGCCCCCACCCCTGCCCTCCCCCGGAAGGGGAGGGAGAAAATCCTCGAGGGCCTCATGCAGCCGCCGTGTCGTACGGCGCCGTCGGCTTCTCGCCGGCCAACACCTGCAGCAGGTTCGTGGTTGCCAGCTCCGCCATCGCATGCCGCGTCTCATGCGTGGCCGAACCAATGTGCGGCAGCGGCGTGACGCGCGGATGGGTGCGCAGCGGCGAATCGGCGGGCAGCGGTTCTTTCGCAAACACGTCGAGACCGGCGGCGCGCAGCGTGCCATGGTCAAGCGCGTGGAGCAAGGCAGCTTCGTTCACGGTGGCTCCACGGCCGCCATTGATGAAAGACGCCCCCGGCTTCATGCGTGCAAAGAAGCCGGCATCGATCATGCCGCGCGTCGCATCGGTCAGCGGCAGCATCGCCAGCACGATGTCCGAACGCGAGAGCAGTTCGTCAAGCGGTGTATGCGTGGCCCGGCCCTGCAGCTCGGGCGCCTGCGCGGCCAGGTCGACCGGCCGGCGCGAGTGGTAGAGCACCGGCATGCCGAAACCCAGCGCCGCGCGCCGTGCCACGGCCTGGCCGATGCGGCCAAAGCCGAGAACGCCCAGCGTCTTGCCGTGCACGTCGGTGCCGAAGAACTCTTCGCCGATGTTCTTGGTCCAGCGGCCTTCGCGCACGAGGTTCGAGAGCTCGACGACGCGGCGCTGCGTGGCCATCAAGATGGCGAACACCGTGTCGGCCACCGTCTCGGTCAGCACGTCGGGCGTGTGGCACAGCACGATGCCGCGCTTGTGCAGCTCGGCCAGCGGATAGTTGTCGATACCGACCGATACGCTCGAGATCACCTTGAGCTGGGGCGCCGCATCGAGCAGCGCGGCGTCGATGTTGTAGCTCGAACCGATCAGTCCGTTCGCGGTGCCGAGCGCGGCGCCAAAGGCCTCCGGCTCCTTGCGCGGATCGGCAACGGTCACATGGTGCGCGGCCTGCAGGCGCGCGAGCTGGTCTTCGGGCAGCGCCCTGAAGACAAGCACGTTCTTCTTGTCGGTCATTGTCAGAGTCCTGCTTCTTCAAGTTCGGCGCGCGTCGGCAAGCCTTCGGTATCGCCCAGCACCTGCACCGCGCGTGCGCCGATCCAGGCACCGCGGCGCACGGCCTCGGGCACGCTCTTGCCTTCGAGCAGTGCGCTCACCACGCCGGCCGCAAAGCCGTCGCCCGCGCCCACGGTATCGACCACTTCCTTCACCGGAAAACCCTCGATGCGTCCGGTGCCGGCCACGTCGCTGTCGTAGTAGGCGCCTTCGGAACCGAGCTTGACGACCACCAGCTTGGCACCGCGCTCGCGGTAGAAGCGCGCCACGTCTTCGGGCTGGGTATGGCCGGTGAGCAGCAGACCCTCTTCGATGCCGGGCAGCACCCAGTCGGCGCGCGAGGCCAGCTCGTTGATCCAGTGGCGCATGGTGTCGGTCGACGGCCAGAGCGTGGGCCGCAGGTTGGTGTCGAACGAGATGGTGCGGCCAGCTGCACGCATCACGTCCATCGTCTTGAGCGCCGCCTGCAGGCTGGTGTCGGAGATGGCCGGGAACACGCCCGTGGCATGCAGGTGGCGCGCCGAACGCAGCCAGGCTTCATCGACATCGGCCGGGCCCATGTGGCTCGCGGCCGACCCCTTGCGGTGGTATTCGACCGGCGGATCGCTGCCATCGGTGACCCGTCCCTTGAACTGGAATCCGGTGCGCTGCGCGGGGTCGCAGATCACGTGCGAGCAGTCGATGCCCTCGGCTTTCATCGTCGCAATCAGATAGCGCCCCATCGAGTCGGTGCCGAGCCGGCTGGCCCAGCCCACCTTGAGGCCGAGGCGCGAAAGGCCGATGGCCACATTGGTCTCGGCACCGGCAGTGCGCTTGTAGAACGCCTCTGCGTTTTCCAGCGGGCCGGGCCGGTCGGCCACGAGCAGCAGCATGGCCTCGCCGAACAGGGCAACGTCGAAAGCGGTCGGTTCAGTCATGTATTTCTAAGCTCGCGCGGAGCGGATGAAATCGATTTGCGTGCGTGTGACGGCCAGCAGGTCGTCACCCACCAGGGGGTATTCGATGGCATGCGGCACATCGGCCGGCAGCGCGCGCAGCACGGCGCGCCACGGCGCGGCCGAGTCGCCCAGCGGCACCGCCACCCACTTGTGCGGCAGGCGCTGCGCGCCCTTGCAATGCACGTAGCGCACGCGATGCGCAAGCGCCTGTGCCGCCTGCAGCGGGCACTCGCCCAGCCAGTGCCAGTTGCCCATGTCGAAGGTCATGCCGAGTTCGACGCCGGCACGGTCGGCCACGTCGAAGAAGGTCTGCAGCGCGGGCAGCGTGCCGGCGCGCACCGTCTGGTCGTTTTCGATCAGCAGTTCGACACGCGTCTCGGCAAGCTGCACCTTCAGGCCCCAAAGCGACCCGTGAGACGACGCACGAAAATCGCCGATCGACATCTTGAGCCGTTTGGCGCCCAGCCTGGTTGCGGCGGTAATGCCGCGCGCCAGTGCGGCGCTGTCGAGCCAGCCGCCTTCGGCCCAGAGGCCTTCGGGGCTGGAATACACAGACGCCAGCCCTGCCAGAGAAGGCAGTTCCGCATCGGAGTTGCGCAGCATCTCGCCGCGCACCTCGACCGAATCGGCCCCCGCCTCGAGCGCCAGCTGCGAGCACCAGAGCTGGCCATGCCGGCCCACCTCGGCCGCACCGAAGGACGACAGAGAAATCAGTACCTGAAAAGACATCAGTGGGCTTGGTGCGAGCTCAGGATCTGGCCGAGGAACTGGCGCGTTTTTTCGTTCTGCGGATTGCTGAAGAATTCCTGCGGCGGCGCCTGCTCGACGATCTTGCCTTCGGCCATGAAGATCACCCGGTCGGCCACGCTGCGGGCAAAGCCCATTTCGTGGGTCACGCACAGCATGGTCATGCCGTCTTCGGCCAGGCCGATCATGGTGTCGAGCACTTCCTTGACCATCTCGGGGTCGAGCGCCGAGGTGGGCTCGTCGAACAGCATGATCTTGGGCGTCATGCACAGCGCGCGCGCAATGGCCACGCGCTGCTGCTGCCCGCCGGAAAGCTGGCTCGGATACTTGCTGGCCTGCTCCGGAATGCGCACGCGCGTGAGGTACTTCATGGCCACCTCTTCCGCCTGCGCCTTGCTCATGCCGCGCGAGCGCATCGGCGCGAGCGTGCAGTTTTCCAGAATGGTGAGGTGCGGAAACAGGTTGAACTGCTGAAACACCATGCCCACTTCGGCACGCACCGCATCCACGTTCTTGCCGCCGGCCGTAAGGTCGATGCCGTCGACCACGATCCGGCCCTTCTGCACCGTTTCGAGCCGGTTGATGCAGCGGATGAGCGTCGATTTGCCCGAGCCCGAAGGCCCGCAGATCACGATGCGTTCACCCTGGCGCACCGACAGGTCGATGCCGGTCAACACCTGGAATTCACCGTACCACTTGTTGACCGCTTCCATGCGGATGATCGATTCCGTCGTCATGCCAGGATTCCCTTTTCTTCTTCAGCCCTTGCGGTTCACTGCATCTTCGGCAGGTCGGCTTGCAGCCACTTCTGGTAGAGCTTGTTGAGCTCGCCATTGGCGGTGTTCTTGGCAACGAACTCGTTGACCGCCTTGTGCAGCTCTTCCTGGCCCGGGCGCATCGCGATGCCCATCGATTGCTGCACCAGCGTGAACTTGTTTTCGTAGCTGCCGGCGGGCACGCGCTTGGCAATTTGCGCCGCCACGGTCACCGAGCAGCCGATGGCGTCGACCTGACCCGAGATCAGCGCCTGCATGGCCGAGGCGTCGTCGTCGAAGCGGCGGATTTCGGTGCCTTCGGGCGCGGCCTTGGTCACCGCCACGTCTTGCGTCGAAGCGCGGGCCACGCCCACGCGCAGGCCCTTCAGGTCGGCTGCAGCCTTGATGGGCGTCTTGGTGGCGCCGTACAGCACGATGGTGGCGGCCGCGTAGGGCTGCGAGAACTGCACCTGCTTGGCGCGCTCGGGCGTGATGGCCAGCGAGGCGACCAGCAGGTCGACCTTGTTGGTCAGCAGGAAGGGAATGCGGTTCGGGCCGGTCACCGGCACGATGTTGGCTTTGACGCCCCACTCTTTCGCGAGCAGCTTGGCCACGTCGGCGTCATAGCCGTCGGGCTGGTTCTGCGCGTTGGTGGTGCCGTAGGGCGGAAAGTCGACCAGCATGCCGATGGTGATCTCGCCCTTCTTCTTGATGTCGGCCACGGATTGGGCGGATGCGAAGGGTGCGAACACGGTGAGCGCGGCGCCAAGGCCAAGGGCTGCCAGCGCAACGCGGCGGGTGGTGGTACGGATCATTGGATGTGTCTCCTGAAAATGAAAAGGAAGCGACGAGAAAAAATCAGCGTGATTGACGATCGATTCGTGGAACACCGCGGAACCGGCTTTGCCGGGCCGCTGGTGTTGCCCCCGGCGAGGGGGTTGGCGAAAGCGACACGAAGTGCGCGAAGACTGGGGGAGTTTTCATCTTGCGAGCGCCTGTGCGCGCTTGCGTTCCATGCGCCCGGCCAGCAACGAGAGCGGCCAGCAGATCGCAAAGTAGATGGCCGCCACCACCGAGAACACGACGAGCGGCTGGAAGGTGGCGTTGTTGACGATTTGCCCCGCGCGCGTGACCTCCACGAAGCCGATGATGGCCGCGAGCGAGGTGCCCTTGATGATCTGCACGAGGTAGCCGACCGTGGGCGCCAGCGCAATCTTGAAAGCCTGCGGCAACACCACGTCGCGCATGCGCGCGCTGTACTTGAGGCTCAGCGCCTCGGCGGCTTCCCACTGGCCGCGCGGAACGGCCTCGATGCAGCCGCGCCAGATTTCGCCGAGGAAGGCCGCGCTGTTGAGGATGAGCGCCACGCCCGCGGCAACCCATGGGTTGATGTCCAGCCCCAGCACCGGCGCGCCGAAGAACACCAGGAACAGCTGCAGCAGCAGCGGCGTGCCCTGGAAAATCTGGATGAAGGTGGTCGATACCCCGCGTGCCCACGCCGACTCGGACGTGCGCATGAGCGCGATGATCAAGCCGAGGATTGCGCCGCCGACGAATGCAATGGCCGAGAGCGCCAGCGTCCACTTGGCCGCTTCGAGAATGAACAGGAATTCGGGAAAACCGAAGGTACGCATGATGGGTCTGGCTCCGTCCGCAGCGAATTACCGGCGGTCCGGATAGTTGAGCGTGCGCTTGTAGATCAGCTTGAACATGGCCGAGAAGGCCAGTGCCAGCGCGAGGTAGATGGCAGCCACCACGATGTAGATCTCGAAGCTGCGGAAGGTTTGCGACTGCAGGTTGGCGGCCACCGAGGTCAGGTCGTCGGCCGAGATGACCGACACCACGGCCGAGCTCAGCATCAGCAGGATGAACTGGCTCGTGAGTGCCGGGTAAATGGCCTTGAGCGCGGGCTTGATGATCACGAAGCGGAAGATCTCCCAGGGCTTGAGGTTGAGCGCCCTGCCCGCCTCGATCTGTCCCTTGGGAATCGACTCGATGCCCGCGCGGATGATCTCGGTCGCATACGCGCCGAGGTTCACCACCATGGCCACCAGCGCGGCTGTTTGCGGCGACCAGCGCAGGCCGATGGCCGGCAGCGCGAAGAAGAAAAAGAACAGCTGCACCAGGAACGGCGTATTGCGGATGACCTCGATGTACGCATTGATGACAAAGCGCAGCCACCCCGGCCCCGAGGTCTTGCCCCAGGCGCAGAAGATGGCGACCACCAGGCCGATCAGCGTGGCGGAAAGCGAAAGCTGAATCGTGATCCAGGTGCCCTTGAGCAGCAGCGGCCAGGCAGCGAAGACGGCGTCGAATTGAAACTGGTAGTTCATGGGTGCGAGCACGGGCGTTGCCGTGCGCATGCTTCGAAAGCAATGCTTGCAGCTTATATGAAACCGGTTTCAGAGCAGCCTAGGGATTCCCCTAGGTAGGCACCTCCTGCCTACACTGGAGCGATGCCCAATACATCCTCAGCGCCCGCCGTGCAGCATTTCAGGCAAGCCCTGCTCTGGCCCTTGCGGCTGATGCCGGCGCCCGATGCCAAGCCCGCGCACCACGGCCCCTGGCACGTGCTGCGCGAGATGGGCGATGCATCGCCCTGGCGCGAGGAGATCGACGAATACACCGGCGACAGCAGCCGCTTTCACGAGCGCCACTACAACGAGTTCGTGAGCTTCCTGCCGTATGTGCAGCGCTTTCTGTACGGCGAGGGCCGCTCCAAGGGCAAGAGCGGCGAGGAAGGCGGCAACGATGGCGATTCGCCGATGCGCATCTTTAGGCGGCGCGACGTTGCGGCCGTGCGCATGGTGCCGCAGGCCGGCGACGCGCCGATCACGCTCGACGTGGTGCATTGCGACCTGTACTTTTTCTTCGACATCGACGTGGTGCTGCTCAACCTCGAAGTCGGCGCGGACAACCTGAGCCTTGCGCAGGCGCAAGACCTGCTCTACCGCTTCGGCCGCGCCTACCCCGCTGGCTGGAGCGCCGACGGCGGCGCGCTGCATTGCATGGCCAGCGTCGAGTGGCTGGCCGCCGACGGCAGCGTGCTTGCGCGATCGGATGCGCAGCAGCGCGACGCATTTCTCTCGCATGTGGCCGAGCATCGCGCGCCGCGCATTTCGGCCCACTGGGCCTACCTGATGCAGCCGCTGGTGAGCGATCATTCCGACGACCCGGGTGTGCTGCGCTACCGGCAGATCGAGTACTACCGCATGCCCGTGATGGCATACCTTTCGCTCGACGATCCGAAGCGCCTTTCGCGCAACGACTTCATCCGGCTCGGCCTCGTCACCGGCGCCGCCGAAGCCGATGCGACCCGCGATGCCCACCTGCCCTATGCGGATCAGCACCTTGCAGACTTCGAGCACAAGTACTGCTACGACCGCTTCTGGGTCGACGCAGGCGCGGCGCCGAACACGCGCTACCTGTGCAACGGCCACGCGCTGATCGTGGTGGGCGATGCACGCTCCGAATTCTTCTGCTGCCGCGACCGCGGCGTGCTCGCGCAATTCAGGCACCAGCACTTCCTGCTGTTCCTCATCGCGCATTTCCAGAAGGCATCGCTCCTGATGTTCTCCGACCAGTTGGTGGAGGCCCTCAAGCGGCTCGACATTCGCAGCACGCCCAGCGTGAAGCAGTTCAAGCGCGCCATCCGCTCGAGCTTCGAGCGCTTTCTGCGCTTTACCCACCGCTACTGGTTCCACGAGATTTCCGAACAGGCGCAGGTGCGCGCTCTCTCCCACATGTGCACCACGCACCTGGGGCTCGATCCGCTCTACGACGAGGTCAAGTCGCGCATTGCCGACATGAACACCTACCTCGATGCAGACAGCCTGCGCCGGCAGGCGAGCACCGTGGTGCGGCTCACGGTGGTCACGCTGTTCGGCCTGATCGGCACCGTCACCACGGGCTTTCTGGGCATGAACCTGCTGGCCGAGGCCGACGCGCCGCTGTGGCGCAAGGCGATCTGGTTCGGCGTCGTATTCGTCTTCACGACCTGGCTCACGATCTACACGATGGTGAAGTCGCAGCGGCTGTCGGACTTCATCGATGCGCTGTCCAACGATCGGCTGGGGTTTCGCGGGAAACTCAGTGCGCTGGCGCGGGTCTGGCGGTCTGGGGCGGATTGATTTTCGCGTGTGCGTTGTTCAGGGCGGTCGTTGATCAGCGAAGCACCAGCAGCGTGCCCCAGTGCACAGGGCATCGGGTGCTCCGCGCAGCGAAATAAAGGAGGAGGCGAAGCCGGGGGACATTCGCGGAGGGGAGTACCCGGTGGCCTTTGCACGCGCCCTGGAAAAAGCCCAAACCGCACCCCAGGACTAAGATCGCCCCGCCCCCGAAAAAGCCCTATCAAATGCGCATAGCCCTCGTCTCCGACATCCACGGAAACCTCCCCGCACTCGAAGCCGTGATCGAAGACATTGCCCGCCGCGGCGCAGATGTCATCGCCAACCTGGGCGACAGCCTCTCCGGCCCGCTGATGCCGCTGGAAACCGCGCAGTTCCTGATGGCGCAAGACTGGATTCATCTTGCGGGCAACCATGAACGCCAGCTGCTCACAAGGCCTTCGGAAAAACGCGGCCCCTCCGATGCGTTCGCGCATGCGCGGCTCAGCGCGAAGGAGTTCGAATGGATCGCGTCGCTCGGGCACAGCCTGCGCTTCAATCCGGAAATCCTGCTCTGCCACGGCACGCCTTCCAGCGACCTCGAATACTTTCTGGAGACCGTGGAGCCCACGGTGTTCCGCGCTGCTGCCCAGGCGGAAATCGACGCGCGCCTCGGCCAGGTCGATGCGCAGCTTGTTGCCTGCGGGCATACACATGTGCCGCGCGTGGCGCATGCATCCAGCGGGCAGTTGATCGTCAATCCGGGCAGCGTGGGCCTGCCGGCTTACGACGACATTCATCCGTACCCGCACGCCGTGGAAACCGGCTCGCCGAATGCGCGCTATGCCATCGTGGAGCGGCAAGAAAGCGGATGGTCCTCCCGGCTGATTGCGGTGCCTTACGACCACACGGCCATGGCGGCGCTGGCGCTGAAGAACGGGCGGCCGGACTGGGCGCACGCCCTTGCCACCGGGCGCATGTCCTAGCGCCCAGGAGTCAGTCGCCGAACGCGATCTGCGCGCTGGCCACCGCGCGGATCGGCACATCAAAGCTCGTGATGTCCGACAGCGTGGCGTTGTGGTGTGCGCGAATGAAGGCGCCCGTGGCATGCGGCTTGTCGTGCGAGGTGTGCGCATCGGCCGCGAGCATGACCTCGTAGCCCAGCGCGGCGCCGCGCCGCACGGCGGTGTCCACGCAGAACTCCGACGAATAGCCGCAGATCACCACGCGCTGCACCGCATGGCCCGTGAGCCACGCTTCGAGCGGCGTGCGCAGGAACGAGTCGGCCGTGTTCTTGCGGATCTTCGTGTCGCTCGCATCCACGTGCAACGCATCGGCAAGTTGCCACCGCTCGGAGTCGAACTCCAGGTCGATGGTGTTCTCGTGCTGGATGAAGGCCACCGGCACGCCGGCCGCGCGTGCGCGCTCGGTCAGCGCGTTGATGCGGTGGATCACCTGTTCGGCTTCGTGGGGGCGCGGCGGGTCGTCGCAGAGGCCGCGTTGCATGTCGATGACGAGAACGGCAGTTTTCATGGAAGTGGAAAGCAGGCAAGGACTCGGGGCCGCCCCGAGTATGCCCCCGCCACCCGCGCGGCCGTCTCAGTTCCAGGCGCTGACTTCGAGCCGCACCTTGCCGCTGATGCCCGGTGCCGCCGCTGCCGCGCCCAGGCTCGAAAGCGGCACGATGCACTGCTGCTTGCCATTGGCCAGCTGCGTCGAGCTCATCGGCAGCGAGGCCTTGCCCGCGGTGTCGGTCTGCCAACCGTATTTGATGTTCCAGTTCTGCGCCGGATCGTCCGCCTGGGGCGGGGAAAGCTCGATGACCAGCGTGTCGCGGAACAGCGAACTGCCCTCGTAGTGCCCGTCGAGCCAGAACTTCTTGTTGACCTGGTAGTCGGGTACGCGCACGCCGAGCGTCATGGCGTAGGCCAGCGTCGGCCGGTCCTGCTTCACGCGCGCCTTGTTGGCCAGGAACACGGTCGACAGGTAGATCGAGCGGCGCTCGGGCCTGGCCGGGTCGGTGAGTTCCTTGTGCGTGCGGCAGGCGGGTGAATCTTCTTCGGCCACGCGCCGGCTCAGGTACCAGCGCTTGCCGCGCGGAGCGGCGAGCAACTCGACTTGGTAGAGCGCATCGACATCGGCGTCCTTGGGCAGGTCGGGCGGAAGAGTCACGCCTTCCACGTCGAACCAGAGATCGACGCGCACGTCGCCGAACAAGAAGCGCACCAGGTTTTGGTACGCCTCCTCGGAATTGACGATGCCGAAGTAGCCTGAGTGCGACCGAAAGGCGTAGGCGGTGGCCACGGGCTTGCTGCGCTTTGCCTCGTCGATGGACCAGAGCGAGGCGTTCTCGATGCGCACCAGCCCGTCGCTGCCGTGGCCCGCGAACATGCGCGACAGGCCCTTGGCCGCTTCGTAGTCGCCGCGGTTGGAGCCCACCATGCAAAAGAAGCGCTCCGCCGGAAAGGCCGCTGCGGGCAGGTAGTCCATGCGACCGTCGACCGGCGCCGTGTCGAGGAACTCCGACATCTTCTCGCGGTTGAAGGTGTTCATCTCGTTCGCCGTGAGCCAGCCCGGCACGTTGACGCCGCCCAGGTCGATGCCGTTGTGCGGCGTGGCATAAGTGAACACCTTGTCGACACAGGCGCGCGCCGCCGCGTCCCCGAGCGTGGGGTTCTGCAGGAAGGCCCTCACGACCAGTCCGCCCATCGAATGCGCCACCAGGTAGCAGCGAAAGTCCGCCGGTGAAAAAGCGGCGCCCTCGCGCAGCGCGACCAGGTCGCGCACGCGCAGGATCAGCTTGCTCAGGCCCTGCGCATAGATCTTCACGTCGCGCGACTTGCCGTCGCCGAGCAGTTCGGAGCCGCTGTCGTAGTAGCGGTAGATCACGACGGACGCGGCCGGAATGCCGTCCACGTCCTTGCCGGTTTCGTCGGGCGAAGGTTTCCAGTCGTTGTCCAGGATGTCCAGGCCGTTCTGGTAGACGCTCTGGTATTGAAAGTCCGCCAGGAGCCGCACCACCGGAGATTCGAATACGAATTTCTGTGCCGGTGCGTCCTTCTTGACGGTGGCGCGGTACACCGTGGAGCCCACATTGAAGCCGCAGAACGGGTCGGCCGCCGTGTCGTCGCGCTCGGCTTCCGTCATGGCGTAGCCGCGCACGTAGATGATGGGGTAGCGATTGCTGCTCATGGTGGATGTCGCCCTTCAAAGCCCGCAGGGTTCGGCGCTTTTCAGTGTGCCGCGCGCCGCCGCTACCGGCCATAGAACGCATGGCATACGACAACCGGCGCGCAATGCCCCTTTGCACCGAATGTTTCTGCCGTTGAAACCATTGGCAACGAAGCCGCGGCTAAGCTCGCGCCGCCAACACCCCAAACCCGCATCCATGAACGACGTTGCCCGCCCCCTGCTCTTTCTGAAACAACGCTTGAGCCGCTTTCGCCGCTACGGCACCTCGCTCTTCGCGGCCAGCTGCGCGCTGGTCGCGGGCTGCGTGAGCAGCAGCGGGTGCGAGGCACGCTACGACGCATCGCCGCAGTTCAAGGGCTGCGGCTTCCAGAATCTGCCGAACCCGGAAGTCCTGCCTTCCGCCAGCGCCTGGCGGATCTGGTCGCGCTTCATCGTGGGCAGCAAGGTCGACACCGTGCCGGTCGATCCCATTCCCGTGCAGATGCTGAGCACCGCCGACCTGGAGGCGCTCGACCCGAAGGCCAACCATGTGGTGCGGCTCGGGCATTCGTCGCACCTGCTCAAGCTGCAGGGCAAGTACTGGCTGATCGACCCGGTGTTCAGCGAACGGGCCTCGCCGTTCAGCTTCGCCGGGCCCAAGCGCTTCCACAAGCCGCCTCTCAGGCTAGAGCAGTTGCCGCCCATTGAAGGGCTGATTCTTTCGCACGACCACTACGACCATCTCGACGTGGCGACCATCGAGTACCTTGCACAGCGTGTGCAGCGCTACTTCGTGCCGCTGGGCGTGCGCGCGCGCCTGCTGGCCATGGGCGTGCCGGCCGATCGCGTGACGGAGCTCGACTGGTGGCAAGGCGGCGAAAACAACGGCGTGAAGCTCACCGCCACGCCCGCGCAGCACTTCTCGGGCCGCACGCTGACCGACCGCGACCGCACGCTGTGGGCCTCATGGGTGGTGCAAAGCGGCGACCAGCGCATCTTCTACAGCGGCGACTCGGGCTACTTTCCGGGCTTCAAGCAGATCGGCGAACGCTTCGGCGGCTTCGACCTGGCGCTGATGGAAAACGGCGCCTACGACGCCTACTGGCCCGCGGTGCACATGACGCCCGAGCAGAGCGTGCAGGCCTTCGAGGATCTGCGCGGCAAGGTTCTCTTCTCGGTGCACAACAGCACTTTCGACCTTGCCTTCCACACCTGGCACGACCCGCTGGAGCGTATCGCGGACCTGGCGGCGGCAAAGAAGATCGAGCTGGCCACGCCGGTCATCGGCGAAGTGGTCACGGTGGGACAGGCGCGGACCAACAAGCGCTGGTGGCAGGGGCTGCACTAGCGCCGTCGCCGGACTCGCATTACCCCGTTCCCGCGGCATGGTCATGACGGCCGTCGACCTCGAAGGGTAACTTTCGTTTGCAATCAGGCTGACTTGTTTCACGCCAACACTCCATGACTGTCTCGGGGCCTCAAGGCCCGAGGCGCTCAGCGCCGGCTCTGATCGGAGCGGCGATTCCCCATCATGGAGTGATACGAATGAAGAAATCCCTGGTCGTCCTGGCCGCGCTGGCTGCCTGCGGCGCAGCGTCGGCGCAGTCCACCGTAACCCTGTTCGGCGTCGTCGATGCCGCCGTGCGCAGCGTCTCGAACAAGAGCGAGTCGGCCACCGCCTTCGGCCCCGTCTATGCCGTCAAGGCCAGTCGCACCGAGCTGGCCAATTCGGGCCTGAGCTCCAGCCGCCTCGGCTTTCGCGGCGTGGAGGATCTCGGCGGCGGTCTCGCGGCCGGCTTCTGGCTCGAGGCGCCGATCACCAACGACGACGGCGCCACCGGCGTCTCGGCGTTCACGCGCCGCTCCACCGTCAGCCTGTCGGGCGCTTTCGGCGAGGTCCGCCTGGGCCGCGACAAGACCGCCACCGTGTACACCGAAGAGCAGTACGACCCGTTCGGCGACACCGGCATCGGCGGCTCGCTCATCATCGATGCCAACGAGACCAGCGTGAGCGGCACCGGCTTCGGCTCCAACTCGGGCTACAAGCGCAGCAGCAACATGGTGCAGTATTTCCTGCCCCCCAAGCTGGGTGGCTTCTACGGCAGTGTGGAGTACGCGCTGCACGAGCGCACGCGCACGTCGCCGGATACCCTGGCCGGCGCCGACCGCTCGAGCGCCGGACGCCACATCGGCGGCCGCATCGGCTACGCCAACGGGCCGTTCGACATCTCGGCCAGCTATGCGCAGAACGACACGACCTTCACCACCGGCACGGGCGCTGCCGCCGTGGCGCGGCCGGGAAAGATCAGCACCTTCAATCTCGGCTCGACCTACGACTTCGGCGTGGTCAAGGTGTTCGGTATCGTCTCGCGCTCCAGGGACGAGCGTGATGCGCTGAACATCTTCACGCAAACGCCGGACCTGGACCTGACGGGCTACCTGCTGGGGGTGACCGTGCCGGTCGGCCCGGGCGTGATCCGCGCGTCGTATTCGCGCGTCAAGTACGACTTCAACCGCCAGCAGCTCTTCGGCGCGCCGGTCGCCGATCCGAAGGCGAACAAGCTAGCGCTGGGCTACGTGCACAACCTGTCGAAGCGCACCGCGCTCTACGGAACGATTGCACGCGTGTCCAACAAGAACGGCGCGAACCTCACGGTCGGCGCCGGCCCGTCGTACGCCTCGGCGTTCAATGCCGTGGCGCTGCGTCCCAAGACGTCGACCGGCTACGAGTTCGGCATCCGCCACACGTTCTGACCCCGGCAGCAGTCCAAGGATTTCTCCAAGGGTCTCGCAACCGATCCTTTTCAGGCCCGCCGCGCGCGGGCCTTTTTTTCGCCTACTTGCCGCTCTCGCGGCGCTCCCGCGCCCGGCGCTGCTGCCGGGTTTCGTTGGCCTGCGCCGCCATGCGCTCTTTCTCCCGCTTCTTGGCCCCGCGCTTCAGGCGCATGTGGCGGCCGAACCAGAAGCTGCCAAGGCCCGTGACCACCGCGATCGCGAGGCCGATGGTGCTGATGTCGATGCCGCCCATCACAGAACCCGCACGATGCTCGTCGGCTTGAAGCCGAGGTCGGCCGCCTTGCCCTTGCGCGCGCGGCTGCCGCGCGCGTTGTTGAGCGTGCGGATCTCCAGGGTTTCGTCGCGCTCCTTGCCGCCGCGGCCGATGCCTTCGATCTTCACGCTGCGCGTGTAGGCGGCGGCGCCCGCGAGCGTGTCCTTCGCGTCGAGGTCGATCAACGTCAAACCGCGGCCACCCTTGGGCAGGCTCTTGAGCTCGGCGATATCGAAGGTCAGGATGCGGCCGCCGGTGGAGGCGCAGGCCACGTGCGTGGCGGCGGGCATCGGCTCGGCGCCGCTCGCACCGCCCACAAGAGAGGGACGGCAGAGCTGCTCGCCCTCGCCCACGTCGATGAAGGCCTTGCCGCCGCGCTGGCGCGACATCATGTTTTCAACCGTGGCGATGAAGCCGTAGCCGCCGGTGTTGGCCAGCAGCACGCTCGCGCCCACCGGGCCTGCGAAGAAATGCGTGACATGCGTGCCGGCATCGAGTTCGATGAGAGTGGTCACGGGCTGGCCATCGCCGCGCGCGCCGGGCAGCGAGGCCACGGGCACGGTGTACACGCGCACCGTCTTGTCCTTGGCGCTGCCGAAGACCAGCAGCGTGTCGACACTGCGGCACTCGAAGGCGCCGTAAAGTGCGTCGCCGGACTTGAAGCTGTATTCAGGCGCGGCCGAACCGTTGCCCGCGGCCTTCTCGCTGGCCCAGCCCTTCTGTGCGCGGACCCAGCCCTTTTGCGAAACGATGACGGTGACGGGTTCGTCGACCACTTTCACTTCAGCTACGGCTCGCTTCTCGGCCTGGATCAGCGTACGGCGCGAGTCTTCGAAGGTCTTGGCGTCGGCTTCGATTTCCTTCACCAGCAGGCGGCGCAGGGCCGCGGGGCTGCCCAGGATGTCTTCGAGCTTTTTCTGCTCCTCGCGCAGGCCCTTCAGCTCTTGCTCGATCTTGATGGCTTCGAGCCGCGCAAGCTGGCGCAGGCGAATTTCGAGAATGTCTTCGGCCTGGCGCTCGCTGAGATTGAAACGCGCAATGAGCGCGGCCTTCGGATCTTCCGCCGCGCGGATGATCGCAATCACCTCGTCGATGTTCAGCAGCACCAGCTGCCGGCCTTCGAGGATGTGAATGCGCTCGAGCACCTTGTTCAGCCGGTGCCGCGAGCGCTTCTCGACCGTGATTTCGCGGAACGCGATCCACTCGTTGAGCATCTGGCGCAGCGACTTCTGCGTCGGCTTGCCGTCGATGCCCACCATCGTGAGGTTGATCGGCGACGAGGTTTCGAGCGAGGTCTGCGCGAGCAGCGTGGTGATGAATTCTTCCTGGCTGATGCGCGACGTCTTGGGCTCGAACACCAGGCGCACGGCGGCGTCCTTGCTCGACTCGTCGCGCACCACGTCGAGCACCGACAGCATCGCGGCCTTGAGCTGCGTCTGCTCGGCGCTCAGGGCCTTCTTGCCGGCCTTGACCTTCGGGTTGGTGATTTCCTCGATTTCCTCGAGCACCTTCTGCGTGCTGACGCCGGGCGGCAGTTCGTTGACCACCAGCTGCCACTGGCCGCGCGCAAGGTCTTCGATCTTCCAGCGCGCGCGCACCTTGAGCGAGCCGCGGCCGGTGCGGTAGGCGTCGGCAATGTCGCCGGGGCCGCTGATGATTTGCGCGCCGCCCGGGTAGTCGGGGCCGGGCACGATCTGCAGCAACTCTTCTTCGCTGAGCTTGCCGTTCGACTTGATCAGCGCCACGCAGGCATCGGCAATCTCGCGCAGGTTGTGGCTCGGGATTTCGGTGGCCAGGCCCACTGCGATGCCGCTCGCGCCGTTGAGCAGCGTGAAGGGCAAGCGCGCGGGCAACAGGCGCGGCTCTTCGGTGCTGCCGTCGTAGTTGGGAATGAAGTCGACCGTGCCTTCGTCGATCTCGTCGAGCAGCAGGCTGGTGATGCGGGCCAGTCGCGCTTCGGTGTAGCGCATGGCCGCGGCGCCGTCGCCGTCACGGCTGCCGAAGTTGCCCTGGCCGTCGACCAGCGGATAGCGCTGCGAGAAGTCTTGCGCCATGCGCACCAGCGCGTCGTACGCCGCCTGATCGCTGTGCGGATGAAAACGGCCGAGCACGTCGCCGACCACGCGCGCGCTCTTGACGGGCTTGGCACCCACGGTGCCATTGGTGCCGCCAAAGCCCAGGCCCATGCGCGACATCGAATAGAGAATGCGCCGCTGCACCGGCTTCTGGCCGTCGGACACATCGGGCAGCGCGCGGCCCTTGACCACGCTGAGCGCGTATTCGAGGTACGCGGTTTGCGCGTAGTCGGCAAGGGTGAGGGTGGTGTCGCCGTCGGTGGGACCCTGGAGATCGAGCGGAGGTTGGGAGTCGTCCATGGAGAAAAGAGAAAGAGAAACAGTTGCTGGCTGTGCGCTTGCGCGCTCAGCCTAGTGTGAAAGCCTCATGCACCGCCGATTGCACGGAGCCGCCGAGCACGTGCATGCGGCCCTGCCCTGTGCGGCGGTGGCCCACGCCATCTCGCTGCGGCGCATATGGCTCTTTCGACGAAGGCACCGCCGGCAGCATGTCGTGCATGGCCGCATGCTGCGCGCGCGGCGCCGCCCACCGCGCAAGCGGCGGTCGCAAGAACAAGGCTTCGGCGTTGCATGAAGGACTCCTCCATCGACGAGTAAAGGCGGGGACTCGGCATCAGGACACCGGCGTTTCCGCTGCGCCGTCCGGCACCGCCGGCTGCTCGGAAGCCTCGGGCATGGACGGCATGCTGCCTGGCGAGGCGGACGGCATGTTGCCACGGCCCATCGCCCCGCCCTTTGGAACCACCAGTTCCATGCGGATGCGGCCGGGCGCCTTGCCGCCGCGCACGCCGCTGGTGCTGCCGCCGCCGTCCGCCGCCATTGCCGCCGATGGCTTGAGGTACGCATAGAGCCGCAGCACCGTCTGCACGTAGTTCTGCGTTTCCTTGTAGTTCGGTATCTTGTTGCCCGCGCGCTGCACGGCGCCCTCGCCGGCGTTATACGCGGCAAGCGCCAGTTCGATCTGTCCCGGGAACATTGCGATCAGGTCGCGCAGATAGCGGGAGCCGGCGGCAATGTTGATGCGCGGATCGAACAGCTTCTTCTCGATGGTGCCGCGCTTGTCCGCCGCAACGCCGTAGCGCTGCGCGGTGGCCGGCATGAGCTGCATGAGGCCCATCGCGCCCTTGGGTGAAACGGCCTGCGCGTCGAAGCCCGATTCGGTGGCGATGAGCGCCTGCAGCAGTTCATAGTCGATCGAATGCTTGTTGGACGCATCGCGCAACGCGGCCTTCGCGGTCTTGTAGCTCGGCGAGGCTTCGAAGAGCGCGAGCAATGTCTGCGAAGCCGGCGGCACCTTGCCGTCGAGCCTGCGCCCGCTCCGGCCGAGCGGCGAAATTCCCTTGGCCGTGTCGAAGCTCTGCCCGCCGCGAAAGAAGAGCTGGTAGCGCTCGTCGATCTTCTCGGAAGCGAAGTGCGCAACGCCCTTGCTGTCGATGTAGCCGTAGACGTCAGCGGCGTGCGCAAGCCCCTGCTGCGTGCACAGCAGCAGCAAGGCCAGAAGCAACGGACGCATGAAATCTGAAATTTTCACGAGGGTGGTCAAACATCGATATCGACATCGTCGGCGCGCAGTTCCATGAGTTCGCGCCGCGCGGCTGCCTCGCCCTTGCCCATGAGCTTGGTGATCTCCCCTTGGGTGGACGTGAAGTCGAAGCGCCCCAGCTGTACCTTCATGAGGCGCCGGGTATCCGGATTGAGCGTGGTTTCCCACAATTGTTCCGCGCTCATTTCGCCCAGGCCCTTGAAGCGGCTGATGCTCCAGGCGCCTTCGCGCACGCCGTCCTTGCGCAATTTGTCGAGTGTGGCGGTCAGTTCGCCTTCGTCAAGTGCATAGACCTTGGAAGCCGGTTTCTTGCCGCGCGCCGGGGCATCCACGCGGAAAAGTGGCGGCTTTGCGACATACACGTGGCCGGCTTCGATGAGCTTCGGAAAGTGCCGGAAGAACAGCGTGAGCAGCAGCACCTGGATGTGCGAGCCGTCCACGTCGGCATCGGAAAGGATGCAGATTTTTCCGTAACGCAGGCCGCTCATGTCGGGCGTGTCGTTGGGCCCGTGCGGATCGACGCCCACGGCCACCGAGATGTCGTGGATTTCGGTGTTGGCAAAGAGCCGGTCGCGCTCCACTTCCCAGGTGTTGAGCACCTTGCCGCGCAGCGGCAGGATGGCCTGGCTTTCCTTGTCGCGGCCCATCTTGGCGCTGCCGCCGGCGGAGTCGCCCTCGACCAGGAACACTTCGTTGTGGCTCGTGTCCTTGCTTTCGCAATCGGTCAGCTTGCCGGGCAGCACCGCCACGCCGGAGCCCTTGCGCTTTTCGACCTTCTGGCCGGCGCGCTGGCGTGTTTGCGCGGCCTTGATGGCCAGTTCGGCGAGCTTCTTGCCGTAGTCGACGTGCTGGTTGAGCCAAAGTTCGAGCGCGGGGCGCACAAAGCTCGACACCAGCCGCACCGCGTCGCGCGAGTTGAGGCGTTCCTTGATCTGGCCCTGGAACTGCGGATCGAGCACCTTGGCGCTCAACACATACGAAGCGCGTGCGAACACGTCTTCGGGCAAGAGCTTCACGCCCTTGGGCAGCAGCGAATGCAGCTCGATGAAGCCCTTCACCGCGGTGAAGAGGCCGTCGCGCAGACCGCTTTCGTGCGTGCCGCCGGCGCTGGTGGGAATCAGGTTGACGTAGCTCTCGCGCACCGGCTGGCCGTCTTCGGTGAAGGCCACGCACCAGTCGGCGCCCTCGCCTTCGGCGAAGTTGTCGGCGTTCTTGTCGGCATGGCCGCTGCCTTCGAACAGCGGAATCACCGGGTCGCCGTTGAGCGTCTGCATCAGGTAGTCGCTCAGGCCGCCCTTGTAGAGCCACTGCTGGGTTTCCTTGGTCTTCTCGATCGTGAGCGTGACGCTCACGCCGGGCATGAGCACGGCCTTGCTGCGCAGCAGGTGGGTGAGTTCGCCCATCGGCAGAGCCGCGGTTTCGAAGTACTTGGCGTCGGGCCAGGCGCGCACGGTGGTGCCCTGCTTGCGTTCGCCGGCTTCGAGCTTGCGGATCTCGAGCGCCTCGATCACGTCGCCGGCACTGAAGGCCAGCTTGGCCACGGAACCTTCGCGATGCGAAGTGACTTCGAGCCGCTTCGACAACGCATTGGTGACCGACACACCCACGCCGTGCAGGCCGCCCGAGAAGCTGTAGGCGCCGCCCGAGCCCTTGTCGAACTTGCCGCCCGCATGCAGCCGGGTGTAGACCAGCTCGATCACGGGGGCCTTTTCTTCGGGGTGCAGGCCAAAGGGAATGCCGCGGCCGTCGTCTTCGACGCTCACCGAATTGTCGGCGTGCAGCGTGACCTTGATCTTCTTGCCATGGCCGGCCAATGCCTCGTCGGCGGCGTTGTCCAGCACCTCCTGGATGATGTGCAGCGGGTTGTCGGTCCGGGTGTACATGCCCGGGCGCTGCTTCACGGGCTCAAGGCCCTTGAGCACGCGGATGGAACCTTCCGAGTACCCGGAGGACGCGGACGATGAACTGGGGGGAGTCTTGGGGGGAGTCGCCATGGGGGCGGATTGTAGTCAGTCGATGCGAAATGACTGGATACCCATACAGGAACACCGACCGGACCGGCCGACGATCCGCCCGGTCTTTGCTTACTTGGCGGCTGTCACATGCTGACGCTTTGATGCGAACAACGCATCGATCCGGCCCCAACAAATCATCAATGGCCTTTGGCCCCGCGCCACCCTGCCCAAGTAGCAAATCGGTACATTCAGAGGCATGCAAGCCTCTTCCCCCACTCTCTCGGTCAAGCAGGTGCTGATCTGCGGCGCCATGATCGTCACGCTCTCGATGGGCATCCGCCACGGCTTCGGGCTCTGGCTGCAGCCCATTACTCAGGCGCAGGACTGGAGCCGCCAGACCTTCTCGTTCGCGCTTGCAGTGCAGAACCTCTCGTGGGGCATCTTCGGCGTGTTCGCGGGCATGGTGGCCGACCGCTTCGGGGCCTTCCGGGTCCTTGTGGCGGGCACGGTGTTCTATGCACTGGGCCTGCTGGGCATGGCGTATTCGCCCACCCCGCTGCTGTTCACCCTGAGCGCCGGCGTGCTGATCGGCGCCGCGCAGGCCGGGACGACCTATGCCGTGGTGTACGGCGTGATCGGCCGCCAGATTCCGGCCGAGCGGCGCTCGTGGGCCATGGGCGTGGCCGCGGCCGCGGGCTCGTTCGGGCAGTTCCTGATGGCGCCGATCGAGGGCCGGTTGATCGGCCACCTGGGCTGGCAAACCGCGCTGGCTGTGGTGGCTGTGCTGGTGCTGGTGATCGTGCCGCTCGCCCTGGGCCTGCGTGAGCCGCGGCAAGGGGCCTTGGCCGGACACCGTGAACAATCGGTGCTGCAGGCGGTGGGCGAAGCGTTCCGCTACCCGAGCTTCGGGCTGCTGATGGCTGGGTATTTCGTGTGCGGCTTCCAGTTGGCATTCATCGGCATCCATATGCCGACCTACCTGCGCGACCAGAAGCTGCCGGTGGAAGTGGCGGGCTACGCGCTGGCGCTGATCGGGCTCTTCAACGTGTTCGGCACCTATACCGTGGGGCTCCTGGGCCAGAAGCTGGCCAAGCGCAAGATCCTGGCGGCCATCTACTTTGCGCGGGCAGTCTCGATCGTGCTGTTTCTGCTGGTGCCGATCTCGCCGCTCAGCGTGTATGTTTTCTCGGCAGCCATGGGCTTTCTGTGGCTTTCGACGGTGCCTGCAACCAACGCGATCATTGCTGGCATCTTCGGCGTGGCGCACCTGTCGATGCTCAGCGGCTTCGTGTTCCTGAGCCACCAGGTCGGGTCGTTCATCGGCGTGTGGCTTGGCGGCTACCTGTACGACACCACGGGCAGCTACGACATCGTCTGGTACATCGCGATTGCCCTTGGCGTGTTCGCGGCGCTGATCAACCTGCCGGTCAAGGAAGGCGCCATTGCGCGCGGAGCGCGGCCGGCCGCTGTGCCGGGCTGAGCCGACGGCGGAAAATGGCGACCACAATGACTCCCCAGATGCGCCACCACCTCGTGCACGCCGGCTGGCTGGCCGCCGCGTTGGCGGTGCTGGGCGGCGTTTTCGCGCTTTACGTTCATCCGGACTTCCTGGTGACGCTGGTCGACCAGGTCTGGTCGTGCTTCTGACCGCTATGAAAGACATAGCAGCCTTGCACGGCCGACTTGCACCGTCGGAATGGATCGTGCGGTGGTCTCACCTGCTCGCGCCCGGCAGTACCGTGCTGGACGTGGCCTGCGGCCAGGGGCGCCACATGCAGTGGTTTGCCGGGCTCGGGCATGCGGCCACGGGCGTCGACCGCTCAAACGAAGCGATTGAAGCCGCGAGCGCCTTCGGCCGCACCCTTACCGCCGACATCGAATCCGGCCCCTGGCCTTTTGCGGGCCAGTCTTTCGGTGCTGTGGTCGTCACCAACTACCTGTGGCGGCCGCGCATGGCCGACATCGTGGCCGCGGTCGCGGCGGGCGGCGTGCTGCTCTACGAAACCTTTGCCGCAGGAAACGAGACGGTGGGCAAGCCTTCGCGCCCGGACTTCCTGCTGCAGCCTGGCGAGCTGCTGGCCGCCTGCCGCGAGCTGCGCGTGGTGGGCTACGAGGACGGCTTTCTTGCCGAGCCGGACCGCTTCGTTCAGCGCATTGCCGCGGTTCGCGCCGGCAGCGCCGCCTCGGGCGCGCCCGAACGCCGCCTGCTGCGGCCAAACTGACCCCGCCGGCGCGGCTGTTTCCGGGGGCTCCGGAGTAAGTAGAATCGGCGCTTTCGTCCACCGACAGAGAGATTCCCCCTTGGAGCAACTGACAGGCAGCATCGTCGCTCTCGTCACGCCGATGCACGACGACAGCAGTGTCGACTACCCCGCCCTGCGCCGGCTGATCGACTGGCACATCGACGAAGGCACCGACTGCCTTGGCGTGGTCGGCACCACCGGCGAATCGCCCACGGTCGACGTGGAAGAGCACTGCGAAATCATCCGCGTGTCGGTCGAGCAGGCCAAGGGCCGCGTGCCCGTGATGGCCGGCTGCGGCGCCAATTCGACCAAGGAAGCCATCGAGCTCGCCAAGTTCGCCAAGGGCGTGGGCGCCGATTGCCAGCTGCAGGTGGTGCCCTACTACAACAAGCCGACGCAAGAAGGCCAGTACCAGCACTTCAGGGCCATTGCCGAAGCCGTGGGCGACCTGCCCACCGTGCTTTACAACGTGCCCGGCCGCACCGTGGCCGATATGGCGCACGACACCGTGCTGCGCCTGGCGCAGGTGCCGGGAATCATCGGCATCAAGGAAGCCACCGGCAACATCGAGCGTGCCCAGTGGCTCATTCGCGACCTGCCCAAGCACTTTGCCGTGTATTCGGGCGACGACCCGACGGCGGTGGCTCTCATGCTCTGCGGCGGGCAAGGCAACATCAGCGTCACGGCCAACATCGCGCCGCGCAAGATGCACGAGCTGTGCGTTGCGGCCATTGCGGGCGACGTGCGCAAGGCGATGCAGATCCAGTTCGAGCTGATGCCGCTGCACCGCAACCTGTTTGTCGAACCCAACCCGATTCCTCTCAAGTGGGCCATGTCCAGGCTCGGCCTTTGCGGCGGCACCCTGCGCCTGCCGCTCACCGAACTGGCCGAAACGAACCAACCCGTGGTCGAGGCTGCCCTGCGCGCCTGCGGCCTGCTCAAGGGCTGAGCCCGCTTCATCTCCCCAATACTCCCATCTCTTTTCTCCCTGCCGCATCGAGGTTACGCAACCTTTTGCCTGAACCGTGCTCAGAGAGTGCGGGCAATGCGGCCCCATAGATTGATCGAACCCATTCCAACAAGGAAGACGACGTTGAAGAACCTTTCGCACATCTCGCGATTCGCACTGCTGGCCCTTGTTGTCAGCCTCGCCGCCTGCTCCGTTCTCGAGGGCGACAAGATCGACTACAAGAGCGCCGGCAAGGCCCCCACGCTCGAAGTCCCGCCCGACCTGTCTCAGCTTTCGCGCGAGAACCGCTATGCGGTTCCGGGCGGCGCGGTCACCGCCAACGCCTACCAGGCTGGCGCAACCAACGCGCCTGGCATTCCCACCGCGGTGGCCAACATCGGCGACGTGCGCATGGAACGTTCGGGCACGCAGCGCTGGATCGTCATCAACCGTACGCCCGACCAGCTCTGGGATCCGGTGAAGGACTTCTGGCAAGAGAGCGGCTTCCTGCTGACCACCGAGCAGCGCAACCTCGGCATCATGGAAACCGACTGGGCCGAAAACCGCGCCAAGCTGCCGCAGGACATCATCCGCGGCACGCTGGGCAAGCTGGTCGAGTCGGTCTACTCGACGGGCGAGCTCGACCGCTTCCGCACCCGCCTGGAGCGCACGCCCAACGGCACCGAGATCTTCGTGAGCCACCGCGGCATGCAAGAGGTCTACAACAACAGCCGCCAGGACCAGACCGTGTGGCAGCCGCGCCCGAGCGACCCTGAACTCGAAACCGAGTTCCTGCGCCGCCTGATGGTCAAGCTTGGCGTTTCGCAAGAACAGTCGAAGATCCTGGCCGCCACCAGCGCACCGACCAAGACCGCCACGGTTTCCAACGCCGGCGGCCAGCCGGTGGTGCAGATCAGCGAAGGCTTCGACCGCGCATGGCGCCGCGTGGGCCTGGCGCTCGACCGCACCGGCTTCACCGTGGAAGACCGCGACCGCAGCGCCGGCATCTACTACGTGCGCTACGTGACCCCCAACGCGGACACGAAGGAACCCGGCTTCTTCGGCAAGCTGTTCGGCAGCAGCTCCAGCAAGAACGAAGCACCGATCAAGTTCCGCATCCTCGTGAAGGGCCAAGGCGAATCGACCACGGTCTCGGTGCTGAACGAATCCGGCGCACCCGAAACCTCGGCCAATGCGCAGCGCATCGTCCAGGTCATTGCAGACGACCTGAAGTAACCCGCATGCTCCGCTTCCGAAGCCTCGGCAGCGGCAGCACGGGCAACGCCGCGCTGGTCGAAGCGACCAGCAGCGGCCGCACCTCCCGGCTCCTGATCGACTGCGGCTTCGGCCTGCGGCAACTCGATCTGCGGCTTGCCAAGGCAGGCCTCGCAGCCACCGATATCGACGCGATCTTCGTCACGCACGAGCACGGCGACCACATCGGCTGCGCCCACTCGATGTCGCGGCGCAACCGCATTCCCGTGTGGATGAGCGAAGGCACCTGGCTCGCCACGGGCGGGCGCGACTTCGAAGGCCGGCTCAACCTGGCACGCGACGACGCCGAGTTTGCAGTCGGCGATATTGCAGTGCAGCCCTTTACCGTGCCGCACGACGCGCGCGAGCCGCTGCAGCTGCGCTGCTCCGACGGCGCGCGAACGCTCGGCGTGCTCACCGACCTGGGCCATGCCACAGCCCATGTGCTCTCAAGGCTGAGCGGCGTTCATGCGTTGCTGCTCGAGTTCAACCACGACAGCGAACTGCTGGCCAATTCGGCCTATCCGGCCTTTCTGAAGCTGCGCGTCGGCGGCAAGCATGGCCACTTGTCGAATGAAGCCGCCGCGGACATTGCGCGCGCGGTTCGGCACGAGGGCCTGCGCCACGTGGTTGCGGCGCACCTGAGCGAGCAGAACAACCGGCCCGACATCGTGCGGCGCCTCATGGCCGAGGCCCTTGGGGGCCACGAGGCCGAGATGCTCACGGCCAGTGCATCGGAAGGTTCGCCCTGGCTGGAGGTCTGATCGTTCGCGTCTTGCCCGCTCCGGCGCACCATGCAAAAAAGCCGCCGTGAGGCGGCTTTTTTGCTGGGTGAATGAAAGCCCGCTGGGGCGTTCCTCGTTACTGCTTCGGCGCTTCGTTCTTCTTGGCAGCCTCAGTAGCGGCATTGGCCGCATCGAGGGCCGAAGAGGCGCCCGGCGAAGGCGTTGTTGCGGCGGACGGATCGGTGGTCGTCGAAGGTGCCGGAGCAGCCGCGGGCGGTGCGGGAGCCGGTTCGGTCACCGATGCAGGCGGCGGGGTCACAACCGCCGGCGCAGCATCCTCCTTCTTTCCGCAAGCCACGAGTGCGGCGGCGGCGATCAACGAGGCCAGCAGGACGGTAGACGGCTTCTTCATGGAAACTCCTTTGCAATGAATGTCTGGACGAAAAAATTCTAGACCCGCATCACTGCCCGTTTGTGTCTCGCGGCCTCATTCGCGGCATTGGCTTACAAGCCCAGTGTCGATGCCGGAAATGCGGGCCGTCCCGCTCGCCATGACTCATCGAGAGCCTCGCGCAGTTCGCGACGCGAACGCGGGTCGAAGCCGCTCACACCACGGCTGCGCTCGGGGTCGGTGCGGTGGGCGAACCACTCGGGCGTCCATATCGCGCTGGGCACCGCGTTGCTGCCTTCCGCGCGCACCGCGCGGCACTCGATGATGTGATCCCACACGCGGCGCCAGGGAACGAAGCGTGCATGAATACGTTCGACTACATCGAAGCGCTGTGCCAGCAGAACGAATCGGCGGCCGGAGGCCGACCAGGCCTGAAGCGCCTCGATGTCCGCGCGCTCACCCAAGGGCCAATCGGCGAAGTCGGGGTCGCTCAGGACCAGCTCCCTCCAGCCTTGCCGGGCCGCGGCGGAAAGCGCGGCCCGCACCAGGCCTTCGAAGGCTTCACGGCCATCGAACCGGCCTTCGGGCAAGAGCGGTTCTGCCGCCGTCGTAGGTTCAATCGGCATGCAGCCACCCTGCCTCGCACCACTCGGCCAGCAGCGCGAGCGCACCGCTGCTTGCACGCGCCAGTTCGCGCGGGCCGAGCGCGCGTTGGTCCGCCAACCTGCGCATCAGCGTTGCATCGGCGCCGCCGGCGCGAAAGCTTTCGCCGTTGATGTAGAGATGCCGCGCGTCGTAAAGCATGCGCGTGCGGCGGTCGAGCGCCACGCTGCGCAGCACCTCCGGCGCTTCGGTGCCTTCGTCGAACCAGACGTTGGCCTTGGGCTCGGTGAGCGATTCACCCAGCGCACGGTCGATGGCGTCGGGGTCGCGCAGCGCGGCGTCGACCGCCTTGCGTGCAAAGGCCTGCAGTGCGGCGGGCATGGCGGCCGGCGCGTCGACGGCGGGCTGCGACGGATCGCGGTAGCGCGCCAGTTCGGCGGGGCCGGCGTCTTCCAGCGCTTCCGAGTAGGCCTGCACCATGCGCGCCAGCAGGTCGGCGCCGAGCTCGCCCGCGGCGGACGAGCGCAGGCCGATGGAGCAGGTCATGCAGTCGTCGCCGACAGCCACGCCGTCATGCGCATAGCGCGGCGGCAAATAGAGCATGTCGCCCGGCTCGAGCACAAAGCTCTGCTCGGGCTCGAATTGCTCGAGGATCTTGAGCGGCACCCCTTGCTGCAGGCGCAAGTCGCTCTGCTTGCCGATCGACCAGCGCCGCGTGCCTTGTGCCTGAAGCAGAAACACGTCGTAGCTGTCGAAATGCGCGCCCACGCCGCCCTTGTCGCTGGCGTAGCTGATCATCAGGTCGTCCAGCCGCGCATCGGGCAGAAAGCGAAACTGCTGCAGCAGCGCATGCACGCCGTCGTGATGCAGGTCGACCCCCTGCACCAGCAGCGTCCATTCGGGCTGCCTGAGCGGCGGCAGCGCGCGGCGCGCGAGCGGGCCGTGCTTGAGTGTCCATCCGGTCTTGCCGTGTCGGATCAGGCGCGATTCCACGTCCTCGCGCTCGGCCAGGGCAAAGAGCGCACTGCGCTCGATCGGTGGCACCATGGCGGGTATGGCCTGGCGCACGAGCAAGGGCTTTTTCTGCCAATACCGCCGCATGAACTGCGCGGCGCTCAGGCCGCCGAGCAACGGCAGCGGTTGTGTAATCTCCATGGGAGAATTCTGCAATGGAAATCTCTGAACAATGCGTGGTCGGCCTGACCTGGACGATGAAAGACACTTTGGGCGAAGTGCTCGATGTGCTCGATGAGCCCGTGGAATTCATGGTGGGGGGCGACGACCTCTTCGACGTGATCGAAGCCGCCCTGCAGGGCCACGAGCCCGGCGCCAAGGTGCAACTGCAGCTGGAGCCCGAGCAGGGCTTTGGCGACTTCAACGACCAGCTGCTCTTTCTCGAGCCCCGCTCGCTGTTCCCTGAAGGCACGGAAGAAGGCATGACCTTCGACGGCGCCGCGCTGCCCAAGGGCGTGAGCGAAGACATGCCCAAGGACGTGATCTACACCGTGGCCGAGATCTACCCTGACCACCTGGTGCTCGACGGCAACCATCCGCTCGCGGGCATTGCGATCCGGCTCGACATCACGGTGCGTTCGGTGCGCGAAGCCACCGAAGAAGAAGTTGGCAGCGGAACGGCAGGCACGGCCTTTTTCAAGGTGCCGCCGACCGCCCCCGGCAACGATCTGCTGCACTGAAACCGGCGAGCGAAAAAATCGCTTGAGCCAGCAAAAAGCCGGGCACTGCCCGGCTTTTTGCTGCTCGTGAAAGCGCCCCTGGAAAACAGCCTACATGCGCGAGAGCTGGCCGTTGTCGATGCGCACGCGGTCGCCGATGCGCAGGTCGCCCGGATGCTGCACATCGAACGCCCGATAGCCGCCGCGATCGGTTTGCACCGAGATGCGATAGCTCTCGTAGGCGCGCGGCCCGTTGTTCTGGGCTTCGATGGTGTTGCCCAGGAGTGCGCCGCCCACAATGCCCAGGGCGGTTGCCGCGGCGCGGCCGCTGCCGTGCCCGAACTGGTTGCCCACCACGCCGCCGACGACACCGCCTGCCACCGCGCCACCGCCGGTAGTGCCGGTGCCCCTGGTTTCGCTGCGCAGCACTTCGATGTTGGCCACATGGCCGTATTCGACGTACGCCGCTTCCTGGTATGGAACGGCCTGCGGCGGTGCCTGGTAGGGGTAGCGCGTCGTGTGATAGACCGGCGCGGGAGCGACGCAGGCCGTGAGCGTGGCAAGTGCCAGCACGGAAGCGCCAATGGAAACGAAGCGCGTTGAGATTTTCATGTGGATGGCTCCTCGGAAATAGCCGGTGCATCCGAATGCACCCTGCCTAAGCTTGTGTTTAACGCCATTCCCGCAAGGGGGATGACGCCCGACACACACCGGCATGTAGGAGCGCGCCGCGAGCTGACGGGTTCCGATCTTTACTGGCCCGAAACGATTCCGGCCACGAGGGAGTGGCCGGCAACGTCGTCAGTGCTTGCCGGTCGACCCATAGCCGCCTTCGCCGCGTTGCGAGGCTGCAAATTCTGTGACCACGCGAAACTGCGCCTGCACCACCGGCACGATCACGAGCTGCGCGAGCCGCTCCATCGGCTGGAGCACAAAAGGCGTGTCGCTGCGGTTCCAGGCGCTAATCTTCAGCTCGCCCTGGTAGTCGCTGTCGATCAGGCCCACGAGATTGCCCAGCACGATGCCGTGCTTGTGGCCAAGGCCCGAGCGCGGAAGGATCAGCGCCGCATAGGCCGGATCGGCCAGGTGGATCGCGATGCCCGTGCCCACGAGCTGCCAGGCATTGGGCTCCAGCGTGATGGGCGCATCGAGGCAAGCCCTGAGATCGAGCCCTGCGCTGCCGGGCGTGGCATAGGCGGGCAATCGATCCACCATGCGTGGATCGAGGATACGGACGTCTACTTTCACTTCTACTTGCCTTGCTTTTGTTGCTGTTCTCTTTGCTTGCGGGCGGCTTCCTCGAGCACCTGCTGCCACTTGGCGACGCCGGGCGTGAGCTTCAGGCCCTTGAACTTGCTGAAGAGCCAGAACGCAGCCCCTGCCAGCAAGACCAGCACGAAAAACGGCACGCCGGCCGACCACAGCACCAGGAGCACAAGTCCGCCCACCGCGGCCATCACCTTGAGCGCCCCGGGCGTGAACGCCCCGGCCGGCGCGGCGGTGTCCTCGTTCGAAGCCGACCGCCGCTGCGCCGCCGCGGTGCCCTGCGCGCCCGGTGCGGGCGTGATGCCCGCGTCCAGCCCATGGTCGCCGTCGTGCGCGGCCCGCTTGGGCAATGCGGCCTGGGCCGACAGCCGTTCCACATAGCTGGCGAAATCGCCATTCGGCGGCGTGTTCCATTGGGGATTCATCAGACTCTCCAGTCGGGCAGGCGTGCGGCAATCTCGGTCATGAGTTCGCGCGCCAGGGTGAGCTTGGGTGCGCGCGGCAACTCGCGGGTGCCGTTGGCATCCACCAGCAGCAGCGCATTGTCGTCCTGGCCGAAGGTCAGCGGGCCGATGTTGCCGACCAGGAGCGGAATCCCCTTGCGCTGGCGCTTGGCCTTGGCGTGTTCAGCCAGGTTCTCGCTCTCGGCCGCGAAACCCACGCAGAACAACTTGCGCGACTGGGCCCGCTCGCTCTTGGCCACCGCAAGCAGGATGTCGGCGTTCTCGACGAAATTGAGCACCGGGGTGTTGCCGCTGCCGTCCTTCTTGATCTTGTGTTCGCTGTGCGTGGCCGGGCGCCAGTCGGCCACAGCGGCCGTCGCTACAAAAATGCTAGCGGACTGCGCCGCACTCAGGGTCGCCTCGAACATGTCCTGCGCCGAGAGCACGTCGATGCGGCTCACCCCGCGCGGGGTCGGCAGATGCACCGGGCCAGCCACCAGCGTGACCTGGGCGCCGGCCTCGTGCGCGGCGCGCGCAATGGCAAAGCCCATCTTGCCGGACGAATGATTGGTGATGCCGCGTATCGGGTCGAGCGGCTCGAAAGTGGGCCCGGCGGTGACGACCAGCTTGTGGCCTGCAAGAAGCTTGGGCGCGAAGAAAGCGGTGATGTCTTCGAGCAGCTGCGCCGGCTCCAGCATGCGGCCGTCGCCCGTCTCGCCGCAGGCCTGCCAGCCGCTGCCCACGCCCAGCACCGTGGCGCCGTCGGCCGACACCTGCATCAGGTTGCGCTGGGTGGCGGGGTGCGCCCACATCTCGCGGTTCATGGCCGGCGCAATCAACAGCGGCACGCGCTCCATCGGCCGGGCCAGGCACATCAGGCTCATCAGGTCGTCCGCCCTGCCCTGCACGAGCCGCGCGATGAAGTCGGCGCTGCAGGGCGCGAGCACGATGGCATCGGCCTCGCGGCTCAGGTTGATGTGCGGCATGTTGTTGGGCTCGCGCGCGTCCCACTGCGAGGTGTAGACCGTGCGCCCCGAAAGCGCCTGCATCGTCACCGGCGTGATGAACTGCTCGGCCGCCTCGGTCATCACGACCTGGACGGTGGCGCCCGCCTTCACGAACAGGCGGCACAATTCCGCCGACTTGTAGCAGGCGATACCGCCGGTAAGGCCCAGGACGATGTGTTTGCCGGCGAGATCTTGCATGAGCCATATTGTTGCTCACATACCGACAAGATCAGGAATGGGATGGCCCTCGCCCGAAGGGACGCAAAGGGGACACCTATAATCGGAATTTCCCACTGCCCGGATCTGTGGTCCGGAACTGGCATGACCAAATTTGTCTTCGTCACCGGTGGTGTCGTATCTTCCCTTGGCAAGGGAATCGCCTCCGCCTCCCTCGCCGCGATCCTCGAATCGCGCGGCCTCAAGGTCACCCTCATCAAGCTCGATCCGTACATCAATGTCGACCCCGGCACGATGTCACCGTTCCAGCATGGCGAAGTATTCGTTACCGACGACGGCGCCGAAACCGACCTCGACCTCGGCCACTACGAGCGCTTCATCACCACGCGGATGCGCAAGGCCAACAACTTCACGACCGGCCAGATCTACAAGACCGTGCTCGAAAAAGAGCGCCGCGGCGACTACCTCGGCAAGACGGTGCAGGTGATCCCGCACATCACCAACGAAATCCAGGAATACATCAAGCGCGGCGCCGGCCTCGGCACCCCGCATGAGGTCGACGTGGCCATCGTCGAAATCGGCGGCACCGTGGGCGACATCGAATCGCTGCCGTTCCTGGAAGCCGTGCGCCAGATGAGCCTGCGCATGGGCCCGAACAACTCGGCCTTCGTGCACCTGAGCTACGTGCCCTGGATTGCCGCCGCCGGCGAACTCAAGACCAAGCCCACGCAGCACACCGCCAAGGAGCTGCGCGCCATCGGCATCCAGGCCGACGCGCTGCTGTGCCGCGCCGACCGCCCGATTCCCGACGACGAGCGCGCCAAGATCTCGCTGTTCTCGAACGTGCCCGAATGGGGCGTCATCTCGATGTGGGACGTGGACACCATCTACAAGGTGCCGCGCATGCTGCACGAGCAGGGCCTCGATGGCCTCATCTGCGACAAGCTGCGCATCAACACGCCGCCGGCCAAGCTCAACCGCTGGGACGAGCTGGTCTACGAAGTCGAGCATCCGCAGCAGGAAGTGAGCATTGCCATGGTCGGCAAGTACGTCGACCTGTCGGACAGCTACAAGTCGCTGAACGAAGCACTGCGCCACGCCGGCATGAAGAACCATGCGCGCGTGAAGATCGACTACATCGACTCCGAAACCATTTCGCCGCAAGACGTTTCGCGCCTTGCCAAGTACGACGCCATCCTGGTGCCCGGGGGTTTTGGCCAGCGCGGCGTCGAGGGCAAGATCTCTGCCGCCCGCTTTGCACGCGAAGGCAAGGTGCCCTACCTCGGCATCTGCCTGGGCATGCAGGTGGCCACCATCGAATACGCGCGCCACGTGGCGGGCCTGAAGAACGCCAACAGCACCGAGTTCGACCCCGAGACGCCCTGCCCCGTCATCGCGCTGATCACCGAGTGGAAGGACGCCGACGGCACCGTGAAGACGCGCAACGAGAAGTCCGACCTCGGCGGCACCATGCGCCTGGGCGCGCAAAGCTCCGACGTCTCGACCGGCACCCTGGCCCACAGCATCTACGGCGACGTGGTGACCGAGCGCCATCGCCACCGCTACGAAGCCAACGTCAACTACCTGGACGAACTGCGCGCCGCCGGCCTGGTAATTTCCGCTCTTACCCAGCGCGAGCACCTCACCGAAATCGTCGAACTGCCGCAGGACGTGCACCCCTGGTACATGGGCGTGCAGTTCCACCCCGAATTCAAGTCGACCCCGTGGAGCGGCCATCCGCTCTTCAACGCCTTCATCAAGGCGGCGCTCGACCACAAGGCCCGCAGCGCGGGCGGTACCAAAAACCTGAAGGCAGTGGCATGAAACTCTGCGGATTCGACATCGGGCTGGACCAGCCCTTCTTCCTGATCGCCGGCCCCTGCGTGGTCGAATCCGAGCAACTGCAGATGGACACGGCCGGCACGCTGAAGGAAATCACTTCCTCGCTCGGCATTCCGTTCATCTTCAAGAGCAGCTTCGACAAGGCCAATCGGTCTTCGGGCACCAGCTTTCGCGGCCCGGGCCGCGAAAAAGGCCTCGAAATCCTGGCCAAGGTGAAGCGCGAGCTCGGCCTGCCCGTGCTGACCGACGTTCACACCGAAGACGACATCACCGAGGCCGCCAAGGTGGTCGACGTGCTGCAGACGCCCGCCTTCCTGTGCCGCCAGACCGACTTCATTCGCGCGGTGGCGCAGTCGGGCAAGCCGGTGAACATCAAGAAGGGCCAATTCCTTGCGCCGCACGACATGAAGAATGTGATCGACAAGGCGCGCGCGGCCGCCAAGGAAGCCGGCCTGCCCGAAAACAGCTTCATGGCCTGCGAGCGCGGCGCGAGCTTTGGTTACAACAACCTGGTGTCGGACATGCGTTCGCTCGCCATCATGCGCGAGACTGGCGCCCCCGTGGTGTTCGACGCCACGCACTCGGTGCAGCTGCCGGGCGGCCAGGGCACGAGCTCCGGCGGCCAGCGCGAAATGGTGCCGGTGCTGGCACGGGCTGCCATTGCGGTGGGCGTGGCCGGCGTTTTCATGGAAACGCATCCCGACCCCGCCAAGGCCTTGAGCGACGGTCCCAACGCCGTGCCGCTCAAGCACATGAAGGCCTTGCTGGAAACGCTGCTCGAGCTGGACCGCATCACCAAGAAGAACGGCTTCCTCGAAAGCTCTTTCAACTGAGCCCCGACAACAAGACTGGAGAACACCATGGCGTCCGCATACATCATCGTCGACATGAAGGTCACCGATCCCGAGCAGTACAAGCAGTACATGGCTGTCGCGCCCGACGCGGTGAAGGCAGCGGGCGGCGAGTACCTGGTGCGCGGCGGCCGCTTCGAGACCATGGAAGGCAACTGGCAGCCCGCGCGCATCGCCATGCTGCGCTTTCCCAGCTATGAGAAGGCCAAGGCCTTCTACGACGACGAGTTGTACCGTGCCGCGCGCGCCAAGCGTGCCGGCGCGACCGAATTCTTCAATATGGTTCTGGTCGAGGGCGTTTCCGCCCCGGTCTGAGATTCAGTTCAAAACGAAAGGCAATAAGTGAGTGCAATCGTAGACATCGTCGGCCGCGAAATCCTCGACAGCCGAGGCAATCCCACAGTCGAGTGCGACGTGCTGCTCGAATCGGGCACCATGGGCCGCGCGGCCGTGCCTTCGGGCGCATCGACCGGTTCGCGCGAAGCCATCGAGCTGCGCGACGGCGACAAGAAGCGCTATCTCGGCAAGGGTGTGCTCAAGGCGGTGGAGAACATCAACACCGAGATCTCGGAATCCGTGCTCGGCCTCGACGCCAGCGAGCAGGCGTTCCTCGACCGCACGATGATCGACCTGGACGGCACCGACAACAAGGGCCGCCTGGGCGCCAATGCGACCCTCGCCGTTTCGATGGCCGTGGCACGTGCCGCGGCCGAAGAGTCGGGCCTGCCGCTGTACCGCTACTTCGGTGGCATGGGCGGCATGCAGCTGCCGGTGCCGATGATGAACGTCATCAACGGCGGCGCGCACGCCAACAACAGCCTCGACCTGCAGGAGTTCATGATCATCCCCGTGGGCGCGCCGAGCTTCCGCGAAGCCGTGCGCTACGGCGCCGAGGTGTTCCATGCACTCAAGAAGATCCTGGGCGACCGCGGCATCAGCACGGCGGTCGGCGACGAAGGCGGTTTCGCGCCCAGCGTCGAAAGCCATGAAGCGGCCATCCAGCTGATTCTCGAAGCCATCGACAAGGCCGGCTTCGTGGCGGGCGAGCAGATTGCGCTCGGCCTCGACTGCGCCGCCAGCGAGTTCTACAAGGACGGCAACTACGTGCTCTCCGGCGAGAACCTTACGCTCTCGGCCGGCAACTGGGCCGACATGCTGGCCACCTGGGTCGACAAGTACCCGATCATCAGCATCGAAGACGGCATGCACGAAGGCGACTGGGACGGCTGGAAGCTGCTCACCGAGCGCCTGGGCAAGCGCGTGCAGCTGGTGGGCGACGACCTGTTCGTCACCAACACCAAGATCCTGCAGGAAGGCATCGACAAGGGCATTGCCAACTCGATCCTGATCAAGATCAACCAGATCGGCACGCTGACCGAAACCTTCGCCGCCATCGAAATGGCCAAGCGCGCGGGCTACACCGCCGTCATTTCCCACCGCTCGGGCGAAACCGAAGACAGCACCATCGCCGATATCGCGGTGGGCACCAACGCCGGCCAGATCAAGACCGGTTCGCTCTCGCGCTCCGACCGCATCGCCAAGTACAACCAGCTGCTGCGCATCGAAGAAGACCTCGGTGACATCGCCAGCTACCCTGGCCGCGGCGCGTTCTACAACCTGAAGTAGCGCTCGGCACTGCGGCATGCGCTCGCGCCTCGTTCCACCCATCGTGCTGTTGCTGCTGCTGGTCATCCTGCAGTGGCAGCTTTGGAACGGCCGCGGCAGCGTGCGCGACGTGTCGCAGCTCCAGACCAAGCTGGCCGCGCAGAAGGAGGCGAATGCCAAGGCCGCCGTCACCAACGAGCGGCTGGCCTCCGAGGTCAACGACCTCAAGGTCGGGCTCGAAATGGTCGAGGAGCGCGCCCGGCAGGAGCTGGGCATGGTCAAGCCCAACGAAGTGTTCGTTCAAGTCACACACTGATCGAAACGGCACTGTCGATGCCCGAGTTCTTCTCGGCCCCCGCCTTTGCGCTCTGGGGCTCTCCGGTCAGCTGGCTCGAACTCGTCGCTGCCGTGCTGGCGCTGGCGATGGTCGGCTGCAACATGCGCGAAATCCATTGGGGCTGGCCGCTCGCCATCATCAGCTCGCTGCTTTACGTGGCTGTGTTTGCAGAGGCGCGCATCTACGGCGATGCCTCGCTCCAGGTGTTCTTCGCGGTCGTCGCGTTCTGGGGCTGGTTTCAATGGCTGCGGGGCCATCGCGCCGATGGCAGCGCATTGCGCGTCAGCCGGCTTTCGCCGCGCGGCATTGCTTTTGCGCTGGTCGCCTGCGCGGTGGCGTGGCCGGCGGTCGCCCTCTTCCTGCGCCGTTTCACGGACAGCGACGTGCCCTGGTGGGACGGCTTTGCCACCGGGCTCAGCCTGGTCGGCCAATTCCTGCTCGGGCGCAAGTTCATCGAGAACTGGCTGGTGTGGCTGGCGGTGAACATCGTGAGCGTGGGCCTGTTCATCCACAAGGGCCTGTGGCTCACGGTCGGGCTCTATGCGGTGTTCGCAGTGCTCAGCGTGGCGGGTTTTCTTGCCTGGCGCTCGCGCATGCACGGCGAGGCCGCGCGCGCATGACGCCCACGCTGCCCCCAGGCTGCGTCATTGCGCTGCTCGGCGCCGAGAGCACGGGCAAGACCGACCTCGCCCGCGCGCTCGTGCAGCGCCTTCGGGAGCGCGGCATTGCGGCCACGCTGGTGGGCGAGTACCTGCGCGAGTGGTGCGAACGCGAAGGCCGCACGCCCCGCCCCGACGAGCAACGCGCCATCGCCGACGAGCAGACGCGCCGCATCGACGCCGCGGCCGCCTCGGGCGTGGTGGTGGCCGACACCACGGCGCTCATGACCGCGGTGTACAGCGAGCAGCTGTTCGGCGACACCTCGCTTTACGCCGATGCGCTCGCTGCCCAGCGGCGCTATGCCATCACGCTGCTCACCGCGCTCGACATCCCCTGGGTTGCCGATGCGATGCGCGACGGCGACCACGCGCGCGAGCCGACGGACACGCTGGTGCGCGCGGCGTTGTCGGGCGCCGGGCTTTCATTCGCCGTGGTGCATGGCACCGGCGGCGAAAGGCTTTCCAATGCCTGGAACGCCATCAACTCCATCGCCGGCAACGAAGGCCAGGCCCGGGCACGAGGAAGCCGCGGCGACGCGAAACCCACCTCCTGGTCATGGCCTTGCGAGAAATGCTCCGACCCGGAATGCGAACATCGTCTGTTCAGCGACCTGCTCGGCCGCCGCGACAACCCGACAAACCCCCGTTCGGAGATCTGATGTTCCCGCTTCGTTTCTCTCGTCTTGCCCGTCTTCTTTGTCTCTTCGGCCCCGCGCTGCTGGCAGCCGGCGCCGCCACGGCCGCACCGGTTGCGGCCACGGTGGAAAACGCCACCACTACCACCGCCTGCGCCGAGGAAGACAACGTCTCGCTGGTGCTGCGCGGCGAAGGCATCCGGCGCATGCGCATCGAGGCGCTGCAGCCGGCCTATCTGGACAGCATCGGCAAGGACATCACCGCGCCCGACTTTTCGGGCTGCAACTTCGACGGCGGCGCCCATCCCACCGATCCCGCGCACAAGTTCAAGCCGCGCCGCGTGGTGTTGCTCGACGACGCGCAGTGGCGAATCGTCGGCATGACGCTGCCCAGCTTCTGGCGCCCGCAGCAGGTGCCGGTGCGCGTGGGCGCGCGCACCGACCGCGGCTTTCACCTGCTGCAGATCTTTCGCAAGGAAGAAGGCAAGGTGCTCGAGGCGCTGGTGCTCTACCCCGCGGACGGCTACTGGCGCATCAAGCCGCTGCCGGAAGAACGCTTCGGCGACGGCGTCTACGGTTCGTCGTTCCTGCTTGGCCCGGTCGAGCAAGGCAGCCGGCCCGTGGTCGACATTGCGTCGATCCGCATCGTGCCCAAGCCGCTGGCCATTCACCTGCGCTTTGCCAGGGGCGGCAGCGCCGTCGCCAAGGTGTCCGAAATCAGCCGCGCGCGTACCGCGCTCGACGTCAGGCTCTCGTCGCCGACCGCCGAAGCACGGCCCTTCGCGGTGCTGCGCTCGATGTACGTTGCGGCCGACAATGCCGACGTGAGCGAGGTGAGGTGGCGGGAATCTCCCGATGCCGCAGAGCAGGTGGTGCCTTTGCCTGAAGTGAAGACGCTGAGCGGCACCCAGATGCGCTTCGGGCGCAGCCTGCCTTCGCGCCACAACACGAGTGCACCCGATATCTCGTTCAGCGATTTCGACGACGCGGTTCCACGCTGATCGACGCGTCCGCTGGGCGCCTTTGACTGGCAGCGCTGCCTAGCCGGCGCGCCGAACCTCGCTTGGCGTGGCACCGAGCACGCGGCGCATGCAGCGCGCCATGTGGCTCTGGTGCGCAAAGCCGCTTTCCAGCGCGACCTGGCTCGCAGCCATGCCGCTGCGCACCAGCAGGCCGCGCGCGCGGTCCACTCGCCGGTGAACCACGTACTCGTGCACCGGCAGGCCCGTGGAGCGCTTGAATTGCGTCTTCAGGTGCGATGCGCTCAGCCCCGCCACCTCGGCCAGCCTGGCCAGCGAAAGATCGCCCTCCAGGTGGGTTTCGATGTAGTCGGTGACGCGGCGCAGCTGCGGACGGGTGAGCCCCTGTACCGGCGCGGTTTCGTGCAGCCGGTGCCCGCCGAGCAGGTGTGCCGCCAGCGCGGTGCCCAGGCTGTCGGCGTAGAGGGTGCCGTTGGGAAAGCCGGCGCGCCTTTCGGCGTCGAGCGCCCATGCAATGTGCTCGATGTGCGCATCGCGCAGCTGATGGCGCTCCGCGAGGCTCGCGCGGTCGGGTGGCAGCCCCATTTCCTCTGCGGTGCGCCGCAGCAGCGAAGGCGGCATGTGCACGACCAGCGACGTGCTCGCGGCTTCCTCGTGCCAGACGTCGGAGCTGCCGGCCGGCAAGATGTCGATGTCTCCGCGCGTGTAGCGGAACTTGTGCAGCTTGCAGGCGCCGTTGACGGGCGCGCCCGCATGCACCTTGATGCGGTGATCGGGCACGGCCTCGAAGCCGACCACGCCGCCGGGCGTGTGGCGCACGTGCACGTTCAGATGGGTGTCGGAGGGGGCGTGATCGCTCATCGGGCAATTATCCGGCGCACCGGCAAAGCATGCTCGCGCGCCTTCGTCCGTTCGTGCTGCACCGCGGCCGAATGTGCGCGACCCCTTCGGCCGCTTTCCGGATCATCCGCGTCATGAACACAACCACTCAAGACTCGCGGTCCATGGACACCACTGCAAACGGCAAATACGCCGGCAAGAAGGCCGTCATTACCGGCGGCACCATCGGCATGGGCCTGGCCACCGCTCAGGCGCTGCTCGAAGGCGGCGCCGAAGTGCTCGTGACCGGCCTGAACCCGAAGAACCTCGAGGCCGCGCGCCGCACCCTGGGCCCCCGCGCCCATGTCGTCGCATCGGACGCCGGCTCGCTGGCCGACATCGACGCGCTCGCGGCGCTCGCCCGCGAAAAGCTCGGCCACATCGACCTGCTGCACATCAACGCGGGCATCTCGACGCTGGAGCCCTTCGAGCAGGTGACCGAAGCCGGCTACGACCGCGCTTTCGCGATCAATACCAAGGGCCCGTTCTTCACCGTGCAGCGGCTCGTGCCGCTGATGCGCGCGGGCGGCGCGATCGTCGTCACCTCGTCCATCGCGGACAAGGGCGGCATGCACGGCCTGAGCGTCTACAGCGCGACCAAGGCCGCGTTGCGTTCCTTCGCCTCGGGCTTTGCGGCAGAGCTGGTGGGACGCGGCACCCGGGTCAACGTGGTGAGCCCCGGCTTCATCGACACGCCCACGCTCGGCATTGCCGATGCGACGGCAGAGGAGCGCGCCGAGTTCATCCGCCTGGGCGACCAGATCACGCCGATGCGGCGCCACGGCACGGCCGAAGAGGTGGCCCGCGCGGTGCTCTTCTTCGCCTTCGAGGCGACCTTCACGACCGGTGCGCGGCTCACGGTCGATGGCGGTCTGGGCCAGAACCTCACGCCGGCCGCGGCCTGAACTGAATTGCAATCAAAAAGAAAGAACGAACAAATGACCGACGTTTCCCTCATCGGCCTCGGCCCCATGGGCATCGCACTCGCGCGAGCGCTTCAATCCCGGCACACGCTCACGGTGTGGAACCGCACCGCCGAGCGCGCCACGCCCATCCTTGACCAAGGCACCGTGCTCGCGCCCAGCGCCCTCGCCGCTATTCAGGCCAGCCCGCTGGTGCTGATCTGCGTGGCCGACTATGCGGCCTCCCGGTCGATCCTCGCCTCGCCCGGCGTGGCCGATGCGCTGCGCGGCAAGGTGCTGGTGCAGTTGAGCACCGGCACGCCGCAGGATGCGCGCGACGACTGGGCCGCCCTGAGCGGCGTCGCCTACCTCGACGGCGCCCTGCTCGCCACGCCCGGCCAGATCGGCCGGCCCGACACGCCGCTTTTCATCTCCGGCGAAGAACGCGCGCTGGCCAGCTGCCGGCCGGCGCTCGAAGCCATTGCAGGAAACATCCTGTACATGGGCGAGCCCATCGGCAACGCGGCGGCCTGGGACCTGGCCACGCTCTCGTGCATGTTCGGCGCAATGAGCGGGTTCTTCCACGGCGTGCGCATCTGCGAATCCGAAGGACTGAAGGTGAACGAGTTCTCGCAGATGATCGGCGCGATTTCTCCGGTGCTCGGCGAAATGATCGATGCCGAGGGGCAAGCCATTCACGCCGGCCGCTACGGCGAACCCGAAAGCTCGATGGCCACCTGCGCGGGCTCCGGCCGGCTCTTCGTGAAGCAGGCGCGCGAGGCCAAGCTCGACGCGAGCTTTCCGGATTTCCTGACGGGCTTGTTCGACCGCGCGCTGGGCGCAGGCTTTGCGAACGAGCGACTGGCCGCAATGATCAAGGTGCTGCGGCAGCCCGCCTGAGCGAGCGCGAGAAAGGCCCCGCGACCTATTGAACCACGGGGCTCGCGGGAACCTGGTCGCCCGGCGGCGTGAATATCTGCGCCGTGTCGACCGCATCGAAGCGGTATTGCTTGCCGCAGAAGTCGCAGCCCACTTCGATGTCGCCGCGCTCGGCCAGGATTTCTTCAGCCTCCTGCACGCCGAGGCCGCGGATCATCTGCGCCACGCGGTCGCGCCCGCAGGTGCACGCGAAGTGCGGGCCGAGCAAGCCCATCTGCGGCTCGAAGCGCAACAGTTTTTCTTCCCAGAACAGGCGGCGAAGAATGGTCTCGACGTCGAGCGTCAGCAGCTCGTCGCGCGTGAGGGTCGACGCAAGAATCGAGATGCGGTTGTAGTCCTCGTTGCGGCCGATCTGGTCTTCGTTGGCCTGGTCGTGGTCCTTGCCGGAAGTACCGCTTGACGCACCTTCGAGGTTGCCCTCGCCCTTGACCGGCAGGCGCTGGATCAACAGGCCCGCGGCCACTTTGTCGTCGGCCGCGAGCACCAGCGTGGTGTCGAGCTGCTCGCTCTGCAGCATGTAGTGCTGCAGCACGTCGCTCAGCTTGCCGAGCTTCTCGCCGTCGTCGTCGAAGAGCGGCACCACGCCCTGGTACGGCGTCGTGCCCGGCAGCTTGTCCTTCGGGTCGAGCGTGATCGCGCAGCGGCCTTTGTTGTTCTCGTTGACCATGTCTGGCAGGCGCGCATCGGCCGGCAGCTCGCCGATGACCTTGGCGGTGGCACGCAGGCTCAGGTCGGGCTTGGCCTCGGCCACGGCCACCTTGACCGGGCCGTCGCCGAAGATTTGCAGGATCAACGAGCCGTTGAACTTGATGTTGGCCTGCATCAACGTGGCCGCCGCCGTCATTTCGCCGAGCAGTTCGGCCACGGGCGGCGGATAGGCGCCGGTGGTGGTGTTGGAGGCGCGCCGCGCCAGGATTTCCTGCCACGCATCTGTCAGGCGCACGATCACGCCGCGCACCGGCAGGCCATCGAACAGGAATTTGTGCAGCTCGCTCAAAACGGATTCTTCTTTCTGTTGGGCCTGCGCGGGTCAGGCGATTTTCTTGAGGCCCTTCGCATAGCGAACGGCGTTCTGTACGTAGTGGTCGGAGCCGTGGCGCAAGCGGGCGGCGTCTTCGTCGCTGATCGTGCGCATGACCTTGGCGGGCGAACCGAAGATCAGCGAGTTGTCCGGAAACTCCTTGCCTTCGGTCACGACGCTGCCGGCGCCGACAATCGAGTTGCGGCCGATCTTCGCGTTATTCAAGACCACGGCCTGGATGCCGATCAGCGAGTTGTCGCCGATGGTGCAGCCGTGCAGCATGACCTGGTGGCCGATGGTGACGTTCTCGCCGATGGCCAGTGGACTGCCGGGGTCCGAATGCAGCATCGACATGTCCTGCACATTGCTGTTGCGGCCGATGGTCATCGTCTCGTTGTCCCCACGCAGCACCGCGCCAAACCAGATGCTCGCGTTTTCACCCAACTTCACGTTGCCGATCACTTCCGCGCTGTCGGCCACCCATGCGCCGGTGCCAAGTTGCGGCGCAACGCCGTCGAGTTCATAAAGGGCCATCGTGAAGGTCTCCGAGCGGGGCAAAAACTAGAATTGTAGGGATGCACCCCCGATTGAGCGCGTTGGCCGCGCTGCGACTGACCGACCCTGAAGCCAAGGTGGCTGCGACACGCGCCACGGCTGCACTGGCAGCTACCGATTCCATAGCACTTGAACCCCTGCGCGCCGAAGGGGACGATGCTGGTGTGCCGGGCCGCCCCGAACGGCCGGTGCGCGTGGCTGCCACCGCCGTGCAAAAGCGCTCCCCCTTCACGCCCGAAGGCCGCGCCGCGCTGATCCATTCGATCTGCCACATCGAGTTCAACGCCATCAACCTCGCGCTGGATGCGGTGTGGCGCTACGACGGCATGCCCGAGGCCTACTACCGCGACTGGCTGCGCGTGGCCGACGAGGAGGCCCAGCACTTCACGCTGCTGCATGCGCACCTGCAGGGCATGGGATACCGCTACGGCGACTTCCCCGGCCACGACGGGCTATGGAGCATGTGCGAGAAAACCAAGGACGATGTGCTCGCGCGCATGGCGCTGGTGCCGCGCACGCTCGAGGCCCGCGGGCTCGACGCCACGCCGCTCATCCAGGCCAAGCTCAAGCGCGTCAACACGCCCGATGCACTGCGCGCGGTCGAGATTCTCGACATCATTCTGCGCGACGAGGTCGGCCATGTGGCCATCGGCAACCGCTGGTACCGCTGGCTGTGCGAGCGCGCCGGCCGCGACCCCGAACAGACCTACCCCGAGCTCGTGGCGCACTACGAAGCACCGCGCCTGAAGCCGCCTTTCAACTTCGAGGCACGCGAGCGCGCCGGCTTCAGCGCCGGAGAGATGCGCGCGCTTTCGGCCGGCGCCAAGACCGAATAGAAGAAGGCCTACGCAGGCCTGGCGTGCACCACCAGCTTGGGCGCGAAGTTCTGCAGCACGTCGCCGTTCTGGTTGAGGGTGCGGCAGCGCATCGTCACCATCGCGCGGCCGGGCTTGGAACGCGACGGGACGATCTCGACCACCTCGCCCTCCACATGCAGCACGTCGCCCGGCCGCGTGGGCTTGGGCCATTGCAGTTCGCCGCCCGAACCGATGATGCCGTCGGCCAGCGGAATGCCGCTCTCCACCAGCAGCTTCATGGTGAGCGCCGCCGTGTGCCAACCGCTTGCCGCGAGACCGCCGAAGAAGGTGTCCTTCGCGGCCTCTTCGTCGGTGTGGAAAGGCTGCGGATCGAACTGGAGCGCAAAGGCCTTGATCTGCGCCGCGTCCAGCGTGTGTTCACCACTGCGAAAACGGTCGCCGACCGACAGGTCTTCGAGGTACAGCGCACGCTTGGCGCCGGGGTCGTCAGGGAGTGCCGCCATGAGGGTTCCTTGTAGTGCCTGCGCGCATTCTCCAACCTTCAGACGCGTTCGAGGATGGTGGCAATACCCTGCCCGCCGCCAATGCATTGCGTGGCCAGCGCGTAGCGGCCCTTTTCGCGCGCGAGCAGGGCCGCGGCCTTGCCGGTGATGCGCGCACCCGTCGCGCCCAGCGGATGGCCGATGGCAAGCCCGCCGCCGTCGAGATTGACCTTGGCCGGATCGAGCCCCAGGTCGCGAATGCAGGCCAGCGCCTGCGACGAGAAGGCTTCATTGAGTTCGATCACGTCGAGATCGGCAGCAGTCAGGCCCGCCCGTGCCAGTGCCTTGCGCGTCGCGGGGATCGGACCGATGCCCATGATCGCCGGATCCACGCCCACCGTTGCGAAGGACCTGATGCGGGCCAGCGGCTGCAGGTTGTGCTTTGCGGCAAAGGCATCGCTGGTCACGAGAACGACCGCAGCGCCGTCGGTGAGCGGCGACGAGGTGCCGGCGGTTACCACGCCATCGGGACGGAACGCCGGCTTCAGGCCCGCCAGCGCCTCGGGCGAGGTGCTCGGCCGAATACAGCCGTCCGCATCGATCACGTCGCCGGATGCCAGCCGCACCGGCACGATCTCTCCTGCCAGGCGGCCCTCAGCACGCGCGGCCGCGGCCTTGCGGTGCGACTCGACGGCAAAGGCCTCCTGGTCGGCGCGGCTCACGTTCCAGCGCTGCGCAACGTTCTCGGCCGTCTCGCCCATCGAGATGTAGGCGTCGGTGCTTTCCTTCAGCTCCGGATTGGGCGAGAAGTTGAAGCCGCCCTGCGGCACCATCGTCATCGACTCCACGCCAACGCACAGGAAGGCCTCGCCCATGCCCGCTTCGATCTGCGCCGCAGCAATGTGCACCGCCTGCATCGACGAGCCGCAGAAGCGGTTCACCGTCATGCCGCCCACCTCGTGCGGCAGCCCCGCCAGCAACCCCACGATGCGCGCGAGGTTGTTGCCCTGCGAAGCTTCAGGGTAGGCGCAGCCGAGGACGATGTCTTCGAGCAGCGCCGGGTCGAGGTCGGTGCGCTGCAGCAGGCCGCGCACCACACCGGCGGCCAGCGTGTCGGGGCGAACCTCAGCAAGTGCGCCCTTCTTCGCGAAGTGGAACGGCGAGCGGGCGTAGGCGGAAATGACGGCTTTCATGAAGATGCTCCTTGTGTCACACCTACCATCCAATCGGTAGGCAAAAGGGTCAAAAAATAAGCACGTCGATGCGTGCCTGCGATCCGCCCGGCGTCAACCGGGCAATGAACTCCTGAGCTGCGCGATGGCTTCGTCGAAGTCTTCGACGCGGCCCGTCATGCGCGACGCGAGCAGCGCGCCCTGGCACACCGAGAACACATAAGACGCCAGCGAGGCCGCCGATGCGCCCTTCTTGTGCCCGGCCGGCGCCAGCGCGCCGAGCACGCCGGTGAGCCACAGCACCTGCGTGTTGCGCAACTCCTGCACGGCTTGGCGCAGCTCCTCATTGATGCAGTCCCACCCGGGCGTCAGCGCTCCTGCGGGACACATGCCCGAACCCGCCTTGAGCGTGTTGCGGTACATGCGGAAATAGGATTCGAGTGCGTCGTTCGGCGCTCGCACTCGTGCGGCTTCCCAGTTCTTGAAAAGCTGGGTGGCCTCGCGGATCACCGCAATGCCCAGCGCTTCCTTGGTGGGAAAGTGGTGATACAGGCTCGCCTTGCGAATGCCGACCGCATCGGCCACGTCCTGAAAGCTGAAGCCCAGGTAGGAGCGCGTTTCAATCAGCGAGCGCGCCACCGCGAGGATCTGCTCGCGGGTGCTGCCGGTGGCAAGGGCTGTGGCGCTGGACATCTACCTACTATAAGGTAGGGAGGCGCGAGCCTGCAAGCGGCAGGGTCAATCGGCCTTGATGTTCGCTGCCTTGATGATCCGCCCGTTGCTCTCGAACTCCGAGGCGATCTCCTTCGCAAAGGCGGCCGGCGTGCCGCCGGTGGGCACGTTGTCGGTGGCGGTGAGCTTGGCGCGCAGCTCGGGGCTGGCCAATGCCTTGGTGATCTCGGTGTTGTACTTCGCAATCAAAGCCGGCGGCGTTGCGGCGGGCGCGAACACACCGAACAGCGAGTTGATGTTTGCGGCGTTGTAGCCCAGTTCGCCCAGCGTGGGCACCTGCGGCAGGCTCTCGAGCCGCGCGGGTGCGCCCACCGCCAGCGGACGCAGCTTGCCCGACTGGATGTGCGACGAAAGCGTGGGGCTCGCGTTGGTCGAAAGAATTTCGAACTGCCCGCCCAGCGCATCGTTGAGCTGCTGGCCGCCGCCCTTGTACGGAACGTGCGTGATGTCCACGCCCGCGGCCACCCTCACCTGCTCCAGCACGATGTGGCCGAGCGACGCCGGGCCCGAAGTGGCCCAGCGCACGGCGCCCGGCTGCGCCTTGGCATCGGCGATGAGCGCGCGGAAATCCTTCGACTTGCTGGCGGGCGTGGCAATCAGCAGCACCGGCGAATACATGACGCTCGAAACGGGCGCGATGTCTTTCAGCGGATCGAAGGGCAGCTTGCCCAGGTGCGGGCTCAGCACCAGCGGGCTGATGGCCGAGAAGCCGAGCGTGGCGCCGTCGGGCGCGGCCTTGGCCACGGCGTCCATGCCGATGGCGCCGCTGGCGCCGGCGCGGTTTTCCACCACCACCGTGGTGCCCAGTTGGGCAGCGAGCTTGTCCCCGAGCGCTCGCGCCACCACGTCGCTGACACCGCCCGCGGGGTACGCCACGATGAGTCGGATGGTCTTGGGAACGGTTTGGGCCTGCGCGCCCGCGGCGGCTGCGCAGCAAAGCGCCAAGGCGGCAAAGAGCCGCGACGGCTTGAACGAAAAATGCATATCGGGTCCGGAAAAAATCATGGCTGTCGGTCTGAAGAGACCGCCGATTCTGAATCAATGCGCAGCAGCGCGAGCGCGTTGCCCACGGCCTCGCCGCCTGCCGTGTTGTCGAAGATGCACCAGCATGCCGCGCCCTCTTCACGCGCCTGCCGCAGCCGCTTTGCAAGCCGCACAAGGAGCGCGTTGTCGTAAGCCGACCGGTACCGCCGCGGCGAGCCGTGCAGGCGCAGGTACGCCAGCGCCGGCCATCCACCCGGAGCCGCCGCCTCGTCGAACAGAACCGGATCGGCCAGCACGCGGGCCACCTGGAACCGCGACAGCAGCGCGTCCACCTGCGGCGTGAACCAGCTGCGATGCCGCGGCTCGAGCACAACCGCGCCCCGGTGCCGCCGCCGCAGCGCCGAAAGAAATCGCTTCACCGCGCCGGCATCGAAAGGCAGGCTGGGCGGAAGCTGCACGACGAGGCAGCCGAGCTTGGCGCCCAATCCGCCGGCCTGTTCGAGAAAGGCATCGAACTCCGGCATGGCATCGAGCAGCCGTTTCTCGTGCGTGATGGATTGCGGCAGCTTGACCGCAAAGCGAAAACCCTCTGGCGTGCTCGCGGCCCAGCGCTCGTAGGTTTCGCGCCGGTGCGGCCGGTAGAACGAGGTGTCGATTTCCACCGCGTCGAAGCGCTGGGCATAGCGCTCCAGGTGCGAGCCTTCGGACGGAAACTCCGGCCACAACGCACGCGGCAGGCTCCAGCCGGCGCAACCAATGCGCAGTGGCGGTAGCGGCATCGCGCGGTTCATTCGCCCAGCCCTCAGCCCCGTGGATGATGCTGTGAATGCAGCTGCTTGAGCCGCTCGCGCGCCACGTGGGTGTAGATGGTGGTCGTCGAAATATCGGCATGGCCCAGCAGCAGCTGCACCGCGCGCAAGTCGGCGCCATGGTTCAGCAGGTGCGTGGCAAACGCATGGCGCAAGGTGTGCGGCGACAGCGGCACGTGAATGCCCGCGGCCGCGGCCTGCTTCTTCACGATGACCCAGAACATCACGCGCGTCATGCCCGCGCCGCGCGAGGTCACGAACAGGTCGGGCGTCTGCTGCCCATCGAGGATGGCGGGCCGCGACTCCTCCAGGTAGCGCTCTATCCAGCGCCGCGCCTCGCCGCCGAATGGCACCAAGCGTTCCTTGTTGCCCTTGCCCAGCACGCGCAGCACGCCGTCGTTCAGGCTCATGTCGATGGCCTTGAGCGCAACGAGTTCGCTCACGCGCAGCCCGCTCGCATACATCAGCTCGAGCATGGCGCGGTCGCGCAACCCGAGCGGCGTTTCCACATCGGGCGCGGCCAGCAGGTCCTCCACCTGCTTTTCCGACAGGGTCTTGATGGCGCGCGGCATCTGCCGTGCGGGCGCCAGCCGCAAGCTGGGGTCGGCCGAAATGCGCCGCTCGCGCAATGCCCAGCGGTAGTAGCGCTTGAACACGGTGAGCCGCCGGTTGGCCGACGTGGCCTTGCCCTTGCTGGAAAGACGCACGCCCATGTAGGCCTGCAGGTCGTTTTCCTTCGCGGTGTCGAGCCCCGTGCCGCTGCGCTCCCTGCGAAGCCACTGCGCGAACAGCGCCAGGTCGCGGCGATAGGCGGCGAGCGTGTTCTTCGACAGCCCGTCCTCCAGCCAGAGGGCATCGATGAAGTCGTCGATTTCAGGGGTTTGTACGGCGGCCGCCTCGGTCATGCTCGCAAGATATCAAAAAGAAGAACACCAAAGAAAAAGGCCGCCCGTGGCGCGGGCGGCCTGTTCGCAAGAAGCAGGATCAGTCGAGCTTCAGCTTCTGCTTGGCGACCACCTGCTTGTAGACGTCGTATTCGGCCTTGATCTGCGCGGCAAACTGGTCGGGCGTGTTGGCCACGATCAGCGAGCCCGTGTCTTCGATGCGCTTCTTCACGGCCGGGTCTTCCACGGACTTCTTCACGCCGGCGTTGATCTTGTCGACCACTTCCTTCGGCAGGCCCTTGGGGCCGAGGATGCCGTAGTAAGCCATGCGATTGACCGGCTCGAGCCCCACTTCCTTGAAGGTCGGCACGTTGGGCAGCGCGGCCAAGCGCTGCGGCGCCGACACCACGATGGGGATCAGGCGGCCGCTCTGGATGAACGGCATGGCCGACGGAATGTTGTCGAACATGATCGGCACCTGGCCGGCCACCACGTCGTTCAGCGCCGGGCCCGCGCCGCGGTAGGGAATGTGCGTGACGAAGGTGTTGGTGAGGCTCTTGTAGAGCTCCATCAGCAGGTGGCCGATGCCGCCCGTGCCCGACGAGGCGTACGAATACTTGCCGGGGTTCTTCTTGAGCTCGGCCACGAACTCGGCGTAGTTCTTGGCCGGGAAGCTTGGGTTCACCGCAATGATGTTCGGCGTGGCCGCGATGTTGATGATCGGCGTGAAATCGTTGACCGGGTCGTACGGAACCTTGGGGTTGATGGCCGGGTTGGCCGCCGTGCTCGAGACCGTGGCAACACCCAGCTTGTAGCCGTCTGGCGTGGCGCGTGCCGTTTCGGCCGCGCCCACAATGCCGCCGCCACCTGCGCGGTTGATCACCACCACCGGCTGGCCCAGCACCTTGCCGAGCGGGTCGGAAATCACGCGCGCCACGATGTCGGTGGTGCCACCGGGTGCAAAAGGCACGCTCAGTTCGACCGGCTTGTTGGGATAGCCCTGCGCGAAGCTCTGGCCCGCGGCCGCGACCAGCGCGGCGGCACCCACCATGGCGCCCCATTGACGACGTTGCATCTATAACTCCTTGATTGACTGATGTCGAAAAAGCAAAGCCCCGGATGCTAGCCGCTTCGCACATTGGCGGTGCTGTGGATTACCCATGGTCCGCCACGGTTTATGCTCGAAGCGGTGAACTTCGCCCAGCTGCTCTTTCCGGATTTTTCGCTCATTGCCATCGGTTGGCTGCTCTGCCGCTACACCGCGCTCGACCGCCGCGTGTGGGATCAGGTCGAGAGCCTGGTGTACTACTTTCTCTTCCCGGTGCTGCTGTTCCATTCGATCGTGCGCAGCCCGCTCGATTTTGGCGCCACCTCGAGCCTGCTCACGGCGGGCGTCGGCGTGGGGCTCAGCGGCATCGCGCTGGCCTATGCCCTGCCCTACGTGCCGGGCCTGCGCTCGCACATCGACCGGCGCGACCACGCGGCGAGCGCGCAGATCGCGTTCCGTTTCAACTCCTTCATCTGCCTTGCGCTTGCCGAACGGCTGGCCGGGCCGCAGGGCCTGTTGCTGATTGCGGTGCTGATCGGCGTGTGTGTGCCGATGTTCAACATTGCGGCGGTGTGGCCCATGGCGCGGCATGCGCAGAGCGGCTTTGCGCGGCAGCTGGTGCGCAATCCGCTGATCGTCGCCACGCTGACGGGCCTGCTGGCCAACCTGCTGGGCTTCACCGTTCCGAACTGGGCCACGCCGACACTCACGCGAATCGGCGCCGCCTCGCTCGCGCTCGGCCTGCTGGCCGCGGGGGCGGGCATGCAGTTCGCCACGCTGGGGCGCGGCAAGGTGCTGGCGGTTTCGGTGTTGTCGATCCGGCATTTGTTGCTGCCGCTGGTTGCCTGGGGCCTGTCTCGCGCGCTGCGGCTCGATGCAACCCAGGCTTCCGTGCTGATGGCGTTCTCCGCCGTGCCCACGGCCTCGAGCGCCTATGTGCTCGCGGCGCGCATGGGCTACAACGGCCCGTATGTGGCCGGACTCGTGACCCTGTCCACGCTGCTCGGCGTGGCGAGCCTGCCGTTCGCGCTGGCCTTGCCGCGCTAGGGCTGTTCGGCGTTCGGGCGCTGCGCCAGCGCCCAGGCCACGTGCTCGCGCACCAGTTCGCTCGCATCCGATGTCCGCGTGGCCAGGGCTTCCGCGGCGCCGCTCTCGCCCGCGCGCAGTGCGTTGCCCAGCGCCACGGCGATGTTGCGCAGCCAGCGCTCGTGCCCGATGCGCCGGATGGGGCTGCCTTCGGTGAAGCGCAAGAAATCTTCCTCCGTCCAGGCAAAGAGTGAAGCCAGCGCCTGGCCGGTCAGTCCTTCGCGTGCGTCGAAATCGGGCAGCGCGCTCTTCTTCGCAAACTTGTTCCAGGGGCAGATCAGCTGGCAATCGTCGCAGCCGTAGATGCGGTTGGCCATCAGCGGCCGAAGCTCCAGCGGAATCGGCCCGCCGTGCTCGATGGTGAGATACGAAATGCAGCGCCGCGCGTCGAGCCGGTGCGGCGCAATGATGGCCTTGGTCGGGCATACATCGATGCAGGCGCTGCAGCTGCCGCAATGCGCGGTGACCGGCTCGCTCTCGGGCAGCGCCATGTCGACATAGATCTCGCCGAGAAAGAACATCGAGCCCGCGCTGCGGTCCAGCACCAGCGTGTGCTTGCCGCGCCAGCCCTGGCCGCTGCGCGATGCGAGCTCGGCCTCGAGCACGGGCGCCGAATCGGTGAAGGCGCGATGTCCGAAGGGCCCTACCTCTTCCGCAATGCGTTCAGCCAGCTTTGCGAGCCGCGTGCGAAGCACCTTGTGATAGTCGCGCCCACGTGCATAGACGGAGACGATGGCCTCTCCGGGCCGCTCGAGGCGATCGAATTCCACGGCCTGCCAATCATCGAGGGGCGTGTCCCGCGGCAGGTAGTCCATGCGCGCGGTGATCACGCTCACCGTTCCCGGCACCAGCTCGGCGGGCCGCGCGCGGCGCGTGCCGTGCGTTGCCATGTATTTCATCTCGCCATGGAACCCATGGGCCAGCCATTGCATCAGACCTTCCTCGGCGCTCGATAAATCGACGCCCGCGATTCCGATTTGGGAGAATCCGAGTTCCCGGGCCAATGCCTGAATACGAGCAACGAGTGGATGGCTGACGATCACTTGCCGATTGTAGAAACGCCGAAGAACGCCGGCCACACACTGCGCTGGCGCAGCGAGGAGGACACCGACGCCTTTGCGCGCGCGCTCGCGGCCGCACCTGCGCTGCGCGATGCCTTCATTGCGCTGCACGGCGACCTCGGCGCCGGCAAGACCACCTTCGTGCGCCACCTGCTGCGCGCACTCGGCATCCAGGGCCGCATCAAGAGCCCGACCTATGCCGTGGTGGAGCCGCACGAGGCGCCCGACGGCCTTGCCATCTTCCATTTCGACTTCTATCGATTCAACGATCCGCGCGAGTGGGACGACGCCGGCTTCCGTGACATTTTTGCCGGACCGGGGCTCAAGCTTGCCGAATGGCCAGAAAACGCTGCGGGCCGCACACCAATTGCGGACCTCGCTATTAAAATAGAAGCAATGACAGACGACACACGCAGCGTGACCCTTCTTGCGAACACTCGCCGCGGCAGCACTCTGCTGACGCACATCGCCGCATGAAGGCGGGCGGCCTCAAGCGGCGCGTGCTCCTGCAGGGCGGCAGCATTGCGCTGATGCTCGGCGTGCACCAGATTGCGCGCGGCGCCACCATCCTTGCCGTGCGCGTGTGGCCCGCGGCCGACTACACGCGCGTCACCATCGAATCCGATGCACGGCTGCATTCGCAGCAACTGGTGGTCGGCAGTCCGCCGCGGCTGGCGGTGGACATCGAAGGCATCGACCTCAACCCCGAGCTGCGCGAACTGGTCGGCAAGATCAAGCCCGGCGACCCCTACATCAACGGGCTGCGCGTGGGCCAGAACGCGCCGAAGGTCGTGCGCATCGTGTTCGACCTGAAGCAGGCCGTGGTGCCCCAGGTCTTCTCGCTTGCGCCCATTGCTGCGTACAAGCACCGGCTGGTGCTCGACCTCTACCCCGAAAAAGCCATCGACCCGATGGAAGCGCTGATCACCGAGCGCCTGCGCGAGGCACCGCGCAGCAACGGGAGCAGCAGCAACGACACCGCCGTGGCCACCGCGCCCTCGGTGCCGCCGCCCGCGGCACCTTCTTCGCGCCTGGCGCCCGACGGCGGCCCGCCGATCCTCGTGCGGCCCTCGCCCAACGTGCCTGCGCCGCGCCCGACGGCCGGCAGCATCGCGCCTCCCGCAACGCCCGCCCGGCCGCCAGCCGTGGCCATGCCGCCACCCGCGCCGGCACCCGATCCGCTGGGCGAGCTGATGGCGCAACAGGCCACGCGGCCCGGCCCCGCCGCGCCGCCAGCGCCCGTCGCACCTCCCGCCGCACCGCCGGTGGCCGTCGCGCCGCCTCCCGCGCCCGCCCCGGCCTCGCGCGGCGGCGCCACCGCAAGCCGCACTGACCGCATCATCATCGTGGCGCTCGACCCCGGCCATGGCGGCGAAGACCCGGGCGCCATCGGCCCGAACGGCACGCGCGAGAAAGACATCGTGCTGCAGATTGCGCATCGCCTGCGCGACCGCATCAATTCCAGCAGCGTCGGCGGCAACCCGATGCGCGCGTTTCTCACGCGCGACGCCGACTTCTTCGTGCCGCTTGGCGTGCGCGTGCAAAAGGCGCGGCGCGTGCAGGCCGATCTTTTCGTGAGCATCCACGCCGATGCGTTCACCACGCCCGCCGCGCGCGGCGCAAGCGTTTTTGCGTTGAGCCAGAGCGGCGCCTCGAGCAGCGCCGCGCGCTGGCTCGCCAACAAGGAAAACGAAGCCGACAAGGTCGGCGGCGTGAACGTGGGCAACCACGAGGCGCAGGTACAGCGCGCGCTGCTCGACATGAGCACCACGGCGCAGATCAACGACAGCCTCAAGCTCGGCGGTGCCATGCTCGGCGAAATCCGCGGCATTGGCGCGCGGCTGCACAAGCCGCAGGTCGAGCAGGCGGGTTTCGCCGTGCTCAAGGCACCCGATATTCCGAGCGTGCTGGTCGAGACGGCGTTCATCAGCAACCCCGAAGAAGAAGCCAACCTGCGCAGCGTGAGCTACCAGGAGAGCCTGGCCGATGCGCTGATGCGCGGCATCCAGCGCTACTTTGCGCAGAACCCGCCGCTCGCGCGCAGCCGTCAGCTTTAAACCCTTGCGCGCCGCCCTGCTGTCCCACGCGGGGCGGCCCGTGGCACCGCACAGTCAGGCGCGGCAGGCTCCTACACAGGGGCCGGGCCGCTTTTGCCCATCATGAACCCATCACTTTAGAAAGGTGGACATCATGAAAGCACGCATCTGGATTACCGCTGCAGCAGCGACCTCGGTCATGGCGCTCGCAGGTTGCGCTTCCGGTCCCAACCAGAACCTGGGCACGGGCGTTGGCGCGCTCGGCGGCGCAGCGGTCGGCCACGCCATCGGCGGCAACACGGCCAGTACCCTGGGCGGTGCAGCCGTGGGCGGCGTGATCGGCAATCAAGTGGGCCGCAGTGTCGACGAACGCAACCAGCGCAACTACTACGAGAGCCAGCGCGCCTATCCGCCGGGCACCTATTACCCGCGCAATGGCCCGACCTACTGACCCTTTACCAACCCATGTTGAAGCGCGCCATCACTGGCGCGCTTTTTTCATGGGCCCGGTGTTTAAGCCTTCGAAGGCAGTTGCGCGCGCGCCTTTTCCGCTCGCGACGCGCGCCATGCGCCGAAGATTGCGAGCAAGCCAGGCACGATGATCAGCGCCCAGATGATCTTGTCGAGGTGCTCGCGAACGAAGGGCAGGTTGCCGAAGAAGTAACCCGCCGTTGCGATGCCGAGCACCCAGATCAGCGCGCCGCCCACATTGAACATGGTGAACTTGGCCCGGTTCATTTCAGCCACGCCGGCCACGAAGGGCGCGAAGGTGCGAATGAACGGCATGAAGCGCGCCAGCACGATCGTGATGCCGCCGTAGCGCTCGTAGAACGCATGGGCCTGGTCGAAGGCCTTGCGATTGAAGAAGCGCGAGTTCTCCCACTTGAACACCTTGGGCCCGAAATAGCGGCCGATGCTGTAGTTGCACTGGTCGCCCAGAATGGCCGCCACGATGAGCACCGCGCACGCGATCGGATAGCTCATGAGCCCCACGCCGCACAGCGCCCCCACGATGAAGAGCAGTGAGTCGCCAGGCAGGAACGGCATCACCACCGCGCCGGTCTCCACGAACACGATCAGGAAGAGCAGCGCATAGACCCAGGGGCCATAGGCCACGACGAAGGCCTCGAGGTGTTTGTCGACATGCAGGATGAAGTCGACGAGAAAGCTGATGATTTCCATGGTGTGGCGGATTATCCGTGCCGCACGCCAACCGATGTCCCGTGACGGATTCGGACACGCTCAATGACAGGTCGATACATCCCGGCAGGGCTTCTAGAATGCTCGCGTGAGCGCCCTTCCCTCCTCCATTCCCGTCTTCGAACGCCGGCCGATCCGCGAGCTCCCCGACGAGCTGATCAGCCAGATTGCCGCAGGCGAAGTGGTCGAGCGGCCGGCTTCGGTGGTGCGCGAGCTGCTCGACAACGCACTCGATGCCGGCGCGAGCCAGGTCACGGTGCGGCTGGCCTCGGGCGGCGTGCGGCTGATTTCGGTCGAAGATGACGGCCTGGGCATTCCGCGCGAAGAACTCACGGTGGCCTTGCGCCGCCACGCAACCAGCAAGATCGCGAGCCTCAACGACCTTGAAACGGTCGGCACCATGGGCTTTCGCGGCGAGGCGCTCGCGGCAATCAACGCGATTGCCGAACTCAGCATTCTTTCGCGCTTTACCGGCGCCGACAACGCCTTTGCGCTCGACGGGCGCACCGGCGAACTGCGGCCGGTGGCACGCTCCGTCGGCACCACGGTCGAAGTGCGCGAGCTGTTCTTTGCAACGCCCGCGCGCCGCAAGTTCCTGAAGACCGACGCCACCGAGCTGGCCCACTGCATCGAGGCCGTGCGCCGGCATGCGCTGGCGCGGCCCGAAGTCGGTTTTTCGGTATGGCACGACGGCAAGCTGATGGAGCAATGGCGCGCCGCCGACAAGCGCGAGCAGCGGCTGGCCGATGCATTGAGCGACGACTTCGTGATGCAGAGCGTGGCGGTCGATCACATCGGCGGCGCGGTGCGCGTGGTCGGCCGTGCGGGCATTCCCGATGCGGCGCGATCGCGCGGCGACCACCAGTTCTTCTACGTCAACGGCCGCTTCGTGCGCGACAAGGTGCTTTCGCACGCGGTGCGCAGCGCCTACGAAGACGTGCTGCACGGCCAGCGCCAGCCTGTGTACGCGCTCTACCTCGAAATCGATCCGTCACGGGTCGATGTGAACGTGCACCCGACCAAGATCGAAGTGCGTTTTCGCGATGGTCGCGAGGTGCACCAGGCGGTGCGCCATGCCATCGAGAACGCGCTTGCCGCGCCGCGCGCGGGCGATGCGGTCGTGCCGGCAGCGGCGCAACAGCCCTTCTTCAAGCCCAATGTGCCTGCCTCTGGAGCCACCTGGGCGCAGCCGGCCATCAACTTTGTGGCGGCAGAACGCGGCGTGGGCGATTTCGACGCCATGTGGCCGCGGCGAGCCGATGAATCGGTAATGGAGCGTTCCGGCGCCGAAACCTCCCACTGGCCCGTGATCGGCACCCCGCCCATGTCGTTCCGGGCGCCTGTCGGGCTGGCGGCGAACCCCGCCCCCGCCGAGCCGCTGGCCACCAACGAAGAGGCGTGGCCGCTCGGCCGCGCCGTGGCCCAGCTGCACGGCATCTACATCCTGGCCGAGAACAGCCAGGGCCTGATCGTGGTCGACATGCACGCCGCACACGAGCGCATCGTTTACGAGCGCCTCAAGACGCAGCTCGACGGCGCCGCCATCACGAGCCAGCCGCTGCTGATCCCGGCGACCTTTGCGGCCACACCGCAAGAAGTGGCCACAGCCGAGGCCTGCGCCGCGGTGCTGCCCACGCTGGGCCTCGAAATCACGCCGTTTTCGCCGCGCACCCTTGCGGTGCGCGCGGTGCCGGGCACGCTGGCCGACGGAGATCCGGTCGAACTCGCCCGCAGTGTTCTGGCCGAACTGGCCCAGCACGACGCCAGCACTGTGGTGCAGCGGGCACAGAATGAGCTGCTCTCGACCATGGCCTGCCACGGCGCAGTGCGGGCCAACCGCAAGCTCACCATCGACGAAATGAACGCTTTATTACGCCAGATGGAGGCAACAGAGCGTTCGGACCAGTGCAACCATGGCCGCCCGACGTGGCGGCAGCTCTCGATTCGCGAGTTGGACGCGCTTTTTATGCGCGGCAGGTAGCAGATCCGGACATTTTCAGGGTTTTTACGGAGTTTTTGGAAGTCATCCGCGAAGCGGGCACGGGCGTTGCATGTGTAGAACAAAGTGCCACCTGAGGCACTATGGGGGAGGTTCTGGAACGCAGTGTCGGCGCGTTTCAGTCGAAAGCGTATGAACTTTCTGCCGGCTTCGCTGTCCCTCTAGCCCATGAAACGCTGGTCTCTGCTTGCCTCCGTTATTTCGCTGTGCGCCCTTTTGGCCGCCGGCTGCTCCACATTCGACGAACAGCAGCGCGAATGGATTTTTCAACCCAGCGACCGCAGCTGGGGCAACACCGCCACCATGACCGAGGGCATGCAGGACGTCTGGATCGACTTCCAGTCGTCCATTACCGGCGAATCCGCGCGCCTGCACGGCCTGTGGCTCGGCGGCGAACCCGAGACCACCGATCGGCCCGTGATGCTGTACCTGCACGGCGCCCGCTACAACGTGGCCGGTTCGGCCCCGCGCATCCAGCGCATGCACGAACTGGGCTTTTCGGTGCTGGCCATCGACTACCGGGGTTTCGGCAAGAGCTCCAAGGGCCTGCCTTCGGAAGAATCCGCTCGCGAAGACGCCCGCGCCGCCTGGATGTGGCTGGCCGCGCGCCACCCGCGCCAGCACCGCTACATCTTCGGCCACTCGCTGGGCGGTGCCATCGGCATCGACCTGGCGGCCAACGTCAAGGACGAGAGCGGCACCATCGTCGAAAGCACCTTCACCTCCATTGCCGACGTAGTGAGCGGCTTCAAGTGGGGCTGGCTGCCGTTCGGTCCGCTCATCACGCAGCGTTTCGAGGCCATCAACCGGGTCAAGGACATCGGCGCGCCGCTCCTGGTGGTGCATGGCACCGCCGACAGCCTGATCAACCCCACGCTGGGCCGCAAGCTCTACGACGCGGCCACGGTGCCCAAGCTCTTCGTGCTGGTCGAGGGCGGATCGCACCACAACACCAATTCGGTCGGCGAAGCGCAGTACCGTTCGGCGCTCTCGCAGCTGTTCCGCATGAAGCCCGAGACCACGCTGGCCGCGCGGCAGCCGGAAGGCGCGCCCGTCGTGCGCGGCGCGCAGCCGGTGCCGGTGCTGCGGGCGGTGCCTCGCCCGGATTCGGCCGTGCTGCCGCAAGAAGCGCGCGGCAAGGCCACGGCAAGCGCACAGGCCATCTGAGCGAAAGTCCCGGCTTCGGTTTTGTTGTTACCCTCGGGCGCTTATGCCGCCCTCCGTTGCCGCTTCCGGCCTTCCTGAAAAACTGACATACATCGCGCTCGCGGGGCCGACGGCCTCCGGCAAGACCGCGGTGGCGCTCGCGGTGGCACAGCTGCGGCCTGTCGAAATCGTCAGCGTCGATTCCGCGCTGATCTACCGCGGCATGGACATCGGCACGGCCAAGCCGAGCAAGGCCGAACAAGCCAGCGTGCCGCACCACCTCATCGATATTCGCGACCCGGCCGAAAGCTACAGCGCGGCGGCTTTCGTGGCCGACGCGACGCGGCTGATCGAAGAGATCCGCGGGCGCGGCGCCCTGCCGCTCCTGGTGGGGGGCACCATGCTGTACTTCAAGGCGCTGTTCGACGGCATCGACGCCATGCCCGCGGCAGACCCTGCAGTGCGGTCGCGCATCGACGCCGAAGCCGCGGCGCTCGGCTGGCCCGCCATGCACGCGCGGCTGGCCAAGGTCGACCCCGCGACGGCCGCACGCCTTGCGCCGCAAGACAGCCAGCGCATTCAGCGCGCACTCGAAGTGTGGGAAAGCAGCGGACAGCCGTTGTCCAGCTTTCATGCGGGTGAAAACAAGGCCGCAAAAGGCCTGGCGGGCGGCGCGCTCTTTTCGCTCGAACCCGCCGACCGCGCCTGGCTGCACGCGCGCATTGCCGATCGCTTCGACGCCATGCTTGCCGCCGGCTTTCTCGACGAGGTCGAGGCACTGCGCGCACGTGGCGACTTGTCGACGGAGCTTCCTTCGATGCGCTGCGTGGGCTACCGGCAAGCGTGGGAAATGCTCGATGCCTGCGGCAACGAGAGGCCCGGCGCCAAGGCCATGGCCGAGCTGCGCGAACGCGGCGTTGCCGCCACGCGCCAATTGGCCAAGCGGCAGATCACCTGGCTGCGCAGCATGCCCGCGCGCACCGTCATCGCCTGCGACGCACCCGACGCGGTGCGCACCGCCGTTCAACGCATCGCGGCCGCCGCATGACACTGCGCATTTCGAATCTTGCCAAGCACTACGGCGACGTGCCCGTCTTCGAGAACGTGACGATCACTGTCGAGCCCGGCGAGTTCGTCGCCATCGTGGGCGAATCGGGCGTGGGCAAGTCGACGCTGCTCAACTGCATGGCCGGGCTCGACAGCTGGGACGCAGGCACCGTCACGCACGAGGGCATCGACATCGGTGCCCTCGACGGCGAGGCCTGCGCGCTCTGGCGCCGCCGCCATGTCGGCTTCGTGTTCCAGGCCTTCCACGTGCTGCCGCACCTGGACGTGGCGCAGAACGTGTCGCTGCCGCTGATGCTGCTCGGCCAGCAGCGCGATGCAAACCGTGTAGTGCACATGCTCGACGCGGTCGGCTTGCCCGGCATGGGCGCGCGGCTGCCGCAAACGCTTTCAGGCGGGCAGCTGCAGCGCGTGGCCATTGCGCGCGCGCTCGTGCATCGCCCCGCCCTGCTGCTGGCCGACGAGCCCACGGGCAATCTCGATCCGACCACCGCGGCCAAGGTGATGGAGCTGCTCATCGGCCAGACGCGTGAACACGGCGCCTCGCTGGTGCTGGTCACGCACTCCGAAAGCGCCGCGGCCCGCGCGGACCGGCTGCTGCACCTGACCGCAGAAGGAATCCGCGCCTGAGCGAGTGAGCTAGGCGAGCAAGGCCGCGTAGCGCGACAGGTCGACATTGCCCCCGCTGATCACGATGCCGACCCGTTGCCCCGCGATGGCCTCGCGTGCCGCAATCGCGCCCGCAAACGCAAGGCAGCCCGTCGGCTCCACCACCATCTTCATGCGCTCCGCAAAGAAGCGCATCGCTTCGACGAGCTGGTCGTCCGTCACGGTAAAGATGTCGTTCACGTCGCGCTTGATGATGCCGAAGGTGTATCCGCCCAGATGCTGCGTCTGGGCGCCGTCGGCAATGGTCTTGGGCGTTTCGATGTGCACGATCTTTCCCGCTTGGAACGATTGCTGGCCGTCGTTGCCGGCTTCGGGCTCCACACCGTAGACCTTGCAACCGGGCGCCAGCGCGCGTGCCGACAGCGCCGAGCCCGACAGCAGCCCGCCGCCCCCCAAACACACGAACAAGTGGTCGAGCGGACCGGTTTCCTCGATCAGCTCCTTCACCGCCGTGCCCTGCCCCGTGAGCACGTCGGGGTGGTCGTAGGGCGGAATCATCGTCATGCCGCGCTCCTGCGCGAGCCGCCTGGTCAGCGCCTCGCGGTCTTCCGTGAAACGGTCGTACATCACCACTTCGGCGCCGTAGCCCTTTGTGGCCGCCACCTTCGCGGCGGGTGCGTCCTTGGGCATGACGATCACCGCGGGCATCGACAACAACCGCGCCGAGAGCGCAATCGCCTGCGCGTGGTTGCCCGAAGAAAACGCGATCACGCCACCCTTGCGCTGCGTAGCGTCGAATTTCGAGAGCGCATTGAAGGCGCCGCGAAACTTGAAGGCGCCCATGCGCTGGAAGTTCTCGCACTTGAAGAAGAACCGGGCGCCCCATTGCTCGTCGGCGGTGGTCGAACGCAGCACAGGCGTGCGATGGGCGTGGCCTTCGAGCCGCGCGGCCGCGGCAATGACGTCGTCGTAGGTGGGTAGTTGCATGCGCCGAGCTTAGCTCTCTGAAATTATTTGAAGATTTAATTATTGCGTGCACTTCTTATCAAATCGCCAACGCGAGAATCGCCACCTTGTCCTTCAGCCGCTGCGTGAAAGTCCTGGTAGTAGCGGATCTCAGAGAAAAATTCAATGCGTCGTTTCATGGGCATACAACCTCCTTGGCCAACCGAAGCAATGGTCTTGCAGGAAATCAGCGATCTCATGGCCCGGCATCAGTCGACAGTTCCCCTCAAAGGCGTTCTTGCACGCAAGACGACAGAGGGCCATGCCGAAGAGCAGTTCTTGAACAAACGGATGATTCCAATGCAGGGGCCCGTCTGAAATGGACTCGGACAGCGACCCCATCGCTTTGCCGAGCAGGCATACGACCCGGTCGCGTTCTGTGCTGCCCATCGCCTGCGCCACACGGGCATCGCTCATCACCGAGACCATAGTGGCCATCAGGTCTGCGAGAGTCGCTTGAAGCGCGGCAACTTGCTGCGCCAGATCGCTGGTGGATGGATTGACTTTTTCGCCGTCCATCACCGCCCCCGATCGTTCCCCTGTTGCTGGTCCGCTTGCGCTGCGGCGTGTGCCTGGGATAGGGCGCGCTCGGTCGCGCGCTGCTCGTCGAACTGCTGCACGTCCTGCATGGTCTGCTGCACTGTGCGCAAAGGCTGCGTGGCTTCAAGAGTGGCGTATCGGCCGGGCAACGAGGTCGATCTGAACAGAACT
>NZ_RWKH01000002.1 GCF_003984625.1 Variovorax sp. DXTD-1 | reverse complement strand
GCCGGGCTTCCCAATGAAAAAAGCCGACCCTCGGGTCGGCTTTTTTCATTGGCGGCGCAGGCGGCCCGGGGTCAGCGCCTGGAGGCGGCAAACAACTCGCCACCCAGCTTGGCGCCTTTCTTGATGTTCTTCTTGGCGAACCAGCCCTGGTTCATTTCGAGCACGTAGCGCACCGGCTCTTGGGAGCAGTGCGAGTTTTCGGTCATGGGCTGCATGTCGACCAGGTTGACGATGCGGCCATCGTCGGCCACGAAGGCGGCGGTCAAAGGCAGCAAGGTGTTTCTCATCCAGAAGCACTGGGTGGCCGGCTGTTCGAAGACGAAGATCATGCCTTCGGACTGCGGCATTTCCTTGCGGAACATCAGGCCGATTTCCCGCTGCCGGGGTGTTTGCGCCACTTGCGCATCGATCTTGTACAAGCCGACGGACAGCTTGGTGCGTGCAAGGTCGGTCTGGGGTTGCTGTTGTGCCTGCGCCGGGCCGATCAAGGAGGCGGCGAACAGGAGCAGGGCGGCGAAACGCTGGAACATCGGAGCTTCTTTCAAGGCGGATTCAAGGGCGTGGGGCCAAGAAAAATGCCCGCTGATGCGGGCATTGGCAGGCAGTGCCGGTGAGCTGGGCAGCTTACACCTTCTTGGCTGCAGCCGCGTGCGCCTTGGCCGCGTGGTGGCGCGCCTTGTGCTTCTTCACGGCGTGTTTGGCCGATTGCTTGGCCTTGTGCGCGGCAGCCGCCACAGGCGCGTCCACCTTGGGCGCTGGTTCGGCTTGTTGGGCGAAAGCACCGGCTGCGAAGAGACCGGCGACGAGGGCTGCGAGCAGCTTGTTCATGAAGACATCCTTTGAGATTGTTGATATGGATCACCTTCCTGCGAAGGCCAAGCTTCAACGCGTCAGCCGTTCGCCCCGGTTGACAGCGGCGGCGCCAGGGCAGGCGAAAAAAAAGCGCTCCGGAGAGCGCTTTTCTTGTGCGGCCGGCCGAATTACTTCGGGGTGCTGCCTTGGGTCGACTTGCGCTTGACGCTGCCGTCCTTGTTGCGACGACGCTGGTCGCGCGTTTCAGCGCGCTTTTCGCCGGATGCAGCGGCCTTGTCGGTGCCGATGGCGCCGCCTTCGGGCGTCTTGGCGATGTCGCCAGCGGGAGCGGCGACTTGGCCAGCGGGCTTGGCTTCCTTCTTCGCTTCAGCGCGGGCTTGCGGCTTGCTGTTGGTAGCGTTGCCTTGCTCGGGCGTGGTGCCGGTGGGGTTCTGGGCGTAGGCGCCAGCGGCAAACAAGCCAGCGATCATGACTGCGAGAATTTTGCTCATTGATGATTCCTCTATTCGAGAATTGGTTGGAAACGCCTCCCGGCGAGCAGAAGGTCAGCCACTAACGAGACCATTGGCCTCGAGGTTGACAAACGCTCGCTGATGGGTTGCGTCTAAAATGTACAGCGATTTGTTCGCGGGCTGTACAGCGATTCCCCGTCGCTGTCTGAATTCGCAGACAGTCGTCCGAATTACGTCACTCCCGGAGTCATCCCCCCTCATGTCCAGCTACCAGCACATCAAAGTCCCGGCCGAAGGCCAGAAGATCACGGTCAACGCCGACAACTCGCTCAATGTGCCTGATCAGCCGATCATTCCCTTCATCGAAGGCGACGGCACGGGTCTGGACATCACCCCCGTGATGCTGAAGGTGGTGGATGCTGCGGTTGCCAAGGCCTACGGCGGCAAGAAGAAGATCCACTGGATGGAAGTCTATGCCGGCGAAAAGTCGACCAAGGTCTACGGCCCCGACGTCTGGCTGCCCGAAGAAACGCTGCACGCCGTGCGAGACTACGTGGTTTCGATCAAGGGCCCGCTGACCACGCCCGTGGGCGGCGGCATCCGCTCGCTGAACGTTGCGCTGCGCCAGGAACTCGACCTGTACGTGTGCCTGCGCCCCATCCAGTACTTCGAAGGCGTGCCCAGTCCCGTGCGCGAGCCGCACAAGACCAACATGGTCATCTTCCGCGAGAACTCGGAAGACATCTATGCCGGCATCGAATTCGAAGCCGAGAGCGACAAGGCCAAGAAGCTCATCAAGTTCCTGCAGGACGAACTGGGCGTCAAGAAGATCCGCTTCCCCAACACCTCCGGCATCGGCGTGAAGCCTGTGTCGAAGGAAGGCACCGAGCGCCTCGTGCGCAAGGCGCTGCAGTACGCGGTCGACAACGACAAGCCCAGCGTGACCATCGTGCACAAGGGCAACATCATGAAGTTCACCGAAGGTGGCTTCCGCGACTGGGCCTACTCCCTGGCTGCCAAGGAATTCGGCGCCGAGCTGATCGACGGCGGCCCGTGGATGAAGTTCAAGAACCCCAAGACGGGCAAGGAAATCACCGTCAAGGACAGCATTGCCGACGCCTTCCTGCAGCAGATTCTCCTGCGCCCCGCCGAGTACAGCGTGATTGCCACGCTCAACCTCAACGGTGACTACGTGTCGGACGCGCTGGCCGCGCAAGTCGGCGGTATCGGCATTGCCCCTGGCGCCAACTTGAGCGACACCGTCGCCATGTTCGAAGCCACCCACGGCACCGCTCCCAAGTACGCCGGCAAGGACTACGTGAACCCCGGTTCCGAAATCCTCTCGGCCGAAATGATGCTGCGCCACATGGGCTGGGCCGAAGCCGCCGACCTGATCATCAGTTCGATGGAAAAGTCCATTGCCAGCAAGAAGGTCACCTATGACTTCGCCCGCCTGATGGACGGCGCCACGCAGGTGAGCTGCTCGGGCTTCGGCCAGGTCATGATCGACCACATGTAAATTGCGCGAGCAATAGCGCTTTGGCGCCCCGGGCGCCGTGAGCCAAGGCCCTCGAGATCTTTACGGTCTCGAGGGCTTTTCTTCTTTTGGCACGCCGCAGCCGCACCAGTTGGAGAAATGGCACACCCTGCTCCAAATACCCATTTTTTTCAAAGTGCGCGACGCGTAGTATTTACGCGTGCAGCATGCGCAAACGCCAGAGTTTTTTTACGTCGTTTGTGGTGTCGCACACGACGCAAGCCCCTTGATTTGTCGATTACGCGCCACCAAGTCTTCTTGCGCCGGCACGGTGCTTGCACGCTCTATAGAATCTTTTTTATGGCAACGAGAATTCCCAAGACTCCCAGCACTCCGCCGACCCAGAAACCGGCAGGGGATGACGGAGATTCGGTCGTTCTGGAGCGGCGGCCGCAAAAAACCGCGCCGCCCCAGATGTACCAAGTGGTCATGCTGAACGACGACTACACCCCCATGGAGTTCGTCATCGTCGTCCTGCAAGAATATTTCAACAAGGATCGCGAAACCGCGACCCAGATCATGCTAAAGATTCATCTCGATGGCCGCGGCGTTTGTGGGGTTTATTCCCGCGACCTGGCGGCCACCAAGGTCAACCAGGTGATGGAGGCGGCGCACCAGGCCGGACATCCGCTGCAGTGCGTGAGCGAGCCTGTTGCGTGAACCAGTTGAATTGCGCAAGCTCCAACCCATCTGAGAACTTATTTACAGCAAGGCAAAAGGAAATCACATGATTGCCCAGGAACTGGAAGTCAGCTTGCACATGGCCTTCGTCGAGGCCAGGCAGCAGCGCCACGAGTTCATCACCGTGGAGCATCTGTTGCTCGCTTTGCTGGACAACCCGAGCGCCGCAGAGGTTCTGCGCGCCTGCTCGGCCAACGTCGACGACCTGCGGGCGTCGCTCACCAACTTCATCAAGGACAACACGCCGCAAGTGGCGGGTACCGACGATGTCGACACCCAGCCCACGCTGGGTTTCCAGCGCGTGATCCAGCGCGCCATCATGCATGTGCAGTCCACCGGCAACGGCAAGAAGGAAGTCACCGGCGCCAACGTGCTCGTCGCGATCTTCGGCGAGAAGGATTCGCATGCGGTGTACTACCTCCACCAGCAGGGCGTAACCCGCCTCGACGTGGTGAACTTCATTGCCCACGGCATCAAGAAGAGCGATCCGCCTGAGGCCGTCAAAGGCAGCAGCGAATCGTCTTCTGGCGAGGGCGAAGAGGGCGGCGGCGAAAAGAACGAGAAGGCCTCGCCTCTCGAGCAGTTCACGCAAAACCTCAACCAGCTCGCCAAGGACGGCAAGATCGATCCGCTGATCGGCCGCGAATACGAGGTCGAGCGCGTCATCCAGATTCTCTGCCGCCGGCGCAAGAATAACCCGCTCCTGGTGGGTGAGGCCGGCGTGGGCAAGACCGCCATTGCAGAAGGCCTGGCATGGCGCATCACGCAGACCGACGTGCCTGAAATCCTGGCCGAGGCGCAGGTGTACTCGCTCGACATGGGCGCATTGCTTGCCGGCACCAAGTACCGCGGCGATTTCGAGCAGCGCCTCAAGGGCGTGCTCAAGTCGCTCAAGGACAAGCCGAACGCCATCCTGTTCATCGACGAGATCCACACGCTCATCGGTGCAGGCGCGGCCTCGGGCGGCACGCTCGATGCATCGAACCTGCTCAAGCCGGCGCTCTCGAGCGGCCAACTCAAGTGCATCGGCGCCACCACGTTCAGCGAATACCGCGGCATCTTCGAAAAGGATGCGGCCCTGTCGCGTCGATTCCAGAAGGTCGACGTGGTCGAGCCGACGGTGCAGGAAACCGTCGACATCCTGAAGGGCCTGAAGTCGCGTTTCGAAGAGCACCATGGCGTCAAGTACGCGGTGGCGGCCCTGCAGGCTGCGGCAGAGCTGAGCGCCAAGTACATCAACGACCGCCACCTGCCCGACAAGGCCATCGACGTGATCGACGAGGCCGGTGCCGCGCAGCGCATCCTGCCCGCGAGCAAGCGCAAGAAGACCATCAGCAAGTCCGAGGTCGAGGACATCGTCGCGAAGATCGCGCGCATTCCCCCGGCCAACGTCAGCAACGACGACCGCGGCAAGCTGCAGACGATCGAGCGCGACCTGAAGAGCGTAGTGTTCGGCCAGGACAAGGCGCTCGAGGTGCTCGCGTCCGCCGTGAAGATGGCGCGCTCGGGCCTCGGCCGCGAAGACAAGCCGATCGGTTCGTTCCTGTTCAGCGGCCCCACGGGCGTCGGCAAGACCGAAGCGGCCAAGCAGCTCGCCTACATCATGGGCATCGAGCTGATCCGCTTCGACATGTCGGAGTACATGGAACGCCATGCGGTGAGCCGGTTGATCGGCGCGCCTCCGGGATACGTCGGGTTCGACCAGGGTGGTCTCCTGACCGAAGCCATCACGAAGAAGCCGCACGCGGTGCTGCTGCTCGACGAAATCGAGAAGGCGCACCCGGACATCTTCAACGTGCTGCTGCAGGTCATGGACCACGGCACCCTGACGGACAACAACGGACGCAAGGCCGACTTCCGCAACGTGATCATCGTGATGACCACCAACGCGGGTGCCGAGACCATGAACAAGGCGACCATCGGCTTTACCAACCCGCGTCAGGCGGGCGACGAAATGGCCGACATCAAGCGCCTGTTCACGCCGGAGTTCCGCAACCGCCTGGACGCGACCGTGAGCTTCAAGGCGCTGGACGAGCAGATCATCCTGCGCGTGGTGGACAAGTTCCTGCTGCAGCTCGAAACGCAGTTGGCCGAGAAGAAGGTCGACGTCACGTTCAGCGACGGCTTGCGCAAGCACCTGGCGAAGAAGGGCTTCGATCCGCTCATGGGCGCGCGCCCGATGCAGCGCCTGATCCAGGACACGATCCGTCGTGCACTGGCCGACGAGCTGCTGTTCGGTCGACTCATCGATGGCGGCCGCCTGTCGGTCGACATCGACGACAAGGGCGAGGTGCAGTTGGACATCCAGCCGCTGCCCAAGAAGGAAGGCAAGTCCAAGCCTGAAGCCGAAGAGGCTGCCGCAGGATAAAGCGGGGCCGGCAAAGCCGGTTCCGCGGTATTCCTGGCAACACTGAAAAGGCCGGTAGCATTCGCTGCCGGCCTTTTCTTTTGGAGCCGGAACCTACCCCGTACGCAGTTTTACTTTGATCCTCCCCGAGCTCAGTCAGGAATGGAAAACCGGCCTCTCTTTGGCCTGGAGCGGCTATATCGCCGTGCTGTCGGTCTGGATCGTGATGCAGAAGCGCGCGCCGGTGTCCACCATGAGCTGGATCCTGTCGCTGGCGCTGTTGCCCTTCGCGGGCTTCGTCATCTATTACTTCCTTGGGCCGCAGCGCTTGCGCAAGCAGCGCGTCAAGCGCCTGCGCAGCCGTGCCAAGGCCCATACGCAGGGCGAGCTGGCCAGGCTGCGTGACGCGGCAGAGAATGCGCCGCCGGCGCTGCAGCAGATGGCGCGGCTCGGCACCGCCGCTTGCGGGCTGCCGGTTTCCAGCGCCACCGGCGTCGAGCTGCTCTCGGGCGGCGCGCGCACCTTCGATGCCATCTTCGATTCGGTGCGCGCCGCGCGCGACCACATCCACCTCGAGTACTACATCTTCGAGCCTGACAAGATCGGCACTGCGCTGCGCGACCTCTTGGTAGAACGCGCCCGGCAGGGCGTGGCGGTGCGCCTTCTGCTGGACGCGCTGGGTTCCAAGCGCATCGGCCGCAAATTCATGGCGCCGCTTGTTGCGGCGGGCGTGGAGGTTGCGCTTTTCCATGACACGCGCATCGGCCGGCGCCTTCGGCCGGTGACCAACTACCGCACCCACCGCAAGATCGTGGTGTGCGACGGCCGCGTGGGCTTTACCGGCGGCGTCAACATCACCGACGAGGAAGACAAGCGCACGCGGCCCGACGCCTATCACGACGTGCACCTGCGCATCGAGGGCAGCGTGGTGCGCTGGCTCCAGACCACCTTTCTCGAAGACTGGGCCTACGCCACTGGCGAAGACCTTCGCAACATGGACCACTTGATGGAGGCCATGCTGCCGCAGGTAGAGGCGGGCGACATTCCTGTGCAAATTGTGACCAGCGGCCCCGACAACATGCTCGAGCCCATCCACCGCATGCACGTGGAGGCCATTCACTCGGCCAGCGAACGCGCCTGGCTCACGACCCCTTACTTCGTGCCCGGCGAGCCCGCGATGATGGCACTCACCAGCGCGGCGCTGCGCGGCGTCGACGTGCGCCTGCTGGTGCCGCGCCGCAGCGATTCGGCCATTGTGAGCGCCGCTGCGCGCTCCTATTTCGACGAACTGATTGCGGCCGGCGTGAAGGTGTGGGAGTACAAGGCGCGCATGCTGCACTCCAAGACCTTGGTGGTCGACGACCATTGCGCGATGATCGGTACCGCAAATTTCGACAACCGCAGCTTCCGGCTCAATTTCGAGGTGAGCGCAGTGGTCTACGGGCCCGAGCTGGCGCGCCCCCTGGCGGCGCAGTTCGAGACCGATCTCCACAGCTCCGGCGCGGTGCGCGCCAACCGCCCGCAGAGTTTCTGGCGCCGCCTCGGCGACGCGATTGCACGATTGTTTTCTCCCTTGCTCTGAATGAACCACACCTTTCTCTGGCACGACTACGAAACCTTCGGCGCCGTGCCGCGCCGCGACCGGCCTTCGCAGTTTGCCGCCATCCGCACCGACGCAGAGCTGAACGAAGTCGGCGAGCCGCTGATGATCTATTGCAAGCCGGCGCCCGATTACCTGCCCAGCCCTGAGGCCTGCCTGATCACGGGCATCACGCCGCAGGTTTGCCTGGAGCGCGGCGTTCCCGAGCACGCCTTCGCCGCGCAGATCGAGAAGGCCTTCTCTCAGCCCGGCACCATCGGCGTGGGCTACAACACCATCCGCTTCGACGACGAGGTCACGCGCTTTTTGTTCTGGCGCAACCTCATCGACCCCTATGCGCGCGAATGGCAGAACGACTGCGGCCGGTGGGACCTGCTCGACGTGGTGCGCCTGACCTACGCGCTGCGGCCCGACGGCATCGAGTGGCCGAAGAAGGAAGACGGCAAGCCCAGCTTCAAGCTCGAAGACCTGGCGCGCGCCAACGGATTGCTGCACGAATCGGCGCACGACGCGCTTTCCGATGTGCGCGCCACCATCGCGCTGGCCCGGCTGATTCGCGACCGCCAGCCCAAGCTCTTCGAATTCGCCTTCGGCCTGCACAAGAAAGACCGCGTGGCCAGCGAGCTCGGCCTGCCAGCCATGCGGGAAACGGCCAAGCCTTTCCTGCACGTCTCGGGCATGTTCCCGGTCGAGCGCGGGTGCCTGAGCGTGATGTGGCCGCTTGCGAGCCATCCGACCAACAAGAACGAGCTGCTCGCGTGGGACCTGGCCCACGACCCGAGCGAGCTGCGCGACATCGATGTCGATACCCTGCGCCTGCGCCTCTTCACCCGCACCGCGGAGCTGCCCGAAGGCGTGGTCCGCCTGCCGGTGAAAGGCATTCACCTCAACAAGTCGCCGATGGTCGTCGGCAATCTGCGTACGCTGGCGCCCGCCATGGCCGAGCGCTGGAACGTCGATCTCGACGCGGCCATGCGGCACGCGGCCATCGCACGCGACCTGCCTGACATGAGCGCCATCTGGTCGCAGGTGTACGCCCGCCCCAAGGAGGCCACGCCCGACGTGGACGAAGACCTGTACGGCGGCTTCGTCGGCAATGCGGACAGGCGCCGCCTGAACCAGCTGCGCGCGCTCTCGCCCGAGGAACTCGCAAAGGACCGTACCGGTTTCGACGACGGACGCCTCGAGGAAATACTCTTCCGCTACCGGGCGCGCAATTGGCCGGAGCTTCTCAGCCCCGAGGAAACCGAGCGCTGGGAGGCGCTGCGCGTGGCCCGGCTCTTCAAAGGCGAGGGTGGGGCGCGCACCATCGAAATGCTGTTCAGCGAAGTCGATGCGCTGTCCGAAACCGCGGACGAGCGGGGCGAAGAAATTCTGGGCGCGCTCTACGAGTACGCCGAGGCCATCGCGCCGGAAGCCTGAGGCACCGACCCCGGCGAACCGCACCATGCGTCCGATCGGCACCCGCCTGCGCCTTGCAGCTTCGGCCGCAACGCTTGCCATGCTCGCCGGTTGCAGCACCCTGCCAACTGCGCCCGGTTCCTCCACGGCCTGCGCAGCCGGCTTCGATGCTTTCGAACGCGATACCCTGTACTTCGGCCGCGCCATTCCCGCCGGCGGGCAGGTGTCGAACGCGCAGTGGGCCGCTTTCCTCGATGCGGTCGTCACGCCGGCCTTTCCGAAAGGCCTCACCGTGATCGGTGCCGCGGGGCAATGGCGCGGCACATCGGGCAACGTTGTGCGCGAGCCCTCCAAGCTTGTGGTGCTGCTGCACCCGCGCAGCGCCGACGACGATGCCGCCATCGCCCGCATCATCGACATCTACAGGCAGCGCTTCGGCCAGGAGGCCGTGCTGCAGGAAAGGCAGGCCGTCTGTGTCCGCTTCTGAAGAAAACGACCACCACGCCGTTCGCCGCCTGGCGGCAGCCGATGCCGCGGCCTACCGCGCCTTGATGCTCGACGCCTATGCCACGCATCCCAGCGCCTTCACCACCACGGTGGAGGAACGCTCCGGCCTGCCGCTTCGCTGGTGGGAAGAGCGGCTGGGTTCGGATGCAAGCGGGGCCAGCGTGGTCTATGGCGCTTTCGACGAGGTGGGCGTGCTGGTGGGCGCGGCGGGCTTGAGCTTCGAAGCGCGGCAGCGTGCCCGCCACAAGGCCACGCTCTTCGGCATGGCCGTGGCGGCTTCCGCGCGCCGCGCCGGCTTCGGTCGGCGGCTGGTGCTTGCGGTGCTGGCGCATGCGCGCTCCATCGAACGGCTGCGGCTGGTGCAGCTCACCGTCACCGAAGGCAACAGCACCGCGCAAGCCCTCTACGAGCGCTGCGGGTTCCAGGTTTTCGGCGTGGAGCCGCTGGCCATTGCGGTCGATGGCGCCTTGCTGGCCAAGGTGCACATGTGGTGCGACCTCAGGGCCTCGCCTGCGTAGAGTGGCTGCGCGGCGGCAAGCGCAAAGCTAGGGCTTGCGAATCATCCAGCTGGTGGCCTGCTCGCGGCCCGGAAGGTGCAGCGCAGCGGTGGCGGCCGGCGTTTCCGCCAGCAGCCTTCCCTTGCGGAACACCTTGAGCCTGGAGGCCCGCAGCCGGATCGCTTCGACCGGGTCGCGCGCCTGCAGCAGCACAAAGCTCGCGTCGCAGCCCGCTTCGATGCCGTAGCCTTCGAGGTGCATCACGCGCGCGGCATTCGCGGTGACGGCCTCGAAGCATTGGCGTATGCCGGCCTGGCTCGTCATCTGTGCCACATGCAGCCCCATGTGCGCCACCTCGAGCATGTCGCCCGAGCCCATGCCGTACCACGGGTCCATCACGCAGTCGTGGCCGAAGGCGACGTTCACGCCCGCGGCCATCAGCTCGGGCACGCGCGTCATGCCGCGGCGCTTGGGGTAGGTGTCGTGGCGGCCTTGCAGCGTAATGTTGATCAGCGGGTTCGAAACGACGCTGACGCCGCTCTGCGCGATGAGCGGCAGCAGCTTGCTCACATAGTAGTTGTCCATCGAATGCATCGACGTGCAATGCGAGCCCGTCACGCGGCCCTGCATGCCCAGCCGCCAGGTTTCGGCGGACAGCGTTTCGATGTGGCGCGACAGCGGGTCGTCCGACTCGTCGCAATGCATGTCGACCAGCTTGCCGCGCTCGGCCGCGAGCTCCATCAGCAGTGTGACGCTGGCCGCGCCATCGGCCATGGTCCGCTCGAAATGCGGAATGCCGCCGACCACGTCCACGCCCTTGTCTAGCGCGCGCTTCAGGTTGTCGACACCGCCGGCCGAGCGCAGCACGCCGTCCTGCGGAAAGGCGACGAGCTGCAGATCGAGGTACGGCGCAACCTGGCGCTTGACCTCGAGCAGCGCGTCGACCGCGAGCAGGCTCGGGTCGCTCGTGTCCACATGCGATCGCACGGCCAGCAGGCCCTTGGCCACCGCCCAGTCGCAATACGCCAGCGCACGTTCGATCAGCGCATCGGCCTTGAGCAGCGGCTTGAGCTCGCCCCACAGCGCAATGCCTTCGAGCAGCGTGCCGCTTTCGTTGACGCGCGGCAGGCCGTAGCTCAGCGTGGCATCCATGTGGAAATGTGGATCGACGAAGTGGGGCGCAAGCAGAAGGCCTTGCGCATCCAGCTTTTCATGCGCCGGTGCATCGAGGCCCGCCGTGACTTCGGCGATGCGGCCGCCTTGCACGGCAATCGACATGCCGGTGCGGCCATCGGGGAGGGTGGCATTGGTGATGAGGAGGTCGAGCATCGTGGGAGGTCTTCTTGTGTGTCGGCTGCGTGCGTTCAGCGCGTGCGCTGAGCACGGTAGCGGTACTGCCCCGGCGCCGGGCCGACCTCGATGGTCACGCGACGCAGTTTGTCGTCGTGGCCGGATGCGGCCTTGGCCGTGACCACGATGCCGCGCGGCGTCGCGCGGCAGGCGAGGTCGGTGAGGGCAATCTCGGAATGGTCGTTGTCGAGCTCGGCAATGGCCAGTGTGTGGTCGGCATGCAGGCTGCCATTGGCATCGCGCGCCATCCGCTGGACGTAGAGGAAAGACTGGGCGTACTGGTCGGCGTGGACCACGCGGTAGGTGCCCTCGTGGTTCTTGCCCCAGGTGCCGCACAGCTGCACCCAGGTGACCGAATCGGGCGTCTTGAAAGTGCCGTAGCCCTGGTCGCTGCCCAACGCATGGGCGCCGGCGCCGCACAAGGCGGCCAGCGCGGCGGCCAGTGTCTTGCGCACTGCGGCTGCGCGCGGCATCAGCGCTCCCCCTTGCGATACGGCTTCATCAGCGCCTGCGGATAGCTGGCCTTGCGCGCCACCAGCACCAGCGCGAGGATCGACAGCAAGTAGGGCAGCATCAGGTAAATCTGGTAGGGCAGCACGGCATCGCCCGATTGTTGCAGCCGAAGCTGCAGCGCGTCGAAGAACGCGAACAGCAGCGCGCCCAGCAGGGCCTTGCCGGGCCGCCATGAGGCAAACACCACCAGTGCCACGCAGATCCAGCCGCGGCCGTTCACCATGTTGAAGAAAAAAGCGTTGAACGCGGAGAGCGTGAGAAACGAGCCGGCCATGCCCATCAGCGCCGACCCCGCGACGATGGCCCCGGTGCGCGTGCCCGCGACCGATACGCCCTGGCTCTCGGCCGCCTGCGGGTTCTCGCCGACCATGCGCAGCGCGAGGCCGAGCGGCGTGCGGTACAGCACCCAGGCAATCGCCGGCACGAGCAGCAGCGCGAACAGGGTGAGCGATGTCTGCGCATTCAGGATGGGCAGCGGCAGCCAGTCCATGGGCGCGAAGGGCGTGATGGTCGGCGGCGTGTTCACTTTTGGAAAGCTCACGCGGTAGCCGAAGTAGCTGAGCGCAGTCGCCAACAGCGTGATGCCCAAGCCCGAGACATGCTGCGACAGAGCGAGTCCGACGGTGAGAAAGGCATGCAACAGCCCGAACACCATGCCGGTGAGCGCAGCCACGGCCACGCCGGTCCACAGCGGAGCGCCGGCATACACCGCGAGCCATCCTGTGAAGGCGCCCGCCACCATGATTCCCTCGATGCCCAGGTTGAGCACGCCCGCGCGCTCGCACAACAGCACGCCCAGCGTGCCGAGGATGAGCGGCGTGGCAATGCGAAGTACCGCAACCCAGAAGGCGGGGTTGGCGAGGATGTCGAGCAGGTCGGTCATCGCGTATTTCTCCCTCCCCTTTCGGGGGAGGGGCGGGGTGGGGGCACGCGGCGCTCGCAGTGGGCGCTGATGCCCCCATCCCAGCCTTCCCCCGGCGGGGGAAGGAGCAAGACCGAAGAGGACAGCGCTGTCATTTCATCCGTACCCGGTACTGCGTCAGCAGCGTCGCCACCAGCACCGCGATCAACGAGGCCGCGACGATCACGTCGGCGATGTAAGTCGGCACGCCCACTGCGCGGCTCATGGTGTCGGCGCCGACCAGCACGCCCGCCACGAACACGCCCGCGGCGATTACGCCCAGCGAGTGCAGCCCAGCCAGCATTGCGATCACGATGCCGGTGTAGCCGTAGCCCGGCGACATGTCGAGCGTGACATAGCTGGTGCGGCCCGCCACCTCGATGGCGCCGGCCAGCCCGGCCAGCGCGCCGGAAAGCAGCGCCACCATGACCACGGTGCGCGTCACCGGCACGCCGGCGAATTCGGCTGCACGCGCATTGGCGCCGACTGCGCGAATGTCGAAGCCCAGCACCGTGTACTTGAAGATCGCCCAGACAATCACCGCAAGCGACACCGCCCAGAGCAGCCCGGTGTGCACACGCGTCTGCGCAACCAGCTTGCCGAGCTCCAGGTCAGGCTGCAGCGACACGCTCTGCGGCCAGCCCATGGCAGTCGGATCTTTCATCGGCCCGTCGAGCAGCGCTGAAACGCCGAGCAGCACGATGAAGTTGATCAGCAACGTGGTCACCACCTCGTCGACGCCGAGCTTGTTCTTCATCAGCGCCGGGCCGAGCAGCAGCAGGGCGCCCGCCACGGCGGCGGCCAGCATCATCAGCGGGAACAGCAGCCATGGCTGCAACTCGAGGCCCGTGCCGCCGTGCATGCCGCCCACGGCCACGGCGGCAAGCGCGCCGGCGAACAGCTGGCCCTCGGCGCCGATGTTGAAGAGCCGCGCCTTGAACGCGACCGTCGCGGCCAGGCCGGTGAGGATGAGCGGGATCGCGCGCGTGAGCGTCTCGCTCCAGGCGAACACCGAGCCGAAGCCGCCCTGCAGCAGCAGCGCATAGGTGCGGCCGACTGGTGCGCCGGCCCAAAGCACAAGCAGCGCGCTCACCAGCATGGTGAACAGCACCGCGCCGATGGGAGCCAGCACCAGTGCGGCACGCGATGTTTCGTGGCGTCTTTCGAGCCGCATCATGGCCGGGCCCTCCCACGCGACGCGTCGGTCCCGCCGGCCATTGCCAGGCCGATGGCTTCGCGTGTCCAGGCCGAAGCGGGGCGCGCCTCGCCCAGGTGGCCGCCGTGCATCACGGCCACGCGGTCGCCGAGCGCCAGCACTTCGTCGAGGTCGTCCGAAATCACCAGCACCGCCGCGCCGGCATTGCGCGCGGCAATGAGCTGCTGCTGCACATAGGCCACGGCGCCGAAGTCCAGGCCCCAGGTCGGCTGGTGCGCGACGATGAGGCGCGGTGCGCGGGTCGGATATTTCTTATTGTCGGCGTCTTCCACCTGCTCGGGTGCGAGCAATGCGCGCCCCAGGATCAACTTCTGCATATTCCCGCCGGAGAGCGAACGCGCCGGGGACATCAGGCCGGCGCCGCGCACGTCGAATGCCTGTTCGATACGCCGCGCATGCAGCCGCGCGGCCGCACGCCGAACGAACATGGACCAGCGCGAGAAAACCGGGCTGCGCAGCCGCTCGGACACCGCGTTCTCCCAAACCGGCAGGTCGCCGACCACGCCGACTGCATGCCGGTCTTCAGGAATGCGAGCGACGCCGCGCTGCACAAGCCGGGCGGGCGAGGGCGGCAGCGCGCGGCCCATCAGCAGGGCGGTGCCGGAAGTAGCGCGGCGTGTGCCGCACAGCAGTTCGGCCAGCGCGACCTGTCCGTTGCCCGAAACGCCCGCAATGGCGGTGATTTCCCCGCCGCGCAGCGTGAGCGACACCTCCTGAAGCGGGCTTGAATGGTCTTGCGCGCCGCTCTTGGCGGATGCGGTGCTCACACGGTCGAGCACGCAGACCGTATCGCCGACAGACCCGGCTGGCCGCCGCTGCGGCGCTTCGACCGCATGCCCAACCATCCACAGCGCGAGTTGCGCCTGCGTGGTGTCGGCCGTGCGCGCTTCGGCCACCAGCTTACCGCCGCGCAGCACGGCAATGCGCCGCGATACCCGCAGCACCTCGCCCAGCTTGTGGCTGATGAAGATCACCGAGAGCCCCTGCGCCACCATCTGCGCAAGCGTGGCAAACAAGGCTTCGCTTTCCTGCGGCGTCAGCACGGCGGTGGGTTCGTCCAGGATGAGGATGCGCGCGCCGCGGTACAGCGCCTTCAATATCTCGACGCGCTGCCGCTCGCCGACCGAGAGGCTGCCGATCTTCGCGTCAGGCTGAACCGGCAGGCCGAAGCGCTGCGCCACTTCGAGCAGCCGGGTGCGCGCCGCGGCGCGGCGCGAGAACACGCGCCACAGCGGCTCCGTGCCCATCATCACGTTGTCGAGCACGCTCAGGTTGTCGGCCAGCGTGAAGTGCTGGTGCACCATGCCCACGCCCGCCGCCAGTGCCGCCTTGGGGTTGCCCGGAGGCAAGGGCGCGCCGAAGGCCTCGATGCTGCCTTCGTCGGCAACGTAGTGCCCGAACAGGATGGACATCAGCGTTGACTTGCCCGCGCCGTTCTCGCCGAGCAGCGCGAGCACCTCGCCCGCTTGCAGGTCGAGAGAAATGTCGTCGTTGGCGACGAGGGAGCCGAAGCGCTTGGTGATGCCCTTGAGGCGCAGGACAGGAGCGCCGGTCACTTCCATGCAGCCAGGAACGCCAGCATGACCTTGGCCGAGTTGTCGGCCGCGATGCCCATGAAAGTACCCATCTCGTTCTCGCCGTCGCCGCCGCCCGCGAGGTCGCTGAGCGAGCGGAAGGCGATGTAGGGCACGCCGTTGCTGTAGGCCACCATGCCCACGGCCGCGGTTTCCATGTCGAGCACGTTGGCCTGGAAGGTCTTGAAGGTGTATTCGCGATACGCCTTGTTGTCCATGAAGGCCTGGCCCGAGACACCATTGCCGCCGACGACGAGCTGGGGCTTGCGCGCCAGGCACTTGCCGGCGCTGCAGTTCGCCAGGTCGACATTGCGGATGCTGCGCGCCACTTCGAGCATTTTCGGATCGGCCTCGAACCAGAACTTGCGTTCGATGCCCGGCTTTGCGGCAGAGCGCACCTCCACCGGGCGCGGATGCATCATGCCGAAGTTGGGCAGCGTGGCATCGGTGATGAACGGCGGCGCGGTGAACTTGCCCGGCGCGGTCTCGCGCGCCATCAGCACCTCGAGGTACTGGCCCCATTGGGCGGGCACCGCGACGTCGCCGACATGCAGCGATGGGTTCACCCCACCCGCGATGCCGCTGAACACGATGCTGGTCACGCGAAAGCGGTCGAGCACCAGCTGCGTGTTCATCGTCGCGTTGGTCATGCTGATGCCCGAGAGGAACAGCACCACGGGTTTGCCTTCGAGCGTGCCGGTGGTGAACTCGACGCCGTTGACGCTGTGCCTGGCCGGCGCCTGCAGGCGGCTCAACAACAGCTTGAGCTCGGGCTCGAAGGCTGAGATCACCGCAATGCGCGGCGTGTCGTCCAGCCGGATGCCGCTGGCGGTGGTGCCGGCAGGCTTGTAGACGCCGGCGCAGCCCGCGAGACCGAAGGCCAGCACGCCGGCCGCAAGAAGAGAACGCCAGCGCATCGTCAACAACTCCTTCACTTGGCGGTCGACTTGGGCTGGGAGTCGTCGACCTTTACGGTGAACTTGCCGGCCAGGATGTCCGCCTGCTTGGCCTTGACCTTGGCGACGATATCGGCCGGAACCTTCTTCTCGAAAGTGCCGAGCGGCGCGAGCTCGGAGCCCTTGTGCTTCATGGTCGAGTAAACGCCGTAGTCCTCGGCGGCAAACTTGCCTTCCTTCACGAGCTTGATCGCGCGGTCGGCCGAGGGCTCGAAGTTCCACAGCGCAGAAGCCACCACCGTATCGGGGTACTGCGCCTGCGTGTCGATGACGTTGCCGATGGCGAGCTTGCCCTTTTCCTTGGCCGCGTCCGAGACGCCGAAGCGCTCGGCGTACATCACGTCGGCACCCTTGTCGATCATCGCGAAAGCCGCTTCCTTGGCCTTCGGCGGATCGAACCAGCTGTTGATGAAGCTCACGCTGAACTCGACCTTGGGATTGGTTTCCTTCGCACCCGCCATGAACGCGTTCATGAGCCGGTTCACTTCGGGGATCGGAAAGCCGCCGACCATGCCGATGCGATTGGTCTTGGTCATGCCGCCGGCCACCATGCCGCTCAGGTACGCCGGCTCCTGGATGTAGTTGTCGAACACGCTGAAGTTGGGCGCCTGCGGCTTGAGCGACGAGCCCATCAAGAAGGCGACCTTGGGAAAGTCCTTGGCCACCTTGCGCGCCGCCGCTTCCACGCCGAACACTTCGCCCAGGATCAGTTGGTTGCCGCCCGTGGCGTACTCGCGCATCACGCGTTCGTAGTCGGCATTGCTGACGTTCTCGGTCGCCTTGTATTCGATCTCGCCGCGCGCCTCGGCGGCCTTCAGCGCCTTGTGGATGCGGCCCACCCATTGCTGCTCGAAGGGCACGGTGTACACCGCCGCCACCTTCAGCTTGGCCTGCGCCAGCGCCAGCCCGGGTGCGCCCGCCGCAAGGGCCGCGGCAATGGCAGCGGAACGAATGATCAACTGACGGCGTGCTGTCACGATGCTTCTCCTCATATAAAAAATTCTCGACTGCGCTCACCGTGCCCATTCCAGAAACACCGCGGAACCGGCTTTGCCGGGCCGCTGGTGTTGCCCCCTTGAGGGGGGAGTCGAGCTACACGAAGTGAGCGAGGGACGGGGGTGGGTTCATTTCGTGCCGAAGATGCGGTCGCCCGCGTCGCCCAGGCCCGGCAGGATGTAGCCGTGGCTGTTCAGCTCGCGGTCGATCGCGGCGGTGTAGATCGGCACGTCGGGGTGGGCCTTCTGCAGGGTCGCCACGCCTTCGGGGCAGGTCAGCAGGCAGACGAACTTGATCGACTTGGGGTTGAGTTCTTTCAGGCGCTCCACCGCCGCCACGGCCGAGTTGCCGGTAGCCAGCATCGGGTCGACCACGATCACGTCGCGGTTCTCCATTTCGCCCGGCATCTTGAAGTAGTACTCGACGGCGGTGAGCGTCTTGGGGTCACGGTACAGGCCGATGTGGCCGACGCGCGCGCCCGGCACCACCGTGAGCATGCCGTCCAGAATGCCCGTGCCCGCACGGAGGATGGACACCAGCACCAGCTTCTTGCCATCGATGACCTTGGCCTGCATGGTCTCGAGCGGCGTTTCCACTTCGATGTCCTGCATCGGCATATCGCGCGTGACCTCGTAGGCCATGAGCATGCTGATTTCGTTCAGGAGCCGGCGGAAGCTGTTGGTGGAGGCGTCCTTGCGGCGCATCAGCGTGAGCTTGTGCTGGACGAGGGGATGGTCGACGAGATGGACGTTGCTCATTTGATTTTTCTGCCGTTGCTGGACCCGCGAGTCTAAAAGACGGTGCCGTCGCTTTCGATCAGGAGCGGTGGCGCTCCGTCACGCAAGCGCTGTGCCAGCACACGGCCCGCTGCCCAGGTGCCGCCTTCGAGCACGCAGGCCAACGGCAATTCTTCTTCGGTGCGGTCGAGCATCTTGCGCACGCGCGGCGCCAGTTCGTCGAGCAGCGCCACGGTGAGCGCGCGCCATTCGACGATGAACTCGTCCCCTGCCTTCCACACGCGCGAAAGAGACGCCGGGTCTTTCGGCACGATCACGCCGCTGTCGATCAGGAGGCCGCCGTTGCGGTACTCGGGCAACGCGGTGAGTGCATCGAGCTGGCGCACCTTCACGCCCGCCCACTCGAAGGGTTCGAGCAGCGAATAGGTGAGCCATTGCGAGAGTTTGTGGAACGGCATCCATCCGTTGGTGAGGCCGGGCCCGCGCACCGCGCTGTGGCGCCAGCAGTCGCCAAGCGCAAGGGCAGGGTCGCTTGAACCGATGCCGCCCGTGGTGTCGCTGCCGTCGACGGCAATGCTGTCGATGGCGTTGGCCGAGGGCCAGATGCGCGAGAGCGTTTCGAGCAGCAGCGAAAGGATCTGGTGCGCGGTGATTTCGGCGGTGGGCGGTGCGGCAGCGCCGAAAGGAGCGACCAGCGCGTCGAACATGCCGGCCGGCCGTCCGTCGTCGCCGAAGGTTTCGGGCTGTTCGCTCATTGCTTCGCCCAGCCGGCGCAGCAGCACGGTGCGGCCGGCAAGGCCCACCAGCGGGTTGACGTCGCTCACCTGGAAGGCATCGCCGAGCCGGTCGGTGACCAGTCCGCGCAATCCCGCCGCATCGGCTTGCAGCGGATGGTCGGGGTCGGACGAAAAAAGCCCGCTCGTGAAGGCATGGAAGCTCGCCACGCCCAGCCCTTCGGAGCGCGTGAAGCGCTGGCCCGTGGCCGGCTCGGTGTAGTGCCAATCGGGGCCGGCGCCGGCATCGAGCAGCACGCTCACCAGCACCAGGTCGATGTGCGCGCGGGCACGCTGCCGGGCGTCGATGCGGTCGCCGAGCAGTGCGTCGAGCTGCTTCAGCCGGTCGACGCCGCCGGCCTCGAAGTGGCGCCAGCGGCTGTGATATGGGATGGTGTCCCATGGGTAGCGCTCGCGTGTGACCTCGGCCACGGCGCGGGCCGCGTCATCCACCGCATCGTCGCCGCCGATGCGAAACCATCGCGACTCGCCACTGCGTGCGCGAGCGAGCAGTGCGGCCGCGCGCTCGCGAATGGCGCCGGTGGTGCGCAAGAGGGTGGCGGCGCCCGCGGGGCGGCTGGTGTCGGGCGCGAATTCGGTCGCTGGATCGATGTCGCCCGCGCTGCCGGCCGGCAGGTTGCCCGATCCGTCCGCGGGCAGGTAGTTGTTGCTGTGTTCCTTGTTGTCGCTCATTCGCTCAATCCCCGGCCCTTGGCCTTCTTGAGTTCTTCGGCGGTCGGCACCGGGCCGGGCGTGAAATAGCCGGCGGCCATCTTCGCGTCCATCTCGACCCGGGCGTCGGCCGGAATCAGTTCGTCCGGAATGTTCACGCGCTCGCCGATCTCGATGCCCGAGCCGGTGATCGCATCGAACTTCATGTTGCTCATCGACACGAGCCGATGGATTTTCTTGATGCCGAGCCAGTGGAATACGTCGGGCATCAGTTCCTGGAAGCGCATGTCCTGCACCCCGGCCACGCATTCGGTGCGCGCGAAATACTGGTCGGCCGTGTCGCCGCCCACCTGGCGCTTGCGCGCGTTGTAGACCAGGAACTTGGTCACCTCGCCGAGCGCGCGGCCCTCTTTGCGCGAATAGGCGATCAGGCCGACGCCGCCGCGCTGCGCGCCCTGGATGCATTCTTCGATGGCGTGCGTGAGATACGGGCGGCATGTGCAGATGTCGGAGCCGAACACGTCGGAGCCGTTGCACTCGTCGTGGATGCGCGCGGTGAGCTCCACATCCGGGTTGGCCAGGTCGCGCGGGTTGCCGAAGATGTAGAGCGTCTGTCCGCCGATGGGCGGCAGGAATACCTCCAGGTCGGAGCGCGTGACGAGCTCCGGGTACATGCCGCCGGTTTCCTCGAACAGCGTGCGGCGCAGGTCGGTTTCGGAGCAGCCGAAGCGCCGCGCCACTTCGGGCAGGTACCACACGGGCTCGATGGCGGCCTTGGTCACCATCGCGGCGCCGCCGGTGGTGAGAAAGTGGCCGTCGGCCTTGAGCCGGCCGCTCTGCAGCGCCTCGATCACCTCGGGCAGGATCACGTGCGCCTTGGTGATGGCGATGGTCGGGCGAATGTCGTAGCCGGCCGCAAGCTCCGCGGAGAACACGTCGGCCACCAGCGCGCCCCAAGGGTCGAGCGAAACGATGCGCCCCGGCTCGCTCCACTGCGGATAGGGGCCGATCACGTCGGTGGGCGCGGTGTTGGTGAGGTCGGCCTTGTGTTCCCGTTTGAGCGCCCCTGCCGCGACGGCAAGCGCGCGATAGACGCTGTACGAACCGCTGTGCGTGCCGATGACGTTGCGGTGCGCCCGCTTGGTGGTGGTGCCCACCACCGGCCCGCGCTCGGCGGCGGTGGCAGCGCCCCATCGGATAGGCAGCGCACCGAAGCCGCCGGCATGGGAGGTCAGCCGGATATGGCCGGTCGACGAGGACGCGTGAAGCGGGGGAAGGGGAGAGACGGAGATCGCCGGATCCGCGGAAATGCCAGGGGTCGCGGGAGGCGCCGAGATGGAGGAACGGGTCGCTGTGCTATCTGCGGACATTGGAGGCCCTCAAAAAATGCAATGTACCGATGAGCCGCGCCGCTGGCAAGCAGCGGCGCGGCTCATGGCGATTGCATTCGCCGGCACTCGCGGCGCACGCCCGGGGAGGGGCCTGCTTCAGGCGGGCGAGGAGCGCAGTCCGTAGGCCTTGCCGCCGACGAAGAGGTATTCGGCGCGCAGCACCGGATCGCCTTTCTCGCCGGTGAAGGTGAAGCCCAGCACCGAGACGGGAGTGCCGGGCTTGATCTCCTCGACGCCCCAGGCCTGCAGGCGTGTGAGGGGTGCCAGTTCTACAAGCCACTTGCGGTCGCGGCGGGTGGGCAACTGGGCCTTGGCCAGCAACCCGGGGCCGTCGACGGCCGTGCTCTGCTTGGGCAGCGGGCGCTGCTTCAGCTCGGCGGGCAGGGTCGGGTTCTCGGGCAGTTCCAGCTCCAGCTCGCCATGCGGGTTGCGCCACATGACCTTGGTTGCGCGCCCCTCCAGGTAAAGCGGGCGGTCCTGGTCGAAACTGCTCCAACCGTGGTGAGCCCACGCCGGAAGGGCCAGGCCCAGCGAACCGGCAACGAACATGCGCCTTTGCATCATCTCGGACTCCTTGTTCAGTTCAGATGTAAGCGATCCAACGCCCGCAGATGATGACAGCGAGCCAAAACCCCAACGACAGCAGGCATTGCAGCTTGGGTATGGCGCCGCTGGCGGCAAGGCCGCCGCGCGCGTGGAACCAGGCGGCGTTGGCGCCGGCCAGGCAGATCATGAGCAGCTTGACGCGGAATGCGGAGTTGGCGAGCAGTTCGCCGGGCTGGCTGGCAAACATCGTGAGGCCCGTGGCGGCGCACAGGCCAAAACCCGCCAGCGCCGGCAGCAGCGTAAGCCGGGCCAGATGGCTTTGCGACAGTTCCTTGCCCACGCCGAGCACGCGCAACTCGAACACAAGCAGGCCGCCGAACAGCATCGCAATGCCCACGATATGCACCACCTCCAGCGCCGGATAGGCCCAGGGGTGCGAAGCGAGGCCGGCCAGCATCCGCGCGCCTCAGTTCCGGGCCGAAGCCGGTTCAGGGGCCGAGGGGCATGCGGCAGCAGGTGGCACGGGCGCTCCTTCAGTGGGTTCGGGCGAGCTTAGCCCAGGACGCGATGCGGCGGCGCCGGGGTCCGCCGCGTAACGGCACAATCCGGCGGAACCTTTTTCTTGAACGGGCTGTAACCAGCCGGTCCGATGGCACGAAACACTATGGACAGCAGGACGCGAATGAGCGACGCCGAGGCGGCGCTGCGGAGCCTGTTCCTGCGGGGCCTTGCCGGCGACGCAGCGGCTTACCGAGAATTCCTGCAAAAACTCAGCGCGCATTTGCGCGCTTTTCTGGGCAAGCGCCTTTTCGGCTGGCCCGACGAAGTGGAAGACCTTGTCCAGGAATGCCTGCTCGCCATGCACAACCAGCGCCATACCTACCAGAGCGACCAGCCGCTGACGGCCTGGGTGCATGCGATTGCGCGCTACAAGATGATCGACCTGCTGCGCGCCAAGTCGGCACGCGAAGCGCTGCATGACCCGCTGGACGATGACCTTGCCGTGTTCGCCGAATCGGCCATCGACGCCAGCGATGCGCGACGCGATATCGGCGGCCTGCTGCAGACCCTGCCGGAGCGCCAGCGCCTGCCCATCGTGCACGTGAAGCTCGAAGGCCTTTCGGTGGCCGAGACGGCGAGCCTGACCGGCATGTCGGAATCGGCCGTGAAGGTCGGCATTCACCGCGGCCTCAAGGCGCTCGCGGCCAGACTCAGGAGCAAGACGCCATGAAAACCGACGATCTCGTGGCCATGCTGGCCAACGGCGCCGTGCCCACGCCGCGCCGCGCCGCCGGGCGGCGCCTGGCGCTTGCCGTGCTGGCCGGCGTACCGCTGTCGTTCGCCATCCTGCTCACCGAGTACGGTGTTCGCCGCGATCTGGTGCAGGCCATGTTCTGGCCGATGTTCTGGGTCAAGGTGCTGTTTCCGCTGTGCATTGCGGCGGCGGCCTTCGTGGCGGTGCAGCGCCTCGCGCGCCCGGGCGTTCCGGTGCGGCGCGCCTGGATCGGCATTGCCGTGCCGGTGCTGGTGGTGTGGGTGCTGGCGGCCATGTCGTGGTTCAACGCCCCGCCCGAAGAACGCATGCCGCTGCTCATGGGCGAGTCGTGGCGCATCTGCGCGGTCAGCATCGGACTCATGGCGCTGCCCGTCTTTGCGGCGGCGCTGGTGGCGTTGAGGGGGCTGGCGCCCACGCGGCCGGCCTTGGCGGGCGCGGCGGCCGGCGGGCTGGCGGGCGGGGTGGGTGCCGCCGTGTACGCGCTGCACTGCATGGAACTGACGGCACCGTTCCTTGCGGTCTGGTACATCAGCGGCATTGCGGTGCCGGTGGTGCTGGGTGCAGTGCTGGGGCCGCGTCTGCTGCGCTGGTAGTTTGCTGCGCTGGTAGATCGCGCCGGCCGGACCAGGGCCCGGCCCGGCTCGGCTTCAGCGCTTCTTGGCCCCGAAGATGCCGCCCAGAACGCCGCGCAAGATTTCCTTGCCGACCGAAGTGCCCATGGTGCGCACCGCCGACTTGGCCATCGTCTGCACCAGGCCGTCGCGCTTGCCGCCGCGCGGGCCGGTGCTGCCAAAGAGCAGGTCGTTGAGCATGCTGCTGCTGCCCTCGGAAGATTCGGCCGCCCCCTTGGCGCCCGGCTTGGCCGCCGGTGCATCGGGCGCGGTTTCGGCGCGGCCCTTGAGCTTCTCGTAGGCCGATTCACGGTCCACCGTCTTCTCGTAGACGCCGGCGACAAGCGAATTGGCGATCACCGCCTGGCGCTGCGCGGCAGTGACAGGGCCGATCTGGCTGCCCGGCGGCACCACGAACACGCGTTCCGTCACGCTCGGCCGGCCCTTGGCGTCGAGAAAACTCACCAGCGCCTCGCCCACGGCAAGCTCGGTGATGGCGGTTTCGATGTCCAGGCCCGGCTTCTGGCGCATGGTGGTGGCCGTGGCCTTTACGGCCTTCTGGTCGCGCGGGGTAAACGCACGAAGCGCATGCTGGACGCGGTTGCCCAACTGGGCCAGCACCGAATCGGGAATGTCGAGCGGGTTCTGCGTGACGAAATAAACACCCACGCCCTTGGAGCGCACCAGCCGCACCACGAGCTCTATGCGTTCGACCAGCGCCTTGGGCGCTTCGTTGAAGAGCAGGTGGGCTTCGTCGAAGAAGAAGGCCAGCTTGGGCTGGTCGGGGTCGCCGATTTCGGGCAACTGCTCGAACAATTCAGACAGCATCCAGAGCAGGAACGTGGCGTAGAGCCGCGGCGAGTTCATGAGCTTGTCGGCGGCCAGGATGTTGACCACGCCCTTGCCGCCCACGGTCTGCATGAAGTCGGCAATATTGAGCATCGGCTCGCCGAAGAACTTGTCGCCGCCCTGGGTTTCGATCTGCAGCAGGCCGCGCTGGATGGCGCCCACGCTGGCCGCGCTGATGTTGCCGTATTCGGTGGTGAACTGGCCTCCGTTCTCGCCCACGTACTGCAGCATGGCGCGCAGGTCCTTCAGGTCGAGCAGCAGCAGGCCGTTGTCGTCCGCGATCTTGAATACCAGGTTCAGCACGCCGGCCTGGGTTTCGTTCACGTCGAGCATGCGGCCCAGGAGCAGCGGGCCCATGTCGGACACCGTGGCCCGCACCGGGTGGCCCTGTTCGCCGAACACGTCCCACAGGGTGACGGGGCAGGCGGCCGGTTCGGGCAGCTCGATGCCGCGTTCCTTCAAGGTGGCGGCCATCTTTTCGCCGATGCTGCCTTTCTGGCTCATGCCGGTGAGGTCGCCCTTGACGTCGGCCATGAACACCGGAACGCCGATGCTCGAGAGCTTTTCAGCCATGGTCTGCAGGGTGACCGTCTTGCCGGTGCCGGTGGCGCCGGTGATCAGGCCGTGGCGGTTGGCCAGGCTGGGGAGCAGGGCGCACTCGGTCGTGTCGTGGCGGGCTATCAGGAGGGGGTCGGCCATTGAGGGCTCCGGGTCGTATCGAAGCGGGCAGTCTAATCAAGCGGCGCTCCTATAATCCACGGCCCCCGAGGTAGTTACGGAAAAAGTTTCAGGAGGTTTTTTTGTCATCGACTGCTCAGCCCCCCATTCCCGCCGTTGGCGATTCACCTGAACAGTCGCCGATTGAAAAAGAGTTGGCCGTCTTGCTCGTGAACGCGCTCAATCTGGAAGTCGCCCCCGAAGACATCGTGCCGACCGACCCGCTTTACGGCGAAGGCCTGGGCCTCGATTCCATCGACATCCTCGAGGTTGCGCTCGAAGTGTCCCGGCGCTACGGCTTCCAGCTGCGCTCGGACGACGAACGCAACCAGCAGATCTTCCAGTCGCTGCGCACGCTCGCGACCCACGTCGCCCAGCACCGCAGCGCCTCCTGATCCATGTCTCGATGGCGACTGGCGCTCCTGCTGCTGGTGGGAGTGGCCTATGCCGGGCTCTCTCACTGGATGATGCTGTTCCACCCCACCGAACCGTGGGCGGTGGTGGTCTTGCTCGGCCCGCTCTGGCTGGCCGCCATGGGTTTTGCCGCCAGCAAGCTCGGCCGATGGGGCTTCATTGCCGCCATGCTGCTCGGCATTGCAGGCTTTGCGCTCGTGTTCCTGGGTGAGGCGGGCGATACCAACCGGCTTTATGTGTTCCAGCATGTGGCCATCAACGGCCTCTTGTGCGGCTGGTTCGGCGCTTCGCTGCGCGGGCCCGGCCTGCCGCTGATCACCCAGTTTGCCCAGCGCGTGCATCCGCTCAAGGGCCACATGCTGGCCTACACCACGCAGCTCACGCGCATCTGGACCGCGTATTTCGCGCTCGTGGTCGTGTCGTCGATCGTGGTGTACCTGAGCCTGCCTTTCTCGGCCTGGTCGCTGCTTGCCAATGTGCTGACACCGCTTTCGGTGACGCTTCTTTTCGTGGGCGAGCACCTGGTGCGCTACCGCCTGCACCCCGAATTCGAGCGCACGCGGCTCATCGATGCGGTGCGCGCCTTCCAGGGAACGTCGCCCATCGACAACGGCACGGGCAGCCGGTAAAGCAGGGCCCCGCGTGACCGCCGAAACCCGCCTGCTGCCGCTCATCACCAACCGGGACCTCGACGCGCCCCTGGCCTGGCGCGCCGGCGTGCCGGTGAGCACGCGCCAGTTCCTGGCCGACGTGGCCCGGTTCGCGCCGGTGCTCCCCGCAGAGGGCAAGGCCGTCAACCTGTGCGTCGACCGCTACGCCTTTGCCGTCAGCCTGGCGGCTGCGCTGGTGCGCGGCCATGCGAGCCTCTTGCCGCCCGACGCCCGGCCCGACACGCTCGCGCGGCTGCTCGACTCCGGTGGGTCGAATCTCTTCGCGCTGACCGACGATGTCGGCCTGGCCACCCCCGGCATGCCGCGCGTGCTGATCGAAGACCGGTCCAGCCCCGAAGGCGGCGCCGGCCTCGAGGTGCCGGCCGTGAGCAGCGGCATGCATGCCGTGAGCCTGCTGACCTCCGGCTCGACCGGCGTGCCCCAGCCGCACGCCAAGCGGTGGGAAACACTGGTCGGTGACGTCGCGGTGGCGGTGGAGCGGCTTGCCAGCCTGCTCGGGCGGCCATCGCTTGCGGGCCTGACGCTGGTCGCGACCGTGCCGGTTCAGCACAGCTACGGGCTGGAATCGTCGGTGCTACTGGCCATGTTGGGCGGTGCCGCGTTCGAAAGCGGAAGGCCGTTCTTTCCGGCCGACGTGGTGAAAACGCTGGCCTCGGTGCCGCGCCCCCGTGCGCTGGTCACCACGCCTTTCCACTTGAAGACGCTGCTGCTCTCGGGCATCGAGTTGCCGCCGGTCGACCTGATTCTTTCGGCCACCGCGCCGCTTTCGCCGCAACTGGCAGCCCAGGCCGAGCAGGCGCTCGGCGGCGTGCTGATCGAAATCTACGGCAGCACCGAATCCGGCCAGGTCGCCACCCGCCGCACCACGCAAAGCGAGGTCTGGGAGAACTTCGGCAACATTCGCGTGCATGCCGAGCCAGGCGAGGCCGACGGACCCGAGCGCTTTATCTTCAGCGGCGACTTCCTGCCCGAGCCCACGCCCATGGCCGACGTGCTCGAACTGCTCGATGCGCGCCGCTTCCGGCTGTTCGGCCGGGCCAACGACCTGATTCACGTGGCCGGGCGCCGCAGTTCGCTTGCGCATCTGAACTATCACCTCAACAGCATCGCCGGCGTTGAAGACGGCGCGTTCTGGCTCCCCGACGAAGTGGCCGACGGCGTGGTGCGCCCCGTGGCTTTTGTGGTGGCGCCCACGCTCTCGGGCGGCGAAATCATCGCGGCGCTGCGGCAGCGGCTGGAGCCGGTGTTTGTTCCGCGGCGGGTGGTGCAGGTCAAGGCTTTTCCGCGCGAAGGCACCGGCAAGCTCACCGTGCGCGCGCTGCGCGAATTCGCGCTTGCGCAGCTTGCGGGAGACGACACCCCGGTGGAGTTTGCCCATGCGGTGCCCGTTGACCACCCGGCCTTTGCGGGCCACTTTCCCGGTCAGCCGCTGCTCCCGGGCGCGCTGATACTGGCCGAGGTCATGGAGGCCGTGCAGCGGGTGCCGGCGCTGGTTGCTCGCCTGGGCGCCCATCCCACGCTCGCGGCTGCCAAATTTCTTGCGCCGGTGCGGCCGGGGGGCATGCTCTCCATCGAACTGCAACCCGAGGCGGGCGCCGCGCGCGGCGTGCGTTTCGACGTGCGCTGCGACGGCGTGGTGGCTGTCACCGGCCGCTGGACCGCGGCGCCAGGCTCCGCGTGATGAAGCACACCGAAGCCGAGACGCACGCCGTGAAAGAGGCGTCGCAGACGGGGCAGCGCGGCGACTGGGCGCGTGCCCCGGAGCGCAGCAACATGCTGGCCCTGCGCTTCATCTGCATGATGGCGCTGGTTTGCGGGCGCCACGTCACGCGGCTGCTGCTGCCGCCGATCAGCCTGTACTTTCTCTTGTTTGCGCCCGCGCCGCGCCGCCACATCAAGCGCTACCTGTTCAGGGCCATCGGGCCGCACGCCGGATGGACCGACGGCTATCGTCTGCTGCACGCCTTCGCGTCGACGGTGCTCGACCGCGTGTATTTCCTTCGCGGGCGCATGGATCTGTTCGACGTGAGGGTCAAGGGTAACCTTCCGCTCGAAGCCGAGGCGCTGAAAGGCCGCGGCGCCTTTCTGATGGGCGCGCACGTCGGCAGCTTCGAGGCGCTGGGCGCCTGCAAGCACAAGAGCGAGCACAAGCACGACCTGCGCCTGGCGATGCTGATGTACCCCGACAACGCGCAGCGCATCACCGCCATTCTCAACGCCATCAGCCTGCCCGGACTGCGGCCTCACGTGATCGCGCTGGGCCGGCCGCATTCGATGCTCGCGCTGCGCGACTGGCTCGACAACGGCGGACTCGGCGGCATGCTCGTCGACCGCACCTTGCCGGGCAGCGAGGACCAGCCTGCGCAGCAGCGCGGCAGCACCATCGTGCTGCCGTTCCTGGGCCAGCCGGCGAGCTTCGACGACGGCCCGTTTCGCCTCGCGGCGCTGCTGCGGCGCAAGGTGTTCTTCATGGCCGGCCTCTACGGCGGCGGTGCGCGCTACGATGTCCAGTTCGACCTGCTGGCCGACTTCAGCGAACGCGCATCCGACCCCGCCGAGCGGGAACGCCGCATCCGCGCGGCAGTCGAAGCCTACGTGGCGCACCTTGAAGCGCTGTGCCGCGCCTACCCCTACAACTGGTTCAATTTTCATGATTTCTGGCTCGAAGATTCGGTTTGACTGGCTTTGCAGGAGCCTGCTGCTGGCACTGGCCTGCTGCGCCGCGCCGGCGTGGGCTTTCGACCTGCCCGAGCTGATGGGCCTGCTCTCGAAGCAGAAAAGCGGGGAGGCCCGTTTCACCGAGCAGCGCTTCGTGCACGGCCTGGAAGGCCCGCTCGACGCGCGCGGCACGCTGAGCTTCGAGGCGCCCGACAAGCTGGTGCGGCGCACTCTCTCGCCGCGCGTCGAAACCATGGCGGTCGAAGGCAACACGCTCACGCTCTCGCGCGGTGGCCGCAACCGCACGCTCACTCTCGACAGCATGCCCGAGCTGCTCGGCTTGGTCGAAGCCATGCGCGGCACGCTGACGGGCGACGGCACCACGCTGCAGCGCTATTTCCGCAGCACCGTGGGCGGCTCGGCCAGCAACTGGACGCTCGACCTCACGCCCATCGACAGCCGCCTGGCGGCGCAGATGCGCAGCATCCGCATCTCGGGCCGCGCCAGCGAAGTGCTGGGCCTCGAAATGGAATTCGTCGGCGGCGACCGCTCGGTAATGAACATCACGCCCGAGCGCGCGGGCGCCGCTCCCGTGGCTCCCTCTGCGCCAGCGGGCGCTGCCGGGCGCACCACGCCGTGACCGGGCGCGAGACCGCGGCAGGCCCGCCGAGCTGGCAGCGCCGCGCGTTGGTGCTGCTGGTGTGGGCGCTGGTCCTGATCGGCGGCGGGCTGCAGATCGCGCGTACGCAATTCAGCGCCGACCTTTCGGCTTTCCTGCCCAAGAGCCCCGACGTGCGGCAGCAGGTGCTCATCGAGCAACTGCAAAGCGGTGTGGCCTCGCGCACGCTGCTGCTCGGCATCGAGGGCGGCGTCAGCGTGGAGCAGCGTGCCGCGGTGTCCCGCGCTGTGGCCAAGGCCATGCGCGAAAGCAAGCTGTTCGACCTGATCCAGAACGGCGACACCGGCGACTGGACCGAAGCCGGAACCTGGGTCTTCGAGCACCGCTACCAGCTCTCGCCGGGCGTCAGGCCCGAGCAGTTCACGGTCGATGGATTGCGCGACGCAATCAACGAAACGTTGTCGATGCTGGGCACGCCGGCCGGCAACGTGATCAAGCCCTTGCTCGATCGCGACCCCACCGGAGAAACGCAGCGCATTGCCGTGGACCTGGCGCCGGCCAGCGCGCCGCGTACCGAGGGCGGCGTGTGGATGTCGCGCACCGCGCCGCGCGCGCTCATGATCGCCACCACGCGCGCCGCGGGCAGCGACCTCGACGCACAGGCCGCGGCCATTGCGCGCGTGCATGCGACCTTCGATGCTGCAACGCGCGGCATGGGTGAGGCCGGGCCCAAGCTGCTGCTCAGCGGCCCGCCGGTGTTCTCGGTGCTGAGCCGAGACAAGATCAAGACCGAAGCGATTCACCTTGCGATCGTGGGCGGCATCGTGATGGGCGGGTTGCTGCTGCTGGCGTTCGCCTCGCCGCGCGCGCTGGTCATCGCGTTTTTGCCCGTGGCCACGGGCGTGGTCATCGGCACCGCCGCGGTGAGCGTGGTGTTCGGCTCCGTGCACGGCATGACGCTGGGCTTTGGCAGCACGCTGATCGGCGAGACGGTCGACTACGCGATCTACTACCTCATTCAGGCGCGCGGCGCGGCCGTGGCCGGCACCGGCTGGGCAAGGTGGCGCGACGTGCATTGGCCTACTGTGCGGCTCGGGCTGCTCACGTCGGTGTGCGGGTTTGCGGCGCTGGTGTTCTCTGGCTTTCCAGGCCTCGCGCAACTGGGCGTTTTCTCGATTGCGGGGCTTGTGGCCGCCGCACTCGCCACGCGCTATGCGTTGCCCATGCTCGCGCCGGACGGCGCCACCGGCATGGGCATGCGCAAGTACATGGCGCGCGGCGCCGGCCTGCTGGTTCGCGGCCTGCCGCGACTGCGCTGGGTGCTGGCGGGGCTCGGCGTCGCGGCGCTGGGGCTGGTCATCTGGCAGGGCGGCCATCTCTGGCGCGCCGACCTTGGCGCGATGAGCCCGGTGCCCAAGTCGGCCCAGCAGCTCGACGAAATGCTGCGCGCAGACATCGGTACCGGCGACGGCAGCACGCTGGTCGTGGTCTACGGTGCCGACGAAGAGGCTGCGCTGCGCAATACCGAGGCGGCCGCGGCACGGCTCGAGGCGCTGGTCGACAAGGGAGAGCTCGGCGGCTTCGAAACCGTGACGCGCGTGCTCCCGAGCGTGGCGACCCAGACGGCGCGCCTGGCCAGCCTGCCGGACGGCGAGACCCTGCGAACCCGGCTGGCCGAGGCCACGCAAGGGTCGCCGTTGCCCGCCACGCGCCTCGGCCCCTTCCTGGTCGAAGTCGAAGCCGCGCGCAAGCTGGCGCCCGTGCGGCGCGCCGACCTGAAGGACGGCCCGCTCGGTTCGGTCGTCAACACGCTCATGTACCAGCGCCCGGGCGGCGGCTGGTCGACGCTGCTGGTTCTGCATCCGGGCCCGAAGTTCGATGCAGGGCGGCTCGAAGCGGCGCTCGCCGGTGCGCCTGAAGTACAGGTGGTCGACGTGGGCCGCGAACTCGCCGGGCTCTATCAGCGCTACCTGCACGAGGCCTTCGTGCAGGTACTGCTCGGCGCATTGGCCGTGGTGGTGCTGCTCGGCATCTACCTGCGTTCGGGCAAGCGCCTGCTCGCGGTGTGCCAGCCGCTGGTGGTTGCGGTGGTGCTCACGCTCGGCGGCATGGCCGTGCTGCAGGTGCCGCTGGGCATCCTGCACCTGGTGGGGCTGCTGCTGATCGTCGCGGTCGGCTCCAACTACGCGCTGTTCTTCGACCAGTTGCGCGTGGCGGGCCGGGCCGACGAAGACACGCTGGCCTCGCTGATGCTGGCCAACGTGACCACCGTGGTGTCTTTCGGGCTGATCGCGATTTCGGACATTCCGGCGCTGTCGTCGATCGGCCGCGTGGTTGCGCCGGGTGCCCTGCTGGCGCTGCTGCTCTCGGCCGCCTTCGCGAGCCGGATGGCGCCGCCGCCCACGCGCGGCTGATGGGAAAATCCCACGCCATGTCATCCGCATCCACCGCACCGTCTGAATCGTGGCCCTGGCCGCCGGCCATTCGCGCGAGCGCGGCCGTGCACGTGGTCGCCATTGGCGCGGGCGCGCTGGTGCCGGGGGCGATGCCCTGGGCCATCGGCGCCGTCGTGCTGAACCATGCGCTCATCACCGGCGCGGGGCTCACGCCGCGCAGCAGTCTTCTGGGGCCCAACGTCACGCGCCTGCCCGAGGCGGCCGGCGCCCGGCGCGAAGTGGCCATCACCGTCGACGACGGCCCCGAGCCCGAGGTCACGCCCCGGGTGCTCGACCTGCTGGACGTGCATGGCCAGCGTGCCACCTTCTTCTGCATTGCCGAGCGCGTGCTTGCGCATCCGGCGCTCGCGCGCGAGATCGTGGCACGGGGCCACAGCATTCAGAACCACACCGCGCGGCATCGGCACAATTTTTCTTTTCTCGGGCCGCGCGGCTTTGCGAGCGAGATCGCACGGGCGCAAGAAATCCTGACGGAAATCACGGGCCAGCGCCCGACCTGTTTCCGTGCACCGGCCGGCCTGCGCAACCCGTTCCTCGAGCCGGTGCTGCACCGCCTCCGCCTTTCGCTCGTGAGCTGGACCCGCCGGGGCTTCGACACGCGCGAAGGCGATCCCGCCAAGGTCATGGCGCGCCTTGCCCGCAACCTGCAGGCGCGCGACATCCTGCTTCTGCACGACGGCAACGCCGCGCGCACCCCTGAAGGAAACCCAGTGTTGTTGGAGGTATTGCCCTTGTTGCTCGAACGCCTGCGCGCCGAAGGCCTCAGCGCCGTCACCTTGCCCGAGGGCCTGAAGCGATGAGCGCGGTGCTGCCTTCTTCGACCGGCACGACCGATAGCGCATGGCGCGAACTGCATGAGGCCGCCACCGTTCCCTACAAGAAGGGCGGCAGCTTTGCCTGGCACTTCGCGCGCGGCAAGCTGGGGCGCGACCCGGTGTTTCGCGGTCTGCTCGAGCGCGGCTTGATCGGCGCGGAGCATCGCCGCGTGGTCGACATCGGCTGCGGGCAGGGGCTCTTCGCGAGCCTGCTCGCATCGATGAGCCAGATGCAGGCACGGGGCCGCTGGCCGGCTTCGTGGAAGCCGACGCCGGCGGCGGCCGAATACACCGGCATCGAGCTGATGCCCAAGGACGTGGCACGTGCCGAGGCCTCCATCGGCCACCTGCAACCGGCACCGAAGCTGGTCTGCGCCGACATGTGCTCGGCGGCGCTGCCGGACTGCGACCTGGTCGTGATCCTCGACGTGCTGCACTACGTGAACATCGAGGCGCAGGACGGCGTTCTGCAGCGCGTGCGCGATGCATTGCAGCGCGGCGGCAACCCGAACGCACGGCTGCTGCTGCGCGTGGGCGATGCATCGAGCAAGCGCGGCTTTGCCATCAGCCAGTGGGTCGACCGCACGGTAACGCGCATCCGCGGCCACAAGGTGTCGCCTACCTGGGGCCGTCCGCTGGCCGATTGGATCGCGGGGCTGCAGCGGCTGGGTTTCAGCGTGCAGAGCATGCCCATGAGCGAAGGCACGCCCTTTGCCAACGTGCTGCTGGTGGCCGACCTGGAGCCTTCCGCGTGACAACGGCCCCCCAAACGCTCGACCGTGCGGGTATTGCGCAGCGCATTCCGCACAGCGGCAGCATGTGCCTGCTCGACCGCCTCGACCGCTGGGACGCCGAGTCCATCCACTGCAGCACCCGCACCCATGGGCAGCCGGACAATCCGCTGCGCACCGCGGGCGGCCTGCTCGCGCCCAGTGCCATCGAATACGCCGCGCAGGCGATGGCGCTGCACGGCGGTCTGCTGGCCGCCGAAGGAAGCACGCCGTCGGCCGGCTTTCTGGCGAGCGCGCGCAACGCGCGCTTCTCGGTCGCGCGGCTCGACGACGTTGCCGGCGCGCTGCAGGTGCAGGCACGGCGCCTCTCGGGCGACACGAACCAGATCCTCTATGAATTCGCGGTGAAGGACAGCGACGGCCTCATGCTGGCCGAAGGCCGCGCCGTGGTGGTGCTGAACACGCCGCTGGTAACCGGAGCGACCACCTCATGAGTCTTGAAGGAAAACGCGCACTGATCACCGGTGCCAGCGGCGCATTGGGCGCCGCCATGGCCGAGCGCCTGGCGCGCGACGGCGCAACGGTGCTGCTGCACGCCAACTCGCGTCCCGAAGCGGTGGAGCAGTTGGCGGCCACGATTGCGGCCGCGGGCGGCAAGGCCGAGTGCCATGTGTTCGATTTGCGGAGTGATGAAGCCTGCCGCGTGGCGTGCGAGCGCATGCTCGAAGACGGGGCGATCCAGATCGTCGTGAACAACGCCGGCGTGCACGACGACGCAGTGCTGCCCGGCATGCGCGCCGAGCAGTGGCACAAGGTCATCGACATTTCGCTCAACGGCTTCTTTCGCGTGACGCAGCCGCTGCTGCTGCCGATGATGCGCACGCGTTGGGGCCGCGTGCTCAATATCTCGTCCGTCTCGGCGCTGACCGGCAACCGCGGACAGGTCAACTATGCCGCCGCCAAGGGTGCGCTCAACAGTGCGACCAAGGCGTTGTCGCTCGAAGTGGCGTCGCGCGGTGTCACGGTCAACGCCATTGCGCCGGGCATCATCGCGTCGCCCATGGCCGACGCAACCTTCGACCCCGCCATGGTCAACCAGATGGTCCCGATGAAGCGCGCCGGAACGCCGCAGGAAGTGGCGGCGCTGGCTTCGTTCCTGGCCAGCGACGAGGCGGCCTACATCACAGGGCAGGTGATTTCGATCAACGGCGGAATGATTTAACCGCCCGTGTTCGTCAGGGCTGAAAGGGCGGCAAGCGCCGCGCCTTGCGCCACAGCAGCGCGGGCAGCCGCAAGACGAACTCGACCATCAGCCGCGTGTGCATCCACGTCAGCAGCACGTTGTCGCGCCCATAGCGGAAGTGCGAAACCCCGCCTTCCTCGGCGGTCAGGTATTTCACCGGCGCATCGATGTTCACGGGCTTGACGCCGCGCCAGGCCAGCCGCACGACCGCTTCGGTGTCGAAGTCGAAGCGGCGCATCCACGGCTGCCGCGCCATCACGGCGATCAGGTCGGCCACCGGGTACACGCGAAATCCGTAGAGCGAATCGCCGACGCCGGCGAACAGGGTTTCGAGCTGGGTCCAGCCGTTGGACACGCGCCTTCCGCGCACGCGCAGCAGCGGGGCGGAGGCATCGAACACCGGGCGCCCGAGCACCATGGTTTCAGGCCGCGCCTGCGATGCGGTCATGAAAGAGGGAATCAGGTCGGCCGGGTGCTGGCCGTCGGAATCCATGGTCAGCGCATGCGTGAAGCCGGCCTCGCGTGCCGCGCGCAGGCCATGCAGCACGGCCGCGCCCTTGCCCCGGTTGTGCGGCAGCAGCCAAACGCGCAGGCCCGGGTCGCTGGCGGCCATTTGCTGCAGGCGCTCGCCGGTGCCGTCCGTGCTGCCGTCCACCACCACCCACACGGGGTTCCATTGGGCGCGCGCCGCTTCGACGGTCGAAAACAGGCGTTCGCCCGTGTTGTAGCTGGGGATCAGGACAAGGTGTGTGCGCGAGGCGTCTGGCATGCGGGGAACGCGTCGGTGGCGCGCTGTTCCATGTTTTGGCGAAAATATTGTTCCAGCTCCGATTGCAGCACGTGGCTGTCCTGCAAGGGCGCAAACCGCTCGCCCAGCCGCAGCTTGAAGACAATGGGCAGCGGCGGCACGCGCCACAGCGGCCAGCCTTTGCTGAGGTACGGCGAATCGGTTTCGATGAACACGGTCTGGATGGGTGCCTGCGCGAGCTTGGCAATCAGTGTCACGCCGTGTCCGAAGGGATTGAGCGGCGGCGTTACCGTGCGCGTGCCTTCCGGAAAAATGACCAGCTGCCCGCCGTTGCGGAGGTCTGCCACGGCCAGGCGCACCATGGTGCGCGCCGATTCGTTGCTGATGTAGCGCGCAAGACGCGCACCCGCGCCAAGAAAGATGTTGCGCAGCAGGTCGGCCTTCATGATGCAGGCGCTGCGCGGCAGCCGCGCCACCAGCAACAGCGCATCGAGCATCGTGGGGTGGTTGGCAACGAAGATCACGCCGGGCTCGCTGCGCATCGGGTCGAGGCAGCTCGCATCGATGCGCATCATCCCGGTCACCGAGGCCAGGCCCCAGAACATGCGGTAGGCAAGGGCGATGGTCAGGCGGCCCAGCTTGCGTGCGGGTGCCTCCGGCATCACCGGATAAAGCAGCATGGCGACGAAGTTCCAGGCCAGCGAAATCAGGCCCAGAAACAGCAGCAGCGCGTAGAGCATCAACGCGAGCGGAATGGTCGTGAGAATGCGCAGCACGCGGGTCATCGACATCTCGTCGGTCCGGTCGAATCGCAACAACGGGTCAGGCCCGCAGGCAACCCGGCGCGACGGCATGGGCTTCGATCTCCACCAGCAGGTCGCTGCGGCAGATGTCCGCCTCCAGGTAGACCGCATGGCGAATCATCGGCGCGTCGGCGCCCAGCGCGTTCTCGAGCACGCTGCGCACCGCGTCGGTGTCGGCCGGACGGCGCACATAAACCACGCAGTCGAGCATGGCGAGCGAAAACGTGGCCGTGACCTGGCTGTTGGCCGCCGCGATCACCGCCTCGAGGTTGCGCAGCGTTTCGCGCGTTTGCTCCAGCACGTCTCCCTGGTGAACGGTTTCGTGGCCCACGATGCTCGCGGTGCCCGAGATGAAAAGCGCCACGTCGCCATTGCCGACATCCGCCAGCGCGGCGCGCGAAAAGGTGGGCGAGCGCGGGCCGTAGGTTTCGGGATAGCGGTAGGCCGAAACCTGGCGCGGATTCTCGACCGGCACGGGCGCCGTTTGCCCGGCCAGGAACCGAATGGACAACGCGCCCTGGTGAATGCCCAGCGCACACGCCGCAGGGGCGCCTTCGAAGGCAGCGCGGCCGGCCTCGAAAAACGCTTCTTGCCGACCGAGGTTGAACTGGCGGTATCGCTCCAGCCCGCCGCCGTCGGCATTGATCTGCGGCAGGTAGTTCCAGATGCGCAGCAGGTGCGGCGTGGCGGCGTGGTCGAGCGTCTTGAAGAGGTCGCGGTAGGCGCTGTGCGCGATTTCGGCGAGGTTCTGTTTTTCCGCGGATTCGTCGATGTCGATGGCGCCGAGCAGCCAGTGGCCGTTGCTGCGCCAGCGTGCGATGCCGGTGGTGCCCGATTGGACCTGCCCGCCGTTCACGTGCCACACGTCGGCCATGGCGCCCTGCGGGGAAAGCACACGCGCGTTGACGGTCGGCATCCATGCCAGCCCGTGCGGCGTGCCGTAGCCGAGCGCCGCAAAAGGCGCGGTGCCGTTGGCGGTCAGCGCAAGGCTGTCGGACAGTGAAAGGCGCTCGACGCGCAGATGAGAAATTTCGCCCTGTACTCGCACGTCAGCCGGCCTCGACGGTGTTTTCTGGCTTGCGGGCCATGTATTCGGAAAAAACGCCCAGGCTCGCATGCCGCCGCACTTCGGTGAACCCCGCGGCGCGCAATGCCTCCAGCACGCGCTCGGGCGGAATGCAGGCTTCGATGGTGTCCCAGTAGTAGCGCCACAGCTCCGAGGTGTTGCTGCGGCGGCCGACGACGCGGGCAATCAACGGCACCACAGCGCGCATGTAGCCCTTGAGCAGGGCGGTGGCGATGCGGCCCTGCGGCTTGGTGATTTCGAGCACCACCAGGCGTCCGCCGGGGCGCAGCACGCGGTGGAACTCGCTGAACGCGGCAGCCACGTCGCTGATGTGGCGCATGGCGTAGCCCATGCTCACGAAGTCGCAGCTGGCATCGGGCCGGGGCAGCGATTCCGCCACGCCCGGAACCAGTTCCACGCCCGGCAGATTGATCTGTTCCATCATTCCCACGCTGGGATCGACGCCCACCAGCTTGCCCGTCGGGCCGATGATCTTGAGCGCCTCGCGCGCGACCAGCCCGGTGCCGATGCCGACGTCGAGCACCTGCGCGCCCGCAACGAGGCCGGCCTGCGTCAGCGCGGCCCGCCGGTATGCCGGACCAGTGCCGAAGGCGAGCACGCTTTCGATGCGGTCGTAGTCGGCGGCGGTGCTGTCGAAGATGCGGCGCAGGAATGCCTGGTGCTCCGCCTCGTTCTTGTAATACAGGGGCAAGGGGGTGTGCGGCGGCAGGATGGCCGGATTCCCGGGAGCAACAGAAGGCGATGGCGTCATCGAAGGATTATCACCAAAAGACCTGGCCGCTTTGGCGCCGCCGCCCGGGCCGTTGTGTGCGCCGGACAGTAAACTCGGAGCCTGCTTTGAAAACACAGGATTGCGAGAAAGAAGTCATGGCCGGACATAGCAAATGGGCAAATATTCAGCACCGGAAGGGCCGCCAGGACGAGAAGCGCGGCAAGCTCTGGACGCGCGCCATTCGCGAAATCACGGTGGCCGCCCGCACTGGCGGTGGCGACCTCAGTGCTAACCCCCGGTTGCGGCTGGCGGTGGAAAAAGCCAAGGCCGTCAACCTGCCGATCGACACCGTCAAGCGCAACATCGACAAGGCCACCGGCAACCTCGAAGGCGTGAATTACGAAGAAATTCGTTACGAGGGGTACGGAATTGGCGGCGCGGCAATCATCGTCGACACCATGACCGACAACCGCGTGCGTACCGTGGCCGAAGTGCGCCACGCATTTTCCAAGCACGGCGGCAACATGGGCACCGAAGGCTCGGTGGCCTTTCAATTCAAGCACTGCGGCCAGATCATCTTTGCGCCCGGCACCGATGAAGACAAGGTGATGGAGCTCGCGCTCGAAGCCGGCGCCGAAGACGTGGTGACCGACGACGACGGCGCCATCGAGGTGCTCACCGCCGTCGGGGACTTTGAAGCCGTGAAGAACGCGCTGGAAGCCGCCGGGTTGAAGCCCGAGGTGGCCGAGGTCACCATGCGGCCTGAAAACACCGTCGAAATAACCGGCGAAGACGCGGCCAAGATGCAGAAGCTGCTCGATGTGCTCGAAGACCTGGACGATGTCCAGGAGGTCTATCACAACGCAGCGCTTTCCGAATGAACGACATACAGCGAATGAAGGCCTGCGAATGAAGGTACTGGTAATTGGAGGAGGGGGCCGCGAACACGCCTTGGCGTGGCGCCTGGCGCAGGCCAACCGGGTCAGCCGCGTGTATGTGGCGCCGGGCAACGGTGGCACCGTGAGCGACGAGCGCTACGACTGCATCGACATCACCGAGCCCGCCGCGCTGCGCGAGTGGGCCATGAAGGAAAAGATCGCTCTGACCGTGGTCGGCCCCGAGGCGCCATTGGCTGCCGGCGTGGTGGATGAATTCCGCGCGCACGGCCTGCGCATCTTCGGCCCCACGCAGGCCGCGGCGCAGCTCGAAAGCTCCAAGGCGTTTTCGAAGGCGTTCATGAAGCGCCACAAGATTCCCACGGCCGAGTACGAAGCCTTTACCGATGCGGCCGCGGCCCACGCGTACATCGATGCCAAGGGCGCGCCCATCGTCGTCAAGGCCGACGGCCTGGCCGCGGGCAAGGGCGTGGTGGTGGCCATGACGGCGCAGGAAGCCCACGAGGCGGTCGACTTCATGCTGGTCGACAACAAGTTCGGCGTGTCCCACAACGACGGCGGCGCGCGCGTCGTCATCGAAGAATTCCTGCAGGGCGAGGAAGCCAGCTTCATCGTGCTGTGCGACGGCAAGAACGTGACCGCGCTGGCCACCAGCCAGGACCACAAGCGCCTGCTCGACAACGACGAAGGGCCCAACACCGGCGGCATGGGCGCCTATTCGCCCGCGCCCGTGGTCACGGCCGAGGTGCACGCGCGTGCCATGCGCGAGATCATCCTGCCGACGATCCGCGGCATGGAAAAAGACGGCATTCCGTACACCGGCTTTCTCTACGCCGGCCTCATGATCGATCCGTCGGGCCACCCCAAGACGCTCGAGTTCAACTGCCGCATGGGCGACCCCGAGACGCAGCCGATCATGATGCGGCTCAAGTCCGACCTGTTCGAAGTGTTCTGGCACGCGACCGACGGCACGCTCGACCAGGTCGAGCTGCAATGGGATCGGCGCGTGGCGCTGGGTGTGGTGATGGCGGCGCACGGCTACCCGCTGTCGCCGCGCAAGGGCGACCGCATCACGGGCATTCCGGCCGAGGCGCCCGATGCCGTGGTGTTCCATGCCGGCACCACGCAGCAAGACGGCGAACTGAAGACCAGCGGTGGCCGCGTGCTTTGCGTCACCGTATTGGCGGACAGCGTGAAGCTCGCGCAGCAGCGGGCTTATGAAGTGGCGGCGCGCATCAACTTCGACGGCGCGCAGTACCGCAAGGACATCGGGTACCGCGCGGTTCACGCGCGCAACAACCCGCAGGCTTGATGCAGCAGACCAATCCGGCGGCGGTCGGCGACTACCTGCGCGGCCTCCAGCAGCAGATCGTCGAAGCGGTAGAAGCGGCGGACGGCGGCGCCTGCACGCGCGATGCCTGGCAAAAGGAACCCGGAGAAAGCCTGCAGGGCCACGGCCTTACCTGCATTCTCGAAGGCGGAGATCTGTTCGAGCGCGCGGGCTGCGGTTTCTCGCAGGTGCGCGGGCCCAGGCTGCCTCCATCGGCCACGCAGAACAGGCCTGAACTTGCTGGCGCTCCCTTCGAAGCCATGGGCGTTTCGCTGGTGTTCCATCCGCGCAACCCTTACGTACCCATCGTTCACATGAACGTGCGCATGCTGGCCGCATTGCCCGAAAGCAAGGACCCGGTGTGCTGGTTCGGCGGGGGCATGGACCTGACGCCTTGCTACGGCTTCGAGGAAGACGCGGTGCACTTTCACACCGCATGCCGCGATTCGCTCGCTGCATTCGGCGACGACAAATACCCGCGCTTCAAGACGTGGTGCGACGAGTATTTCTTTCTGAAGCACCGCAATGAGCAGCGCGGCATCGGCGGCATCTTTTTCGACGACTTTGCCGAAGACGGCTTCGAGAACGGTTTTGCCATGCTGCGTTCCGTGGGTGACGGTTTTCTGCCGGCCTACCTGCCGATCGTCGAGCGGCGCCGCGGCACCCCGTGGGGCGAGCGCGAGCGGGCGTTCCAACTCTATCGGCGCGGGCGGTACGTCGAGTTCAACCTGGTGTGGGACCGCGGCACGCATTTCGGGCTGCAATCGGGGGGACGCACCGAATCGATCCTGCTGTCGATGCCGCCGCTTGCGAGCTGGGCCTATCGCCAGCAACCCGAACCGGGCAGCCCCGAAGCCGCGCTGTACAGCGACTTCATCGTGCGGCGCGACTGGTTGTGAGTTTTTCCGGCGCTCCGCGCATCGGCGTGTTCGGCGGCGCATTCGATCCGCCTCACAACGCCCACGTGGCCTTGGCCGAAGCAGCGCTTTCGCAGCTTGGCCTGGCCGAACTGTACGTCATTCCCACCGGCCAGGCCTGGCACAAGAGCCGCACGCTCACGCCGGCGCAAGACCGTCTTGCGATGGCGCGGCTGGCATTTGCAGGGCTCGCGGGCACCGTGGTGGTCGACAGCCGCGAAGTGTTGCGCGACGGCCCCACCTACACGCTCGATACCCTGCATGAGTTGCGGAATGAACAACCCGGTGCGCAACTGGTCTTGATCATGGGCGCCGACCAGGCCACCGCCTTGCCCACATGGCATGGCTGGCAGGCTATACTCGGCATTGCTATTGTTTCTGTAGCGTATCGCGCACTATCGACGGGCGGCATTGCTCGTTTTGATCCGAAAATGCTGCCCGGCCTTCCCGCTGGCGCACGTTTCGAAGCGCTCGAATTGCCGGCCATGGACACCAGCGCCACCGAAATCCGGCGGCGCGCGGCGCTTGGCGAGGACATTTCCTCGCTGGTTCCGCCCGCCGTTGCACGCTATATTGACCAACACCACCTTTACCGCCCTGCCTGATGACCACTGAAGCCGCCGCCAAGAAAGACACCCAGAAACTCCAGCGAGCCATCATCGATGGACTCGAAGACGTCAAGGCGCAGGACATTCAGGTTTTCGACACAGAGCATCTTTCGCCGCTGTTCGAGCGCGTGATCGTTGCCTCGGGCACCTCCAACCGCCAGACCAAGGCGCTGGCCGCGAGTGTTCGCGACGCGGTGCGCGAGGCCGGCTTCGGCAAGCCGCGCATCGAGGGCGAGGACAACGGCGAGTGGATCATCGTGGACTGCGGCGCGGCCGTGGCGCACATCATGCAGCCCGCCATCCGCCAGTACTACCACCTCGAAGAGATCTGGGGCGACAAGCCCGTGCGCGCCAAGCTCGGCGGCACCAAGCCGGCCCTTGCAACCGCCGCCAAGGTGACCGAGGAGAAGAAGCCCGTCGCCGCCAAGATGCCGAACCTGCGCCGCACCAGCGCGGCCAAGACCGCCATCCGCGCGGCCGAGCAGGAAGCCAAGGCCGAGAAGGCCAGCCGGAGCCCGGCGAAGAAAACCGCCGCCAAGAAGGCGCCCGCCAAGAAGACCACGACCGCGCGCGTGCCGGTCAAGGTCGTCGGCAAGCCCGCCGCGAAGAAGCCCGCGGCAAAGAAGGCGCCTGCCAAGAAGGCGCCAGCGCGCCGCGCATGAAGCTCCTGGTGGTCGCCGTCGGGCAGCGCATGCCCGACTGGGCGCAGACTGCCTGGGACGACTACGCCAAGCGCTTCCCGCCGGAACTCAAGCTTGAGCTGCGCGCGGTCAAGACCGAACCCCGCGGCTCCAAGTCGCTCGAAACGCTTTACGCCGCCGAACGCGAGCGCATCGAAGGCGCCATTGCCAGGGGCATGCGCATCGTGGTGCTCGACGAGCGCGGCACCGCGCTCACCACCAAGGCACTGGCCGCGCGCCTGCAAAGCTGGCAAGGCGAGGGCGACGATGTGGCGCTCGTCATCGGCGGGCCCGACGGGCTCGACCCGGCTTTCAAGGCCGCGGCGCATGAACGCATTCGCTTGTCCGACCTGACCCTGCCGCACGCCATGGCGCGCGTGCTGCTGGTCGAGCAGCTGTACCGGGCCTGGTCCGTCAACGCGGGCCATCCGTACCACCGGGAATGACACCAGACTTCATCTATCTCGCGTCGCAGAGCCCGCGCCGTGCCCAACTGCTCGGCCAACTTGGCGTTCGCCACGAACTGCTGCTTGCCGGCCCTGACGAAAACGCCGAATCGCTCGAAGCGGCGTTGCCCAACGAATCGCCCACTGCCTATGTGCAGCGCGTCACGGCGCTCAAGCTCGATGCCGCCGTTGCGCGGCGCAAGCGCCTCGGCCTGGCCGATGCGCCGGTGCTCTGCGCAGACACCACGGTCGCGCTCGGCCGCACCATCCTCGGCAAGCCCGACGACGCACGCGATGCCGAGCGCATGCTCGCGCTCCTGTCCGGCAGCACCCACCGCGTGCTGACGGCCGTAGCGCTGCAGCACGGCCGCCGCCGCCATGCGGCGCTCAGCGTTTCGCGCGTGCGCTTCGCGGCCATCGGCAAGAAGCAGATCGCGCGCTATGCCGCAAGCGGCGAGCCGCTCGGCAAGGCAGGCGCCTATGCAATTCAAGGGGCGGCGGCTGCGTTCATCGAACACATCAGCGGGTCCTATTCGGGCATCATGGGACTCCCGATGTTCGAGACCGCGCAGCTTCTTCGCAGCGCCGGTTTCAATACCTGAGAACTCCATGCAAGACATCCTGATCAACTGGTCCCCGCAAGAGACCCGTGTGGCGCTGGTCGAGCACGGCGCCGTGCAAGAGCTGCACATCGAGCGCACGCTGGAGCGCGGGCTGGTCGGCAACATCTACCTGGGCAAGGTTTCGCGCGTGCTGCCGGGCATGCAGTCGGCCTTCATCGACATCGGCCTGGAGCGCACGGCCTTCCTGCATGTGGCCGACATCGTGGCGCCGTTCACGCCGGGCTCGCGGCCGAGCGCGCCGGCGCCTGACCGCGACCATCGCAACGGCGGGCCGATGGTGCCCATCGAGAAGCAGGTGTTCGAAGGCCAGTCGCTGCTGGTGCAGGTGATCAAGGACCCGATCGGCACCAAGGGCGCGCGGTTGTCGACGCAGATCAGCATTGCGGGCCGGCTGCTGGTGTTTCTGCCGCAGGACAACCACATCGGCGTTTCGCAAAAAATTCCTTCGGACCAGCGCGAATCGTTGCGCGCCCGCATGCTGGCGCTGATAGAGGCTGCCGCGGCGGCCGACAGCGGCGGCGTGGTGCCGGCCAACACGGGCGGCTTCATCCTGCGCACCAATGGCGAAGATTCGTCCGATGCCGAACTGGCCGAAGACATTGCCTACCTGCGCAAGACCTGGTCGCGCATTCGCGAGGCATCGGGCAAGGTGCCGCCCATGTCGCTGCTGCACCAGGACTTGAGCCTGCTGCAGCGCGTACTGCGCGACATGACGAGCGAAGACACGCAGACCATCCGCATCGACTCGCGCGAGCAGTTCGAGGTGCTGCTCAAGTTCGGGCTCGAATACATGCCGCAGGCGGCCGGCAAGCTGCAGCATTACAAGGGCGAGCGGCCGATCTTCGATCTCTATTCGGTCGACGAGGAAATTGCGAAAGCACTGGGTCGGCGGGTCGATCTCAAGTCGGGCGGCTACCTCGTGGTGGACCAGACCGAGGCGCTCACGACGGTGGACGTGAACACCGGCGGCTTCGTCGGCGCGCGCAACTTCGACGACACCATTTTCAAGACCAACCTCGAAGCGGCGCAGGCGATTGCGCGGCAACTGCGGCTGCGCAACCTGGGCGGAATCATCATTGTCGACTTCATCGACATGGGGCGCGACGACCACCGCGAGCAGGTGCTGGCCGAGTTTCGCAAGCAGCTTGCGCGCGACCGCGTCAAGACCACCGCCGGCGGCTTCTCGCAGCTCGGGCTGGTCGAGATGACGCGAAAGCGCACGCGCGAATCGCTGGCGCATATGCTGTGCGAGCCATGCGCGGCGTGCGGCGGGCAAGGCATCGTGAAGACGGCGCGCAGCGTGGCCTACGACGTGATGCGAGAGATATTGCGCGAGGCGCGGCAGTTCACGCCACGCGAATTCCGCATCGTCTCGTCGCCGCAGGTGATCGAACTCTTTCTCGATGAAGAAAGCCAGCATCTGGCGGGCTTGAGCGACTTCATCGGCAAGCCGATTTCATTGCAGGCCGAGCCCGCCATCGGACAAGGGCAATACGACATCGTATTGCTCTGACCCGAAGGCCTCGGTTCAGAGCGTCGGGTCTTGCCCCGGCGTTGCACTGCGCACGGCCAGCGTCTGCAGGCGCGCATAGAGCCCGTCGAGCGCCATCAGCTGTTCATGGCTGCCTTGCTCGGCAATGCGGCCTTTTTCCATCACGATGATGCGGTCGGCATGCTGGATGGTCGAGAGCCGGTGCGCCACGATCAGCGTGGTGCGGTTTTGCATCAGCCGCTGCAGAGCGTCCTGCACCAGCCGCTCCGATTCGGTGTCGAGCGCGGAGGTGGCTTCGTCGAGCAACAGGATGGGCGCGTTCTTGTAGAGCGCGCGCGCAATGGCCAGGCGCTGCCGCTGGCCGCCCGAAAGCTGCGTGGCGTTGTGGCCGAGCACGGTGTCGATGCCCTGTGGCAGGCTCTCCACATGGCTGGACAGGTTCGCCGCCTCTATGCACTGCTGCACCCGGTCGCGATCGATTTCGGAGCCCAGCGCCACGTTGGCGGCCAGCGTGTCGTTGAGCATCACCACGTCCTGGCTCACCATGGCGAACTGCGCGCGCAGGCTCTTGAGCTCCCATTCGGCGGTGTCGTGCCCGTCGAGCAGCACCTGCCCGCCGCTCGGCAGCACGAAGCGCGGCAACAGGTTGACCAGCGTGGTCTTGCCCGAGCCTGAGGGGCCGACGAAAGCCACCACTTGCCCGGGCTCGATGGCAAGGCTCACGCCGTCGAGCGCACGGGCTTCGTCTTCACCGCGGTAGCTGACCACCGCATCGCGCAACTCGATGCGGCCTTGCGCCCGTTCGATGCGGAAGCTGCCTTGCGGCTCGGGGGACACGTCGTCGATCAGCACCAGGCCGCGCTCGAGGGCGGCCAGGCCGCGAGTGATCGGCGCGGCCATGTCCGCGAGGCGGCGGATGGGCGCAATCAGCATCAGCATGGCGGTGATGTAGGCCACGAAACCGCCCACCGTGAGGCCTTGCTCGCCGCTTTGCCAGAGCGCAATCATCACCACCACCGACAGCGCAAGCGAGGCCATCATCTGCGTGAGCGGCGTGGTGGCAGCCTGCGCAATGGTCGACTTCACGGCCAGCCGATTCAGGCGCTGGCTCAACTGCTCGAAGCGTTCGCCTTGCGCTTCTTCGGCGCCGTGCAGCCGCACCATGCGGTGCGCGAGCACGTTTTCTTCCACCACATAAGCCAGCTCGTCGGTTGCTTGCTGGCCTTGCTGCGTCAGGCGATAGAGGCGCTTGGAGAACACCTTCATGATCCACGAGATGCTCGGCACCAGGAAGGCGACGATGAGCGTGAGCTTCCAGTTCAAGTAGACCAGGTAGGCGAGCAGCGCAACCAGCGTGAAACCGTCGCGCGAAAGCCCGAGCAGCGCCTGCACCAGCAGCATGGAGCCGGTCTGGACCTCGTACACCACGGTGTTGGAAAGCGCACTGGCCGATTGCCGCGAGAACAAGGCCAGTTCGGCCCCGAGCAGCCGCTGGAACAACACGCGCCTCAGCCGCTGCATGCCTTCGTTGGCGATGCGCGAGAGCGCATATTGGGAAATGAACTGCGCAATGCCGCGCACCGCAAACAGCAGCAGCACGGCAGCGGGCACCATCCAAAGCGCCAACTGGCCGCGGTTGAATCCGCGGTCGAGCAGCGGCTTGAGAAGGGCCGCCATCAAGGGCTCGGTAATGGCGGCCATCAGGGCGCCGACGATCCCGACGGCCCACCAATGGCGTGAGCCGCCGAACCAGGTCATGAGGCGCGCCAGCCGGCGAGTCAGGGGAAGGCGGGCGGTCTCACTGCCGGGGGATGCTTGCATGGCGGCGGATTCTACGGGGCGCCCAAACAGGCCTTCAGCAAGGTGCCATGTAGGACCGCGCCGCCCAATACACGTTTTGTGACGGCACGATCAAACCAGTGTGTAACATGTGGCCCGTCGCATCGGGTAGAACTTTTTTCCCCGAAACATCTCCGAACCGCATGAACAAGCCGTTGCCAGTTTCCATTCCAACTCCTTCTTCATCGTTTTTTGCACGCCGCGGTCTTGTCGCGGCTCTTGCTGCAACTCCCATGCTGCCCGCGCTCGCCCAGTTCCGGGTCGAGGTGTCGGGCGTCGGGCTGACGCAGCTGCCCATCGCGCTGGTCCCGTTCAAGGGACAGGACGCTTCGCCCCAGAAAATTTCCGAGATCGTGAAGGCCGACCTCGAGCGCAGCGGCCAGTTCCGCGGCGTCGATGCTTCCGGCCAGGCGCTCGACGAAGGCTCGCGGCCCGACCTCGCGCTGTGGCGCCAGCGCACCGCGGATTCGCTGGTGGTCGGCAGCGTCACGCGGCTGGGTGACGGCCGCTTCGACGTGCGCTTTCGCCTGTGGGACGTGGTGCGCGGACAAGATCTCGGCGGCCAGAGCTACACCGTTCCGCAGGGCGACCTGCGGCTCGCGTCGCACCGCATTGCAGACTACGTCTACGAAAAGCTGACCGGCGACAAGGGCATCTTCTCGACCCGCATTGCCTACGTGACCAAGGGCGGCAGCCGCTATTCGCTATGGGTGGCAGACGCCGACGGCGAGAACGCGCAGGCCGCGCTCGCGAGCCCGGAACCGATCATTTCGCCCGTGTGGTCGTCCAACGGCCAGCAACTCGCGTATGTGTCGTTCGAGTCGCGCAAGCCCGTGGTGTACGTGCACAACGTGGCCAGTGGCCAACGCCGCTTGCTCGCGAACTTTCGCGGCTCCAACAGCGCCCCGGCATGGGCGCCCGACGGCAACTCGCTGGCCGTCACGCTCAGCCGTGACGGCGGCTCGCAGCTCTACACCATTGCGGCCACCGGCGGCGAGCCGCGACGCCTGACCCAGAGCGCCAGCATCGACACCGAGCCTGTCTACTCGGCCGACGGCAGCACGATCTACTTCGTGAGCGACCGCGGCGGTGCGCCCCAGATCTACAAGATGAGCGCCGGAGGCGGCGCGCCGACCCGGGTCACCTTCAGCGGCACCTACAACATTTCTCCTTCTGTCAGCGGTGATGGTCGGTGGTTGGCCTACATCTCCCGCGTTGGCGGTGCGTTCAAACTCCACGTGATGGAGTTGGCAACCGGCAATGTCTCGGCCATCACCGACACCTCGGCAGACGAGAGCCCAAGCTTTGCCCCCAATAGCAAGTTGATCGTCTACGCAACGCACCTGCAAGGTCGCGAAGCGCTCATGACGACCACGCTGGACGGAAAAATCAAGGCACGGCTGGCGGGGCAGGCGGGAGACATTAGAGAACCGGACTGGGGTCCGTTTCAAAAGCAATGACCAAGGTTTATTTGAGGAGTACCCAATGTTGAAACGTACGATTTATTCGCTGGCCATCGTGGCTCTGATTGCCGGTTGCTCGTCGGGCACCAAGCTCAACGACACACCGGTGACCGACCGTTCCGGAACCGCCGGCAGCCAGCAAGGTGGCGCGAGTTCAGTCGCCCCCGTCTCCATCGATTCCACCGCCGGTACCGCGCAGGGCCCGGTCGGTATCGAGCGGATCGTGTATTTCGACTATGACAGCTACACGGTGAAGCCGGAGTTCCAGTCGATCATCGACGGCCACGCACGCTTCCTCAAGGCCAACCCGCAGCGCCGTGTTTCCATCGAAGGCCACACCGACGAGCGCGGCGGCCGCGAGTACAACCTTGCACTGGGCCAGAAGCGTTCCGAAGCCGTTCGCCGCTCGCTGACGCTGCTGGGCGTGAACGATGCCCAGATCGAAGCCGTGAGCTTCGGCAAGGAAAAGCCGGCGGTGCAGGGCTCGGGCGAAGACGTCTGGGCCCAGAACCGCCGCGCCGAAATCCGCTACACCCGGTGATGCAACACGCTCTATTGCGAGGCGCGGCACTGGCTGCCGCCTTGCTCTGCGTTTCGGCAGGCTCGCAAGCCGCGTTGTTCGAGGATGACGAGGCGCGCCGCGCCATCCTCGACCTGCGGCAGCGTGTCGAGGCCATGCGCCAGCAGACCGACCAGCGGCTGACCGATGAAAACGGCCAGTTGCGCCGCAGCCTGCTCGACCTGCAGAACCAGATCGAGCAGATGCGGGGCGATCTTGCGCGCATGACCGGCCAGAACGAGCAGCTGCAGCGCACGCTGAGCGAAATGCAGTCCCGCCAGAGCACCATCGACGACCGGCTGAAGCAGACCGAGCCGACGAAGGTTTCCGTGGACGGCCGCGAGTTCACCGCGGACCCCAAGGAAAAGGCCGACTTCGATGCCGCGCTCGGCATCTTCCGTGCGGGGCAGTTCGCGCAGGCGCAAACCGCCTTCGCCGAGTTCGTCAAGCGCTACCCGCAAAGCGGCTACAACGCCTCCGCGTTGTTCTGGCTCGGCAATGCGCAGTACGCCACGCGCAACTACAACGAGGCCATTGCGAACTTCCGCTCCATGCTGTCGCTCGCGCCCGACCACGCCAAGGCTCCCGAGGCCGTGCTGTCGATCGCCAATTGCCAGATCGAGCTGAAGGACACGCGCGCCGCGCGCCGCACGCTGGAAGACCTGACCAAGGCCTATCCGCAATCCGAAGCGGCCCAGGCGGGCCGCGAGCGCCTCTCGCGCCTGCGTTGAAGCCGGCGGAGCACTCCGCTTGAATGCAACCCTTCCAGAAGCATTGAACGCCGCCGCGGCTGTCGTCACCGACACCGCGGCGCCTGACTTTGCGCGCCGCTTCGGCGGCCTCGAACGCCTTTATGGCGTGGCGGGTGCCGCGCGCATCCGCAACGCCCATGTGCTTGTTGTCGGCATCGGCGGAGTCGGCTCCTGGACGGTCGAAGCCCTGGCGCGCAGCGGAGTGGGGCGGCTGACGCTGATCGACCTCGACCACGTCTCGGAGTCGAACATCAACCGCCAGATCCACGCGCTCGATTCGACGGTGGGACAAGCCAAGGTCGAGGCCATGCGCGATCGCATTGCGCAGATCAACCCCGAGTGCAAGGTGTTCGCCATCGACGAATTCGTCGAGCCCGGCAACTGGACTGCGCTGCTGGATGCGTCGCAGGCCGAGAACGGGCCCGCAACCGCCGTCATCGATGCATGCGACCAGGTGAAGGCCAAGCTCGCGATGGCGGCATGGGCACGCGCATCGCGCGCCGCCTTCGTCACCGTGGGTGCGGCCGGCGGCAAGCGGCAGGCGCACAAGGTCGACATCGACGACCTTTCGCTCGTCACGCACGACCCGCTCCTGGCTCAGCTGCGCCAGCGCCTGCGCAAGGAACACGGCGCACCGCGCGAAGGCCGAAAGATCGGCGTGGCGTGCGTCTTCAGCCGCGAAAGCGTGGCACCGCCCGATGCCTCCTGCGCCATCGAAGGCGACGGCTCGCTCAATTGCCATGGTTACGGTTCCGTGGTGAGCGTGACGGCCACATTCGGCCAATGCGCGGCAGGTTGGGTTCTCGACAAAATCGCGAGCAACGTCGCGCTATAATCTTTGGCTTTGCCGGATTCAACTCTGGCAAGGAAGCAAGAAAGAAAATGGTTCCGGGACGTTAGCTCAGTTGGTAGAGCAGCGGACTTTTAATCCGTTGGTCACTGGTTCGAATCCAGTACGTCCTACCAGAACCTCAGAGCACGCCGAATAAGGGTTTGGTGCTCTAACTTTCGTAGCGCTATTTGCCTGTGGATTGAGCGTTTTGCGGAACACACTTCCGCAAACCTGCAATTCATCGAAGCGGGCGCACCTTCTTTCCGACCTTGTGGCGGATGTAGTTGGCGGTCATGCTTTCGGTCGTGTGGCCGAGCAGTGACTGTGCATCACGTGTGCCGCGCTCGTCATCAATATCCGTCGCCGCCTTTGCGCGCAGATCGCGGAATTGAAACTCAGCCTTGGGCACATTGGCCGCGGCCCGCGCATCGTCGAAGCGGTCGCGCAGCATGGCCTTCGTCAGCGCCTTGCCTTCTTCGTTGACCAGCAGCGCCATGGCGTAGACCTTGGTCTCCTTTTCGATTTCCCGCTTGTACGCGCGGATTTCGAGGATCAGGTCGGCCAGCAGCCCCTCGACCACGATGCGCAGTTTCTCCTTTGTCTTGCCCTGGCGCAGGCTCAGGATGCCGCCTGGCACGTCACCCTCGATGCTCTTCTCGCTCACGCGCAGCACGTCGGCAGGGCGCTGCCCGATGATGTCGGCCAGGCGCAGCGCGAACTCGAGCGGCTTGCCGGAATGGGCAACAACTCGCTGCACCATGGCTGCGTCCGGCGCGACATCGCGGCCCTCCTCGTGGAAGCCATCGACGCCCGCGCAAGGGTTCGGCAGTTTCGTCAGGCCGTTCTCGCGGCAGTAGTTCCAGATGTGCGAGAACAGCGCCTTTTCGCGGTTGGCGCGCACGTGGCCCACGTTGGCGGCGATGGGTTGCGCCGGCCGGCCGGCCTTGCGCCGCTCTTCATTCTTGGCCTCGGCGAGCTCGCGCGCGGCCTTCAGGCGCCATTTCTTGTACTGGCCGATGTGCAGTGGCTCGATGCTGTCGAGCGGGGCAGGCGGGTCGCCGAAGAACTTGAGCAGCCAGCCCAGTTCCTTCTCGTTGTCCTGCTGGGTGCGCGCGGCTTTCTTGGGGAGCACGTCCTTGCGGTAGCCGTCGACGTTGCCGTAGCCGTCGAGCGCATCAACGAAGGTAGGGGGCGCCTTGACCACGGGGGCCGGCTTGCTGGTGAGCTCGGCCCATTTGCCGACGGCGGCCACGTAGTCGCTGCCCAACGGGATCTCGCGCCGCGGCTTCTCGCCGGTGTCCAGGTAGTAAAAGATCAGCTTGCCGCGCGGGCGCGCGCGCATGCCCTTTGGCAGGTTCACCCACCGGCTCGGCTTTCTTCCCATGGTCAGGCTCCAACGACGCGGGGCACCCAGCCGCGCACCGGCTGCGCTTCTTGCGCCGGCACCGGCCGCCCCTCGATGGCCGAGCGCGTCACCACCGGATGACCGGTAGCACTTTTGCGGAATGGTATCCCCTCGGACTGCAACCATCTGATCTGCTTGGACTTCCAGGTAAAGCCCGTGAGCACAATGAGTTCCTCGTCGGAGAGAAATAGCGCGCTCATGATTCCTTGCCCTCTCCATCGGGCACGGGGGTGGCAGGCCGTTTTGTGTGAGCTGGCATGTAGGTGTGGTCGAAAGGTTGGCCGGCCCGTGGTCCAGTGAGAATCGGCTGGTGGATGGCCATGTGTTCGGCCCAGCCGCAGATTCGGCACGGGTTGACCACGTCGCGCTTCGGTGCGGTCGGTGACGCTTTCCGGTAAGTCCGCCCGGCATTTCCGCGTGTTGGCTTCATGCCCCGCCCCCAGTGCCCCTAATGGCAGCGGCACAGGCTGCGCGCGTTGCAGCCGCGTCGCCGAGTTGGCAGTAGTAGCTGTTCGGCCCGCTGACATCGACCACATCGGTGTCTTCGCACAAGACGGCGGCTCGTTCCGTGGCTGCGCGCCATGCGTCCCGCAAGAGGGCCTCAACCCATGGGCGGTGCACTTCAAATTCAGGCAGCCATTCAGGCATCGCGTTCAAATGCGCCTGAAAAGCATCGTTGGGCTCCGGCATCAGCGCCTCAAGATCAGCGTGCAGTTTGGTCATGATGGATCTCCTGAGCCGCGGCGCAGTGCCTCGCGGATAGAGTAAGCGGCAGGCTTTGGCCAGACCGTGCTACGGCGCTCCAACTCTTCCAGAGCTTGCACAAGCTGCTCCTGCATCGCATAGCGCTTCTCGCGCTCCTGCTGGGCCTCTTTCTGCAGTCGCTTGACCTCGAGCCGCAGCTCTTTGATCTTCTCGGTGACAGCGTTGTTGACGGTCTGCATGTGCTGCCACATCGCATCCGTGAATTCGTCGCCCGATGGTTGTGATGAAGTCATGCTCCCCCCTGATTAGCCGCTGCTCGTGCCGCGTCGATTGCGGCGCGCAGGTCGGTGATTTCTTTCTCTTCACCGTACATCGGACAGATTTCGACTACCCGAATGTGGCGCCTGTAGACTGGGCCCGGGAGGCCGTGGCCTTGTATCCGCTCGAATGTTCGCCAGCGAGCCGCATCTACCTTCAGTCTTACAATCTCCGCATCCTTCTCCGCCTCCTTGGAAAGGAGAGAGGCTTGGGCGTCGGTGAGGCGGACCATGGGCATGCTGATGCAGCCGGCATCGCTGCCGTCCGGATCGCTCGGGTATACCGGGTCTTGGCAAACGCAGTCGTCGCCATCCCAGACTGGCTGACCGTCCTTGGTGGCACGAAGGTACGCAACGACCTCCAGGGCATCGGGCTTTTGGGCGGTGGTCATTTATGCGGCCTCCTTGTCGCCAGGCAGAGCGGTGGTTCGCGCGGTCTTGAGGGCGGCGAACCCACAGACTCGCTCGATGCTCACGCCGCCGATTTCGAACGTGATGGAGAACGCGCCTCCGTTGGCGCCCATGTTTTCCTCGTGCTGGGCGAAGTCATCCCTGATCGTCAGGAGCAACTCATCGTCCTCTTTGCCGAGCCATTCCCGAATCAGGAAGCGACGGACACCCTCCCAGTCCGGGACTAACTCGGCGCTGGGCAGTTCCGTTTCTCCCCATGCACGGCACAGGAAGGCGTCAAAGGCTTCTCCCGCCGCTTCCGAAGCTGGCGCAGGTGCAACCGCAGGAGCCGCGGCGAGCATTGCGTCGAGCATGCGTTGCGGAAGACCGTCTAGTCCTGATGCGCGTTGGAGTACCTTGATGGCTGCGACGTGCATGTCTTCGGTGACGGCCATGGCCACGGTGGTGGGCTGGGTGAGGGCGGCGCGATCCGCCAACGCTTTCTTGAAACCCCAGAACCAGCCCTGCGCAAATATCGATCCCTTGTTCGGCGCCATCGCGTGAATTTCCGCATCGCTCGGGGCGGCCGGTATCGCGGCGGGAGGGGTGGCTGGTGCAAGGTCAGCAGCGATCAATCGCAGCACGTACTCGGCATCTTCGGCTTCAATGACACTGCAATTCTTGTAGGTGAGGATCGGGCGCCCTGCGGAGTGATCGATTGCCCAGTCGCCCGCAGTGGTGACCGTCTGCGCCTTGGCCTTCCAGGCTTCGCACTCCAAAACAAGATGGGCGATTCGGTCACTCAGCCAGCGCTTCTCGCCTTCGAGCTTGCTCAGCGGCGATTCCGGGCCGTCCGCGTCCTTGGTTCCCGACAGCCCCGCCTGCGGGGTGGCTGGTGCTTCCTCGCGCGATGCGGGGATAGTTCGCACATCCAATTCATGCGCCTCAGCGTAGTGGCCCAAAAACTCTGAACCGTCCTGCTCGCCCGCAGCGATAGCGGCACCGGGTGCGGCGAGGGCGTCAAGGTGCCGTAATGCGTTGGTGATCTTGTGCGTGTAGCCGCGCGCATGTGAGCCCACGGGGCCGACGCGCCGCTCCAAGCTGCTAACGGTTTCCATGATGCGATGCGCACCTTGAAGCGTTGCCTTCACTTCGTCGTAATGCTCAGAACGCGCCACCACCCCGGCCTGCGGCTGCATGGTCTGAGAGAGGGCGTTAGCTGCAGCGTCTAGGCGCCGCAGCAACGGGCCGTAAACGGGATTGTCCAAGGGTGCGAGCCATTCCCCGGCAACTTTTTGGGGCGCATCATTGCAGATGCGGTGCCGCGCATCGCGGAGCAGCGCCAACAGTTCTGCATCGCTCGGCGCTGCTGGCATCACAGCGGGAGGGGTGGCGTAGAGGCCGTGTTCGCCGGGCGGGAGGACGAATAGCCCTTCTTCCCAGTCGATCAGCTCAGCGTGACGTTCTCCGTTCTGCATCCAAATTCGCACACGGGCTGCCACCGGCTCTGCCCCTGCCTGCTTACTGGTGGAGAGTGATGCGCGGTCAGCCTCGTAGGCGAGCGCTTCCTTGGCGATCCGGACAATGGCCTTCAATGCCTTGCCGTCCGACAGGGTGTTTTTTGGCTCTTCAAGGATGCGCTCCAGAGATGCACGCATCGCTGCGCGCTCATCCAAGCAGCCACGGTTCAGTTCTTCAGTCATATTGAACCTCTTCGATAAAGCGCCGAGCAAGCGTCACGAGTCCTTTTTTCGTGTAGCCACGGTCGATAACCCGCGTGACTTCGTAGCCGTTCTGAATCAGCGACAGCGATGTGTTCTTCTCTTCGGAGTAGACCGACACGTAGCCGAGGGGCGTGCGCACGTAGCCTGTGATGTAGCGGTATTCGTCAGTCTTCGTTTCGGTCAGGCCGTAGCCGTCCGCGCCATGAACCCTGTAGGCGTTTTGGCGGCTCACGATGGCTCCCCCGTAGCGGCAGTAGCGGCGATGGCTGCGGGTGTGTCGGTGAGCACGCGCAGGTACACGTCATGCGGCCTGCCGAAAGACATGGTGTTGCCGTAGGGCTCATCCGTCTCCTTGCCGAGCCATGGGCACTTGGCCTCACAGCAGACCCACAGCGGGCCGAAGTGGTCGTCGTTGATCGCGCCGGCCATGCTGAGCTTTCCGCAGTCGCCGAAGCAATGCTTCTGGATCAGCGGTTCCTGCGTCTTCTCCATCGCGATCAGGCCCCAGACCTTTGTCGGCTCGCCGTCTGCTGCCCACATGCTGCACGCTGACCGCCTTTCGCTGCCGGGCGCGCAACTGCACCGCTCGCCTGCATTGCAATGTCCGGCGCTCATAGTCAGTCCTTGTCCGCGGTGCCAACGAACGCCGATTCCGGCGTCTGCTCGCCGGGTCCGTCGCCAGGAAACGGCCATGCGCCCTCGGGCTCCCCGCTGGTGGCCGCCTTAGGCTTCTTGCCGCGGCGCGCGGCCGGTGGCGGCGCCGGTTCGTCTTCGATGTCGCTCTGCTCGACATCCGGCAGCGCGATCAGCAGCTGCACGTCGCGCGACTTGAACGTCGCGATCTTCCCGAACTCGGCCTCGCTCACGTCATTGATTTCGCACTTCCACTGCCAGGTGGTCGTGCCGCCTTCCTTGGGCGTGATGTGCAGCGCGTCGACCTTCACATCGCCGAGCACGATGTTCGACTTGCCGCCGAGCCCAAAGTCGAAGGTCAGCGTGCAGCCGGTCTGCTCACCAAGCCACGAGAAACGGCCGATCTTCTGGCCGATCTGCGTCAGGTTGGGCAGGTCGCTCACGGGCTCCACGCCGTCGAGCGCCTTCTGGGCATCGCCGCCGGCCTGCTTGGTGTACAGCATGCCGCGCAGGAAGCCGTCCAGCATCGTGAGGGCGCTGTTCGGCAGCTCGGCGGTGAAGGCCAGGGCCACGCCGGGATTGCTGTCTGGCGGCCGGTTCTTCATCGAGAGGATGTCGATGTCGACCAGCTTGCACTTGGTCGCGGTGGGCAGTTCGAAGTTCATGGGTCAGGGCTCCGGTGGTTGAGGGAAGGGGTTAGTAGGGCTTCTGGACCTGGCCCTGGTCCTGCAGGCTCTTCACGCGAAAGAGGTCGTTCAGCATCTGGTCCATGACCGTGCCCATCTGGTTGCGCAGGCCGTCCTTGAGGTGGCCGGCGATGTTGATGGCGTGCTTCTTCATTTCCTCTGAAAAGTTCTCGGCGCAGATCTGCGTCATCAAGAACTCCGCGCGGGTGGTGTGCGTGTAGCTGCTGTCCGTGGGCTTTCCCGATCGGGGGTCAACACGATCCGACCAGTAGCCACTGACCAGCTTGTCCAGCTGCTTGCGAATGCTGGTCTTCTCACCCTCGGGCTGCCCCCAGCTGTTGACGCGCTGGTACTCAAGGTCGAAGCCGTTCTTCACCGCAGCGTCGACGGCGTCTTGCAGCTGTTGCTCGGCGCGAGCAACGAAGATTGCATCGACTCTGCGCTTCACCTCCGCTTGGATGAGTCCGCTCAGATCGTCGTCTTGGCTCAAGATTTCGTCGGCCGCCTGCTTGACGATGGCAGCTTTGACGTCTTCTTCATTGATGTTCAGCATTTCGGATCTCCGATGTGGGTGTGGAAAAGAGTTGCGATTGACGAATAAAAAAGGGCGAGGCTTTCGCCGCTGGCCGGAATAGGAGGGGAGGAGGGAGACGAACAGCCGGCCAGGCACGCCCGGAAAGTGGTTAGGCCGCGCGCACCGATAGCGCGCTCTCGGCCAGGACGGTGACGCCCGGGTACAGCACGCCGGCCTTCTTGAAGGCGCGGGCCTGCTGGCCCAGAAAGGTGGTGTTCGCCTGAACGGCCTCGATGGGCGCCTTGCCCTCGGCGATGGCCTGCACGAGCAGCTGCAGGCTCTCGACCTGCGCGGTATAGGTCATGCGACCCGAGACACCGGCAACGCGCGGCACCAGCGCAATCGAGGGTGGTGCAACGGTCACAACAGAGGCTTCCTGTGCCATGGTGCTGGCCAGGGCCTGCGCCGTTTCGGCAGCCGCGGCATTGGCTTCGGCCTGCTGCTGCAGTTCCTCGGCCTTCTTGGCATCGCCGGCGGCGGCCGCGGCGGCGGCTTCACGCGCCTGGCGCTCGGCGGCTTGCTGGGCCTCCAGTGCCTTGGCGGCCGCGGCGCGCTCTGCAGCCTCCAGGCGCTGGCGCTCTTCGCGGGCAACGCGCTCACGCTCGGCGCGCTCGGCAGCGGCAATGCGCTCCTGCTCGTTTTTCCAGCGGTTGAGCGCCTTGCGCATGGCGCTGTCGGCCTGCTCGATCGCATCCTCGGCCGGCTTGAACCACGCCAGGGCGTTCTTCCATGCCTTGTGGATCGGCCCGGCCACGTCGCTGCGCGCCTGCTCGATCTGCTTCTTCAGCGTGGCAATCTGCACCAGCCGCTCGCCGGCCAGCTCGGCCATGGCGGGCGAGTCCACCTCATAGTCGGCGGCCTCGATGCGCATGGTGTTGGCGCGCTGTACGAAGATCGGCAGCATGGTCGCGTCGAAGGCGACGGCGCCCTTCAGGGTGGCGGGAACGGTTTCGGTCGCGGTATCGGTCATGGTGGGCTTTCAGAACTGCGGTTTGATGGAATGCCGGCTGCACCACGTGCGCAGCGCCAGCAGGGCGGAGAACGTTGCAAAGTCGTCTGCATCGCGGTATTCCTTGCAGACGTAGGAGCCGTCGCCCTTGAGCTGCACGGCATAGCGGCGCTGGCTGGCGCCGTTGAGTGGGTCGTCGGCACGGGCGTAGGCGGCCAACTGCGGGCCCACCGACGGGTAAAGGTTGGTGCTGGTCTTGATGTCGACGACGGCCGCGTGGCGGCGGTGCTCGGGCTCACCTGGTGCGACCAATGTGCCCTTGCGGTCCAGCGTGCCGGCGTAGCGAAGCGTCGGGTGGTACACGCGCTGCTCGATCAGCTTCCACTGCACGCGCCACTCGGCGCAGAACTTGCGCCATGCATCGACGTAGGGCAGCAGCGCCGGGTCAACGTCGTAGTGCTGCAGGTCTTCGCCGGTGTCGACCAGCTCGCACACGTAGTGCACGGCGGTGCCGAACTTCGAAGCCCGGCGCATCACATCCGGATCCACGGCTGCGAAGTCGCTGAGCGGTGCCAGGATCGTGGTCACGCCCGGCACCGGCTTGCCGTCCCAGTAGTAGCGATGCGCCTCGGCGTCGAAGGTCAGCAACATCACGCAGCCTTCGGCAGGAGGTCTTTGATTGCCACGAAGCCGTCGGCGGTCAGGCCTTCAAGCGTCGTCGGGTCCATCGGGCCGACGCCGGCCTGCTCGATCAGCTCGGCCATGTTCAGGTCGTTTGACTTCGCGCGGTTGATCAGCAGCTTCTTCTCGCCGGCACTGGCAAGGATGGTGTTGCCGAGGGTCTGCGGCTTCTTGGTGGCGGTGGCGGCTTGCTTGTCCTGCTGCGCGGCGGCGGCCTGAGCGTCGGCGCCGGCGGCCGGGTTGTCGGCGTCGAGGGGGGCGTCGTCCGAAGCCGGGATTCCGGCATCGGCCGCGGGCGTGATCTCGCCGGATTCGTTGTCGATCACGTCGGCGGGGATCGGCGCAGCGCGGCGGCGCACCGGCGCAACGTCAGGCTTCCCGGCCGGCTCGACCAGCGCGCCCGTCTCGTTGTCGAAGGTGTCGCGCAGCTCGTCGTCGGTCTGCAGGCCCATCGAGATTTCGGGTGCATAGACGCGCACGAAGAATGCCGCGGCGCGGTACTGCAGCATCAGCTCGGGCATGGTCTTCCACTTGCTGCCCGACTTCGTGCTCCAGCCCTCGGCCTTCGCCATGTCGAGCGTGACGGTGGAACCCACCAAGCGCTCGCCGGTGGCCTTCTCGACGGCCCACGCGCGGCAGCCGTATGGCACCTTGCTGCCGTCGAGGTCGAATTCGTAGCGCAACGCCGAGAAGCGGCCCGACTGGTTGAAGCACGCGATCAGGAACTTCGACGACCAGCCGGGATTGCCGTGCACGATGTACAGGTTCTGCATCACCATGAGCGGCGAGGCCTGCATACGGTTGGCCATTTCCAGCGCAACGATGCAGTTCGCCACGTTGTCGCGGTATTGCTGCGGCACGAGCGTCGACGCGGCGAAGGCCTTGCCGATGCGGTTGGCGAGTTCGAAGCCTTCGACGCTGGCGAAGCTGGGCGCCAGGCTGGTGTTGGAGGTGGCGAGTTCAGTAGAGGACATGGGTTCTTTCGGGGTGGTGGTCAGAAAGGGATCAGCGGAAATAGAGGTGCACAGCCACCGCGACGAGCAGCGGCACCAAGGGAAGAAGGAACGGCATCCAGCTGTTCGCGCGCTTGATGTCGTGGCGCTCGTCGGCCTCGGCGATTTCCTCGTTCGTGGGCATGACGAAGGGTTTTTGCTCGGCCCAATGGCCGGGGCGCGTGCGGTGCACGGTGTTCATGGCTTGCCTTTCAGCAGCGGTCCCTGCGCGCGGATGCGCTCGAAGGTCTTGCGGATGTCGGTGGCTGCGGCCGGCACGTAGACGAACCGCGGATCCATCAGGCCGCCGATGGGGGCGGGCGTGGGTGCTGCGACAGAGCGCAAGCGGCGCGGGGTGCTGGCGCGGCTCATGCGAACAGCCCCGGTGCGTCGGTGCCGAACACGAGGCGGTCGAGCATCCAGACCAGGCCCGCGGCGATCAGGAAGGCGAGCAGGTAGCCGGCCATGGTTTCGAGGGCGGCGGTCATGATTGCGCCGCCTTCGCTTCGCGCAGGGCCTTCTGCTCGGCCTGGTGCCGTTCGATACCTGCGAGCAGGGCAATCGCGTCGTTCTTGTGGTCCGCGCACGCGCGGCCGCATTCGTCGTCGCCACGGAACCAGTTCACTTCCACGTCGACACGGAAGCGCGCGGGCTGGTCGCAGGCGCTGCATTTGGGCGCAGCCTTCGGCGGCAGCTTGTCCCATTTTTGCTGTCGGCTCGTGCGGCCGACACGGGGGTAGGACTTGCTGCTCATGCGGCACCGCCCTTCACGCGCGGCTGCGGTACCGCGAAGCCCTGCGGAGCCACCGAGCGCCAGATCGCGCCCGACGGGTCGAGGTCGGCCTGCATTTCCCACAGCCGCGCGAAGTGGCGCGCGCCGTCGGCGTAGTCCTGGCCAGCGGCCATTTCGTAGCGCCATTCGCGATCCGTGGTTTCCTTCAGCGCGGCGATGTACTCGACGATGCGATCGGCGCGCGCAGCTTCGTTCAGGAAGTTCTGCTCGGCAGCCGGAGACGCGAACGGCGAGCGCTGGCGAAAGTTGCGGCCTTCGCGCCAACCATGCGTGTCGACGAGCTCGAGATCGGCTACGAGCTCCTGCTTGTGAAGCTGGCGGCGCGTCGGTGCGCTATAGAGGCTCTTTTGCATGTCCATCTCCTGTTGGGATGGACGTAGATTAGCGGTGCTAAACGAACATGTCAATAGCAAAGCTAAACATTTGAACGCTAGGCGGTTGCGCGCCTGCGGCGAGCGCAAAAAAACCCGCTCGTGGCGGGCTTAGGGGATCGTCAAGTACTGCGTTCTGGTGCAGGGTCAGGGGTCGTAGTTGCTCCGCTGCTTGGCCCTACGCGAAGCGTCGGTCAAACGATCAAGAACTTCGCGGTCGGAAGCGTTCAAGCTGATTTCCTGAAGCTGACGAATGGCCCCTCCGAATTCTTCCTGATGGCGATCCAACTGATCCTGCATCCGGCGAATGTCGTTGTGCTGCGACTTAATAATCGCAAATACGAAGATGCCGCCAATTAAAAAAAGAAATTCCATCGATTGGGAGTTGATCTGCTACGGCATCATGGAAAAAAGGCGGCCACAATCTATTGCCGTGCTGCGGATCCGGGCATGACTGCATTCTGGGCGGCGGCCATCTCGGTCAGGATCTGCTCACGCGTCATATCGACGTTGCGCAGCTTCCATCGAAACTCCTTCACAGCTTGCGGCATCCCCGCGGCCTTCGATTTCTGGTAGATCATCATGCCCACAGAGATCGCAACGGTAAACCAACTGAAGAGTATTGCAGCCAGCCCGAAAATTGCCGCCAGAAGTGCTGAGATGAAGCGCCACGCACCCCCGGCTTGATCGCCGACCGGCACCGGTTCCCCGGAGACCCAGCTGAGGCGCATCCCGACTTTTGCCAGGTTGCGTGACAGTTGCGAATTTGCATTGGCGACGGCCATCATGGTGCTGTAGACCCATAAGATGAAGGCGGCAAAAATGCCCAGTTCGTACATTGCTTCTCCTCTTTCGTTATGGCGTCAATAGCTGGCCGCCTTGTATCAATTTGAGAAAAACTGGAGCCCGAGGCGCCGGATCAGGGTTGCGCCGATGGCCTACATCGGAAACTTTCGCTAACAATCTCAGATGATCTTTGTAAGGTCCTGCGGCAACTTCAGCCATCGCGGGGCTTAAGGGCCGTCCGTGCCCGTGAGCTGCGTTCTTTCCCCCGACAATTTGCGCGCGATGATGGGGATCTGATCCTCAGCGTTCGCCGCAGGGTTTTTCACAAGCAGATCAAGTAGTTCCAGCACGTTGAGCCGGACCGTCATCGGCGCATGGCTGCACGCATCAGCGAGCACCTGAAGAGCCGTTTCAAGAGGCGGGGATGGTGCGGGGACTTCGCCGAGTTTGATATCGCTGGCGCTGGCAACCATCGCGGCTAGGCGCGGGCTAATCTCAGCCAACGTGCATCCAAGAGCTTTGGCGTAGGCGATGCCGGCCTCTAGGCTGATCGGCCGGTTGCCGCTGATATTTTGACTGAGCATCGAAGGACCGCCTGGGATCTTGTGGGCGCGCGCGAACTCGGCCTTGTTCCTGCCTGCAAGTCGCCGCCCCAGCGCTTCACCTTCGCTCTTCGCATCGCTCATCTTGCAAGCGATGCTAATTGTGCTGAGATTTAGCATGGCTTGCCATTTGTGGTTAGCAGTGCTAAATTGCGGCGCCATGAACTCCATCCGCAAAGCCTGTGAGGTGCTGGGCAGCCAAACAGCTCTCGCCAAAGCCCTCGAAGTGACCCCGGCCGCTGTGAATCAGTGGATTTCCGGCGCGAGGCCGATCCCTGCCGAGAAGTGTCCAGCCATCGAGCGTGCAACAAAGGGACAAGTTCGCTGCGAAGACCTGCGCCCCGATGTGGCGTGGGACGTTCTGCGCATGCAGGCCGGAATCGAGCCCGCGCAGGCCGAGCAGGGGGCGTGAACCGTGCTCCCGAAAACCCAGATCCCGTGGCGTCGCCGATCGAAGGCGGCGGCAGATTGCGCCTTCGCTGCCTTCGCTACCGAGGCTGCCGAAGCACTGCTGATCGCCGACGCAAGGATCCACGCACTTGAAGCGTGGGCTTGGGGGCGCCGCGGCAATGCGCCGCAGAACCTGCAGCGCTGGCTCGACGCCCGCATCACGGCCATTGAGGCCGAGCAGGGGGCGTGAGATGCGCAGCACCCGGAAGAAGGGCCCGCGCACCCCTGCGCTGATCCGGGCACGCCGCGCCGGGAGCGTCGAAGAGATGTATCGCGCGACACAGGCTGCTGTGAGCGTGGGTGCGATCCTCAACGCGAGCTGGGCGAACGGCATCGCGCTGCTCAACAGCGGCTTCGACCCCCGCGGCGCCGCGGCGGATGCTATTACTCGCGCAGCCGGTTTTCGCGAGCCACCCGAGCCGGAACCCACCGCCCAAATCGCTCCGACGAAACCGCTTGCACCAACTGGCGGCGCAGCCCGGCCCATATCCGTCACGACGCTCCCGGATGGCAGCGCGCGCATCGAGATTGGGGGGCTGATCGTCGCTGTGGATGCCGACGAAGCTGCCGCTCTCAGAGCGTGTCTTTGGCTGCGTGTTCGTCGAGGTTGCGAATGATCTTGCCCAGTACCTCGTGCATGCGGCGCATGGTCTTTTCCGACATGTGCAGTTCGCTGAACGCATTGCCCGTTGCTGAGCTCTGCGTGACATTCACGACGGCAATGACCCGCGTCATCCCGGCTTCGTACGAAGCTGCCGCGGCTGTCTCGATGTCGATGCTGAACGACTTCATTTCGTCCGCCCCGTGCGGGGTCCAAGTTGTGGTGACCTGGATTCTGCCCCGCACGGGGGGGGCACCCGCCGCAGTCGCCGCCCAGCTCCCCGCTGATAACCAGCGCGCTCAGTGCGGCGAGCGCCACCACAACGACAACGTTCTCCACGCACAGCTCACGCCTAGCGAGGAGGAGCGTGCTGAGCGCATCGAGGTCGGCGTCATGAGTTTGTTTCATGCCCTAGATGCTCTTTTTATTTGCCTTCCCAAGGTCCTCAACAGCTCTCAACCTTGTTGCGTGACAACGTGAACCAACTCTCTCTTCCCCATGAACTGCGCCCCGAAGAGGTGGCTCGCAAGCAGTCGCTCGGCGCCGCCATCGAGCTGTGCGCGGAGGTCGGTGGCTATGCCCTGGACAAGCACCTGCAGATCGAGTTGGGCGTCGACAAGGCTCAGTTCTCCCGCTGGCAGTCCGGCACCGAGGGCGTGCAGTGGCCCAAATTCGTGGCGCTCATGGACAAGTGCGGCAACGACGCACCGGTTCTATGGATGCTCCACCAGCGCGGGTACGACCTGCACAGCGTACGCCGGCGCGAAACGGAAACCGAGCGCGAGAACCGCATGCTGCGTGAAGAGATCACCGCGCTGCGGCGCGTGCTGGGGACTCCGGCATGACGGAACCCCTCGTTCCCATCGAATGCGACCTGCGCGATTTCCCCTACCTGCCGGTCGACGTGCAGCGCCTGCTGACCTCCGAGACATGGGTGCTGGGTAAGGGCGACGAGCGCTCCGCGGCCATGGCGCTCTGGCTGCAGAGCTGGCATCAGGTGCCGGCCGCAAGCCTCCCCGACAACGACCGCATGCTCGGCCACCTGGCCCAGGTCGCAAACTGGAAGCGCGTCAAGCCGCAGGCGCTGCGCGGCTGGGTGCTGTGCACCGATGGGCGCTTGTATCACCCCGTCGTCGCCGAGAAGGCGCTCGAGGCCTGGGTCGAGAAGCTGGTCAACAGCTTTTCAGGCTCCATCGGCAACGCTTCGCGTTGGGGTATCGAGGTCGACACGGCCACCACGCACGGGCAAATCCTGTTCGCGCTGCAGTGCCTGCGCAACCTCGCGCCGCAATCCAAGGTGTTCAAGAAAAAGGCCGTCGCAAAGATCGTGGCGGGATCGCCCCCCGAATCGCCCCCCGATAACGCGGGGGGATCGCCCCCCGATGACGAAAAGCATCGCCCCCCGATCGCAAGAGAAGAGAAGAGAAGAGAAGGGATTAATAAAGCGACCGCCCCGCGCACGGACGCGCGAGACCTCGACCTCGATCCGGGGAAACCCTCGGCCGGCGAAGCCTGCAAGGCCATGAAGCGCGCCGGCATGGCGGATGCCAACCCCGGCCACCCGGAGCTGCTGGCGCTGCTCGACGCGGGGATCACGGTCGACGAACTCGCTTCGGCCGCTGCCGACACCGCGGCCAGCGGCAAGGGCTTCGTGTACGCGCTGCGCACCGCTGCCGGACGCCGGCGAGACGCCGCGAAGGTGGGCGCACTGCCCGGCGCAGCACCCGGCAGGCCACCGGCGACCGAGCCCGAATGGCGCCGAGAGCAGCGCGAGCGCGTGCAGCAGGCCGCCCCATACGCCGCGGCTCGCCGCGACACCACCCAACCGCAGGAGGTCTTCGATGCGCTCCCCCCCGCCACTCGCTGATGAGGCAGTCGACCGGCTGTTCTCGGCCCTCGTGCTGCGCTACGGCACACCGTTCCTCGACCGCTGGCGTGATCTGGACCTGGCTGTCGTGAAACACGATTGGGCGCTGGAGCTGGCGTGCTTCGCCGGCAATCTGCAGGCCCTTCGCTTCGGTCTTGACCACCTGCCCGAGAAGCCGCCGACCGTGATGGATTTCAAACGGTTGTGCCATGCCATGCCGGCGACGGTCGAGGCCGTCCGCTACAGCGGCAACGTGCGCAGCCCGACGACCGCAGAACGCGAGGCCATGCGCGAGTTGTCGGCCCGCATCAAGGCCGGTTCGATCTTCGCCAAGCCTGGCCGCCAGTGGGCTGCCGACCTCATCCGCGACGACAGCGCCGGATGGAGAAACGGCCACACCTTCCGCGCTACCCCCGCGTCGCTGGCCATGGCTCGCGATGCGCTGCGCGAACCGCTGTCCTTCGAGGAGACACAGCCATGAACGCCCCTCAAATCCGGGAGCAAAACCGGAAGCTGACGACCCACAACATGCAGGTGCTGGCCATGCTGCTCGAGCGCGGCCTCATCACCTGCAAGATCGTTCAGCGCGAGCTCGACTTGAGCCCGAAGTACTCGCGCAACATCGTCTGCCGCCTGGTGCGTCAGAAGCTCGCCGAACAGGTTACCGCCAAGGGTTACCAGATATCGGCCACTTACCGCATCACGCCCGCCGGCCGCGCCCGCGTGCAGGCCGCGCAGTTGGTCGGAGCTGAACCCGGCGACCTGGCCGAGGACGATGCCGACGAACTGGCCGAGCGCGCTGTCGCCCGGGCTCGCATCGAGAGCAACCTGGCTCATGCCCGGGTTTCGGTGCCGAACAGCGTGTTTGCGCTCGGGAATTCCCTTTCAAAACCCTACGTTGGAGCATCGGCATGAGCTACACCCCGCGTCCCGGCTCGGTTCCTTTTCGCGTCATCTCGTTCCTGATGCGAAACGAGGGCGAAGAGCTCACCCGCAAGGACATAGCCACGAAGTTCGATTGCGACGGCGCTTCGCTCGACACGGTGCTCGGCGAGGCCATGCGCACCGGACTGCTCGAGCGCTATCGCACCGACGAGGGGATGGCCTGGAAACTCGGGACGCGCCGCATCACGCTTCCCCAGGATATCGAACCGACATGCACGAACCTCCCTGCGTCACCGTTCCGTGTGTCCGTCGATGTCGATCCGACTGCCATCAAGGTGCGAAAAGGCGTGCCGCTAAAGACCGCCACCGAGCAGCGGCAGGAGGCTTTCGACAAGCTGTTTGCGACCTTCGAGGTGGGCGACAGCGCAGAATTTCAGGCCGACTGGTTCGATGAACTCACGCTGCAGGTGAAGCGCTACAGCCGAGGGAAGGGCGTCAAATTTTCGGTGATGCGGCTGACCGAAAGCCTGGCAGGCATGGAGCGCCGCGCATGATCACACTCACCCTCCCGTATCCGATCAGCGCGAATCGCTACTGGCGCACGGCGGTGCGCGGCACCTTCGTGAGCACCTACGTGTCGAAGGAAGCCCAGGACTTCAAGGAGCAAGTCGGATGGCTGTGCAAGGCGGCCGGCATCCGCGCGCCGCTGGTCGGCCGCGTGGCCATCGAGGTGCAGCTGTACCCGAACCGGCCGCAGGACTTCAAGACGCGCATGCGCAAGCTCGGCGCGGCCTGGGATGACACGGTGCAGTGTCTCGACATCGACAACGCCAACAAGGTGCTGCTCGACTCGCTCAAGGGCATAGCCATCGAGGATGACAAGTGGGTGCGCCGGCTGTCGTCTGAGCGCATGGAGCCCGACGAGCACGGTGCGCGCGTGGTGGTGCGCATCGAGCAGCTGGCGGTGCCTGTGGTGCAGGGCGACCTGCTGGGGGCGGTGGCGTGAGAGTCGAAACCATCGGCGACGCAACCCTGTACCTCGGGGATTGCATGGAGATCCTGCCCACGCTGGCCAAGGTGGATGCGGTCATCACCGATCCGCCGTATGGCATCGGCGCGAGCGCAGGCACGGGAAAGTACGGCCGCCAGAAGATTGAGGCCACTGCCGACCTGCGCTGGGATGAAGCCGTACCCCCCCCCAGCGATCTCGCGCTCGTGCTGGCTGCGGGCGATCGCGCTGTGCTGTTCGGTGGCAATTACTTCGAGCTGCGACCCACCCGCAACTACTTGATTTGGGACAAGGGCGCCGGCTTCAAGGGGCGCGACTTCGCCGAGTGCGAACTGGCTTGGTGCTCGTGGGATGGAAATGCCCGCGTCTTGACGTACGACCCTTTGGCGCGGGGCGACTACCGCGAAAAGGTGCACCCCACCCAAAAGCCGGTGGCGGTCATGGCGTGGGCCATTCAGCACGCCGGGCACGCCCCTGTGATCTTGGACCCCTACATGGGCTCGGGCACTACAGGCGTTGCCGCGCTCCAACTCGGGCGCTCGTTCATCGGTATCGAACGCGAAGCCAAGTATTTCGACAGCGCCTGCAAGCGCATAGAGCAGGCAGCGAATCAGGGGCAGTTGTTCGAGCCGGCGGCGCCGAAGCCGCAGCAGGAGGCATTGCTGTGACCTGCGCCAACTGCCAGCACTGGCGCCTCGTCGGCTCGCTCGGCCAAGCCGGCTTCGGCCAGTGCGCCGTGCGGCACGAGCAGCTGCGCACCGCCATCACCACGCCGGCGCAGAGCGTGTGCCGGCTGGGGAAGTTCGCCGCCGCGGCCGTGCCGCAAGGGTCCCTGCTGTGAATTCCCTCATCCTGACGCGCCCGGATGCACCCGTAAAGCGGGTGTCGCTGACCACCGACCGCGTGCTTCAGCTCATCGCTGAAATCCATGCTGCTGGCCGCGCTGCCTCGCGCCAGACGGTGGCCGACCTCCTCGAGGTTCCGGTGGGCAAGGTGGACGAGCATACGAAGAAGCTCATCGAGTCCGGCGCCATCCGTCGCGTCATGCCTGGGGTCTTTGAGCCGGTGGAAAGCATGCCGCCAGCCCGGGCAGTCTCGGTGACGCGCATTCAGGGCGGCTGGGTGAAGATTGAGGTGGGCGACGACATGCTGACCATCACGCTCGAAGAGGAGCGCATGCTCGCCATGTCGGTGAAAGGCGCTGCTGAGCAGTTCCATGCCATGGTGACAGGCCGCGACCTGGCCGACCAGATTGCCGATTTGCGCCGGCGCGACCATGAACAGGCCGAGCGCGCGGCCACAGATAAAGCTCGCATCTCTGCGCTGGAGGAGCAGCTCAGGGTTTTTATGAGCGTTCCGAAGCAACTGCGCATAGACGACCCCCGGTAGGGTTTCCAGTATCCAAGCCGCCCGGTAACCATCCGGGCCATGGATACCAGCGCCACCAAACCGACAACGCCCGATTGGGTATTGATCGAGCGCGACTACCGCGCTGGCGTCAAGGCTCTCCGCGCTATCGCCGAAGAGCACGGCATCACCCACGCGGCAATCTCGAAGCGAGCCAAGCGCGACCGATGGGAGCGGAACCTCAATCCGCGCATCCAAGCCCGTGCCGACGCGCTGGTCGCCAAGGAGGTGACTAGGCAGAAGCATGCGCACGCGACTGAGCGCCAGGTGGTCGAGGCTGCTGCTTCGGACGTTGCCACCGTGCGCCTGCGGCACCGCGCCTACCTCGACCGGCTGAGCTCGCTTTGCGACGGCTTGACCAAGGAGCTCGAGGCCGAGAACCAGAAGGTCGAGAAAGAGCGCGTGGCTCTGACCGTGCGCACGAAGACCATGAAGACGCTGGTCGACGCGGCCGGCACGCTCATCGGCCTGCAGCGCGAGGCCTACGGCATCAAGATCGAACCGGCCCGCGACGAGAACCTCGCTTCGCTGGCCACCACCGAGCTGCTGAAGCTACGCAAGGAGCTGGGCAGTGCATGACGATCTGCGCGGCGCCATGCTGGCGCAGGTTGAAGCGGAACTCTCCAGGCGTCGGCTCGAGCAGTACAACGCCTATGCAAAACAGCGCGCGTTCCACGCCGCGGGCGCGAAGTACTCCGAGCGTCTTTTCATGGCCGGCAACCAGCTGGGCAAGACGGTAGCAGGGGGCGCCGAGTGGGCGATCCACCTAACCGGGCGATATCCGAGCTGGTGGGAGGGCGCCGTCTTCGAGAAACCCGTCACGCTGTGGGCCGGGTCAGTCACGGGTGAATCGACGCGCGACAACCCGCAGCGCATCCTGCTGGGGCCGCCGGCCGTCTCCGAGGCCTGGGGCACCGGAATGATCCCGGCCGACGCCATCAAGGACTACAGCCGCGCCATGGGCGTGGCCAACCTACTCGATAGCGTGGTCGTGCGCCACGGTGGCGGCGGCGACGTGCAAGCCGGCGAATCGGTGCTCTCGTTCAAGGCCTACGAGAAGGGCCGCGAGAAGTGGCAGGGCCCGACGGTCGACGGCGTTTGGTACGACGAAGAGCCGCCGCTCGACATCTACAGCGAAGGCCTCACGCGCACGAACAACGGGCAACGCGGCCAGTTCTCGCAAATGACGTTCACCCCGCTGTTGGGCATGTCGGCCGTGGTGACGATGTTCCTGCTGCCGGCCAAGGATGCCAGCGCCACCGCGCGCCACGTCACCAACATGACGATTGAGGACGCCGAGCACTACACGCCAGAGCAACGCGAGAAGATCATCGCCAGCTACCCCGCCCACGAGCGCGAGGCGCGCGCGAAGGGTATCCCGACGCTGGGCAGCGGGAGAATCTTCCCCGTCGAAGAGGATGCAATCAAGGTTGCACCGTTCCAGGTGCCCGCGCACTGGCCGCGCATCAACGGCATTGATTTCGGTTGGGACCACCCCACGGCCGCCGTCCAGCTCGCATGGGACCGCGATGTCGATTGCATATACGTGATCCGCGCGCACCGCATGCGCGAGGCCACGCCGGTAATGCACGCCGCCACGATCAAGCCCTGGGGCGCCTGGGTGCCCACCTCGTGGCCGCATGACGGCCTGCAGCATGACAAGGGCAGCGGCGAGCAGCTCGCCAAGCAATACGCGGCTGCCGGTCTGAAGATGTTGCGCGACCGCGCCACCTTCGACGACGGCAGCAATGGCGTGGAAGCCGGCCTCATGGACATGCTCGAGCGCATGCAGACCGGCCGCCTCAAGGTGTTTTCCAACCTGGACGACTGGTTTCAGGAATTCCGCCTCTACCACCGCAAGGACGGAAAGGTCGTCAAAGCGATGGACGACCTGCTAAGCGCCACGCGCTACGCCCTGATGATGAAACGCAAGGCCATCGTGCGACCAGTCGAAGCCTCGACGAGTCGCCGCGGCTGGGAGCCTCTCGATGCTGAAGTCGGATATTGAAATGAACGACACCGAAGACAAGCCCGACGACGCACTGCGCGCGCAACTGCTCACGACCCTGCTGGGCAAGCGCCGCGAGGCCGTGAGCGGGCGCCAGTCCTCAGGCATCGAAACCGACTGGCAAGAGGACGAGGAGCACTACCAAGGCATCGACGATGCCAACCGCCGGTATCAGTCGACCTACCGAATGGGCAACCTGAAGGGCTGGGTGGAAGTCCGTGACTCGGATTCCAAGGCACCGACGCGCTCGGTGGTTTTCCTCAACATCACGCGCCCCTATGTCGACGCCGCGGCGGCGCGTGTGTCCGACATGCTGCTGCCGATTGATGATCGGGCATGGGAGATCCAAGCGACGCCCATTCCCAGGCTCGGGGCCGCCGTGCGCCAGCAGCTCATCGACTTCATGGGCGGCGTGTACGACCAGCAGAAAATGGAGACCTTTGTCCAAGGTCAAAAGGACCAAGCCGACAAGGCGGCCGAGGGCATGCAGCGCGAAATCGACGACTGCCTGGTGGAGTCGAACTGGCACGGTGAGGTGCGCAAGCTCATCGAGGACTCGGCGCGGCTGGGCTCGGGTGTGCTCAAGGGTCCGTTTCCCGTCAAGCAGTCGGGCAAGATCGTTCAGCGGGACGCCACCGGCAGCGTGTCGCAGATCGTCATTTCGGAAATCAAACCGGCCTCAAAGCGCGTCGACCCGTGGAACTTTTTCCCGGACCCGGCCTGCGGTGACGACATCCATCAAGGCGGCTTCACCTGGGAGCGCGAATACCTGAGCCGTCGCCAGCTCCTTGAGATGGTGAGCATGCCCGGCTACGACACCGAGCAGATCAGCGCCGCGCTCAAGGAAGGTCCCTCGCAGACCGGTGCGCGCGAAGCGACCGACGGCACCACGATGCGCCAGGATGAGCAGTGGGAAATGTGGATCTTCTACGGCTACTGCGACACCGAGCAGCTGCGTGCCATGGGTGTGGAAGATATCGAAGGCATCGAGGGCGACAAGATCCCGGCGATGGCCGTGCTGGTGAATGATCGTCTCGTGAAGGTCACGCTGTCGGCACTGGACTCCGGCGACTTCCCCTACGACGTGCTGGCGTGGCAGGCCCGCCCGGGCATGCCGTGGGGCATGGGTGTGGGGCGCCAGATCCGCACGGTGCAGCGCATGCTCAATGGCGCCGTGCGCGCCACCATGGACAACTCGGCGCTGTCGGCGGCTCCGCAGATCATCATCGGTAACGGCGTCACGCCGGCCGACGGCGCCTCAGACCTGAGCCTGAAGCCTGGCCGCGTGTGGCGCCTGAACCCGGATAGCGACGCCTCCGACGTTCGCGCCGCATTCAATGCTTTCGTGGTGCCGTCCGTGCAGGCCGAGCTCATGAACGTGGTCGAGTTCGCCCTCAAGATGGCCGAGGACACCACCGGCATGCCCGCCATGCTGCAGGGCATTCGTGGCGATGCACCCAAGACGCTGGGCGGCATGCAGCTGCAGAACAACAACGCATCGAGCGTGTTGCGTCGGCTGGCCAAGCGCTTCGACGACTACGTCACCCGGCCGCACATCGAGCGCTACTTCGACTGGATGATGCAGCACAGTCCCGACGACTCGATCAAGGGCGACATGCAGGTCGACGTGCGCGCATCTTCGGCGCTGGTGGAACGCGATGCGCAACAGCAGTTCCTCATCCAGATGGCCAGCTTTGTGCGTGATCCGGTTTACGGGGTCGACCCGGCGAAGTACTTTGCCGAGCTGGTGAAGGGGCAGCGCATGGACCCCAAGCGCTTCATGCTCTCTGCCGAGGAGCGGGCCCAACAGAGCCAACGACCACCCGACCCGCTCATCGAAGCGAAGGCAGGTGAGGCCGCGGCGCGTGCCACGCTGCTGGCAGCCCAGACGGAAGAAACGAAGGCCAAGACCGCCACCAAGAACGTGGAGGGCCTGTTCGGCGCGACGCAAGCCGCGCAAAACGTGGCGATGAACCCGAGCATTGCACCTGCAGCAGATGCCATGTGGGCGGCCAGTGGCGGCCAGGACGCCACGCCGAACGATCCCGCGATCCCCGTGGTGGACGTGCCAGCGCTGCCTCCCGAGCACAACACCAACCCGCTCACACCCGCAAACCCGGCCAGTCCGAACGTCGGCGTGAATGCCGGCATTGAAGGTGGCGCGCAATGAAGCTCGAGATCGATCCGCGCTCGCCGACCTGGCGCTTTGTCGAACAGCACGCCACCAAGCGGCTGAACGAGCTGCGCCTACGGAACGACCGCATGAGCATGGGCCCCGACGAGACCGCGCACACGCGCGGCCAGATCTCGGCCTGGAAGGAATTGCTGGCTCTGTCCAATGAGGCAGACCCGGCCCAACCCGCTGGCGATCAGGAATGACCCCCGGCGAAAACCAAGGAGAAGAGTGCAAATGGACCCGGAATTGACGCAGCAGAACGAGCAGGACAACGATGCGGCATTCGCCGCGGGCTTTGCCGGTGTTGCTGGCGGTGCTGAGCCTACCGAAGCCCCCGCGCAGGCCAAGCCTGCAGCCGAGGCCGATGGTGGTGCGCAGCCCGCCGCGACCGGCGCACAGCCCGCAGCTGGTGCCAAGCCTGAGCAGCAGCCCAACGCCGAGGAGCAGCCGCGCATTGCGGGGCTGACCGAAACCGAGGTGCGCACGCTGCTGGGCCGTGTGCCCGAGCTCGAGAGTCAGCTGCGCAAGGTAAACGGCAAGCTGGGTGAATACGGCGGCGTGATCCAGGAACTGCGAAAGGCCCCGGCGAAACCCTCGCTGACGCCCGAGCGGATTCAGGAGATCGAAGCCGCAAACCCGGATATCGCCGCCTACGTCAATGCACGCATGCCCACGAGCCAGGAACCCGCGACCGGCGCAGCCCCGCAGCCACAGACGCTGCCGAGCCAACCGGATCTGCAGGCCGAGCTCATGGACCATTTCCACGAGGGCTGGCGCGAAAAGATCGGGTCGCAGGACTTTCAACTGTGGCTCGCAGCGCAGCCGGACGATGTCCGCAACACGTTCAACTCCACCGAAAAGGCCAAGGAGCTGAGCGCGGTCATCTCCAAATTTGACGCCTGGGGCGCTGCCAAGCAGACGCAACAGGCTAAGAGCAGCGCTCGGTTGCAGAACTCCTTGACCCCCGCCGGCACCCCCGGCAAGGCCAAGACTGCACTGAGCGACAACGACGCATTCGAGGCCGGCTTCAAGTCGGTCAGGGGCCTCTGAGCCCAAGGAGTAAAAACATGAGTGGCTTTACCTACGACTCCCCCGCGGGTCGGATCAACAAGATCAAGGGCGAGATCCTCGCCCACGCAGTCGGCGCCGAGGTGCTCGGCATCACCGGCATGCAGCGTCAACTGCCGCGGAACCAAGGGCAGACGGTCGTGTACCGCCGCTACCTGCCTTTCGGCGCCACGGCGGTGGACTTCAACACGCAGAACCGCCCCAAGGCTGATCCGCTTGCCCACATGCTTACGGAGGGCGTCACGCCTTCGCCCGACAGCTTGGTGCCGGTGGACGTGACCACGCGCATCCGGCAGTACGGTTGCCTCTACCAGCTCACCGACCAGACCGCCGATACCTACGAGGACGACGTGCCGGCCGAGATGAAGAAGCATTGCGGCGAACGCATTGCGCTGGTGCGCGAGATGATCCGCTACGGCGTGCTGAAGGCCTGCACCAACGTGCACTACGCCGGCGGTTCCTCGCGCGCTGCCGTGGCCGCGAAGATCACCCTGGCGATGCTGCGCCGCGTGAGCCGCAACCTGCAAGCCAACCACGCGGATCGCATCACCAGCATCCTGGCGCCCTCGGCGAACATCAAGACCTCGCCCGTCGAAGCCTCGTACCTGGTGTTCGTCCACACCGATGCGGAATCCGACGTTCGCGACATCGCCGGCTTCGTGCCCGTCGCCCAGTACGGCGTGCGCAAGGTGGTCAGCCCCTACGAGATCGGCACGGTGGAGAACTTCCGCTTTGTCACCTCGCCGGAACTGGCCTCCTACCAGAACGCAGGCGCGGCCGTGGGCGCAACCGGCCTGTTCAGCACGGGCGGCAGCAATGTGGACGTGTACCCGTTCATCGTGACTGGCGAGGACGCCTGGGGCCAAGTGGCGCTGCGTGGCGGCGACGCCCTCGACCCGACGTACATCCCGCCGGGCACGAAGGACAAGTCGGACCCGCTCGGCCAGCGCGGCTACATCGGCGCCAAGTTCTACATGAGCAGCGTGCTGCTCAACGAAGGCTGGATGGCGGTCGTCGAGGCCGGCGTGTCGTCGCTCGCGTAAACCTCTTGCGGGGGCCTGAGCGCCCCCGCGCATGAAAGGAAAAATCATGGCTGACAACTCCGCGGGCCAGACCCGCACCCCCGCCCAAGACCCGGGCACTCCCGGCACCGCCGTTGGCAAGATCGTCTTCGACGCCACGGCGTTGACCGCGGCCGATGACCTGTTCATCGACTGCGGTTTCACCCCGCGGTACGTGCGCATCCGCAACACCAATGGTGTGACCATCGAGTGGTACGCGGGCATGGCCGAGGCTTCGGCGTTCAAGCAGGACGCGACCGGCGCAGCCACGCTGTCGGCGGCGGTGGGCATCAAGACCGACCCGCGCGGCTTCCGCGTGGCGCAGAACGCGACGCTGGCGGCCGTAGCGGCGTCCAACACGCTGTACTACCTCGCCAAGGTGTAAACCTCGCGGCCGCCCTGGCTTCGGTCGGGCGGCTCTTCATCGTTCCAAGGAGAAAACGCATGCCCAAGGCCCAACAAGTCGAAGCCGCCACCGAATACATCGGGGCCGATTCCGAGCTCACCATCGGCGAGCGCCACCGCGAAACCGACATCATCGACAAGGTCGTGTCCCTCGACGGCGCCGCTCTGGAAGCCTTCATGAGCGAGCCCGTCAAGATCATCATTTCCGAGTCGTCGGACGAAAACGACCCGCAGCTGGTGCAGGTCGGCGTCAACGGCGTCACCCAGTTCATCGTGCGCGGAATCGAGCAGGTCGTGAAGCGCAAGTATGTCGAGCGCCTGGCGCGTGCGAAGCGCACGGACTACGACCAGACCATCGACGACCGTCTCGGCGAGGCAATGAACAAGCTGCGCCGCCGCAACGCACTTCGCTTCCCGTTCACCGTGCTGGAAGACCGCAACCCCCGCGGGCAGGCGTGGCTGCGCGGCGTCCTGGCCGAGGCCTGAGATGACCCTCGAAGAGTTGATCGCGGCATACCGCGACGAGGCCGACGACCATGCCGATCCGCCGTTCTGCTCCGACTCGCAGCTTGTTCGCTTCGCCAACGAGGGGCAGATCGAAGCGGCGCGCCGGGCGTTCGTGCTGGCCGATTCGACCTCGGCGATGTGCACGATCGGCTATGCAGCCAACGACGAAACCATCACGCTCGACCCCCGCATCCTCCAGGTGCGCAGCGCCAGCATCGGCAACGAAGAGGTGCGACTCAGCACCGTGGAGCAGGTTGGCTGCACGTGGCCTTACTGGCGCACCGACACGGCGCGCAACGTGCCGCTGTATCTGATCCGAGGTCTTGACACTGGCAAGCTGCATCTCTATCCGCGTCCAGCGGTCAGCGGCACCATCCAGTTGGCGGTTTACCGGCTGCCCCTGACGACGCTCGAAAACGATTCGGACGAACCGGAACTTCGGCCCGAATGGCACCAGAGCCTCGTCGATTGGATGCTCTACCGGGCCTACAGCCGCCGAGACAGTGAGCAAATCGCTCCACAGCTGTCGGCCGAAGCACTGGCGCGCTTCGAGGCAGAGTTCGGCAGGAGAACGGGCGCGCGCAATGAAAACTGGTCCCGCAACGGCAGCGTGGCCCATCCGGCGCCGCTGGCCTAACCCCCCTCTAGGATTCGACCCGCGGGAACGCACCGGGAACACTCCCGGTCCATGCGCACCGTAAACCTCGGCTCCTTCTCTCCCGGCGTCAACAACCGCCTGGAGCCGACGCGGCTCGGCCGCACACTGCCGGACCGATCGAAGGCGACATACCTGTCCGCCGGCGACAACATCGACATCACGAGCCGCGGCTTTCTGAAGCGGCGCAGGGGCTACGAGCTGGCCACCTCCGGCGTTGCGGCCCATTCGGTCTGGGGCGATGAGACCGAGGGCTACTGCGCCATCGGCAACGACCTGCTGCACCTGGAGCCAACCGGCAGCGGGCTGGTGCCCACGAGCGTGCTCACGAACCTGCCCGAGCTGACGCCGATCAGCTACGCGCGCATGCCGGACGGTGACGCGGTGTGGTCCAACGGCCAGCGCATCGGGCGCCTGCGCGGCACCAGCGCGCTGCCGCTGGCCACGCCGCGGCCGGCCGTCGCGCCTTCCGTGTCGGTCATCCCGGGCGGCCTGCCCGAGGGCCGCTATCAGCTGGCCTTCACCGAGCTGGGCCCACTCGGCGAGTCGGGCTCCACGCCGCCGGTGGCGATCACGCTGCCCGCGAACGGCGGCCTGCGCATCACCGGCCTGGGCGCCAACACCATGATCTACATGACAGGCCCGAACGGCTCGGTCTTCAACGGCACGTTCGCGGACGGCGGCGACATCGTCTCGCTGTCCAACAACGGCCCGGTGCTGCGCTCGCTGCTGCTGGCCGACATGCCGCCTGGCTCCATCGTGCGCCACTACAAGGGCTCGCTGCTCGTGGCGGCCGGACCGGCGCTACTCATCTCGGAACCGTACTACTACGGCTTGTTTTCGCCCTCGAAGGGCTACATCCCGTTTCCGGCGCCCATCACCGTCGTGGAGCCCTGCGAAGGCGGCGTTTTCGTCTGCGCCGACAAGACCTACTGGCTGGCCGGCGGCCTGCTCGACACCGCGCCGGTCGTGGTGCTGCCCTACGGCGGCCTGCAGGGCTCCGGCGGCTCTGTGCGCACGACGGACGGGCAGGGCACGCAGCAAGCCTTCTGGCTGTCGCCGCGCGGCCTGGTCATCGGCACGCCGGACGGCGCCGCCGCCAACGTGCAGGAGCACGCCCTGAAGTTCGGCAACGCCCGCGCCGGCGCCACGCTGTTCCGCGAGCAGGACGGCGCCCATCACATCCTCTGCGCCCGCCAGGAGCCCGCCCGGCCCGTTGGTGCGGCAGCAGCCTCTTTCGCCGTCGAAACCATCGTCAAGGAAACCGACCTATGAACCCCCAAAAAGCTGGCGTGCTGTATCGCACCCTGTCGTGGAGCCCGGATGGCCGGCTGCTCGCAGAAGATCCGCCCACGCTCAACCGCGTGCCCATGGAAGGGCTCAACTTCATGCTGCGCGTGATGTTCAAGCAGGAGACGGTGCCGCCCGACTGGTACATCGGTCTCTACGAGGGGGACTACACCCCGGACGGCAGCGAGACTGCGGCCACCTTTCCGACCGTCGCGACCGAATGCACGGCCTACACGGGCGCGCGGCAGCCCTTTGTCGATGGCGCGGTGGCGGGCGGTGCCACCAGCAACGCGGCCAGCCTGGCCGAATTCCAGTTCACCGCCGACAAGACGGTGATGGGCGCCTTCATGACCTCCGCGGCCGCCAAGGGCAGCACCAGCGGCGTGCTGCTCAGCGTCGTGCGCTTCCCGTCTCCCAAAGTCCAAGTCAACGGTTCGAAGCTCCAGATCTTCGCCGGCCCGACCGCCACTCCCGTCATTGCCTGAAAGGAATCATCACCATGTCCATCAAACTCTCCACCGGCCTCGTCGATGCCATGCTGGTGTCCAACTCCCTCAAGGCGATCTTCGACGCCGGCAGCGAGATCCGCATCTTCGCGGGCCCGGTGCCGCTGGACGCCGACGCCGCCACCACGGGCGCGACGCTGCTGGTGACCATCAAGAACGGCTCCAGCGGCATCACCTTCGAGGCCACGCCTTCGGGCGGCATCCTCGAGAAGAACCCCAGCGAGACCTGGGGCGGCACCAACGTGGCCACCGGGACGCCGACCTTCTACCGCCACGTGCTGACCGCCGACGCGAACGACGCCAGCTCCACGGCGCCGCGGTATCAGGGCACCGTGGCCGTCGCTGGCGCCGACATGAACCTGACCAACTCGACGCTCACGCTGGGCGCACCGCAGACGCTGCCGGCTCACGCAGTCGCACTGCCGCGCGCCTGAAGGGCTATCGATGATCCCGGCGTGGTGTGACCCGACGAGCGACCCGGCCAACCCTGTGGAGGGGTCGAGCGGTTCGGGCAACGTCGAGATTTCATCGCCGTACTACGCTTCGCTCGCAGGCGACACGACGGGCCTTGTGTCTGGAGATGTGCTCTGGACCAGCCAATGGAATGGGGGCGCGCCCGCGCCCGATTTCTCAGGCACCGGCAGCTTTTCCTATCCGTTCTCGTGCGAGGTCGCCATGTGGAGCGGCATGCCCGCCGATGGGACGCTGACGATCACCTGCTGGATTCATGGGGTCGAGCAGCAGACGCAACTGTTTATCACCTTCAATTCCGCTGCCCAGACCGCCGCCTGGGGCATCAGCGTCCCTTTCACGCCGGAGTTCTGGACCGGGTTCGTCAATACCTACGAGGTCCCCTGATGGGCACGCGGACTGTCGGCGCCCACCCGCATCGCACGCAGGAGCGAACCCGATGAAGCCCGTGCGCTACCGGAACGGTTTCGCCAATCAGGGCGGCATGGATGCGCGCTTTCTGGCCGATTCCTCCGACGTGCCGTTCCTGAAGAAGCGCCACCGGCAGCCGGATGGCAGCACAGTGGTGGCGCACAAGAGGGGAGAGTTCTTGGAAGTGACGCGCGAGGGCCAGGCGCTCGACGGCTTCTACAGTCTGGGCAAGATCGACGGCGTGCAGCGCGTGGTCGGGTCCGCGACGGCGCGGGGCCGCTTCAGGAACCTTGGCGTGTTCGCGGACGGCGGCGCGCTCGCGGGCGTCACGGCGATCCTGAACTACGGCCGCGGCCTGGGTTTCGACCAGTCGGCGACGTTGGTGGGCACCGCATTCGACTTCGACAGCAAGCCCTGCAACATCTTCGAGGTGACCATCCACCGCACGCGCGACGGGCGCGACTTCACGCCGTTCTACAGCTATCTGGCCTTCGCGCCTTTCGACAACAGCACCTTCTTCTCGTACCTGTTCGGCGAAGTCTACGGGGGAGCCAATTCTCCAACCGGCGAGCGCAAAGCCTTCAACAATCACGCTTTCATGCGCCTCAACCAAGTAGGGCAGCACGTCATCGCTTTCATGCGCGACGACGGCACCACGCAGACCTTGGGGAGCACCGTTTTCCTCCCCAACCAGCTGGCGTCGGCCGCCAAGGTCAACCGCATGGCGCCGGGCGTCTATTCGATGATGACCAAGTACCTGCGGCCCACCTACCTCGGCTCGAGCGTCGTGGTGGGCGACTGCCCGGGGTTGGCCTTCTCCTTCTCATTCGACGCCGGGGCGACGTGGACCGCTGCAGCATCGGCCGAGCTGTTTCAGGAGTTCTTCGACACGGTGCCGACGCTGCCGGAATCGGGTTACGCGACGCGCTTCAATCAGGCCGTGAACGCCGCCGCGCTGAACATCGGGCAGCGCAGTGCCAATATCGCCATCGCCTACGCCCTTGTGCCCTACGCCGACAACCCGACCACGGACTACGTGATCTTCGGCAAGGTCAAGCTCGGCATCATCGACGCCGCGGCGCGCACGCTGCTGGGCACATTGACGCTCTTCGACGGCGCGCTGGCCGAGGCCGTGGCCTTCTGGGAGGGCGGCGCCCTCGGCGTGAAAGACGGCATGGCGTTTGTCACCAAGCCGGTGGGCAGCGGTGGCGTGGCCGGCCTGCCCGACGAGCCGGCGCGCATGTTCTTCACCCCCGATGGCGTCAGCGTGGTGGAGATGGGCACCTTTCCGCAGCCCAACTACCGCACCGGCCTGGTGTCGGCGCTGTCGCCCACGCAACTGGTGTGTCCGATGTACGACGGCGAGCACTCTCTCTACGAGTCGCGCGACCGCGGCGCGACCTGGACCAAGCGCGCGGTGCTGACCAGCGCGGGCCCGGTGCCGGTCAACGATCCAGAAAACCGCCTCCTGCAGGACTTCGCTGCGCTCACGTTCCTCCGCTTGAACGGCGTCCCCGCCAATTCGACGCCGGGCACGCCGTGGGCGAGCGACTCGCGAATCGCTGCACCGATCCTTTGAGGCCTCCATGACCAACAAACTCATCCGCATTGGCGCCACCTACACCATCCCCGCGGTGCAGTACCAGCCCGCGCGCCCGGCCTACACCAGCACCGAGACCGTGTACGGTCGCACCACGCCGGCGCAGGCCGGGGGCTGGGTGCTGGCTGCGCGCCAGGTCTTCCCGACCGGGAGCGGCATGTCGGGTGCGTACTATGTGTGGGAGCCCTTGTGGATGCCCGCCGTCCCGGCGTCGCAGGAGGTGTTCAGCACCACCGTGAGCCATCCGGCCACCCCGGAGGTGCAGGGATCGGGTGCACGGCGCATCGACAACCCGCCGCTCGGCTGGACGTCGTTCGCCCGCTCGATCACCTCCATCCGGTCCGGCGTGGCCGGTTTCTCCGCGCGCCAGACGAATGCCGGCGCCGCCATCGGAATGTCGACCTCCATCGACCCGACGCCCGGCTATTCGCACATCACGCACGGGCTGCTGCTGTCGAACAGCACCGTGCGCAACCTGCGCACCGGCGCGGACCTGGGCAGCTTCACCACAAGCGACCTGTTCCAGATGGTCGTGGCGCCGTCCGGCATCACCTTCACGAAGAATGGCAGCCAGATCGGCACCGATCCGAACAGCTATGTGCCGGGCTCGCGGCTCTTCCTGTCGGCCGTGCTCTACGGCGCGCTCGACTATGTTGATAGCCCCTCTCTCGTCGAAGACCCGTCGGGCGAGTCGCTGGCCACCTTTCCGAAGGCCCGCGCGCTCAGCGCCGACTACGACTATTCGGAATCGCTGGCCACGTTCCCGAAGATGCAGGCGGAATCGCTCGAGCCAGAGGGCGGCACCGCGGTGTTCCCCAAGGCCCAAGCCTTCTCTTCGGACACGCTCAATTCTGGCGGCTCGCTCGCGACGTTCCCGCGCGCCTCGGCCTACAGCTACGGCGGCACGCTCGAGGTGGTGCCGGACAGCGAGTCCTATGCCCAGTTCCCGAAGGCCGCGGCGATGTCGCTGCTGCTGGTTGGCGGCACTGGCGAGAGCCTCGCCACCTTTCCAAAGGCTTTCGCCATCTCGGCCGACTACCCCTACGCCGAATCGTTTGCCGCCTTCCCGAAGGCCGAGGCTTACAGCTGGGAAGGCCCGGCCGATGTGGCGTACATGTTCGACGGCGTGGTCTTCGATGTCCCGCTTGCTGGTACATCCATCACGCAGGTAGACGCGCGGGACGCCTTCAATTTCGACATCCCCATGACCGGCACCGCGAGCAGCCTCGCGGACGTGCGGGACGCCTTCTACTTCGACGTGCCGCTGTCGATCGCCGGAGGCCTCGACCTGGCCGACATGCGGGACGCCTTCACCTTCGACCTGCCGCTCACGACGCCCGGCGCCGACCTCGAGGTGCACGCGGTCAACCTCGACGGCTTCGGCAGCACGACGTACAGCAACTATCCCTTCAACAGCTTCGCGCGCATCGGTGACCGCTACTACGGTGCCAAGCTCGACGGCCTGTTTCTGCTCGGTGGCGCTGACGATGCCGGCCAGCCCATCAATGCCGCGATCTGCCCGGGCAATCTCGACTTCGGCAGCCCGCAACAGAAGACCATCTCCGAGGCCTTCATCGGTGCCGCGTCCAAATGCCCGCTGAAGCTCAAGGTCGCAGTGCCTGGCAGCGAGTTCGAGTACGCGGCCGAGACCCATTCGGACGAACTAAAACAGCACCGCTTCAAGCTCGGCAAGGGCCTGAAAGCGAACTACCTGATTCCCGTTTTCTACAACCAGGATGGCTCCGACTTCGAGGTGGACAGCCTCGAGTTCGAAGTGGCTGACCTCTCTCGAAAGATTCGCCCATGACCACGCCCATCAATCCAGGCGACATCGTCTCGGTTCCAGATCCGAGCACCGGCGGCGCCGGAGCACCCGTCGTCACGTCGCAGATCATCAATGCGAAGTGGCGCAACGCGGTCATGCTGCTGAACGCATCTTCCGAGCGGGCCGACGACGCCATCGCAATGACCGACCCGGCGCCACAAGCGCCTCTCGTCGAGCTCGACACCAGCTACCTGATGCCGATCAAGCCGGTGTTGCCCGACAACAATCCAGCGGACGCCAAGGCGATCTTCGACGACGCCCGCGCCGACATCCACGACGAGATCACCACGGGGTTCGTGGATTACCTGCAGACCTACTTCCCAGACCGGTCCTACTTCGACAACGCCATTGCTTGGATCAACCGGGCTCTGACCACTGGTGGAACCGGCGTGAATGCCGCTGTGGAAGCCCAGATCTACGAGCGCGGCCGCTCGCGCCTCAGCATCGAGGCCATGCGCGCGAAATCCGATCTCATGCAAGGCTTCGCAAACCGTGGCTTCCCATTGCCACCGGGGGCGCTTCTGCACGCTACGCAGCTGGTCGATCAAGACATGCGCGACAAGCTGGCCGAGCAAAGCCGCGACATCAGCATCGAGGCCTTCCGAGCCGAACTGGAGAACGCACGCTTTGCCGTGCAGCAGGCGCTGGACCTGTGGATGAAGGCCATTGCCAGCGCCGGCGACTACATCCGCACGCTGCTGCAGGGCGACCAGGTCGCGGCCAGCCTCGCCACGGCCATGGTGAGCGTGCGCAGCGATCTGGCGCGCAACCTCGTGGCGCTCTACCAGGCCGAAAGCGCAGCGCTCGAGCCGCGCGTGCGGCTGGCCATTGCCGATGCTCAGATCAAGCAATCGGGCAACGAGGCGAACTTGCGGTCGAAGAACCAGACGCTGAACGACCGGGCACAGGCAGCCATTGCAGCGCTGACTTCTACGACCCAGGTGGCAGCGGCATCGCTGAACGGCATCAACGCCGGCGCGAGCGTCAGCGGAAACGATTCGTCGCAGGTTTGATCGCACCCCAGTAGGGATTGGCGCAGGGCATGCGCGCCGGCAAAGTCCGACCCATGCCCGCAGCCAAGCTCAAGCTCTCCATCGACCAAGGCGCCACGTTCACGAAAACCGTGACGTGGAAGACCGGGAAGCCCGCGCTGCCCGTCGATCTGACGGGTTGCACGGCGCGCATGCAGGTGCGGGAGACGATCCAGTCTGACGACGTGCTGCTGGAGCTTTCCACCACGGATGGCCGCATCACGCTCGGCGGCACCGCGGGCACCGTCAACCTGCGCGTGGAGGCCGCGGATACCGCGATCATCGCGTGGAAATCCGGCGTGTACGACCTGGAAATCCAATTCGCCGATGGCACCGTGCGGCGCCTGTTGTCCGGTTCGGTGACGGTCTCGCCCGAGGTGACGCGATGAACGGCTGCTGCCCTCCCGACATCCTCGACATTGGCGAGCCCGAGCTCGTTATCGACGAACAGGTCATCGTGGTGATCGATTCGGTCGAGCAGCCGGCAGACGTGCTCGAAACGGCCGCCGATGAGATCGTCACGGTGGACGGCGACGACACCACCATCGTCACACGCGAGCCGGAAATCACGCTGCTCGATGTGGGCACGCAAGGCCCACCCGGACCTCCCGGTGAGATGGGCGCCGCAGTGGTCGAGTTTCCGGCCGCAGTACCGCTCGGCGGCAACCGTGTCGTGCGTGTCCTGGGCGGCGAGGCCGTCTACGCCGATCACACCACCGTAGCTGACGCGAACCTGGTGCTGGGCATCACCCGCGGCGCCGTAGTGACCGGTGCGCTGGCGCAGATCCAGACCAGCGGTCTCATGACCGAGTCGTCCTGGGCATGGACGCCTGATCTTCCTGTCTTCGTTGGCCCGGTAGGGACGCTCACGCAGACCTCGCCGCTGGCCGGCTTCAACCTGATCGTCGGCATTGCCACGGGCCCGACGCAGATTTTCATCGGGGCGCGCATGCCCATCGTTCTCCAGGAATGAATATGCACTGCAGGTGCTGCACCAAGGAAATCCGAACTCGTATGGCTCGCGGCCTGTGCAGCCCGTGCTATCAGCGCGAGCGGCGAAACGGCACCTTGACGACGTTCCAGAGCACCAACGACATGACCGTTGAGCAGCGCGTGGCGCACTACTCGAAGGTCGATCCAAACACCGGTTGCGTCGAATGGCAAGGTGCCAAGAGTCACGGGTACGGCGTTCTGGGGTGCGGCGACAAACTGGTACTCGCACACCGACTCTCCTATTCGCTGCGCCACGGCCCGGTCCCAGCCGACCTTGTTGTACGCCACCGCTGCGACAACCCGGCGTGCGTCAACGTCGAGCACCTCGAGATTGGGACGCACAAGGACAACGCCGACGACAAGGTGGAACGCGGCCGCAGCCTGAAAGGCGAGCACTGCCCGAGTGCAAAGCTGATTGCGGAGCAGGTGGCCTCGATCCGCCGCGACACGCGCACGCACCGAGCGATTGCCGCTGTGTATGGCGTCACGCACCGCTGCATCGGGAACATCAAATCTCGCGCCACGTGGGCGCACATCTAGGAGAGAACAATGGGTACTTTGAGTTCGAAGCGCTTCATCAAGAACAACGCCGGCACCCTGACCGAAGAAGCCGCGCTCACCACTTCGGCGGGCGCTGGCGATGCCGACAAGCTGCCGGCGCTCAACGCGAATGGCGTCCTCGATGCGACCATCGTCAACTCAAAGACCAGTTCGGCCGGTGCCGGTGATGGCGGCAAGGTGGTGGCGCTCGGCGCTGATGGGCGCATCGACAGCACCATGATGCCAGTGGGCATCGGCGCGGATACGGCCAGCATCACGACCAGCGAGGCGCTCTCGGCCGGGGATCTGATCAACATCCACAACAGCACTGGCGCGAAGGTGCGCAAGGCGGACGCGACCACGGCTGGCAAGGAAGCGCACGGATTCGTGCTCGCCGCGTTCGGTTCTGGCGTGGCTGCGACGGTCTATTTCGAGGGCACCAACACCGCGGTGTCCGGCCTCACGCCTGGCCCACAGTTCCTGGCGACCACGGCGGGCCTGTCCGCGGGGGCCGCGCCCAGCGCCGCGGGCAACGTGGTGCAGCGCGTCGGCGTCGCAACCTCGGCCACGACTCTCAACTTCGAGGGCGGCCCGCCCATCGTGCTGGCGTAAATGGCTGACCAGAAGCCTCTTGTTCTCGTCTCCGGTGGCATTCGCCAGATCGCTACCGGCGACACCGTTCCAGTAGCGAACGGCGGCACGGGCGCGACCACGGCGGCGAACGCGCGGACGAATCTCGGAGCTGTGAGCAAGGCCGGTGACTCGATGACGGGAAACCTCACCATCGCGCCGCTCACGGGAACCGCTGGACTCATCCTCAACGTGAACGGCATGGCGACCAACAACGTTGCCATCTTGGGTCAGGACAGCGGTTCGACGCGCTGGGTCATTGAATTGGGGGCGAGCAGTTCGGGAGCCTTCGTGCTCTCGCGTTTCAATGGCGCGACCTACCTGAATTCGCCCATTTCGATCAACTGGAGTACGGGCGCGATGACCTTCATCGGCGCCACGACCTTTGTAGGCCAGATCGCCAGCGAGACTACCGCGCGCATCAATGGCTACTTTGCAAAGCAGGGGGTCAGCGGGGCATTCGGCGGAAACTCCCATAACTGGAATTGGACCGGTAGCGCAATTCAAGCGTGGGTTGACAGCACGAACGTGGGCACGGTCAGCCTCACCTCCGATGAGCGCGTCAAGCACAGCGTGTTCGATCTGACCCCTGACCGTGCTGCATATCTGCTGATCCGTCCGAAGACCTTCCATTACAGAGACATCGGCATCTTTACGGATAACGGTGAGCACTGGGGGTTCTCGGCGCAGAACCTTCTGACGTGCATGCCCAAAGCTGTGCACGGCTCGCCCGACGCGACGCTGGAAGACGGCACACCCCGACCGATGAGCGTCGAAGACCGGCCCATCCTGGCCCAGACGGTTCTACAGGTGCAGGCACTGATCGCCGAAAACACCGAGTTCCGTGCGCTCGTGATGGCACTTACCGCGCGCCTGGACGCGCTCGCTCCTCCTTCGGAGATCCTGTAAATGAACCCGCAATCCGTCATCTCCGAAATCAACGCGCCGATCCTCAAGGCTGGCACGGCCATCACGGCCGCAGTCGGCGCCAACACCAACACCGTGGAGAACGCGGCAATCCAGGTGGCCACCACGCTGGTGCAGACCAGCGCTGATCCGTGGTGGTTCTGGTTCGTGGTCTCCATCCCGTGGGGCCCGATCGCTTCGTTCCTGGCTGCGATCTACACGTCGATGCTCGCGGGCGAGTGGCTCTGGAAGAAGACGATCCGGCCGCTCCTGACCCGCTGGGGGTTCATGAAGCCGCCGCCGCGCCGCGTCTACACCGCGCAGGAGATCGCCGACGCCGCGGCGCTGCTCGACGCCGAGGGGGCGCAGCGATGAACCCGGTCCTTCGCAAGCGTCTTCTGGTGGCCGGCGCCAGCGGCACGCTCGCAATCGCTGCGGTCCTGCAGGCCTGGTACGAGGGCGAAGGGCCGACCGTTCGGCAGCCGAGCGGGGAGGTGCTCTCCGTGCCGTATCGGGACACGGGCGGCATCTGGACGGTGTGCCGCGGCGTCACCGGGCCCGAGGTCATCCCGACCAAGCGCTACACCGCAGGCGAATGCCGTGCCATGGAGGCCAAGCACCTGGCCATCGCCGAGGCCGCTGCGCGCCGCTACATCCGCAATTTCGACCAGCTCAACAAGTGGCAACAGGCCGCGCTGATTGACTGGTTCTACAACCTCGGCGCGAACGAACAGACGCTCGGCTCTACGCTGCGCGCGAAGTTCAACCGGGGCGACATCGAGGGCGGCTGCGATGAGCTTTCGCGCTGGGTGAAAGGCCGCGTGCGGGGCGAACTCGTGACGCTGAACGGCCTGGTAGATCGCCGCGGCACTGGCGAAGAGCTGTGCCTGCATTGGGGGCCATGACGATGCCAGACCTCCGCAACATTGCAATCTGGCTGCTGCTCGCGCTGGCCGTGGCCGGCTGGGGCGTGGGGTGCGCCGAGCGCACGCGCGCCGGCTTGGTGACCAACCAGCGCGACGAGGCCCGCGCAGAGCGCGACGCCGCGCGTGGCGAACGCAACAGCCTGTCGGCCGCCGTCACTGCGCAGAAGGCCGAGGCCGCAGCCACGCTGCGCACCTTGCAGGCCTCGGTGCTGGCCCAGCAGAAACGAATCGATGAGGCCCACGCGGCCCAGGAGAAAACCGATGCAACGAATCTTTCGACTCTCGCTGAGCTGCGTGATCGCCTGCGCCGTGAGCGCCTGCAGCGCGCCTCAGAAGATGCCCGACGTGGGAGCGGTGGTGGTGGCGCCCCAGGTGCGCCAGGCGCCGGTGCCGACCATCGTGCAGCAGGTGGGGCCCAAGCCGCCGGGCTACTTCCAGCAGCGCCTGATCGAGAGGCGGATGAGGAAGCCGACGCTTACGACGCCGACCAGATAAACGCGGCGTATGCATCCTGCAGGGCTGATGCCTTCGGCGCGCGTGGGCTGACGCGGTAGGTCGCGCTCGCGTGGGAGTGCTCCCCCAGTAGGGTTTGGGCACAGAAGGCCGTGGCAGTGGAATACCCGCCATCGACTTAGCGTTCACAACCTCGGGAATCATCATGGACCTGCGTATCCCCTCCGGCATCGGCGTTGACGAACTCCTGAAGGACATGGGCGACGGCACGTATGCGCGCGTCGTCTCTGTTGCGAGCACGGGCGGCGGCGGCGCTCCTGCCACCATGGCCGATGGCGCAGACGTGACGCAAGGTGCCAAGGCCGATGCCGCGGCCACCTCGGATACTGGCGCCTTCAGCCTGATCGCGCTCGTGAAGCGTGGGCTGCAGAACTGGACGACCCTGCTGGCGCGCTTTCCAGCATTCACCCAGAGCTGGAGCTATGCCGCGGCGGCCGGCGGCATCGTGGACACCACGGCCGTTGCGATGAAGACCGCCGCCGGCGCTGGCGTCAGGAACTACCTCACCGGCGCTTCCATCCAGAACGCCTCGGCCACGGTCGATACGGAAGTCCTCCTGCTCGACGGCGTGACAGCCATCGCCCGCTTCTTTGTGGGAGCGGGTCAGTCCGTCACCGTCACCTTCCCGTCGCCCCTGAAGTCGTCCGCGAATGCCGCCCTGAACGTCCAGTGCGTCACTACGGCGGCGCAGGTCTACGCCAACGCCCAGGGCTTCGTCGCGCCTTGACCGCGCCAGCGCGCACCCCCTTAGCGTTTGCGCGCGTGACGCCATCGGCCGAACATCAGGCCACATGAAAGGCTGACACATGGCGACCGAATACCCTCTCACTGCCCCCCGGCGCCCGCTGAGCGCAACCTCATCCGCGCCCCCTCCACCAGCGGGTGCTGCTCCCGAAGGGGGCGGCGCAGTCTTGGGGTTCTTTCCTCAACTGGGGCGCCATCAATTTCGGTCCAACACCATGGACGCCCAACTTCGCACCGGCTGGCAATCCACGGCGCCTGGACAGTTCGCGCCCGCGAAGCCACTGAGTCAGTCCGCAATTCCGCCAGTCCCGAGCCGGTTCGACGCAACGACGGACCCGCGTAGCACCCTCTATGCCGGTTCGCCTGCTGACGCGGCGCCAGCCGCGAGTCCACCGAGCGCGACCCCCCTCAGCGCGGCGGCCACGCTCGCGCCACCAGCTTCCGCCGCCCCTGCGCCTATACCGCTATCGCAAGCCGCAGGGCTTCCCGCTGGCGTGACGCGCGCCGGCAGCAGCTACAGCGGCACAGACATCGCCGCGCCCGCCGGTTCGTCGCCTGGCGACCCGACGCGCCCCAATTCCCTGGGCTCCGCAGCCGACACGCAGGCGCAACTGGCGAATCTGCAGAGATCGAATGCCAGCGTGCCGCAGGGCGGTCTTTCGGTGATCGACAACGGTGGCCCCGACCGCAACGCCGACTTCAACGACTCGGCGCAACTGCGGACGGTGCTGGCCCGCGGTGCGCCTCCCGGCCGCAATGGTGCGCAGGTGTTCGCGCAGCAGGTGGAAGGCGCGGCGATACCGCTTGCCCAGCGCGCGCAGCAGCAGGCGCTCCAGACGAAAGAGCAGGGCGCGAACCAACGTTCGACGCTCGAACAGCAGGGCCTCGCAGCGCGCGCGCAAATCACGGATGCGCGCCAGCAGGAGTCCAATTCGATCGATCGCGCGCGCCTTGGCATCGAGGCTGCGCGTGCCGGCAGCGCCGGGGTTCCGTCTGGTTACCGCATGCGCGCCGATGGCTCTGGTCTCGAGTTCATTCCGGGTGGGCCCGCCGACCCATCCTCCAAGGCCGGCGGCGGCAAGCCATTGACCGAAGGCCAGGGGAAGGCACTCCTGTTCGGCACGCGCATGCAGGCCTCGAATCAGATCCTGGCCGATCTGGAGAAAGGCGGGAAACTGTTCTCGACGCCGGGCGCCAACACGGGATACGGCGTTGGTGCAGTGGTCAACTTGGCAAACTCGAAAGAGGGGCAGCAGCTCGACCAAGCGAAGCGAGATTTCCTGAACGCCGTGCTGCGCCGTGAGTCAGGCGCGGTGATCGCCGACACGGAATTCGCCAGCGGCGACAAGCAGTACTTCCCGCAGCCGGGCGACAGCAAGGAGGTCATCGAGCAGAAGCGAAGGAACCGCGAGCTCGCCACGCGCGGGATTCTCGCGGAGGTGCCGGGGGCTGAAGAGCGCGTAGCCCAGGTGCGCGGCGCGGCCGCTGCGCCGGCCGCTGCCGGCCGGCCGCCACCGCCAGCGGCTGGCGCGCAAGAAGATGGCTACACCTTCATCGGGGGAGACCCTGCCGATCCGAAGAGCTGGAGGAAGTCGTAATGGCCGCCCCGTGGGAGAAGTACCAGGGGCGCCCGGGCGCGGAGCCTGCAAGCGCTGAGGCTACTGCCGCTGGCCCGTGGACACGCTACGGCGCACCAGCGGCGGGGGAGGGCGGTGGTGTGATTGAAAACACCGGTGTCGGCTTGATGCGCGGCCTGAGGAACGTCATCGACAAGCCGGCCGAACTGCTGGCCGGCGTTTTCTCTGACGCGGAGGCGGAAAAGGTTCGCGCGGGAAACGCGGAGAACAAGGCAGCAACTGACCGCGCCTACGGGGGCAGCACCGCCTACAAGGTGGGGCAAGTGGGCGGCGAAGTGCTGGCCACCCTACCCGTGGGCGGTGCGTTGGGTGCCGGCGTGCGGGCTGCCGGTGTGGCAACTGCCGCGCCGCGCGCCGTGGCCTTGGGCGACGCCATCGCCTCCGGCGGCCTACGCGCTGGGGGTGCAGGTCTCGCCACCCGGGCCGCGGGAGGCGCCATCAGCGGCGGTGCGACGGCCGGGCTCGTAAACCCCGATGACGCGGGCGCAGGAGCGGCCATCGGCGCTGCTGTACCGCTGGCAGTGCGCGGGCTGGGGCAAGTGGGCCGTGCCATTGGCGGCGTGGCACGGCCGTTCTATGGCGCGGGCCAGGACCGGATCGTGGGCAATGCGCTGCGCGAGTTCGCTGCGGATCCTGACGCCGCGCGCGCCGCGCTGGCCAGCGCCAGCGAGGTGATCCCGGGTTCTGTGCCCACTGCAGCTATGGCCGCTGGAGATACCGGATTGGCTGGCCTGAGCCGGACGGTGCAGGCGACGAATCCCACGTATGCCGCCGAGCTCACCGCGCGCCAGACTGCGCAGAACCAAGCGCGTACCGCGGCGCTCGATGATGTCGCCGGCAACCCTGGCAAGATGTCCTTGGCGAAACAGGCGCGCGACGACCTCACTGGATCGATGCGCGACGATGTGCTCAAGCGAGCGGGCGATGTGGCCGCCGAAGGCATCCTGACGCAACTCGACGGCATGCTGGCCAATCCCGACAACGCCGGGCAGCTCGCGCAGCAGGCGCTCGGCCAATTCCGCAATCGCATCGGCAGCCTGGCTGCTGCTGACGGCACCGTGAATGCCCGCGCCCTGTACGCGATCCGCAAGGACATCAACGAGGTTTTGGGTGGGAAGCTGCAAGGCGAGGCGGGGAATCTGCGCTACGCCGCCGGCCAGTTGAAGGGCGTGAAAAGCCTGATCGACGATGCGATCGACACGGCCAGCCGGCGCACCACGCTGCCGGGATCTCGTGAGATCGGCCCACTGGCGCAGCGAGTCGGCCCCGAAACAGGGGGCGTCACGAGCGGCAGCGCTCAACCCACCTGGCGCCAGTATCTCGAAACCTACGCGCGCGAGAGCCAGCCCATCAACCAGATGGAGAAGCTGAGCGATGTGCTTCGGACGCTTCAGACCGGAACCGTCGACACGCAGGGCAATGCGATCCTGTCGGCCGCCAAGCTGAACAACCTTCTGAAAAACCAAGGCGCGGACCTTGCGCGCGAGCTGACGCCCGATCAAATGGGCTTGCTTCGGCGACTGCAAGCCGACCTGAACGCAAGCCAACTCGCCAGCAATGCCGGGCGCGCCGTGGGTTCGAACACCGTGCAGAACCTGGCCAGCGATGGGCTGCTGCAATCGGTCGTCGGGCGTGGCTTGTCTGGCTCACCGGCAGCCCAAGGTCTGGCCGGTCGCGCACTGAACATGGTCTACGGCGGGGCGAATGCGCAGATCCAGGAGCGGCTCGCGCAGGCGTTGCTGGATCCGCAACGAGCCGCTGCGCTCATGCAGCCGAAAGGTCCGATTGGCCGCAGCGTGGCCGCGGCGCCGCTCAGTCTCGCGGCTCGCGCTGCTCCGGTCGCCCTGACAAGTCCAGGCCGTTGATGCCGCAATAGATGCCCCACCCGAGCGCGCCCACGCCGATGAGGATGAGCTTGATGGTGAGATAGGTGGTCATTGGGCTGAAATGTAGCTGAGTCGAAAGGTGGCGCGAAGGGGTCTCCGCGCTATGCTGGCGCCATGTCCGATTTCTACGCATCCAGCGGCATCCTGGCCAAGGTTCCGGGCGACGTGATAGGGGCCACGTCCATGAGCTTGCCGAAGCCGGGCCCCGGCCAGCCGCCCGAGCGCTTTGCCGAGGTCGACCACCACCTCGGCCGCGTGCGCATCACCTACAAGCTGTCCAGCACCACGCATCACAAGAGCACGAATTGGTACTGGAAAGCTGTCTTTGCGGAGCTGGTGGAAGGGGGTTAAAGATATTCCGCAAAAAAGAACAGGCCCGCGCGGGCATTGGCTTTGCGGCCATCGATATCCGCTGAATTGCGGAACACTTTTTTGCCTAAGTGGTTGATAGAATTGGGAATCTCGGTGGCCTTTTAATCCGTTGGTCACTGGTTCGAATCCAGTACGTCCTACCACCCGAATCGCGTGAATATTGAAAGCCTGCTGTCGAGAGATGGCAGGCTTTTTGTTTTTCGCGCTGCACGCAGCCCGCGGCAAAAAAAACAGCCCGCACAAGGGCGGGCTGGAAGGTGACCTGCTGGAGGAGGGAGGATCAGAGAGGATGCAGGCCACGGGGAGAAGGAGCCTCTACTGTGCCCGCCGAACCTGCACGCAACCTGACCTGGCGCGTGCGTCAGTCTTCGTCTTCCCACTTGCCGATGACGGTGCCGAGCACGGTGAAAGCCATGCGGATCGGCTCGTGCCTGGGGTTCAACGGCAGCAGCCAGCGGCGGCCGTCTTCTTCCTTGAAGACCTTGAACGTGACCTCGTTGTTCGACTCGAGCCTGGCGATGATGCGTTCGCCGTCCGCGGGCGCTGTTCGCAGCGCGTCGACGAAGATGATCGATTCCGCGGGGTAGCTCTTCAGGTGACCGTGCGGAGCGGTCATGCTGTCGCCGCGTACGCGCAATGCATAGGTGCTGCCGGCGCTGTGATGTGCAACGCAGGGAATCCATCGCTCGGCATCGATCGGACTTCGGCCGGCGCCGCCGGTCCATGTGGCCGCCTGCGTCCAGGCAAGGAGCGGCACCGTACCGGGCGTGCCCGGGCTGAATGAAGGGCTCGAGGGCGGCGTTCGCGTGACGCGGTACGGGCCGGGAGGTTCATTGGCGTTGTCTCGGGCCGGACGCAACTGCACTTCGTCCCATGGAGCGGGGCCGTCGCCGGTGTCAAGCCAGTTGGGGTCGACGCGATACGCGCGAGCGAGGGCGAGCAGGCCCATCGAGCGGCCGGTGTCGCCCCGTTCGATCTTCGAGATGTTCGACTGCTTGACGCCCGAAGCGGCTTCGGCCTGCTTCTGAGTCATCTTGGCGTATTTGCGTGCTGCCAATGCACGCGCTGCAATAGTCTCCATGGCGCAGATTTAAGCGCAGGCGAATATTCAACTTGGACTCTAGAATAGTTGAAAGGGAGTATTTGCCATGAAACCACGCAAGTTGGTGCTGGCGCCGAAAGCCTCAGGGCCAACGCAAAAGCAGACGGAAAAACGAGCACACGGCATGAAGCCGCGCCGCGGTCAGGTTCATCCCATGGGCTGACCATGCAAAGGCCATCGACACCGGGCCTGTGGCTCGACCGCGCGCTTTGCGCGCTATTGGCACTGCTGTCTGCCGCAGCGCTCTTCTACGGAATTCGCCTGCGGGACTACGGCTTGGGTGGTCTGGCCATTTCGGGCCTGGTCACCGCGGCTTGCGTCGGCCTTGCTCTGTTCGACGACTGCGCCTTCAGGCGGGCGCATGCGGTTCGGGAGGCGATAAGGCGAGGGTCGAGCTGACGCGCACGCAGTCCTTGATGTGCTGCTCGCCCAACGCACGCAAGGCGGCATAGCCGAGCGCGGCCGAGACGATCTGCCCGGCTATCGGCACGTACTTGGCGGCCTGCTTGGCTGTGAGCTTCACGCCGGCATGCCTGGCGAGCTTGATCAGCAGGTCGCGCGTGACCAGCCGGCCTACCAGCAGGGCGCCAACCGTCGTGGCAGCCTTCTGGATGCGCTCGCGCTGGTGCGGCGCGAGTTTTTCGACCTGGGTGACCGAGAGGCCGAACTCGGCGCTGATCTGCGGCACCAGCCGCGAGAGCAGGGCGGCATCGGCCGCCCAGTCGATACCGGGCAGCGGAATGGCGCTGGCGGCGGCGGCCATCAGGGCCTTGCGACCGATCAGGCGGCGGCTGCGGTGGACCGCGGCAATGAGCTTTTCGTCACCTCGGGCCAGTTCGATGGCGGACGGCATGGCGCGTGTCTCCTTTGCAGGTTCGGTTCAGGCCGCCAGCGCCTCGAGCTGGTCGGACAGGGCCAGCCAACGCTCCTCGAGGCGGCCGATTTCTTCGTTGAGGTCTTTCAGCCGCTTGCCTGCTTCGGCAATTTCAGCCGACGGCAGCGGCTGCGCAAGGCGCGCCTCGAGCGCCGTGCGTTCAGCACCTGCCGCGGCCAGGCGTTCGTCGATCTGCGCAATTTCGCGCTTGATCGGCCTGGCCTGGTCGCTGCGTTGCTGGCGACCCTGGGCGTCCTGCTTGCGCTGCTGCGGGTTCTTGCCGGCGGCCGCGGATTCGCTCTCGGTGGACGACGGCGCCGCGGGCGAGGCCGCAGCAGGCGCCGCGGCACTTGCAGCCTCGCGCACGGCCACCTTGGCCTCTTCGCGCAGCCGCTTGGCCTCGTCGAGCAGGTAGCGCTGGTAGTCGTCGAGGTCGCCGTCGAAATCGGTGACCACGCCGCGGCCCACGAGCCAGAATTCGTCGCACACCGAGCGCAGCAGCGCACGATCGTGGCTCACGAGCATCAGCGTGCCTTCGAACTCGTTCAGGGCCACGGCCAGGGCCTCGCGGGTGGCCAGGTCCAGGTGGTTGGTGGGCTCGTCCAGCAGCAGCAGGTTGGGGCGCTGCCACACCATCATCGCGAGCACCAGGCGCGCTTTTTCACCGCCGCTCATGGTGCCCACGGGCTGCTTCACCATGTCGCCGCTGAAGTTGAAGCTGCCCAGAAAGCCGCGCAGGGCCTGCTCACCGGTGGCCTCTTTCACGCTGCTGCCGAGTTCCCGCGCCATGCGCACCATGTGCTCCAGCGGCGTGTCTTGCGGGCGCAGCACGTCGAGTTCCTGCTGCGCAAAGTAGCCGATGTTCAGGCCCTTGCCCTCGGTCACCTGGCCGGCCAGCGCGCCCATTTCGCGCGCAATGGTCTTCACCAGGGTCGACTTGCCCTGGCCGTTGGCGCCCAGAATGCCGATGCGCTGGCCCGCCAGCACCGAGCGGCTGACTCCGCGCAAGATGGTCTTGGGCTCTTCGCCTTCGATCTCATAACCGAAGCTCGCATTGCTGATCGAGAGCATCGGGTTCGGAATATTGCCGGGCTCCTTGAACTCGAAGGTGAAGTCGGCTTCGGCCAGCAGCGGCGCCACGCGCTCCATGCGCTCCAGCGCCTTGACACGGCTTTGCGCCTGCTTGGCCTTGCTGGCCTTGGCCTTGAAGCGGTCGATGAACTTCTGCAGGTGGGCGATCTTGTCCTGCTGCTTGCTGAAGGCGACTTGCTGCTGCTCCATCTGCAGCGCGCGCATGTCCTCGAACTTGCTGTAGTTGCCGCCGTAGCGCGTGAGCTGGGCGTTGGCAATGTGCAGGGTCACGTCGGTCACGGCGTCGAGAAACTCGCGGTCGTGGCTGATGACGATCATGGTGCCGGCGTATTTCTGCAGCCAGGCTTCGAGCCAGACGAGCGCGTCCAGGTCCAAGTGGTTGGTGGGTTCGTCGAGCAGCAGCAGGTCGCTCGGACACATGAGCGCGCGGGCCAGTTGCAGGCGCATGCGCCAGCCGCCCGAGAAGCTGTTCACGGGCTCGTCGAGCTCGTGCGACTTGAAGCCCAGGCCAAGAATCAGCGCCTGCGCGCGCGGCACTGCGTCGTGCTCGCCGGCGTCGGCCAGGTCGGTGTAGGCGTGGGCCAGTTCCATGCCGATGTCGCCGTCATCGGGGTTGGCCTCGTAGGCGGCCTCGATCGCGGCCAGCTTCTCGCGCAGCTCGGTCAGGCGGGTGTCGCCGCCCACCACGAATTCGGTGGCCGATTCGTCGGTTTCGGGCATGTTCTGCGCCACCTGGGCCATGCGCCAGTGCTTGGGCACCGAAAAGTCGCCGCCGTCTTCGTGCAGCGTGCCGTTGAGCAGCGCGAACAGTGTCGACTTGCCTGCGCCGTTGCGGCCCACCAGGCCGACCTTTTCACCGGGGTTGAGGGTGACGGTGGCGCCGTCGAGCAGAACCTTGGCGCTGCGGCGAAGAATGACGTTTTTGAGAGTAATCATGAAATAGGAACCGTAGGGGCGATTATCCCGCCCAGCCCCGGGCGGCCTGGCACAAAGGGGCATAGGGGCGAAGAGCGCCCGTTAAAGGGGGCCGCAGCGCAGGCTGCGGAAAAGCGGTGGGGGCTCGACCGGGCGCAGCTAACGCGCGCCGGCACCGGCCAGCAAAGCGGCTCGGGTGACCAGCAGGACCTGGTCCTCGCCCGCCGATGTTTCGAGCCACACCACCTCGAGCTGCGGAAATGCCGCCTCGAAGTAGTCGCGCTCGTTGCCGATTTCAAGCACCAGCACCGCCTGCTCGCTCATGCGCGAAGGCGCGTCGGCGAACAGCTGGCGCACAAAGTCCATGCCGTCGGTGCCGCCGGCCAGCGCCAGTTCAGGCTCGGCGCGGTATTCGGCGGGCAGGGCGGCCATGCTCGCGCTGTTCACGTAGGGCGGATTGCACAGCACCAGGTCGTAAGGGCCGGCCACTTTCTTCAGGCCGTCCGATTCGATCAGCGTCACGCGTGCGTCGAGCTGATGCCGCGTCACGTTGATGGCGGCCACCTCGAGCGCTTCCACCGACAGGTCGGCGGCATCCACCGTTACGTCCGGATAGGTCAGCGCCGCGAGCACGGCCAGGCTGCCGTTGCCGGTGCACAGATCGAGCACGCGCTGTGTGTGTTCGCCCAGCCAGTAGTCGATGCTGCCGTCTGCAATCAGTTCGGCGATAAAGCTGCGCGGCACGATGGCGCGCTCGTCCACGTAAAAGGACACGCCCTGCAGCCAGGCCTCCTTCGTGAGGTAGGCGGCAGGCTTGCGCGTGGCAATGCGCTCTTCGATGAGTGCGTGCACCTTGCCGGCGTCGGCCGGCGATACGGGGCTGTCGGCCACCCCGTCCAGTTCGTCCAGCGGCAACTTCAGGCGCCACATCACGAGCCAGGCGGCTTCGTCGAAGGCGTTGGCGGTGCCGTGGCCGAAGGCGACGCCGGCTTCTTCCAGCCGCTTGGCGCCGGCCTCGATCAGCTCGATGACGGTGCTCATCGGGCCAGCGACGCTTCGAGCCGCTCCAGCGTGCGCTTGTAGATGTTCTTCAGCGTCTCGATCTCGGCCACGTCGATGTGCTCGTCGATCTTGTGGATGCTGGCGTTGACCGGACCCAGCTCGACCACCTGCGTGCAGATCTTGGCGATGAAGCGCGCATCGCTGGTGCCGCCGCTGGTCGACAGCTCGGTCTGGATGCCGGTTTCATCGGCAATGGCCGCCTGCACCGACGCCACCAGTTCGCCCGGTGTGGTGAGAAAGGGCAGGCCGCCCACGGTCCACGCGAGCGTGTAGTCGACGCCGTGGGCATCGAGCACCGCGTGCACGCGCTTCTGCAGCGATTCGGGTGTCGACTCTGTCGAAAAGCGAAAGTTGAAGTCGATGACCGCGCTGCCCGGAATCACGTTGCTCGCGCCGGTGCCCGAGTGGAAATTGCTGATCTGCCAGCTGGTGGGCTGGAAGTACGCATTGCCCGCGTCCCAACCGCCGGCCGCGTTGATGGCCACCAGTTCGGCCAGCGCGGGCGCAAAGGCGTGCACCGGGTTTTTCGCCAGGTGCGGATAGGCGATGTGCCCCTGCACGCCGTTGACCGTGAGCTTGCCGCTCATGGTGCCGCGGCGGCCGTTCTTGATCATGTCGCCGCAGCGCTGGACGGCGGTGGGCTCGCCGACGATGCAGTAGTCGATGACTTCGCCGCGCGCGGCGAGGGCGTTGCATACGACGACGGTGCCGTCGATGCCCGGGCCTTCTTCATCGCTGGTGAGCAGCAGCGCGAGCGTGAGCTTGGGGTCGGGCATGGCCTTGAGAAATTCTTCGATCGACACCACGAAGGCGGCGACCGAGGTCTTCATGTCGCAGGCCCCGCGGCCGTAGAGCTTGCCGCCGCGGTGCGTGGGCGTGAAGGGGTGGCTGGTCCATTGCTCGACCGGGCCGGTGGGCACCACGTCGGTATGGCCCGCGAACACCAGCGTCTTGGTTGCCCTGGCGCCAGTGGGGCGGCGCACCGCCCACAGGTTGGTCACGCGAAAGTCGGCCGGGCCGCTCTCGATGGTTTCAAGCGTGAAGCCCAGCGGCGCCAGCCGTTCGCCGATGATCTGTTGGCAACCCGCATCCTCGGGGGTGACGGAGGGGCGCGAGATGAGTTGTTCGGCGAGCTGGAGCGTACGGGACATCAGAAAAAAGCCAGGGGGCCGGGTCGGTCAGAACTTCACGTCCAGCGTGATGTCGGTAAAGGTGGGTTCGTCGACCTGGTCCGTCAGGTGGCGGTCTTCGGTCTTGGGCTTGGGCGCGGCGCGGTTCTGCAGGCGCCACATCAGGTTGGTGGGCGAGTCGGCTTGGGCCAGGCCTTCCTCGCGCGTCACGCGCTCTTCGGTGATGAGGCGGGCAATGTCTTCCTCGAAGGTCTGCGAGCCTTCGGCCATCGACTGTTCCATGGCCTCCTTGACGGCGGAGAAGTCGCCTTTTTCGATCAGCTCGGCCACCAGGGCCGTGTTGAGCATGACTTCGAGCGCCGGCACGCGGCCGCCGGTGGGCGTGCGCAGCAACCGCTGCGACACGATAGCGCGCAGGGCCGAGCCCAGGTCGCCCAGCAGCGTGGGGCGCACCTCGACCGGGAAGAAGCTCAGGATGCGGTTGAGCGCGCGGTAGCTGTTGTTGGCATGCAGCGTGGCCACGCACAGGTGGCCCGACTGCGCATAGGCAATGGCTGCCGTCATGGTTTCGCGGTCGCGGATTTCGCCGATCTGGATCACGTCGGGCGCTTGGCGCAACGCGTTCTTGAGCGCCACCTGCAGCGACTCGGTGTCGCTGCCCACGTCGCGCTGGTTCACCAGCGACTTCTTGTTGGTGTAGGTGAACTCGATGGGTTCTTCCACCGTGAGGATGTGGCCCGTGGCGTGCTCGTTGCGGTAGTCGAGCATCGATGCGAGCGTGGTGGTCTTGCCCGCGCCGGTAGCGCCGACCATCAGGATCAGCCCGCGCTTTTCCATGATCAGTGTCTTGAGAATGTCGGGCAGGTTCAGGTCGGCAAAGCTGGGGATGGTCGAGGCGATGTGCCGCACCACCACCGCATAGCTGCCGCGCTGGCGCATGGCGCTGATGCGGTAGTTGCCGGCGCCTTCGAGCATCACGGCCATGTTGAGTTCGCCCGTTCTTTCCAGCTCCTGGATGCGGGCTTCGGGCACCACTTCGGCCAGCAACGCGAGCGGCGCGGTGGCGGGCAGCACCTGCGCATTGATCGGCACGCAGGTGCCGTTCATGCGAATCAGCACCGGAGAGTGGGCCGAGAGGTAGATGTCGGAGGCCTTGCGCTCGGCCATCAAACGAAGAATTCGCTCCATCATGTTCATCGGTCTCTCTCCTCGGGTGCTGTTGTTTTCTAACGGGACAAAGGCGGGAGCCTGTCGATCAGTCGCGCAGCAGGTCGTTCAGGCTGGTCTTGGAGCGCGTTTGCGCATCGACCGTCTTGACGATGATGGCCGCGTAGGTGCTGTAGTCCTGGCCCGACTTGGTCTTCTTGGGCAGGTTGCCGCTGATGACCACGCTGCCGGACGGCACGCGGCCGAAGAAGGTTTCTCCGGTGTCGCGGTTGAAGATGGGTGTGCTCTGGCCGATGTACACGCCCATGCCGAGCACGGAGTTTTCTTCGATCACCACGCCTTCGACCACTTCGGAGCGGGCGCCGATGAAGCAGTTGTCTTCGATGATGGTCGGGCCGGCCTGCAGCGGCTCGAGCACGCCGCCGATGCCGACGCCGCCCGACAGGTGCACGTTGGCGCCGATCTGCGCGCACGAGCCCACGGTGGCCCAGGTGTCGACCATGGTGCCTTCGCCCACGTAGGCGCCGATGTTCACGTACGAGGGCATCAGGATCGCGCCCTTGGCGATGTAGCTGCCGCGGCGTGCCACGGCCGGCGGCACGATGCGCACGCCCGATTCCTTCAGCTCGCCGGCCGACAGGTGCGAGAACTTGGTCGGCACCTTGTCATAAAAGCCGAGCGAGCCGGCCTGCATCTGCTCGTTGTCCTTCAGGCGGAACGACAGCAGCACGGCCTTCTTGATCCACTGGTGCACCGTCCACTTGCCCACGCCTTCACGCGTGGCAACGCGCAGCTTGCCGTTGTTGAGTTCGGAGATCACGTGCTCGACGGCGTCGCGCACTTCGGCGGAGGCGGCACTGGGCGAGACATTGGCGCGGTCTTCCCACGCGGCGTCGATGATTTGTTGCAGTTGCTGGGTCATGAGAGGGTCTCGGGTAAAAAATGGGAGCCGGGAAAGCAGCGGTTCAGCGCTGGCCTTTTGCACCGGACTGGACGAAGCGGACGATGCGTTCGGCGGCTTCCACGCATTCGGCAGTTTCGGCCACCAAAGCCATGCGGATGCGGCCGCGGCCGGGGTTGGGGCTGTGCGCCGTGTCGCGCGCCAGATAGCTCCCCGGCAAAACCGTAACATTGTATTGAGCGTAGAGCTCGCGGGCGAAGGATTCGTCGTCGCCAGCCCACACTTCGGGCACCCCCGCCCACAGGTAGAAGCTGGCGTCCGGCAGCCGCACATCGAGCACCGGTTCAAGCAGCGGCGTGACGGCTGCAAACTTGGCGCGGTACTTGGCGCGGTTTTCGACCACGTGGGCTTCGTCGCCCCAGGCCGCAATGCTGGCCGCGGCCACGGTGCCGCTCATCGCGCTGCCGTGGTAGGTGCGGTAGAGCAAGAAGCTCTTGATGATGGCCGCATCGCCCGCCACGAAGCCGCTGCGCAGTCCCGGCACGTTGCTGCGCTTGGACAGCGAGGTGAGCGCAATCAGGTTCTTGAAGTCGCTGCGGCCCAGCTTTGCGGCGGCTTCCAGGCCGCTGAGCGGGGGCTCGTCGCGAAAGTAGATCTCGCTGTAGCACTCGTCGGCCGCAATCACGAAACCGAAGCGGTCGGACAGTGCGAAAAGCTTTTTCCATTCGTCCAACGGCATCACGGCGCCGGTCGGGTTGCCCGGCGAGCAGACGAACACCAGCTGGGTGCGCTCCCAGACCGCCTCGGGAACGCTGTCCCAATCGACCGCGAAATTGCGCGACGGCACGCTCGGAACGTAGTACGGCTCGGCGCCCGCGAGCAGGGCCGCGCCTTCGTAGATTTGATAGAACGGATTGGGCGAAACGACCACCGGCGCGGGCGATTTGCTGGCGTCGACCACCGTTTGCGCCAGCGAGAACAGCGCCTCGCGCGAGCCGTTGACCGGCAGCACCTGCGAGGCCGGGTCGAGTTGCAAGGCGTAGCGGCGCTGCAGCCAGTCGGTAAAGGCGGTGCGCAGCTTTAGGTTGCCGGCGGTTGCGGGGTAGGCCGCCAGTGTCGACATGCTGGCCGCCAGCGCCTCCTTGATGAACTCGGGCGTGGCGTGCTTGGGCTCGCCGATGCCCAGGCTGACGGGCGCGTAATCGGCATTGGGCTTGACGCCCTCGAAAAGGAGCCGCAGCCGCTCGAAGGGGTAGGGCTGAAGCTTGGAAAGCAGGGGGTTCATGGAGAGCGATTATCGGCGACGGGTCGCCGTCCGCTCCGGCCTGCTCAGGTGCCGCTGCGCCGGTAGAACGCCAGCGAGCCGGCCAGCGCCAGCAGCATCGCGCCGCAGGTGCGGTCGATCCAGCGGGCCGCTGAGGCGGTTAGCAGCCGCATCGCCCGCGCGCCGACAAAGGCATAAACCAGCATGACGGCTGCATCGAGCGAAGCGAACAGCACGGCGATGATGGCGTACTGCATGCCCTGCGCAGCCGCCGGGTCGATGAACTGCGGCATCAATGCCGAGCAGAACAGGTAGCCCTTGGGGTTAGTGACCGCCACCAGGAACGACTTGAGGAAGACCTTGCGGCCCTCCTTGGGTGCCCCGGACGAAGGGTCGCCCGCGGCGGCCCTGGGCGCGTCGAAGCTGCCGCCCTTGGAGCGCAGCATGCGAATGCCCAGCCATGCAAGGTACACGGCGCCCACCCACTTGAGCATGGAGAACCAGAACTCCGAGGCGGCCAGCAGTGCGCCAAGGCCGAGGGCGACGGCGCCGACCAGGACGAAGTCGGACAGCACGGCGCCCAGGATGCCGGGCAGTGCGCCGCGCACGCCGCGCCTGGAGCCGTTGCTCAGCGCCAGCAGCACCGTAGGGCCGGGCGTCGCAATGGCGGCCAGCGCCACGATGGAGAACAGCAGGGCGGTGGCGAGCGTCATGGCGGCGGGCTTCCTTTATGGGTTCAGATTTTCTTGACCAGCACCTGGCTCTTGCGGTCCCAGTTGTACTTGCGCTTGCGGGCTTCGGGCAGCCAGTCGGGGTTGACCTGCTGGAAGCCGCGCTTGAGGAACCAGTGCATGGTGCGCGTGGTGAGCACGAAGATGCTTTCCAGGCCCATGGCCTTGGCGCGATGCTCGATGCGCTTGAGGATGCGCTCGCCATCGCCTTGCGATTGCGACTGGGGCGATACGGTCAGCGCCGCCATCTCGGCCGTGCGCGCCTCGGGGTAGGGGTAGAGGGCCGCGCAGCCAAAGATCACGCCGTCGTGTTCGATGACGGTGTAGTGGCCCACGTCGCGCTCGATTTCGGTGCGGTCGCGCTTCACCAGGGTGCCGTCGCGCTCGAAGGGTTCGATCAGCTGCAGGATGCCGCCGATGTCGTCCACCGTGGCTTCGCGCAGGCTTTCGAGCTTCTCGTCGATGACCATGGTGCCCACGCCGTCGTGCACGTAGATTTCGAGCAGCAGCGAGCCGTCGAGCGCAAACGGCAGGATGTGGTTGCGCTCCACGCCGGCCTTGCACGCCTTGACGCAGTGCTGCAGGTAAAACGCGGTGTCGGTGGGTTTTTGCGGCGCCGGCAGCGAGGCCAGCAGCTTCTCGGCCGCGGCGAGCGGCAGCTCGGTGTCGATGGGGTTGTCTTCGCTCTCGGGCAGTTCGCTGTCGATACGGATGCCCGGAATTTCGGTCAGGAAGATCAGCTTGTCGGCCTGGATCGAAATGGCCACGCTGGTGGCGACTTCTTCCATCGTCAGGTTGAACGCCTCGCCGGTGGGCGAAAAGCCGAAGGGCGACATCAGCACCATGGCGCCGAAGTCGAGCGTGCGGCGGATGCCGACCGCATCGACCTTGCGCACCAGGCCCGAATGCTTGAAGTCCACGCCGTCGACCACGCCGATGGGCCGGGCGGTAATGAAGTTGCCCGAGATCACGCGCACCGTCGAACCGGCCATCGGCGTGTTCGGCAGGCCCTGGCTGAATGCGGCTTCGATCTCGTAGCGCAACTGGCCGGCGGCTTCCTGGGCGGAGTCGAGCGCCACCTCGTCGGTGATGCGGATGCCGTGCGAATAGCGCGCCTCGTGCCCCTTGGCGGCGAGTTGCTCGTTGACCTGCGGGCGGAAGCCGTGCACCAGCACGATCTTGACGCCCATGCTCTGGATCAGCGCCAGGTCTTGCGCAATGTTCTGCAGCTTGCCCGCCGCAATCGCCTCACCCGCCAGGGCGACCACGAAAGTCTTACCGCGGTGCGTGTGGATGTAGGGCGCGACCGAGCGGAACCAGGGCACGAAGGTGAAGTTGAAAACGGTGGACATGGAGCGTGATTGTGCATTCTTGAACGAAGGTTCGCGCAGCTCAGGCCAGCGCGCGCAGCAGCCGGGCGGCACTGGCTCCCGGGACTGGGCCGCCCGGCGCCTGGGGAGGCTCCGAACCGGGCAGCTTGCGCGCCCTGAAGGTGGCCAGCAGCGCGGCATAGGCGTCGGTCGATTCACCCGCGTCGGCGGGCAGGTCGAGCATTTCGGCCAGTTGCAACGGCGCCACGGAGCCTTCGCGCATCAGGGCATCGACCACCGCCATGAACGCGGGCGTGTGCGCCTCGAGCAGTGCCAGCGCGCGTGCGTGCTCCTGCGCGAGCAGCGCTTCGATCTCGGGGTTGGTGGCCTTCAGGTCGGTGTTGAGGTTGTCCTCGGCATCGTTGGCCACGTCGGTGCGGCTCAGCCGCGTGCCGAAGGCGTAGTGGCGCACGTACTGCGCGGCGAATGCGGTGGCTTGGCGGAAGTCTTGCGACGCGCCCGAGGTGCAGGCCTGTTCGCCGAACACCAGTTGCTCCGCGGCCCGGCCCGCCAGTCCCACACAGATGCGGTCGCGCAGGTTTTGCCGCGACCATGCCTTGCGGTCTTCGTAGCTGTTGTAGCCGCCCTCGAAAGATGCGACGTTGATCTTGATCTCCTGCGGCGCACGGCCGAACAGCAGGCCGTAGGCCACGCCGTGGCCGGCCTCGTGCACCGCCAGCAGCGCCCGAAAGTCTTCGTTCGAGCGCTGCTTGAGCCGGTTGAGCTCGAGCGTGACCGCAAAGCTGCGGCGCACCTCGCGCTTGCCTTCCCGATACCGAGCCACGATGCAAGCCTTGTCACCCGCCGTTTCCAGCGACAGCCACACCGGCTCTGCACCGCCCGCGCCTTGCTCCAGTGCCCAGAGTGCCGCGTTGACCAGCGTCGCGCTCAGGATCGCGTGGATCGAGGAGAACAGCGGGCGCGTGCCCTGTGCCGGGAAAACGGCGTTGGCGTAGATCTGCTCGTACACACTCGACTCGAGCATGAAGCGCACACCCGAGCTTTCACGGATCTCTTCCACGTAGCGGTCGCAGATCGAAAGAATCAGCTGCACATAGGTGGCCCGGCTGAACGAGGGGTAGATGACGTGGTTGTTGCCCAGCCGCGCCACCTGCTCGGGCTTGAAGCGTTCGGACAGCGCCTTCTTCACATCGATGAGAGAGAGCTTCTTCGTCAGCGCATGGAAGATGTCGGCGTCGGTGTCGCAGTCTTCCACGCGGCGCGCGGTTTCGGCATACATCTCGTCGAGGTTGCCCGAGACGAACACCAGCAGCTTGCTGTAATCAGTCTCCCAACTCTGCTGCGTGTCGCGGAAGGCGCGCAGCCGTGCATGCACCTCGGAAGGCTTCCAGGCCATGATCTGCAGCAGCGTTTCGGGGAGTTTCAGGCAGCGCTTGATCTCTTGCGCTTCCCAGGGCGCGAGGTGGAGCTTTCGCTTCTTCGCCTTCTTCTTGTCGGGCGGACCGTCGCGGTCTTGCTCATATTCGGCCTGGGCGAGCGAGGCCTCGATTTCGCCGAGCATCGAGAGCGCCGGCGGCAGCCGGCCGTCGGACAGCAGTGCCCACACGTCCTGGTAGCGCTCGACCCTGGCGTCGTTGCCGTTGCTCTCCAGCGTGCGAAAGCGCTGGAACTCGTCGAGCACCAGGATGCCCGGCGTGCCTTCGTCGATGCCCGATTCGGCCAGCATGGCCGAAATCGAACCCCGGCTGCTGTAGCCCGAGCCATGGCTGAAGCCGTCCATCTGTACCTCGATGAAGCGGTCGTAAAAGCCCAGGTGCTGCGCGAGCCTGCGCACCAACTGAGTCTTGCCGGTGCCCGTGAGGCCCCAGAGGCACACGATGACCGGGCGGCTGATGAGCTGCGGAAACACGTACCACGCCCGCAGTGAATCGATCACGCGGTCGATGATGTCGTCGATGCCGAAGAGCTCGGTCTTGAGCGCCTGGGCAACCGCTTGCAGGTGGAGCGTCCGCTCGGAGAGCGCCGCATGCAGGTCTGGATGAATGTCGTTGGACATGGAAATTCTTGGATGAAAAACGGAAATGAAGAAGCCGCCGCTCCCTCGGGGGCGAGGAGGCGGCAATGCAGACGCTGTGTGAGGGTCGGTTGCTGCGCTTCGGCCGTGGAAGCGAGCAGGGCGTCCGGTGCAACGGACGCGCGGGCTTCTTCAGGCCGGACGCGGCAGCTCGACCCCGCCATGCACCGGGGCATGGCTTGCGCGGCGGCTGCGCAGAGTGGGGGGTACGAGGAAGGAGGTCATGGGCGCAATCGTAGCGGCGGGTTGCGCGGGAGTAAAGACTATTTACTCCGCCTGTTGCGTGGCAGCCAAGCAATGTGGGAGGCGTGCAACAGTGGCGGTGCGCACCGATAATCGACGGTTTGCCCGCCGCGCCTCGCGAACAGCTTTTCCCTTGACGACCACGACACCTTCCGCTCCCCTGCGCATCGACTTTCCCGAATCGCTTCCGGTCTCCGGCCGGCGCGATGAAATCATGGCCGCCATCGAGGCGCACCAGGTGGTGATCGTCTGCGGCGAAACGGGCTCGGGCAAGACCACCCAGCTGCCGAAGATCGCGCTGGCGCTCGGCCGCGGCAAGCTCAATGCGCCGCCGGGCAAGGGCCGCCTCATTGGCCACACGCAGCCACGGCGCATTGCCGCGAGCTCGGTGGCCAAGCGCATTTCCGAAGAGCTGAAAACGCCGCTGGGCGACGTGGTCGGCTTCAAGGTGCGCTTCCAGGACCGGCTGAGCCGCGACGCCTCGGTCAAGCTCATGACCGACGGCATCCTGCTGGCGGAAACGCAGACCGATCCGCTGCTGAAGGCCTACGACACGCTCATCATCGACGAGGCGCACGAGCGCTCGCTGAACATCGACTTCCTGCTCGGCTACCTGCGTGAGATTCTTCCGCGCCGGCCTGACCTGAAGGTGATCGTGACCTCGGCCACCATCGATGCCGACCGCTTTGCGCAGCACTTTGCGTCGGGCAAGGGGCCTGCGCCGATCATCTATGTGTCCGGCCGCACCTTTCCGGTCGAGCAGCGCTATCGGCCCTTTGAAGAGTCGCGCGAGCACGACCTGAACGACGCCATTGCCGATGGCGTCGACGAGCTCTGGCGCGATCCGCACAACGCGGGCGACATCCTCGTGTTCCTGCCCGGGGAGCGCGAAATCCGCGAGGCGGCCGACCATCTGCGCCGCCACCTGAGCCACCAGCCGCTGCTGCGCAATGCCGAGGTGCTGCCGCTGTTCGCACGGCTGTCGGGCCCCGAGCAGGACCGCATCTTCGACGGCCACACGGGCCGGCGCATCGTGCTCGCCACCAACGTGGCCGAAACCTCGCTCACCGTGCCGGGCATCCGCTACGTGATCGACACCGGTACGGCGCGCGTCAAGCGCTACAGCTTCCGCAGCAAGGTCGAGCAACTGCTGGTCGAGCCGATCAGCCAGGCTGCAGCCAACCAGCGCGCGGGCCGTTGCGGCCGCGTGGCCAATGGCATCTGCATCCGGCTCTACGACGAGAAGGATTTCGAAGGCCGGCCGCGTTTTACCGATCCCGAGATCCTGCGTTCATCGCTGGCCGGCGTCATCTTGCGCATGAAGTCGCTGCGCCTGGGCGACGTGGCGCGTTTTCCGTTTCTCGAAGCACCTTCGCCGCGGGCGATTGCGGACGGCTACCAGTTGCTGAACGAACTGGGCGCGGTCGACGACGCCAACGAGCTCACGGCCACGGGTGCCGAGCTGGCCAAGCTGCCGCTCGACCCGCGCGTGGGCCGGATGATCCTGGAGGCCCGCACACGCGGCGCGCTCGAAGAAGTGCTCGTCATCGCATCGGCCCTCAGCGTGCAGGATGTGCGCGACCGGCCGATGGATGCGCAGCAGCAGGCCGACCAGGCGCACTCCAAGTTCGACGACGAGAAGAGCGAGTTCAGCGGCTACCTGCGGCTGTGGAAATGGATTGCCGATGCGCGCGGCGGGCACGGGGATACACATAAGCTGAGCAACCGCCAGTACGAGCAGTTGCTGCGCCAGAACTTCATCAACATTCGCCGCGTGCGCGAATGGCGCGACATCCACTCGCAGTTGCTCACGGTGGTCACGGAGCACAAGTGGCGCATCAACGCCGAGCCCGCCGGCTACGAATCTCTGCACCTGTCGATGCTGGCGGGCCTGCTCGGCAACGTGGGGTGGAAGCTGGAAGACGACGAGGCGTATCTCGGTGCGCGCGGCATCAAGTTCTACCGCCATCCGGGCGCGCACCTGAAGAAGAAGCCGGGCCGCTGGATTGTTGCGGCCGAGCTGGTCGAGACCACGCGGCTCTTCGGCCGCGGCATTGCCAACATCGAGCCGCAGTGGCTCGAACAGGTGGCCGGCCATCTGCTGAAGAAGCAGCTGCTCGATCCGCACTGGGAGAAGAAGGGCGCGCAGGTTTCGGCGCTGGAGCGCGCAACGCTTTATGGCCTGGTGGTCTACAGCGGGCGCCGCGTCGATTTCACCAAGGTCGATCCGGTGGCGGCGCGCGAGATCTTCATTCGCGAGGCGCTGGTCGGCGGGCAGTGGGAAAGCAAGTTTCCGTTCCTGGCGGCCAACCGCAAGCTGGTGCGCGAGGTCGAGGGGCTCGAACACAAGGCGCGCCGGCAAGACGTGCTGGTCGATGAAGAATTGATCTTCGCCTTCTACGACGCGCAACTGCCCGCCGACGTGGCGAGTGGCATTACCTTCGAGAACTGGTACCGCCATGCCTCGAAGGAGCAGCCGCGGCTTCTCTTCCTGACGCGCGAAGAGCTGATGCGCCACCAGGCGGCCGGCATCACCACGCAGTCGTTCCCGCCCGCGCTGCGGCTTGGCGGTGTCGATTGCGCCGCGAGCTACCTGCACGAGCCGGGCGACGCGAAAGACGGCCTGACGGTGAGCGTGCCGCTTTTCGTGCTCAACCAGGTGAGCGAAGAGCGCTGCGAATGGCTGGTGACAGGCATGCTCAAGGACAAGATCCAGGCGCTGCTCAAGAGCCTGCCGCAACGCCCGCGATCGCGCCTGGTGCCACTGCCCGATTCGGCGGCCAAGCTGGCGGAAGAACTCTCGGCGCCGGAAGTGTTCGGCCACGGCTCGCTGACCGACGTGCTCCTGAAGCGCGTGCGCGACGCCACGAGCATCGACGTGAAGCGCGCCGACTTCAAGCTCGACATGCTGCCGCCGCACCTGTTCATGAACCTGCGCATCGTGGACGAGCACGGGCGCCAGCTTGGCATGGGACGCAACCTGGGCGCACTCAAGGCCGAACTGGGTGCGCAGGCGCGGGGCGCCTTCCAGGCGTTGGCGGGGCTCAACGTCAAGGCTTCCGGGGAACGAAAGCCAGCGGGTGGTGTCGATGGGCGCGCGCAAACCAAGGACAACGCCGCCGCGCCTGCGCCGGCCGCGCCGAGCTTGCCCGCCGGCCAGCGCTATACGAGCTGGAGCTTCGGCGAGTTGCCCGAACTGATGGAAGTGCGCCGCGGATCGCAGTCGCTCATCGGGTTTCCGGCCCTGCGCGACGAGGGCGACGCCGTCACCATCGAAGTGTTCGACGAACCCGCCGTGGCCGCCGCGAAGCACCGCGCCGGCTTGCGAAGGCTGTTTGCGCTTCAGCTGAAAGACGCGCTCAAGTATCTCGAGAAGAACATCCCCGATCTGCAGAAGATGGCGGTGGCCTACATGCCGCTCGGCACATCGGAAGAATTGCGCACGCAGATCATCGACGTGGCGATCGACCGCGCGTTTCTGCAGGAGCCGCTGCCCACCGACGAGGTTGCATTCAAGCGCCGGCTCGAAGAGGGCCGGGGCCGGCTCACGCTGATTGCGAACGAGGTGGCGCGGCTGGCGTCGACCATCCTGGTCGAGTACGCGGCCGCCGCACGCAAGATCAAGGACACCAAGATCCAGCCCGAAGCCGTGCAGGACGCCGCGCAGCAGTTGCAGCGCCTGGTGGGCAAGCGGTTCATTGCCGATGCGCCATGGATGCAGTTGCAGCATTTCGCGCGCTACCTCAAGGCGATCGTGCTGCGGCTCGACAAGCTGCGTGCCGACGCGGCGCGCGACGCCGCCAAGCTGGCCGAACTGCGCCCACAGGAGCAGCGCTACTGGCGGCTGGTGGCGGAGCGCAAGGGCGTGGTGGACGATCGCATGCTCGAATTCCGCTGGCTCTTGGAAGAGCTTCGCGTGAGCTTTTTCGCGCAGGAGCTGCGCACGCCGCAGCCAGTCAGCATCAAGCGGCTGGACAAAGCCTGGGCCCAGCTGCAGGGCTGATCGGCAAGCGAAAAAAGCCCGCTTGCGCGGGCTTTTTTCAGGTGCGAGAACTACGCGGGACCGCTATATGCGTCCCATGAGCACCAGGATGACCACGATCAGCACGACCAGGCCCAGGCCGCCGCTGGGCCAATAGCCCCAGCTCCGGCTGTAACCCCAGCTCGGCAGCGCGCCGATCAGCAGCAAGATCAGAATGATCAGCAGAATGAACGAGAGGGACATGCTTTTCTCCTGGACGTTGTTGTTACGAGCATCGATGCTCGGTGTCCGGGGGCGCAACACACGCCGGAAAGCCGCTCCTTCGGCGGTCAGGACTGTCCTACCGTTGGCGTCGGCCTTGAAGCCGCCTCGGCCCCCTCATAAGCGGGCGAGACGGTTCAGCGCGGAGATCAGTGTCTCGTCCTTCTTGGCGAAACAGAAACGGACCACGCGCTGGTCGAAGCCATTGCCGTAGAAGGCCGATAGCGGAATGGCCGCCACCCCGATCTCGCTGGTGAGCCACAGGCAGAAGTCGGCTTCGGAGAGATCGCTGACTGCCGAGATGTCGACGCACTGGAAGTAGCTGCCTTCGCTGCGCAGCAGCTTGAAGCGGGTCTTTTCGGCCAAACCGGCGGCGAACAGGTCGCGCTTGTGCTGGTAGAAGGCCGGAAGCTCGAGGTACGGCTTCGGGTCGGCCATGTACTGCGCGAGCGCATGCTGCATGGGCGTGTTCACCGTGAACACGTTGAACTGGTGCACCTTGCGGAATTCCGCCATGAGCGGTGCCGGCGCCGCCACGTAGCCGACTTTCCAGCCGGTGACATGATAGGTCTTGCCGAAGCTGCTCACGATGAAGCTGCGCGCCGCCAGACCCGGGAAGCGCGCCACGCTTTCGTGCTGCGCACCGTCGTAGATCATGTGCTCGTACACCTCGTCGGCAATCACGAACACGTCTGTCGGCGCGAGCAGCTCTTCGAGCTTGCGCATTTCGGCCGCGGTCCAGATGGTGGCGCTCGGGTTGTGCGGCGTGTTGACGATGATGGCGCGCGTGCGCGGCGACAGCGCAGCAGCAATCTTGTCGAAGTCGGGCCGGAACGTGCCCGGGGTGAGCGGAACGCGCACCACGCTGCCCCCTGCAAGCTCGATGTTGGGCACGTAGCTGTCGTAGCAGGGCTCCAGAACAATCACCTCGTCGCCCGCGCGCACCACGGCAAGAATGGCCGTGATGATTGCCTGCGTGGCACCCGCGGTCACCGTGATCTCGATGGCAGCGTTGTAGCTGTGGCCGTAGAGCGCAGCAATCTTGCCGGCAATGGCTTCGCGCAGTGCGGGAATGCCGGGCATCGGCGGATATTGGTTGTGGCCCGCGGCCATGGCGGCCGTCACGTCTTCGAGCAGCTTCGGGTCGCAGTTGAAGTCGGGAAAGCCCTGGCCGAGGTTCACCGCGTTCTTCTCGGCTGCCAGCGCGGACATCACGGTGAAGATGGTGGTGCCGACGGCGGGCAGCTTGGTGGTGATCTCCGGCGTGCGTGGGGCGGAAAGAACAGTGCTCATGGTCGTGGTCGGAAGCTGGGGCTGCTGAATATCAAAGATCGTAGTCTTGCTGATGCCCGCTCAGGGCCTTGGCGATCAGATTGCGGTCGAGCCGGTCGGACAGCAGCTCGGCAAACTTGAACACGAAGTTGCGCAGGTAGGCGCTGCGCTTGAACGCGACGCGTGCGATGTTCTGGCCGAAGACATGGCCCATGGGGCGCACCACGAGGTCGGCATTCGACTCGTCGCGCACCGCCATCTCAGCCACGATACCCACGCCCAGGCCCAGCCGCACATAGGTCTTGATCACGTCGGAGTCGATGGCCTCGAGCGCGATGCGCGGCGTGAGCTTTTTCTGCGCAAAGGCATGGTCGATGCGTGTGCGGCCGGTGAACGACGGGTGGTAGGTAATGATGGGTTCGTGCGCCAAGTCTTCGAGAGAAATGCGCTCCTTGGCCGCCAGCGGGTGGTCTTTGGGGAGCACCAGCACATGCTGCCATTCGTAGCAGGGCAGGGTCACCAGCTCTGTGTAGTCCGCGAGCGATTCGGTCGCAATGCCCACCTCGGCAATTTCGTCGATCACCATGCGCGCCACCTGGTCGGGCGAGCCCTGGTGCAGGCTTACGTTCACCTTGGGGTAGGCCTCGCGCAGCTTGGCCACCGGCACCGGCAGCACGTAGCGGGCCTGGGTGTGGGTGGTGGCAATGGAGAGGGTGCCGCTGTCCTGCGCGCTGAACTGCTCGCCGATGCGCTTGAGGTTGCCCACTTCCCGCATGATCAGCTCGATGCTGGCAATGACGTGCTGGCCCGGCTCCGTCACTCGCTTGAGGCGCTTGCCGTGGCGGGCGAAGATTTCGACGCCGAGTTCTTCTTCGAGCTCGATGATGGCTTTGGACACGCCGGGCTGCGAAGTGTGGAGCGCCTTGGCCGCCTCCGTGAGGTTCAGGTTGCGCCGTACGGCCTCCTGAACAAACTTGAATTGGTGCAGATTCATATCAAATTCCGTCTTATTGCGGAATTCATTATGCCTTCGGAGTCTATCGAAATGCCCGGGAGTTCAAGATTTGGTTGCGATTCTGGCCAGCAGTTCGACCAGTTCGGGCTCTTCGCCGACGATGTTAGCGAGCTGGAACTCGACCTCGGGCCAAGTGCCGCGCAGGGCGTCGAGTTGCAGCGGAAGGTCTTCGCGGGCGTGCTTGCCCATGCCCAGGAACAGCGGAACGACCCTGAGCGAGCTGGCGCCGCTCGCAATCAACGCTGCCGATGCGGTGCGCAGGTCGGGCGTTGCCAGCTCCATATAGGCGCAAACCACCCGCGCTTGCGGATCGAGCGCCGTGACGCGCGCGGCCACGGCCTCGATGGGTTCGCGCCAGCGCTCGTCGCGCGAGCCATGGGCCAGGAGGATGATGCCCCTTGCATTCACCGTGGTCATGTCCGGCTCCTGCTTCTATCTTCGAAGAACGAGCCAGCTGAATGCGGCAAGCGACATGACCGAATAGATCAGCCCTGGCGCCGCCGCGGTCAGCCATGGTGACCAGTTGCTCAGGTTGCCGAGATAGCCGAACACGTTGTTCAGCAGGAAAAAGCTGATGCCGATCATCACGCCGCCGAACACATAGGTGGTGATGCCGGTCTGGCGGAAGTGCAGGTACGCGAAGGGCAGGGCGAGCACCACCATCACCAGGCACGAAAGCGGATAGAAGACCTTCCGCCAGAACTGGATCTCGTAGCGCTGGGCGGTCTGCCCGTTGGCTTCGAGGTGGCTGATGTAGTCGAACAGGTCGATGGTGCTCATGCGGTCGGGCCGCAAGAGGGCCACCGACACCATTTCGGCCGTGAGGGTGGTCGGCCACTCGATCTCTGGCACCCGGCTGGTCAGGATGTGCGCCTTGTTGGCGTCGCTGCGCGTGTCGTAGTCCTGCAGCTCGACGTCCGACAAGACCCAGCGGTCTTCCAGGATGCGCGCGGAAGTTGCGAGCAGCTGCTTGCGCACATAGCCCTTCTCGTCGAACTCGAAGATGCGCGCATTCCGCAGGGAGCCGTCGCGCGAGATGGACAGCACGTTGACGGCGTACGACACGTCGCCGCGCTTTTCCTTGAGCCACGCGCCCGTGTTGCCGACCAGCGAGAAGGTGCCCTGGTAGCGCGACTTGAGCAGCTGGCCCGTGCGCTCGGACGCCGGCGCGATGTAGTCGCCGATGGCAAAGGTCAGAAAAACGAAACCCACGCCCAGCAGCAGCAGGGTGCGCAGCGCGCGCCAGGGGCCGAGGCCGCTGGTGCGAAGAATGGTGTATTCGGAGCTTTGCGCCAGCCGCGCCATCACGAAGATGCAGCCGATCAGCACCGTGATGGGAAGCAGCTCATAAAGGTGGCTTGGAATGAGCAGGGTCACGTAGACCAGTGCCTGCGCCGGGCCGTAGGCAAGGCTTTCTGGCTTGCCGATGGATTGCAGTTCATCGACAAAGTCGAAGAAGAAGAACAGGCTCAGGAAGCCGAGCGTCACGAAGGCCACGGCCTTCAATGCCTCGACGTAGATCAGGCGTCGGATTGTTTTCACGTGGTCGGGTCGATCGTGTTGGGCTGGGACGGCAGGCCGCCGGCAATGACGCGTTCCGTCCTGCGCCGCCTGCCCCAGTTGTTATTGCGCAAAACCAGCCATGCCACGCCGATCAGCAGCACGCCGCCGTGAAGCAGCAGCATGAAGGAGCCCATGCCGTAGCGGCCCGAGCTGATCCAGCTTTGGCCGAGATTGAGCATGTTGTAGTAGACGACGAAGGCGAACAGCGCAAACAGCAGGTTGCCGCTGCGCCCCACGCGCGGGTTGACGCTGGAGACGGTCAGTGCGAGCAGCACGAAGTTGATGGCAGCCAGCAGCATGCCGATGCGCCAGGCGAGTTCGCCGCGGTTCGCGTCGCCGGGCTCTCGCAGGAGCTGGAGCGTAGGCTTGGCGCGGGCCGGCGTGGAGTCGGTGGTAAACGAGTCGTTGCCGCCGGCGCGGGTGCCGTAGGTCTCGAATTCGCTGATCTTGAGGCCCGAGGTTGCCGTGGGCAGCAGCGGGCGTTCGACCCGCTGGCCGTTGCTCAGCATCAGGTAGCGGTGCTCGCCCACGTTCTCGATGCGGCCGCTGCGCGCCGATGTGGTGATCTGCAGCCCCCGCTCGATGGCCCAGATGAACACGTTGGTGGCCGTGGCGCCGTCGGGCGTGTCCTTGTCGATGAAGAAGACGCGGATGCGCCCGGCCGATTCGCGGAATTCGCCGGGCGTGACGCGTTCGATGTCGCTGCGCCTTTCATACTGCGCGCGCATGCCGATGGTCTGCGAGTTGGCCCAGGGCCAGCCCAGCAAGGCCATGATGGCGATGAGCGCGAGCACCGGCCAGGCAAAGCGGAACAGCGGCTGCACGAAGTCGACCAGCCCGCGCCCGCTGGAAAACCAGATCACCATCTCGCTGTCGCGGTACATGCGCGACAAGGTGCCGACAATGGCGATGAACAGGCTCAGGCTAAGGATGGTCGGCATGTAGCCGAGCACCGTGTAGGCCATCACGAGGAACACTTCGGACGGGTTCACGCTGCCCTTGGAGGCGAGCCCGAGCGTGCGGATGAGCATCATGGTCATCACGATGGTGACCAGGACCACGAGGGTCGCTCCGAAGCTGCGCGACAGCTCCTTGCGTAGGGAAGAATGGAATAACATCGTTCGAGGAAAAAAAGGATTATGGACTTTCAGCTCAAGACCCTCACCGTCGCCCGCGCCGCGGCCGAAAAATCCGACGTTCTGATCGTGCTCGTCGGCAGCGCCCCCATCACCGCCAAGGACCCGCTTTCCGCCCTGATTGCCAGCGCGCGCAAGGCCGGCGACCTGCCCGACAAGGCCGGCAAGCTGCTCGCGCTCTACCATCCAGACGAGGTGGTGGCCTCGCGCGTGGTGCTCGCCGCCATTGGCGACGGCAAGCCCGCGTCGGTGCGCAGCGGCGTCATTGCGGCGGTCAATGCGGCCAAGGCCCATGCGCCCAAGCGGGTGGTGATCGTGTTTGCGCATGAGGCCGACGGTACGGCGGTGGCCTGCGCCGTTGCCGCGGCGGCCGACGCCAGCTACGTCTACACCACGACGAAATCGAAGGCTTCGAACGGCGACGGCGGACGCACCATCCGCAACCTCACGCTCGGCGTGGCCGATTCGGCGGCTGTGAGCAAGGCCTTCGACGAAGCCCGGGCCACGGTGTCCGGCATCGAATTCGCCAAGGAATGGGGCAACCGCCCAGGCAACTATTGCACGCCCACCTTGCTGGCTGACGCCGCCCAGGGCTTGGCCAAGCTGCCCCGCATCAAATGCGAAGTGCTTGGCCCCAAGGAAGTGCAGAAGCTCGGCATGGGCTCGTTCGCGGCCGTGGCGCAAGGCTCGGCCGAGCCGCTGCGCTTCATCGTGCTGCGCTACCAGGGCGGCCCGAAGGACCAGGCACCCGTGGTGCTGGTCGGCAAGGGCATTACCTTCGACACCGGCGGCGTCTCGCTCAAGCCGGCGGCCGAAATGGACGAGATGAAGTTCGACATGTGCGGTGCGGCCAGCGTGCTCGGCACCTTCCGCGCGCTGGGCGAAATCCAGCCCGACATCAACGTGGTGGGCCTGGTGCCCTCATGCGAGAACATGAACGACGGCCGGGCCATCAAGCCCGGCGACGTGGTCACCAGCATGAGCGGGCAGACCATCGAGGTGCTGAACACCGATGCGGAAGGGCGCCTCATCCTGTGCGACGCACTGACGTACGCCAAGCGCTTCGACCCCGCCGCCGTGATCGACATTGCCACCCTCACCGGCGCCTGCGTGGTGGCGCTGGGCGGCGTGCGCAGCGGCCTCTTCACGGCCGATGAAACCTTGGCCGCCGCGCTCCAGGCGGCCGGAGAAGAATCGCAAGACCGTTGCTGGCGTCTGCCGCTCGACGACGAATATGCCGACGGCCTCAAGAGCAACTTTGCCGATGTGGCCAACGTGGCGGGCCGTGCCGGCGGCGCCATCACGGCCGCCAAGTTCCTGCAGCGCTTTGCTGGCGATTTTGCGTGGGCGCACCTGGACATCGCAGGCACGGCCTGGAAGAGCGGGGCCGCCAAGGGATCGACCGGCCGCCCGGTGGGCCTGCTGGTGTCTTACCTGATGGAGCGCGCACGCAGCGGTGCGGCCAAGGCCGCGCCCGCGCCGAAGGCCGCGCGCAAGAACGCCGGCCCCGCCGCGCGAAAGGCCCGGTCTGCACAGTGACGGAAATCGGCTTTCACTTCAATACGCCGGACAAGGTCAACTACGCGTGCCGGCTGGTTCGGAAGGCCGTGAGCGCGCGCGGGCTGCGCGTGGTGGTGGTGGGCGACGCGCAGATGCTGGAGGCCGTGGATGCCGCGCTCTGGCAACTCTCGCCGTCCGACTTCATCGCGCATTGCCGCGGCGACGCGCAGGCGCACATGGTTGCCCGTTCGCCGGTCATCCTTTCGGTCGAAGGTGCGGATGTTGCCTCGCTTCCGCATCGCGAGATGCTCGTGAACCTGGGGCCCGAGGTTCCGGCGGGCTTCGAGCGGTTCGAGCGCCTCATCGACATCGTGAGCGACGAGGCCACGGACCGGCAGATCGGCCGTTCGCGATGGCGCCACTATGCCGACCGGGGCTACACCATCCAGCCGCACGATTTTGCGAGGAGCGCTTCCTGATGGCCAGCACGCTGCGTACTCCGCCCCGGTTCGTTCCTACCTTGACCACCGTGCTCGATCTCCCGGCCGAGCCCGTGGCCGCCGAGGCCGGCAAGCCACCTGTTCCCGCCAGCACGCCGGCACCGCCGGTCGACCCCGCCGAGGCCGTGGCGTTGCCCCCGGCCGAGCAGCGGTCCGACGCCGAAATCGTGCGCCTCGAAGAGCAGCTTTTGCATCGGGTGCTGCAGCGCGTGGACCTGTCTTTGGAGGAGCGCTTGAGCGACACGGTTTCGGCCGCCGTCCAGCAGCAACTCGATTCGATGCTGCCTCGGCTGCGCGAAGAAATCGAGGCCGTTTTGCGTGCTTTGGTCATCGAGGCAATGGCCGCCGAGCTCTCGGAAAACACAGGGTCTACGCCAGCTTCCGGAGCATAAAGCTTCAGCTAAACTGCGCCGCAGGTCGGTAGGCGTGAGGGTGCCGCTGGTCCGCGGCGCGAAACTTGCGAGGTCTGCGCGCCCGGATCACACGACCGGTTTCTTGTTTGGTTTTATTTATCCATGTTCTGGAGGTTCTCATGCAATTGAAATGGACTGCGGTCGCACTGGCTGCACTCACGCTTGTGGCTTGCGGCAAAAAAGAAGAAGCAGCTGCACCCGCCGCACCGGCGCCCACGGCAGCGGCCCCGGCACCTGCAGCGCCTCCGGCAGACGCACTGGTCGTCAAGATCGGCCACGTGGCACCCACCAGCGGTCCGATTGCCCACCTTGGCAAGGACAATGAGTTCGGCGCCCGGATGGCCATCGAAGACCTGAATGCCAAGGGCCTCAAGATCGGCGACAAGGTCGCCAAGTTCGAACTGCTGCCCGAAGACGACGCAGGCGATCCGAAGCAAGGCACGGCAGTGGCCCAGAAGCTGGTCGACAGCAAGGTCAACGGTATCGTGGGCCACCTGAATTCGGGCACCACCATCCCCGCTTCCAAGCTGTACAGCGACGCCGGCATTCCGCAGATTTCGCCTTCGGCAACCAACCCCAAGTACACGCGCCAAGGCTTCAAGACCACGTTCCGCGTGGTGGCCGACGACACGCAACTCGGCGGCACGCTGGGCAAGTACGCCGTTGAAACGCTCAAGGGCAAGAACATCGCCGTGATCGACGACCGCACGGCCTACGGCCAGGGCGTTGCCGAAGAATTCGAAAAGGCGGCCAAGGCTGCTGGCGCGACCATCGTCGGCCACGAGTTCACCACCGACAAGTCGACCGACTTCAACGCCATCCTGACCAAGCTCAAGGCTGCCAAGCCCGACGTGCTGTTCTTCGGCGGCATGGACGCCGTTGGCGGGCCGATGCTCAAGCAGGTCAAGCAGCTCGGCCTGAACGTCAAGTTCATGGGCGGCGACGGCCTGTGCACCGGAGAACTGCCGAAGCTGGCTGGCGATGCCATCGGCGAAGAGATGGTGGTTTGCGCCGAAGCCGGCGGTGTCGACGGCGACTTCAAGCAGCCGCTGGAAGACTTCAAGGCCAAGTTCAAGGCCAAGAACGGCGTGGACGTGCAGATCTATGCACCGTACGTGTACGACGCGGTCAACGTGCTGGCCGAAGCCATGGTCAAGGCCGGTTCCGCCGACCCTGAAAAGTACCTGCCGGAAGTCGGCAAGGTGCAATACAAGGGCGTGACCGGCCCGATCGCCTTTGACGAAAAGGGCGACATCAAGAACGGCGCGCTGACCCTCTTCACCTACAAGGGTGGCGTGCGTACGCAAATCGCCGTGGTGCGCTGATCGGCTTCACCGCATGGCGCAGCAATGCGCAAAAAAGAAAAAGGGCCTTCGGGCCCTTTTTTATTGCCGGCCGCCTTACGCCGGTAATCAGGTGAGGGCGGCGTGGCCCGAGGGCCGGTCGGTGTTGCAGTATTCGATGAAGGCGTCGAGATCGCGCGATTTGTCGAAGACCGCGTCGGCGCCCAATGCCTCGCAGCGGGCGCGAATGTCGGCCGTGACGTAGTTGCTCAGCACCACCACGCGTTGGCCGGGTCCGCGGGTCTTGCAGCCGGAGAGCACGCCAAGGCCGGAGCCTTCCTTCAGGAACAGGTCGATGATGAGAAGCTGCCAGTCATGGGGATGGGCGGCAAGCCAGGCGAGCGCGGCCGACTCGGTTTCAGCAAACCCGACGACCTGTCCATTGACAAGATCCTCGAGGGCCGGAACCAGGTTGTCTCTGATGGTCTTGTTGTCCTCTACGAGGAACGTGATGAGGGCCATGCCGTGGTTTCGCTTTGAGAACCAATAGCGTAGCGTGCCGGATGAGTCCGCAGCGTAGGAGAAGGGATAAGGCGCAATCCATTCGGCTGGGACGGACCGAAAAGACGGTCAGTCCGACGCGCCAGCTCGAATCCTTGCCTTGAGTTTTTCCGCCTCGGCCTGGCTTTCGTCCCGCTCGGCAGTGGCTTCGAGCCGCTTTTCGATTTCTTCGCTCAAGGCCGCGTTGACCTCGGCCAGTGTTTCCGCCGACTTGGCCAGCTTTTCCTCGAGCTGGCTGGTGTGCTCGATGGCCTGGGCCACGTCGCCCACCTGTACCTCTTCAGGCAGCCCTTGTTCGAGGACCGTGTTCACGACCGCAAGGTTGTCCGATGCCCGCTGCACGTCCGCGGCAACCGCTTCGGTCTTCTCCAATGTCTGTTCGAGTGACGTGTCGCCACGCGATGAAGTTTGTTGCTGTCCGGCCATCCGGGCTCCTTTGGCAGGCGTGAAAAGTAAGACCTTTGGATGGTACCGCCAGACGACCTCGGTTGGCGGCGCCGGGCCCGTTGCTGGAGCACAACGGCGCCCATAAAAAAGCCCGAGGTGCCTTGGGGCAACTCGGGCTTTCTTCTTTCTCTGCACGTTCGTGAACGGTTACGAACAATCAATCTCTGGCGGAGCAGGCGGCCGCCATATTATATAAACAATGCCGCCCAATAGCAACTAACAAGGTGCAAAAAACCTTTGGCCGCAAGCACTTGCAAAAAACTCGACGCCCAACAAAGGTTAACCCGGTTATTGGCAGCCAGCTCAAAGAATGGGCAAAAGCATAGGCAGATTTTGAGGGCTGTTTTTGGTAAAATTGCTCTACCCAATTGCACCGTAAAAAGCCGGCGCCCAACAAGGCACAGCTACGCCCAAAAACATGACGCGACACCATCTTTTAACCATCACCAGCATCCGAACCAAAGCTAAAAAACCCGGCTACCACCTCGACGGCCGGGGCCTGTACCTGCGGGTGGCCCCAGGGGGCAGCCAAGCCTGGATCTTGCGCTACACCTTCCTTGGCAGCACCCGCGACATGGGGCTCGGCTCCCTGGCTGACGTCAGCCTAGCGCGCGCCCGTGAACGCGCTCAGGAACATCGAATTCAGATCGCCGAGGGCATTGATCCTATTCAGCATCGCGAACAAAAGAAAATCGAATTGAAAGCTGCAGCCATCCAATTGGAACAGGCTAGCGTGACCTTCAAGGACTGCGCCGTGGAATACCACAGCGAGCATGCCGAAGATTGGAAAAACGCCAAGCACAAGGACCAGTGGATCAATACGCTGAAAACCTACGCTTTCCCGCATTTCGGTCAGCTTCCAGTTCGAGAAATCGGTAAGCTGGAAATTCTCAAGGCGCTGAAGCCGATTTGGAGGGAAAAAGCGGAAACGGCAGACCGTGTCTTGCAGCGAATTCGAAAGGTGATGAATTTTGGTGCGGCCAAGGATTACTGCCGCGGAGTGGATGGCGAGTTCTGGGAGCAGGTCAGGATCGCACTGGGCGCCAACGAGAAGGCCCGCAAGGTTGAGCATCACCCGTCCTGCCCGCACCCGCAGATCGGTGCTCTGCTGGCCCAGGTCCAGGCCAGCACGGCCACCGCCACGGTCCAGTTGGCGTTCGAGTTCGGCGTTTTGACGGCTACGCGCTCGGGCGAGATACGCGGCGCGCGCTGGTCGGAGTTCGATGCGTCGCTCAGCAACTGGACGATCCCGGCGGAGCGTATGAAGGCCGGGCGCGAGCATCGCGTGCCGTTGTCGAGCCGAGCCACCGAGGTGCTGCGGGCGGCGCGCGCCCTACAGGCCGAGCGGGCCGCAGAAGGCCCCGTGGTTGCGAGTAATGCGGACGCCGTTGATCTGGTGTTTCCTTCGCCGCGCGGCAAGACGTACAGCGACATGGTGTTCACGCAGTTGCTGCGCCGCCTGGAACTGCCGTACACCATGCACGGCTTTCGAGCGACGTTCCGCACCTGGGGCATGGACCACACGCAGTACCCCGCCGAGATGCTGGAGTTCGCGCTGGCGCACTTGGTGGGGGATCAGACGGTGCGCGCCTACGCCCGCAGCGATATGGTGGAGAAGCGCCGGCAGCTGATGGAAGACTGGGCGGCGTACGTCGAGGGACAAGCAGGCGAAGTGTTTTCGAAGTGATCCGTGCCTTGGCTTCTTCAGCTTGTAGGCGGGCTTCACAAGCGCGCCGAGCGACCATAATTGTTGTTTTTATGCTACAATATACCCACGGGTAGAAATCGCCGGCGCAAGCTAGGCAAGACCCTGCCCGTGTGCAGGCGCACCGCCGCCTGTAATCCCTGATGGCCGCCAAGCCAGCGCAGTTGCCGCTGGCCTTGGTGGCCGTTTTCGTTTCATCCCCCGCGCTTTTTCGACTGCTGCACCTTGCCCTCGGGGCCCGGTGCGGCCGCCGCATGGGCGCTTCCTTCCGATTGGAGATTTCAAGTGAAAGACTTTCTGAGCACCTTCCTCAAGCCTGACAGCACACCACGCTTTGCGCTGGGCCGCGTTGTCGCAACACCGGGCGCCCTGGCGCTCATGCACGCCACCAACAGCAACCCGTTCGTGCTGCTGGCCAAGCATGTCACCGGCGACTGGGGCGAGATCGATCCCGAAGACGTCATCACCAACGAAGACGCGCTTGAGCACGGCTTGCGTGTGCTCTCGGTCTACCGATTGCCGCTGCAAGCGGCGGTCGAAAAGGGTGCGGCACCAGTACAGCCATCGCAGGAAGCCGATGACCACGACAACCGCATCTGGCTGATCACCGAAGCAGATCGCAGCGTTACGACCCTGCTGCTCCCCGAGGAGTACTGACTATGGCCAGCCAAACCAAACAGCGCAAGGAATCACTTGGCCTTCCGCCGACGCGAAGTGGGCGAGGGGCGGACCGGGGATCTTGGCGCTCTCATGAGCGTTGTGTCAAACCCGCGCTGCTCCGCCAACTTTGGATGAAGCAACTCGTGAGCCGGGATCTTCAGCGCCTCCGCAATCAATGCGATGTTGTCGACGGAGATATTCCTGATCCCTTGTTCGAGGCTTCCAATGAAAGTCCGGTCCAGTCCGCACTCGAAGGCAAGCTTTTCCTGAGACAACTCAGCAGCGATGCGTGCCATGCGCACGTTCTTGGCAAATATCGAGCGAAGGGTAGAGCGCGGGGAATTTTTGGAGGGCGAAGCTGGCATCCAACCGATGGTTGGAAAAAGACGTGTTTGAAACCACGGTGTTTGAATATCATTAGAAAGTTCTGGAAGGCCTCCGATTGGACGGTGTGCGAAAGCCGGCTTGTCCAAAAAAGATACCTAAACACAACATTGAAACTGCTCGATTGCACGTCACGAGCATCCGATCTTGGAAAGTAAGGAGAAGAGATATGTTTAAAGCGATACGCATAGGTTTCCGCCGCTGGTCCTGGACCGGCGCGCTGCTTGCTTCGGTGCTCGCGGGCTGCGGCCCGGAGGCCCCACCCTGCAACGACGCAGAGGTCACCAGCTCGATCCGCGACCTTGTCGCCCAAGCGCACGACGACCACCTCAAGGACCTGCAGGTCCAGAGCAAGGACATCGCCACCATCGCGCTGGAGACGCCCACCGTCACTGCCTATGACGAGAAGCTCAAGGTCCGCAGCTGCAAGGTCACCTTCACGGTGCAGGCCTCCGCCGACAAGGTGAAGGCCATGAACCAGTACATGGCCGCCATCACCAGCCCCCTCGTGGGCGTGCTCGACTCGCTCAACCCCTTCGCCGCGCTGACCAACCCGCAGGGCACGCCGCTGCAGAAGGCCAAGGCCGAGGTGGCGCAGTTCCAGGCCTGGAACCAGGGCCCCCAAGCCTCGCCGGACCCGATCCGCAAGTCGTTGACCTACCAGGTGCAAAAGGAGGAGGGCAAGTCCAACTTCTACGTCACGACGAACGTCAACGTGTCCGGCACCGTGCCGTACATGCGCGTCATCGTCCTCGCGGATGCCTTCGCCAAGGAGCAGGCCAAGCGCCAAGCCAAGGAGACCGAGGCAAACGCCAAGAAGCAGGCCGAGGTCGACCGCCTCTCCGCCAGCGGCAAGTGGCGCAAGGTGGTCTACATCCTGGATTGGCGGCAGCCGGACAACGCGGCGGGCCGCTGCCACGAACGGGGCTTGGTGTGCTTCCGCGGCCGCGACAACGTGAACGAGACGGACGCCGTTCACTACCAGCTCGACGCCAGCAAGGTCGACGCCCGCGGCATGAATGCGCTCGACGTCGCATACCGGGTCAACCAGCCCGTCTGCCTGGTGGGCGTCCAGAAGACGCAGGACCCCGCTGTGTTCACCGCCAAGGGCTACTCGACCTTCCGCAACGACAAGGGCGAGGCGGTGGACTGCCTGCCGGGCACGGAGAACTCGGACTGGGGCGCCCTGGTGGCGCAGACCAAGAAGGAGGAGGCAGCGGCCGCCGCAGCAGCAGGCTCGGGCGCTGCGCCGGCAACCGCACCTCGTGCGCCAGCTCCGGCCCCGAGTTCCGGTCCCGAGAGCCTCATGTCGCTCATCACCAAGTACGAGCCCTGCGGCGAGGAGGCCGTGTGCCTGCACACCGGCAAAGGCAACGTCGTCTGGATGCAGGCCAGCATGATGCGGCGCATGGACTATGCGCTGCTCGACAAGGCGATCAGCAGCAAGACGCCGGTGTGCCTGCGCGACCTGACGCGCACCGAAGGCAAGAACTTCGCGGCCGACGGCCTGGACAGCGCGTGCTGAGCTTCATGCAGTAGCGACAACGCGCTACTGACAACGCCCTTTGCGAAGGCGCCGTGCTGGCCGAGAGGCTGGTGCGGCGCTTTTGCTTTTCCGTCTTCGTTTCATCGTCGCCGCTCACATGCGTGCGGCGTCACAGGTAATTCCCATGAATGTTCTACACACGCCCGCCGACAGCGGGCCGACCGCTGCTGTCCGCTTGATCGGCATTGGCGCCTCGGGCCGGCACTTTGTCCAACGCTTTCACACCCACATCGATGCGCCGCCGCACACGCCGCTGGCCGATCTGCTGAACCAGCCGCCTTGCGTGCTCGAGGTCGAGGTTGGCGAGGCGGTGGATGCGGCCGTTGCCGAAATGGAGCTGGCGGACACCCGAATCCTGTGCCTGGCCTTCGGGCTCGACGTCACCTCGGTGGAGATCGAAGCGGCGATGCTGCTGGTCTGGCGCCTCTGGGCGCAGGAGGCGTACGTCATCGGTGTGGTGGTTGGGGCGCACCAACGTCCGCCGCCGGACTGCGATTCGATCCTCGGCATCCTGTGCGATTCGATCGACGCGCGCATCGACATCTCGGATCCGGGCGACCCGGTCGAGCTGGCACCGCTGCAGTGGTTCTATGTGGGGCTGCAGCGCTCGGTGCTGGCGGGCCTGTCGATCATGGAAGCGGCCTGGGACCACAGCGATGTCGTCGAAACCTTGGACTTCGGCCAGGTGCGGCTGGAACTCTTCACGCAGCCGCTGGACAAGCCGACGCAGTTGGATGCCGCCATGGTGGAGATTCTGGAAGAGCTCCAGCACCGGGGCGTGTGGCTGGAAGACGCGCTGGGCGCCGTCCTCGTGGTGTGGGCACCGTCCGAGTACCAGCTCACGGTGCGCATGGTGCGCGGCTTGGGGCGCAGCTTGAGCGAAGCATTGGGGGGAGGGGCCTCGCACCTGACCATCCGCCTTCGCAGCCGACCCACCGGGGAAGACCAGACCGGGTATCTGACGCTGGTGGTGAGCATGCCGCGATCACGCACCCGTCTCCGGTAGACCCTCCTCGAAAAGGTCACGGACATCTGCCATGGCTGGCGCCCAACACCAACCGACGCCCGCCACGCGGATGAAGCGTACCGCGATGAATGGCACGAGACGAGCGGGATAAATGACTGCGCCCGGCATTGCACCCGTGAAAAAGAATTGCAGAAAGCTGCCTAGATTGGCGGTCGCGTGTGCGCTTCGGAGGTCGGGAACTCCCAATGGGCGTGGCTCTCTTCCACAGAATTCGATGATGAAGCGCTCTGGGCTGTGCCACCCTGACCCAAGTCAGCAGTTAGGCGCTTGAAAGGAGAACGTGGAATCGCACCCGTTTCTTTGAGCAGTCGCGCATCAATGCGTTCGCTCATCTCGTCAAGCTGTCCTGGGACGCAGCCTGCAAGCGAAACAAAGCCAAAGGTATCGCCGAACCCAACATGCAAGAGTAATAGCTCTTCCTTCGTATCGACTCCATAGCTGTAGTCGAATTGATCCCGCAAGTCCTTTCCACCACGGGTCACGGGTGGCCTGAGAGTGGCAAGTCCGGCCGTCGCCGCGACCGATTGCCGATGCGCGGGGTCCAGCAGTTCTGCATTCGTGAACCAGTGAAGGTTTATTGAACCAACTGCCGGAAAGATACGACCCGTATGGACATAGAAAACGGCCTTGGTCAGCTTGCTTGCCAGGACGCTGACTGCATGCTCCATCTCCGCGGTGACTTTGACCAACCCCAGATCGAGATGAGTCTCGCCTGGGCGGGGCTCAATCCCGAGACGGCGCGCGCGAGCCCTTGCTTCGATGGGGCTTCGGATCAACATCCGGCCAATCAGGCCCGGATGCTGTCGGTGGAGCTGACGCATGATGCCCTCGCTTCTCGAGGACACGACATCACTGTTGTGTCTCAATTGCGCAAGAAATGCTGCGACGAGATCAGCGTCCGAACTACCTGCGTTGCAGGCGACACAAGCAGGGAAAACGAAGCCTTCGGGCCACGCGCGATCCTTAAAGAGAGATCTCGGAGGGCAGTGCTCCTCCGTTTCGGCCGGCGCGGCACCGCCGCAGAAGATGCACATCGGATGTTCCGCAAAGAACTTCGCGCGGCGTCCGTTTGCTTGACCCATGTTCTCTCCTTCAAATGCCTACTAGTCCTTGATGCAGACCAACCAGGGTGACCAACCTGGAAGGCCAATGCTCGTTTCAGTAACTATGTCACTCACGCCGTGGCTGACAACAGGCGCCGGCCCCCTATGCCGGCGACCTGCGGCATTTCTGGGAGTGGGGCGGGAGGACCCGCTGCACGCCAACCGTGGTAACCCAGCTTGGGGGCAATCGCCCTCCAGACTATGCGCATTCGCCATCGGCCTTGGTGGGGCTGGCTCCGCGCTTCATCGGTATGCGCAGCATTGCGGCCGCATGGACATGTACGAACGCTGCCTCACTCAACAAGAGCGACTGTCCGACCAACTGCCGGAACTGCGGCCCCCTGCCTGGGTGCTCGCCGCGACCGATTGGATGGCGTTGCCTGATTAAGCCTTCCCGGGTACGAAGTGACCAATCTCGTGAAGGCGGCAGATCACCCAAGCTCTGAGGTCCTGCAGAAAGTCCTGGTGAACTGGCACGGTGAGCTGGCGGGATTCATCAGGTGAATCTCCCATGCGGATCTCAATCTGGCCTTCACCAAAAGGGGTCACATAAAGATGCCCAATACGCTTCAGGCGGGTAGGCTCATGTTCTTCGGGCGCATAGAAGACCCATTCCAGAGCCGAAGGCACCGGACTGCTTGGCCTCCAAAAAATTGGCCGTTGCCGCGTAACCAAGTTGATGGATGCGCCCGGCACACGGATCTCGCCATTTGCCACTACAAAAGGTTGAGCGTCTAAATCGTGTGCCCCCGATTCAGCCCCCTGAACGGCCTCGCACAGTTTGGATGAGAGCGCAGCGAGGCGCTGCAAGGCAGCATAGGTGTGAGTTGAGAGGGATTGGTCGATGGTGGTCATCGGTCCATGATACGGCTGATCCTCCCGCGAATCGACCTTCAGTCTGTCGTCCGCAATACCCGCCTCAAGCATGTTCGGTCTAGGCCATCTGCGAGTGCGAGTGCGAGTGCGAGTGCGGGGGCGGGCTGTTGGTTGCGTCTTACGGACTGTTCTACCACCAGGGCGGTAAGCCGTCGTGCCAGATACGGCATGCCGGGACTTCCTTGCGCTCGTTTTCTGGAGTGAATGAGCCACGGCCTTCGGCGGAGAAGTCGCGGCACAGGTCGAGGTCTTGGCCGTATGTAGGAGTCTTGATGATCTTGTACGCTAGATCGAATCCGCCTGCGGACTGTTCTTCACCATCATCGAACCACTGTCGGTACTCGATGTGCCGACTGGCGGGCCCGTAGTGAACGGGCTTAACGGTGAGGCCCTGACCGGCCCACCAGTAATAGGTCCGTCCAAAGTACATGCTGTGCAGATACCGCTCATACAGTCGAGGTCTGAAGGGCACGTCGCCAAGCGGCTCATGGAGAGGAACGATCCAAATCAGCGCAATGCCGCGCTTCGCATAGTCGGTCGTGCGTTGAACGATGCGTGGGATGGTCAACGCGCTGACCTGCACCTCGATGGCAACGCGGGTTTCTCCGACGCGGCCACTGATGTCCGGAACGAGTGCTTTGATCTTGTGTTCTGTGTTTTCTCGAATGAGACGTTCCACTGCCCACTTGCCCTCCGGAAAACGAGCTTGCATCAGGCTGCAAATCTCCGAGGTGCAGGCATCGTGAAGCACTTTCTCTTTTGGTCCAAGGACCGGACTGAGCCGTGCCTTGTGCGCGAAATGATCTACCTTCTGTGCACACTTGCGGAGCACCGCATCCGAAAAACAGGTCGGACAGTAAAAAGGCCCGTCTACCTTGTAGGCCGTCTCCGCAGCCCATTCTTCGTGCGTGTGCAGGTTCTTCGCAATGCCTCGGAATAGGCCGTAGCAACCGACTTCTTCGGCCTCCTGCCGCCGACTGTCGGAATCGATGCTTCGTTCGTCGTCCAGTGCCATGCCTCGTTTATAGCCGTACTTGCAAAAATCGACGCTTTGCGCCGGGTAGACTTGCCGATATGAGCCTTCTCAAACGTATTCAAGACAGCACTCTGGACAAAGACTGTGATGTTGCGACGCTGCTTCGGCAGTGCAAAGTCTTCGGGGCACAAGTGGCATCTGCGGAATTGGTTGACTGGGTTGGTTGTGAACTCAATGGCTATGACGATTCCGACGAGTTGCCCGACTACAGGCGAATTCGCACCACGTCGAAAGGGCATTTCTCAGGCCCCTTCGGGAGTGGGCTGAGAAATGCGGATATTCCCATTCACTGCCTGCCCGAAAAGTTTCGGGAAAAGTTTCGATACGCGACGATCTCGCAAGGTGTAAGTTCTATTCAGGCGACAATCGCGAGCGCAGAGGGATCATCGACATTGACCCTGCCGTGGCCTTCAGAAGCAATCGCGCTCTTTGGTGAAGACATGTATGAGAACATGCATTGCGTTCAAGCATGGAAGCTGCTTTCTGTCGGCGCGATGAAGGGAATTCTGGATGCGGTGAAAACCCGCGTGCTCGATTTCACTCTCGAATTGCAACGTCTTCATCCTGAACTCATGTCTGCCGAAAATCCCGACCCCAAACTCGCCTCCCCGCAGGAGTTGAAGCAGACCTTCAACACGACGATCTACGGTTCAGTGGGGGCAATAGCGAATGCCAGCCACCACGTATCGCAGCATGTTGTGATCGGCCAGGGCGACAAGGCGGCTCTTGACAAGGAACTGGTCTCTCATGGTGTACCGGTAAGCGACATTGCGAAGTTGCACGAGGCCATCACACAAGATTCCGCAGAGGGTGCTGCGCCGAATTCCGGCCTCGGTCCGAAAGTTAAGCAGTGGCTGGGCGCTGCGGTTTTGAAGGTGGCGTCAGGGCTTTGGACGACCTCGCTAGAAACTGCGGGGAAGGTACTTCCTCCGTTGGTCGCGGGCTATATTGGCGTCGAGCTCAAATAGACATGGCATGAGCGCCAATCGGCGTCCTGCTTCCTGCGAAGAATACTCGAGAAGAACTTAGAGGATTCAGCCGCGAGATCTGCGACAGGCATGGGGTTGCGCAGGCCATTGCGCGGCCTACCGAGGGGCTGTGCGATGTCGATGGTCGGGGATGGAATAGGGCCGGCCCCCGCCCTGGTCGGCATTGCACCAACCGAGCGGGGCATGTTTACCTGCTCCTTAGCCGTTCTGTCGGCCCGGGATCGGGGTCACGAGGCGAAGGCCCTCGAAGAAGCTGCCGCTGCTGCGGCGCTTGTGTGCGAAATCCTTCTTCTCCATGCGCTGCGGAAACTCCTTGTTCGAAAGCGGCTTGTGCTTGGCCCCCCGGGTGTACCGGGCGTAGCTGTCGTAAGCATCACCGGCGCGAATGCGGCCATCGGCATCGGACCGGCAGCATTCGTCGATCCACGCCTGCACTGAGTCAGCGCTGGCCTTCAGGGTCTTGCGGCAATCGCGCACGGCCTTGCATTCGCCCAAGCCTTCGCGTGCGTACTCGGCGGCACCGCGCAGCAGCCATATCAGGATGCCCGGGTGCTCTTTCTCCAGCTTGGCCTCCAAGTCGGTGTCGGCGTTCTTGCCGCGGAAGTTGGCCGTGAACGGCAACGGCACCAGGCGGCGCCACATCGCCTGGTCACCGGCCTCAATTTCGGGCATCTTGTTCGTCGACAGCCACAACTTGCCGGGAGGGGTGAACGTCACCAGCTCGCCGTAGTTGGGGCGAGCCGACAACTGGTCGCCACCCGCGAATTGCTTCACGAAGGCCTCGTCCAGACCACCACCGGACAACTCCGTGCACGCCACGAACCGTGCCCGTTGCAGCGGCGCCAGCGCCGGGCTCGGCGAATTGGGGTTGCCCGAGTACGCCCGCGACAGCACGTTCGGCGCGATCGCGTGCGCGTACTGGTCCAGCACCGCCTTGATCGTGCGCATCAGCACGCCCTTGCCGTTGCCGCCCGGGCCGATCACCAAGAAGAAGATCTGTTCTTTCGCGTGCCCGAACAGTGAATAGCCCAGAAGGCGCCGCAAGTACCGCGCGAATTCCTTGTCATCGCAAACCACTCCCCGGATGAACCCGTCCCACAGCGGGCAGGTGGCCGTCGGGTCGTAGGCCACCGGGGCGCGGAACGACATGCCATCGGCGGGAGTGGCCGCACGCCAGTGGCCAGTGTGCAGGTTGACCACGCCATCCTTGACAGCCAGCAGGTCGGGGTTGCTGTCGAAGGTGCTGGCGTCGATGAGCATGCCCGGTAGCAGCTCTGCGTGCTTCACGATGGCTCTCAGCCCGGTGGCCGTGCCGAAACTGCGCAGCCCGTCGGCCAGGCCGCCGCCGCGCGCCAGCTTCAGCGTTGCCACCATTTCGCGCGCCGCCATCTGGGGGCGGTGTGTACTCGGCTCCCAGATCGTGCCGTCGAACGCAAACCATTGGACCGCCTTGGGGTCGTAGCGCAGCGTGTCACTGTGCAACTGGCAGAACTGCTCGGCCAGCGACGCTTCGTCGAAGCCGCGCTTCTCGTCGGGCGCTTGTTCTTGTTCCAGCTTCGCAAGATGGAACAGCGTGCCCAGCGTCACGCCGCCACCCAGCTTGAAGGCCTTCCAGGTGCTGCGCTGGGTTTCGGGATCGTGCTTGGTCGACTTGCGGGACCAGTCGTCCCAGACAGGGAATCCGGCTTCCAAGGCGTCCCAGCTATGCAGGGCCATGCCGACACGCATCCAGGTATTGCGGTCGTCAGCCGGGATTACGGCCAACGCAGCGACGATGCGTTCGCGTTCCAGCTTGTGCCGGACGCTGGCATCGGGCGGTGGCGCCAGGGGGATGCTGGTCGCGGAAGGCGGCGTATCTTCGTTGGCCGCGTTCGCTTTCATTGCGCCCAACTTCTTCAACGTCTCGGCGTCAAGCTTCAGACCCAATCCGTCGATGAGTGTCCGCAGCGCCAGCGGCTTGGGATTCTTCGCCATGTACACGATCTCCGCTGGCTTCGTGTCGGGGTACTTCGGGTTGAATGTTCCCGCCATGCGCATGGCACGGCCAATGTCGCTCACACTGATGTCGGTGCCGAAGCGCGCGGCCAGGGCCTTCTGCACGAAGGGGAAGGCCCAAACTGGGCAATCGGCAACCAGCCAGTACGCATGGAACTTGTTCTTCGAGCTGCGCACAATCAAATGCGGCGGCACGCGGAGGGCAAGCAGATCCTTCCTCGTCAGGTCGCCCTTGTCTTTGTCGATGAAGACGGCGTTGACCTTGAAGAAGTTGTCCTTGACGCGCTTGCCCTTGCGGCTGCTGTTGATCGCCATGCACACGCTCAGTCCATCGGCGTTGGCTTCGACGATGTGCTTGTCGAACTCCTTGGTCAATCGACCGTAGTGCGTCTGTGCGGTCTTGACCTCGCCCTTGTCGAAGACTGCGTAGTGCGCCGGGTCCTTGCCATGGAAGAACTGCTTGAACTTGCTGCGCGAGCCCTTGACTTCGGGATCGAGCAGCACTTTGTGACGGGATGCTCGGCTCATGCGTGCGCACCTCGCATGCCTTGAGTGTTCTGGTCGAAGGCCTTTTGCTTTTCGATGCGGGCATCACGCTCACGGATGCGGGCTTCGAGCCAAGCGATAACCTCGGCCTCGACCCAGCCGACCGTGCGCGGGCCGCTAGGAACGGGGGCGGGGAAGTCGCCCGCATCCACGCGATTTGCGAGGGTGGACTTGCTCCAGCCGGTGAGGGCCAGGACCTTGGGTCGGCGCATGAGGGCTAGAGACTTTGCTTCGAGGACGAGGTCCATCACTCGCTCATCGCGCGATGCCATCGGTGGCGGCACCGGGCGAAGCGGGGGCTGGGGAGATTGCATTGCGTGCTGCAAGTCTTGCGCAGGCGACATCGCCTGCAGCAGCGTCTGGGGAGAGGACATCGCGTGCGGCGACGTCGTTGGGTAGGGCAATGCCATTGGGGTTCCTTGGGTTTTGAAAACCAGCAAAGTGCTGGAAACCCGGAGCCTGAGTTCTGGCCCTCAAAAAGAGGAACGGAGCCTCCTGGGCTCCGTTTGACAGCAACGCTTCAATATGCTTGGTTTTATTCGTAGTCGCCGCTCAGCGCCAGTCGCAGCTGTGTTTTGATCGCATCCAATTTCAGACCGGTCACCTTGAGGTCCTTGGCCATCACGTCGGCAATGCCACCCATCGTCTTGGCGGTCAGGGTTCCATACTTATCGACCACCAGTTGAACAAAAAGCGTCTGCATGTTTTGATTCATCAGAGCCGCAATGGTTTTTGCCTGATCGCGCTTGGCTTTCTTGTTTTCCGGAATCTCATCATGCGCGCTCGAAGGAAGGGGGATGTGCTTGACCGATTTTTCCAGTTCATGTACTTCTTCCGGAATATCTTCTTTGTATTTTTCGCGCAGCACTTCAAAAGCACTGACAACATCCAAGTACCGATTATCCAAAAGGGTGTCGGCGTCAGTTCCGGGATAGTAGGGGAGCGAAAGCGCCAAGCCAGTTTCAGGGTGGGTGGTGAGTCTTCCCTTCAAAAATCGAATGCGACGCTTGTAATCGTTATTGAATTTCTTGTCATTTTCCTTCAACGAATCGCGCAAATCGCTAAAAGGAAGGCGGCCCAAGCTGATCATCACAATGACCCACATCTTCATGCACCGCAGGCCGTGAAAATTGACAAGCCGAAGGCTGAAGTCATCGCGCATCTTTTTCTGCGCCGCCTCCTTGGCGTCGGCTTTTGAGGCTGACTGATCTGACGAAGCCTTCTTTTCTTTATTCTCCTTGTCCTCTTTGTCTATATTTTTGGCGGCCGAAACCTTCTTTTGATTAACCGAGGTTTCAAGGCTGGTGTCTTTTTTCATTGTTGATTGTTGAGATTGGGAAAGCGCTACTTGAGAGAAGTCGTGCGCTAGGATCGATAAAACGGAAGTTTTTATAGAGTCGTTTTTTACGATAGGGGTGATGATGTATGTGCTCTTCTGATTGCGTCTGCCTCCCTTTCCCGAGGAGAGGTGGGGGAACCCGTGTGGTGTGTAGGCAGTGTAGGCTTTTTTTGTAATTCTTTAAAAAGCATACAACCCTAGCCTAGGCTGCCCCAACACCTCCAAGTTGCCTACACTGCCTACATACCTCTACATCGGGGTGAGAGGGAGGAAAGGGGGATCAGATCAACGGTAGACGAGGTGCTGTGGTGTGTCTCGAATGCCCAGAATCTCTGTGTTTTTGACCCATTTTCAGTGTTTCCTCGGTGCTCTCAGTTATTCATCAGATAGATCAGTTTCATCTTGATTGCGTGTGTTGTGGAGGTTCTGTCGGTTGTCGTTTGGCAGTTGTAGGATCAAGACTGTCAGGTGGTAGCCGAGCATGAGGATCGATTGTCCTCAGAGAGTGATGGATCGATGATTGGCCAAAGGAATTTGGCCTGATTTTATCTATTTGCATCAGCGTTGTTCTATTTTTCGGTCGATCTTCGTGATCATCTGTCCTATCTATTTCGATCCAAAGGGAGTCTTAAGTGCTTGTCGCATCGATATTGAATGAATTAGAGGCTCATCCGCGAGCGCTTGATGCTCAAAGCGATCGATCAACTGACCATGCGGGCGATGGGTCGATCCATATCTTTGATGATCCAGCCAATGATCAAATAAAGAATTTGCATCTGTGGCAGGGCATGGCCGATGTAGGTGGCAGCTTGTTTGCTGCTGCAAAGCCCGTTATTCCTGCACGTTTGCTCAAAGAGTCAGTTCAAGAGTTGCTGTTGTCGACAGCGCGGCTTGTTGTCATGGGTGAATACAGGCTGCGTCCACCCGATGACTATTTCGTGAAGATCGGTAGCCCTATTCCGAGGCCCGCCAATCCGACTGGGCCAGATGCCTGCGGCATTGAATTGAGTTTGATGTTCTGCCGAGGCTATCCGCAGGCCTTTCCGGGGCGTGAGCCTGTTCGCTCAAATTCGCATCTGACGATTGAGTTTTCGGCATGGGGCCGGCGAGAGCGATTAGCATTGCTCCACTTGGTGGCCGATCATCGGCGGTTGGTCGAACGCCTGCTGGAGGTGCCGGGCCTGCAAGTAACGACCGCTACTGGTGTGGCGCAATCAAAAGGGGAGCGCGCTGGCGCGGCTTTCGAATGTCTGAGCCGCTACGCTGAAGTCGAAAGCGACGATGAGAACCACATTTCCATCTTCAAGGAATTTCCTGCGGATGCGACGGAGCAGGAGTTGTTGACGGCGCTGGTGCCGCTCTCGATCTTGTACGACGCGTGTTACGGCTACTGCAAACCCCGGAAGGCCAAAGGCCGCCTGTTTGCCTATGCGGCAAGCTTGGCAGGCAAGATAGGGGCCTCGTAGGGCAGGTAGGGGAGCCTGAACCCTACCTGCATCACCCTCCTCGAATACATCGCACAGGATTTTCGCAATGAGCGAATCGACGCCATTGGAGCCGTTGCCGCGTGTCGGAACCGATGTCGACGAGCAGGTTCTGAAGATCGTTCGCTACACGGTCGCCGCGCGGCGTGAGGCCGACGATCCACTGTCATCGCCAGCCGTGCGTATGCTGGCGATGAGCATCGGGAACTGCGATGACCACCATCAAACGCCAGATCCATATGGTTTTGCGCGGACAATCCTGCCTTTCTGGCATTGGACCAACCCGTCACAAGGCCCGCTTCAGGCTTTGATTTCTTTGGATCAGACGGTCGGACATAGCTGGCGTTGGCATCCGCGCCAGATGATCAGTTGATATCGCTGGACTGTAGTGGCTTCGTGAGGCTCTGGAATTCCGTGCGGCCTGGGCGCTCTGCTGAGCCTTGGTCACGGCGGATTTTGAACTGCTTGGATTCGTGCAGCACCTGCCGCCACGTCGTACAGCCATAGCGCTTGAGTGCCTGCTCAGGATGCATGAGGTTCATTCGCTCTATGACCTGGCCGAGGTCTGCCCACCCGTCGACGGCCAGCACCGTTTCGGCCGTGCGCAAGTGCCGCACGATGCCGCAGGTCGGCCAGTCGACAGTCCCGTCCGGGCGGATGCCATCAAACAGCAAGTCGGTATATGCGGGGCTTGCCATGAATGCTCCCATTGCGCTGCGAGCTTGATCCATGGTGATCGCCCATTGGCGCAACTCGGCGTAGTGGCTGTCGACCTTCGCCATCCCAGCGTCGAGGTACGCGTCCGCGTGATGGCACCCAGCTTCAGACCAGATGTCGAATCGTTCGAGGAAGTGATGCACGAGCTCGTTGCGCAGCGCGACGAGTTCTTTCAGTCCCGCCACGACGCGTTCGTAGTCTTCCGGCTGTAGTGCCATCCGTGTCTGCATGCGAAACCAGATACGCTGGGAGTCGGCTGGGCCCCACTCGGGCTCGACCGTATCGGGCGGCTCCGGCTGCAGGTAAGTCCCGGTCAGTTCGGCGACCAACTGTCCGAGCGTCATGCGCGAGACGACCTCACCGCGCTTCTGTCGGATGGCCATCAGTTCATCGGAGGGGCCGGCGATCTCGAAATCAATGGCCAACGCCTTCATCAAGCGTTCGTACTGCTGAAGACGGATCAGACAGCGCCCGAGTTTGCGCTGGACCTCGCGCTGCAGTGTCGAAACTGGATCAATTGGCCTTTGCTCGACGGCCAAGCCTTGTCCTTGAATCTGTAGTTCGATGCTCATGCCCTCTTTCATGAGTTTGCCCGCAGGTCTCGGCCACAGTTTAGACGAGCTCTCGCGGTGGACTGTTTTCAACTAGCCATCACCTCTTGGCTGTTCTTCGGCCCAGGTCGAGGGCGAAGTGAACGGGGCCCCAAGAGTCGCGCTTTTGGGAGACTCTTTTCTCAGTTTCTCCTATACTGGACATCGGCATCCGGCCCAACCTGTCCTCGGGTTAAATCGGAAAGAAAGTCACCCATTCGCTTTGCCTATCCGCATTCCGTCGGAGGCCGGCGCGTAATCGAGGAACGCTGGTCTTACCTATGACAGGAGTGCCTTCATGGCCCAATCTACCTCTGCTGCGCGCGCGAGTCTTCGCGCATCTCCTATTCCGGGTACTCTCGCTTTTGTCGAGCCCGCGCCCGATATCGCACTGCGAGCCCTAAAGAACCGGCTGCAGGCGCGCTTCCCCAATGTACGTTCCGCGCACCTGAGCGAAGCCATCGCGACTTCGCTTGGCTTTAAAACGCATGCGGCACTTCAGGCCGACCCGCCGGCATTGATGCGGGCACTCGAATTCGACATGTTCGAGCTGCTCGAACTCAAGCGCCGCTTGGTGGAGCTTGGTTATCCGGTTCAACACGACCTCACGCTCGGCCCCGTCCTGAACTCCCCGGCCCCTTCCACACGCTATCTCGAATCGATTGCCGAGCTGCGCCAACTTGAGAAGGCTCCTGACCGCGTGTGGGACCGCATCTATGCATTGCGCGCCTGGTGCGCTGCCGAATTCTCTTCAGCCTTCGACCTCGGCCATGGCGAAACAGAGGACAGGCACATGGTGAAGCGCTGGAGCATCGGCGTTGACCATGGTGCATGCCTACCGGGGTGGGGCCGTAGCCTCAAGAACCAGCGAGGCGGCCAAGTGGATTTCCCTGGCTCTGACCATCGCAGAAAGTTCTACGAGTCGCTTCCGCTCACCAGGAAGGTCAAGCCTGAATGGGCGGAATATTGCAGCGCGATGGTGTCAATGCCCTATGTCGGAAATGACGGCCTTCCGCCGAAGTTCGCCGAAGCGGCGCACATGGCCGGCTGCATCGGCTGGACGTGCAGCGTGCATAGTGAATGGTCGTGGTACCAGAACGGCAGGACTGCTCTCGTTCTGTTCAAACGCACCACCACGGCGGACAGCATCCGCCAACAATGGGCTGGCTCGTTCAAGCGCTGGCTGCTCGAAAACCAGTCCCGGTTGAAGCGGGGCGCATCGATGCGCAAGAATGTCGTCGAAGACATCATTGACTGCAACCACCTGCCGTTCTATCTGAAGAACTTCCCAGACTGTCGCGAGCGCTACCTCAAAGAGTTCGTGCCGAAGCTCTACGCTGGCCTCGACCCGGAGATGGCGAGAGTGTTCGAGCGCTTGATGACCAAGTGGGCCGAGGAGTGGCCTCGCCAAGAAGGCCTACGACCATGAGCGCTGTCCAGCCACGCCTCTGCCCCCATGCACGCCGGTCAACGGACGCGGACATGCGCTTCATCAAGGCCTGGCTTGAAGCGCAAGAAAACGACGAAGTGCACGGCACCTTCTTGTGCAATTGGAACCTGACCGTTGAGGCTCACGAGGCCGGCAAGCTTCTTGTCTACGTTGACGAAAAGTCACAGGAGGTTGTCGCATACCAGTGGGGAGCCTTGGTACATCCCGGCATCCTTGAGGTCCGCAACGACATGCGCGGTCAAGGTATTGGCAAGGCTTTGGTTGCGCATCGGCTGGCGGAGGCTGCCGAAGCGGGGCATGACATCCTTCGCATTCAATGCACGCCGCGCTCTTCCATTCCCTTCTGGGAAAGCATGGGCTTTGAAGTACAGAAAAACGGCGATGTCGGCATGCAGAACGTCTACGCCTTCAGACTGATGCCCAGGACGCTTGAGGTGCCTGACGAAGGCGAACGAGTACAGGTGATCATGGAGTGGTATCCGGAAATGCGGGACTGGAAGCCTGAGACGCCTGCCGAGCGTACTCAGGTCATAGCCGGGGTGCGTGAAGGAGGAATGATCTACTTGTCTGAGCGCGCACTCTGTCCCAACAAAGTAGTTGGTCAGGATGCGGTGCTGCGGGTGACTGTTGACGGCGAAGAGTGGCTCTGCGGAAAAGCAAAGCACGAACGGGCCGCGGATTTCGGCGTGGAACACTGCCCCAACGGATTCTTCCTGGACTTTCTCTGGCCCGAAGGCCTCCTGGCGAGCTAGCGAAGATCGAACAACCGGTCCATCAGCGATGAAGGAGTTTCGCCGCGCGGCCTACTGCACCGAAGAAATCCAGATCATGTGCGGATGCCCCAGTTCCAATCCGAGGACTGGGTCAGGAAGGCCGACATGCCGGTCGAACGTCCCGAGCACATGGACTTGTACCGGTCTCGTCCAGACCGGCGTGTTGGCATAGCCAAGCAACTGCTTTTGCAGCGCGGCTCCCGCTGCACCCTGAGCCAGGCACGGGGTCGTCGGAATCCACACGCAAAGTTCAGGGCCGCCCATTTGCCTTTCGTGGAGCATGACGTCAAATCCATCTGGGTATGCCACAACCTCGCGAGCGGTGCCGACGAATATCTTCATGTGGCCGCGCGGGACGTTGGGGTCGTAGTCCAAGGGATGAAATGCGCTGAAGAATGTGCCACCTGAATTCCACGACGCCGCCAATGACTGAGTCTTGCGGCTCGCAAGGTTCATGCTGTGCCAGCCTCGTGCGAATTTTTCGACCGTCTGCGATTGAGACTCGGATGTTCCGGAGCCACTTCCATTGCGGTTCCTCGATCCAGTACCGGATTGCCCACCGACTTGAGGATTGGGCCCCGCCCCACCCGGCGCAGATGGCGCGGCGGTCACGCGCGGATCGACCCATCGTGTCGGCCACATGTCCCGATTCGGGTTTGCGGGAATCTTGCCTTCGCCAGCACTTACTCTGGTGGAGTCATCGGGTGCAGGCTCTCGGTTGCAGGTGTGAGGGTGATTTGGATCGCGCCTCCGGAAACTAGACGAGGGGGTGATCTTTCGGCCGACCTTGAAAGGTTCGATGATCACCGCGCTGACCGGCACGCCGCAATCCGCACAGACAAACGTGAGCGCGTTGTTGGCATCATGGGATGTCTTGAAATGCTTCTCGACCAGGCTGATCGAGATCAGATCGTCGACAAATCTGGCTGCAGCAGGAAATGGGGACTTCAGGCGTGCTTCTTCGTGCATGAATCGGGTAAGCGGGATGTTGATGCCATCATGCTAAGCAGCATTTCGATTTCGTCTCCATTTTTTTGCGCTCGACAACTGCCACACAGCAGTCGCAGGCCCAATGCCATTCCGCCGAGATGAATCACTCGCCGCCAAACGCGGCCAATCGTTCATTGTTTGGTTAACACACCCTTATCGACATATTGCCGCCGTAGCTTCGGCTCGCGTTTGTTGAGACGCTGGAGGCGCGATTCCCGCCGCCGCCGACCTCGCTGCCTTTACGGCGGAGATCAAAGGCCGATTGAATCCAATACCTAAGTATTAGTCGAAAGAATTGTTGAGATTTGCGGACGCTTCATTCGTGATGTTGTGCGCAGGCTGACATGCGGCGTCCCTTCATTTACGCCTTTCGTACCCTGACAATCTAGACTCGACGCGTTTTGATACAAAACCGTCGTGAGTAATAAAAACTCCTCCAGGGACGTCAGAACATGAATCGCCAGCTTCACCGCATCGTCTTCAATGCCGCCAGAGGCATGCGGATGGTGGTCCAGGAAACCGCCAAGAGCACGGGTAAAGGATCGAACAAGGCAACGACGGTCGCGGTTGGCGGCGTGCTGGCTGGTGTGGCGGCTTTCGCGCCCATGCTGATCGGTGCCACGTTGGCGGGGATACTGACAGGAACATCGGCGCATGCGCAGATCGTCGGTGCACCCAACGTTCCCGGCAACCTGCGCCCGACCGTGCTGGTCGCACCTAACGGCGTGCCCTACGTGAACATCCAAACGCCCTCGGCCGCAGGCGTTTCTCGCAACGTCTACAACCAGTTCAACATTGGGACCAACGGCGCGATCCTGAATAACAGCCGGGTCAACGTGCAGTCGCAGCTCGGGGGCTATATACAGGGGAATCCATTCCTGGCCACGGGACCCGCGCGCATTATCGTCAACGAAGTTAATGGCGGGAATCCGAGCCAGATTCGCGGCTATCTGGAAGTTGCGGGCCAGCGGGCCGAGATCATCATAGCCAATCCGGCCGGGATCAGCATTAATGGCGGCGGCTTCATCAACGCATCTCGCGCAACGGTGACCACGGGTACGCCGCAATTCAACGCCATCGGCGGCCTCGACAGCTTCCTCGTGCGAGGCGGCACCGTCACTATCGACGGTGCGGGCCTCGATGCAAGAACGACGGATTATGCGGCCATCCTCGCCCGCGCCGTGCAGCTCAATGCAGCGATCTACGCCACCGACCTTAAGGTGGTCACAGGTGCGAGCCAGATCAGCGCCGACCATACGCAGATCACGCCCACGACGGGCACGGGCGCTGCACCGACCTTCGCCCTTGACTCCTCTGCTTTGGGAGGCATGTACGCAAACAAGATCACGATGATCGGGACCGAGGCGGGCCTGGGCGTGCGCAACGCCGGCAGCATCGGTGCGAGCACCGGCAACCTGGTCGTCACGGCTTCGGGCCAGTTGATCAACACCGGCACGCTGGAAGGCCAGAGCGTGCAGCTTGCCAGTACCGGCGGCGACATCGACAACCGCGGCGGCACCATCCGTCAGACCAGCAGCGTGGCCCTGGCCATTGCCGCGCCCACGCTGAGCAACACCAGCGGCGGCGTGATCGGCCTCGAATCGGCACCGGCACCGGCACCGGCGCCAACCGCCGGGACGGGTGGTACCGGCACGGGCGGCACCTCGGGCACCGGCACAGGATCGACGTCATCCGGCGGCACCCCGTCGACGACTGGCGGAACGACGACAACGAGCGCGTCGGCACCCGCACCGGCGCCCATCGCCCCCGGCAGCATCACCGCCACTGGCACGATCCGCAACGACGGCGGCAAGATCTACGCCGGCGGCCCCATCACGCTGCAAAGCGCCAATATCAACAACAACGGCGGCACGCTCAGCGTTGCGAGCATGGCGGTCAGCCAGCCGACGTTCGACAACCACGGCGGCACGCTGAACGTCAGCAACGGCTTCAGCGCCAACGTCGAGCGCTTCGACAACACCGGCGGCACACTCAACGCGGGCAGTCTGAACATCGCCACCACGGGTGATCTGATCAACGTCGACGGCAAGCTGACCAGTGCGGCCGACGCCACCCTGACAGTCGGTGGAAGCGCCGACAACACGCGCGGGACGATCTCGGCCACGAGCGCGCTGACCGCGAACGTGGCGGGCGCAGTCAACAACACCAGCGGCACGCTGGTGGCGAACCAGGGCGTCGCACTCGGCGCGGGCAGCCTGGACAACACGCAGGGCAGCATCCAGTCGGCGCAGGCGGGGGTGCAGCTGGCGGTGGCGAACCAACTGAGCAACGGCAGCGGCGGCACGATCGGTGCGGCCACGGACCTGAAGGTGCAGGCGGGTTCGCTCGTCAACGCCAATGGCGCCAGCTTGCGCGGCGCGAACGATGTGAGTGTCGCGGTCGGCGGGGCGCTCGCGAACGACGGCAGCATCACAGCCGGGCGGCATACCACGGTCGCCGCAGGCAGCCTGCAAAGCGGCACCACCGGCGTGCTGGGCGCGGGCATCCAGAGCGACGGCAAGCTTGGCGCTGCGGGCGATGTGGTCGTGACCACGACCGGCGCCCTGGTCGCCAACGGCACCAATCTGGCGGCCGGCAACGCCACGTTGCAAGGCGCGAGTGTCGATCTCTCGGCCAGCCAGACCAGCGCGGTGAACATTGCTGTCACGGCCACGCAGGGCAACGTGGTCACCGGCAGCCAGGCCAAAATCGTGACGCCCGGCACCTTGCGCATCACCACCAACGCCCAGCCCGGCCAGACGCTGGTCAACGATGCGGGCGCGCTCAACGCCGGCCAGCTGGACCTGCATGTCTCCAATCTCGCCAACACGAACGGTGGCGAGATCGTGCAGACGGGCACGGGCGCGACGACCATTGCGACCACCGGCACCCTGAACAACAACGGCGGACGCATCGCCAGCAATGGGCAGGACCTGAGCCTGAGTGGCGCAAACATCACCAACGCCGGCGGCAAGATCGAGCATGCCGGCACCGGCACGCTCACCATCGCGGGCGGCAACTACAGTGGCACCGACGGCCAGATCACAGCCAACGGCGCACTGACGGTCGCGATGTCGGGTGCCTTCAACCAGGACGGCGCCAAGGCCGCGATCAGCGCCAAGCAGCTCACCATCGATGCAGGCTCCTTGAGCAATCGAGGTGGCCAGATCGTGCAGACCGGCGCCGATGCGACGCGCATCACGGTGGTGGGCGCGCTGGACAACAGCGGTGGCACGCTGGCCAGCAATGGCAACACGACCGTCGCGGCCGGTAGCTTGGCCAACCAAGGCGGCATCCTCCGTGCCGCCGAAACCTCCGACCTCGGCCTCACCGTGGGCGACCTGCTCGACAACAGCAGCAAGGGCGTGATCGGCGCAGGCGGCAGCACCACCATCGCGGCCGGCAGCCTGAACAACAACTCTGGCCGCGTGACCGCGGTCGGCGACCTGAACGCCACCGTTGGCGGCGCGGCCTCGAACGTGGGCGGCACGCTGGCGGCCAACGGCCACACCACCCTGGTGACGGGCACGCTGGACAACAGCAGCGGGACGGCTGCGGCGGTCAATGGCAACCTGAGGGTCACGACGACAGGAGCGACGACGAACAACGGCGGCACCTTGCAGGCCGGCGCCGCGACCACTCTGCTAAATGGCGGCCTGAGCAATGTCGGGGGCAAGGTCTTCGGCAACAGTCTGTCCGTGAACACGCGTGCGAACGGGCAGAACAATGCGTTGAACAACACGCAAGGCACGCTGGCCGCGACCACCACGGCGACGGTGAGCTCGGGTGCGTTCGCCAATGATGCCGGCCTGATCCAGTCGGGCGGCGTGATGACCATCAATACGAACGGTCAGGACCTGAGCAACACCAATGCGGCAGGCTATGCCTCGGGCCAAGGCGGCATCACTAGCGGCGATACGCTAAACCTGATCACCGGCGCGGTCAACAACAACGCCGGCTTCATCGGCGCGAAGAACGCATTGGTCGCCGACACGCAGGCCTTCTCCAACACGGGTGGAGGCCAGGTGCTCGGACAGTCCACGGTGGCGATCAACACCAATGGCGCGAGCTATGACAACACTGGCGGCCAGACCTTGGCTCTGGGCGACCTGGGCGTCAACGCCGGCAGCATCACGAATACCAGCGGTCTGATCCGATCGGCGGCCACGACGACGCTCAATGCCGGCAGCATCGCCAACACCAATACCCTCGGCACCAACCAAGGCATCGAAGGCCAGAACGTCGCCATCGGCACTGGCCATGTCGACAACACCTCGGGCGCCATCCGCGCCGATGTCGACGCCACCATCACCAGCGGCGGCACGGTCAACAACACGAACGGCCTGATCTCGGCCGGCAATGAGCTGGGCATCCTCGACCCGAACCGCGCCAACCCCGGTGCCAAGACGCTGAACCTCGTCAACACCGGCGGCAGTCTGGTGGCTGACAAGAGCCTGAAGATCGATGCCGCCACCTTCAGCGGCGACGGCCGGGCTGTCTCTGGCAAGGACCTGAGCATCGCGCTCACGCAGAACATCGTGAACAACGGCGAGGTGGCCGCCAACGGCAACCTGAGCTACACCACCACCGGCAACTTCACGAACAACGGCAAGCTGCTGGCGGGGCAGACGCTCACGGTGGACGGCAACAACGTCGACAACACTGCCAACGCGGAAATGTCGGGGACCGATACGGTCGTCAACGCCGCCGGCACGCTGACCAATCGCGGCCTGATCGACAGCCAGGGCGCGACACAGATCAATGCGGGCACGCTGAAGAACATCGGCACGGGCCGAATCTACGGCGACGACATCTCCATCGGGGCCGGCACGCTCGAGAACGATGCTGAGACCGTCAATGGCGTGACCAAGGCGGCAACCATTGCGGCGCGCGACACCCTGGACATCGGCGCAGGCACCATCAACAACCGCGAGCACGCGCTGCTTTTCAGCGCGGGCGACATGTTCATTGGCGGAGGGCTGGGTTCCGATCGCCAAGCTATCGGCAAAGGGAGCGTGCTCAACAACGAGAGCGCAACGATTGAATCGCTGGGTGACATGTCCATAGCGATGGGCAGCATCAACAACGTGGATACGCACCTGAAGGTTGCGACCACCAGCAACACGCAGATGATTCCCAGCATCATCACGATGGACGGCAAATCGTGGGACCCCTACGACGCCCAGGGCAATCTCATCACGTGGGGCGATCCCAGCACGCGGTTGGTCTACCACAAGGCCGCTGACGGCACCGTCAGCATCATCGGCAAAGGCTGGACCAACGCCGTCACCAACATCACGGTCACGGAAGACTCCGTAGTTCCCGGGACTGCCGATCCGGCGCGCATCGTCGCTGGCGGCAACATGCGGCTCGACGGCCATGTCTACAACCGCGACAGCCAGATCATGGCGGGCGGCGCACTGGATGCGTCCGACGTGGACAACCAGGCGACGCCAGGCAAGCGGGATACCACGGTGAGCGCCATATGGATTGGCTACAACCCCAATCGCCCCGGCGAAGCTCCGGAAGCTCCGATCTACATCCTTCCGACGACGACGACCGCCACCTACAAGCTCACGGACTACCAGCCGCAAGAGCATCTCAATGCCACCCGAGGCTACAACGCAGGTGTCGCCCCGGTCGGCGGCGCAACGGGCAGCGCCGGCGGTACCGGCGGGGTAAACGGCGGCAATCGTCCCGGCGCCATCGTGGAAGTGCCGGCCAATGTCGGCGGGGTCGTGCGGACGTCGGCCAACGGGGCCGATGCAGCCGGCGGCGCCGGCGGCGCCGCCGGCACGGGTGCCAGCCCGGCCGTGCCCATGGTCGTGCGCACCAGCCTGCCAAACACGAGCGTTCCCAATGCCAGCCTGTTCAACATTCATGCCGGCCCCGGCCGCTACCTGATCGAAACCGATCCGCGCTTTACGAACTATCGTGCTTGGCTTTCGAGTGACTACATGCTGAGCGCTCTTGGTCTCGATCCGAGCAACACTCTTAAGCGCTTGGGCGATGGTTTTTACGAGCAGCGTTTGATTCGTGAGCAGGTCGCTCAATTGACTGGCTATCGCTATCTAGACGGTCACTACGACGATCAAGAACAATACAAGGATTTGATGACTGCTGGAGCGACCTTCGCTCAGCAATATGGGCTACGCCCTGGTGTGGCTTTGACCGCAGCCCAAATGGCACAACTCACCAGCGATATCGTATGGCTGGTAGAGCAAACCGTGACCTTGCCCGATGGCAGTGTCCAGCAGGTTTTGGTGCCACAGGTTTATGTTCGTGTACGGGCGGGAGATATCAATGGCAATGGGGCCATCCTCAGTGCCGACACCCTGCGGATCAAGAGTGATCACGACCTGACCAACACGGGAACGCTCACCGGGCGCTCGGTGGTGGCTATTACTGCTGAGAATGTAAACAACCTCGGCGGGCGCATCTCTGGTGGAAATGTCGGCATCACAGCGCGGCAGGATCTGAACAACATCGGGGGGAGCATTGATGCACGTGACAGCTTGAATATCGACGCCGGGCGCGACATCAACGTCCGCAGCACCACGCAGACGAACGGATTCAACACGAACGTAGATCGAGTCGCGGGTCTCTATGTGACGAACCCGGGCGGCACGCTGGTTGCGAGCGCAGGGCGCGATGTGAACCTGATCGGCGGGATCATCTCCAACCAGGGCGCGGGCGGCTACACCTCCATCTCGGCGAAGAACGACATCAATCTCGGGACCGTCACCGAGCGGCGTGGCTCGATCGGCATCGGCGCCAGCACGTCCCTGGCGACGGCAACCTCAACCGAGCTGGGCAGCACGATTGCCACCAACGGCACCACGTTGCTGTCGGCCGGCCGCGATTTCAATGCACGCCAAGCCACCGTGGATGCGGGCGAGGGCCTGCTCACTGTACGAGCCAATCGCGACATCAACATCGCGTCGGGCCAGACCACCGTGGCCGGCAGCTACGCCGCACAATGGACGGACAGCGGCACCTTCAGCCGCACCGACAACAAGTTCTCGGGAAGCTTCGACAGCAGTACGAGCGTGGGCAGTAGCTTCTCGGGCGGAACTGTGCTTATGGGCGCCGGGAGAGACATCACAATTGAGGGCTCAAAAATCAGCGGCACCCAGGGAGTGGCGATCAGTGCGGCCCGGAACCTGACCGTGGTCGAGGGGCGCAATACCTCGAATGCTAGCGCCGAGTTCGAGAAGGACAAGCGGGGCATTGGTGGCATGGCCGGCCTGCTCACGGGCAACCCGATCATCCCGGTGCTGCCCTATGGAAAGAACAGCTCCATGGGCGCCGAGATCCACTCGGACACGGCCTCGGCCAGCAAGATCAGCAGCAGCCAGGGCGGCGTGTTGCTGCAGGGCGGCAACAGCGTTTTCCTGCAGGGCGTGCAGGTCGATGCGGCCAAGGACATCACCATCAAGGGCGGCAATGTCATCATCCAGGCCGCGACCAACAGCAGCTCGGTGACGGGATCGACCGGCTTTCGCACCAAGGGCATCGAGCCGGGCCAGTTCCTGTGGCATGACCCGAGCACTGGCATCAACGCGCGCAAGACGACCGAGACCAAGGTCGAAGACAGCACGCTGATGCGTACCACCCTCAATGGCGCGAATGTCTCCATTGAGGCCGCCGATACGCTGGCGATGGCCGCCACGACAGTCAACACGCCCGGCACCCTGAGCCTGAGCGCCGACAACCTCATTCTCGGCACCCAGACCACCGAGCACAGCACGCAGACCACCAGCCAGGGGCGCGACCTGGCCTATCAAAAGGTCAAGGACAAGGGGCAAAGCGACCAGACCACGAACTACAACCAGTTCAATGTGGGAAATCTCGCGGTCAATGCGAACCGCGTGCAGGCTGGGCTGGGGGCCCGCGACAGCGTCGAGGCACTCGCAAAGCAGCCGGGCATGGGCTGGGTGGAGCAGATCACCAACGATCCAAAGCTCAGCGGCAAGATCGACTGGAAACGGGTCGAAGAGGAGCACAAGACCTGGAACTATGACCAGCAGGGCTTGACGCCGGAGGGGGCGGCGATCGTGACGATCGTGGTGGCGTACTTCACGGCGGGGGCGGCTTCCGAGATCGGGGCCGCCGCCGGTGGCGCAGCGGGTGATGCTGCCGCGATGGCCGTCGGTCAGGGCGTTGTCATTGAAGGCTCTGTCTTCGCAGCGGGTAGCACCGTTGGTGCAGGCGTCGGGACCTTCGTCAGCGGAGCCGTCGCGGCCGGCCTTACGACGCTTGCGACGCAAGCGTCCATTGCTCTCATCAACAATCAGGGCGATATCGGCGGCGCGCTGCACGATCTGGGCAGCAGCGCCAACGTCAGGAACCTGCTGACAGCGGTCATCACAGGCGGCGTGCTGAGCGGACTCAGCATGGATCCGACCGGGTTGCCCACGACGGGCGGCGGAAGTCAGGGGTTCTTAACCCAGCTTGGGCAAAACTTGCAGGCTGGCGCGGCCAGGGCCGTGATCGGCACTGCGATCAATGGCGGCAGTTTCGAGGAAAACCTGAAGGAGGGCCTCAAGAGCGCCATCTTGGACACCATCGCCGCGCAAGGCGCCAATGCCATCGGGACCAACTTTGAAGGCTTGAGCAATAAGGTTGCGCACGCAATTGCGGGGTGCATGGTTGGTGCCGCACGAGCGGACAGCGCGAGTGGGTGCGGTGCTGGCGCGCTCGGTGCGGCCATCGGCGAGATCGCCGCGGAAGCCTACGGGCGACAAGCGGACACCGTACAGTTTGCGGCCATGATGAGTGCTCTCGCCGTGGCAATCACGGGTGGAGATGCGGCGCAGATCAATCTCGGTTCCCAAGCAGGGAGCAATGCTGCTGCAAATAACTACCTAAATCACGATCAATGGAAAAAGCTGGCGTCAAGACTGAAGGAATGTAACGAGAAGCCTGCCGGGTGTTCGTCAGGTGATCAAAGCGCAATTCGCAAAGAATTTCAGCTTTTGAGTACCTTGCAAGATGACGTAATGCGTGTGGCATGCGCTGATCTCGGCAGCGCGGCGTGTCGCTCGGTGTTGAACGATGCTGCCGAGGGCACCAAAACACAGATGGCCCTCGCAACAGCAGGCCTCATTCCCCCGAACTATGTCGTTGTTGGTGGCGGTGACTTCAATGCGAACGCGCTGCTTCTCCAGCGAAGTGTGGACGCCTATGACATTTTGGCTGCATGCAAAGCAAATCCGACGGACTGCGACGCGCGGCGTCTCGATGGCACGGTCCGTCTTGCGCTAACAGCCGCCGGAACCTTGGCGGCTGGCGCGTTTGCTTTCGAATTGGGTGCCTTGGGAGCGGCTCTGATAGCTGAGCCTGGGGGCATGTATTGCGCCAGGGATCCTCAGCGTTGCTTGAATGCGGTGAGTGCTATCGCAGAGTTGGTCACCGGGACTCCCGGCGGCGGCTACGCCCCACTAATCCCGCCTCGGGGCGCGCAGACTGTAGCAAACGCCGCGGACGAGGCCGCAGCAGCTAGAAACTACGCCGTCAACTCAGGCGCCAGCAATGGCACTGTTGTTATGCGAGATGCCAATGGCAACGTGGTTCCTATCGGGAGCGTAATCCCCTCCGGCAGCTCGACGCCTGTGGTACCTAGGCCGGGAGTTAACCCGGATACTTTGTTGCCCAACCAAGGGACCCTGGTTCTGACTGAATCACAGGCAAGAAATCTGGAGGGCGCCAATAGGGGCCTGATCTACGTAACGGAATCGCCACGCGGCAAGCAGGCAGCTCAGGATTTTCAAAATGGTACCTCTGGTGCCTTTTCCGATCTTTCTTTGCAAAAGCCGGCGGTTCCAGCGCTGCGCTATGATAATCCAAATAATGGTCTAAGTTTTATCAAATTCGATGGCATTGAGACTGGTGCAAATGGAAATAGTATCCTGCTGATCGATGCAAAAACGAAACTCGCAATTTGGAGTAGTTCTACGCAAACATCCGTAATGTCTACGCTTGAGCGAGTTAGGGCTGCCGTGACTCAAAATCCAGGATATAGTGTTGTTTATGAGTTTCCAAACCCTACGGTCGCGGCGCAAGCCAGACAGTTTATCAATCAACAAGGTTATTCTGATGTCGTGTCAGTTCGAGTGAGGCAGCCATGAGTTCTGTTGATATTATTCTTTGGGTATTTTCGCGCGCAAACAAAAAGGACAGCATCGCGGATTTATATGCCGAAGCCATGAGGAAAATGGTGAGCTTGCCTCCTCCGCTTGGTTTCTCTCAGGCAGAGTTGCCCGCCACGCCGGATTGCGGCGATGGATTGAGTGCTACTTTTTCAGTTAGAAAGTTAACTCCGGGGATAAAGTTCATAGGGAACTATAAATTTCGGGGTGAACGGTACTCGTATGAAGATCGGGCGGCATTCGATGATAGTTTTCGATTTGGATTTAAGAGTTCAAATAAAGGATTAAACTATGCCTCTATCTTGCGTGAGCAATTTCCTAGAGTGATTGAGGCGTTTGGCGGATATCGTGCTTTTATCTCTTATGGGTTGCATGATCTCCATTACGCCAGCGGAGGAGATAATGGTTACGACAGTCAAGGCTATCCGATCGAGCTGAATGAGATCTACAATCAACTTCGGCGAGATAAAAGCATCGATATAGATGGTCGAAATAACATCTATACCTTGCGTCCAGCTATGTATTGGGATGACGAGCTATGTCGTCGTGCGTTGGGATTTGGTGCTGATGAGGTAATTGCTCGTTTGCGTGGGGAGGTGCCGGTGGCCGAGCGATTGATGAGTGGTGTCTATTTGGTCCTGAATGACGACCTAAATTTATCGTATCAGGGGTTCGTTGAAATGAATGAAAGAATAAAGCCAATGCTGGGGCTGAGATAGTTGGCTGGAGGTGGCCTTCTGCGAGGTGCTAGAAGTTTTTGGTCTTTATCGCGTCATTGGTTGACGCTCCTGTATGAATCGTCACCCAATTTTTATCCTTCGGCAGTGTTTGGTGGGGGTTTTTGCTATTCCATCTCTTGGGATGGCCCAAGTCTCAACCACCCCCCAGCCCTTCGTAGAGCAGCAGCGCCAGCAGGAACGCGAACGCGCCCTGCGCGAGCAGAACGAGCGCACGGTCGACCAGCGCCCGCAGGCGGCCCCGCCTGCGCCGGTGGCACGCATTCCCGAGACCGAAGCCCCGTGCTTTCGCATCGACCGCGTGCTGCTGGTCGGCGAGCAGGCCGAATTGTTCCAGTGGGCGATTTCCGACCTCTCCGGCCCTGACGGCAACGATTCCCCCCTCGGCCGCTGCCTGGGCACCGCAGGCGTCAACGTGGTGCTCGCCCGCGCCCAGCAGGCGGCCATCGCGCGCGGCTTTGTCACCACCCGCGTGCTGGCCGCGCCGCAGGACCTCTCCACCGGCACCCTGACCCTCTCGCTGGTGCCCGGGCGCATCGCGGCCATCCGCCTGACGCCGGATTCTTCCTCGACGCTGCTGGGCAGCGGTGCCTTGCTGGGTTCGGCCATTCCCGCCCGGCCGGGCGATCTCTTGAACCTGCGCGACATCGAGCAGGGGCTGGAGAACCTCAAGCGCGCGCCCACGGCCGAGGCCGACATCCAGATCGAGCCCTCGACCGCGCCCGATGCCAGGCCGGGCGACAGCGACCTGGTGGTCAAGTACGTGCAGGCCAGGAAGTGGCGCGTGGCCCTGAGCCTGGACGACAGCGGCACCAAGGCCACGGGCCGCTACCAGGCCGGCGCCACGGTGTCGGTGGACAACCCGTTCGGGCTGAACGACCTGTTCTACCTGAGCGCCAACCACAGCATCAACAGCCACTTTCTCTCGGAGCCGAGCTATGGCACCGAGGGCCAGACGGTGCATTACTCGCTGCCGTACGGCTACTGGATGCTGGGGCTCACAGCCTCGAACAGCCAGTACCACCAGAGCGTGGCCGGGCTGAACCAGGACTATGTGTATGCGGGCAAGACCAACAACGCCGAGGTCAAGCTCTCGCGCCTGCTGTACCGCGACCAGCGCCGCAAGACGACGTTGGCGCTGAAGGGCTTCCGGCGCGAGTCGCGCAACTTCGTGGACGACACCGAGGTCGATGTGCAGCACCGGGTGGTGGGTGGCTGGGAGCTCGGCCTCAATCACAAGGAGTTCATCGGCGAGGCCACGCTGGAGGGCACGCTGGCGGTCAAGCATGGCACGGGCGGCTTCGGTTCCATTGCGGCGCCGGAAGAAGAATTTGGCGAAGGCACCTCGCGCATGAAGCTGTACACGGCCGAGGTGAGCCTGAATGCGCCGTTCAAGCTGGGTGCGCAGAAGCTGCGCTATTCGGGCTTGATCCGCGCGCAGTGGAACCGCACGCCGCTGACGCCGCAGGACCGGTTTTCGATTGGCGGGCGCTACACGGTGCGCGGCTTCGACGGCGAGACAAGCCTGATGGGCGAGCGGGGCTGGCTGATTCGCAACGATGTTGGCTGGGCCATGGGACAGAGCGGGGCGGAACTGTATGTCGGCGCCGACTATGGGCATGTTGGCGGGCGCTCCACCGCGGACCTGCTGGGCCGCAGCCTGGCGGGCGCGGTCGTCGGGGTGCGGGGGCAGTGGAGCAAGCTCAGCTATGACTTCTTTGTCGGCGCGCCTATCAGCAAGCCGGAGGGATATCGAACGGCCAAGACCACCTTCGGCTTCAACCTCAATGCGAGTTTCTGACGGCGATCGGTTGCTACGAAGGACCTGTGGTGGGGGCCGATGTGGCTTCTATGTAATGGGCTCTGCCCATCGACAGGTGTATTCCGCCAGCGAACAACACCAAGCCAGGAGAACTGTGAATCATGCAAGTTGAACCGCTGAACTACTGCGCGCACGCCATCGAAGACATGCAGAAGCTCGAACGGGCGCTGCGGCCCGTCGCACCACAATCCGCCCGAACTGTGCTTCGGCTCGCTGACGTGCTACGCCAGAGTGTCAAGTTCATTCTGCCCAATTGTTGTGACCTGATCGATCCCGAAGAGATGAAGCAGGCGCACCTTGATCTGTTTCGTCTCCCATTCCCTGTGGTCGCCCTGGAAGCGCCGTGGCAGCGTGAGGCAGGTCCCGACCAGATCGGTGAGTTCAAGCAGTTGCCAGCGACCAAGCGGATCGCGCTGTGCTGGGAAGCAAGCGCAGAGCACGAAGTCATGCCCGGACTCAACGAGATCCTGCAGAGATTTCCCCAGGGCGGCGTGTTCGTTGTCCCCATCTACTGGGGGCCATCCTTCGACTCGTGGAATATCGCGATCGGCGGAGCGTTCCTGCCCTACGACAACGAGGTAGTGAGCGTCACGGACGCGCACCAGATCCTGCCAGCTTCGCGTATTGCGCATGAAGCCATGGCAGGAGCCGGTCGGAAGTTGGGCCAACAGTTCAGCGCCGAGCCGTTTTGGCTGTTGCGTGAACATTTCGAGCAAGCTGTCGCCCAATATGGGAGCGTCGACAAGGCCTACGCACAGATCATGCTCGACACCCATGACGAAATCATGGTGCTGATTCAGGTCTGTAGCGTGCTCAATTGCGCCAATGTCGGCACAGCCGACCTAGCCGCGCCCGAGGCCTTGAACAAGAAGCGGCGGGCCAAAGGCAAGCAGCCTTTTTTTAGCTACAAGGTCCTGGAACTTTCGGACGAGCGTCGGGCCCCTGGTGCTGGTCAAGGCCGCGGATCGCACGGGGCGCCGCGAATGCATCTGCGGCGTGGCCACCTGCGGCGCTTGCCGGAGAAGGTCGTCTGGGTACGCCCGTCGATGGTCAATGCGAACTCGGAGCACGGCGTCGTTGCAAAAGATTATGCAGTGAAGTCAACGCACGCGTCGGGCCATTGAGCACACGGTACATCCCACGAGCCTCGAACCGCATCGAAGCCTGATCGCCATGCCCAAAGGAGCCCGCAATTCCGACGCCATGTATGGCATCAGCCATGTCGACACGAAGTGGGTCGTCATCTTGAGGCGCAACAAGCAACAGTTTTCAAAGAGCTTCTCGCACATCACCTACGGCAGCCCTGAGGCCGCGCTCGCGGCCGCACGGGCCTGGCGCGACGAAACCGTGCGGTTGCATCCCCCAGCCCTGAAGCGCGAGAGGTCCGAGCGGATCATCAGCACCAACAAATCCGGCGTCGCTGGCGTTCGATGTCGACTGGGGCCGGATGGCAAGCCGCAACTCTGGATGGCGCAGACACGCATCGGCTCCCAGACATTGCTCAAGTCATTCTCGGTCGGTCGCTACGGCAAGCAAGCCAAGCTGCTTGCCATTGCCGAGCGCCAGAAACATCTCGACCTTGTCAAGGGACGCGCATCGAGACACCCCGCAGACAACGTTGACCCGACTGCACCGCCGGTACCGCCCGAGCTTTGGTTGACCAAAAGGATAACGAAGGCTGAGGTGGTCCGGCGCAACAACAAAACGGGCATGCCTGGCGTTTTTTGCCGGTCTGACAGCGATGGCCAGCCGCGTGCCTGGATCGCCAGAACTCGCAGCAATGGCGAAACCATCTACAAGGAATTTCTGGTCAAAGAGCACGGTGGGCAGCTGGCAAGGGAACTGGCCATCGCGGAGCGTCGAAAGCAACTCGAGCAAACAGGCCATTTCGCGCAGATGCATCGTGCGGAGGAGACTGTACGGGATAGTAGGACGGCGGCGTGAGGCGCCGCTCCTGGGTTGTCGCGAATGGGCTCGAAACACGCCCAATCCGAAATGAAGAGCCCACAGTAGGCGTTTTCGGTAGGCGCGGGTGAGCGCTGTGCTGCTCGCTGGGGCACTCACTGTTTGGCACGCTATGTGACGCTGGCCCTCAATGTTTTGTCACGACATTGTTCATGGCGCTTCCGTCTTAGGCTATGCAGAGCCGACGACCCCAGTCGTGCGGCTCCTTGGGGTATCACGCCAACTGCGTGAGCTTCCAAGTAACTGCCTTGCCGTTATGCGGCGGCATCACATTTCCCCTGGCGATAGGGGCGGTGGTAGATGGCGAATCCTGTGATTGCCAAACACCGCTCTCTGGGCATTTCTCGCCCGTTCTCGCTGTGGTTCCAACTCCGGCCATGTCATTTCCTCCAGATGCAGCCAAGGCGACTGCGCAGGAAGTGTGAGGTAGTGTTTCGACGACGTGAGGGAGTCACGCTAGAAATTGCGGGTATGTCCCAATATGAAAAACGAGTGCTTTGGGCGCCGCTAGAACTATCGAGGTCCCATGTTTATGGGGGGGCATGCAAACCCTGCGAAGGGGGAAGTAGTTTCACCAGTCCATCTCCCCAGAACAGGGGATGCTCTTTTGGTTACCAAGGCTTACACTGGTCACATGAAGCTGTTCCCTCGACTCCGCCTTGTGCTTGCGCTCAGCGCCATCGTTGCGACGACTGCATGCGGGCGCGCGGCGCTGCCTGTCTTGCCTTATCCGGTGATTCAAAGTTCAAGCCTTTTGACTCAGTACGTGTTCGCGCTGCGCGCAGCTGAAAAGCGGCAAATCGCCTACCCCGATGAACCTTTGTGGCTGCATGACGAAGGTGGCCGAAGCGTCGACACCGTGCTCAATGCCGACAACGCGGCAATGGTGTTTTACGGACTTGCTCACGGCGGGGTCGGCAACGAGAAGACCACGAACGAAATTCTCAACGCGCTGCCGCCGATGCTCCAGCGATATGAAACAGCGTTTGAGAAAAGCCAAGGCAAGTGGTACCAAGAAGAGTACGTCGAGACGATTGGCATCCAGCTTGCGATGCTGACCGTGCTTCAGCCCAAGCTTTCCAACGTCCTGCCTGGACCCGAGAAGATGGTCTACCGGAGCGGGGCGAAACCGATTCCCAAGGCCGTTTCTGACAACGCACAGCAGCTCCTGCAGTTCTACAAGACGTCACAAGCCGAGGCGAGGACCAGCATTCTCGCCAAAGCCAGCGAACTTGCGGGGTCGGAACGTTTGAAGCCGCCGGCGCGAGAGCGGCTAAAGGCACTGCTCAGCACATATCGCTAAGGGCTCCGGCTCTGGAAAATAGAAATCGGCGGATCCGCTTGTGCGTCGGCATAGGAATGCAAGGCCCCCATGCTGGTGCGCCGGCCGTGTGCGAGCGTCAGCAGCGGGCCTTAATGCGGCCGCCAAGTACCAGAGGTGTTTTCGAGGCATCCGACGCCCTTGGGCGCTGAACATTGAGTCTTCGAATGAATCCTTCGACCATGAGCGGTGAAACTCGGGTGGCGGTCCTCGTGGACTGCGACAACGTTACGCCGGAAATCCTGGAATACGCGCTGCGCGTGATTGCTCAGTTTGGACGTGTCGTCTTGCGTCGCGGATATGGGAATCACGCCACTCTGGCCAATAAATGGCAGGAGGCGCTGGTCCGCCTGGCGTTCACCCCGTGCCTACAGTATCAGTACGCTCCGGGCAAGAACACCGCAGACATCGCGCTGGCCCTGGATGCGATGGAAGCCATGTTCGATCACCGGGCCGATACCTTCTGCCTGGTCACCAGTGATTCCGATTTTGCCTATCTGTGCCGCAAGCTGCGAGAGCGCGGGGCGACGGTCTGCATCGTCGGCGAGGCCAAGACGCCGGACGCGCTACGCAATGCCAGCGACCAATTTTTCGAGTGGGTCAGGCCCGAGGCACCGGAACTAGCAGTGGACACGCCCGAAAGGGCCGCCGTGAAGCCCGAGATCGCGAAGCCGGAAGCAGCCGCCAAGCCAGCGGTCAAGCGCAGGCCTCGGTTCCTCATCGATGCCGTGAGCCTGCTCGCCAGCGACACCTCTGAGGGCAAGGTTGATCTGGGGGCGCTCGGCCAGTACCTGAAGCGTACGGACCCGGCCTTTTCGCCGAAATCCTACGGTCACTCCGGCTTGCTCGACATGGTCCGGACCTACGACCTGCTGGTGTCACGGCAGGAGGCGGAAGGCCTGTGGTCCGTGAGCTTGGCCGCTCCCGTGCCGGCAGGTTTGGACGCCTCGACCCCGCTCCCGAACTGAAGACACGCGAAGCCGAAATTCGCGCCCGCTTCATCTATCTCAATCCTGTTGTTTGGCCGCCAGCTTGTTGGGTCCCCAATGCTTCGACCGCTCTCTACCTCGTAGACCGCAAGTCAGCGTTGAGGCGTGCGGCAAAGCAGCGGCGTGAGGTGGGGCGGGCGGTAGGGGCAGGGGTGTACCAGCCAAGCCGGCAGCTGCCTCACCGAGCCAGCCAGGGGGCGGAAGCTGTTGGCAAACCGCCCCGTAGGAGCCCTGCACGGCCTTAATGGCGTGTGCGGTGTGCAGCACGCGCCCAACCTAGCCTGCCCGGTTGCGGCCGGTTGCACGCCCTTGGGCCACACTGGGCGCTCGTCGACTTTGCCAAAGCAAAACATGGGCAAAACCATTGCATGCGGCCCCGCCAAGCCCCCTATGGGCGGCCATGCAACAAAAAGCCCCAGTAGCAGGGCAGCTACTGGGGCCATAGTTTGGCGGAGCAGGCGGGATTCGAACCCGCGGAGGGCTATTAACCCTCACACGCTTTCCAGGCGTGCGACTTAAACCGCTCATCCACCGCTCCTGAGCCTTCGATTGTAGCAGTCGCTCAGGCCGGATTTTGCGGTTTGCCAGCCTGGACCATGCGCATGGCCGAGGCGATGAGTGCCGCCGTTTCGCTCATGTTGCTCGGCACGATCAGCGTGGTCTTGGAATCGGCCGCCACCTTGCCGTAGGCATCGACGGCGCGCTCGGCCACCTTGAGCTGCACGGCCTGTTCGCCACCCGGTTGGCGAATGGCCGCAGCCACGCGCTCGATGGCGTCGGCCGTGGCGGTGGCCACCGCCGTGATCGCGGCCGCCTCGCCCTGGGCGTTGTTGATCTGGGCCTGCTTTTCACCCTCTGAGCGGGCAATGAAAGCCTCGCGTTCGCCGGTGGCGATGTTGATCTGCTCCTGCCGACGGCCTTCGGAGGCGGCGATGAGGGCGCGCTTGCCGCGTTCGGCGGTGATCTGCGCCTGCATGGCGAGCAGAATTTCCTTGGGCGGCGTCAGGTCCTTGATTTCGTAGCGCAGCACTTTCACGCCCCAGTTGAGCGCAGCCTCGTCGATGGCGGCAACCACTTGCGCATTGATGACGTCGCGCTCCTCGAAGGTCTTGTCGAGTTCGAGCTTGCCGATCACGCTGCGCAGCGACGTTTGCGCCAGCTGCGTCACGGCCACGATGTAGTTGGACGAGCCGTAGCTCGCCCGCATCGGGTCGGTCACCTGGAAGTACAGGATGCCGTCGACCTGCAGCTGGGTGTTGTCCCGCGTGATGCAGATCTGGCTGGGCACGTCGAGCGGAATTTCCTTCAGGCTGTGCTTGTAGGCGACCCGGTCGATGAACGGGATCAGGAAGTTGGGGCCCGGCGTCATGGTGCCGTGGTACTTGCCCAGGCGCTCGCGGACCCATGCGTTCTGCTGCGGCACGAACTTGACCGACTGGCTGATGAAGATGATCGCAATGACCAGGATGATGATGGGAACCGAAAATTCCATGATGTTTTCCTCTTAATTCTGACTAAGTCTTCTCGACCACGAGGCGACTGCCGATGACCTCGACGACCCGGTGCTCACCGGTGGATGGAGAGCGACCGGCGCGCTGAACGACGGTCCACTGGGCGCCACGATAGCGCACACTTGCCGTGCCGTCCGGATTCCACGCCTCGATCTGGATCGTTTCGCCGATGTCCAGGTTGATGTCGCGGTTCTCCTGCGTTGGCGGCGCGGCGGGGCGCCTGCGCTGTACGGCATACCAGACCAGCACGGCACCTACGCCGACCACCGCAGCCACGATGAGCTGCATGACGGTGTTCGCCCCCATGTGCGCCGCAACGGCCGCGGCTGCGAAGCCGGTGGCCAGCAGCAACAGGTAAACGGTGCCGGACAGCAACTCGAGCACGATCGCCCCTCCTGCCACAAGCCACCAGATGGTGGAATTCTCCATGTCTTCTCCTCTTTGATGGACGCTCGACATTCTGAGTCAAAAGCTCACGCAATCCTTCATCCGAATTCCGTACACTTCGCGCCTCATTGCCTGTCCGGAGCCCTGCTCATGAAATTTCGCTTCCCCATCGTCATCATCGACGAGGACTTCCGCTCCGAAAACACCTCGGGCCTCGGTATTCGCGCGCTTGCGCAGGCCTTCGAAAGCGAGGGCTTCGAGGTGCTGGGCGTCACGAGCTATGGTGACCTGAGCCAGTTCGCCCAGCAGCAAAGCCGTGCCAGCGCGTTCATCCTGTCGATCGACGACGAGGAATTCACCGTGGGTCCAGACCTGGACCCGGCCGTGCTCAGCCTGCGGAACTTCATTGGCGAGGTGCGGCGCAAGAACGCCGATGTGCCGATCTACATTTACGGCGAAACCAAGACTTCGCGCCATATTCCGAACGACATCTTGCGCGAGCTGCACGGCTTCATCCACATGTTCGAGGACACGCCGGAGTTCGTGGCGCGCCACATCATCCGCGAGGCCAAGAGCTATCTCGAAGGCGTGCAGCCGCCGTTCTTCAAGGCGCTGATCGACTACGCCGAAGACGGCTCGTATTCCTGGCACTGCCCGGGCCACTCGGGCGGCGTGGCGTTCCTGAAGAGCCCGGTGGGCCAGATGTTCCACCAGTTCTTCGGCGAGAACATGCTGCGCGCCGACGTCTGCAACGCGGTGGAAGAACTCGGCCAGCTGCTCGACCACACCGGCCCGGTGGCGGCCAGCGAGCGCAATGCGGCGCGCATCTTCAATGCCGACCATTGCTTCTTCGTGACCAACGGCACCAGCACCAGCAACAAGATGGTGTGGCACCACACGGTGGCGCCCGACGACGTGGTGGTGGTCGACCGCAACTGCCACAAGTCGATCCTGCACGCGATCATCATGACCGGCGCGATTCCGGTGTTCATGAAGCCCACGCGCAACCATTTCGGCATCATCGGCCCGATTCCGAAGAGCGAGTTCGAGCAGAGCGCCATCAAGGCCAAGATCAAGGCCAATCCGCTGCTGGCCGACGTGGACCCGAACAAGGTCAAGCCGCGAGTGATGACGCTCACCCAGTCGACCTACGACGGTGTGATCTACAACACCGAGACCATCAAGAACATGCTCGATGGCTATGTCGACACGCTGCACTTCGACGAGGCTTGGCTGCCGCATGCGGCCTTCCACCCGTTTTATGGCGCCTACCATGCCATGGGCAAGCGCCGCGTGCGCCCGAAGGAATCGCTGGTGTTTGCCACGCAATCGACGCACAAGCTGCTCGCGGGCATCAGCCAGGCCAGCCATGTGCTGGTGCAAGACTCGCAGAACCGCGCGCTCGACCGCGACCTGTTCAACGAGGCCTATCTCATGCACTCGTCGACCAGTCCGCAGTACGCGATCATCGCGAGCTGCGACGTGGCCGCCGCCATGATGGAGCCGCCCGGCGGCACGGCGCTGGTGGAAGAGAGCATTCTCGAGGCGCTCGACTTCCGCCGCGCCATGCGCAAGGTGGAGGAGGAGTTCGGCAAGGACGAATGGTGGTTCAAGGTCTGGGGCCCTGAAAAGCTCGTCGACGAAGGCATCGGCCGCGCCGAAGACTGGATCATGACGGGCGAGAAGAACGGCAAGCCGAGCAAGAGCAAGAAGTCGCCGCGCAACTGGCACGGCTTTGGCGAACTGGCCGACGGCTTCAACATGCTCGACCCGATCAAGTCGACCATCGTGACGCCGGGCCTCGACCTCGAGGGCAACTTTGCCGAGACGGGCATTCCCGCGAGCGTGGTGACCAAGTTCCTCGCCGAGCACGGCGTGATCGTGGAGAAGACCGGGCTCTACAGTTTCTTCATCATGTTCACCATCGGCATCACCAAGGGCCGCTGGAACACGCTGCTCACTGCCCTGCAGCAGTTCAAGGACGACTACGCGCGCAACCAGCCGATGTGGCGCATCCTGCCCGAGTTCTGCCAGCAGCACCCGGGCTACGAACGCCTGGGCCTGCGCGACCTGTGCCAGCACATCCACCAGCTGTACGCACGCTACGACGTGGCGCGCCTCACGACCGAGATGTACCTGAGCGACCTGACGCCGGCCATGAAGCCCAGCGACGCCTTTGCCCACATTGCGCACCGCAAGACCGAGCGCGTGGAAATCGACGAGCTCGAAGGCCGCATCACCACCAGCCTGATCACGCCGTACCCGCCGGGCATTCCGCTGCTCATTCCCGGCGAAGTGTTCAACAAGAAGATCGTTGATTACCTCAAGTTCTCGCGCGAGTTCAACCTGCAGTGCCCGGGCTTCGAGACCGACATCCACGGCTTGGTGGCGCGCATCGACGAAACCGGCAAGAAGCGCTACTACGCGGACTGCGTTGCTGCGTCGAAGAAATAAGAAACGAAGGAAGCACGCGGCGCGCTCAGCGCGCTGCGTTCAAGAGGGCAGGTCGATCCGCGCCCGCATGAAGCGTGCAAACCTCGGCAGGCCGCTGGCGTTCATGCCGTTGAAGCGGTAGGTCACCCAGCTGCCGACCGCTGGCGGATTGTCGCGCTCGGCATCGGTCAGGCCGGTGCCGAGCTTGAAGCGCTTGCCTTCGGGCGTTTCAACCAGCAGCGCACCCAACCGCCCGCTGTGCCTGCCTTTGCCCGGCACATGGCCCACCACGCGGGCGTCGGCGTCTTCATGGGGCTTTACCTTGAGCAGGTCGTTGTTGCGTTCCGCGCGATAGAGCGATCCGCCCCGGTGCAGCATGAGGCCTTCGCCGCCCATCTTCACCGTCTTGTCGAGCAGCGCCTGCAGGTCCGCATGCGTGGTGGCCCGCTCTTGCGGCACGGGCACGACCCAAGGGGCGTCGGTGATCGGCAGCAGCTTGCGCAAGGCCGCGAGCCGCGCCGTGAAATCGCCGCCCTGGCTCGGCAGGTCGAACACCATGAAGCGCACGCTGTGCCAGGCGCTGTCGTTGGGCGTTTGGCTGCGCACCGTGGAAACGGCGTGTGCAAACTGGCCCCGGCCGGCCCACAACTCGCCGTCGAGCGGCTGCTTTGGCAGCGGCGCGGTAAACCAGGCAGGCGCCACCACCGGCTCGCCGCCGCGCGTCCAGAGCCGCTTGCCGTCCCAGTAGCCGCGCACCCCGTCGTACTTTTCGCTGACCCAGTAGTCGGCCAACGACATCCCGGGGCGATAGACCTCGGCCAGCATCAGCGCCGGAGCGGCGCCGCGCGCTGCGGCCGCACCGGCCGCCAGCGCGCCAAGCCCGGCGAGCAGGAAGAAGCGTCGGGTCAGCAAGAAGCGGCAGTCAATCGATGAAGAAGCATTCGACCGAAGTTGGGAACCAGTCCCTTTATTCAGCCATCCCCGCCACGACGTTGCTGAAGCCGCCATCCACGTAGGTGATTTCGGCCGTGACGCCGCTGGCCAGGTCGCTCAGCAGAAAGGCGGCCACGTTGCCGACTTCTTCGATCGTCACGTTGCGGCGGATCGGAGAGGCGTCTGCCACGGCGGACAGCATCTTGCCGAAGCCCTTGATGCCGCTGGCCGCCAGCGTCTTGATGGGGCCGGCACTGATGCCGTTGACCCGCATGCCCTTGGGGCCGAGCGACGCCGCGGCGTAGCGCACCGAAGCTTCGAGCGAGGCCTTGGCCAGGCCCATGGTGTTGTAGTTGGGCAGCGCGCGCTCGGCGCCGAGGTAGGTCAGCGTCAGGAGCGCCGACTTGTCGTTCAGGTAGGGCAGGGCCGCCTTGGCCATGGCGGGAAAGCTGTAGGCGCTGATGTCGTGCGCAATCTTGAAGCCCTCGCGCGAGAGCCCCTCGAGAAAGTCGCCCGCGATGGCTTCGCGCGGTGCAAAGCCGATGCTGTGCACGAAACCGTCGAACTTGGGCCAGGTCTGCGCCAGATCAGCAAAAAGCTTGTCGATCTGAGCGTCGTCACCCACGTCGCAGTCAAAAATCAGCTTGGAGTCGAAATCGGCGGCGAATTCGGTGATACGGTCCTTGAACCGCTCGCCGACATAGCTGAAGGCGAGCTCGGCGCCTTGTTCGTGGCAGGCCTTGGCGATGCCGTAGGCAATGGAGCGATTGCTCAACACGCCGGTGATCAACAGTTTTTTGCCGGAAAGAAAGCCCATGAAGTTGCCTCGTGAAAATCTTGGGCAGAATTCTCGCATGCGGTTTACCTGGGCTTGGTTATTGACGTTGTGCGCGGTTCCCGCATGGGGGGCGCACGGATATGCACTTTGGGACGACCTGAAATACGCGCCCGGCTTCCAGTCGTTCGACTACGTCAACCCCGACGCACCCAAGGGCGGCGAGCTCCGGCTCGTGAGCAACCAGCGCTATTCGACCTTCGACAAGTACAACCCCTTCACCATCAAGGGGGCGCCGCCGGCCTACCTGGACGGGCTGCTGTTCGACTCGCTGCTGACCGGATCGATGGACGAAACCGCTTCGGGCTACGGCCTGCTGGCCGAAGACGTCTCGGTTGCGCCGGACCGCCGCAGCGTCACGTTCCGTCTGCGTCCGGAGGCCCGCTTCCACAACGGCACGCCCGTGGAAGCCGCCGATGTGAAGCACAGCTACGACACGCTGATCGGCCCCTTCACCTCGCCCGGATACAAGACCATGCTGCAGGAGGTGGAGGGCGCCGACGTGCTGGACGCCCGCACCATCCGCTTCCGCTTCAAGACGCCGAACCGCGAACTGCCGTTGATCGTCGGCGGACTTCCCGTCTTCAGCCGTGCCTGGGGCGTGGAGAACGGCAAGGCCAAGCCTTTCGACCAGGTGGTGATGGACATCCCGATCGGTAGCGGGGCCTACAAGATCGGGCCCGTGCGCTTCGGCAAGGACATCACCTATGTGCGCGATCCCAATTACTGGGGGCGCAATCTGGCGGTGAACCGCGGCGCGCAGAACTTCGACCGCATCACCATCAAGATCTACAAGGACAACACGGCCCGCCTGGAGGCGCTGAAGGCCGGGGAGTTCGACATGATGAGCTTCTACTCGGCGGGCGACTGGGCGCGCCGCGTCACGGGCAAGCGCTTCGACTCCGGCGAGCTCATCAAGCGGGAGTTTCCGCACAGGAAGCCTTCCGGGTTCCAGAGCTTCGTGCTGAACAGCCGCCGCGACAAGCTGAGCGACCCGCGCGTGCGCGAGGCGCTGGGCCTGGCGCTGGACTATGAGTGGATGAACCGCCAGATGTTCTACAACGGCTATCCACGCGTGAAGGACCTGTTCGGCAACACCGACTGCGAAGCCCAAGGCTTGCCCTCCGCGGAAGAGAAGGCGCTGCTCGAGCCCTGGCGAGGCAAGATCCCGGAGGCGAGCTTCGGCCCGATGTATGCCCCGCCCACCACGGAAGGCGCCGGGCAGTCGCTGCGCAACAACCTTCGACGCGCCCGCGACCTGCTGAAAGCCGCCGGCTGGGAATACCGGAACGGTGCACTGCGCAACGCAAAGGGCGAGGCAATGACACTGGAATACCTGGACAGCAAGGAAGGCGGCGTGCGCACGGTATCGCCGTGGATGCGCAATCTCGAAAAGCTCGGCATCTCATTGAACTTCGCGCCGGTCGACTTCGCGCTCTACCAGGAGCGCCTCGACCGGTTCGAGTTCGACATCACCACCATCAACTTTCCGGGCACCAACAATCCGGGCCAGCAGCTCCTCGAGATCTTCGGCAGCAAGGCCGCCAAGACGGAGAGCTCGGGCAACTACATGGGCGTGTCCACGCCCGCGGTCGACGCGCTGCTGAAGCAAATCGTGGAAGCAGACAGCAAGGCCGAGCTTCTGCCCGCGTGCCGCGCGCTGGACCGGGTGGTCATGCACAGCCACTACCTGATTCCCCAATGGACGCTGACGTCGCACCGGGTCACCTACGACGACCGCCGGCTGGCGTTCAAGGCCCCGATGCCGCCGTATGCCGGTGCCGAAGCCTGGGTCATGGGAACCTGGTGGGCCAAGCCGCAGAAACAATAGAAGAGAAGGAAACGAACCGTGCTCTCCTATGTACTCAAGCGGCTGTTGCTGTTCATACCCACGCTGCTGGGCGTCTTGCTGGTCACTTTCCTCGTGATCCAGTTCGTGCCGGGTGGGCCGGTAGAGCAATACCTGGCCGAGGCAAAAACAGCGGGTGCCGGCGGCGGGGGCGGTTTCGAATCGGGCGGCGGTTCCTACCGGGGCAACCAGGGTGTCGATCCGAAGCGGCTCGAACAGATCAAGGCGCTCTACGGCTTCGACAAGCCGCCGCATGAGCGCCTGTGGCAGATGCTCGGCCAGTTCGCGCGCTTCGATCTCGGCAGGAGCTTCTTCCAGAACAAGGATGTGTGGACGCTGATTCTCGAGAAGCTGCCGGTGTCGATCAGCCTGGGCCTATGGACGTTCTTCATCAGCTACGGTGTCGCGGTGCCGCTGGGCGTCGCCAAGGCGGTCAGGGCGGGAACGCGCTTCGACCTGATCAGCACGCTCATCGTGCTCATCGGCTATGCCATTCCGGGCTTTGTGCTCGGGGTGGCGCTGCTGGTAATTTTCGGCGGGCAGCTTCAGTGGTTTCCATTGCGAGGATTGACCTCGTCCAACTGGGATGAGCTGAGCTGGGGCGCCCGCATCGTCGACTACCTCTGGCACATCACGCTGCCCGTCACCGCCATGGTGCTCGGCAGCTTTGCGGTGACGGCCATGCTCACCAAGAACGCTTTTCTCGAAGAAATCCGCAAGCAATACGTTCTCACCGCCCGCGCCAAGGGGCTGGGTGAGCGGCAGGTGCTGTGGAAGCATGTGTTCCGCAATGCGCTCATCCCGATCATCACGGGCTTGCCATCGGCCTTCATCGGCGCGTTCTTCGCGGGCTCGCTGCTCATCGAAACGCTGTTCTCTCTCGACGGGTTGGGCCTGCTCGGCTATGAGAGCGTGATACGGCGCGACTACCCGGTGGTGCTCGGCACCCTGTACCTCTTCACGCTGATCGGCCTGGTGACCAAGCTGATTTCCGATCTCTGTTATGTCTGGGTGGACCCGCGTGTCAAATTCGACTGAAAGCGCGATGTCCGTCGCGCTGCCGGCTGGCCTGAATGCCAAGGCGGTGCCCACTAGCACGGCGCATGTTTCTCCCAGCCGCCGTGCGTGGATACGCTTCAAGCGCAACCGGCTCGGCTACTGGAGCCTGGTGATCTTCACCGCGATGGTGGTGCTGAGCCTGTTTGCAGAAGTGCTCTCTACCGACAAGCCGCTGGTGTTGCGCTATGAAGGGCGCACCTATTTCCCGGTGTTGCGCGACTACTCCGAGAAGACATTCGGCGGCGATTTCGAAACACCTGCCGACTACCTCGATCCCTTCATTCGCGAGCGCATCACGCAAGGTGGCAACTGGGCGATCTACGCGCCCAATCCTTACGGACCGAAAACGCTCAACTACTTCGCCAAGGCGCCGAGTCCGGCGGCTCCCACGGGTGACAACTTCTTCGGCACGGATGACCGCGGGCGCGACCTCTTGGCACAGCTGATCTACGGTTTTCGCGTGAGCGTGCTGTTCGGCCTGGCGCTCACCGCCATCGGCACGGTGCTCGGCGTGATCGCGGGCGCGGTCCAGGGCTATTTCGCCGGCAAGGTCGACCTGGCGTTCCAGCGCTTCATCGAGATATGGAGCTCGATGCCCGAGCTGTACCTGCTGATCATCTTCAGCGCAATCTTCGCGCCAAGCGTCGCGTTGTTGCTGATCTTGCTCAGCCTGTTCGGGTGGATGGGCTTGGCCGACTACGTGCGCGCCGAGTTCCTGCGCAACCGCCAGATGGACTACGTGCGCGCCGCCCGCGCCTTGGGTGTCGGCAACCTGCAGATCATGTGGCGCCACATCCTGCCCAACAGCATGGTGCCGGTCGTTACCTTCCTGCCGTTTCGCATGAGCGCGGCCATCCTGGCGTTGACCTCGCTCGACTTTCTTGGGCTTGGCGTGCCGCCGGGCACGCCGTCGCTCGGCGAACTGCTGAGCCAGGGCAAGGCCAACATCGATGCCTGGTGGATTTCGCTTTCCACTTTCGGGGTGCTGGTCGTCACGCTGATGCTGCTGACCTTCATGGGCGACGCGCTGCGCGATGCGCTCGATCCACGAAAGGCCGACAAATGAGCGAAATGCCCCATCAGCCGCTGCTCGACGTAAAAGGCCTGCGCGTCGCCTTCGGTGGCAAGAGCGTGGTGCACGGCGTCGACTTCCGCATCGCCGCGGGCGAAAAGCTCGCACTTGTCGGCGAATCGGGCTCGGGCAAGACAGTCACGGCCCTGTCGCTGCTGCGGCTGGCGCAGAACGCCGAAGTGACCGGCTCCGCCAAGCTGTCCGACGCGCGGGGCGGCGCGAATGCGCGCGATCTGTTGTCGATTCCGGAGGGGGAGTTGCGCGGCATTCGCGGCAAGGAGATCGCGATGATCTTCCAGGAGCCGATGACGGCGCTCAATGCGCTCTACAGCGTGGGCGACCAGATTGCCGAGGTGCTCGAACTGCACGAAGGGCTTTCCGCGCGGGACGCGCAGGCGGCTACCGTCCAGCTGCTTGCCGACACCGGAATTCCCGAGCCGGAGCGCCGGGCGAGGTCGTTTCCGCACCAGCTTTCGGGCGGCCAGCGCCAGCGCGCCATGATCGCGATGGCGCTCGCCTGCAAGCCGCGCCTGCTGCTGGCGGACGAGCCGACCACCGCGCTCGACGTCACGGTGCGGGCGCAAATCCTCGAATTGCTTGCCGACCTTCAGCGCAAGCACGGCATGGCCGTGCTGTTGATCACGCACGACCTCAATCTGGTGCGCCGGTTTGCCGACCGCGTCGCCGTGATGGAAAACGGCCATATCGTCGAGCATGGCGCTGTCGGCACCGTGTTCGAAGCGCCGCAGCATGCCTACACGCGCAAGCTGATCGACAGCCATCCGGAGCGCGACGTCTCCGCGGTGACCGTGGGCGCGGATGCGAAGCCGGTGCTCGAGGCCAAGGGCCTGCGAGTGAGCTATCCGGTGTCCAGGCCGGGCATTGCGGGCTGGTTCCGCAAGGGTGAATTCATCGCGGTGGAGAACGCCGATTTCCGCATCGCGCCGGGCGAAACACTGGGCGTGGTTGGCGAATCCGGTTCGGGTAAATCCACGCTGGCGCTGGCCGCGCTCGGCCTGTTGAAGTACGGCGGCGCGCTGAAGGTGGACGGCAAGGGGTGGGCGGTCGACCAGGCGTCGGACCTGGCTCTGCGCCGGGTCATGCAGGTGGTTTTCCAGGACCCGTTTTCTTCGCTCTCGCCCCGCATGACGGTTGAGCAGATCGTAGGGGAGGGGCTGCGCGTGCACGCACCCGAACTGGGCACGGTGCAGCGGCGGGCGCGAGCTCTTGCAGCATTGGCCGACGTGGGGCTGAGCGAGGCGCAGTTTCCGTCGTTGCTCGACCGCTATCCGCACGAGTTTTCGGGCGGACAGCGCCAGCGGCTCGCAATTGCGCGCGCATTGATCGTAGATCCGCAACTGCTGGTGCTCGACGAGCCGACCAGCGCGCTCGACGTCACGATCCAGAAGCAGGTGCTGGGTTTGCTCCAGCGCCTTCAGCGCGAGCGGGGCCTGAGCTATTTGCTCATCACGCACGACGTCGAGGTGATCCGCGCCATGGCGCACCAGGTCATCGTGATGAAGGACGGTGCCATCCTCGAAGGCGGCCCGGTCGGGCGCGTGCTCGATGCACCCGAGCACCCCTATACAAAGAAACTGGTGGCTGCGGCGCTGCTGGAATAACAACGGAACTGAAGAAAAATGTCGGGAGTCGGACAAAACCGGCGCGGTGCCTGGCGCGCCGCGCTGGCCTGCATGGTCACTTTGGCTGTGGCCATGGGTCTGGGGCGATTCGCCTTCACGCCCATGCTGCCGATCATGCTGCACGAGGGAAAGCTGCAGCTCGAGGCCGGAGGCGTGCTGGCTTCACTCAATTACCTGGGTTACTTTTTGGGCGCGGTCAGTTGCGCGGCCATCGGCATCAAGGCCAAGAGCATGGTGCGCGGCGGCTTGGCCGCTACGGCCGTCTTGCTGGTCGGCATGGGCGTGCTTCACAGCTTCACCAGCTGGGGCATCCTGCGCGCGGCAGCCGGCGTGATGAGCGCCTGGGTTTTCGTCTTTGCATCTGGGTGGGGCCTCCGGCGATTGGCCGAAACCAATTCCCCGGCACTGGCTGGCGTGATCTACACGGGGCCGGGCATCGGCATCGCCATGACCGGCCTGCTCGGCGGCGCATTGGGCGGCTGGGGCTCGGAAGCAGGGTGGATCGGTCTGGGCGTGCTCGCGCTGGTGCTTGTGGCGCTGATCTGGCGGATTTTTGATGACGGCGACCTGCCCGCCGCCAGCGGTTCCACGGCGGCACCTCCTGCGGCAGCCGGGCCGGCTGCCTCGGCGTCGGCGCGCAGCGACGCGATCTGGCTGGTTGCGCTGTACGGCCTGGCCGGCTTCGGCTACATCATCACCGCCACGTTCCTGCCGGTGATCGCCCGCCAGGCCCTGCCGGGCTCGCCCTGGCCCGACTTCTTCTGGCCGCTGTTCGGGCTGGCCATCATTCCAGGCGCGCTGATCGGCGCCCGCGCGCCCATCCACTGGGACAACCGGTTGCTTCTGGCCGTGGCCTATGCGCTGCAGGCGCTGGGCGTGGTGCTGTCGGTCGCATGGCCGACGATCACGGGCTTTGCCCTTGGGAGCCTGCTGCTCGGCATGCCGTTCACGGCCATCACGCTTTTTGCCATGCGAGATGCCCGCCGCTTGCGGGGCAATGCCGCTGCCGGGCTGATCGGCTACGCGACGGCTTCCTATGGGGTGGGGCAGATCATCGGGCCGCTGTTTGCGGCGCCTTTGGCTCAGCGAACCGGCTCTTTTCAGCTGCCGCTGCTGGTGGCGGCAGCTGCGCTGGCGCTTGGCTCGGTGCTGTTTGCACTGGTCTGGTCCAGATCCCGGCGCCGGCAGGCGTTTTGAGCCGCTCCCGCCGCTTCATTTATCACAGGAATAGCATATAATTCGAGGCTCACGACCAAACGGGCGGGTACCAACCGCCCGTTTTTTTTGGCCTATGCATTTTCAATGCGTGGCATCCGTGGCGGGCGGTTGGCGCGTACAAGCATTTCGCACAGGCATTTTTACAAGGCGTTTTCAAACACGTGGCATTGCAGCAGATTGTGGAACAAACCGTAGCCGGACTTGGCTACGACCTGGTCGAGATCGAACGCTCGGCCGGGGGATTGCTGCGCGTGACGATTGATTTGCCCTGGACGGCCCCCACATCGGAAGCTGTGGCTGCCGGTATTCCCGAGCCTTTCGTGACCGTCGAAGATTGCGAAAAGGTCACGCGGCAGCTGCAATTTGCGCTCGAGGTCGATGGTGTCGATTACAAGCGGCTCGAGGTTTCCTCGCCGGGTATTGACCGTCCGCTGCGCAATGAGCAGGATTTCGAGCGTTTCGTGGGCGAGGTGATCGACATCACGCTCAAGGCGCCGATGGGTGCCGCGGCGGCGGGGCAGGTGTCTGCCACCCGCAAGAAGTTTCGCGGCACGCTCGAGCGCGCTGAAAAGGCGGAGGGGGCCGACGGAGCCCCGGGCTGGCAAATCGTCTGGAGCGATGCGCCCGAGCCCAAGCCGGGTCAAAAAGTGAGCAAGAAGCGCGCGCCTGCAAAGTTGCATGCGCTCGGCTTCGTGCTGGACGAGCTGCGCGATGCGCGGCTCGCGCCAATTGTGGATTTCAAGGGCCGCAGGGCCAAAACCCAACCGGGTTTTTCGGATATTGACGACGGAACGAATGTTCCGGACTGACCAGAGGAGTGGTGGCATGAATCGCGAAATGTTGATGTTGGTGGATGCGATCTCGCGCGAGAAGAACGTCGAGCGCGACGTGGTTTTCGGCGCAGTCGAGTCCGCACTGGCGCAGGCCACCAAGAAGCTCCATCAGGGCGACGTGGACATCCGCGTCTCGGTCGACCGCGACAGCGGCGACTATGAAACCTTCCGCCGCTGGCACGTCGTTCCGGACGAGGCCGGCCTGCAGCTGCCCGACCAGGAGATCCTCCTGTTCGAAGCCCGGGAAGAAATGCCCGACATCGAGGTCGACGAATACATCGAGGAAGCGGTTGAATCCGTGCCCATCGGCCGTATCGGCGCGATGGCGGCCAAGCAGGTCATCCTGCAGAAGATCCGCGACGCCGAGCGCGAGATGCTGCTCAACGACTTCATGTCGCGCGGCGACAAGATCTTTGTGGGCACCGTCAAGCGCCTGGACAAGGGCGACATCATCGTGGAGGCTGGCCGCGTCGAAGGGCGCCTGCGCCGCAGCGAGATGATCTCCAAGGAAAACCTGCGCAACGGCGACCGCGTGCGGGCCATGATCATGGAGGTCGACCTGACGCTGCGCGGCGCGCCGATCATCCTGTCGCGCTCGGCGCCCGAGTTCATGATCGAGCTGTTCCGCCAGGAAGTGCCCGAAATCGAACAAGGCCTGCTCGAAATCAAGAGCTGCGCCCGCGACCCGGGTTCGCGCGCCAAGATCGCCGTGCTCTCGCATGACAAGCGTGTCGACCCGATCGGCACCTGTGTCGGCGTGCGCGGCACGCGTGTCAACGCCGTCACCAACGAGCTCGCCGGCGAGCGCGTCGATATCGTGCTGTGGAGCGAAGACCCGGCCCAGTTCGTGATCGGTGCCCTGGCTCCGGCCAACGTGTCGTCGATCGTGGTCGATGAGGAAAAGCACGCCATGGACGTGGTGGTCGACGAGGAAAACCTCGCCATCGCCATCGGCCGCGGCGGCCAGAACGTGCGCCTGGCTTCCGACCTCACCGGCTGGAAGATCAACATCATGGACGCCAACGAGTCTGCGCAGAAGCAGGCCGTCGAGACCGATGCCAGCCGCAAGCTCTTCATGGAAAAGCTCGACGTCGACGAGGAAATCGCCGACATCCTGATCTCCGAAGGCTTCAACAGCCTCGAGGAAGTGGCCTATGTGCCGATCTCCGAAATGCTGGAGATCGAAGCTTTCGACGAAGACACCATCAACGAGCTGCGCACGCGCGCCAAGGATGCGCTGTTGACCATGGAAATCGCCAAGGAAGAGGGCGTCGAGACCGTCTCGCAGAATCTGCGCGACCTCGAAGGCCTCGACCCCGAGCTGATTCCCAAGCTGGCCGAGGCGGGTGTGCACACCCGCGACGACCTCGCCGACCTCGCGGTCGATGAACTCACCGAGATCACCGGCCACAGCGCCGATGACGCCAAAGCCCTCATCTTGAAAGCCCGCGAACATTGGTTCGCCGGCCAAGAGTGACGGTCATGGAGGCACGAAACCAATATGTCCAGTACCACTGTCGCCGAGTTCGCGAACGAGCTCAAGAAGACTCCCGAAACCTTGCTTGACCAGCTCAAGAGCGCAGGCGTGCCCAAAGCGGCACCCACCGATGCACTCACCGAGGCTGACAAGCAGCGCCTGCTCGGCTTTCTCAAAGCCAGCCACGGCACCGCCGAGCCCGAGCGCAAGAAGATCACGCTGACGAAAAAGTCGACCAGCGAGATCAAGCAGGCCGACGCCACCGGCCGCGCCCGCACCATCCAGGTCGAAGTGCGCAAGAAGCGCACCTTCATCCAGCGCGACGACGGCCACCCCGCCGTGCCCGAGGCGCAACCCGTGGCCGAAGCGTCCGCCGCGGCACCCGCCGCACCCCGCATCGACGAGGCCGAACTGGCCCGCCGCGAGGAAGAGGCGCGCCGCCAGGCCGAGCTGATCCGCCGCCAGGAAGAAGAGCTGGCCGAGAAGCGCCGCCTGCGCGAAGAAGCCGAAGCCCGCGAACGCGAACAGGCGGAAAAGGCCGAGCGCGCCGAACAGGCCGAGCAGGAAGCCGCCCGCATCGCCGCCGAGAAGAAGGCCGCTGCCGAAGCCGCCGCCGCGCCCGCCAAGGAAGCGGCCAAGCCTGTGGCAGCACCTGCTGCCGCCGCAGCCGCTGCCGCGGAGCAGCAAGCCGCAGACACCAAGCTGGCCGCCCAGACCGCCGCCACGCAAGCCAAGGAAGACGCGAAGGCCAAAGCCGCCGCTGAATCGAAGGCCCGTGCCGACGAGGAAGCCGCCCGCGCCAAGGACCTCGATGAGCGTCGCCGCAAGGCACTCGCCGAAGCCGAAGCCATTCGCGCGATGATGAACGCACCGGCCCGCGTGCTGGTGCCGCACAAGGCGCCCGAGAAGCCGCAGCCCGAAAAGGCCGCGGTCAAGGGCACGCTGCACAAGCCGGCCGCGCCCGCGGCTCGCCCCGGAGCGCCTGCCGCAGCCGGCGCTCCCGCAGCGCCTGGCGCCGCCGGTGCCGGCAAGGAAGTCAAGTCGGCCAAGCTCTCGTCGAGCTGGGCTGGCGATCCTGCCAAGAAGAAGGAAATCAAGACCCGCGGCGATGCCAGCGGTGGTGTCGGCCGCGGCAACTGGCGCGGAGGCCCGCGTGGCCGCCGTGGCAGCAACGACCGTGGAGGCCACGAAGAGCATGTGCAGGCCGCGCCGGTCGAGGCACGCATTCTTGAAGTGCACGTGCCCGAAACCATCACGGTGGCCGAGCTCGCGCACAAGATGGCCGTCAAGGCGCAGGAAGTCATCAAGCAGCTCATGAAGCTGGGCCAGATGGCGACCATCAACCAGTCGCTCGACCAGGACACCGCCATGATCCTGGTGGAGGAAATGGGCCACAACGCGGTCGTTGCCGCGCTGGACGACCCGGAGGCCTTCACCGACGAGGACGTGGGCGCGCAAACCGCCGAAGCCCTGCCGCGCGCACCGGTCGTGACCGTCATGGGCCACGTCGACCACGGCAAGACCTCGTTGCTGGACTACATCCGCCGTGCCAAGGTTGCCGCGGGCGAAGCCGGCGGCATTACGCAGCACATTGGTGCGTACCACGTGCAAACCGAACGCGGCATGGTGTCGTTCCTCGACACCCCGGGTCACGAGGCCTTCACGGCCATGCGTGCCCGCGGTGCGCAGGCCACCGACATCGTCATCCTGGTGGTGGCGGCCGACGACGGCGTCATGCCGCAGACCAAGGAAGCCATCAAGCACGCGAAAGCTGCTGGTGTGCCGATCGTGGTTGCCATCAACAAGATCGACAAGCCCGACGCCAGCCCGGACCGCGTGAAGCAGGAACTGGTGGCCGAGGAAGTCGTGCCTGAAGAATACGGCGGCGACGTGCCGTTCGTGCCGGTGTCCGCCAAGACGGGCCAGGGCATCGACGACCTGCTCGAACAGGTGCTGCTGCAGGCCGAAGTGCTGGAACTCAAGGCGCCGGTGGATGCCGCCGCCAAGGGCCTGGTCATCGAGGCTCAGCTCGACAAGGGCCGCGGCCCGGTCGCGACCGTGCTGGTTCAGTCCGGCACGCTCAAGACCGGCGACGTGGTGCTGGCCGGCTCGACCTATGGTCGCGTGCGCGCCATGCTCGACGAAGACGGCCGGACCATCAAGACCGCGGGTCCGTCGATTCCGGTCGAGATCCAGGGCCTGACCGAAGTGCCGCAAGCGGGCGACGAGTTCATGGTGATGAGCGACGAGCGCCGTGCGCGCGAAATCGCGACCTACCGTGCCGGCAAGTTCCGCAACACCAAGCTGGCGAAGGCTCAGGCTGCGAACCTGCAGAACATGTTCACCGACCTTTCGGCCGGCGAAGTGCAGACGCTGCGCATCATCATCAAGGCCGACGTTCAGGGCTCGCAGGAAGCACTGGCCCAGTCGCTGCTCAAGCTGGCGAACGAAGAGGTCAAGGTGCAGATCGTGTACGCCGGCGTCGGCGGCATCAGCGAAAGCGACATCAACCTCGCCATCGCCTCCAAGGCCATCGTGATCGGCTTCAACGTGCGTGCCGATGCCGGTGCGCGCAAGCTGGCCGAAGGCAATGGCGTGCAGCTGAACTACTACAGCATCATTTACGACGCTGTGGACGAGATCAAGGTTGCGATGTCGGGCATGCTGGCACCGGAGCGCCGCGAGGAAATCATCGGCTCGGCCGAGATCCGCACGGTGTTCGTGGCCTCGAAGATCGGTACGGTCGCGGGTTCGTACATCACCTCGGGTTCGGTCAACCGCAGTGCGCATTTCCGCCTGCTGCGCGACAACGTGGTGATCTACACCGGCGAGGTCGACTCGATCAAGCGCATGAAGGACGATGTTCGCGAAGTCCGCGAAGGCTTCGAGTGCGGTATCAAGCTCAAGAACTACAACGACATCAAAGAGGGCGATCAGCTCGAATTCTTCGAAATCAAGGAGATCGCTCGTACGCTGTAAGGCGCACGAGAGGCATCGATCATGTCGCGACTCACGCAACTATGGCGCCAGCAGAAGGGCCTCGTGCTCTTCATCGGCCTCATGCTCGTGTTCCGTTCGGCTGCGGCCGACTGGAACTACGTGCCGTCGTCCTCGATGAATCCCACGCTGTGGGCCGGGGATCGGGTTGTGGTCAACAAGCTGGCTTATAGCCTCCGGGTTCCGTTCACGCTGCACCAGGTGGTGCGCTGGAGCGAGCCCGCGCGCGGCGATGTCATCACCTTCGATTCTCCGGCCGACGGGGTGAACCTGATCAAGCGGGTGGTTGCGCGTGGTGGCGACACGGTGTCGATGTGGGACAACGTTCTCATCATCAATGGCACGCCGGTGAAGCGCACGCTGGTCGAGGAGTCCCGGCCCGTACCCACTGAAATGGGCGTGCTGGACGAAGAGATCTGGCGCGAGCATCGCGCGAGTTCCGACATCGAGGTCGCACGGCTGCCAGCCTTCAATCACTCCAGGAGCTTTGCACCGGTGACGGTGCCCAAGGGCTTCGTCATGGTGATGGGTGACAACCGGGACAACAGCAACGACTCGCGCTTCATCGGTTTCATCGACGAAAACCGCATCACCGGAAAAGCCGAACGCGTCGTCATGTCGCACGACCCTTCCGCTCTTTATTTGCCGCGCAGCGATCGCTGGTGGTTGCCACTGCATCTCTGACAAGCGATATCCACTGTGCCCAAAAGAAAAGCAGCAGCCCCAAACCGCGCCTTCAAGGTCGCCGACCAGATCCAGCGCGATCTGACGGAGCTGATCGCGCGCGAGTTGAAGGACCCGCGCGTGGGCATGGTCACGATCCAGGCGGTCGAGGTCACGCCCGACTATGCGCATGCGAAGGTGTTCTTCAGCGTGCTCACGGGCGACGTGGACGAAACCACCGAAGCGCTGAACCAGGCCGCGGGGTTCCTGCGCAACGGCCTGTTCAAGCGCCTGCACATCCACACCGTGCCGACGCTGCACTTCCTGTTCGACCGCACCACCGAGCGTGCGGCCGACATGAATGCGCTCATTGCGCAGGCCGTTGCTTCGCGTTCGAAAGACGACTAGCCATGAACGCGCCACGCACAAGGGTGCAGCGGCGCCCTGTGCATGGGGTGTTGTTGCTCGACAAACCGCTGGGACTCTCCAGCAACCAGGCCTTGCAAAAGGCCAAGTGGTTGCTGCGCGCCGAAAAAGCGGGCCACACCGGCACGCTCGATCCGCTGGCCACGGGGGTGCTGCCCTTGTGTTTCGGCGCGGCGACCAAGTTCAGCCAGTTGCACCTCGACGCAGACAAGACCTATGTGGCCACGGCCCGTCTTGGCGTGAAGACCGCCACCGCGGACGCCGAGGGCGAGGTCATCGCAGAGCGCCCGGTGCACGTCACGCCTGAAGACCTGGCCCGTGTGGAGGCGCAGTTCACCGGCCCCATCCGCCAGGTTCCGCCGATGCACAGCGCGCTCAAGAAAGACGGCAAGGCGCTGTACGAGTACGCGCGCGAAGGCATCGAAATCGAGCGTGCGCCACGCGACGTGGTCATTCACCGGCTGAGCATCACGCGAACGGACGAAACCGCCTTGCGGATCGTTGCCTCGGTGAGCAAGGGCACCTACATTCGCACCCTGGGCGAAGACATCGGCGAGGCGCTGAGTTGCGGCGCGCACCTGACCTCGCTGCGCCGCACGGCAACGGGCGGCTTCGGCGAGGCGCAGTGCGTCACGCTCGAGGCGCTCGAGGCCATGGGCGAGGAAGAGCGCCTGGCACAACTCCTGCCTGCCGAATCACTGGTGGACGGCCACAGCCGCGTCATGCTCGGCAACGAAGATGCGGCACGTTTTCTCTCGGGCCTGCGCCGCCGCGGCAGCTGGGCCGATGCCGGCGAAGTGGCGGTGTTCGGCATCGAACCGCCGGCCTTCCTGGGAACGGCCCACATCACGGCCAACGAATTGATTCCGGGGCGCTTGCTGAACCCCATCGAAATCCAGCAAATTCTTTTGAACGCACAACAGACCGAAGCGACACCATGAGTACCAAGCAAATCCGCAATATCGCCATCATTGCCCACGTGGACCATGGCAAGACCACGATGGTCGACCAGCTGCTGCGCCAGTCGGGCACCTTTGCCGATCACGAGAAAGTGGTCGACACCGTGATGGACAACAACGCGATCGAGAAAGAACGCGGCATCACTATCCTGGCCAAGAACTGCGCCGTGACCTGGGAAGGCACGCACATCAACATCGTCGACACCCCCGGTCACGCGGACTTCGGCGGTGAAGTGGAACGCGCGCTGTCGATGGTCGACGGCGTGGTGCTGCTGATCGATGCGCAAGAAGGCCCGATGCCCCAGACCCGCTTCGTGACCAAGAAGGCGCTGGCCCTCGGCCTCAAGCCCATCCTGGTCGTGAACAAGGTCGACAAGCCGGGCGCCAACCCCGACAAGGTGGTCAACGCCGCCTTCGACCTGTTCGACAAGCTCGGCGCGACCGACGAACAGCTCGACTTCCCCGTGGTCTACGCCTCGGGCATCAACGGCTGGTCGTCGCTGGAAGAGGGCGCTCCTGGTGAACAGTGGGGTCCCGACATGTCGGCCCTGTTCAACACCATCCTGAAGCACGTTCCGTCGCAAAAGGGTGACCCGGACGCGCCGCTGCAGCTGCAGATTTCCGCCCTCGACTTCTCGACCTTCGTCGGCCGCATCGGCGTGGGCCGCATCAGCCAGGGCACGCTCCGGCCCATGACCGACGTGCTGGTCATGGAAGGTCCGGACGGCAAGACCGTCAAGGGCCGGGTCAACCAGGTGCTGACTTTCCAAGGCCTGGACCGCGTGCAATCGACTGAAGCCGGCCCCGGCGAAATCGTGCTGATCAACGGCATCGCCGACATCGGCATCGGCGTCACCGTGACCGACAAGGACAAGCCCGCGCCGCTGCCCATGCTCAAGGTCGACGAGCCGACCCTGACCATGAACTTCTGCGTCAACACCAGCCCGCTGGCCGGACGCGAAGGCAAGTTCGTCACCAGCCGCCAGATCTGGGACCGCCTGCAGAAGGAACTGCAGCACAACGTTGCGCTGCGCGTGAACGAAACCGACGAAGAAGGCATTTTCGAAGTGATGGGGCGCGGTGAACTGCACCTGACCATCCTGTTGGAAAACATGCGCCGCGAAGGCTACGAAATGGCCGTGTCGAAGCCGCGCGTGGTGTTCCGCACCGTGAACGGCGAGAAGCACGAGCCCATCGAGCTGGTCACGGCCGACATCGAAGAGCAGCACCAGGGCGGCGTGATGCAGGCACTGGGCGAGCGCAAGGGCGAACTGGTCAACATGGAACCGGACGGCCGCGGCCGTGTGCGCCTGGAATACCGCATCCCGGCGCGCGGCCTGATCGGCTTCACGAATGAGTTCCTGAACCTGACGCGCGGCTCGGGCCTTATCAGCAACATCTTCGACAGCTACGAACCGCACAAGGGCGACATCGGCAGCCGCAAGAACGGCGTGCTGATCTCGATGGACGACGGTGAAATCTTCACCTACGCCCTGGGCAAGCTGGACGACCGCGGCCGCATGTTCGTGAAGGCCAACGATCCGGTGTACGAAGGCATGATCGTCGGCATCCACAGCCGCGACAACGACCTCGTGGTGAACGCCACGCGTACCAAGCAGCTGACCAACTTCCGCGTGAGCGGCAAGGAAGATGCGATCAAGATCACGCCCCCGATCGACCTCACGCTGGAATACGGCGTCGAGTTCATCGAGGACGACGAGCTGGTCGAAATCACGCCCAAGAGCGTTCGCCTGCGCAAGCGTTTCCTGAAGGAAAGCGACCGCAAGCGCGCCAGCCGCGAAACGGCGAGCTGATCGCCGACATCGACCGATGCTGCGCCTGACGCACGGAGGGGCCGTGTGGATGATGGTCGCCGTGACCCTGATGTGGGCCACGGCGGGCGTCGTCACGCGGCACCTCACGCAGGCGCACAGTTTCGAGATCACCTTCTGGCGCAGCCTCTTCACGCTGCTTGCGCTGCTGGTGATCTTGCCGCTTTGGCGGGGCCGGGCGGTGTTCTCTCAAATATGGCGCGGCGGTCGCGCGCTGTGGATTTCAGGCATCTGCTGGACGGTGATGTTCACCGCCTTCATGGTGGCGCTCACGCTGGCTTCCACTGCCAGCGTGCTGGTGACCATGGCGCTCGGGCCGTTGTTCACGGCGCTGGCCGCGCGCATCTTCATCGGCCACCGGCTGCCCGTTCGAACCTGGCTCGCCATTGTGGTCGCCGGGCTCGGCATTGCCTGGATGTACGGCACGCAGCTGATGCAGGGCGGGGCGGCGGGTGGATCTCTGCTCGGAACGCTGGTGGCGCTTTGCGTGCCATTGGCCGGCGCTACCAACTGGACAGTGGTTCAGCATGCGCATGCCAAGGGGCATGACATCGACCTGGTTCCCGCGGTGCTGATCGGCGCGGCGCTCAGCGCGCTGTTCACGCTGCCCTTTGCGCTGCCTTTTCAGGCGAACGCGCACGACCTCGGCCTGCTTGCCTTTCTGGGTGTGTTCCAGCTGGCGATTCCGTGCGTGCTTTCGGTGCTCTGCGCGCGGGTGCTGAAGGCGCCTGAAGTTGCGCTGCTTGCGTTGCTCGAGGTGATCTTCGGCATTGCATTGGCTTGGCTTGGTGCCGGCGAAACGCCCGCGCCCAGTGTGCTGACCGGTGGCGCGCTGGTCATAGGGGCGCTGGTGTTCAACGAACTGCTTGCATTGCGCGGACGGCGCACCGCGGCGGCAGATAGCGCGCTCCCCAGCGCGCATTGATCAAACCCAAAAGAAAAGGCCCCGACTTTCGCCGGGGCCTTTTGCATTCAGCGGATGGCCGGCCTCAGGGGCGGGCAACCTTCCAGGCGCCGTTCAGGACGCCGTCACCGGTCTTGTCGCCCGGCTTGCTGTCCTTCGTCCAGTAGTAGAGCGGAGAACCCTTGTAGGCCCACTGCCTCTTGCCGTCTTCACGCACGATGATGGTGTAGCCGCCCATGGGCTTGGCGGTTTCGGCCACAGGGAGCGGCGGCCAGTTGGCGGCGCACTGGGCGTTGCAGGCGGAGGTGCCTGCGCCGGGCGTATCGCGGGCGAAGGTGTAAAGCGTCATGCCGTTCGGTCCGACGAGCACGCCGTCGGCGGTGCGGGTGGGTGTGTCGGGTGCGCTGGCGGTCTTGTTGGACATGCCACCGCAGCCGGCGAGCAATGCCGCCGCGAGGATCGAGGCGCTGAGCAATTTCATGCAGTTTCTCCTTCAGTTGAAAAATCGCGAACACAAGCCAGTTGGATGCGCGAGCCGGCAGTTTATGCCGGCCCCAAGGCAAATCGCGGTAGGCGGGCGTCGCGAGTTCGGGAAAACATTACGCATGACAGCTTACCGGGCAACGAAACGGCCGACCCTGCGCCTTTGTCCACACCCGTGCAAAAAGGCTAGCGGCTGCGGCTTTTCATGGCGCGCTCGACCTCGCGCTTGCCTTCGCGGTCCTTGATGGTGTCGCGCTTGTCGTGCTCGGCCTTGCCCTTCGCGAGCGCAATTTCGCATTTGACCTTGCCCGCTTTCCAATGCAGGTTGAGCGGCACCAGCGCGTAGCCCTTTTGTTCGACCTTGCCCACCAGCCGGCGGATTTCTTCCTTGTGCAGCAGCAACTTCTTGGTGCGGACAGAGTCAGGGTTGACGTGGGTCGACGCGCTCTTGAGCGGGTTGATCTGCAGGCCGACAACGAACAGTTCGCCGTCGCGGATCACCACGTACCCGTCGGTCAGCTGCACCTTTCCTTCGCGCAGGGACTTGACTTCCCAGCCCTCGAGGACGATGCCGGCCTCGAAGCGTTCTTCGAAGAAATAGTTGTACGCGGCCTTCTTGTTGTCGGCAATGCGGGAGGAGGTATCTTGTTTCTTGGTGGCCATGGCTCGGAAAGATGGGGACGCATGGCTTCAATACAATCCGTCGCGCACGCTGTCCCGATTCTATGAAAACCGTCAACAAGTCCGTCCTCATCTGGTACAGCGCCGAAGAGATGTACGCGCTCGTCACCGATGTGGAGAAGTATCCGCAGTTCCTGCCCTGGTGCGACAAGGCCCGGGTCATCGAGGAAGACGAGGCCGGCATGACCGCCGAAGTCGGCTTGGCTTTTGCCGGCCTTCACCAGAGCTTCACCACCCGCAACAGCCATGTGCCGGGGCGCGAAGTGCACCTCAAGCTGGTCGACGGGCCGTTTTCCAATCTGGACGGCATCTGGAAGTTTGCACCTGTGGGCGAGCCGGGCGACCGGGCCTGCCGGGTCGAGCTGCACATGAGCTACGGCTTCAGCAACTTTGCGCTGCAGGCGCTGGTGGGGCCGGTGTTCGACACCGTGGCCTCCAGCCTTGTCGAGGCCTTTGTGAAGCGCGCCGAGCAGGTCTACGGCAAGGAAGGATGATCGAAGTCACGCTGAGCTGCTCGCCCGCGCCGCGCGAGGTGTTCGAGCAAGTGCTGCGGCTGCCGCCCGAGGCCACCGTTGACGATGCGGTGAGGGCCAGCGACCTTGCGCAACGCTTTCCGGACCAGGATTGGCGCCAGTTGATGACGCCGGGAATTTGGGGCAGGGAAGTCGCCTGGAATCAGCCGCTCAAGGACGGCGACCGCGTCGAACTGTGCCGGCCCTTGGCCGTCGATCCCAAGGCGGCGCGCCGCGAACGCTTCCAGCGCCAGGGCGCGCGGGGGACCGGCCTGTTTGCGAACCGCCGCAAGGGCGGCAAGGCCGGCTACTGAACCGGCGGACTTACTTGCAGTCGCTTTCGATGATCGACTGAAGGCGCTTCTGCTCGGCGGCACGGGCCGCGTCGTCCATGATTTCGCGTTCGCCCTTGGCATTGACCTTGGCCACGCGGATGCCGCTGTCGAACGTGGCCTTGCCTTGGCGCGCGCGTTCGCAGTTCTCGGCCTTAATCTTGGCGTTTTTCTCCGCCTCGGCGGCCTGCTTGGCCTTTTCTTCCGCCTGCGCCTTCTTGGTCTTTTCCTCGAGCTCCTTGTCGACGGCCGGAGGCTTGGGCGCTGCCGTGGCTTCACGGGCCCTGGGTGCGCCTGCCTCGTCGGAGGCGGCGCCGTCGGCAGGGGCAGAGCCGAAGCCCGTGCGGGCCGGCGGCGGCGAGCCCGCACGGCGAAGGATGTTCTTCTCGGGAATATCGGGCGGCGGTGCCTGGTCGCTGAAGACCTTCTTGCCGCTCTTGTCGATCCATTGCCACTGCGCGCTGGCCGACAGCGGCAGCAGGCAAACACATCCCAGTACGAGCCAATGCGCGATTTTCATGCGGCGAGTTTAGCTGGGCCTTACGTTTTGCAACACGGAAGGCCCACGCTTTCCACGCCGTCGAGTTGGAAATTGGCGACGTTCGACGATCTCGCGGGCCGCGCCGATATCGGCCGAAGCCCCTCAGGGGGCGGGTAAGTACCGGGCATCGTTACAATCCGTCTTTTGGAGCTTCACCCATGCGCCTTCTCGGCAAAGCGCTCACCTTCGACGACGTGTTGTTGGTGCCAGCGTTCTCCCAGGTCCTGCCCAAGGACACCTCCCTCGCCACCCGTTTCTCCCGCAACATCGCGCTCAATCTGCCGCTGGTTTCCGCCGCGATGGACACCGTGACCGAGGCACGCCTCGCGATCGCAATCGCGCAAGAAGGCGGCATCGGCATCGTGCACAAGAACTTCACCGCGGCCGAGCAGGCCGCGCAGGTTGCCAAGGTGAAGCGATACGAGTCCGGCGTGCTCCGCGACCCTGTGGTGATCACGCCCACGCACACGGTGCTGCAGGTCATGCAGCTGTCCGACGAGCTGGGCATCTCGGGCTTTCCGGTGCTCGACGGCGGCAAGGTGGTGGGCATCGTCACGGGGCGCGACCTGCGCTTCGAGAGCCGCCTGGACGTGCCGGTGAGCGAGATCATGACGCCACGCGAAAAGCTCATCACCGTACCCGACGGCACCACCCTTGCTGAAGCCAAGGCGCTGCTCAACAAGCACAAGCTCGAACGCCTGCTGGTCATCAACAGCGCGTGGGAGCTCAAGGGCCTGATCACCGTCAAGGACATCACCAAGCAGACCAGCTTCCCCAATGCAGCGCGCGACCCGAGCGGCCGCCTGCGCGTGGGCGCCGCAGTCGGCGTGGGTGCGGGCACCGAAGAACGCGTCGAGGCGCTGGTCAAGGCCGGTGTCGATGCCATCGTGGTCGACACCGCGCACGGCCACAGCGCCGGCGTGATCGACCGCGTGCGCTGGGTCAAGAAGAACTATCCGCAGGTCGACGTGATCGGCGGCAACATCGCCACCGGCGACGCAGCGCGTGCGCTGGCCGACGCCGGCGCGGACGCCGTCAAGGTCGGCATCGGCCCCGGTTCGATCTGCACCACGCGCATCGTTGCCGGCGTGGGCGTGCCGCAGATCATGGCCGTGGACAACGTGGCCACCGCGCTGCAAGGCACCGGCATTCCGCTGATCGCCGACGGCGGCATCCGCTATTCGGGCGACATCGCCAAGGCCATTGCCGCGGGCGCAAGCACCGTGATGATGGGCGGCATGTTCGCGGGCACCGAAGAAGCCCCCGGCGAAATCGTGCTGTTCCAGGGCCGCAGCTACAAGAGCTATCGCGGCATGGGTTCCATCGGCGCGATGCAGCAGGGCAGTGCCGACCGCTACTTCCAGGAATCGACCACCGGCAATCCCAATGCCGACAAGCTGGTGCCCGAAGGCATCGAAGGCCGTGTGCCCTACAAGGGCTCGATGGTTTCCATCGTGTACCAGATGTCGGGCGGCTTGCGCGCCAGCATGGGCTACTGTGGCTGCGCCACCATCGAAGAGATGAAGAACAAGGCCGAGTTCGTCGAGATCACCACGGCGGGCATTCGCGAAAGCCACGTGCACGACGTGCAGATCACCAAGGAAGCGCCGAACTACCGCGCTGAGTAAGCCTGATCTGGCCAGACCTTGAAAGTCGGGCCAGATTGGGGTTAGAATTTGGGCCAGGTTCAAACTTTCTGGCCCAAATGCAATCCATCGGCATCGCCGAAGCCAAGAACAACTTCTCCGCCCTGATCGACATGGTCGAAAAGGGCGAGGAGGTTCGCATCACGCGCCATGGCAAGGAGGTGGTGCGCATGCTGCCGGTGCGGCGCAAACCCGTCATCACCGACGAGCAGATCGAGCGCGAACTCGGCCAGATCGACGCGCTGCACGCCAGCATCAAGCCCGGCCAGTCGGTACGCGCTTTGCTCGACGAAGGGCGCCAATCGTGACAGCCTTCGTCATGGACGCTTCCGTCACCGCCGCCTGGCTGCTGCCCGACCAAGCCAGCGAGCACACCCGCAAGCTCTACGCCGCCATTCGCCGCGACGAGGTCGAGCCGCAGGCGCCCAACGCCTGGCAATGGGAGTGCGCCAACATCCTTGCCAACGGCGTTCGCAGCGGCCGCATTCCTCCTTCGGCCGTCGAAGGGCTGTGGAGCGTGCTCGATGCCATTCGCCACCGCGTGGAACTGCACGAGCTCGCGCCGGCCCAGCACAAGGCGGTGTTGGCTGTCGCCATCGACGCAGGCGTTTCGCTGTACGACGCGGGGTACCTGTGGCTCGCTAAATCGCTCAATCTTCCGCTCGCCACCTTCGACGAGCAACTCATCCAGGCTGCGCCGCAAGCGGGCGTCAGGCTGTTCGACATTTCAACGCTCTGACCGAGTCTTCTCAATGCAACACGACAAGATCCTCATTCTCGATTTCGGCTCGCAAGTCACGCAGCTCATCGCGCGCCGTGTGCGCGAAGCGCACGTGCTCAGCGAAGTGCACCCTTGCGACGTGACCGACGAATGGGTGCGCGAATACGCGGCCGACGGCCATCTGAAGGGCGTGATTCTTTCGGGCAGCCATGCGAGCGTGTACGAAGAGACCACCGACAAGGCGCCGCAGGCCGTGTTCGACCTGGGCGTGCCGGTGCTCGGCATCTGCTACGGCATGCAGACCATGGCGCATCAGCTCGGCGGCAAGGTCGAGGGCGGCCACAAGCGCGAGTTCGGTTTTGCGTCCGTGCGCGCCCATGGCCACACCGCGCTCTTGAAAGACATCGCCGACTTCACCACGCCCGAGGGCTTCGGCATGCTCAACGTGTGGATGAGCCACGGCGACAAGGTCACCGAGCTGCCGCCCGGCTTCAAGCTCATGGCCAGCACCGAGAGCTGCCCCATCGCCGGCATGGCCGACGAGGCGCGCCGCTACTACGCGCTGCAGTTCCACCCCGAAGTCACGCACACCGTGCAGGGCAAGGCGATCATCGATCGCTTCGTGCTCGGCATCTGCGAGGCGAAGCCCGACTGGGTCATGCGCGACCACATCGCCGAAGCCGTGCAGAAGATTCGCGAGCAGGTGGGCGACGAAGAGGTCATCCTCGGGCTCTCGGGTGGCGTGGATTCGAGCGTGGCTGCCGCGCTCATCCACCGCGCCATCGGCGATCAGCTCACTTGCGTATTTGTCGACCACGGCCTCTTGCGCCTGAACGAAGGCGACATGGTCATGGAGATGTTCGAAGGCAAGCTGCACGCGAAGGTCATTCGCGTCGATGCGAGCGAGCTGTTCCTCGGCAAGCTCGCCGGCGTGAGCGACCCTGAAGCCAAGCGCAAGATCATCGGCGGCGAGTTCGTTACCGTGTTCAAGCAGGAGGCTGCCAAGCTCAAGGCCGCAGGCGACGGCGGCAAGAACGGAGTTGACGGCCGACCGGCCGTCAAGGGCGCGACCTTCCTGGCGCAAGGCACCATCTACCCCGACGTCATCGAATCGGGCGGTGCCAAGAGCAAGAAGGCCGTCACCATCAAGAGCCACCACAACGTGGGCGGCCTGCCCGAGCAGCTCGGACTCAAGCTGCTCGAGCCGCTGCGCGACCTGTTCAAGGACGAAGTGCGCGAACTGGGCGTGGCACTCGGCCTGCCGCCAGAGATGGTGTACCGCCATCCGTTCCCCGGTCCGGGCCTGGGCGTGCGCATCCTCGGCGAAGTGAAGAAGGAATACGCCGACCTGCTGCGCCGCGCCGACGCGATCTTCATCGAGGAGCTGCGCAACTTCAAGGACGAGGCCACCGGCAAGACCTGGTACGACCTCACGAGCCAGGCCTTCACCGTGTTCCTGCCTGTGAAGAGCGTGGGCGTGATGGGCGACGGCCGCACCTACGACTACGTGGTCGCGCTGCGCGCGGTGCAGACCAGCGACTTCATGACCGCCGACTGGGCCGAGCTGCCGTATGCGCTGCTCAAGAAGGTGTCGGGCCGCATCATCAATGAAGTGCGCGGCATCAACCGGGTCACGTACGACGTGTCGAGCAAGCCGCCGGCAACGATCGAGTGGGAATGATTTGCCGCTTTTTGCGGACAATCGCCAACTATCGAAAAATCGACGTAAGCTGTTGATTTATAAATATTTTCTCCTCGACGTCTATCGACAACGATTGGTGGAAAGCAACTCAAGTTGACGGATCGCGCGGCGACGACACCGACACGTTGCGCGGCCTGGGCGAGCAGAGGCGCCAGGGACTTTCGGGCGTGCCTGGCCTGGTCGGCCTGACGGTGGAAAAGCAGGTGCTGATTCGCAGATCACCGTGCGTCTCGACCAGCGCAAGCTCGCACAAATGGGCCTCGCGCCCGGCGCGGCGCTACGACGTTGTGCGGCGCCTGCCCGACGGCAAGCGCAGCCCGCAAGACCTGGCGGCGACGCTGATCGATACCCGCCGGAAGGCGTCTGGTCTCGGCCATCGCGACGGTCGAGGAAGCCGAAGGGCCGAATCAGATCGGACGCGAGAACGGCCGCCGGCGCATCGTGGTGTACGCGAACACCGACGGCTCGGACATGGGCCGCGTGATCGCGGACATCCGCACGGTGATCGCAAAAATGAACCTTCCGCCGGGCACCTTCGTGAGCCTCGGAGGCCAGTTTCAAGGCGCAGGAGCAGGCGGTGAAGCTCATTGTGGGCCTGTCGCTGATTTCGCTGGCGATGATCTTCCTGGTGCTGTCCGCGCGCGACAGGTCCACTGTGCTGGCCGGCATCATCATGGCCAACATCCCGCTTGCGCTCATCGGCAGCGGGTGGGGATGTGGCTCACGGGCGTGAGCGAGTCTTTCCGTGGCGTCGATGGTGGGCTTCATCACGCTGGCGGGTATCGCCACGCGCAACGGCATCCTGAAGGTCCGGCAACTACGTCAACCTCTGCAAGTTCGAGGGCGAAAGCTTCGGCCAGTGGCTGACGCCGGTGCTGATGTTGCTCGCGGCGCTTCTGTTCGGAGTCAGCACACTCGACACCGCCCTCGACGAGCAGCGCGCGCTTGGATGGCACTCGTTCGTCCACTTACCGTAGACCAGCGGGGCCGAGCCGATGCATCAACAAGTCAGATGAGCCGTAAATTTCACGCGCATTCTTCCTACAGGTAAGGACGAGATGCACGCCTAGCCTAGCGTTTCCCCAATGGAGACCCTCATGGCCAAAAAAGCCCCCACCCCTGCAGCCGCGCTCGACGCCGCGCGCGCGGCCGCGCGCAATACCGACAGCGGACCCGCCCAACCCGCTCCGCCCGCCGCAGGCAAGGGCGACCTGCCGGCCCAAAAGGCCATCGACACGCAGGCGCTGGCGAGCGGCATGCCGTCGAACGAGAACAAGGCCTTGGAGTACGGGGAAGCCAACGCCTCCGCGACCCCGGCAGGCGTCACCGTCAGTCCGCCTTCGCGCCTGCCCACGGCCAGCACTCTCTCTGAACAGAATGTATCCGCGAAGACCGGCACCGTCGCACGCGAAGGCGTGAATGCCACCATCGACACCCTCGACCGCGTCCGCGTGGACTCCAGCGGGCAGCCCCTCACGACCAACCAGGGCGTCGCCGTTGCGGATAACCAGAACTCGCTAAAGGCCGGCGCACGGGGACCCGCGCTGCTGGAAGACTTCATCCTGCGCGAGAAGATCACCCACTTCGACCATGAACGCATCCCCGAGCGCATCGTCCATGCGCGCGGTTCGGGGGCGCACGGCTTCTTCGAGGCCTACGAGCCCTTGACGCAATACACCAGGGCCGCGCCCTTCAAGGAAGCCGGCAAGATCACGCCGGTGTTCGTGCGCTTCTCGACCGTGGCGGGCGAACGCGGCTCGAAGGACACCGCCCGCGACGTGCGCGGCTTCGCCGTCAAGTTCTACACCGACGAGGGCAACTGGGATCTGGTGGGCAACAACATGCCCGTGTTCTTCATCCAGGATGCGATGAAGTTCCCCGATCTCGTGCATGCGGTAAAGCCCGAGCCGCACCACCAGATGCCCCAGGCCGCCAGCGCGCACGACACCTTCTGGGACTTCGTCTCGCTGATGCCCGAGTCCACCCACATGCTGATGTGGCAGATGTCCGACCGCGCCATTCCGCGCAGCTACCGCATGATGCAGGGCTTCGGCGTCCACACGTTCCGCCTGGTCAATGACACGGGCGAGTCGGTGCTGGTCAAGTTCCATTGGCAGCCCAAGCTCGGCACGCACTCGCTGGTGTGGGAAGAGGCAGTGAAGATCTCCGGCGCCGATCCGGACTACCATCGCCGCGACCTCTGGGAAGCGATCGAGGCGGGCGAGTATCCTGAGTGGGAACTCGGCCTGCAGATCTTCACGGAAGCGCAGGCGGAGCAGTTCAGCTTCGACATCCTCGACGCAACGAAGATCGTTCCCGAGGAGCTGGTGCCCATCAAGATCGTGGGCCGCATGGTGCTCAACCGGAACCCCGACAACTTCTTCGCGGAAACGGAGCAGGTCGCCTTCTGCACCGCGCACATCGTGCCCGGGCTCGACTTCACAAACGATCCGCTGCTGGCCGGCCGCATCCATTCCTACGTCGACACGCAGATCAGCCGGCTCGGTGGACCGAACTTCCACGAGCTGCCGATCAATGCGCCCGTCGCGCAAGTACATAACAACCAGCGCGACGGCATGCACCGCCAGGCCATCAACCGGGGCCGCGTCGCCTACGAGCCCAACTCGCTCGCGGGCGGCTGCCCCTTCCAGGTCGGTGCTGGACAAGGCTTCGTCAGCGTCGCGCGGCGCATCGATGCCAAGGAAAGCGCAGACAAGCTGCGCATCAAGCCCGAGAAGTTCGCCGACCACTATACGCAGGCGCGCCTGTTCTTCGAGAGCCAGACCGAGGTCGAGAAGGCCCACATCGGTAACGCCTTCCGCTTCGAGCTGTCGAAGGTGACCGTGCCTGCCATCCGCGAGCGCGTGATCGCGAGCCTGCGCAACGCGGCCCCCGAGCTGGCGGCGCGACTGGCGCAAGACCTGGGCATGGACCTGCCGGCGGCACTGCCCAAGGCGCTGGAAAACCCCGCGGCACCGGAGGTCAAGATCTCCCCGGCCCTGTCGCTCATGGCACGCCCTGGCGACGGTGGCATCCGCACGCGCAAGGTCGCGATCCTCGTAGCAAACGGCGTCGAGGGCGCCTCGATCGGTGCACTCGTCTCCTCGCTCGTCGCAGCGGGTGCAGTGCCTCGCCTCATCGGCACGCGGCTGGGCACCTATGTCAGCGCGACCGGCGAGAAGTTCGCGGCAGACGCGACGATGGAGAACTCGCCTGGTTTCCTGTTCGACGCGCTGGTGCTGCCGGACGGCGCGGATGCCGTGGCGGCCTTGGACGCCGACGCCCACACCCTCGAATTCCTGCGCGACCATTACTGGCATTGCAAGACGATCCTGGCCTTCGGTGCATCGGAGGCGTTGTTAGCGGAGGCCCAGATCCCGATGACGCTGGCCGACGGCTCGCCTGATACAGGATTGATTCTCGCGGACGCCACAGATGCACCGAAGGCCATCACGGACTTCATCGCTGCCATGGGACAACATCGGCACTTTGGACGAGAGAACGACCCACCAATGGTCGAATGACGGTTGGGGTTGGGTGGCAAGCGAGCGTGACTCCATCTCGATTTCACGTACAGCAAGGGAGTTGGACTTGAACTGCGCGTCGCTTTTGACCTGAAAGTGCCTTCACGGACTCAAAACCAGTACGCCATCGTGACCTCAAACAAGCCGCAATCTGGCGGGAGTTCCCGCCTCACCGAAAGTGCTGATTCGGGCAACCGGGGCGCCGGCGAAGCTTCTCGCTTCAGCATGCTGTCGTCATCGCCTGATTCTTCATCGGAGCTTGCGGCACTGCTACCTGAGCTCAAGCTCGTGATCGGGCTCGTCACTGCCGGTGTGATCATCGCTGCGCTGTACTTCGGACGCGATATTCTGATTCCACTGGCGCTTGCATTTCTGCTGGGCTTTGTTCTCGACCCTTTGGTCATGCGTCTAAAACGCTGGGGCCTGCCGCGCGCCGCTGCGGTATTCATCGTCGTGGCATCTGCCCTGGGGGTGCTCGGGCTGGCAGGGCTGCTTCTTGGCAACCAGGTCAGCGCGCTCAGCGCGCAGCTACCAACGTATCAGAGCAACATCAAGAGCAAACTGAATGATCTGCGTGAAAGTGCCAGCAGGCCCGGCATGTTCGACGGCGCCTTGAAGACCTTCGACACGCTCAAGAACGAGGTAGACAAGGCACCCGCCAACCTTGCCGAAAGCAGCGAAAAAGCAAAGACAACTCCGCCGCCACCGCAGCGCGTGCAGCTGGAGCAGAAGTCTCCTTCGTCCTTCCAGCAAGCCATCACCTGGCTTGAAGCAAGCAGCGGTCCACTGGCCAACGCCGGCATCGTCCTGGTGTTCGTCGTGCTGATTCTGCTCGACCGGCTCGACCTGAGGGATCGGCTCTTGCGATTGTGGGGCGGCAGTCTGCATCGCTCCACCGATGCCATGGACGAGGCGGGCACGCGAATCAGTAAATACCTGACGATGCAACTCGTAATCAACCTGACCTACGGCGTCCCGATGGCGGTGGGCTTGTGGTTCATCGGCGTACCAGGGGCAATTCTGTGGGGCGCGGTGGCCGCCGTGATGCGCTTCGTGCCCTACGTCGGCCCCATGATTTCCGCCATTTTTCCAGTGGCACTCGCTTTCGCCGTGGACCCCGGCTGGAGCATGGTGCTCTGGACAGTCGGGCTGATCGTGGCACTGGAAGTCCTGAGCAACAACTTCATTGAACCTTGGCTATACGGGGCCAGCACCGGCCTCTCGGCGATGTCGCTCATGGTTTCCGCCATCTTTTGGACCGCGCTGTGGGGTCCCATCGGCCTGATCATGTCCACGCCCCTTACCGTGTGCCTGCTGGTCATCGGCCGATATCTGCCGCGGCTCAAGTTTTTGGACGTGTTGCTCGGCAGCCAACCCGCACTGGACACGCCCACCCGGATCTACCAGAGGCTACTTGCCGGTGACGTGGAAGAAGCCATTGAGCTGGCGACCGAGGTATCGGCAAATGGCGATGTTGCGAGTTTCTACGACGAGTCCGGCCTGCGCGTGCTGCGCATGGCCACGAGTGACCATGCGAGCGTGGCGACCGCGGAGCACCGCCACCGTGTCGTCATTGGCATGAATGCGCTGATCGACGACCTGTGCGAGCAGCACCCATCGCCTGCCGGATTGGGAGGGCCGAGTGTGGTGTGCATTGGAGGCAAGTGGGAGGTGGACAACTTGGCGGCCAACATGCTTGCGCACGCCTTGTCGCTCGAAGGAACACACGCAGAGCTTCGCCCGGCCGGCACCCTGAGCGCGGACTATATCGCCCGCCTGGACCTGGCCAGCGCCCACACCGTTTGCCTCTCGTTTTTCAGTCCGGAGCCGCAACTACAGGCGCGTCACTTCTGCAGGCGGCTGCGGCGAAGCTGGCCTGATGTACAGATCATCTTGACGTTGTGGAATGCGCCGCCCGAACTGCTGGCCGAGGATGCCTGCAAGAAGATGGGCGCCGATGCGGTGGTCACTTCCATCAGCGAAGCCGTGGTTCAGGTCTCCACCCTGATGGGTGTTCAGTTCAACGAAGGCTTTATGCCCGCGCCCATCCCCGAGGCAGACGCCGAACGGCTGCGTGCCTTACGCGCCAGCGGCGCATTGGATACTCGCGCACAACCGATTTTCGACACGGCAGCCAAACGCGCGGCGGACGTTTTCGACATGCCCATGGCGATGGTTTCGTTGATCGATGAAGGCAAGCAGACCGTCCGTGGCGCGCATGGCAGCTTGCCGGCAGCGGCAGAAGGGCCGAGTGAGCCCGTGCGCGGCGAAGATCTAAACATTCCGCGCTCGCTATCGATGTGCGGGCACGTGGTGGCGAACTCCCAAACGCTGGTGGTACCCGACATCGCACGAGACCTGCGCTTTGCCGGCAACCCGGCGCTTCAAGCGAAAGGCTTACGCTTCTACGCCGGCGCGCCATTGCGCGACGACGCTGGCCACGTCCTAGGCACGCTGTGTATCCTGGATGTGGAGCCCCACTCTCTCAATCAGCGAGAAGTGCGCTTGCTCGAAGCCATGGCAGATGATGTCATGAGCGTGTTGCGCGAAAGCGCCCTGCAATGGCGTGCAACCGCATCGGTACCCGCGCCAACTAGCAGCCCACCCTCGGCCACGGTGGGCCAGTTGCTGCCGTCTGGAGGCTGAGCGAATGTCGTACAGAGCGGAAAAGTCATAGAAACACCGGCGACTAACTTTGCCAAGGGGCGCTACTGCTGGCATGCGCGATCGGCTGGCGAAAGCGCAGCATCTCCTCCCTTGCATTGGCGGCGAAAGGTTCGGCGGTAGAACTTGCCTGGCAAGGCAGCCATCGCACAGCCGGCGGGCAGGCCTGCGACGTGGATGCGACCGGGGTCGAGCCGGTGCTCACGCGCGGCTTTCTTCACCGTTTTGAAGCAGGGGCGCCAGAATGCACTTGACCATGACCATCCTCTCTCCCCGTTGGATCCGCTCGCTCTGACGATGCACTTTCGACGGCCAATGGGCTCGGGATCGACATCGAATTTAGAGTGGCGCTCGAGACCGAGGTTCGCTATAGCTGAGCCGCGAGCAGGGAGGCAAGATGCTCCATGATCTTTTCTGGAAGGGGCCGTGCGCGCCAACCTTCGAGCGTGACGCGTTTCGACTGCTTCAGGTCTGCTTCAAACTGCCTCGCCTGCGCGGCGGTGAACTCTGCGTCGTAAATATTGAGGTTGGCTTCGTCGTTCAGCCGAAACGAGCGATTGTCGAAGTTCGTGGAGCCGACAGAGGTCAGCAAACCGTCTGCGGTGAACACCTTGACGTGGAACATCGTCGGCTGGTATTCATAGATTTCAGCACCTGCTTCGAGAAGAGGTCCCCAGCTCGCGCGCGAGGCGCCGCGCACGGTCTGCGAATCGATGATCGGCCCCGGCACGATGATGCGCACGCGCACGCCGCGCTTCATGGCGGCGACCAGTGCGCCGATGGTGAGATCGTCGGGCACAAAATAGGCGCTCGAGAGGTCAATGGTCTTGGCCGCTGCGGTGATCGACAGAAGGTACATCAGATGCACGCCTTCGCTGCCGCCCGACGGCGAACTGCTGAACACCTGCGCGCGCCCGTTGCCGGCGGTCGCGAGTGCGGGGAAATATGCTTCTCCGTGAAGCACATCGCCCGATGCCTTGACCCAGTTGTCCATGAAGACCGCCTGCATCTGAGCAACCACCGGCCCTTCGACTTTGAAGTGCGAGTCGCGCCAATGTTCCGCGTCCTGTGCGTCGCCTGTCCACTTGGGCGCGATACCCACTCCACCAGTGAAGCCGGTGTGGCCATCGATCACCAGCAGCTTGCGATGGGTCCGGTTGTTCATGCGTGCGATGTCGTACCAGGCGGGCTTGTGAAACTTCCGGATCTGCACCCCAGCGGCTTCCATTTCCTGAAGGAACTTCTCGTCGATCTTGCCGCTGCCGACCCAGTCGAGCAGCAGGTGCACTCTGACTCCGTCCTTCGCGCGATCAGCGAGCGCGTCGGCGAATGCCTTGCCAATGTCGCCCGACCAGTAGATATAGGTCTCGAACGTGATGGTTTGCTTAGCGCTGCGGATCGCCTCAAGCATCGGTGGAAAAATGCGGTCACCGTTGTAAAGCGCCTCGATGCGGTTGCCCTCCAGAATCGGCGGACCGAGCAGCACGCCGAGCGCGCGCTGATACTGCGCGTCGTCCAGGCTGTACTCGCGCTTGATTTGCTCATCGAGCTTCTTTTCTCCTGCGGTGAAGTTGAGCGCCAATAAGGTGGCCGCCAAGGTTAGAAGGGAAGTCCAGATGACGGTCTTCAAGCGAGAGCCGGAGCGTTTATTCATGGTTCTGGTTGAGCGCCAATGGGACCGCAGCCGAGCGACAGGCGCGACAGGGCTGCCGAGCCTGTTGCCGCAGCGCTTTGGAATCTAGTTGAATCATGGCGCACCTTCTGATGGGAGCGAATAGCTTCAACCCCAAGGGTCGCGCACCGCGTAGGAGAAGAGGAGCGGTCCAGTCGGCCGGTGCCGCGACCTGCCCGCATAGGTCTTAGAACATCCGTGCCGGCCTCTCGTTGCCTGCGCGATGCGCCGGTGATGTCTTGCCCGCGCTTGACTGCAGTCAAAATTCCGCGTCGTCACCTCTTCTGCGTTGCCGCGATGACCGCGAGCAGCGTATCCCCAAAGCCGCCCCGTGCCCGCGCATCAGTGCGCGCGCTGGTGACGACGCGTGGCGCCGCGCTCCATGCGATGCGTGCGCCCGCCATCTGAAGGGACGCTACCAACGCAACATCCTCGCTGCAGGTCATCGGCGGGAAGCCGCCAACGCTACGGTAAGCCTCGGCGGTAACGCCCAGGTTGGCGCCATGCACGTGGCGGTGACCGTCCGCGTCGGTGTAGGTGCGCGCAAAATGCGCGCAGATAAATGCGCTGTTGTCGCCGTGGGCGCTCCAGTCTCGGACCCCGACCGACCCACAGACCACGTCGGCCTGCTGCGCGAGTTGCTTCTCCAGCCAATCGGGCGAGACATGCGTGTCGGCGTCGGTGAAGGCCAGCCAGCGCGCACCGGCCTCGAGCAGCATGTCGGCGCCGGCCGCCCGCGCTGCCCCCACGTTTCGCACAGAGAGCGACAGTGTGAGCGCGCCGTGCGCTCGCGCGATCGCACCGGTCGCATCGCTGCAACTGTCGAGCACCACCACCACAACGACCGTCTCGCCACCAAGGCCCGGATGGCTGGCCGCCCGCATCGCGGCAGTCAACGTCGCGCCAATGTGTTCGCCTTCGTCGTGCGCCGGAATGACGATGCCGATCACCGGATGCCCTCGTGCGCGGCGACCGAGCGGCCGTCGCGCGACCACAGCTGGAGAAGGAAGTCGTCCTCCTCGTGCCGAAGCAGCCGTGCGAGACCCAGCGCTGACAGCGCGGCGTGCACCTCGTCCGTGGCGAGCGCGCGTTCACTGAAATCCGGCCGCCAGTCGCATGCGAGCAGCGTGCCGTTGGCATCGAGCGCATTCATGCAGCACTGCGCCAGCGCGTGCATTGAAGCCGCGTCGAGAAAATAGCCGATTTCGCTGAGCACGATGAGATCGAAGCGGCCCGTGCCCTCGGGCCAGTCGTCGGGCAGCGTGTGCTGTTCGATGCGCACGTTCGGCACGTCCGCGCAGCGCGCTCGCGCGAGCGCCACCGCCCGTGCGGACATGTCGCTCGCGAACAGCGCGTCGCAGCGCGCCGCCAGGGCGAGCGTCACTTCGCCGTTGCCGCAGCCGGGTTCATAGGCGCTGCGGTAGCGCCGCTGCGGCAGGGCGGCGAGCATAAGCTGCCGTTTGCGCTCCTCGTACCAGCGCGTGCGCAGACCATAGGGATCGTCGCTGCTAGCGTACATGCCCTCGAAGTAGCCGACGGGCGGGCGGCTCATGTCAAAAGGACCTCGTAGTCACGCGCGGCGCGTGCCACGGTCGTGGCGTGCAGGATCGGATCGGCGCCGGTGGATGCATCGGGCTGCAACTGGCTGGCAAAGGCCTGGAGTGCGGCGCGCTTGCGGCGCGCGGCGTCGGGGTCGAGCAACAGGCGGTGCGCGCGATGCCACGGCACGCGGGCATCGCCCGGAACCGCCCAGTGCCAACCCCATACCGGCACCTCCACCAGCTGCGCGCCGATGCATGTCGCCGCGAACGCACAGGCATGTCCCGTGGCCTCGTGATCGGGGTGGCCATCTCGCCGCCATGTGGTGAACACCACGTCGGACGGCCGCATCAAGTCCAGCAGTCGACCTGCCAGCAGGCCCTGCAGTTTGCGCAAGCCGCCGTCGGGCAGGCCAAGCCTCATGGGCTCGCTCTCGACACCCAGACAGCGCAACGCCGCACGGCTCTCACGTGGCCGCTCGTTGGCGAGCCGCTCCATGGGCCACTCACGCGAGTCGGGATGACTCGCTGTTCCGTCGGTGACTGCGACGACGTGCACAGGCGTTGCGCTGCGCGCGAGTTGTGCGAGCAGGCCACCGACCGATAGCACCTCGTCGTCGGGATGCGGCGCCACCACGAGAGCCCGTGCGCCGGCGGGCATGAGCAGGCTGGCGGTGACGGCAGGAAGCTGCGCAAGACCTGGCCAGCCGTTCCACTCGGCTTCGGTCGTGCCGTCGCCCCGGATGGGGCGGCGCTTCACAGTACCCATGGATCGTCCTTCGCATCGTCCACTGACTCGCCCAGCGCCGCGAGATCGCGCTCGGCATGGCTTTGCCTCAGGAACACCGGCAGGTCGGCCATCGCGCGCGCGAACCGTGCGTCGCGGCACAGCGGCCCCGCACCCACGGCTCGGCCGGCATGGTGCATGACGTCGGCGGCCGCCTGCTCGACGACCAGCCGCGCGCGCAGCGCAACGCGCCGTGCGTCGTCGCGAGGTTGTGCGTCGATCCACGCGGCCGCCTCGCGCAGCACGGCGAGTGCGCCGGCCAGGGCCACGTCCATCGCGCCCACGTGAGCCCGCCGGTGCGGATCGGCGGCTGCACCGGTGTGCGCGCGGGCCATGTTTGCGATGCCCAGCGCGCCGCCGAGCCAGCAGGCCGCAATGCCCGCCCCGCCGTGCCAGAAGCCGAGGCGCCGGACATAGTCATGCGGGCCACCAACCTGGATCGCCTCGGCGCCATCGAAGCGCACGTCGACGCTGCTGCTGGCCGCCATGCCCACGGCGAGCCAACCGTCGCCAGTCACTTCCACGCCCGGCTGATTCATCTGCACCGCAGCAAGACACGGCTCGCCGTCGCCATTCCAGCAGCTCACGATCGCGTGCGTGACTTGCGCCGCGCCGGAGCACCAGGCTTTGGTGCCGACGAGGCGTACGTGAGGGCCGTCGCGCGACATCACTACTCGTGCGTCCGGCGGTTCGGCGCACCAGGTGCCCCAGCGCGACCCGGTCAGCGCTGCAGGCCCGCCGAGCTCCGCAAGAATGGCCAGCGCGTCGGTGTGGCCCTCGAACAGCTTGGCCAGCGAAAGATCGTGCGCCGCGACTTGCGCGAGGATGCGCCAGCGTGCCAAGGTCTGACCCGCGGCCGGTAGCGCGAGCCGGTCGATGCCGGCTTCGGTCAAGTGCTCCAGCGCGAGCGCACTGTCGTGCGCCTCACACAGGTCTTCGAGAACGCCGCACACGCTCTTCCTCACAAAACAGATCTCAGTCGCGCTGGCGGGCCGCATCCCGCAGATCGCGGATCTGGTCGTGGTTGCGCTGGGCACCCTCGGCCTGTTGGGAAACCAGGCCGCGTACGTCCGCGGGCAGGTTCTGCTTGAGCGCCTTTCGGTAGCGGGCGATGGCCATGTCCTCGCCGCGTTCGCAGGATTCGAGCATCGACAGTTCGCTGTTGGCACCGAGCGTGCCCTTCACGTGTACCCAGCCGCGATGCAGCGCACCGCTCGTCGTACCGCCTTCCACGGGTTGGCCGCCATAGGCCGTGATCATCTGGATCAGCTGGCCTTCGGCTGCCTTGCATTGGATGGCTCGGTCCGAGAACAGACGCTTGACCGCGTCGGATTCGACCTCTTCGGCGCAGGCCCGAAAGCCGAATTCGCCGTCGCGGCAGTTCTCCAGAAGGTCGTTCAGGACATCGACCACTTCGTCGTTCGCGAGGGGTGCGCCGACGATTGTGGGGTCGATGGTCGTATCGAGAGGGGTGTTGACGGGTGTCATGGTGGCGTTTCCTTTGGGGTGCCCGTGGGCTGGCTGCGGGATTGCGTTGCAAGGCTCACTGTGGTCGCAGCATCGCCGGCTTCACGTCATCCACGCTGGATGCCGTTCGTAAGGAACGCGCCCATACTCCGATGTCCTCGGTCGGCAGCGTCCACCCTGCACAGCTGAAAGCGCCCTACCTGGCGCGTCAACGGTGAGACCGCGGAACGGCATCACTGGCCCAGCCGCCCAGCTCTCGCCGACCGACGCCGTGCACGACCCTGCGGTGGCGACTACCCAGGCTTGAGAAGTAAGCCTATAGCCGTCCGTGGAATCGGGCCAAGTCCAACCGCGCGAGCACGATCACAAGCCGCTGGCTGCGCAGCACCCCATGCCGGGACTGCGAGCGGCTCTGTACACGTAGCGATCGGTGACAGAGAGAGGGCACCTCTCGAAGTAGGCGGCGGCTTGCTGGCCATGGACCGCCACCGAACCCTGCTTGGGCCACCGTCCCTTTTTCCTGACCCATTTGGGGGCGTTGTCCTATAGGAGCACCGTGCCCGCGGTACGACGCTGGGTCAAATCAACCAAGGAGCGCGTCATGAATCTCATCATCTGGCTTGTCGTGGGCGGACTGATCGGCTGGGTCGCCAGCATGATCATGAAGACCAATGCCCAGCAAGGCATGATCCTCAACGTGATTGTGGGCATCGTCGGGTCGCTGCTGGGCGGCTGGCTCGTCGCACCGCTGCTCGGGGTCGCGACAGTCAATCAGAACGACTTCAGCATCCTGGGCCTGCTGGCCTCGCTCATCGGCGCCGTCATCCTGCTGGCGATCGTCAACCTGGCGCGCCGCGGTCGCGTCCGCTGAGCGCGGATCGTCATGGTCTTCATAGGCATTTGATCCATACGCTCGTGGCCTGGCGGGCGACGCGCTCGGCAGCCGTGACGGCCGATTAAGAGGCCGACTCCTGGAGTGGCACAGGCGCGAACGAAGCCCTGCCGACACAAGCTATCGACGAGGTTTTTGGCCACGACCATTTGCACCGGGATCGCGCAGCAGTGAGCATTGGCGTTGACGAGGCGCGGAAAAGGCGTCGGAACTGCTGCCGGATGTAGTTAACCCAATCTACGCCTGCCGGAAGATACCGGAGGGCGATCAGCCCTCGGCGAGCGTGGACGACTACCTGGGGCGGCTCACATAGCGTCTGACTTCTGCGCGGGCACATGTCGGTCACGCGAGGCACGTGTCGAGTCGTGCACTCCTCGGCGAGCCATGAACGCGATGCCGTCCCAGGCGTGAAAAGGCAGTTCGCTACCGACGAGGACTTCAAGCCCTGATTCATCATAGAGCCCTGCGAAGTCCACCCGATGCTCCAAACTGCGGCCGTAGCTCAGTTCGAAGACGGCCGGCGCGCCGCCGGGCCGTGATAGTCCGACGAAAGCCGTCCTTTCGCGGGCTATGTGCTATTCCAGGCACGTCCGAGGATCAGGGCGAAAAGTGCTTTTCAAACTGGCTGGAAGGGGCAGAGCCCGCGGTTGCCATTTCGATTGTCAACATGGGGCGGCGGCAGATAGTGCTTCGGCTATGGCGCGGAGATGACCTGATTGGAAATGCATCCATGACAGCGGCGCGTGAAGCAGGGATTCGAACGATCGGCTTCATCACCGAGCCACACAGTCCTAGCCAGAGCCGGGTACTTTTTTCCTCTAGTCTCAGTCCACTTTTTGAACCTCAAACCCTTCGAGTTCAATACCACGGTAAGCTTGGGCGAACGCGATCGTACGTAAGCGGGCTTCATAGAAAGCAAAAAACTACCAGAAGTTGCGACGGTAAAAGTGACGGTAAAGTGCGATGTCATCAGTGCTCGAGGTCAGCATCCATGCGGATTCTGAGCCGCAGGAAATAATTGAGTGGGTGAGGTTCACTTCTCCATAAAAAAAGCCGCTGCTCCCAGCGGCTTTTTTTGTTCCTAGTTGCGCTTCCAGGCGTTCCACCAGCGCCGGGAAGGTTGCCACGGTGCGAGCGGCCGGGTGTCCAGGTCGTAGTTCATGGGTGGTACATCGCCGCGAAGCTTTCGTACCTTCACCTCAAGGGCATGGGCGATGCCGCGTGCATGCCGGTCTCCGCGAAGCGCGCGCCTGCGCCACTCTGCCGCCTGCGCGGCCAGGGCATGCTGATCTGAGTCGTCCAGTTCCACCATGCGGGCATTGTTTATTTTTGCCGGTCGCCGGCTGTAGGCGGATGGAGTACGCGCTTGTACGAAAAGATACAAACGCCCGCCTTTTGCGACAGCGCGTTCAGGTGCCGCCGTCGCCGAGCCCGGGTGCACTCAAGCCGCAACCACGATCGGAAAACGTGCCCGCAGCCCGTCCGCCCCGCGCTCGAAAGGCACGGTAACGGCGTCCCTCGCAGCTTGGGAAAGGTTGCGCCAGAGAAAGTCGCGCGCGTTGCCAGGGTCGCCGGCCACGTAGAGCTGCGTGGTCAGCAGTTCGCGCGTGCCCAGCTTCACCTTGACGTGAATGTGCGGCGTGCGCCCGCTGTAGGGCACGGGCCGGATGGTGCGGAAGCGGTAGCTGCCGTCCTCGCCGACCGCGACGCGGCCAAAGCCCTGAAAGGCCGCGTCGGCTTTGTCGCCGTCGCCGGGGTGGTGGTAATGGCCGTTTTCATCGCATTGCCAGATCTCGACCTGCGCGCCGCGCAGCGGCTTGCCGTCCAGGTCGCTCACCGAGCCGTCGACCCACGTCGGCTGGCCGCCGCGGTAGTTCAGCATGCCGTTGCGCAGCAGGTCGTTGTCGGAATCGCTCGGCAGGCGGACGGGATAGAAGGGCCCTTCGGTTTGCGACGGCGTGGCCATCCGGGCCGCTGCGGGCTGGGCCCGGGCACCCAGCCAGAGCGCGGGAAAGGCGACCATTGCCGCGGCGACGGTGCGCCGTGGAAGGCCGTCCGCACGGCCAGTCCGCTCGGACGGTGCTCGATCCGGTGCGGATTCAACCCGGACAGATCCTGGTTCTGGCGTGGCGTGCATGGCCTGTCAGAGCCGCGGCGCACGCGCGAGTTCCGCGCCTTCGTCAACCGGCGTTCGGGCGCACCCGGCCGGCCGCGGCCACGCCCAGCGCCAGAATCACCGCGCCCATCAGCAGCAACCCCAGAAGCTGTCCGAGCGGCACTTCCGCCGAATGCGCCGCCGGGCTGAAGCTCGGCTGCGAGGCGAAGTCCTGCGGACCGAAGCGCAGGTCGTTGAACAGGTACGGGTAGTAGAAGGCACGCAACCGGGCATGAAATTCGGCGATGCGGTCCTGATACGCCAGCTGCGCCTGCAAGTCGGTATCGGCCTGCCGATGCAACGCGGCCTGCACGCCGACGCCCGGCAGCAGCCAGCCCAAGCGCGAGGTCCATCGCTGGCGTGCGAGCAGGCCGTCGCGATAAGCCGCCGCCTGCGGTGCCGCGCTCTCGTCACCGAGCTGCTGAAAGGCGTAGTACCACTTCCAGTGAAAGCCCGAGGGCAGCGGCGCGGTGTGCCGCCATTCGGGATGTGTGCGAAAGAACTTCTCCATCGTCGCCTCCGGCGGCAGATCCCACGCACCGTGCACGGCCTGGCGCTGCGCCAGCATCAACTCCACGCCCTGGTGTACAGGCACGGCACGCGCGAGCACGGCGTTGGCAAGGGTCGGCAGGATGAGGGTCAGCACGGCCCAGCAGCCCATGAGTGCCATTGCGTTGGCGGCGGAGCTTCCGCTTCGCGTTGCGACGATCAACGCCAGCCCGCTCCACACCGCGAGGTAGTCGGCCGTGACCAGCAGCACGGTGCCCACGGCTTCGATGGCAGTGCCGCTGTCCAGTGCCCCCGCCAGCACAGGCAGCACCAGGCAGCCGAAGACCAGCGCCGCGCGCAAGCCCGCGCGGCGCAGCCACAACCAGCGGCCGGCGCCGGGCATCGCCAGGAGCGTGCCCAGGCGGCCCGAGCGGCGTTCACCCGAAACCAGGTCGTAAAGCAGCGCAATGAGGAACAGCGGCGCCAGGTACACCAGCACGAAGGCAAAGTCGAATCGTCCGGCCAGCGCCAGTTCGGGGTTGAAGCTCTCGCCTTCGTGCAGCTGGGCCTGCAGCGCCAGGGCGCGCACGCGCAGCACATAAGGCGCGGCATCGCGCAGACCCAACGCGAGAAAGGCGGTGGGCGACGGCGCATCCCAGGTGCCATGGAACGTGTAGTAGGCGGCCGAACCGGCATCGCCGCCACGGATGTACTTGCGCGCCTGTGCAGCCAGTTCCTGCTGCTGCAGCCCGTTCAGTCGCGCAATGGTCTGCTGCTGGCGCGCAACTTCCCGCATGCCCGAAAGCACCGCAAGCGCCGACAGCGCCAACAGCAGCGTCAACGCGATCAGCGCGAGTTTCGAGCGCACGAGCAGGCGCAATTCATGGGTGAGCCAGTTCATCGCGTGACCTTCCCGAGACGGCGCGTGGCCACGGCCAGCAAACCTGCGAGTACCCCCAGCCAGAGCAGCAGCACTCCCGCGGCGGGCGCCGCGCGGCGCAGCGCCTCGGCGGGTGGTGCGGCTTCATAGCGAAAGTCGGCAACGCCATGCCAATGCGAATGGCTGATGCGGCTGTCGCGGCTGGAGCGGTCGCCCGCGAAGCTGAGCTTTTCGGCCTGCAGGCGGTTCAGCTCCTGCACCATGCGATAGCGATGGCGCTCGGCCTGTTCGACGAAGCGGCGGTAGTTCTGCAGGTCGGTGCCCGCCGCGGCCATCGAAAGGCGGCGCAGTGCGATCACCGGGCTGATCAGTGCAAAGGCGTCAACGCGGCGCAGCTGCGCCGCTTGCCGCTCGAAGCTCGCATTGGCGTAGCGCTCGAAGAGCGCGCTGGTCAGCCGTTCGCCTTCCACGCCGAGCAGGCCCTTGTAGTTGACGGGGAGGTCTTCCACGCGAGAAACGCCGTACTGCGCGAGCACTTTCTTCTTGAAGCCGGCGAAGTAGGGGTCATCCGGGTCGTGGCTGTCGCCCAGCGCAGCCAGGTCGCGGGCCACCGCGATGTCGGTCTCGAAGCGCGTGGACAGCGCAAGCGCCGAGGCCGCGATCTCGGGCGCCAGCCGCGGCACCAGCACCACGCTCACGGCCCAGAGCGCGAGCAATGCAACCAGGGCATCGCGTCCGCGCCCGAACCACGCAGAAACGCCGACGATGCCCGCAGCCCAGATCAGCAGCCACACGCCGTAGCCCGCCGCCATTGCGACAGCCAGGCCGGCGGGAGCGGTCGTTGCGGCGCCAATCCATAGCAATGCCAGCAATGCGGGTAGCAATGCCGCGGCCGCCACGCCGCAGAGGGCCAGCAACTTGCCCGCCACGATCTGCCACGGCCGGACCCCTTGCGCGAGCAGCACCCGCAGCGTGCCCGATTCGCGCTCGCGCGCCAGCGCCGCGTGGCCGACGAAGATGAGCAGCAACGGCGCCAGCACCTGCAGCACGAAGGCCGGGGTGAGCTGGCCGAAGCGCAGCAGCAGCGAAGACTGCCGCACGTCGCCGAAGTTGGCGCTGTTCTGCCGGTGCCCTTCGAGAAAGAGCGTGTGGCCCGTGTAGGCGTCCACCCCGGGGTCGAAAGCGGCCAGTGGGTTCAGAGGCCGGAAAACGAAGTGCCCGTAGTGCACCATGCGGTGAGGGTGCCGGTCGGGCTGGGTTTCGAATTCATGGTCGACTTGCCCCTGGTGGCGTGCGCGTTCCGCATCGGTCGTGCGGCGCTGTTCCCAGGCCGTGAAGGTGGCCACGGCAGTCAACAGCAGCAGCAACATTAGCCCGAGCACTGCGACGCGGTCGCGCCGCAGCAGGCGCCATTCCTCGCGCGCAATGTGCAATGCGGCGCTCATTGCTGCGCCTCCTGTCCGGCATAGCGTCGGTGCAATGCACGCACGTCGAAGCGCTCGGCGCCCGAGGCGGCGACTTCCTCGATCAGCCGCCCGCGTTCGATGAAGCCGATGCGGTCCGCCACGTCGGCGGCGCCGAGCAAGTCGTGCGTCACCATGAGCACGGCCACGCCTTGCGTGCGCAGCAGCCCGAGGATGCGGCTGAACTCGGTGGTGGCCTGCGGGTCGAGCCCGGAGTTGGGCTCGTCGAGCAGCAGCGCTGGCACCTTGCGCGCGAGTGCCAGCGCAATCGCCACCTTCTGGCGCATGCCTTTGGAGAACCCCGACACGCGCCGCCCGTGCGCGGTGGCGTCCAGTCCGGCGCTGGCCAACGCCTCGTCGATGGCCTGCGTGCCGGCGGGCTGGCCGGCAAGGTGGAGCAGGTAGGCCACGTTCTCGCGCGCGCTCAGATGTTCGTAGAGCGCCACGTTCTCGGGTATGTAGGCAAGCTGGCGCCGTGCGCCTGTCGGGTCCGCGACCGGGTCGGTGCCGTTCACGCGCACGCGGCCGCTGTCGGGCTTCACGAAGCCAAGGAAGAGGCTCAGCGTGGTGGTCTTGCCAGCGCCGTTGGCACCCAGCAGCGCGTAGATCTCACCGGCTTCGACTGTGAGGTCGAGCCCATGCAGGATGGTGTGCGCGCCGTAGCCGGCAACGACGCCGTGGGCCTCCAGCGCAGGGTGGGCCGCGGCGTGCGGCGTTGAAGAGTTGGTCATGGCCATGATCTGTATTTCCTCGCGTTCAGAACCGGGCCTGCAGGCCGAGCGTGATGGTGCGTGCCGTTCCCGGCGTCACCCACACGCGGCTGTAGGAGCTCGCGTAGTAGGTCTTGTCGAAAAGGTTGTCGACATCCAGCGTCAGCCGCAGCGTGGGGTTGAGCCGCCAGTAGGCGACCAGCTTGGCCGTGGTGTAGCTGGGCAGGTCGAACGCGGGCGTGCCGGGATTGGCCTCGGCCTGCGTGCGGGCCTGGCCCAGGCGCTTGCCCATGTAGGTGACGCCGCCGCCAATGCCGTAGCGCTGCCCGTTGGCAAAGGCGTCCTCATACACGGCAAGCACGCTGCCGTTGACCTTCGGCACGTTGAGCAGGCGTCCGCCAACCTCCAGGCTGTTGTCCTTCGCGATCTCCACGTCGTTGAACACCAGGCTCGCGTTGACACGCCAGTTCTTCGTCACCTGGCCCGCAAAGTCGAGTTCGAGGCCGCGGCTGCGAATTTCTCCCGCGGAGACCGAGTAGCCGGTGTTCACCGGATCGGAGGTCAGCACGTTGCGCTTGCGAATGTCGAACAGCGCGGCAGTCGCGCCGATGCGCTGGTCCGCGCTCTCCCATTTGGTGCCCAGCTCCAATGCGCGCCCGGTCTCCGGCGCGAAGCTGTTGGCCGCAAAGTCCGAGCCGACGTTCGGGCGGAACGAACGGCCCGCGTTCGCATAGAAGGTCCATTGCGGCGTCGGCAACCAGCTCAGGCCGATGCGCGGCGAAGTGGCCGAAGGGTCCTGGCTTGCCGTGGCGTTCGTCCGGCGGTTCAGCAGCGACTGGCGGTAGTTGTCCACCCGTACACCGGCTACCAGCCGCCATTCGGCGGCGAGCTTGATTGCATCCTGCACATAGAACGCGTTGCCGCGCTGATGCTCCAGCGTATCGGTGTTCGCACCCGGCGTCGGCTGGACCTGGCCATAGACCGGGTTGTAGATGTTGATGGCGTACGGCCGCGCGGCGCTCGGGTTCACCCGCAGCATCACCGAATCCATCGCGAAGCGGAAGCTCTCCGCGCCGAACAGCAGCTCGTGCTCGATGCCGCCCGTCTGCACCTTGCCCTGCAGCTCGGCCTGCAAGGCTGTGTCGTGGGAGTCGAAGTCGCGAAAGCGCCGCTGCCGCGTCAGGTTGCCGTTGGCCTGCAGCGCGTTCGCTTCGGTTGCAAAGCCGTTGATCGAGGTTTCGCGATAGGAAAGGCCCACGCGGCTTCGCCAGCTGGTGTTCCATTCATGCGAGAGAACGAACTGGTGCGTCTGGTTGTCGACGGTCACGTCGCCGTCGGCGGGCTCGCCCAGGAAACGGCTGCGCGGAACTACGCCCAGCTGGTTGTTGACAGCCACCACGCCGCGGTCCAGCGGTGTCTTGTGGCGCAGCACCTCGCCCGCATACTCCAGCACCGTGTCGCGGCCCAGCTTCCAGGTGAAGGCGGGCGCAATCACCTGGCGCTTGGCGCTCACATGGTCGCGAAAGCTGTCCCGGTCTTCCACCGCAACGTTGAGCCGGTAGGCGAGGTTCTCCCCGACGGGCCCGGTACTGTCGAACGAGCCGCGCTTCAAGCCATGGCTGCCGGCATACCCTTCGACCGAATGCGCGGCCTTCCAGAGCGGCCGCTTGGACACGATGTTGAGCGTGCCGCCCGGCTCGCTGCTGCCGTAGAGCGCGGCGGCCGTGCCCTTGAGAAATTCGATGCGCTCGACGCCCGCAAGATCTCGCGGGGCGTTGAAGCCGCGATTCGACGAGAAGCCGTTCAGCAGCGTGGCCATGCCGGTGCTCTCGTTGCCCGGCAGGCCGCGGATCGCGATGTTGTCCCAGAGACCGCCGAAGTTGTTCTGGCGCGAGACGCCGCCCACGTAGTCGAGCACGTCGTCCAGCTTGGTGGCGCCCAGGTCGTCGATGGCCTGGCGCGTGACGATGCGCACCGACTGCGGCAGCTCGCGCAGCGGCAGTTCGGTCTTGGCGCCGGCAGCTTCTTCGGAGTGGTAGGCGCCGGACTCGGTGCGGCCGATGACCTCGATGGTCGACAGCTCGGCCGTCGCCGGGGCCTCGGTCGCCGATTGGGCGAAGGCCGGTCCGGCAAAAAGGCTCCCCACTGCAAGGGCCGCGGGAAGCAGGCGGAAACCGGGAACCCGGCGCCACGCGAAAGGGGTGGAGGTGAGATTGGAAATCATGAACGGCACTCGACGAGAGACGGCCGGGCTGCGCGACGAAGGCGCGGCAAGGCAGAAATCGGGAAGAAACTGGTAAGTACGCGGCCGGGCTTATGAAGCACCGGGCAGCGGGGCGAGCAGGCAACAGTCCGCCTAGCGGCGGATCTCAGGCGAGTGCAGGGGGATCGCGCGAGGCGAAGGGCCAGCGTTCGGGATCGGGAACGAATGCGGCCGCGGGCCGCGTGGCCTGGAGCGCAGCCGGTTCGGTCCAACTGGCCAGGTAGATCGGCGGCGCAGCGAGGGCGCTGGCCTGCTGCGCGAACGCCACGCACCACGAGCACAGCGCCTGGGCTTCCGTGTCGTGGCCGTCGTCGCTGAGGCCGGCATCCAGCGAGCGCCACTCCTGCGCAATTTCCGGCCCCGCCTGCTGCAGATGCTCTGCTTCGTGCAAGGGCATGCCGACGGCCGTGTTGAAGAACACGGCGAGCAGCAGGAGTCGGAGAAGAATGCGGCGCATGATGACAGCGAAGGCCGGAATCATACTGTCGGGCACCGGCCGCCGGTTCAGCCTGCTGCGGCGTGCGGCCTCTTGAACGCGCCTCGCGCGTGTTGCGCCTTCGCCCGGATCACGCAGCCTTGCGCATGGTCGTTGATGAGGCCCATGGCCTGCATGAAGGCGTAAACGGTCGTTGGCCCGACGAACTTCCAGCCGAGCTTCTTCAGTGCCTTGGAAAGCGCGATGGAAGCCTCCGAGGTCGAAGCGCTCTGCGGTTCCGCGAGCGAGCCGGCATCGGGCTCATGGCGCCAGAAGAAGGCCGCCAGCGAGCCGTGGCTCGCGACCAGTTCTTGCGCACGGGCGGCGTTGTGGATCACCGCCTCGATCTTGCCCCGATGCCGGACGATGCCCGCGTCCTGCAGCAGGCGCTCGACGTCTTTCGCGGTGAAGCGGGCCACCTTGTCGAAGTCGAAGCCATGGAACGCCGCGCGAAAGTTTTCCCGCTTGGCAAGGATGGTGCGCCAGCTCAACCCCGACTGGAAGCCTTCCAGGCAGAGCTTCTCGAACAGGCGGCGGTCGTCCGCTACCGGAAAGCCCCACTCGGTGTCGTGGTAGGCAAGGAATTCGGGCGCGCTTGCGCACCAGCGGCAGCGCGGTTGGCCGTCTGGGCCGTTGATCAATGGTTCCAGGATCTGGTCCTCGGTGTTGTAGTGATGAAGGACGATCGTCCTGAACGGCGCGGAGAATAGGGCCGCCTTTCCGGTGCGTCAAGGACACGGCTCGCCGCACCGGTGCGGCGAGTGGCTTCGGTAAGCTATGGGCCCGACAGCAGTGCGAACCTCCGCGAGAAGACGCTCTTATTCCTTGCCATGCCCGAACAGCTTCTTCTCCCAGGTATCGACCCTCCGCCGCCGCCCCTGCGGCGCGCACGCAGCACAGCGCCCCGCAAGGAGCGCCTGCCTCGCTCGCTCTTCCTGGCGATCTTTCCGCACGCTGAAGACGCCGCTTCGATTGCCGCGCTGGGCGCGCGCCTCAAGGACAGGCATGCGCTGAAGGGAAAGCTGACCGAGGCGCATCGCCTGCATGTCACGCTGCATCACCTCGGAAGCTATCCGGCCGCAGTGCCGCGCAAGCAGGTGCAAGCCGCCATCGACGCTGCAGCGAGCGTGGCGCCTCCGTCTTTCCATGTGGTGTTCGACGAGGTCGTGCGGTTCGACAAAAGCAAGGCATTCGTCTTGTGCGGCAGCGAAAGCGGGACATCAGCGCTCGCGGCGTTCAGGCAGCGTCTTGGCGAAGCACTGGCCGATGCGGGCTTCAGGCCCGAACACGGCTTCACGCCTCACATGACCCTGGCCTACACGCCGGCGAAGGTCGAACGGCATCGGGTCGAGCCGGTCCGGTGGAAGGCCGATTCGTTCTCTCTCATCGAAAGCCACGTGGGCGAAAGCATCCATGAGGTGCTCGGTCAGTGGCCCGCGGTCCGGCCCGTCTGAAGCTCTTCGCCGCCGCGCTCTAGTCGCTGTCCGCAAAATTGTCGAACAGCAATCCGCGCAGCCACTGGTTGCCCGGATCGCGATGCACCTTCGCGTGCCAGAACAGGTTGATCGCAATCTGCGGCAGCGGCACGGGGTGAGGGCGCCACACCAGGCCGAAAGGCTCTGCGATGCTCTGCGCCAGCCGCTCCGGGACGGTGGCAATCATCTCGCTCGAGCGAAGAATGTGGCCAATGGCCACGAAGTGCGGCACCCTGAGCCGAATGCGCCTTTGTATGCCTTGCGCGGCCATCACGTCGTCGGCCTTGCCATGGCCCGTGCCGGCGGCTTGCACCAGAACATGGTCGGCCGCGCTGAAGTCCTTGAGCGACACGCTGCGCTTGCGCGCCAGCGGATGAGCACTTGAGAAGAGGCACACATAGCGCTGCAAGAACAGCCGGCGCTGAAACACGCCTGTCTTGAGCTGCGGCAGCAGCCCGATGGCAATGTCGACGTGGCCGGCCTCGAGCTCATCGCGCAGGCTGGCCGCGGCGTTGTTGCGCACCGTGCTGATCGCCACGCCCGGCGCCGCGGCAGACAGCGTTTCCATGAGCCTAGGCGTGAAGTAGATCTCGCCGATGTCGGTCATCGCCAGGGTGAAGCTGCGCGTGCTGGTTGCGGGGTCGAACACCACCTGCTGGTTCAGGGCCGAATGCAGCGCGCCCATGGCGTAGGCCACCGGTTCGGCCAGCTGCAATGCGAAAGGCGTGGGCTCCATGCCGCGTGCCGTGCGCAAGAAGAGCTCGTCGCCCAGCAGCTTGCGCAGCCGCGCCAGCGCATTGCTGATGGCCGGCTGCGAAAGGCCTAGCGATTCGGCCACCGCCGAGACGCGCTTCTCGGCCAGCATGCGGTCGAACACCAGCAGCAGGTTGAGGTCGATGTCCTTGAGTTGCATACGGACCTTTATTCATGGCGGTGATGTGGCCGATTCACCGGATTCTATTGGTCAATATGCATTCGCCGCGCATCATCCGCTCCAGAGACAAGCCGGCCTCTTGAGCCGGCGCATGGAAAAGCCCACGATGGACCTGCACATTCACCCCATTGCCCGCACGCTCGAAGTCCGCCCCGGCGCGAACCTGCTCGAAGTGCTGCGCGAGCACCACGTGCCGGTGTCTTACAGCTGCATGTCGGGGCGCTGTGGCACTTGCCGCTGCAAGGTGGTGTCGGGCCAAGTGCTCGACGCCGGGCAAGACGCGATCCGGCCCGACGGGCAGGGCGAGCGCTACGTGCTGGCCTGCCAAAGCACGCTGACCGAAAGCTGCACCATCGAGATTCCGGAGCCTGACGAGGTGGTGGTGCATCCGGCGCGCATCCTCAAGGCAACCGTGACCAGCATCGACGTGCTCACGCACGACATCCGCCGCCTGCGGCTCAAGCCGAACAAGCCGCTGGAGTTTTCACCGGGGCAGTACGCGCAGCTGCAGTTCGCGCCCGACCTGGCGCGGCCATATTCCATGGCCGGGTTGAGCCGCGATGCGGAGCTTGAATTTCATATCCGCAAAGTGCCGGGCGGGCGCGTCACCGCGCACATCTTCGAACAGCTGCGCCTGGGCGATTCGGTGCGGGTGGGCGGCCCGCTCGGCACGGCCTACCTGCGCACAAAGCACCGCGGGCCGATGCTGTGCGCGGCCGGTGGAACGGGGCTTGCACCGATTCTCTCCATTGTTCGGGGCGCAATTGAGGCCGACCTGATGCAACCGATTCACCTTTACCTCGGCGTGCGCTCCGACGCCGACGTGTACGGGCTCGCCGAGCTCACCGAACTGCAAGCGCGGCATCCGGGACTGAAGGTGCATGTGGTGGTCGTTACCGGCCCCGTGAGCGAGAACCGGCGCCAGGGCCTCATCACCGATGCCATACGCGCCGACTGGCCCGGCAGCCTCGACGGCTGGCGCGCCTACCTCTGCGGCTCGCCGCCCATGGTCGAGGCCGTGACGCAGCTGGTGCATGCGCGTGGCCTCGCACCCGAGCAGACCCATGCCGACGCCTTCTACCTGCAAGGCACCTGAAGAGAGACAGACGGAAAAGAAAAGGAGACCCGCGATGAGCACGCAAGATGTATTTCCGATCGAGCTGCGATGGGAAAGCGAAAAGACCAGCCGCATTCCCTTCATGGCCTACACCGACGAGGCGCTGCACAAGAAGGAGCTGCAGCGCTTCTTCTACGAAAAGCACTGGTGCTACGTGGGCCTGGAAGCCGAGATTCCGAATACGGGCGACTTCAAGCGCACGGCCATCGGCGAGCGCTCCGTCGTCATGTCGCGCGATGAAGCGGGTGCCATTCATGTGTTCGAGAACGTCTGCGCCCACCGCGGCATGCAGTTCTGCCGCGAGCGCCACGGCAACAAGAAGGAATTCGTCTGCCCGTACCACCAGTGGAACTACACGCTCAAGGGCGACTTGCAAGGCGTGCCGTTCCGCCGCGGCGTGAAGCAGGACGGCAAGGTCAACGGCGGCATGCCGGCAGACTTCAAGACCGAGGAACACGGCCTCACCAAGCTCAAGGTGGCCTCGCGCGGCGGCGTGGTGTTCGCATCGTTCGACCATGAGGTGGAGTCTTTCGAGGACTTTCTCGGCCCTGACATCCTTGGCTACTTCGACCGCCTGTTCGACGGCCGCAAGCTCACCATCCTTGGCTACAACCGCCAGCGCATTCCCGGCAACTGGAAGTTGATGCAGGAGAACATCAAGGACCCGTACCACCCGGGCCTCTTGCACACATGGTTCGTCACCTTCGGGCTCTGGCGTGCGGACAACAAGTCGGAGCTCAAGATGGATTCGCACGGCCGCCACGCCGCGATGATTTCCACCCGCGGCAGTGCGGGCAAGGCCGCACAGGTCACGCAGGTGTCCAGCTTCAAGGAAAGCATGCAGCTCAAGGACCCGCGCTTTCTGGACATCGTGCCCGAGCCCTGGTGGAACGGGCCCACGGCGGTGATGATGACGCTGTTTCCCAGCCTCATCCTGCAGCAGCAGGTCAACAGCGTGTCGACGCGCCACATCCAGCCCGTGGGGCACGACGCTTTCGATTTCGTCTGGACGCACTTCGGCTTTGAGGACGACACCGAGGAGATGACGCAGCGGCGCCTGCGCCAAGCCAACCTGTTCGGGCCGGCCGGCTTTGTCTCGGCCGACGACGGCGAGGTGATCGAGTTTTCGCAGGAAGGCTTCGAGCAGAAGCCGTATCACCGCACGCTCGCAGAACTGGGCGGGCGCGAGGTCGAGAACACCGACCACATGGTCACCGAGACGCTGATCCGCGGCATGTACCGCTACTGGCGCGAAGTGATGGAGGCGGTATGAACCTCGACGCCAACGCCTACCTCGAACTGTCGCGCCTCTACGCGGCCTATGCGCATGCCGTCGATTCGGGGCAGTGGGACTTGTGGCCCGCGTTCTTCATCGACGAGTGCAGCTACAGGCTGCAGCCGCGCGAGAACCATGAGCGCGGGCTGCCGCTTGCCACGCTGTCCTTCGAGAGCCGGGGCATGCTCGAAGACCGGGTCTACGGCATCAAGGAAACGCTGTTTCACGACCCGTACTACCAGCGCCACGTCGTCGGCCTGCCGTTGGTGCACAAGGTCGACACCGACGGCACGATTCACAGCGAAGCCAACTACGCGGTGTTCCGCACCAAGCTCGACCAGGCCTCGACGGTGTTCAACGTCGGCCGCTACATCGACACGGTGATCGCGACCCCTGAAGGGCTGAAGTTCGCGACACGCCTCTGCGTGTTCGACAGCGAGATGATCCCCAACTCGATCATCTATCCCATCTGAGCCCCCAAGTTTTCGAAGGCATCCACCTATGACCACAGTGACATGGATCGACGCGGCGTCGGTCGACGAGGTTCCCGCCGACGACGTCGTGGGCATCGAGGTGCAGGGCAGGGACATTGCCCTGTACGGCACCGAAGACGGCATTCACGCCACAGACAACATTTGCACCCACGGCCATGCGCGGCTGTGCGACGGCTTTCTGGAAGGCCACGAGATCGAATGTCCGTTGCACCAGGGCCGCTTCGACGTGCGCACCGGCAAGGCCATGTGCGCGCCGCTCACCGAAGACCTGCGCAGCTATCCGGTGAAGATCGAGGGCGGGCGGGTCTATCTGGCCATCGAGCAGTAAGAACAACAGCCAGATCATCTGTTGCGCATCGGTCGGCGCGATCTGTATCTGTTCCTCGGAGAGCGGATGGCGACAATGAGGCTTCATTGATCAACACCGTTTGATGGACACGATATGACCGCGCAGACCCGAGACCAGATTGCCGACCGAATTGCCGCCGAGCTGGGCCACAGCTTCGAGGGCGAGCTTGTTGCCGGCGGCAACTACATCCCTGTCGTGCGCGATGGAAACACGCTCTACACCAGCGGCCAGGTGCCGCGCGTGGGAACCACCGTTGTCGTCACCGGCCGCGTGGGAGACCAGGTGTCGCTCGACAAGGCCCGGGAGGCCGCGCAGATCTGCGCCTTGCGCTGCCTGCGCCTGCTCCGGCGCGAGCTCGGTTCTCTGGACAAGATCGACAAGCTGCTGCGCGTCGGCGTCTTCGTGCAGTGCACCGCCGATTTCACCCAGCAGAGCGAGGTGGCCGATGCGGCTTCAGAGCTGCTGCACCGCGTGTTCGGCGAAGCCGGCGTGCATGTGCGCACCGCCGTCGGCGTTTATGCGCTGCCGAAGAATGCAAGCGTCGAGCTGGAGATGACGGTAGCCGCCAAGCCCGACGCAGGCTGAGCATCTAGCGTTTCGGCAGGTTCACGATGTCCCGCGCGAGCGAGGCGATCGTGAGCGGCGCGCAGCCCTCGGCGTTGTTGCTGACCGTGACGTAGGCGCGCTGGCCTGCGCCGGTGGTGCCCGCAATCACACGCGCCAGGGCTTCGCGCGTTTCCGGATCGGGGTCGACGATCTTGTCGAATGGCCCATAGAGCTTTTCCGCATCTTCATAGCCGAAGCGGCCGTGCCGGCGATGCAGGTTCCAGCGGCACACCAGCGGCCCGGGCCACAGCGCGCGCAGCATCGGCAACTGGTCTTCGATGGGCGGCATCTTGGCGTGCAGGCCCATGCAGAAGGTCGCGCCCGTGCTGCGCAGCATGTCGGCGAACGCGGGGCACAGCAGTTGGGAGTCGCGCACTTCAACGGCAATGACGGCGTCGGGCGCTGCCGGCTGCAAGCCGGGCAGGGCCTCCAGCATGTCGCCGATGCGGGCGAGCAATGCGGGCTGGTCGGCCAGCAGTTGCGAAGGAATCGGGCTCAGCTGGAACACCAGCGCGCCGATGCGGTGGCCGAGGCCCTCGAGCGCGGGCTGCACGAATTCCTGGATGGCGATCTCGCTGTTCAGGAACACCGGGTTCACCTGCGTGCCGCGGCCGCTCTCGTCGCGCACGGTGGCGTCGGTCACCAGGCTCGGCGCCTTCACCACAAAGCGAAAGTCGTCCGGCACCATGGCCGCATAGCGCGCGTACTGGCTTGCTGTGAGCGCGCGGTAGAAGTTGCGGTCCAGGCTCACGGTGCGAAAGAGCGGGTGCTGCGCCAGCGCGGCGAGCCCGTTCTTCGAGAGCACCGATTCGGCGTATTCGCCGTCCCACACCAGGTTGGCCCAGCCCGGATAGCTCCATGAAGAGGTACCGAGCCGAAGCGCCGGCGGAAGCGCCGCGGCCAATTCGATGAGTGCGGGGTCGGCTGCCATCGCCGCCACAGTGCCGCCGCGCGGCTTTTTCTTCGGGGGCGGCTCGGCCTCGGGCTCTTGCAGCGCCGCTGGAGGCGCCTCGGGTGGGCGCGGAAGATCGGGGAAAAGGGAGTCCTGCACTTCAGCCATGTCTGGGGCCGCATTCTCGGCCAACATCGGCCGGCCTTGCCGCGGCGGGCACAATCCGCGCCATGAAACAGTGGTTGCGTAGGCAGGTTGGCTGGTGGCTGGCATGGCTGGTGTTCACGGCCGTGGGCGCGGTGTGGCTCGCGCGCGCAGAGCTTGCACAGCTGCAGCAGGTGTTCGAAGCCGACGTGCGCATTGCCCACCGCCTCATGAGCCAGCAGATGGTGCAGTACGACGCGGTGCTGGCCACGCTGGCGCTGCTTGAAACCGGCAGCGGCGCAGACCGCCCGGAGCAGCGGCTCTCGTCGGTCTATCCGTCGATCTTGCGCGTGCAGAGGCGTGCGGGGGACGAACCCTGGCCCGACGAGAAGCATGCGGGCGCCTTGGCCGCAGCAGAAGCCCAGTCGCGCAGCCAACGGCGTGCCGAGCTGGCCGCGGTCGATCTTGCGCAAGGCCGATACCAGCTCGTGATCGGCGCCACGCCCGTGAGCTATTCGCTCGAAATCGACCTGGCCGGCTCGGTGCCGTGGCGCGACTGGCCGATGAACCCCAAGCAAAGTCCGGTGCGCGTGAGCCTGCAGCGCGGCGCGCAGCAGTTTGTTCTGCAACCTGGGCATGCGGCGCAAGCGGCCGAAGGGGGCATTGGCGGCTGGCGCTTCGGCCTCACCAAGCCCCTCGCTTCGCCAAGCCAGCCTTTCGACCTTGTGGCCGAGCGCAGAGTTGGCTGGGCCGAACTGCCATGGCGCGGCATTGCAGGCTGGGCCGTGGCGGTGGCGTTGCTGCTGGCCGGCTTGTGGACCGTCCAGCGCCAGCGCATTGCGCGCCGCCGTGCCGAAGAGCTGCTGCGGCTCGGCCAGGTGGCTCGGCTCAACGCGCTGGGCGAACTCTCCGCGGGCTTGGCGCACGAGCTGAACCAGCCGCTTACGGCCGTGCTGGCCAACGCGCAGGCCGCGCGGCGGCTGCTGGACGACGATCCACCCGAGCTTGCTGCGGCACGAGACGCCATGGGCCAGGCCGTGGAGCAGGCGCGCCGCGCGGCCGGCGTGGTCGGCCGGCTGCGCCGCGTGATCGAGCGCCCTGAAGCCGGTGGCGACGTCAAGCCGCTGGTGCTGCAGGAGGTGGTGCGCAGTGCCATGCACCTGCTGGCGCCGGAGTTCGCGCAACGCGGCGTTGCCGCCCAGTTCGACGCCACGGCGCAGGCGCCAGTGCGCGTGCAGGCCGAGGCGGTGGCGCTCGAGCAGATCGTGCACAACCTGCTGATGAACGCCTTGCAGGCGCTCGACCTGGTGCCCGTGTCCGAGCGGCGTCTTGCGGTTTCGGTCGGCCGCAACGGCCAGGAGGGCGTGCTGACCGTGACCGACAACGGGCGCGGCATTTCGCCCGAAGCCATGCCGCGTCTTTTCGAGCCCTTCTTCAGCACGCGGGAAGGCGGTTTGGGCCTTGGCCTGAGCCTCAGCGAAACGCTGGCGAGCGGCATGGGCGGCAGCCTGAGCGCGGCCAATGCGACGCCGCGCGGCGCGCGCTTCACGCTGCTGCTGCCGCTGGTGGCGGCCTCGACCAAGGAGCGCACCGCATGAACAGCCCGGCCCCGCATTCACCGTTATCACCACTCATTCATCTCATCGACGATGACCAGGCGGTGCGCGACAGCCTCTCGCTCCTGATCGGCACGGTCGGCCTGCGGGTGCAGGGCTGGGCCGCTCCGCAGGCCTTCATCGACAACTTCGACCGCGCGAGCATCGGCGCCATCGTGCTCGACGTGCGCATGCCCGGCATCAGCGGGCTCACCGTGCTCGACCGGCTGGTGGCGCAGGGCGTCGACCAGCCCGTGATCATGCTCACGGGGCACGGCACCGTCGAAATGTGCCGCCGCGCCTTCAAGGCCGGCGCGGCCGAGTTTCTCGAGAAACCGGTGGACGACGAGCAATTGCTCGAAGCCCTGCAGCACGCCGTGCGCCAGCACGTGCGCTCGCGCGAACGCGCGCAGGCCGACAGTGCCGCGCGCGAGCGGGTCGCGCAGCTGTCGGAACGCGAGCGCGAGGTGCTCGCCTTCATCGTGCAGGGCCTGACCAACAAGGAGATCGCGCGCATGCTGGCACTGTCGCCCCGCACGGTCGAGTCGCACCGCGCCAACCTGTTTGCCAAGCTCGATTGCGACTCGCTCGCACAGCTGATTCGCCGCTACGCCGTGCTGGTGGCCGGGGACGCCTGAGCCCGGCCGCTCCGTAGTTCTACGGAGCGCCGGGCGTAGCCGTACGAATGGCCCCGGCGGCCGGTGTTTTCTACAGTGGCGCAGCCGTCGGCAATGCGCCGGCGCAACCACCCGCATCCACTGGAGAAATCGAAAAATGCGTTCCACCCTTTGCCTTGGCGGCCTCGCCATCCTGCTTGCCGCATCCGCCGTACAGGCCCAGACCACCGCGCCCGCGGTGCGCACTGAAAAGAACATCTCGCTCGCGCTGGCCAACCAGATCGCGGCCGAAGCCGTGGCTGCCTGCGCCGCCAATGGCTACAACGTGGCAGCCACCGTGGTCGACCGCGCCGGCACCGTGCGTGCCGTGCAGCGCGCCGACAACGCCGGTCCGCACACGCTGGCTTCGAGCGAGCGCAAGGCCTGGACCTCGGCATCGGCCAAGAACGCAACGCAGGCCATGATGGAGGGCTCGCAGAAGAACCCGGCCGGCGCCAACCTGGTCTACCTGCCGGGCGTGCTGCTGCTGGGCGGCGGCGTGCCCGTGAAGTCGGGCAACGAAGTGATCGGCGCCGTAGGCGTGGGCGGCGCGCCCGGCGGCCATCTGGACGAGCAGTGCGCCAATGCCGCGCTGGACAAGGTCAAGGGCCTGCTGGGTTGATGATGCGCTACCAGCGCACGCTCTCGGCGCGGATCGATGCCGGCGCGAATCTGCAGCTCGCCGACCGCCAGGGCAACACGCCGCTGCAGCGTGCCAAGGTCCGTGGCTACGCCGCGATGGTGAAGCTGCTGGAGGCACAGCGCGCAAGATAAGGGCGGCTCGGGGACAATCGGGCCTCTCCACGAGGAAACCGTCCCATGTACATGCCCCCGCAGTTCAACGCCAAGGATCCGGCCATTGCGCTGGAACTGATGCGTGCACACCCGTTCGCCAGCCTGATCTCCAATGACGACGAGGGGCTGCCGTTTGTCACGCACCTGCCCATCGTGGCCGAGCAGCGCGAAGGCGAAGAGCTCGTGCTGCTGGGCCACTGCGCCAAGCCCAATCCGCACTGGCGCTACCTGCAGGCGCGGCCGCAAGCGGTCGTCACATTCATGGGGCCGCATTCGTACCTGTCGCCTTCGGTCTACCCCGACCTGGCGCGGGTGCCCACCTGGAACTATCTTGCGGTGCATTGCACCGTCGAGGCGAGGCTGATCGAAGAGCCCGGCGACAAGGATGCGCTGCTCAAGAAGCTCATTGGCGACCATGAGCCCGCCTATGCGCAGCAGTGGCGCGATTTGGGCGAGGAGTTCCAGCTCAAGATGCTGGCCGGCATTGTCGGCTTCGAAATGCGCGTGACCTCGCTGCAGTGCAAGCTCAAGCTCAACCAGCACCGCCGCGAATCGCATGCCGCCATGCGCGCCGTCTACGGCGCCGGCACACCGGACGAGAAGGCCCTCGCGGTGTGGATGGAGCGCCTCGGCATGACGGGCGAAGCCCCGGTGGCACAAGGAAGCTGAGATGCGCATGTTCGGATTGCTCGGCCTGGTGCTGGCACTGGTGATCGTCGGCCTGCTTGCGAAGAAGCAGCTGGCCACCACTGCGGCCCCGGCGGTGTCGGCGATGCCCGGCGCTGCATCGCCCGCGCCAGGCGAGGCGCCCACCAATGCGCCCACCAATTCGCGCACGCAGGTGCAGCAGGTTCAGACCCAGGTCAACCAGGCGCTCGACGCCGCGGCGCAAGCGCGCAAGATGCCGGATGACAACTGAGCCTCTACAGCTTTCACAGGCCGGCGATGCGCACTGGATGGCGCTGGCGCTGGACGAGGCACGCCGGGCCGCCGGAGCCGGCGAGGTGCCCGTGGGTGCGGTGCTGGTGAAGAACGGCCGGGTCATCGCCACGGGCCGCAACACGCCGGTGGCGCAGCACGACCCGAGCGCGCATGCCGAGATCAACGCGCTGCGCGCCGCGGCGGCTGCACTCGGCAACTACCGGCTCGACGGCTGCGAGCTCTTCGTCACCCTCGAGCCGTGTGCCATGTGTGCGGGCGCCATGCTGCATGCGCGGCTCGCGCGCGTGGTGTTCGGCGCGGCCGATCCCAAGACAGGTGCCGCCGGCTCGGTGGTCGATCTTTTTGCGGAACCCCGCCTGAACCATCGCACGCAGGTGCAGGGCGGTGTACTGGCTGCGGAATGCAGCGCCGTGCTGCAGCAATTCTTCAAGGAGCGGCGCGATGCGGCGCGCGAGCAGGCCGAGCCCCTGCGCGACGACGCACTGCGCACGCCGGCCGAGCGCTTCGATGCGCTGGACGGCTACGCTTTCGAGCCGCGCTACGCCCACGGCCTGCCCAGCCTGCAAGGCTGGCGGATGCACTACATAGACGAAAGCGAAGGCGAAGGCCCGAGCGACCCGCAGACAGCCTGTTGCCTGTGCCTCCATGGCCCCGGCGAGTGGGGCTACTTCTTTCGCCATCTCGTGGGTGCGCCGGGGCTGCGCACACTGGTGCCGGACCTCGTCGGCTTCGGCAAAAGCGACAAGCCCAAGCGCGAAGCGGTGCACACGCTTCAGTGGCACTGCCAGGTGCTGAGCGAATGGCTCGACCGCATGCCGGCCGAGCCGATGGTGCTGGTGCACAGCGCCGCAGGCGCCGGACTCGCGGCGTTGCTGCAGTCTGCAAGACCCGAGCGGTTCGCGGCCGTGCTCCTTGCACCCGATGCCGGCCAGCCGTTGGGCGATGCATGGCGCGCGCCATTCCCGGACCGTGGCTACCAGGCTGCGCTGCGCGCACTCGGGCCCATGGCGTCGTCCTCGGGCCCGAACGCGCAGCAGGCCGCGTCGCTCGCCCGGACGGCTCGCAACGCAATGGGATACTCGGCGGCGTGACCAAACACATCTACATCTATTCCCCCTCCAGCGCGATTCGCGACAAGGCCGCCTTCCGCCGCGGCGTGGCAAGGCTCAAGGCCCTTGGCTATGAAGTCGAAGTCGACGAGGCCGCGCTCGCAGTGCACCAGCGCTTTGCGGGCGACGACGCGACACGGCTCGCATCGATCAGCCGCGCTGCCGCCAGCGGGGCCGACATTGCCTTGATTGCGCGCGGCGGCTATGGCCTCACGCGCATCCTCGACGCCGTTCCCTACAAGGCCGTGGCCAAGGCGATCCAGCGCGGAACCGAATTCGTGGGCCTGAGCGACTTCACGGCCCTGCAGAACGCGTTGTACGTCAAGACCGGCGCCGTCACCTGGGCCGGCCCTGCGGTGGGCGAAGACTTCGGTGCCGCGGGCGGCGCCGACGACATCATGGAAGCCTGCTTCGACGACCTGGTGAGCGGGCAGGGCGAAGGCACCGGCTGGCGCATGCCCGTGCGCGACGCCGGGCTGAAGATCAAGCCCGTGCACGAGGCCACCCTGTGGGGCGGCAACCTTTGCGTGCTCGTCAGCCTGCTTGGGACGCCATATTTTCCGCAGGTGGAAAAAGGCGTGCTCTTCATCGAGGACACCAACGAGCATCCGTACCGCATCGAGCGCATGCTCGACCAGCTGCGCATGGCCGGTGTGCTTGCCAAGCAGCGCGCCATCGTGTTCGGCCAGTTCACCGGCATGCGCAAGGTGCCGGGCTATGACCGCGGCTTCGGCTTCGATTCAGTGGTCGACCGGCTGCGCGGAGCGCTCAAGGTGCCGGTGCTCACGGGGCTGCCCTTCGGACACGTGCAGACCAAGGTGCTGCTGCCCGTCGGGGCCAAGGTGGAACTTGCCGCCGAGGGGCGGGACGTGTTCATGGTCTGGGGCCACAGGCATGCGCACGGCCACGATGCGCATCACGCGCACGACCACGTGCATTGACCGCCTGGTGCCGGCGCTGTTATTGGTGCTGCGTAAAACGCTGGTGCACGCGCGGGCCCATCGACCCCGGCAGGCCGCCCTCGAACATGCTGTTGATGGCTTTCATCTGGCGGCGGGCAGCCGCTTCGCCATCGATGGCGCTCAGCGCAACCATCACGTCCTGGCGCAAATACCAGAGCGACTCCACGTCGGCCGCAAACCGCACGCGCTGCGCAACGCGCTGTACCGAATGGCCGCCGTGCGCCTGCAGCACCGAAAGCATGGCCGAGCGGATTCTTCCCAACTGGTTTTCTCCCATCCGGGGAGACCCGAGACCGGGAATTCCGAAGAAGCGAAAAAAGCGACGAAAAGTCAGCATGAGGACTAAAAGCGTATTGCCGGAAGCAAGGACGGTTGCTACCTTAAGCCTCAGCCAGACGATTAACAAGTTCTGAAACAGTGTTTCTTGTTTGTAAACAACAAACTTTACGCTTCAGTTGAAGTGATTGTTGGCGTTTGACTACGAAGGTTGTAAGAATTAATGGTCTTGCGACCGCCAAGCGGCCGTTAATTTGGGGGGCATCTGCAACTGTTGCCATCGAGTTGTCTCAACAGCATGGATGCCAATTCCACAGTCGTTTTCGCTGACTTGACCGGGAGCTCACGGGTCTTTGAAGCCATGGGAAACGCGCGCGCCACCGAAACGGTGACGCGGCTCACCCAATGGATCGGCAGCATCTGCCAGGCGCACGGCGGCAGGGTGGTCAAGTCGCTGGGCGATGGCGTTCTTGCCATCTTCTCGCACGCCGCCGCGGCCACGCATGCCGTCATCGAGCTGCAGCGCTACCACCAGAAGCGCCTGGTGGCCTGGCCGGCGCCGCTGCGCATGGCCCTGCAGATCGGCGTGGCAAGCGGCGAGGTGCTCGAGGTGGAGGGCGATTGCTTCGGCGATGCGGTCAACCTGGCTTCGCGGCTCAGCGACCTGGCGGGACCAGGGCAGATCTGGGCCACCGACGCCGTGATTTCTCAGTTGCGCGAAGTCGGCGTGCGGCATCGCGACCTGGGCCTCATCACCATTCGGGGCCGCAGCGAAATGTCGGCCGTTCACCGTATTGACTGGCAGGAGGAGGTGACCTCGTTCCTGACCGTGCCGGCCGCGCTCATGCCCATGCGCCTGCCCGACTCCTCCTTTGGCCAGATCGAGCTCGCGTGGCTCGACGTGCGCTCCATGTTCCGCACCGAAGAGTTGCCGATCCACTTGGGCCGCGTGAACGACGCGCAGTTCGTGGTCACCGATCCCCGCGTTTCCCGGCTGCATGCGCGTATCGAATTGCGGCAGGGCAGCTGCGTGCTGACCGATCTCAGCACCTACGGCACCTGGGTGCGTTTTCACGGCAACGGCGGGCCGAGCAACGAGATCGCTTTGCGGCGCGAAGAGTGCGTGCTGCACGGCAGCGGAGAGATCGGCCTGGGCGCATCGCTGAGCGATTTCACGGCGCCGACCATCGCCTTCAAGACGGCCGGCACGGAAATGCTGCTGGCATCCCGCGCGGCCCGGCGCTGAAGTTCATCAAGGCGCCGAGAGAATCGCGGCGAGCTGGCCGAAGTCGATGGGCTTCTGAAGATGGTGGTCGAACAGGTCCTGCGCCGAGGCTCCGGCCGCGTCTTCCGCTGAAAAGCCCGAAATGGCCACCAAAAGCCGTGGGGCGCCTTCCGCGGCCCCCGAGCGCAGCCGCCGTGCCACCTCGGCACCCGGAAAATCGGGCAGGGTCAAGTCGATGAGCGCCGCATCGAAGCGCTCCGCCTTGGCCGCGTCCATGGCCTGCTGGGCCGTGTAGGTGCAGCGGGCAGTATGGTCCTGCAAGGTCAGCAGTTCCTGCAGCAGGTCTGCGGCGGCCTGGTTGTCGTCGACGATCAGCACATTCACGGTGGCACGCTTTCAATCAGCTTGGGCGAACCACGCAGTATCCCGGTCAATCGCAAGGTGTGCAGTAGGAAGGCGCCTACGCTTGCGCTTGCGCGGCAGTGCGGGCTACGGATTCCAGCGGAAGTTCGACCCGGAACAGCGCCCCTTCGCCCGGCGTGCTCTCCACCCCGATGCGGCCGTTGTGCAGGCACACGATCTTGCGCGTGATGTAGAGGCCCAGACCCAGGCCCGACGCATGCTTGCGGCTGTCGTCCGTGCGTTCGAACTGCTCGAAGATGCGTTCCTGGTCTTCAGGCGCAATGCCGATGCCCTGGTCGCGCACCGTGATGTGCGCGGTGCCGCCAACCTGGCCGAGCACCATTTCGACCGGCTTGCCGCGGCCGTAGCGCAGCGCGTTGGTCAGCAGATTGGTCAGCACCTGTTCGATGCGGAACTCGTCCCACACGCCCCGCAGTTCGCGCGGCGCTTCCAGCGCAACCACCGAGCCCGCAGCCTCCGCTTGCTGGCGCAGGCCCTCCACCACGGTCCGCGCAAGGGCCGCCAAGTCCACCGGCTTGGGTTGTATCGAGAGCGCATCGCGCCGCATGCGCGTCACGTCGAGCATGTCGTCGATCAGCCTCACCATGTTGCGTATCTGCCGCTGGTCGCGTTCGATCATCGCGGGCAGCCGGTCCGCGGCAAAGGAGTCCAGGTTGCCCTTGGCCACGTGCAGCTGCCGCAGCTGGGTTTCGAGGTAAAGGGTGTTGAGCGGCGTGCGCAGCTCGTGCGAAACCATCGACATGAAGTCGTCGCGCATCTGCACCGCGCGTTCGAGCTCGCGCTGCGTATGCCGCAGTTGCTGCACCAGTTCATCCTGCTTGTGGTTGGCGGCCGCGAGCTTTTCCATCTCGTGGCCGAGCGCCTTGCGATGGCGGTGCAAGTCGACGAACACGTTGACCTTGCTCGTGACCGCATGCGGATCGAGCGGCTTGTGCAGGAAGTCGACCGCGCCGCTTTCGTAGCCCTGGAAGGCGTAGTTGAGTTCGCGGCCCGCCGCGCTCACGAAGATGATGGGAATGTGCCGCGTGCGCTCGGTGCCGCGCATGAGCTCGGCCAGTTCGAAGCCGTTCATGCCAGGCATCTGCACATCGAGGATCGCAAGCGCAAACTCGTGGTCGAGCAGCAGCGCAAGGGCCTCCTCGGCCGAAGTCGCGCGAAACACCGCGCGCCCGGGGCCGCGAATCAGGGCCTCGAGCGCAAGAAGATTTTCCGGCAGGTCATCGACGATCAGCAGCTTGCTTTCGACGTCAATGGGCATGGGCGGACTCCAGTTGCAAGAGCAATGCGCGAAGCTCGCGCAGGGGCAGCACGTGGTCGGGGAAATGCAAGGCAATGGCCGCTTGGGGCATGATGGGAATCTGGGCTTCGTGGGGGTCCTGAACGGCGGTAATGCCGCCGGCCTGGTGAATGCGCTGGAGGCCCTCGGCGCCGTCTTCGTTCGCGCCGGTCAGCAGCATGCCGACGAGCGCGGGGCCGTAGGCATCGGCGGCGGAGGCCATCAGCACGTCGATCGAGGGGCGCGAAAAATGCACCGGCGGCTCGCAGCTGAGTGAAAAGCGCCGGTCACGCTCGATCGACAGGTGATAGCCCGGCGGTGCGAAATACACATTACCGGCCGCGAGCGGCATCTTGTCCGCCGCCTCGTGCACGGGCAGGTGCAGGCGATCGGCAAAGATCTGCGCCAGGTGGCTTTCGTGGTTTTCGGGCACGTGCAGCACGATCACGACAGGCAGCTTCCACGATGCCGGAAGCCCATTCAGCAGCGTGAACAGCGCCTCGATGCCGCCGGCGGATGCGCCGAGCACCACGGCCTCGACGCGCCGGTCCGGGGTTGGGGGTGCTGTCAGCTTCATGTGGCCTTGCGGTAGATGCGCTCCGGCTTCGAATGCGCATCGAAACGCTGCGAATAACTCGAAAAGTCGATGCTCTCCTTGGAGCCCAGCCCCAGAAAGCCGCGGTGGCAGAGCGACTCATGAAAGAGACCCAGTGCGCGGTCTTGCAGCTCGCGGTTGAAATAGATGAGCACGTTGCGGCAAGACACCAGCTGCGTCTCGGCAAACACGCTGTCGGTGGCCAGGCTGTGATCGGCAAAGATGACGTCGGCGCACAGTGATGGGTCGAAGCGGGCAGCCTCGTAGGCGGCCGTGTAGTAGTCGGAGAAAGAACTCCGCCCGCCCGCGCGCTGGTAGTTGGCCGTGTACCCGCGAACCGCCTCGATCGGAAAGATGCCCTGCCGCGCCTTTTCGAGCGAAGCCGGGTTGATGTCGGTCGCATAGATCTGCGTACGCGAGAGCAGGCCTTCTTCCCGCAGCAGAATGGCGAGCGAAAACACTTCTTCGCCCGTGCTGCAGCCCGCCACCCACACCTTCACCGAGGGGTAGGTGTGCAGGATGGGCACCACATGCTGGCGCAGCGCCAGAAAATAGGCCGGGTCGCGGAACATCTCGCTCACGGGAATCGTCAGGTACTGCAGCAGCCGGCCGAACAGGGCCGGGTCGCGCAGCACCTTCTCTTGCAGCGCCGAAATGTTCGGAAGCCCGAGCTGCGCCAGTGCGTGCAGCACGCGGCGCTTCTGCGACGCCACGGTGTAGTTGCGGAAGTCGTAGCTGTACTTGAGGTAGATGGCCTCCATCAGCAGCCGCAGCTCGATCTCCGTGTTGCTCAACGGGGAGGGCGGGGAAGACGGCGGCGGCAAAGGCGGGACGGTGGAGGTCACAGCCGCTCCATTTTCGGCAACCACACGCGCAAGAGCGAGAACAGGCGCTCCAAATCCACAGGCTTGGCCAGGTAGTCGCTGGCGCCGGCGGCCAGGCACTGCTCGCGGTCGTCCTTCATGGCCTTGGCGGTAATTGCAATCACGGGCAGCTTGTCGAAACGCGGGTCGGCGCGCAGGCGGCGCGTGGCTTCCAGGCCGTCCATCTCCGGCATCATCACGTCCATCAGCACCAGGTCGATCTCGCGCACCTGGGCAAGCTTCTCGAGCGCCTCGCGGCCGTTGCGGCCGATCTCGACCGCCGCGCCGCGCTGCTCCAGCGCGCTCGTCAGCGCGAAGATGTTGCGCACGTCGTCGTCCACCAGCAGGATGGTGCGGCCCTCGAAGATGCGGTCGCGCCCGCGGGCGGCCTTGAGCATGCCCTGGCGCTCGCTGGAGAGCTCGGCCTCCACCTTGTGCAGGAACAGCGTGACCTCGTCGAGCAGCCGCTCCGGCGAACGGGCGCCCTTGATGATGATCGAGCGCGAATAGCGCTGCAGCTCGGCTTCTTCGTCGCGCGTGAGGTTGCGGCCGGTGTAGACGATCACCGGCGGGAACGAAACGATTTCTTCCGCCGCCATCTGCTTGAGCAACTCGCTGCCCTGCATGTCGGGCAGGTGCAGGTCGGTGATCATGCAGTCGAACACGCGCTTGCGCAGAAGCTCGAGCGCCTCTCCGCCGGAGCCCACGGCAATGATCTCGATGTCTTCGTCGCCGATGAGCCGGATCACGCTCTCGCGCTGCAGTGCGTCGTCTTCGACCAGCAGCACGGTCTTGACCTTCTGAGTGAGCTTCTCCTCCAGCCGGGCGAACACCTGCATCAGTTCGGCGCGGGTGGCCGGCTTCTGTGCGTAGCCGATGGCGCCCATGTGCAGCGCCGCGGCCTGCGCGTTGTCGGCGGCCGACACCACATGAATCGGAATGTGGCGCGTCTTCGGCAAATCCTTCAGGCGCTGCAGCAGGTCCAGCCCGGTGCTGTCGGGCAGGCGCATGTCGAGCAGGATCGCGTCAGGCAAGAATTGCTGGGCCAGCTCGAAGCCGTCCGCGGCACCATGCGCCACCAGGCAGCGGTAGCCGAGCTCGTGCGCCAGGTCGTAGAGGATGTGCGCGAACTGCGGCTCATCCTCGATGACGAGCACCCGGCGCACCTGGTCGCGCGGCAGCTCCCGGTCGTCGGCAAAAAGCGGCGGCGGCACGGCGCCCCCGGGTGCCGGTGGCGCAGGCGGCGCATGCCCGGTGAAAGAGGCGGGAAAGGTCGAAGAGGGGGCCAGCGCCGCTGCCGGTGTGGCGGGAACCGGGGCTGGAGCCGGCGCTTCCAGCCCTTGCGGCGCCACGGCCGGCAACTGCAGCGTGAAGGTGCTGCCCCGGCCGGGCTGGCTTTGCACCGCGAGCGTGCCGCCCAGCAGCCGCGTGAGGTCGCGCGAAATCGAAAGGCCCAGGCCCGTGCCGCCATAGCGGCGGCTGGTGGTGCCGTCGGCCTGGTGAAAGGCCTCGAAAATCAGCGCTTGCTGGTCGGGTGCGATGCCGATGCCCGAATCGGAAACCGCGAAGACCGCACCGCCGTCCGGCGCGGCGGAAACCACCAGCGCCACCTCGCCACTGTCGGTGAACTTGATCGCATTGGAGAGCAGGTTCTTCAGGATCTGCTCGACGCGGTGCCGGTCGGTCACCAGCAGGGGCGGCGTGCCCGGGCGCATCTCCAGCCTAAAGGCCAGCCGCTTTTCGGCGGCCAGCGGCTTGAAGGTGCTCTCCAGGCTCTGCGCGAGTTTGTCGAGCGCCACGTTCTCGACCACGATCTCCAGCTTGCCCGCCTCGACCTTCGAGATGTCGAGAATGTCGTTGATGAGCGTGAGCAGGTCGTTGCCCGACGAATAGATCGATTCGGCGAACTTCACCTGCTCGGGGCTCAGGTTGCCCTGCGGGTTGTCGCCAAGCAGCTTGGCCAGGATGAGCGCGCTGTTGAGCGGGGTGCGCAGCTCGTGCGACATGTTCGCCAGAAACTCCGACTTGTAGCGGCTTGCCCGCTGCAACTCGTCGGCCCGGTCTTCCAGGTCGCGCTGCACGCGGCGCAAGGCGGCGTTGCGCTGGTCCAGCGCTTCGGTGCGCTCCGAAAGCTGGCTGTTGGTCTGCTCCAGTTCGGCCTGCTGGTTCTCCAGCATGGCCTGCGAAGCGCGCAGCGCGCGCGACTGTTCCTCGAGTTCTTCATTGGCGGTGCGCAGCTCTTCCTGCTGCACCTGCAGCTCTTCGTTGAGCTGCTGCGTTTCGGCCAGCGCGTCCTGCAGCTGTTCGCGGTAGCGGGCCGCGGCCAGTGAATCGCCGATGTCTTCGCCCACCAGGTCGAGCAGTTCGTTGGCGCGCGAATCGGGCGCGGCCGGAAGGCCGAGCTCGACCACGCCGTTGACGATGCCGTTGTTCGACACCGGCATCAGCAGCACGGCCGAAGGCGCCATTTCGCCAAGGCCCGAATTGACCTTCAGGTAGTCGGCCTGGATCGGTTCGACGAGCATGCGGCGCCTTTCCGCCGCAGCCTGGCCGAGCAGGCTCTGGGTGGGCGAAAACACTTGCGGCGAAGCCTCCGCCTCCATGGAGAAGCCGTAGCTCGCCGCGCGGCGCAGCGTGCCGTCCCGCTCGCGAACATACAGCGCGCCCACCGCGCTGCCCAGGTGCCGCGAGCAGAAGGCCAGGACCTTGCGGCCAAGGTCGTTGGCGCTCAGTTCGCCCACCAGATCGCCGACCAGTTCGGTTTGCGCACTGCGCAGCCACGCCTGCTGCGCCAGCCGCTCGGCATGCGCGGCTTGTTCCTGCAGCACCACGTCGTAGCTGTTCGAAAGCCGCACCAGCTGCCGCCGGCCGAAGTACGCCACCAGACCGGTGAACAGCAGCGTGAACAGCAGGAACGTGCCCACCACCAGCCAACTGGTGCGGTTGGCCTGCTCGCTGCGCTGGAAACGCAAGCCCTGTTCGGTCTCGATGAAGCCGGCGAACTCCGCCCGCATTGCGTCGCTCAGCTGCTTGCCACGGCCTTGCCGCACCGCCTGCTGGTAGTCGGAGCCGCCCTTGCGCACGGCAATGAGGCCGCGGGCGTATTCATTCCAGTCCTGCTGGAGCGAGGCAATGCGCTCGAGCCGCTCCAGCTGCTGCCGGTTGTCCGAAACCATCTTGCTGAGCGCGTTGATTTCGCCCTTGAACCGGGGTAGGGCGCTTTGGTACGGCTCCAGAAAGCTCTCGTCTCCGGTAATGAGAAAGCCGCGCAGGCCGGTTTCCATGTCGATGCTGCGCCGCTGCAGCTCGCTGGCGCTGCGTGTAACGCGGTCGGAGTGCTCGACCGCACCGATGGTCGACAGCAAGAAGACGATCAGGCCGACGAACACCAGGGCCCCGATCAGGCCACCCAGCAGCGGCAGTTTCAGATTGCGGCTCAGCAGGCGGTCGAAATCATCGGGGTCGATCGCGGTGGGAGTTTTCATTCGGGCAAGATTTGTAAGCAAAACTTTTTTAGTTTTGCCCAAGTCCGAGGTCCTTTGTGTCAGAGAAGGCCCCGAGACGCTCCTGTGCGGCAATGCGGTGCGCCAGCTGGGGCTCGCCGTTATACTGTTGTTTCATACAGTGCCAAGCCAAGTGACCGCGAATCCTTCGATCAAGCTGCAGAACGGGGTGATCGATCCGCCCGGCGAGCGCACGGTGTCCGTCAAGGCGCTGTGTGCCTTCGCAGCCAAGGAGGGCGACCTCGACCTGCGTTTTGTGCCCGCGCCCAGCGCGCCCGAGGGCATGGCCGGCCATGCGCTGGTGCAGGGCCGGCGTGGCGACGGCTACCAGAGCGAGGTGGCGCTGGTCTCGCACTGGGGCGCACTCAAGGTGCGCGGCCGTGCCGACGGGCATGACCCGCGCGAACGCCGCGTCGAAGAAATCAAGACCTTCCGCGGCGACTTCGACGCCATCCGCGGCAACCACCGGGCGCTGCATTGGGCGCAGGCACGCACCTACGGCTGGATGCTGTGCGAAATGCACGGCTACGAGCGCATGACCGTCGCGCTGGTGTACCTCGACCTCGCCACCGGCGACGAAACCGTGCTCGAAGAGCAGCACGAACGGGCCGCGCTGCAGGCGCACTTCGAGCGCCTGTGCGCGTGCTACAGCGCGTGGGCGGAGGCCGAAGCGGTGCACCATGCCGCGCTCGATGGCGCGCTCGGCCGGCTCGAATTTCCGCACGGCACGTTCCGCGCGGGCCAGCGCGAACTGGCCGAGGCGGTGTACCGCGCCGGCGTGAACGAGCGCTGCCTCATGGCGCAGGCGCCCACGGGCATCGGCAAGACGCTGGCCACCCTCTTTCCGCTGCTCAAGGCCCGGGCCGCGCAAAAGATCGACAAGATCTTCTTTCTCACCGCCAAGACCTCCGGCCGCGCCGTGGCGCTGGACGCGCTGCGCTTGCTCGGCAAAGACTGCGCACAGGTGCGCGTGCTCGAACTCACCGCGCGCGAGAAGGTGTGCGAATACCCCGACCGGGCCTGCAACGGCGACTCATGCCCGCTCGCCAAGGGCTTCTACGACCGCCTGCCCGCCGCGCGGGAAGAGGCCGCGCGCACCGCCCGGCTCGATCGGCAGGCGCTGCGGCACATTGCGCTGGCGCACACGGTGTGCCCCTATTTCCTTGCGCAGGAAATGGCGCACTGGTGCGACGTGATCGTGGGCGACTACAACTACTACTTCGACGGCAGCGCCTTTCTCTTTGCCACCATGAAAGACGCCGAGTGGCGCGCGGCCGTGCTGGTCGACGAGGCGCACAACCTGCTGGAGCGCGCACGCGGCATGTACACCGCCCAGCTCGAGGGGCCCGCGCTCGAAGAAGCCCACCGCGCGGCGCCCGCCGCAGTGCGCGGCCCGCTGGCCCGGCTCTACCGCGAGTGGGACACCGTGCAGCAATCGCAGACCGAGCCGTATGACGTTGTCGACGAGGTGCCCGAGCGCTTTGCGCGCGCCCTGCAGGCGGCCAACATGGCCATGGGCGAGTATTTCGCCGCCACGCCCGAGGCCCTGCAGGGCCCGCTGCAGCGCTTCTTCTTCGACGCGCTGCAGTTCGCCCGGCTGGCCGAATCGTTCGGCGACCATTCGGTTTTCGAGCGGACGCTGGGGCCCGCGCAAGACCTGCAGCAGCGCAGCCTGGCCATCCGCAACCTGGTGCCGGCGCCATTCCTCGAACCGCGATTTGCCGATGCCGCGTCGGTCACCTGCTTCTCCGGCACCTTGTCGCCTTTCGAGTTCTACCGCGACGCGCTCGGGCTCCCGGCGGACACGGCCTTGCTCGACGTGGCGTCGCCTTTCTGCAGCCGGCAGCTGCGCGTGGAAGTGGCCATGAACGTGTCGACCCGGTTCCGCGACCGTGCCGGATCGCTCCGCAGCGTGGCCGAAATCATTGGTGCGCAGTTCGAGCGCCTGCCGGGCAACTACCTCGCGTTCTTCAGCAGCTTCGACTACCTTGAAAAAGCCTGCGCGGCTTTCCTGGCCAAGCACCCCGGCGTGCCGGTGTGGGCGCAGACCCGCGGCATGGCCGAGGCCGAGCGGCGCGACTTTGTGGCTCGCTTCGAAGAAGGCGGGCAGGGCATCGGCTTTGCCGTGCTCGGCGGCGCGTTCGGCGAAGGCATCGACCTGCCCGGAAGCCGGCTCATCGGCGCCTTTGTCGCGAGCCTGGGCCTGCCGCAATACAACGCCCTGAACGAGATCACGCGCGAGCGCATGCAGGCGCGCTTCGGCAAAGGGTACGAGTACACCTATCTCTACCCAGGCCTGCAAAAAGTGGTGCAGGCCGCCGGGCGCGTCATTCGGACCGAACAGGACCGAGGCGTGCTGCATCTGCTGGACGACCGGTTTGCACGCGCCGAAATCCGGCAGCTGCTGCCGCCGTGGTGGGAACTGCAGCTGGGCGGCCCGGCGCGTTCCAGAAACGAACGAGGAGGCTTCGATGCGGTCCGCCAGACGCATTCAGCTGGCTGATGAGCCCGACCTGTTCGGCGAGGTGCCGGCGGCCGCGATCGAAGGCCTGCGGTACGAGCACGAATTTCTCACGCGCGCCGAGGAACAGGAGCTGCTGCGCATCGTGCAGGGCTTCGAGCTCCGGGAGATGCGCTACAAGGAATACACCGCGCGCCGCCGCGGCATCAGCTTTGGCGGCAGCTACGACTTTGCCAACCATCGCTTGAAGCCCGGCGCCGCGATGCCGGAGGTTTTCCACCCGCTGAGGGCCAGGGTGGCCGAATGGACGGGCATGGCGCCGGAGGATTTCGCCCACATGCTGGTGGCCGAATACCGACCTGGGACACCGCTCGGCTGGCACCGCGACGTGCCCGACTTCGAAGATATCGTCGGTGTTTCGCTGCTCGGCGACGCCGTGATGCAGCTGCGGCCCTATCCACCGGCCAGTGCCACGGCGCCCGCCAGCCTCGAACTGCTGATGGAGCCGCGCTCCATCTACCTGCTGCGCGGCGAAGCGCGCTGGGCATGGCAGCACGTCATTGCGCCGACGCAGACGCTGCGCTATTCGATCACCATGCGCACACGGCGGCGCACATGACATCTCGCGAGGCCAGGGCTTAGGCGGGGGCTGCCGTTCGAGTCCGTCGTGGGGCGCGCACCGGCCGGGGCGCGGGGGCTGCACGCTTGGCAGTTTTAGTGGCCGCCGTTTTCTTCATCACATCCGAGGCGACTCGCAGGTCCTTGAGCCAGGCTTCCCACGCGGCCTCCCTTTGCTCAGGGTCGCCGCGCAGCAGGGCAGAGGGGTGCAGCGTCACCAGCACGCGGTGGCCGGCGGCATTCTCCTGCCACTGGCCGCGCTCCTTCATCACGGCCACGGGCCGGCCCAGCAAAGAGCGCGCGGCCGTGCCGCCCAGGGCAATGAAGGCGCGCGGCTGCACGAGTTCCATTTCGCTTTCGAGCCAGTGCCTGCAGGCTTCGGCCTCGCGCTGGCCCGGCGTCTTGTGGATGCGGCGCTTGCCGCGAAGCTCGTATTTGAAATGCTTCACCGCATTGGTCACGTAGAGCTTCTCGCGCGACCAGCCGAGCTCGGCCACGGCGCGGTCGAACAGCTTGCCGGCGGGGCCGACGAAGGGGCGGCCCACCAGGGCTTCCTTGTCGCCGGGCTGCTCGCCCACCACCATCAGCACAGCCCCGACCGGGCCTTCGCCAAAGACCGACTGCGTTGCAGGCTCGCCCAGCGGGCACTCGCGGCAGGCATCGGTGGCGATGCTCAGCGCCTTCAGGGCGGCAGTGGCCTCGTTGCGGTGAGACACGGTCAGAACGGCCTATGGTGGGAATCGACCCACGACGGGCGTCGTCCAAGCCGTGCGCCCGCGGCGTCAGCGGGCCAATGCCATGGTCGTGACGCCGCCCGACCAATGGGAGCAGGCGTTTCGTTCGATGGGATTCTCGGAGGCCGGCGCAAGGTCTTATGCCGCCATGACGCGCCTCACCCTCGATAACAAGGAAGAGCCGGAAAGGTCCGAACGCGGGGCGACTTCACTGCGCGAATACATCTCGGCACTGGTGAAGAAGAGCTGAAAACCTCAGGCTGCCAAGCCCGCTTCTCCTGATTTTTAAAATCAGCCATCAGCCTGTCCGATAGCAAGAAAACACACCCGTGCACCAGCGGACTCTCGATATTCCGCAACTATCTTTATCGTCCGCAAGACAACTTGCGTCCCGCCCTTCACGAGTCCTACGCACGCGGAGCCGCCGTGTTGCGCGAGCTTGATTCGAACCGTCAGCCTACGCCGGTCAACGCCGCGGAAACCGGCCGCATCTTGCATCGGAGCCGGCGGTTTGCCGCGGCCAATCTGCCTCGATACGATCCCGCGCCTTGCCTCTAAAGGATTGCGCGGATGCCGCCAACGATTGCTCCTCACCCAACGCCCGCGCCGCCAAAAAACGCCGCTTGGCACCAGCGCAGCCGGCGCCATGTGTGGCATCCGTGCACGCAGAGCATTCGCCTGGAGGCGGTGCCGCCGCTGCCGATCGCGCGCGGCGAGGGCGTCTGGCTTTACGACCACGACGGCCGCCGCTACCTCGACGCGACGAGTTCGTGGTGGGTCAATCTCTTCGGCCATGCGCACCCGGCCATCAACGCCGCGCTGAAAGACCAGCTCGACACGCTTTCGCATGTGATGCTCGCAGGCTGCACGCATGCGCCCGCAGTGGAACTGGCCGAGCGGCTCGCCGCGCTGACCGGCCATGCGCTCGGCCATTGCTTCTACGCCTCCGACGGTGCATCGGCGGTGGAGATCGCGTTGAAGATGAGCTTTCATGCGTGGCGCAACGCGGGCCTCGGCGGCAAGCGCAACTTTGTCGCGCTGCGCAACGGCTACCACGGTGAGACGCTGGGCGCGCTGCATGTGACCGATGTGCCTGTGTTTCGCGACGCGTATGCACCGCTGCTCGCGAATGCGCACCTCGTTGCATCGCCTGACGCGCGCGCCGCCCTGCCTGGCGAAGACGCCGCCGCCGTGGCACGGCGCGCGGCCGCCGAACTCGAAGCGCTGCTGGCCGAAAGCCATGCGTCGATTGCGGCCGTGATCGTCGAGCCGCTGGTGCAATGCGCCACCGGCATGGCCATGCACGACCCCGAATACCTGCGTCTGGTGCGCGCGCTGTGCGACCGCTACGGCGTGCACCTCATTGCCGACGAGATCGCAGTGGGTTGCGGGCGCACCGGCAGCTTCTTCGCATGCGAGCAGGCCGGCATCTGGCCCGACTTTCTTTGCCTCTCCAAGGGCATCAGCGGCGGCTACCTGCCGCTGGCGCTGGTGATGACGCGCGATGCAATCTACGAAGGCTTTGTCGATGACGACGTGGCGCGCAGCTTTCTGCATTCCCACTCGTACACCGGCAACGCTCTGGCCTGCCGCGCTGCCATTGCGACACTCGACCTGTTCGAGCAAGAAGATGCGCTGCGCCGCAACCGCGCGCGCGCCGAACGGCTCGTCGGCCGGTTGCGTGAAGGGCTGCATGGCATGCCGGTCGATCACCTGCGCCAGCGCGGAATGATCACGGCCTTCGACGTGCGCGAGCCCGGTGCCCGGTTTGCCGAACGCTTTCACCTGGCCGCGCGGGCGAACGGGTTGCTGATGCGGCCGATCGGCGCCACGGTGTACCTGATGCCGCCGTATGCAATTGGCGACGGCGATATCGACCTGCTGGTCGACGCCACGCTGGCCACGCTGAGGGCGGTTGACGTTTCGGGCCGCGCGAAACAGGGAGGCCGCGATGTCGCGCTTGCTTGAACGGCTGGAGGGCGAGATCGCGGCGCTCGATGCGCAGTCGCTGCGCCGCCAGCGGCAGATCGCCGAAACCGCCTGCGCGCCCGAGCAGACGCTGACGCTCTCCGGCGCACAAGCGCCACGCGCCATGCTCTGCTTCAGCAGCAACGACTACCTCGGCCTTGCCGCGCACCCGGCGCTGGCGGCCGCATTGGCCGAAGGCGCGGCACGCTATGGCACGGGCAGCGGCGGGTCGCACCTGGTGCTTGGCCATTCGCGCGCGCATGCGGAGCTGGAAGAGCGGCTGGGCGACTGGATGGCGCCGTTCATTCCCGAGGCGCGCAGCCTGTTCTTCTGCACGGGCTACATGGCCAACCTTGCGGTGCTGTCCGCGCTTGGCGGTGCCGAAGCGGTGATTTTTTCGGAGTCGCTCAACCATGCCTCGCTGATCGACGGTGCGCGGCTGGCCAAGGCGCGGGTCGAGCGCTATCCGCATTGCGACCTGGCCGCGCTGGATGCGCAGCTCGGCGCCTGCGATGCGCCCGTCAAGCTCATCGTGAGCGATGCGGTCTTCAGCATGGACGGCAACATTGCGCCGGTGGCCGGGCTGCTCGCGCTGGCGGAGCGCCACGATGCCTGGCTGGTGCTGGACGATGCGCACGGCTTCGGCGTGCTGGGTGCCACGGGGCGCGGCGTGCTGCAGGCGGAAGGCCTGCGCTCGGAGCGGCTGGTGCTTGTGGGCACGCTCGGCAAGGCGGCGGGGGTTTCGGGCGCGTTCGTGGCGGCGCACCCAACCGTGATCGACTACCTGGTGCAGCGGGCGCGGCCGTACATCTTCACCACGGCCGCGCCGCCGGCCATTGCGCATGCGCTGCTTGCAAGCCTCAGGCTGATCGAAGGCGAAGAGGGCGATGCGCGACGGGCCCGCCTCAAGGCGCGCATCGCCCAGTTGCGCCGGGACGTGGGGGCCATCTTGCCGCCGGACGGCAGCGCTTGGCTGCCGGAATCGCCCACCGCGATCCAGCCGCTGATCGTCGGCAGCAACGCGCGCGCGATGGAAACGATGGCGCAGCTCGATGCGCGCGGACTGCGCGTGGGCGCCATTCGCCCGCCGACCGTGCCCACCGGCACCGCGCGCCTGCGCATCACGCTCTCGGCCAGCCACAACGAGTCCGATGTGGCCCGGCTGGTCGATGCATTGGGCAATGCATTGGCGCAGCAGCCCGAGGTGCACCAATGACGCCCCGGCGCTGGTTCGTTACCGGCACCGACACGGGCGTTGGCAAGACGCTGGTCAGCAGCGCGATGCTGAGTCTGCTGGCCGCCTCGGGCCTGCGCGCGGTCGGCATGAAGCCGGTGGCGGCGGGCCTGGACCTGGTCGATGGTGCGTGGCGCAACGACGATGTCGAGCAGTTGCATGCCTCAGGCAATGTCGATGCGCCGCTGGCGCTGCGCTGCCCCTACCTGCTGCGCGCGCCGATGTCGCCGCACCTGGCGGCGCGGGAGGAGGGCGTGCGCATCGAGTTGCCGCAGGTGCTCTCGGCCTTTGCAGCCTTGTCGCAGCGTGCCGACGCGGTGGTGGTCGAGGGGGTTGGCGGGTTCTGCGTGCCGTTCTGCCATGACCTAGACAGCGCCGACCTGGCCGTGGCGCTCGGCCTGCCGGTGGTGCTGGTGGTCGGGTTACGCCTGGGATGCCTGAATCACGCGCTGCTTACGGCCGAAGCCATCCGGGCGCGCGGCCTCATGCTGGCAGGCTGGGTCGCGAGCATCGTCGAACCGGAAATGCTTGCGCCCGAGGCCAACCTGCAGACCTTGCGCGGCCGGCTCGGGGCGCCATTGCTCGGCGTGGTGCCGCGCCTGGCGGAGGCGTCCGCGGCCAATGCCGCGCGGCATCTCGACCTGCGGGCATTGCGCGCCACCGGGGCTCATCCGGCGCGGCGGGCTGCCGCGCTCGCCTGAGCTGGCCAGGCGCTCAGCCGCGCTGGCCTGATTCCGCCAGGCGCTTGGCCCGCGCGCCGCCCTGGCGTTCGAGCATCCAGCCCGGGTACTCGGACGGCAGCGCGCTCACCTTGTCGAGCGTCGCAAGCTCATCGGCGCTGAGCCGTATGGCCGTTGCGGCAATGTTGTCGTCCAGCTGCTCGACGCGCTTGGCGCCGACGATCACGCTGGTTACCACCTGCTGGTGCAGCAGCCATGCCAGCGCGATCTGTGCCACCGACACCTTGCGCGCCTCGGCCAGTTCGCGCATCGCGTCGATGCAGTCGTAGGCCCGCTCCACATTCACCGGCGGAAAGTCGAAGGTGGTGCGTCGGCTGCCTTTTTCGGCTTCGGTATTGCGCCCGTACTTGCCGCTGAGCAGGCCGCCCGCCAGGGGGCTCCAGACCATCAGGCCGACGTTTTCGCTGCGCAGCATGGGCGCGAGTTCGCGCTCCAGATCGCGGCCCGCTATGGTGTAGTAGGCCTGCAGCGACTCGAAGCGGGCGAGGCCCTGGCGTTCGGCAATGCCCAGCGCCTTCATGATCTGCCAGGCGGCCCAGTTCGAAACGCCCACATAGCGCACGTGGCCTTGCTGCACCAGGTTGTCCAGCGCGCGCACCGTTTCCTCGATGGGCGTGACCGGGTCGAAGCCGTGGATCTGGTACAGGTCGATATGGTCGAGCTGCAGGCGCTTCAGGCTGGCTTTCACGCCGTCCATGATGTGATAGCGCGAGGCGCCGGCCGCATTGGGGCTCTTGCCGGCTTCGCCGAAAACCTTGGTGGCGACCACGACGTTCTCGCGCGGCACCTTGAGGTTCTTCAGCGCCTGGCCGGTCATGGTTTCCGAGAGGCCTTCGGAATACACGTCGGCGGTGTCGATGAAGTTGATGCCGGCGTCCAGCGCCCGGCCGACCAGGCTTTCCGCCTCGGCCTGCTGGAGGTTGCCTATGTGGCCCCAGATGCCGCTGGCGCCGCCGAAGGTCATGGTGCCGAGGCACAGCTCGGAAACGAACAGGCCGGTGCGGCCGAACTTGCGATATTGCATGGAGAGGTCCTTTGCGTTGGAGAGGCGTCGGCAAAAAGTATCCGCCCGCGGCCCCCGGGGCGACGAGCGCGTTTCTGCAAAGTCTTTGCCTATTTCTCCAGACCTATGCCCGGGGCCGTGCAGATTCATGGGTGCGGCGCTAAGCTTTGAACCACCCGATCCTCCACGCTGCCCGCAGACGCGGCGCAGACTTTGTTGATCCAACCCGCGACAAGGCCCGAACATGTCCGACGAAACACCCGAAACCACTGCCGCCATCGCCCAGCCGATGCCCCTGGAGCCCGAACTCGACGAAGCCAGGAAGGAACTGGTGGCGCTCATCAACCGCATCACCGGCGGGCGCGATGGCACGGTGGAAACACCGGTGGCCGGGCTGCAGGTGTTCTGCATCAGCAAGCCCGACGGTCCCAAGCATGCCTTTGCAACCCCGGCGCTCGGGCTGATTGCCCAGGGCTCCAAGCGGATCATCGTGGGAGACGACATCTATGTGTACGACCCGATGCACTACCTGGTGACCTCGGTCGACCTGCCCGTATGCGGCCAGGTGCGCCTGACGAGCGACAACGGACCCTATCTCGGCCTGCGGCTGGAGCTGGCAATGGACGACATCGGCGAGCTCATCGGCGACGAGAAGCTGCCCGCCAAGGCCAACGCGCCCGCCTCGCGCGGCATGTACGTCAACCGCATTGCCATGCCGGTGCTGGAGCCGGTGCTTCGGCTGCTGCGGCTGGTCGAATCACCCGAGGACGTGCCGATCATGGCGCCGATCATCAAGCGCGAGATCATGTACCGCCTGCTGGTGAACGGCGAGGGCGCGCGGCTGCGGCAGATTGCATTGCAAGACAGCCACACCCAGCGCATTGCCAAGGCCATCAGCGCGCTGCGCGTCAACTATGCGCAGTCGCTCCGGATTGAAGACATGGCGCGCGCGGTGCACATGAGCGTGTCGTCGTTCCACCATCATTTCAAGGCCGTCACGGCCATGAGCCCGCTGCAATACCAGAAGCAGCTGCGCCTGCAGGAGGCGCGCCGCCAGATGCTGATGGCCGGCGCCGACGTGGCGAGCGCCGCGCACAGCGTGGGCTACGAAAGCCCGTCGCAATTCGCCCGCGAGTACGGCCGCATGTTCGGCGCGCCGCCGCTGCGCGACAAGCGGCGCTGGCTCAACGACGCGGAGAACGATGCGCAGCTGGGCGGCGCGACCATGGCGGCAGCCTGACCGGGAATTGCGGGCTAAGCGTCAAAGCTTGGGCGGTGCAACGGCTTGATACGCGTCAACAGTGGTCAGCTGGTTCACGATGGTGCCGATGCCTTCGGCGCGGCGTACGGCACGCTCCACGGCGGTCTTTAGGCCTTCGCTGGCAAGCCTGCCTTGCAAGGTGACCACGCCGCCTTCCACGCACACATCGACATCGCATCCCACCACCGCCGGGTCCCAGTTCAGCTGGGCGAAGACCTCGTGCCTGAGTTCAAGATCGGGGTTCATTCCTAACCTTTCGAAAAAGAGATTGTTCGAACAGGGCCGTTCTTTTCTTCTTTTTCGTCACGCTCGGCTCACAGGATGCCGCGAACGAGCCGGAGGTGCAAATGCAACCCCTGCGCCGGCCGGGTGGACGGCGTGGCTGCGCGCCTATGGCGTGAAGGTGACGCGCTTCGCGATGAGCACGCCGTTTTCGACGGCGTCGCCGACCACGGTCACGCGGCGGCCGTTGGCCAACTCAGTGGTGGTTCCGCCGATGAACTCGACTCCGGCGCGGCCGGCGTCCACCCGGCGGCCCTGAACCCTGAAGTCCGAGGCAGATTGGTAACCGCCTATCGCACCGATCAACGTGAAGTCGACCGGTCCGCCCACGCCCGGGATGTTGCGGATGCGAAGCTTCTTCACCACCAGCAAGCCGTTGGTCATGAAGCCGTCGAGTTCCACCTTGACGCCGTTGCCGATCGACGACGCCAGGCCGCCGGTGATAAGTGCGTTGGACGCATTGACCGCCGTGCCGAGAACCTTGAAATCGCCGAGCCCGTTGTAGTTGGCGACGATGCCCGCGAGCTGCACCGCCGCGGTGTTCTGGGTTGGTATGGCATACCAGCCCTGCACCTTCGTCGCGTTGAAGGTGCCCGCAAACGGTGCCGTGATACCGCGCACGCGGACGATGGCGCCCTCGGCGAGGGTGGATTCATCGATGCCGCCGGAGAACAGCGCGCCGCTGTACCTGACCGTGATCTGTCCGAGCATGAAGCTCTTGCCAAGGCGGTCGAGATTCTGCACGAATCCGGTGACCAGCGGTTCGGCCGAGGCCGGCTTCAGCTCGACGCGGGTGGCACGCAAGGTGCCTGGCGTAGAGGGCAGGCCCCACACCTGAACCTGGCTTGCGGCAACAAGGTCCGACAGGCTGTTTCCGCCGCTCCACACGGTGGCGTTGTCGGTGGTGACGGTGGCGCCCATCACCACGAAGCTGCCGCCTGCAAGGTCGATGGAAGAAACCGCACCCCGCAATTCCGCCGCCGAAACCACCTGCTGCGCCGTGGCCGCGGTGAATTGGCTGTCGATCTTGCCGGCAATGCGCACGCTCATGCCGATCTGCAGTTCATTGGTGTCTTCGAGGTCGAAGTTGGCGGGATTGATTCCGTCCGAAGCCTCCGGGTAAGTCTTGTAGCGCACGCCGTTCAGGATGATGCTGCCAATGCCGCCCACGGAGCCTACGCCCGTCGCGTCGGCAGTGCTCACGCCGGTGCCGCCCGAGCCCACGCCCGAACCGTCGTCGGTGCCGTTGCCAGCCGTGCTCGTGCCGTCGCTGCCGCCGCCGGTACCCGTGCCTCCGGTGCCTGTACCGCCCGTGCCCGTACCGTCGGATCCGCCCGCGGTGCCGGTGCCGCCACTACCGCCGGTGCCCGCGGGGGAGCCATCGCCGCTTCCCCCGCCCACGGCCGCGCTGCCGCCAAGTCCCACACCGCCGGCGGAAGTTCCACCGCCACCCCCACCGCCGCACGAAAGCAGCAGGGCCGTTGCTCCGGCAAGGAGGATGCCGCGCATCCAACGGTGGAGGTACTTCATGGCGTTTTCTCTTCCCGCTTGGGGGCGACGACCGGCGCAAGCGGCGCAGCGTCGTCTTCATAATAAGTGTAGATGCCGACCCGGATGCGCCCTTTGGCGCCTTTTGGGGCCCGGTCGACGGCGCGCGTCATCTCGCCCGCCAGTTCATGGTGCAGGGCGGACCAGCGTTCGCGCACCAGCTGATGGATGCTCTCGCAATCTTCCATCCCCAAGCCGCGCGCATACACCGCCCGCTCGAGCATGCGCGGCTGCTCGCCAAGGGTATTGGACACCGCGGCCAGCAGGTGGTCGCGGCCGTTGTCGCCCAGAAACGCCAGCATCGCCTGCAGGTCGTCCACCGGCACGAAGCCGTCGACCTTGAGCTCGGCACAGCCATTCTGTTCGGCCGCCATGTTCAGGCGCACCAGTTCGTCCAGGATGGCGCGATGGTGCACATTGCCGCGGCTGCCGAGCCGTGCCACGGTTTCGAAGGAGGGGGTGTCCTCGGCATCGGCGGTGATCGGGAGCCGCTGGTAGGCCTGGTTTTCCGACACCATTTGCAGCCACAGCGTGAAGGTCTTCGCCGCGGCCGAGATTTCCGTGCGAGGCAGGGCGTCCACCGGAGTGCGAACCTTGGAGGTCACGGCCTTGCGGTTCAGCCCCGTCGTGACCGACAGCTGGCTGATATTGGGCTTTGCCACGCCCTGCTTGTGCCAGGAGCGCGTGGCTTCCTCCAGCAGCAGGTCGCGCAGCAACACTTCCAGGTGCGGATGCTTCACCCCCATGGCCAGGGCGAGCCGCACCACCGGCCGCAGGATGCGGCCGCATGCGGCAAGTGCCCAGTCCAACTGGTGTTCCATGAAATGAGACGTTTTTACTGATTCAATCGCGGTCAAGGACGTGAACTGGCGAGCCCTGGGCAAGTGTTAGTGCACTATCGTCCGCATCGCCGAGGATCGCACAAAAAAGAACTCATTCATGCACCACAGGTACCCACACTGGTTCGGGTGATCGATGAACGCCCGGTGGCGCTGATTTTCACCACCCGCTCCTGGTTACCCACAGGGCTGGCGCGGCAGATCGTGACGTCCGCCGCGGTGCCGCCGACACCGGTGCCGTCGAAGCTGAGGGCGCTGAGCCCGCCGCCGTCGCGTATCTGGTAGCCGCTGGCCGCGGCCGGCTGCTTCTGGATCACCTGCCCGCCGCTGCTGATGACGATCCAGCCGGCTTCCCATTGGCCGTTGGTGGCGCAGGCCGTGCCGTTGGCCGAGGCGCACAGCGTCACGGCCGCGTTGCGCTTGATGGCTTCGCTGCGCGCCAGCTGGCTGCCGGCCACCAGATCGGTCGCGTAGGAAGTCAGCCGGCTCGAAAGCCGAATGTTGTCGAACGAGGGGACGGCCACCGACACCAGCACCACCAGCACCACGATGGTGACCATCAGCTCCACCAGCGTGAAGCCGCGTGTTCGCATGCCGGCGGTCGTCTGCACCTTGCCCACCCTTTACTTCTGGATGAACCAGTAGACGCGGCCCTTGGGCTGCGTGAAGGCGGTTTTGACCGCGGCACCCTTGGGGCTCAGGAACGAGTCGGGGTTGGCGCCGATCACCACGTCGCGGAAGCTGCCGTTCACCATCACGCGGCCGACCACGGGCGAGGGCGCAAGGCCGCCGCCGACCACGTTCTGGAACCGCGCGCCCTGCGCGCCGGCGTTCAGGTAGGCCAGGTTGTAGACATTGGCCGTGCCAAGGTCGGCACGGCACGACTGGCGCACGGTCGGATCGGTGGGCGTGTGGGTATTGAAGGTGGTGTTGCCATAGGCGGTCACCGACGAGGTCACCACCTGTTCACCGGGCGCGAGCACCAGGTACCAGCCCTTCTTGGCCGCCAGGGCGGTGGGCGAAGGCTCATCGGTGCCCGTGATGGCCAGCAGCGAGCCGTGGCACAGCAGAGAGTTGCCGTCGCAGTTGCTCGATTCGTTGGTGAGCCAGGTTGCGTCAGCGGGCTTGTCCACCATCATGTAGAAGCGGTTGGAGACGCTGAGCGCAGCGGTGTAGGAGCGCAACGGCTTTTCGCGGTCGCCCGATCCCAGCAGCAGCACGTTCATGCCGTTGTCTTCGACCACGTCGGGGCCGAACATGAACTTGCGGTTGGGCGTGCAGGTGGTGCTCGCGACGTCGCAGCCGAGCGAGGCGATCTTGGTCATCGTCCAACTGCCCGGCGCGGCAGCACCGATGGCAATGCGGTAGACGTTGCCGCCCAGGTCGGCGGCGTAGGCGATCTTGGCCAGGCCCGCGCTGTCGTTCACGACGGTGACTTCGCCAGCGACCGCGCGCTCGGTGGTGAAGGTCTGCAGGACGGTGCCGGTGCTCGCGTCGAGCACGTAGATCTTCTTGCCCTTGGAGGCCGCGCCGCAGGCCAGGGCCGGATCGGTGGTGTCGACGTCTTCGCACTTGTCGTAGCCGCCGCCGAACATCACCATGGGCGTGCTGCCCGAACCATAGCCGGCCGACTTGACGATCTTCGGCGCCGACCAGGTCTGGCCGATGCCTGTCATGTCGTTTGCACCGGTGTCGCAGCCGACGTCGTTGTCCTGGTTCGGGCAACCCCTGCGCCACTTGAGAATGGGCGAGGCGGGGTTCGACACATCGAAGGCATAGACCAGGCGGCCGCCGCGGCGCATGCTGGCGTAGAGCCAGGCTTCGTTGCCCTGGCGATAGGCCGCCATGGCGCCATCCATGCCGTAGGGCTTGGGGGCGGTGGCGCCCACGCTGACCGGCACGCCGGGAAAGTTGATCCGCTTGGTGTTGTCGTACAGCCGCTTGATGCTTCCGTAGAACTCCGGCGGCACGAAGGACCACATCTCGCTGCCGGGCGCCGCGGAGCCGATGGCGGCGGTCTGGTTGCCGTTGACCGCGCGCAGCATGCCGTCGTTGGCACCGTAGAACACCACCACCTGCGGCTCGCTGTCGCTGCCGTAGTTGATGGCCACCGGGCGCGAATGCACCACGTCGCCGTGCACCGAGGGGCGCATGGCCGTGGTGGAAGTGAGCGGTGTGCCGTCGGCAGCACGCCGTTCGTCGCCCTTGTTGTCCAGGCCGCGCAGCCATTCGATCAGCGCGGTGCGCTCGGCGTCGGTTGGCACGCCAAGCGCCTCTTTGGTGATGCCGGCCGTGTTGCCGGTGGCAAAGCTCGTCAGGATCGAGCAGTCGTCCGCCGCGCAGGTCTTCACGTTGCGGTCGGCCGTGAGCACCTGCCGCAGCATGTAGCCTTGTGCGCCTTTCTCCACCACGTTGCCATCGGGGCTTTCGGCGGCCTCCTTGCCAAGGCAATCGCCTGCGGGACGGAAGCTCCAATAGGCATCGGTGGTGCTTGGCGCGGGCGTCCAGAAGCTTCGCGCGCAGGGCGCGATGAAACCGGTCTGGTTGTTGATGGCGTTGGTTCCGGCTGCGTCCTGCAGGATGAGCTGGTTGTTGGTGTCCAGGCCGAGCTTGTACTGCTTGAGATTTCCGTTCCAGCGCGGATAGGCGGAATCGTCGGGGCGGAACATGCCCACGAACACCTGGTTCAGGTAGGTGCCCTGCGTGTTCACGCTCACGGGCAGGCTCACCGACGAGAACACGCTGTTGACCGACTGGATCTTGCTGAAGATGTCGTCCAGCGATTCCTTGAGCGCGAGGCCAAGGTCGACCTTGGCGCTGAGGTCGTAGTACTCGCCTTTGCTCTGGTCTGCCATGCTCTTTAGCAGCGCGCTCCAGCCCGGCCCCTGGCCGCCGGTGGCCTTGGCGGCTTCGACGGTGTAGACCTTCACGCCCATGCTGGTTTGCAGGAACTTGGCCCATTCGTCTGCCACGTTGTCCTGTGAGCCGCTCGGGCTCAGCGGAATCATGGTGGTGGTGCCTCCGGCCGCACGCAGTGCATTGGTGGAGGTGGTGGTGTCGCTGTTGTTGTCTTGCGCGGCGCCGTTGCTGATGTAGATGACGTAGGTGCCGATGCAGTTGGTGGTGTTCGGTCCGGTGTAGGTGCTGCTGTTGATGGCCGCCAGCGGATTGCCCGGCAGCGAATAGATCGCCTTCGACGCCGCGGTACCGAAGACATTGCCGGTGTAGTCGGCCTTCGCCTTGTTGTTGCCGCCCATGGGCGCGCCGCTCGAGAGATAGCGGTAGACCTCGGCCATCATCTTGCCGGCCTTGCCGCCATTGGACTTGTCATCGAGCTTGTCGAGGCTGCGGATCAGCGCGCCGTACTTGCGCCTGTTGTCTTCGTCCAGCAAGCGAACGCCGGCACGCAGGTAGGCGCCGTCGATGTTCGAGTTGCCGCCGCCGGTTTCGCTGAACATCATCACGCCGACTTTGAATTTGCCGGTGGGCAGGCTTTCGAAGGCGCTGGCCAGCGCATTGATCTCGGCGGTGAAGGGCTGGTTCCAATTGGCCGTGTTGTCCAGCACGAACAGCACGTTCGGCGCATCCGTCACGGTCTGGTTGTAGCCGACGAAAAGATCGATGTCTTCCGCCTGTGCCGCGGAAAAGCCGAACATCAGCAGCGCGGCGGCCCAGAGCGGCCGGAAGAAGTTCTTTTTCATGAGGTCGATCCGTTCATCGTCGTGATCATTCGCAGGACAGGGCTGGCTACGAGCACAGCGCTTCGAATTGCTCTTTGGTCAGCAGCGCTCGCACGCCCTGGCGTACGGCAGTGACCGTGCCGCTGGCGGCATGGGTCACGCTGGTGCTGATGTCCCACACCGTGTTGTATTGGTCGGGCAGGGCATTGAGCCCGGAGCCGCTGGTGGAAGAATTTCCGCCGATACCGCCCGGGCCCGCAGTGCCCCCGCCGGTGTCGGTCGACTTGGTCGCTCGCACGCAGGTGGGGGGAGCGATCTCCACGATGTAGTCGTCGGTGCCGTCGTTGTTGATGTCCACCCGGCTCTGGGTGCCCAGGGGCACGGCCAGCGAGGGCGAGCCGTCCACGCCCGGCAGCAGCAGGGAAGAAGCCACTATCTCGATGGCGCGATTGGCCGCGGCCACTGCCTCATTGCGGTTCTGCATGTTGCCCACCGACTTGAGGTTGGTGTTGCTGAGCGTGAACCCGGCCGTGACGGCAAGGGTGATCAGCACCAGCATGATCAGCCCGACGATCAATGCCGCGCCGCCTTGCCTGTGCATGGGGAATGTGGATGGCATCTTCACGGCGTTTCCCTGCGGCCGGTCACGTTGGTCATGCGGATCGCGGTGGTGAACGCATGCCGCTTGTAGCGGTCGTTGAAGGGGCCGAGCGTTGCGCTGCCGAGGTTGTAGGTACGCGTATCGGTATGGCCCGGAGACACCTCGATGCTGCGCGCCACCACGTAGAGCTTGACGGCCACCACGTTGATCAGCTGGTCGGTGGTGCAGGGCGAAGCGGTGCTGCAGTGAACGAAATTTCCGTCGGGGCTTCCGTCGCCGCGGTTGGTGGGGGTGGACCTGACGGCCGCGTCCGCCCATGAAATGGCCTGGGTGTAGTTCACGGCCGCGCCGGTCTTGCTCAACGTGTCCAGGCCCAGTTCCACGCGGAAGCCCTCGACGCCTTCGATGAGAGGCACAGGCGGCTGCTGCGCCAGCCCCGTCGCCGAGAGATCGAAGCGCGAACGCGCCAGAGTCGGGATGCCGTCGCCGACTGTTTCGGCGTAGTCGCGCACATAGTAGATGTCGGAGATGAACCTGCGCTTGGGCGATGGGGTCGTGCAGTTCTTGCTCATCATGGTGGCAAAGCCGGCCGTGGTGAGGTCGAAATCCGATGGCTTCTGCGTGCCGCAGAAGGACGACTGGAAGTACAGCTTGCCGAAGGTGTCTGCTTCGCAATTCGGCATGCCGGCGATGCAGGTTTCGGCGTGGCGCACCACCAGCACGTCGGTGTCGGCCTTCTTGTTCGTCAACAGGCCGGCGCAACTGGCCGGCACGGCGTCGTACGCCTGCACGGGCATGTCGAGCAGGCTGCGCTTGTAGTCCTCAGTCCAGTTCGCCGCCGAATAGGGCAGGCACGGATCGGGCGCATTGCCGGTCGGCACCTTCGCTGGCACGCCCGAAACCGTGAGGTCGTCGAACTCGGGCATGTAGTTTTCCCAGAAGCCCGCGTGCGTGATTTCGTTCTCGAGCACAAAGACGCTGAGGCGGCCGCCCTCGATCTGGCGGTTGACCTTGACCATTTCGCGCTGGGTGTTGTTCACATTGAGGAACAGCGCAATCACCGCCGCCAGCACGATCAGCATGATCGTGATGGACACCATCAGTTCGATCAGCGTCAGGCCCCGCTGGCCGTGCAGGGCACGGGCAAGTTGGCGGGTCTTGCCTGCCGGGCGCGCGCGCATCATGAAAGCGTCCCGATGCGCACCAGCGTCGTCACGGTCCGGCGGCACCTGTCGGCGGTGCACTGCGGGCTTGGTGTTGATGCGGTGGGGGCCACGTCGTAGGCGTCCTTGCCGCAGGCCACGCCTTCCGGAGGTGCGGCAATGGGCACCAGGCCCTGCCAGGCGACGGTGATCAGGTATTCGTTGTTGCCCAGGTCCTCCACGCAGCCGCGCCCGCCGATCATGGCGCCGAGCTTGGTGGTGCCCGAGGTTTCTGCCGCGCCCTGCAGCGCGTTGCACCATTCCATGGCGTCGATCTGCTGGCGCGAGCCCGTGCCGGTGGGGCAGTTGGTCCCGGTGCCCAGCGGCGAGGCAGTGACGTAGCTGGAGGCCATGCGGCGATTGATTGCAATGCGGCTGGCCATGTCATTGAGCAGGATCAGCGCCTGCGAGCGCTGGTAAGACTCCATTTCGGACGACTGGAGACGCGCCTGCAGGCCGACGAGCCCGAACAGGCCGAAGGCGAGGATCAGCAGGGTGACCAGCACCTCGATCAGCGTGGCGCCGCGTTGTGCGCGGGCGCGTTCGGCGGTCGGGCGCGGCTTCACCATTTGTCGGCCGGCGTTTTCGCGCCTTGGTTATCGAGGGTGAGGTCGCCGTCGGACGCCTGGGCGCCTGTCGAATCGAAAGTCAGGACAAAGCCGGGAGGAGTGCCTGCCGCGGACAGGGTGATCGTGTAGTCGTAATTGGCGGCAACGTCCGCGGGCAGCGAGTAGCCGCTGGCCGTCAGCGTCGTCTTGTCTGCGTAGCTGCGGTTTGCCAGCAGGAACTGCTGCTGCCGGTTGGCAATCTCCATCATCTGCGCCTGAGCGGCGGAGCGCTTGGCGCGGATCACGTATCGCTGATAGCTCGGGATCGCAATGGAGGCGAGGATCGCGATGATCACCACCGTGATCATTACCTCGATCAATGTGAAGCCATTGCGCCGGCGCGAAAACGAGAGCTTTTTCATTCATCTGGCCAGGGTAATGATGTGTCAGATTGTATTTAAATGTGAATTTATCACATTCCAACGCCAAATTGTGCGCCTTTGAAAAGGCGCCCGAGGCGGGGATGCTTCCGACTGATGGACGCTGGCCTCGTCCTACGCGCGGGCGCCCGGGAGTTCCCAGAATCGATTCATTGCCACTTTGCTCTCGAGCGAACAGGAGTCGAACGAAATGAACAGCGAACCCGGAAACCTCGGCTCGGGCGACGGAACCCGGCCCACCACGAGCGGCGGGGTAGACAACATCGGCGCGGGAGAAAAGTTCACGAGCAGTTCTTCGACTGCCGGAGAACAGGACTCGGCACCGGCCCCCGCCGAGCGCATGGCCAGCAAGCGCAAGAACGTGGAGGCATCGCGCCACGACGGTTCCGCGGCCTACGGGCTGCGGGAAGACCTCCGCTCGGAAACCAACAAGGAGCCGAGCAAGCCCTAGCGGCTTGCATGGCCGAGGAGCTCTCATGACGACATCGGAAAAAGCTTTCCCCTTTCCCACATCCAAGAACCACGGCAAACCCGCGGTCGAGCCGGCAAAGCCGGTTGAGCAGGCGCCCAGCGAAGAGGCCCTGGACAGCGGCGTCGAGGAGTCCTTTCCCGCCAGTGACCCGGTATCGGTCACCGTGACCAAGGTCAAGCTGCCGAAGGCACAGCAGGACAAGGACAAGGAAAAAGCGGAAGAGACCGGGGGCAAGCAGACCTAGGCAGACGGAACCAGGCCCCGAACGAAAGCGGCGGACCGCCGGGCAAGCTTCTTGCACGCCTGTGCATGCCGCCCGGGGCAATCCCCATGGCAGGACCCGGCCTCGGGCGGTAGATTGCGCTGTTGCCCCAGCGGCAGAGACAGCTCTCACTACTTTTGGCCCCCGAGGAGTGTTCGTGGACGCATGGTCGAGCCAGCAGCTTTCCACCCTGTATGGGCGCGAGATCTTCCGATCGCGCGAGGCGGACGAAACCCACGCACTGGTGACCCATGAGCTGAAGACGCACCGGAGCACCTGGGGCCGCGGCAATGTCGATGCGGTCTTCTGCCGGGCAGAACTCAGCGCACTGTCGCTCTGCATCCTGCGTTACGGCTGCGATGTCGACATCGAGCCCGACACGCTGGGCAATTTCGTGCTGGTCCAGATGCCGCTGCGCGGCCACGCTGAAGTACATACCGGCGGCCAGACCGTGCAGATCCATCCCGGCCAGGGCGCCGTGGTGTCCGCGCACAAACCCGTGCGGCTGCGCTGGCATGCGGACTGCGAGCAGCTGATGCTCAAGATTGACCTTGCCCGTCTGCAGGACGTGGCACGCCGAACGTTTGCCGCAAGGCCCGCGGGCGGTGCAGGGGCCGCGGCAGAAATCGGCGAAATCGACTTCGAGCTGCCGCTCCGGCTCGACGATGCCGCGGGCACCCAGTGGTGCCGCATGGTGGCCGGCCTCGCATCGCTGCTCCCCGCGGACGGCCACGAGCCGTATGACCCGCGCTGGCTGGCCCACTACGAGGACAACCTCATGCTCTATCTGCTGTGCCACCGGCCCAATTCGGTGCGGCGGCAGCACGACGCGCTGCGGCTCGGCTCGGAGGCGGCCAGCATGCGGCAGCTGCGGCTTGCCGAAGAATTCATGCGCAGCCGGCTCGACGCGCCGCTTTCGCTGGAGGACGTGGCGGAGGCCGCCGGCGTGTCGCGGCGCGCGCTCGGCCTGCTGTTCAGGCGCTACCGCGATCTTTCACCCATGGAAGTGCTGCGCAACATGCGGCTCGATGCCGCGCATGCCCAGTTGGCGCGGCACGACGGCGCAAGCGTGACCGAGGTCGCCTTCAGCTGCGGCTTCTCGCACCTGAGCCGTTTCGCCGCCTGCTACCGCGAGCGCTTCGGGCGACTCCCGCGCGAAACTTCGCGAGAGCCGGCGCGTCACTAGCCCGCCGGCGTCAGGCCGGCTTCATCGCGCACTTGGCGGACGAGCTGTCCTGGTAGTTCTGCAGCACCGTGCCGATCACCTTGTTGGCAATGCGCCCGCTCGCGTCCTTGCCGATCACGCGCAGGTAGTAGTTCTGAATGGGAAAGTTGTTGGCGCCGTAGCTGAAGTCGCCCCGCACCGACTTGTACCTGGCGGCTTTGATTGCCTTCAGCAGCGCCGGCCGGTCGGCCACCTTGCCGCCCACGTCCCGCACCGCCGCGTCCATGGCCATGAGCACGTCATACGCCTGGCCCGCATAGAACGACGGGTTGCGCCCGTTGTTCTGCTCGCGGAAATCGGCCACGAAGCGCTTGTTGGCCGGGTTGTCGAGGTCGTATGACCAATGCGCGGTGTTGAAGAGCCCGAGCATCGGCTCGCCCACGGCGGGAATCATGTCTTCGTCGGCCGAGAAGGCGGTCGAGATCAGCGCCACGTCTTTCGACAGGCCCGCGCCGACAAACTGCTTGATGAAGCTCACGCCCATGGCGCCCGGCAGAAAGAAATAGAGCGCATCGGGCCTGGCCGCGCGGATCTGCGCGATTTCGGCGGAGTAGTCGAGCTGGCCGAGCTTGGTGTAGAGCTCGTCGCTCGCCGTGCCCTTGAAGTTGCGCTTGAAGCCGGTGATCGCATCCTTGCCGCCGGGGTAGCTCGGCGCGATGAGCGCAACCTTCTTGAAGCCTTTGTCCGAAGCGAACTTGCCTGCCGCTTCGTGGTACGCGTCGTTCTGGTAAGACGCGCCGAAGAAATACGGATTGCACTTGGCCCCCGAGTAGTCGCTCGGGCCGGTGTTGCTCGAGAGATAGGGCACCTTGGCCGCGAAGAGCGGTGCCCCCACGGCCAGCGCGACCGTCGAGCCGATGGGGCCGGTGAACAGGTCGATCTTGTCGCGCAGCAGCATGCGCTCGACCACCTGCCGGGCCAGGTCGGGGCTGCCGCCCGTGTCCGCCTCGAAAAATTCCACCGGCACGCCGCCGAGCTTGCCACCCAACTGCTTCATTGCCACCGCGAAGCCGGCCTTGGCCTCGGCGCCGCCCACCGCAAACGGGCCGGAGAGGTCCATTGCCAGGCCGACCTTGACGGTTTGCGCCTGGGCCCGTGCTTGCGATGCGAACGCGCCCGTGACGGCGAGCGCCAGCAAAGCAACGGCGGTTGTGATTCTTGCCTGCGACATGAAGGGATCTCCTCAGAGGGGTGATTCGGATGGCGTGGGTTGCAACAAAGGTATGTATGCGCGGGGGCCGAGTCTCCACGGCGCGCGAACGGCGGGCTATCCACTTTTCGCGCGGCCTGCGCCTGCAAGAAATGGACAGACAGCGCGCGGGCCGCTCCACAGAATTGCCCGCCGAACCCCACCACTTCGGAGACTCGCCCCATGAGCCAATACATCGACATCGCAGCCGCCGACGGCCCGACCTTTCGTGGCTACCTTGCATTGCCGCCTTCGGGGCAAGGCCCCGGCATCGTGCTGTGCCAGGAGATCTTCGGCATCAACGACTACGTGCGCGAGGTGGCCGACCTCTATGCCGAAGAGGGCTACGTGGTGCTCGCGCCCGACCTGTTCTGGCGCATGGAGCCCAATGTCGAGCTGGGCTATTCGCCCGAAGACTGGCAGCGCGCCTTCGGCTTCTTCCAGAAGTTCGATGTGGCCGCCGGCGTCTCGGACATCACGGCCAGCGTGAAGGCGCTGCGCGCGCACCCGGCATGCACCGGCAAGGTCGGCGCGCTCGGCTTTTGCCTCGGCGGAAAGCTCGCGTACCTTGCGGCCGCGCATTCGGGCGTGGATGCGGCGGTGGGCTACTACGGCGTCGGCATCGAGGCGGACCTGGACGTGCTGCCCAAGATCGAATGCCCCATTGCGCTGCACTTCGCGGAGCTCGACAAGTTCTGCCCGCCCGAAGCGCGTAACCAGGTGCTCGAGGCCTTTGCAGGCAAGCCCGGCGCGCAGATGTATGTGTACCCCGGCGTGGACCACGCATTCGCACGCACCGGCGGCGAGCATTTCGACAAGCCTTCCACGCTGATGGCCCACCAGCGCTCCATGGCGCTGTTCAAGGACGCCATCGGGCCCGTCTACGACCTGTCTGCGCTCTGGGACAAGCACTGCGAATACGAGTTCGCGACGCGCGACGTGGTCGCCACCATGGGCACGATGGTGAGCGAGCCTTATGTGAACCACATACCCACCATGACAGGCGGGGTAGGGGCCAGGGAGCTCTCGCGCTTCTACAAGCATCACTTCATTCCGACGACTCCGCCGGATACGCGGCTTACGCCCATCTCGCGCACAGTGGGCGCCACGCAGATCGTCGACGAGATGCTCTTCTGCTTCACCCACACGGTGGAAATCGACTGGATGCTGCCGGGCATCGCGCCCACCGGCAAGCCGGTGGAAATTCCGCTCGTCGCCATCGTGAAGTTTCGCGGCGACAAGCTCTATCACGAGCATATCTATTGGGACCAGGCCAGCGTGCTGGTTCAAATTGGCCTGCTCGATGCGAAGGGACTCCCGGTGGCCGGCGTGGAGACGGCGCGCAAGCTGGTGGACGAGCATCTGCCATCGAACACGCTGATGCCGCGCTGGCAAAAGTCGACCAGCCTGACCATCGCCGATCCGGCCCTGCCGCTGGGATGATGGCGGGCGACTCGGAGATGCTCGAACTGGTGGTGGAAGCGGTGAGGCCGCTCACGTCCGCCATCAAGGCCTTTGTGCTGCGGAGCGCACACGGCGGTGCCTTGCCGCCGTACACGCCCGGCGCCCATCTGGGCGTGCAAGTCGTCCAGCCCAACGGGCGCGTCGGCCAGCGCGCCTACTCCCTGGTGGCACCGCATGCGGAGGGCTGCAGCTACGAAGTTGCGGTACTGCATGAGCCCCGAGGCTCGGGCGGCTCCGCCTGGATGCACGGGCTGAAGCCCGGCGCCGTGGTGACGGCGCAGCCGCCGCGCAACGATTTCGCGCTGCGTACAGGCAGCGTGCCGCCGCTCCTGATTGCCGGCGGCATCGGCATCACGCCGCTGCTGTGCATGGCGCGGGCGCTGGCCGCCGAAGGGCGCGCATTCGATTTTTTCTATGCCACGCGAAGCGTGGGGGACGCCGCCTATCTGGAAGAGGCGCGCGCATTGGGCGCCACCATCGTTCACGACGGCGGCGACCCGGCCCGCGGCCTCGACCTTCGCGCTGCGCTTTCCGCTCCGCAACCCGGGCGCCACCTTCAAGTGTGCGGACCCAAGGGCATGGTGCAGGCCGCGGTCAATTTGGCCCGAGACCTCGGCTGGCCCGACGACCACGTGCACTGCGAACTCTTTGCCGGTGCGCTGGAGCAAGAGGGCGATGTGCCTTTCGAAGTGCGCACGCTGCGCTCGGGCAAGACGCTGACCGTGTCCGCCCACCAGAGCCTGCTCGACGTGCTCATTGCCGCCGGGGTCGACCCGCTGTACGACTGCCGTCAGGGCGACTGCGGCGTGTGCGCCGTTGCAGTGGAAGAGGGCGTTCCCGACCACCGCGACCACAACCTGAGCGCCCGCGAAAAAGCCGAAGGCCGGACCATCTGCATTTGCGTGTCGCGCGCGAAGACGTCGCACCTGGTGCTCGACATCTGACCACCACATTTCAGGAGACCCATTCCCATGACCATCGACCTGCAGGCGCTCGTGCAGCCTGACCGCGTGCACAAGCGCGTGTACACCGATCCCGCCATCTTCGAACTAGAGATGGACCGCGTCTTCGGCCAGGCCTGGCTCTACGTCGGCCACGAGAGCCAGGTGCCCAACGTCGGCGACTACTTCACCACCCGGCTCGGGCGCGAGCCCGTGGTGATGGTGCGCCACACCGATGGTGCGGTGAACGTGCTCTACAACCGCTGCCCGCACAAGGGCGCCAAGATCGTTCCGGACGGCACCGGCAGCGCCGGCAAGTTCTTGCGCTGCCTCTATCACGGCTGGACTTTCAAGTGCGACGGCAGCCTGCTCTCGGTGCCGCTGCGCAGCGGCTACGAAGATACCGCCCTCGACCTGAAGGCGCAGCAGCATTCGGTGCGCAAGGTGGCGCGCGTGGCCAGTCACCGCGGCTTCGTGTTCGCGAGCCTGGCTGAAGACGGCCCCGAGCTCAGCGAGTTTCTAGGCGGCGTGGCGACTTCGCTCGACAACTTCTGCGACCGCGCGCCCGACGGCGAAGTGGAAGTGGCCGGCGGCGTGCAGCGCGTGATTCAGCGCAACAACTGGAAGATATTCTTCGAGAACCTGCACGACACGATTCATGCGGTGGCCACGCACGAATCGTCATGGCGTGCGGCCAAGGAAGAATTCGAATCGATGCCTGCCGGCACGCCCAAGCCCTTCGAGGTGGTGATCGTCGACGGCAACGGCGAGCCGCTGGAGTTCTGGGAAAAGCTCGAACTCAAGGGTTACGACCACGGCCACGGCTTCATGGAAGGCATCTTCGTGCCGCCCACCGATCCGGTGAGCCTGGCCTACGTGGCGGCGCTCGAAGCCAAGCAGGGCGCGGCGCGTACCGACCAGATCCTGCGCGTGAACCGGCACAACACCATCGTGTACCCGAGCTGCTCGCCGCATACCTCGTTCCAGCAGATCCGGGTGATCCGCCCGCTCTCGGTCGATCGCACGCTGGTCGAAATATTCAGCTTCCGCCTGAAGGGCGCGCCGGAGGCCACATTCCAGCGCACGCTCAAGTACACCAACATCGTCAATTCACCGTCGTCGAACGTGATGCCCGACGACCTGGAGGCCTACAACCGCGTGCAGGAAGGCCTGGCTTCCGACGGCGGCGACTGGGTCAGCATGCACCGCGGAATGGGGCGCGACCAGCCCCTGCCGGGCGGCCGGTCTTCCAACGGCAACAGCGAAATGCCGGCGCGCAACATGTTCGGCGCCTGGGCCTCGTACATGGGCGTGCGGACCGGAGGCGCCGAATGAACTTCAACGACTGGCAAGAGCAGCAGGACATCACTCAGTTCCTGTTTCACGAGGCGCGCCTGCTCGACGAGCACCGGTGGGACGAATGGCTGCGGCTGTTCACGCCCGATGGGCTGTACTGGGTGCCGCTGGTCCACGGCCAGACCGATCACCTCAATCACGCCTCGCTGTTTTGCGAAGACGCATTGCTGCGCTCGATGCGTGCGCGGCGGCTCGAGCAGGCCCGTGCCTATTCGCAGCAACCGCCGACTCGCACCGTGCACGTGCTGGGCAACATCTCGCTCGAGTCGCGCACTGAAGCCGGCTGCGTGGTGCGCTCGACCTTCCACCTGCTCGAGTGGCGCAAGACCGAACAGCGCGCCTTCGGCGGCAGCGTGCTGCACACCCTGCGCCGCGAAGGCGACGAGTGGCGCATGGAGATGAAGCGCGTAGAGCTCGTCAATTGCGACGCGCCGCACGAAGCCTTGCAGGTGTTCATGTGACCCAAGCCGCACTGCTGGCCATGCACTACCAGAACGACGTGCTGCACGTGGACGGCAAGGTGCGGGTGGGCGTGGCCGCCGACGACCCCGCGCGGCCACGCCTGATCGCTTCTGCCGCGCGGCTGATTGCCGGCGCACGTGCGAACGGCGTGCCGGTCATCTTCGTCCGCATCGCCTTCGCGCCCGGGTATGCGGACTGCCTGCACAACAGCATGCTGTTCCGCCGCGTTGCCGAAACCGGCGCCGTGCTCGACGGGCAATGGGGAGCGGAGTTCTACGCCGAACTGGCGCCGCTGCCCGGTGAAGCGGTCGTCACCCACAAGCGCAACAATCCGTTCTGCGCCAGCGGGCTCGAAGAGGCGGTGCGCAGCACCAGTGCCACCCGGCTGTACATGGCGGGCATTGCGACGAACCACGTGGTCGAGCACGGTGCGCGCCACGCCAGTGACCTGGGTTACGACGTGGCAGTGGTGGCCGATGCATGCAGCACCGCGCAGCCGCACCTGCACGCGGCCAGCCTGGAAACACTGGGCATGCTCGCGGACGTGATGCTCGTCGATGAAGCGATTGCACGCATGAAGAACCACGAAGGGCTGAAGGACATGAAAGACGCGAAAGGTAAGCCATGAAGCTGCAAGGCAAGGTTGCCATCGTCACCGGCGCGGCCGCCATGCTCGGCAGCGCCATCGTTCGTGCCTTTGCGCAAGCCGGCGCGCAGGTGCTGGCTGTAGATATCGATGCCGTGCGCGGCGAGGCACTGCAGGCTGAATTGGGTAGCGGCTGCCGCTTCGTGGCTTGCGACATCGCATCGGACGCAGCGCTCGACGCGCTGCTGGCGGACGTGCTCGCCACCGAAGGCCGTATCGACTTTCTCATCAACAACGCGGTGGTCTATGGCGACACCGGCATGGCCGCCACGCGCGGCGAGTGGCTGCGCGCGCTGGACGTCAACCTCGTGTCTGGCGCGGTGCTGGTGCAAAAAACCGCGGATGCGCTGGCCGCGCAGCGCGGCGCCATCGTCAACATGGGCAGCGTGGGCGGCAAGTTCGGCACAGCGAACCGGGCGCTCTATCCCGCGGCCAAGGCCGCCATCCTGCAGCTCACGCGCAACCAGGCCGCCACCTTGGCGCCGCGCGGCGTGCGCGTGAACTCGGTGTCGCCCGGGTGGACCTGGTCTGATGCATTGAGCCGCATGGCAGGTGGCGACCGCGCGCATGCCGACCGCATGGCGGCACCATTGCATCCGCTGGGCCGGGCGGGGGACCCGGACGACGTGGCGCAAGTGGTGCTCTTTTTGTGCTCGGATGCCGCGCGCTTTGTGACCGGTGCAGACATTCCCGTCGATGGTGGCTTCTCGATGCTCGGGCCGGACCAGGGACGGTCGGCCCGCGACTGGTTCGGTGCCTGAGCTTTCTATACGCAAAATTTTTTTGCCGATCGAGAGGAGCGCTGTAACCCCGGCTTCCGAAGTGGCGAACTAGCCAATAACCGCGCATTCCGGCGCGGTTGCAACTGTTCAACCATTTTCGGAGCTCATCCATGATCAACCGTCCCCTCGCCATTACCGCCCTTGCACTGGGCGCCCTTGCCGCCGGTTCCGCCATTGCGCAAGACAAACCCATGGCCGACAAAATGGCCACGATGGAGAAGTGCTACGGCGTTTCGATGGCAGGCAAGAACGACTGCGCCGCCGGCCCCGGCACCACCTGCGCCGGCACCTCGAAGATGGATTACCAGGGCAACGCCTGGAAGAACGTGCCGGCCGGCACCTGCGCCACGATCAAGACGCCCAAGGGCATGGGTTCGCTGGCTCCCATCAAGTCCTGACCGGCGCGCGCCGCCATGCCAGAAACCCTCACGGCCGGCGTTGGGCTCAAGCCGGAGCACTACGTGCCTGCGCTCGACGCACGCGGCGAGGGCCTGTGGTTCGAGGTGCACCCCGAGAACTACATGGTGGCGGGCGGCCCGCGGCTCGGGTGGCTGGAAGCGATTCGCTCCCGCCATCCGGTGTCGCTGCATGGCGTCTCGCTTTCGTTGGCGGGCGATGCGGAGCCCGACGCCGCGCATCTTCAGCGGCTGGCAGCGCTGGTCCGGCGCATTCAGCCGGCGCTGGTTTCCGAACATCTGGCGTGGTCCGCATGGAACGGCCAGTACTTTCCCGATCTGCTGCCGTTTCCGCGCAGCACCGCGGCGCTGCACCGCATCGCGGCCAATGTGGCGCGCACCCAGGACGCGCTGGGCACCGCCATCGCCATCGAGAACCCGTCCCACTACCTGCGCATCGACGGGCACGAGTGGGACGAGATCGATTTTCTTCGCGAGCTGGCGCAGCGCACCGGTTGCAAGCTGCTGCTCGACATCAACAACGTGTACGTGTCCGCCCGCAACCTGGTTTTTTCAGCTACTGACTGGATCGACCGTTTTCCGCATGCGCTGGTCAGCGAAGTCCATCTTGCGGGCCATGCTGCCGACCCGAACCTGGGCGATTCGCTGCTGATCGATTCGCACGACGCGCCCATTGCGCCGGAAGTCTGGCAGCTGTATCGCCGCTTTGTCGAACGCGCCGGTGCCCGGCCCACGCTGATCGAACGCGACGGCAATGTGCCGGCCTTCGAAGAGCTGATGGCCGAGCGCGAGCAGGCCGCCGCCGAGCTCGAGCACGCGGCGGCGCAGGAGGCCACCGCATGACCAGGCCGCACGGCCGGTTCCAGCAGGCGTTTGCAAAGGCGCTGTTCTCGTCCACCGAAGCCCTGGACCCCGCGATGCGGGAGCTTGCAACGCAACCCGCTTTCGCCGTGTACCGCAACACGGTGATGAAGGCCTGCATCGATGCACTCGAGGCCAACTTTCCGGCCGTGGCGCGACTGGTGGGCAGCGAGTGGTTTCGCGCCGCCGCCGCGCTCTACGTGAGTGCCGAAGCGCCGCGCGATGGCCGCCTTCTGCACTACGGCAGCGGCTTTGCCGAATTTCTGCGCGGCTTTGAGCCTGCCGCCGAACTGATCTACCTGCCCGGCGTGGCGCGACTCGACACACTGTGGCTTGAAGCCCATGCCGCACAGGACGCGTCCGCCGCCGATGCTGCATGGGTGGCTCGCCGCACGCCGGAACAACTGGCGGCCCTCTCGCTCCGACCCCATCCGGCCGCGCGATGGGCGTGGTTCGACGACCAGCCGGTGTTCAGCATCTGGGAGCGCAACCGCGCGCAGGGCGAAGTCACCGATGAACTGGCCTGGCAAGGCGAGGGCGCCTTGCTGACGCGGCCGTACGACACCGTGACGTGGCAAGGACTCACGCAGGCCAGCTGCGTCTTTCTCGACGCCTGCGCAGGCGGAGCAACCCTCCAGCAGGCGGCGGAGCGCGCACTGGCCGTCGATGTGAAAGCAGACCTTGCCGCCATCTTTGCCGGGCTGCTGAGCGCCGGCGCATTCACTGCCCCGTCTTCATCGCCCGCATCCAACGAAAGAACACCATGAGCACGAATCTCCAGGCGTCGGACTCGATTGCAACCGGCAGCACTCGCGGCCTGCGCGCCCACTGGAACGCCGCGGCCGAAAGGCTCACGCGCGTCGTGACGCACGATGCGCTCGCGCTGGCCACGCGCGTGTCTGTTGCGGCCATCTTCTTCTACTCGGGCCGCACCAAGGTCGAAGGTTTTCTTGCACTGACCGACAGCGCCTACGAACTGTTCCGCACCGAATACAAGCTGCCGCTCGTTCCGCCCGAGCTCGCGGCGCATCTGGCGGCCTATTCGGAACATCTGTTCCCCTTGCTGCTGGTGCTGGGCCTGTTCACGCGTTTCTCGGCGCTGGCGTTGCTGGGCATGACGCTGGTGATCCAGCTCTTTGTCTACCCCGACGCATGGCCCACGCATCTCTCATGGGCCGCGCTCATGCTGTATCTGGTGGGCCGCGGCGCCGGCCGTCTTTCGCTGGACCACGCGCTGGGCATTCGCTGAGCGGCCTTGCGTCGGCGTCGGTTCCGCGGCAAGGCCCGCCGCCGCGCCCGCTTATTCCTTGATGAAGTTCAGCAGGTCGTTGTTGAGCCGGTCCTTGTGCGTGTCGGCAAGGCCGTGCGGTGCGCCTGCATAGACGATCAGCCTGGCGTTCTTGATCAGCTTGGCGGAAGGGCGGCCCGACGCATCGATCGGCACGATCTGGTCGTCGTCGCCGTGCACCACCAACGTGGGCACGTCGAAGCGCTTCAGGTCTTCGGTGAAGTCCGTGGCCGAGAAGGCGGCAATCGAGTCATAGGTGTTCTTGTGGCCGGCCTGCATGCCTTGCGCCCAGAACGACTGGATGGAGCCTTGCGACACCTTGGCGCCGGGCCGGTTGAAGCCGAAGAACGGACCCAAGGCAATGTCGAGATACAGCTGCGAGCGGTTCTCCAGCTCGCCCTTGCGAATGCCGTCGAACACCTCGATGGGGAGCCCGCCCGGGTTCTTCTCGGTCTTCAGCATGAGCGGCGGAACCGCGCTCACCAGCGCCGCCTTCTTGACGCGGCTGGTGCCATGGCGGCCGATGTAGCGCGCCACCTCGCCGCCGCCGGTGGAGAAGCCCACCAGCGTCACGTCCTTCACGCCGAGCGTGTTGATCACGGTCGCCAGGTCGTCGGCGTAGTGGTCCATGTCGTTGCCTTCCCACGGCTGGCTCGAGCGGCCGTGGCCGCGGCGGTCATGCGCAATCACGCGGTAGCCCTTCGAAGCGAGGAAGATCATTTGCGATTCCCAGCTGTCCGAGCTCAGGGGCCAGCCGTGGCTGAAGGCAACGACCGGGCCGTTCCTCGGGCCCCAGTCCTTGTAGTAGATCTGCACGCCGTCCTTGGTGGTGATGTAGCTCGCGCTTTTTGCAAGCGCAGCGGCCGGCTGGCGAACGGCCGACTTGTCGGCGGCGAACACGGCATTGGCGGCGACAGCGAGAGCGGCCATGGCGAAGATGCGGGTAACGGCGTTCATGTTTCTTTCCTTTGATTCGGGTTGAGGTTTCAGGTCGGAATCGACAGAACGAACTTTACGTGTGTGGTAAAACGATTGGTGATAAAAAGTCCCGATAACTTGACTTAGGGTATTTCATGCCTGATCGGCTCGAAGCGCTGCTGACGCACTTTTCCGTGAGCGCGCGGGTGTTTCATACCGGCGCGCTGTGCGGAATCAACGACCTGGACGGGGAGGGCGCCACCGGCCAGTTGCACCTGGTGCGCCGCGGAGAGGTGGGCGTCAGCCACGGCGGCGCCGAGGTGCTGCGCATCGAGCGGCCCAGCCTTCTGATGTACCCGCGGCCCATGGCGCACAGGTTCATTACCGACGCCGCGCGCGGCGCGGACTTTGCCTGCGCGCACCTGCAGTTCGAAGGCGGCGCCGCAAACCCGATCCTGGCCGCGTTGCCCGCATTCGTGTGCCTGCCGCTCGAAGAAATCGACGGCACCGAGGGCGTGCTGGAACTGCTGTTCGAAGAAGCCTTCGAGCAGCGCTGCGGCAAGCAGGTGCTGCTGAACCGCCTGTTCGACGTGGTGCTCATCCAGGTGCTCAGGTACCTGATGGAAAAGGGTCAGACCCGCTCGGGCCTGCTCGCGGGGTTGTCGCACCCGCGCCTGCGCAATGCCGTGGTGGCCATGCACGAAAAACCCGCGCTCGAATGGACGCTGGACGCACTCGCCGCCGAAGCCGGCATGTCGCGCAGCGTGTTTGCCATCCAGTTCCGTGTCACCGTGGGATGTACGCCCGGGGTGTACCTGCAGCGCTGGCGCGTCGGCCTTGCGCAGCAGGCGTTGCGCCAGGGGCGTCCGCTCAAGCTCATTGCGCAAGAGGTCGGCTACGGGAGCGAAGCCGCGTTGTCGCGGGCTTTCAAGGCGCAAAGCGGCCTGTCGCCGCGGGAGTGAAAGCAGGCTGCATGAGGACGCGAGGCCTGCGCTGGCCCAGGCCAAAGGCTCGGCAGAACGCGACGGCCGCGCGCGGGCCAGAACCGATCATCGGAGAGCCGTGATACCGGTGTGAATTGGCCGAACTTGACCGGCGTCGTGATAGCGCAACACACGTCAGATTCCGTTCAGGATTTGAGTAAATAGGTTCTAGAAACGAGTTTGTACGAATTGTTGCCAAGCTGTACCCTCCATTAACAACTGTGTGGGAACAGACGATGAGTTCGAGGCAATGTCGCGGGCAAGCCGCACCAGCGAATCCACCCGACCAAAGCGGGCAGTTCTCGCATCTGCCCCCCCGGCGGCAACAGGCCCCAGGGTTTTCCTCTCCGCCTTCGTGATCGCGCCGCCAGTGGCCTTCTCCCTGGCCGCAGCGAATGCGCGTGCAGCGAGGCCGCGGTCCCCGAGCTCGCCTGCGCGTGCACAGGCGCGCAGCGCGTCTTTTCCAATTCATTCCTGAAAGAAAAAAACTCCAATGAACCACGTGTTCTGCACTATCTGGTCCAAGACGCTGGGTGCGTGGGTGGTCGCCTCGGAACTGGCGACGCAGCATGGCAAGAGCAGCGGAGTCGACAAGCGGTCTCGTTCGAAGGATGCGGCTGACCGCTTCACTGCTGCAGACATGCAAAGCCCCTGGGCCTTGCGGCTGGTCGCGGTGGCGGCGCTGCTTGCGTTGTACGCCCCGGCAAAGGCGGCGGACCGGTATTGGGACCCGAACACTTCCGGCGTCGGCCTGGGCGGCGGCGGTACTTGGAATACCAGTTCGTCGATCTGGAACACCACCGGCAACGACGTGGCGGGTCCGTGGAGCACCTGGAACAACGTCGCGCTGGATACCGCGATCTTCGGCGGCACCGCCAGTACGGTGTCGCTGGGGGCACCGATTACCGCAAACAGGCTCAGCTTCACCGTCCACAACTATGTGATCACGGGCAGCACGCTGACGCTGGCGGGCGCCACGCCCACCATCGACGGCGGCGGTAACGCCACCATCAGTTCGGTCGTCGCCGGTACGGCGGGCCTGATCAAAGCCGGCGGTGGAACTCTCACACTCACGGGCACGAACACCTTTTCGGGCGGCATTGCGCTCAACGCGGGCGGCTTGTCCGTAAGCGGGGACGCGGCGTTGGGCAACGCCGCTAATGGCCTCGCGATGGCGAACGGCACGTCGTTTGCGAGCACCACCGCCTTGAGCGCCAATCGCGTCGTCACATTGGCTGCCGGGACGGTCAGCCTGGGCGGAGCCGGTGTGGGATCGGCGCGTTTCACTGGCACCGGCAACGTGAGCGCAGCCAGCGGCGTCACGATGAGCAATGCGTCCAGCGATTACTCGGGTCGGACGAGCTTCGGCGGCGGCGGCACGTACGGCTTTACCTCCGTCGCGGATCTCGGCGTGGCAAGCGCGCTCGGCGCGCCGACAACGGCCGCGGATGGCCTGATATTCATCGGCGCTGGCGGCGGACTGGGCGGGTCGTTGCTCTACAGCGGAGACGGCGACAGTTCCAATCGTGACTGGGCGTTTGCCAATACGTCGAGCGGCGGGAACACGCTAAGCAACCGAGGGACGGGCACCTTGACGCTGACCGGCAATATCGCCGGAACTGGCGCCTGGACGTTGGGCATGACCTTTCAGGCGCTGACGGCCGACATGGAACTGCTGGGGACGATCAGCAGCACGACCAACCGAACATTCGCCTTCTCCGGCGGCGCGGGCCGGACCATCACGCTTGGGGGTGCCAATACCTATGCAGGCGCTTCCAACATCAATGGCGTGACGGTGAAAGCCGGCACCCTGGCCAACACGGGTAGCAACAGTTCGTTCGGCACCGGCGCGGCCGGCGGTATCAATCTCATCAACGGCGTGCTGAGCTACACCGGCGCAGCGGCCAGCGCAGACCGCAATCTGGGGATCGACGGCGCCAGTACCTTCGCCAACGACGGCACGGGTGCACTCGCGCTCACTGGCGCGACGAGCTTCAACCCGGGCGGGGTCGACGCGCTGACGTTAGGCGGTAGCTATGTCGGCACGAACACGCTTTCCGGCATCATTTCCGGCACCGGCAGCATCGCGATGAACGGCGCCGGCACCTGGGTGCTTGGCGGAGGGAACACCTATAGCGGCACTACCACCGTGCAGAACGGCACCCTGACCGCCGGCAGCGCCCAGGCGTTCGGCGCCTCGACGGGTTTGATCGTCAACGGCGGCACGCTGAACCTCAACGGTTTTGTCGTTACCGCAGCGACGCTGTCCGGCACTGGCGGCAGCGTTGACTTGGGCAGCGGCAACCTTGTTCTGAACGCGGCATCGGGCAGCACCAGCTATGGCGGCAGCATCGGCGGTAGCGGCGGCCTGACTAAACTCGGCAGCAGCACCCTGACGCTGACCGGTGCCAACACCTATACCGGTGCAACCAGCACCGGCGGTGGCACGCTGGCACTTAACTTCGCCGGCGCGGGCGGGCCGACCAGCAACATCATTTCGGGCGCCTCGACACTGAATATGAGCGGCGGCACGCTGGCGGTGACGGGCGCCGCGGGTGAGGCCAACACGCAGGCCTTCAACGGCTTGAACGTGACCGCCGGCAGCAACAGGATCGGCACGACGCCGGGCGCGGGCGGCACCGTCACGGTCAACCTCGGGGGCATCACCCGCAGCGGCGGCCTGATCGATTTCGGCACATCCGCCAGTGGCATCATCACCACCGCCAACGCCGACGGCACGCTCGGTGGTTGGGCGACCGTCAACGGCAGCGACTACGCCAAGGTGCAGGGCGGCAGCATCGTCGCCTTCACCGCCGCCGATTACACGAACAAGGACGATGCAGGCGCCTGGCTGAACAACGAGTTCATCAGCGACGCTGGCGGCGCGGTCAATACGCCTTACTTCGGTACGGTAGCTGGCAGCAAGCAGCTGGGCGGCCTGCAATACACCGCGGCGGCCAACTCCACCGTGAACGTGAGCGCCGGCGAGACCCTGGGCATCGACGGCACCATCATCGTCGCGGCTTCGGTGAACAACACCACCAAGACCATCCAAGGCAGCAACCTGACCGGTCTGGCCGGCGGCGGCACGCTGGGCGTGCTTCAGAACGGTGGTGCGACCAGCAATTTCACCATCGCCTCCACAATCATCGACAACGGCGGCGCCGTCGGTTTCAGCAAGGGCGGCACAGGGCTGGTCACCTTGGCAGGCGCCAACACGTACACCGGCGCCACGACGGTCAGCGGCGGCATGCTGTCCATCAACTCGGTGGCCAATGGCGGCGCGGCGAGCGCCATCGGCGCCTCGTCAGCGGCCTCATCCAACCTGGTGTTGGAGAACGGCACGCTGCAGTACACCGGTGCCACCGCCACCACAGACCGGGGCTTCACCCTGCTCAATGGCGGCCCGTCGCGGACCGTCGAGGTGACCAATGGCGCCACCAACCTGGCCTTCAATGGAGTGGTCACCAGCCCGGACGACGCGGGCTTCACCAAGACCGGCGCGGGCACGCTGACGCTGGGGAACGCCGGCAACAACTATGTCGGCGTCACGACGGTGAGCGCCGGCACCGTGTCGGTCGGCACGATCGCCAACGGAGGTCTTGCCAGCGGCATCGGTGCCGCCGGCAGCGAGCCCGCCAACCTGGTCGTCAGTGCCGGGGCCAATCTGGAATACACGGGCGCAACGGCGGACACCGATCGCGGCTTTACCCTGGGCGCGGGCGCGGCCGGCGGCGGCGTCGACGTGGACGGCGCCCCCACCATGCTGACTATGAGCGGTGTGGCTACCGGAGCCGGTGCGCTGCGCAAGGAAGGGGCGGGCACCTTGGTGCTCTCCGGCACCAACACCTATACGGGCGGCACCATCGTCAACGCCGGCGTGCTCCGCGCGGGTTCCACCACCGCCTTCGGCAGCACGACGGGCCTGATGACGGTGAACGGCGGCGGAACGCTGCAACTCGACACGTTCAACACCACAGTGGGCGCGCTCGCCGGCGCAGGGCTTGTGGACATCGGAACGGCGACGCTGACGATGGGCGGTGCCAACGGCACGTTCACGGGGGCGATCAGCGGCGCAGGCGGGCTGACGCGCACCGGCGCCGGCACGCAGACCTTCACGGGCTGCAACAACAGCTATTCCGGCGGCACCACGATCAATGGCGGCGCGATCAGCACCAACTGCCTGGCCAACGGCGGTTTGGCCAGCGGCATCGGTGCCTCGCCCGCTGCTTCGTCCAACCTGATGCTGGCCAATAGCGGCGTCCTTCAATACACCGGCCCCAGCACCACGATCGACCGCGGGATCACGCTGGGCGGCAGCTGGGGCTATCTCGACGTGACCGCTGGTACCACGCTGGGTTTCACCGGCGCCGTCGTAGGCGGAGGCGGGCTCGTGAAGCGCAATCAGGGCACGGTGGTCCTCTCCGGAACGAATACCTATACCGGCAGCACTTGGGTCGAGGGAGGTACTTTGCGGGCCGGCTCGACAAACGCCTTCGGGCCGGGCGGCGTCAGAATGACAAACGGTGCCGGGTCAACACTGGACCTCGCCGGATTCAACAACTCGACGCAGTTCCTAGAGTTCGGCGTTGGTGACACCGTCACGCTCGGCACAGGCACGTTGACGATCTATGACGGCCTCGGCGCCAGCTTCGCCGGCACGATCAGCGGCGCCGGCAATGTGGTCAAGGCGGGTACAGGCACCCAGACCTTCACCGGCTGCAGCAGCTACGCGGGTACGACGACGGTCAGCGGTGGCACGCTCAATGTGAGTTGTCTCGCGAACGGCGGCAGCGACAGCGCAATCGGCAGCTCGAGCGCTGCCGCGAGTAACCTGGTCTTGAATGGCGGCACGCTTGGGTACATTGGCGCGGCCACGAGCACCGATCGCCTGTTCACGCTTGGCGCCACCGGCGCGCTCGGCGCTTCGGGCACCGGTCCGGTCAGCTACACGAACACCGGCGCCATCGCATTTCTCAATCCGAACACCGCCAACCTGTTGGGGCTGAGTGGCACGAACACCGGCAATAACAGCCTCGCCGCGCAGATCACCAACAACGGCACCGGCACCACCTCGCTGACCAAGAGCGGCACCGGCACCTGGATCCTCAACAACCCGAACAGCACCTATACCGGCACCACCACCATCAGTGGCGGCGTGCTCGGCGTAGACAAGCTCAGCAATGGCGGCGTCGCCAGCAGCATCGGCCAGTCGTCCAGTGCGGCGAACAACCTGGTGATCGGCAGCGGCTCGACGCTGCGCTATACCGGCGCGGGTGACACGACCGACCGGCTGTTCACACTCTCCACCGGCGCCAGCGTCATCGAATCTTCAGGCACCGGCGCCGTCGTGTTCAGCAACACCGGTTCGGCCGCCTACACCGGCAGCGGAGCCCGCACCCTGGCGCTTGGCGGAACGAACACCGGCGCCAACACGATGGGCGGCACCATCGTCGACGGCCCGGGCGGCACGACGACGCTGGCCAAGAACGGACCGGGCAACTGGGTCCTGACGGGCAACAACACGTTCACCGGCAACACCGTCATCAACGACGGCAACCTGACGATCGGCAATGGCGGCACCACCGGCAACGCGGGCGCAGGCAATGTGTTCGTCGTCAATTCGACCTCGACCCTGTCGCTGAATCGTAGCGACACCTTCAACTTCAACGGCACGATCAGCGGCGCGGGCAATCTGGCGCAGATCGGCACCGGTACCACCGTGCTCACGGCCGCGGGCAACGCGGTCGGCGGCATCACCTCGGTCAGCGCCGGCACGCTGCAGGTCAACGGCGCCCTGGCCACGGCCGGTATCTCGATGACCGGCACTTCCGCGCTGACGGTGAACGGCACGGTGCAGGCAGCCGGAGGCACGGCCGCGGCGATCACCGGTGACGCCGGTGCCAGCACCCTCAACGTCAACGCCGGCGGCACCTTGCGCGCCAGCGGCGACCTGGGCGCCGGCACGGACACCGCCACACTGGCCGGCACCCTGAACACCGGCGCCGGCACCCTCAACCTGGGCGCCGGCAACGACACGCTCGCGCTCAACGATGGCGGCACGATCGCCGGCATCGCCAACGGCGGCACCGGCACCGAAAGCGGGGCTGGCGACACGCTGCAGGTGAACAACACCGCCAGTCGCACGCTGGATGGCACCAGTACCGCCGGTTTCGAAACGCTGATCAAGCAGGGCGCCGGCACGCTCACGCTCACCGGCGCGCAAGCCTATGCCGCGGGCACCACGGTCCAGGCGGGCACGCTGCTGGTCAATGGCAACCAGGCCGGTGCGGGTGGACCCACCACCGTACAGAGCGGGGCCGCGCTGGGCGGCACGGGCACGGTGGCCGGCGATGTGACCGTCGCCAGCGGCGCTGTGCTGAGTCCGGGGAATACCGGCGCCGTGGGCACATTGGCCGTCAACGGCAATCTGACCCTGGGCACCGGCGCTGCGCTCAACTACCAGTTCGGGCAAGCCAACGTGGTGGGCGGCCCGCTCAACGATCTCACCACGGTGGCGGGCAACCTGACGCTGGACGGACTGCTCAACGTCAACCCGACGTCGGGCGGCAGCTTCACGCCGGGCGTGTACCGCGTCATCAGCTACACCGGCGCACTGACCGACAACGGCCTGACCATCGGCAGTGCGCCGGCAGGCAGCTACGCCGTACAGACTTCGGTCGCCAACCAGGTGAACCTGCTCAACAGCACCGGCGTCTCCCTCAACTTCTGGGACGGCCCCGGCAACCAGAACGACGGCACGATCCAGGGTGGCAACGGCCTGTGGCAGAACGCCGCCGGCGGCGACAACTGGACCGACCAGACGGGCGCGATCAACGCGACCTATGCCGATGGTGCATTCGCCATCTTCGGCGGCACCGCGGGCACCGTCACGGTCGACAACAGCCTGGGTGCGGTCCGCGCGTCGGGCATGCAGTTCACCGTGGATGGCTACACCATCAACGGCGGCCCCCTCACGCTGACCGGCACGCCTTCGATCATTCGCGTGGGGGACGGCACCAGTGCGGGCGCCGGCATGACCGCCACCATCAATGCGGCGCTGGTCGGCGCCGGTGGCTTGCAGAAAGCCGACCTCGGCACGCTCGTGCTCGGCGGCACGAACACCTACACCGGCGGCACCACCGTCAACGGCGGCGTGCTGCAAGTGGCCAGCGATGCGAACCTGGGCGACGCAAGCGGTGGGCTGACGCTCGATGGCGGCGCATTGCGCAACACGGCGGGATTCACGTCCGCACGGAACGTCACGCTCGGCACCAACGGCGGCACATTCGATACGCAGGCGAGCCTCACGCTCTCCGGCACGATCGGCGGCACGGGTTCGCTGACCAAGACCGGCGCCGACACGCTGACGCTCACCGGCAGCAACACGTACACCGGCGGCACGGCCGTCAACGGCGGCACGGTGGCGGTATCCGCCGATGCCAACCTCGGCAATGCCAGCGGCGCGCTCTCGCTCGATGGCGGCGCGCTGCAGAGCACGGCCGCCTTCACGTCTGCACGGGCCGTCACGCTCAATGCGGGCGGCGGCACCTTCCAGACCACCGCCGACCTCACGCTGACCGGTGCGATCGGCGGCGCCGGCGCGCTGACCAAGACCGATGCCGGCACCCTGGTGCTCACCGGGAACAACACCTATGCCGGCGGCACCACGATCTCGGCGGGCACGCTGCAACTGGGCAATGGCGGCGCCACGGGCTCCATCGCGGGCAACGCCGTCAACAACGGTGCGCTGGTCTTCAACCGGTCGGACACCTACAGCTTCGGCGGCACGGTCTCCGGCAGCGGCGGCGTCACTCAGCAAGGCACCGGCATCACGGTGCTGACCGGCAACAACAGCTATGGCGGCAGCACCGCGGTCAATGCCGGCACGCTGATCGTCAACGGCAACCAGGCGGCGGCTGCCGGGGCCACGTCGGTGGCAGCCGGCGCCACGCTCGGCGGGGCCGGCACGATCGGCGGCAACGTGTCGGTGGCCGATGGCGCCACGCTCAGCCCGGGCAACCTCGGCAGCGTGCCGGGCACGCTGGCCATCAACGGAAACCTGACGCTGGGCAATGCCTCCGCGCTGGCCTACAACTTCGGCCAGGCCAACGTGATCGGCGGCGCCTACAACGACCTGACCAGGGTGGCGGGCGACCTCACGCTGGGCGGGACCCTGAATGTCACGACCACGCCGGGCGCGACCTTCGATCCCGGCATCTACCGCGTCATCAGCTACGGCGGCACGCTGACCAACAACGGCCTGGTCGCCGGCACCATGCCTTCGCCGAGTTTCTATGTGCAGACCTCGGTGAACAACCAGGTGAACCTGGTGAACACCGCCGGGTTGCCGGTGGACTTCTGGGACGGCCCCGGCAACCAGAACGACGGTGTCCTTCAGGGTGGCACCGGCGTATGGCAGGGCGCCAGCGGCAACGCCAACTGGACGTTGGGCGACGGCAGCGTGAATGCGCCGTTCCCGGACGGCAGCTTTGCGGTCTTCGCTGCTGCGCCGGGAACGGTCACCGTCGACAACAGCCTCGGCGCGGTCCGCAGCAGCGGCATGCAGTTTGCCGTGGACGGCTACACGATCCAGGGCGGTCCGATCGCGCTCACCGGTGCGACGAACATCCTGCGCGTGGGCGATGGCACCGGCGACGGCGCAGCCATGGGCGCGACGATCGCGTCCGCATTGACCGGCACGGGCGCTGTGCAGAAAACGGACCTCGGCACCCTGGTGCTGACCGGCGCCAACACCTACGGCGGCGGCACGAGCATCACGGCAGGCACGCTGCAACTGGGCGATGGCGGAACCAGCGGTTCGATCATTGGCGACGTGGCCAACGATGGCGCGCTGGTCTTCAACCGCTCGGACAATGCAACGTTCACCGGCACCATTTCCGGCAGCGGCAGCCTCACGCAGGCCGGCGCCGGCACCACCGTGCTCACCGGCGCCAACACCTACCTCGGCGCCACGAACGTGCGGGCCGGCACGTTGCTGGTCAACGGCGATCAGTCCGGCGCGACCGGGCTCACCACCGTCCAGGGTGGTGCCATCCTGGGTGGCCGAGGCACCGTCGGCGGCGACGTGACCCTCGCGGGCGGCGCCACGCTGAGCCCGGGTGATGCCAGTGCCCCCGGCACGCTGACCGTCAATGGCAGCCTGTCGCTGGACAGCGGCGCCGCGCTCAACTATCGGTTCGGCGAGGCCGGCACCGCGGGAGGGGCACTGAACGATCTCACCGTGGTGCGCGGCAACCTTGCGCTTGACGGCACGCTCAACGTCAGCATCGCGCCGGGCGGCAGCTCCGGGCCGGGCGTGTATCGCGTGTTCAGCTACGACGGCGCCCTGACCGACAACGGCCTCTCGCTGGGCACGGTTCCGCCGGGCGACCTGTTCGTGCAGACCTCGATCGCGCAACAGGTGAACCTGGTGAACACCACCGGGCTCACGCTGAACTTCTGGGATGGCCCGAACGCCCCGGGCAACGGCGTGATCAACGGCGGCGACGGCACATGGCGCCTGGCCGACAACGACAGGTGGACCGAAGCCAGCGGCGCGGTGAATGCGCCGTACTCCAACGGTGCATTCGCCATCCTGGCCGGCACGCCGGGCACGGTGACCATCGACAACGGCAACGGCCAGATCGAGGCGTCGGGCCTGCAGTTCGCTGCCGACGGCTATCGCCTCGCGGGCGGTGCGCTGGCGCTGACGGGCGGCACGCCGACCATTCGCGTGGGCGATGGCACCGCTGCCGGCGCCGGCATGACGGCCACCATCGACGCGGCGCTTGCCGGCACAGGTGCATTGACCAAAGCCGATCTGGGCACGCTGGTGCTGAATGGCAACAACACCTTCACCGGCAGCACGACGGTGGAAGCCGGCACGCTCGCCGTCAATGGCAGCCTCGGCGGCAGCAGCGTCAACGTGCTCGCGGCAGGCCGGCTGAAGGGCTCGGGCACGGTCGGCAGCACGACCATCTCGGGCACTGTCGCGCCGGGCAACTCGATCGGCACGCTGACGGTCAACGGCAACTTCACGCAAGCCGCGGGCTCGACCTACGAGGTCGAAGTCGACCCGGCCTCCACGGCCTCCGACCGCATCCACGCCAGCGGCTCCGCCAGCATCGCCGGCGGAGCGAAGCTCACCGTCTCGCGCATCAGCAGCGCCGACTATGTGGTGGGCAACCGCTACACGGTCGTGACGGCCGACGGCGGCGTCACCGGCACCTACAGCCTGGGCGGGGACACCCGCACGGCGTTCGTTCAGCTGCGCGACACCTATGACGCCAACAACGTCTACCTGAATGCCGAGAAGGTGCGCAGCTTCACCGAAGCAGCCGGCACGTCTAACCAGGCGGCCGTGGCCGCGGCGCTGGACAGCCTGCCGCAGAGCAATGCGCTTGCCAACGCGGTGGCCTTCCTGCCCAACGACTTCGCGGCGCGCGACGCGCTGAACCAGTTGTCGGTGGACCTGCACGCCTCCAGCAAGACCGCGATGCTGGAAGACAGCCGCTTCGTGCGCGAGGCGGCCATCGACCGGCTGCGCACGGCCAGTTGCGCACCGGGCAGCGCGGCGCCGCAACCGGCACAGCAGCAGCCGGCACCGGTGCAGCCGGGCAGCCAGCAAGACGGCTGCACGCCGGCGGACAGCCAGGCAGGCACCGCCTGGGGCCAGGTCTTCGGCTCGTGGGGCCACATCGATGGCGACGGCAATGCGGCCAGGCTCAAGCGCGACATCGGCGGCTTCGTGGTCGGCGCCGACAAGGCCGTCGGCGCCGGCTGGCGCGTGGGGGCCTTCGGCGGCTACAGCCGCACCAGCGCCGACACCGACGCGCGCAACAGCAGCGCCAAGACCGACAGCTACCACCTGGGCCTGTACGGCGGCACGCAATGGGGTGCCACCGCGCTGCGCCTGGGCGCCAGCCAGAGCTGGAGCAAGCTGGAGACCAGCCGCTCGGTCGGCTTCGAAGGCTTTGCGGACAGCGTCTCGGCCAAGTACGACAGCACCACCACGCAGATCTTCGGCGAAGCGGGCCACCGCATCGACGCGGCCGGCGTGGCACTGGAGCCCTTCGCGCGCCTGGCCCATGTGCGCGTGAAGAGCGACGCCTTCCTGGAGCGCGGCGGGCTGGCCGCGCTGTACGGCCAGGGCGGCAGCGTCGATGCGACGTTCTCGACGCTGGGCGTGCGCGCCAGCACCCAGCTGGGCAGCACCACGCGGCTGCGCGGCATGCTCGGCTGGCGCCATGCCTTCGGCGACACGGCGCCCACCAGCACGCATGCGTTCGCGGGCAGCATCCCGTTCACGCTCGCGGGTGTGCCGCTGGCCAGGAACGTGGCGGTGGTGGAGGCGGGTGTGGACATGCAGCTGCGGCCGAACCTGACGCTGGGCGCTTCCTACTCGGGGCAGTTCGGCGGCGGGCTGAAGGACCACGGGTTCAAGGCGAGCCTGAACTGGGCGTTCTGAAAGCAGACACGCAAGCTGCTCGGCCGCGCCTCGCGGCCGGCACTTGCGCTCCCCGGCGATGTTCTATGTGTTGCGCCTCAGAACTGCGCTTGCGCGTCGCCCGTCCGGTCATGTACCCAGCGCATCGCCTGCTGCTCTGCATGCCGGGTTGCCTCGGCCTCTGTCCCATACACGATCTCTTCCGTGTCGTTCGGCAGTTGTGTCTCTTCCTCGTCCGCAGGCGTGCGGACGACAACAACGATGGGTTGATAGCCGCCGCGCACGGGCTCCGCGCGAAGCTCGAAGCGGAATCCGCGGTATTCAAGAGAGTGCCCGTCGGAAATGGGTGTGCTGTCGTCTGTCATGGTTGTTGACCCGGAGTTCCGGAAATCGTGCGCCAGTTTGGGAGCGGCGGCCTGCAGGCGCGCGGAGGAACTGTTTGAAGGACGGTGCGCCGCGCGATCTCGTTTGCCAGGCAGAGGTCTTTGCTCCAGATAGCGCTCCCACAGATACAGCGCCGGCAGGGCAAACAAGTGCATTGCCGCTGCGAAGATGCCAGCGCAGAAGAGGGCGATTGCCACCAAAGGGCTTGCCGCAACTCCCAGGATCGTTCTTAACATGATGGCCTAAAAAATGAAAAAAGTCAGCGGCCCGCTAGCCCTTCGGGCAAATCTAACCACGCGCGATGGGAGGGCCGTACGGCTGGACTGACGGTTTGCGTAGGATGCTTGCCAGCCGGGTCTTGCCAACCGATTTGCAAGGGCATACTTTGCCGTCTGCGAAACTATCGAGCTCCAAAGGACAAGACATGACCGACCAACTGCAGCATCGCAATAACGTCCATGTGGCCGGCAGCGGCCCCGCCACGCTGTTTTTCGCGCATGGTTTCGGTTGCGACCAGAACATGTGGCGCCTTCTGGAGCCCGAGTACCGCAAGAAGTACCGAACAGTGCTTTTCGACCTCGTCGGCAGTGGGGGCTCCGATCTCAAGGCATTCGATCCCGGCAAGTACGCGTCCCTGGACGGCCATGCGGCGGATGTGATCGAAATCGTGAAGGCCTATGGCGAAGGCCCTGCCATCTTCGTGGGGCATTCGGTCAGCGCAATGATCGGCGTGCTGGCTGACCTTGCCAGTCCCGGCCTCATTGCGGCGCACGTGATGGTCGGGCCTTCGCCGTGCTACATCAATGATGGCGACTATGTGGGGGGATTCGAGCGCGCCGACATCGACTCGTTGCTGCACACCCTCGAGAGCAACTATCTCGGATGGTCCAGCACGATGGCGCCGGCCATCATGGGTGCGCCGGAGCAACCCGAACTCGGCGTCGAGCTGACCAACAGTTTCTGCCGCACCGACCCGGAGATCGCGAAGCATTTCGCGCGCGTCACCTTCCTGTCCGACCACCGAGACGCCATTGCCGAACTGCGAACGCCTTCGCTGATCCTCCAGTGCGACGACGACCTGATTGCTCCCGTGGCCGTCGGCGAATACATGCACAAGGTCATGCCCGACAGCGTTCTGACGATCATCGACAACGTCGGGCATTGTCCGCATTTGAGCCAGCCGAGCGCCAGCAACGACGCGATCGCATCGTTTCTTTCGCAGCGCGGTTACTAGGCCTGCTCATGACAGCGCTTCGGCCTGCCGATGAGGCGCTGCTCGACGGTGTTCCCTGCGGGCTGGTCGAGACGGACGCAAAGGGCGTCTTCTTGCGCGTCAACAAGCCGTTCTGCGTCTGGCTGGGCTATGACAAGGCAGATCTGGTGGGCAAGAAGCGACTGCAGGATCTGTTGACCATGGGCGCGCGCATCTTTCACCAAACCCATTGGGCGCCCTTGCTGGAAATGCAAGGCTCGATCTCGGAGTTGAAGCTCGACATCCGGCATCGGAATGGAAGCACCTTGCCTATGGTTCTCAATGTCGTTCGCCATGGGCACGGGCCGGATCACACCCAGGAAGTGGCCCTGTTTGTGGCACGAGACCGCGACAAGTACGAACAGGAGCTGCTCCTGTCTCGGAAAAAGCTCGAGGCACATATTGCGGAAGTGGAGCGCCTTCAGGCCGAAACGAAAGATCGGGCGCTTTTCGCGGAGCAGATGATCGGCATCGTGAGCCACGATCTGCGCAATCCGCTGTCGGCCGTTCACACCGGTATCCAGGTTCTCTTCAAGCATGCACCCACCGACAACCAGGCACGGGTGTTGTCGCGAATGGCGCAGTCGGTGGACCGCGCGAATCGCCTGGTGTCGGACTTGCTGGACTTCACCGTGGCGCGTGTGGGCAAAGGCATCGCGATCAACCCCCAGCCGGTCGACCTCCACGAAGTGGTCGCCCAGAGCGTGGCCGAACTCGCTTTGTCTTTCCCCAACCGGACGTTGCGACATGAAACCGAAGGGCGTGGAGCGTGTCGTGTCGATCCGGATCGGATGGCGCAACTCGTCGGCAATCTGGTGGCAAACGCCGTGACCTATGGTGACCCGGACAGGGAAGTCACCATCAAGACGTCAGTGAGTCCCGAGCGCGCCGAAGTCTCGGTCCACAACTGGGGCCCTGCCATTCCGAGCGAACTCATTTCGGCCCTGTTCCAACCGATGGTCCGCGGATCGGCTGTCAGCACCGGCAGAAGCGTGGGTCTCGGGCTGTTCATCATCATGGGAATCGCGAAGGCGCATGGCGGTCAGGTAACGGTGGAGTCGAGCAACGCCGAGGGGACAACCTTCATCGCCACCTTGCCCGCCCTTGGAGAATCGACGCTTATCCCCGCTGGCTGAGCAGGCCAAGCAGCACGACCACCGCAATGCCCAGCAGCAGGGTTGTGCACTTCCAGAAGATCACCGGGTTCTTCTCGACCAGCGGTGTGCCGCGGCTGTTCAAAAAGTCGGGATGGGGCTGCCGCAGGTCTTGCACAAACTCCGACAGCACTTCGTAGCGCTTGAGCGGGTTGGGGTTGAGCGCCTTTTGCAGCACTTCGTCTATCCAAGCCGGAATGGCTCGCTGCGCGTCCAGCGCTGACCTGTACTGCAGATTGCGCTGGTCTGCCCGTGTGCGGATACGTGCAGCCTCCGCGCCGTAGGGCAGCCGCCCGGTCAGCATCTGGTAGACGATGACGGCCAGCGAGAACAGGTCCGACCTCGCCGATCCGCCTTCGCCCACAAAGTATTCTGGCGCCGTGTACTGCACCGTGCCCAGTATCTGGTCGGGCGCGGCCAGCGTGCTGTCGTTGAGGCCGGCCACCCAGGCGGAGCCGAAGTCGATGATGCGCACCGTGCCCGTGCGGTCGATCATGATGTTCTCGGGCCGCAAGTCCTGGTGCAGCATTTCCAGGCGGTGAAAGGCCTGCAGGCCTTTTGCCAGTTGCTCGACGATACCGCGCACCGATTCAAGGCTCGGCCGCGGGTTGTCGACCATCCATTGCGCCAGCGTCTGGCCCTCGACGAACTCCATTGCAACGTAGAGATAGTTGCGCTTGCGAGGGGTGGCGTGCGGCTTGAGCACATGCGCGCTGTCGATGCGCCGCGCGACCCATTCTTCGAGCAGAAAACGGTCCAGGTGCGCTTCGTCGTTCTGCAGGTCGACGGAAGGGGTCTTGAGCACCACGCGCTGCCCCGTGTCGTCGTCGGTCGCCAGGTAGATGTGGCTGCGATGGCTGTGGTGCAGGTCGCGCACGATCGTGTAGCCGTCGAAGCGCATGCGCGCCTCCAGCATCGGCGGCAGTTGCAGCGCCGCGCGTTGTGCGTGCAGTTCGTTGATGTCGCCATCGGGCAGCGCGTCGATTTTGACGATCTGCACGGTCAGGTTGTCCGGGCTGCCTCGGCGGTAGGCTTCTTCGGCAATGTTGCGGGCCGCGGCATCCAGGTCGCGGGGGTTCGCATCCAGTGCCGCCTTGATGGCCGCGGTGTCGATGTGCTCGTGAACGCCGTCTGAAGTCAGCAGGAAGACATCGCCTTGCTCGACGGGAACGGCGCGGTAGTCGATCTCCACATGCGGCCCCACGCCCAGCGCACGGCCAAGATAGCTTTGTCCGCCGCCTACCGACACGCGGTGGTCTTCGGTCAGTTGCTCGAGCGCCTCTGCGTGCCAGCGGTAGACGCGCGTGTCTCCCACATGAAAGACGTGCGCGGTGGTCGACCTGACGACCAGGGCGCTGAAGGTGCAGACGTAGCCGCGGTCCTTGTCGAAGCGGCCGCCGCCGTTCTGCGTTTGCGCATGCAGCCACGCGTTGGTGGCCGTGAGCACGCGCTGTGCCGAGCGGCTCACGCTCCATGCGTCCGAGGTGCAGTAGTAGTCGGTCAGAAAGCTCCTGACCGCCGACTCGCTGGCCACGTGGCTGACGTCGCTGCTGCTGATGCCGTCGGCGATGGCAATCGCCACGCCCTTCGCATTGCGAACCGACCCCTCCGGCAGGGCGGCGCCGTGGAAATCCTGGTTGGTTTCCTTGCGTCCCTTGTCGGAGTGCTGGCCGATCGAAACCGCGAGTGCGGAGCGCATCGTCACGCGGCGGCGGGTGGGTGGACAGGGCCGCTTAGCGGGGGACGCGCTTGGGCGCTGTTTTCACATGCGTGGCGTACAGCGTCAGCCCGGTGAACGAGAGGCCGCCGATGAGGTTGCCCAGCACGGTCGGGATTTCGTTCCAGATGATGTAGTCCATGATCGAGAAGTTGCCGCCCATGAGCAGTGCCGACGGGAACAGGAACATGTTGACGACCGAGTGTTCGAACACCATGAAGAAGAACACCATGATCGGCATCCACATGGCAAGCACCTTGCCGGTCACCGAGGTCGAGATCATTGCGCCGACCACGCCGGTCGACACCATCCAGTTGCACAGCATGCCGCGCACGAAGAGCGTCAGCATGCCCGCGGCGCCGTGGTCGGAGTAGCCCACCGTGCGCGCCTCGCCGATGGTGGCGATCACCTGGCCGACCTTGTCGGGCGGGCTCGTGAAGCCGAATGTGAAGACGATCGCCATCAGCACGGCCACGAGGAAGGCGCCCAGGAAGTTGCCGACGAAGACCAGGCCCCAGTTGCGCAGCACGCCGCCGATGGTGACGCCCGGGCGCTTGTCGATGAGCGCGAGCGGCGTCAGCACGAACACGCCGGTCAGCAGGTCGAAGCCGAGCAGGTAGAGCATGCAAAAGCCGACCGGAAACAGGATGGCACCGATGATCGAGTAGCCCGTCTGCACGTTGATGGTGACCGCGAACACAGCCGCCAGCGCAAGGATCGCGCCCGCCATGAAAGAGCGGATGAGCGTGTCCCGCGTGGACATGAAGATCTTGGATTCACCGGCATCCACCATCTTGGTGACGAATTCGGAAGGCTGCAAATAGGCCATGGCGTTGCTTTGGTTTGAAGAAAAAAAGCCGAAAGAAAAATGGAAAGGAGAGGCGAGGGGAGGCCGGGGCCTCAGGCCGCCTTCTCCAGCGCAAGATGCGCGGAAGACGCCGCGGCGGCCAGTCCTTGAAGGACATCGCCGACCACGATGATCGAAGGGCTGCACAAGCCGTTGGCGGCAATGGTCTGCTCCAGCGTCGCGAGTGTTCCCACTGCATGCCGCTGGGTCGGCAGGCTGGCGCTCTGCACCACCACGATGGGCGTGCAAGCCGGCAGGCCGCTCAGCAGTTCGTTCTGGATGCGGCCCGCGCCCGACACGCCCATGTAGATGACCAGCGTCAACCGCGCGGCATGCGCGGTGGCGGCCAGCGCTTGCCAGTCGGTGCCCGGTGAACCGGGCTTTGCATGGCCCGTGACGAAAACGACGCCCTGTGCATGGTCGCGGTGCGTCAGAGGCACGCCGAGCGAGGTCAGTCCGGCCAGGCCCGAGGTGATGCCGTTCACCACCTCGACGCGGATGCCCGCCTGCGCCAGGTGCTCGACCTCTTCGCCGCCGCGGCCGAAGATGAAGGGGTCGCCGCCCTTGAGCCGCACCACATGCTCGCCTTCGCGCACGGCCATGATCATCAGCCGTTCGATGAAGCTCTGCGGCGTGCTCTTGCAGCCGCCGCGCTTGCCGACGTGGATCACGCGCGCACCGGACTGCGCCATGGCGACGATCTCGTCGCTCACCAGGTCGTCGACAAGCAGCACGGTGGCCGACTGGATGGCCTTGAGCGCCTTGATCGTGAGCAGTTCGGGGTCGCCCGGGCCGGCGCCGACGAGCGTGCAGCGGCCATGCGGAGGCGGCATGCCCGGGTTGCGGTCGTCGCTGCGCGACGAAGACGTGAGAGTGAGGCCCATGTTGTTCGTCATGTAGTTCGTTATGTCAGGCAGCCGAGTCTTCGGTCTGAAGGCAGGCGCGGTTGGCCGGCCCCGCGACCGGGCGCTCGAGCTCCACCGCATGCGTGGCAAGCTCATTCGAATCCAGATGCACCACGCCCTCGGCGACCTTCACCGCGAACTTGGGCGTGCATCCTTCATCAGGCGACCTGGCACAGCCGTCGTCCAGGCCGATGGCCCAGTTGTGCAGCGGGCAGGCCACGCTGCTGCCGAACACGATGCCCTGGCTCAATGGGCCGCCCTTGTGCGGGCAGCGGTCGAGCAGCGCGAACACCTGGTCCTCGGCATTGCGGAACACCGCCACATCCACGCCCACCGGGCGCGCCACGCGGCGGGCGCCCAGCACCGGGATGTCCTCGACGCGGCAGATGACTTTCCATTCGTTGTTGTCGTTCATGGCTTGCTCCTTCGTTCACGCTGCCTGGGTGGCCTTGTCCATTGCTTCGTCCACCACCGCCACGGGCGTGAACTGCCGCACATCCACCTGCGCCTGGCTCGACTCGAACCAGGGATCGGGCTCCCCGTCCAGCGCGAACTGCAGCCGCTCCCACAGCGCCTTGCGGCCTTCGGTGTCTTCGAGGATCTTCTTCTTCACATAGTCCAGCCCCACCCGCCCGATGTAGTGCACCGTGCGCTCCAGGTACCAGCCTTCCTCTCGGTACAGCTGCAAGAACGCCCCCGAGTACTCCATCACCTCCTCGGCCGTCTTCACCTTCACCAGGAACTGCGCCACCTCCGTCTTGATGCCGCCGTTGCCGCCCACATACAGCTCCCAGCCCGAATCCACCCCGATCACC
>NZ_RWKH01000019.1 GCF_003984625.1 Variovorax sp. DXTD-1 | reverse complement strand
CCCACACGCTCCACCGCGGCGGCGCCTCGGATCAGCCTTCCTGATTCCAGTAGCCGCCGTTCATCAGGCTTTCCCGCACCATCGCGCGGGCACGATGCAACCGGCTCTTCACCGCCTCGACGCTCACGCCCAGGCTGGCCGCGACTTCGGGGGCGGTCAATTCCTCGACGTCGCGCAAGACCAGCACAACGCGGTAGGGTTCCGGAAGCGCGGCAATGGCCTTCGTCAGGTCCAGGCGCAGGTCGGTGGGAATTTGCGGCGCTGCGGCTTCTGCAGCGGACGGCTCCGGAAGAGCCCCTCCAGAAGAGCTGCGCCTGAATATGCGGTAGCACTCACGCTCGACAATGCGAAACAGCCAGGTGGCGAAGGCCGCCACCGTGCCGAGCGTGCCGATCTTTCTGTGCAGCTGCCACAGCGCCACCTGCACGGCATCTTCGGCGTCTTCGCTGTTTGCGCAGGTCCGGCGCGCGAATCGCTTCAGATCGGGCTGGCATACAGAGAGCAGTTGGGACAGCGCCCGCTCGTCTCCCGCGCATGCGGCCTCGATGAGCGGCGCGGACGCCCGGATCATTTCGCAGGGCCCGTCGCTCTTCGGCCGAGCATCGCGCAGGCCGGGCAGAAGCCGACGATGGCGGTGGACGCAAGCACTCCGGCCATGGCAAACCCCAGGAGGCGAAGCGTTCCGGCTGGCAGAAAGTAGAACGCGCCTGCGGCGGCGAAGGCTCCCAGGCACAGGCGAATGATTCGCTCCCAGGCGGGGAGATTGCGTTTGAGATGGAACACGTTGAACACTCCGGTTGATGTTGACCCTTGCATAGAGGGCGCACCATGGCCAGAAGGATTCAGGAACTTTAAAAGAAATTCCGGTCCGGGCCGCAAAGCCCCGGGCCTGTTCCACGGCGCCGCGGTTTCAGTCGGCGGTGGCGCCCGACTTCTTCACCAGCTCGGCCCAGCGCGGAATCTCGCGGGCCATGTGGTCGCGCAATTCTTCGGGCGTGCTGGCGGCGATGTCCATGGCCAGCTGGCCCGAGAGCTTGGCCTGCACGTCGGGCTGCTTGAGCGCCTTCACGATCTCGGCGTTCAGGCGCTGGATGATGGGCTTGGGCGTGCCCTTGGGCGCGTACACGGCCTGCCACGACGACATCTCGAAACCCGCCACGCCCGATTCGATCATGGTCGGCAGCTCGGGCACCAGCGCAATGCGCTTGCCGGTGGTCACGGCCAGCAGCTTCAGCTTGCCGCTCTTCACCAGGGGCAGCGCAGCGGTCACTTGGTCGAACATGAAGGGCACCAGGCCGGAGGCCACATCGGTCATCGCGGGCGGCGTGCCCTTGTACGGCACGTGCGTGAGTTTCACGCCGATCATGTCGGCGAACATCTCGCCCGCCAGGTGCGTCGATGTTCCCGCGCCCGAAGAAGCGAAGGTGCGCTTCGATTCGTCTTTCTTGAGCAGCGCAATCAGCTCGGCCACCGAGTTCACGCCGAGTTGGCTGTTGACGATCAGCACGTTGGGCAGCCGGCCGACCAGCGACACGGGCTCGAAGTCCTTCATCGGGTCGTAGGGCAGCTTCTTGTAGAGGCTGGCGTTGATGGCGTGCGTGCTGATGGTGCCGCCGAACAGCGTATAGCCGTCGGGCGCGGCCTTGGCGACATAGGCGGCGCCGATGCCGCCGGCCTGTCCCGGCTTGTTGTCGACCACCACCGACTGGTGCAGGCTCTCCTGCAGCTTGTTGGCCAGGATGCGACCCACGATGTCGGTCGAACCGCCGGCCGTGAAGGGCACGACATAGGTGATGGTCTTGGCGGCGGGCCATTCGGCCTGCGCAAGCGCGAGGGTGGGTGCCAGTGCGAACGCGGATGCAGCGAGCAGCAGCCGCGCGGCGCGATGAATGAAGGGCATGGTCTTGTCTCTCTTTGTTGTCTGACGAATGAAGGTTGGACGGTCAGCGGCCGCGGGCCTGCCGCCAGGCGGCGAACTCGGTGCGGCTTTGCTCCTCGGTCGGCGGATAGAGGCCGAGGATGGAGCGGCCTTCGAGCACCTTCTCCTGCACGAAGTCTTCGAAGACGGTCATCTCCGTGGCCTCGGTCGCAACCTCGTCGGCAATGTCCGCAGGAATCACGATGACGCCCTCTGCATCGCCCACCACCACGTCGCCGGGCCACACGGCCACGTCGCCGCAGCCGATGGGCACGTTGATGTCGATGGCCTGGTGCAGCGTGAGATTGGTCGGCGCGCTCGGGCGCTGGTGGTACGCCGGAAAGCCCAGCTTCGCAATGTCGGGGCTGTCGCGAAAGCCGCCGTCGGTGACCACGCCGGCCACTCCGCGCTTCATGAGCCGGCTCACCAGGATGCCGCCGGCCGATGCGGCACGCGCGTCCTTGCGGCTGTCCATCAGCAGCACCGCGCCTTCGGGGCATTGCTCCACGGCCTGGCGCTGCGGATGGCTGCGGTCGTTGAACACGGTGATGGGATTCAGGTCTTCGCGCGCGGGCATGTAGCGCAGCGTGAAGGCCTCGCCCACCATGTTGGGCAGCGACGGGTTGAGCGGGTGCACGTTCTGGATGAACTGGTTGCGCAGGCCCCGCTTGAACAGGGCCGTGCACAGGGTGGCGGTGCTGACCTGCATCAGCTTCTCGCGGGTTTGGGGATTCACGTCGGGTCTCCGTTTGCTTGGGCGTTGGTTCGGTATGGGGAAAGAGGTCTTCAGAAAATGTCTGGCTCGGGCACCGGCTTGCCGAACGCGGTTTCGAGAAAGTCGAAGTCGCAGCCTTCGTTGGCCTGCAGGATGTGGCGGCCGAACATCCATCCGTAGCCGCGCTCGTAGCGCGGCGGCGGCGGTGTCCATGCGGCTTTGCGGCTGGCCAGTTTCTCGTCGCTCACTTCCAGGTGAATGCGCCGTGCGGGCACGTCGACGGAGATGCGGTCGCCCGTCTTGACCAATGCCAACGGGCCACCGACGGCCGCCTCGGGCGAGCAATGCAGCAGGCAGCCGCCGTAGCTGGTGCCGCTCATGCGCGCGTCCGACAGGCGCAGCATGTCTTTCACGCCCTGCTTCAGCAGCTTGGTGGGGATCGGCAGCATGCCCCACTCGGGCATGCCGGCACCACGCGGGCCGGCATTGCGCAGCACCAGGATGTCGTCGCCAGTCACGTCCAGCTCGGGATCGTCCACCGCCTTCTTGAGCGCGGGGTAGTCGTCGAACACCAGCGCGCGGCCGGTGTGCTGCAGCAGATGCGGCGCGCACGCGCTCGGCTTGATGACCACGCCATCGGGGGCGATGTTGCCGCGCAGCACGGCGAGCGCCCCTTCGGCATAGATGGGGTTGTCGAGCGGCCGGATCACGTCGTCGTTGAACACCTCGGCGCCCTCGATGTTCTGGCCGATGGTGCGGCCGTTGACCGTGCGCGCCTCGGTGTTCAGGTGGCCGCGAATGCGCTCCAGCATCGCGGGCAGGCCGCCCGCGTAGAAGAAATCTTCCATCAAATAGGTGTCGCCGCTCGGCCGGATGTTGGCGACCACCGGCACCCGGCGGCTTGCGGCATCGAAGTCGTCCAGCGTGACCGGATGGCCGGCGCGGCGCGACATGGCAATCAGGTGCACGATGGCGTTGGTGCTGCAACCCATGGCCATGGCGCATGCAATGCCGTTCTCGAAGTTGGCGCGCGTGAGCATCCTGGCAGGCGTCAAGTCTTCCCACACCATCTCGACGATGCGGCGGCCACATTCGGCGCTCATGCGCACGTGGTTGGCATCGGCCGCCGGAATGCTCGAGGCGCCCGGCAGCGAAAAGCCCACGGCTTCGGCAATGCCCATCATGGTGGCCGCGGTGCCCATGGTCATGCAGGTGCCATGGCTGCGCGCAATACCGGCTTCCATCTCTTGCCAGGCCTGGTCGCTCAACTGGCCGGCGCGGCGCTCGTCCCAATACTTGAATGCGTCCGAACCCGAGCCCAGCACCTGCCCCCGCCAGTTGCCGCGCAGCATCGGGCCGGCCGGCAGGTAGATGAACGGCAGGCCCATGCTGAGCGCGCCCATGGTGAGGCCCGGCGTGGTCTTGTCGCAGCCGCCCATCAGCACGGCGCCGTCGATGGGATGGCTGCGCAGCAGCTCTTCGGTTTCCATCGCCAGGAAGTTGCGGTAGAGCATGGTCGTCGGCTTGACCATGCTCTCGGACAGCGAGATGGCCGGCAGCTCCAGCGGAAAGCCGCCGGCCTGGAAGATGCCGCGCTTCACGTCGTCCACACGCTGCTTGAAGTGCGAGTGGCACTGGTTGGCATCGCTCCAGGTGTTGACGATGGCGATGATCGGTTTGCCCACCCAGTCGGTGGGCGCGTAGCCCATTTGCATCACGCGCGAGCGGTGGCCGAAGGAGCGGAAGTCGTCGGGTGCGAACCAGCGGGCGCTGCGCAGGGTGTCGTAGGAGCGTTGCATCGGAGGGGCTGAAACGGATGGCTGAACCAGTGGGCTTTGTGGAATCAACTACATTAAAACACTAATATATCAGTTCAGCAAAGCGAGAATTCCAGCGAATGACCGCCCTCACCCGGATCCGACTCGACCGCACGCGCCTCGCAGCACCACAGGTACTCGAGAAGCTGCGCGATGCCATTCTTTCGCTTGAACTCGTGCCCGGCACGGTGCTGGTTCGGCAAGAGCTGGCCGACAGGTTCGGCGTGAGCCAGACACCCGTGCGCGAGGCCTTGCTGCGGCTGGCCGAAGAAGGCCTGGTGGATGTGTTTCCGCAGCACGCAACGCTGGTCAGCCGCATCGACATCGACGCGGCCCGGCAGGCGCACTTTCTGCGCCGCTCGATCGAGCTCGAGATCGTGCATCAGCTGGCCGAGCAGGCCACGCCCGATCTCGTCGCGCAGCTGAAAACGCAGATCGCGCTGCAGGCAACGTTGGCGGCGGAACGGCAGTACAGCGAGTTCGTCGGCGCCGACCGCAAGTTTCATCACCTGATGTACGAGGCGGCCGGAGTGCCGAGCCTGTGGGACATGGTGAGCCGCGTCTCGGGCCACGTCGACCGGCTGCGGCGCCTGCACCTGCCCACCGCGGGCAAGACCGAGGCGATTCTTCGCGACCACCGCGCCATCGTGCGCGCCATTGCGCAAGGCGACAGTGCCTGCGCGCAGAAGGCGCTGCGCGAGCACCTTTCGGGCACGCTGAGTTCGCTGCCGGAAATCTGCGCGCGGCATCCCAGCTTTATCGTGCCGGAGAGCTGAAGCCGAGCTCCGCGGTTCGCCTGCAAAGGCGCGCCGGGGCCAGGGCCGCTAAGCCGTGCCGGAATCCGGCCAACGGTGCCGCGTGCCGCCCGAGCGGCGGTTGGCCTTCTCCACCACCGCGCCTTGCGCGCTCAGCGTGTTCGCGCGCTCTTCGAGGTGCCGCAGGCACTGCAGGAAGATGTCGAGATGCGCGGGCTCGATGCCCTCGAGCAGATCGGTGTTGAGCCCCGCGATGCGCGGAAACACCTTTTCGTAAAGCTCCCCGCCCGAGGCGCTCAGCCGTACATGCACTTCGCGCCGGTCGTCGGCGTCCTGCCGGCGCGCCACCAGCTTCTTTTCGACCAGCCCACGCAGCCCGCGCGAGGTGCGCACGCGGTCCAGGTGCAGGTGTGCGGCCAGTGCGGACGACCGCATCTCGCCCTGCTGCGCGAGCGTGGCGATCATTCCCCATTCGCGGCGCGTGATGCCGAAGCCGCCCTCCACCAGTCGCGTGGCCATGCCGCTGCTGGTGCGCACCGCGCGCGCGAGCCGATACAGCAGCAGGTCGTCCAGGGAACTGGGCGCGCGCAAGGCGCCTGCATCGGGAAAAGCTTGCATACCTTGCGTGCCGTGCATGGAAAGGTTCTAACGGGTGTGATGAGGCGACGGCGCAGTGTGACTCGCAGGCCTCAGTTGGCAATTGATGGATTAGATCAACTGATTGTTGCCTGCGTATAAACCAGTAACAAATTACACGGGTTGAAACGAAGCGGGCCGGCGATTGTCGCCGTGAAAACCTGCGCGCACCCGTTCGCCAATCACGCAGCAGGAGGACCCATGTCTGTTTTTCTTTCCCGCCGAAAGCTCGCGGCTTGTTGCCTGGCACTCGGCGCCTGTGCCGCTCCCCTCGCCCATGCCCAGGCACCCGCTCTCGACGGTCCGCTCACGCTGGTGGTGGGCTACACCGCCGGCGGCAGCACCGACCGCGTCGCGCGCCTGGTGGCCGAGCGGCTGGGGCCCAAGCTCGGCGTGGCAGCCACGGTGGAAAACCGCCCGGGCGAAGGTGGACGGCTGGCGGCCAAGGAGGTCAAGCGCGCACCGGCCGGGCAGAACGTGCTGATGCTCGGCAACCCCGCCGTGATGGTGGTGGCGCCGCTCGTGTTCAAGGACGCGGGCTACGACCCCGACAAGGACTTTGTGCCGGTGTCGCAGGTCAGCAGCTATGACTTTGCGCTGGCCGTAGGCAACAAGCTGCAGCTCGACCGCGCGATGTTCCTGGTGGGCCGGCTCTGGGCGCATCCGGAAGAGGCCGTCTTCGGCGTGCCGGCGACCGGCAGCCTGCCCCACTTCTTCGGCCTGATGGTGGGCGACGCGCTCAGCGTGCAGCCGCAGATCAAGGGTTATGGCGGATCGGCGCCGCTATCGGCCGACCTGAGCGGCGGCAACCTGCCCATTGCCATCGACACGCTCGACTCGCTTTATGCCCAGCACCTGGCCGGCAAGATCCGCATCCTGGCGGTATCGGGCAAGAAGCGCGTGAGCTTCGCGCCGGCCATTCCCACCTTCCGCGAGGCCGGCATGAAGATCGATGCAGACGGCTGGAACACCTTCTTCGCGCCCGCCACGATGGCGCCGGCCAAGGTGCAGCTGCTGGCCGCCGCCATCCGCGACGTCATGCAGGACCCGGCGCTGCAGAAGGCTGCCAATGCGGCCTACATCACGCCCATCGTGAGCACGCAGGCCGAGACCGTGCAAATGCTCAAGGCTTTTCGCCAACAATGGGAGCCGGTGGTGCGCCGGTCCGGCTTCCAGCCCTGAGCCGCAATGGGCGAGTAGCGCTCAGGGCGCCACGGGATCGCCGGGCTGGCCGACGCCATAGGCGGGTGCCTCGGGCAACGCGTAGGCCAGCGGCTGTTGCGGGTCGTGCAGCACCACGCTGCGGCCGACCCCGACGCCTACCGGTCCGGCGCCCACGCCGACGCCCGCACTGCCGACCAATTGGCCACGAGGATTGACGCTGATGCCCGCGCCGAGCGGCCCCCAGCCGGTGCTCAGGCCCAGGCTGGGTCCGCCGGAACCGACGCCGACGCTCAGCGACAGCCCCGGAGCCAGCGGAATGCCGAAGCCGACGCCCACTGCGCAGCCCGCCAGCATCGCAGAAGCGCCCAATACGGCCAAGCGACTTGCCAGCCGCCCGCTTTTCCGCGCCGTGTAGTGTCTTGATTGTTTCGGCATAGGCCATCCCTGTGGGGCGAGCTCCACCGCCCGCGTTGTTCGAAGACCTGCAACGCGTTTCGGCGCCGCATGCACATGCGGCCGGATCATCGGGCAGGTCTTCGCCGGCAAGCACGGCCGGCCGAGCAGCTTCCGGCCGAGATTGCCGAAATGTGCCGGATCCCAGGGCTTTCCTGTCGACGCGGCGCTGCGCTGCGGGTCCGATCGGGGCCACGCGCCGGAGCAGCCTTTCGTGTAAAGCGCGTGTTGACAGTGTGCTGTGATGTATCCAGATGGATCGAACGGCATGAAAATGCAGGACATGAGCGCCCATATCCTCCCTGCCGGCACCACCGGTGCCGCCTGCGCGCACCAGGTGCAGTTCTACGACGACGAGAAGATCCTGATCGCGTCGGCAGCCGACTTTCTGGCCGGTACCCTGGCTGAAGGCGGTTGCGCCCTGGTTCTTGCCACCGAGGCGCATCGCCGCAGTTTCCGCATGCGCCTGTCCGGGGTTTGTCCCGACGAGAAGATCGTTTTCGTGGACGCCGCGGAAGCGCTCGGGCAAATCGTGTTGAACGGCAAGCCCGACGAACGCCTGTTCAACCAATCGGTCGGCGGCTTGGTCGATACCCTGCAAGGCCGCGGAAAGCTCCGCATCTACGGCGAGCTGGTGGCTCTTCTTTGCGCGGACGGCAAGCATGAAGATGCGCTCGAACTGGAGGGGTACTGGAACAGGCTGGCCACCCGGCGCGAGTTCGAGCTTTTCTGCGGCTATCCGCTCTCCGTATTCCCGGGCACGGCGCACGCCGCCGTGTTCCGCCATGTGTGCCAGGCGCATTCCCGGGTGATTCCCGTCGGGGGCACGGCCACTATGGCGCCCGGCGAGATCGCGGTGCTCCAGCAAAAGGTGCTGTCGCTGGACGACGAGATCCTGCGCCGGCACCAGGCGGAAGAATCCACGCGTGCGCGCGAGCGCGACCTGGCCGACTTCGCCGAGAACGCCGCGGAAGGCCTGCACCAGGTGGCGGCCGACGGCACGATCCTCTGGGCCAACCGGGCGGAGCTCGAGATGTTGGGCTACAGCGCCGACGAATACATCGGCCAGCACATCACGCGTTTTCATCTCGACCAGCCGGTGATCCAGGACATTCTCAAGCGGCTCAGCGCAGGGGAAACGCTGCGCAACTATCCGGCCCGCCTCGTCTGCAAGGACGGTGCGATCAAGCACGTTCTGATCCAGTCGAACGGCCGATTCGAAAACGGCGTGCTGCGCTACACGCGCTGCTTTTCGCGCGATGTCACGGAACGCGTGGCGCGCGAGGAGGCCGAGCGCGAGCGAAACGACCTGCTGCGCCGGGCGCCTGTTGCCGCGGCCTTGCTGGTGGGCGCCGAACACCGGTTCGAACTGGCCAACGATGTCTACAAGTCGATGGTGGGCAAGTTCGACCTTGAAGGAAAAACCTACGAGCAGGCACTGCCCGAGCTTTGCGCGCGCGACGACACGTTGCGCATCCTGGACAAGGCCTTCGCATCGGGGCGCCCGTATGTGGCCGAAGAACACCTGACCCTCGTCGAGCGCGCCGGCGGCGGGCACCTCGATGAACGCTATTTCAAGCTCAGCGTGCAGCCGCTGAAGCGGCTCGACCGCCTGTACGGCCTGATGCTCATCGCCGTGGATGTGACCGACCTCGTCGCCGCCCGCCGGGGCCAAGAGCGGGCAAGCGCCGAGCGCGAAGCGCTGCTGCGCGATCTCGAACGCGCCAGCCGCGCGAAGGACGAATTTCTTGCGGTGCTCGGGCACGAACTTCGCAATCCGCTGGCGCCGATCGTCACCGCGCTCGAGTTGATGAAGCGCCGCGGAGACCTCAAGACCTCCAAGGAGCAGGACGCCATCCACCGCCAGGTCCAGCACCTGATCCGGCTGGTCGACGACCTGATGGACGTGTCGCGCGTGACCCGTGGCAAGTTGACGCTGCGCGAAGAAACGGTCCCGCTGGCATCGGTGCTGGCAAAGGCCGTCGAAATGGTGAGCGTGCTGATGGAGCAGCGCCAGCACACCCTGAATGCCGTCTATCCCGACAGCACGATGCTCTGGCATGGAGACCCTACGCGCTTGGCCCAGGTGATCAGCAATCTGCTGACGAACGCCGCGCGCTATACGCCCTTGGGTGGCGTCATCCGTCTGGAAGCGTGGCAGGAAGACGGCAGCGTGGCGATCTCTGTTAGCGACAACGGGCGGGGTATCGAGGCAGACGCGTTGCCCAAGGTCTTCGACCTGTTCTACCAGGGGGCGCAAACCATCGAACGCGCCGCGGGCGGGCTCGGTGTGGGCCTGGCGCTGGTCAAGAGCCTGATTGCCGCGCACAACGGCACGGTGGAAGCCCGCAGTGCCGGGCCGGGACAAGGCAGCGAGTTCAGGGTTCGCCTGCCCCTGCCCTCCAGCGACCAGCTGAAAGCCACTGCGCCCGAAGCGCTGGCCATCTCGCGAGGCACGGGCCTTCGCCGAAGGGTGTTGATCGTGGACGACAACCAGGATGCCGCGGACCTGCTGGGCGCGATCTTCCGGGAGCACGGGCACGACGCGCGGGTGGCCTACGACCCGGCCGCGGCGCTGACGCTTGCTCCGTCGTTCAAGCCGGAGATCGCGTTTCTGGACATCGGCCTACCGGTGATGGACGGTTACGAACTGGCCGCGCTGCTGCGAAAAGAACTGGGTGAGGCGGGGCCTCTCAAGATTTTTTCGCTGACCGGATTCGGCCAGCCGGCCGACCGCGAAAAAAGCATGCGTGCCGGCATGGACGGCCACTTCGTGAAACCGGTGGAAGAGGCCCAGGTGCTGCAAGCTGCGCTATCGGTCGATGTGGCCGAGAGCGCCCAGGCTTGATGGTTCTTACTTGCCGGCCACCACATGCCGCTTGTTCAGCGAGCTGGGAGCGTTCAAGCTCGCGTCCTCATCGACGCCGATGCCCAACCGGTCTACCAGCTCGCCGCCTAGCCAGGCGGTGACCATTGCAATGGCCGCCCCCGCAAATGCCCACACCATTTGCCCGAGGCCCGGGGCGTAGCCCCTGTCGCGCAGGAAAAAGCTGAGCGCAAACAGCAGCAGCACGAGCACATTGCCGCCGCCGTGCATCGCGCCGATGCGCTTGGCCCGCGTGCCTGCGGGAATACCCAGCCAGTCGATGGTGCCGAAAGGCGCGGCAAGAAGCCCGCCGACAAGGCCCGCCGCGATCATCCAGTAAGAGACCGCCGCCATGACGGGGCTGCCTCCGATCAGGTAGATGATGTCGAACACCACCGCCGTGGCGAGAAGCCCGAGCGGAAACACCACCAGCATCTGGTGTACCGGATGGCCGAGTAGACGAGCTCTTGCGTGCATGGGGTCACCTCCATTGGCTGAGGCTGTTATGTGAGCCACAAGAGCGTTTCGCCCGCGCAAGCAAGCGCCGCCAGCGGGGGTCGGTACTTTCCTACTCGAAAGCCCAGGCCTCCCCTCGCGGCACCGCCGCACATGGCTGGCCGCTCACATACCCAAGCGGAATTTTCAACCCCGTTTTATGGACGATGGATGACGCCCCGCAGCTTCCGATGCGGCACCCTTTGCGCATGGATAAGTTCTTTGCAACCTTTGCGAATGCCACGGCGCGCGCAGCCGGCAGTCCTTTCGCTTTTCTGCTTTGCATTGCGCTGGTCGTTGCCTGGGCGGCTTCGGGCCCCTTCTTCCAATTTTCGGAAAACTGGCAGCTGACCATCAACACGGGCACGACCATCGTCACGTTCCTCATGGTGTTCCTGATCCAGAACACGCAAAACCGCGATGGGGCGGCGCTCCAGACCAAGCTGGACGAACTCATTCGCTCGTCGGCCGCGGGCGACGAGTTCATCGGCATCGAGAAGCTCACCGACAAGGAACTGGCCGCGCTTCACGACAAGTGCGAAGCGGCCGCCAAGAGGAGCCATGCGGCCCTGGACAAGACGCGCGGTGAACGTGCACGGCGTGCCCGGAAGGGCGCAACAGAACATGCAGCTAGAGCGGAAAGCACTACATGAAGAAAAAATCGATCTGGAAACTGTACGGCTATGGATGGGTCACCCTTGGTTTCTTTCTCGTGTCGTTGATCGGCCACTGGTTCTTTGGCTGGTTCGCCTATGTAGACGAGCAGAAGAATTTCGGCGCTCCGCCGGAGATCTCGGGCTACCTGATCCAGATGTCGAGGGACACGCTGGAAAACTGGCAGTCCGAGTTCCTGCAGCTCATCTGGCAGATCGGCGGGCTGGCTTTTCTGCTGTATGTCGGCTCTCCGCAATCGAAGGAAGGCGACGACCGGATGGAGGCCATGATCGACGCAATCCTGGCGGCGGTGGATCCGAAGAACGCCGATGCCCTCATCGAAGAGATCGACGAGGAATATACGGGAAGGCACACCGACCAGCGCTGGACGCGCATGGCCAAAAAGGGAGTGTCTTAGCGCCCCATGGGGCTTCTAAGCAGTTTTCGCGGTCCGTTGCCGCGGCTGACGCCGAGCGAAGTCGCTGGCCATCTCGTCGAGCGTTACGAACTTCACGCCAGGATGCTTGCTCATATGGGCGAACAGGCGCTCGAGCATCAACAGAACTTGTGGGTGCCCCGACACATCAGGGTGCAGCGTGATCGGGAACACCGCATAGTCATGCTCGCGGTAGACCCAGTCGAACTGGTCGCGCCACATCTCTTCGATGTCGCGCGGATTGACGAAACCGTGGCTGTTGGGCGACTTCTTGACGAACATCATCGGCGGCAGGTCGTCCAGATACCAGCTGGCGGGAATTTCGATCAGGTCGGTTTCGGTGCCGCGCACGTACGGCTTCATCCACTCCGCGGCGGGCTTTGTGTAGTCGATCTTGGTCCAGCTTTCTCCCACGCTGACGTAGTACGGCTCGTGGTCCTTGTGCATCAGGCTATGGTCATACTTGATGCCCTTTTTCAGCAGCAGTTCGTGGGAGATTGCGCTGAACTCCCACCACGGCGCCACGTTGCCGGTCGGGGCCTTGCCGGTGAAGCGCCTGATCAGTTCGATGCTCTTGTCGAGCACGGCCTCTTCCTGCTCTGGCGACATGTCGATGGGGTTCTCGTGGCTGTAGCCGTGCAGTCCGATTTCGTGGCCCGCGGCCACCACGGCTTCGATCTCGCGCGGAAAACTCTCGATCGAGTGGCCCGGCACGAACCACGATGTCTTGATGCCGAATCGGTCGAACAGCTTGACGAGGCGCGGCGTACCGACTTCGCCGCCGAACACGCCGCGGGATATGTCGCACAGCGAGTCCTCGCCGCCGTAGGAGCCGAGCCAGCCGGCGACAGCATCGACATGTACGTCGAATCCGCAGAAGATTTCCTTGGCCATTTGTAGCGTCCTTCCTGGTTTGTTCGATGGGCGGGGAATAAATCGGAGTTGCTGTTGGCGTTTCAGTGGCCGTGCAGTTCGACGGCCCTGCGCAATGCCTCCCGGTCGGCGCCGGCGCCGAACAGCAAAGCGAGCAGGATGCGGGTCTTGACTGCGCTCAGGTCACCTGCGAAAAGAGCCCCGGCATCGGCCAGGTCGGCGGCGCCACCCGCGCCGTAGATGGGAGCCACGCGTCCGCGAGGACAACGGGTGGTGACAGCGATGGTTACGCCGTGTCGAATCGCGGCACGCGCCGCCTCGGTTACGGCGGGCGTGGTGTTGCCGCGGCCGAACCCCTCCAGAACAATGGCGCGGGCACCCGCATCCACAGCGCATCGGATGAAGCGCTCGTCCACCCCCATGGCCATTTTCACCACGTCCACCCGAGAATCGATGCGCAGGGTGTCGATGGTGCCCCTGCGCAGCGGCACGCGCTGCAGCACGACCCGCTCGCCGTCGATCTCTCCGAGCTTGCCGTGCTCGGCAGAAGCGAAGGTGCCGGTGCGCGACGAGTGCTCCTTGGTGGCATCGCGCGCAGCGTGGAACTCCTGCTCGAACGCAATGACCGTGCCTACGCCGCGCATCTCCGCCGCCGCGGCCACACGAATCGCATCGGCCAGGTTTCGGAGGCCGTCGCTGGCAGGGTCATCCGCAGCGCGCTGCGCTCCGGTAAAGACGACCGGCTTTGCCGAACGCACAAACAGGTCGCAGAGATACGCGCTCTCTTCCATGGTGTCGGTGCCATGCGTGACGACGACGCCGGCCACATCGTGCTGCGAAAGGATCACCTTGATGCGCTGGGCCATGCGAAATGCGTCCTCCAGGGAGATCGCATAGCTCCCGACGTTGGAGAACTGCTCGGCCTCGACGCGAATGCCCTTCGGCAGCGTGTCGACGCGTTCGAGCAGCATGTCGCCGCCGTCCTGGCTCACCACTGCACCATGGCTCTGGCTGTAGCGGGAGGCAATGGTCCCCCCGGTTCCGAGAACGACGACGCGCTTCATTGGATCCTTCCCCTGATCTGTGCGCGCGCGACGGGCATGGCAAGCTGGTTCATCAGAGCTTGTCGTTGAGCAGCACGCCCGCGCGATTGGCGGCCCGGCTGATGTGGACATGCATGAAATAGCTCGCGTCGTCGGCGTTGCGGCGCACTAGTGCTTCCAAAATATTTCCGTGCTCGACGATCGTTTCCCAATGCCGGTCCTTGCGCCGGGTGGGAACGAACTGGCTCTCCAGGATGGCTTGGTGGTAGCTGACCTGAAGATCGACGAACACGGCGTTGCCTGAGTACTGCATGAGCAGCCGATGAAACTCAAAATCGAACTGCGTGCTCGAGATCGCGTCGTTGCTGCGAACCGCTTCCTGGTGCTCGTCGTAGACATTGCGCAGCTGCGCAATGTCCTCGTCGGTGGCATGCATTGCGGCCAGCCGAGCCGCGTAGCCCTCGACCACAAAGCGGAACTGATAGATTTCCTGCAATGAATAGACTGCCTTCAGCCGCCAGCCCTCGCGAGGGCCTTCGCTGTGGGGTTCGGCCACGAACGTCCCGCTGCCCGGTTCGGTGCGAAGGAGGTCCAGTGTTTCCAGGATCGACAGCGCCTCGCGCAGCGAGGGCCGGCTGACGTTGAGCTGCGCCGCGAATTCGCGCTGCGGCGGCAGTTTCGAGCCCGCCCGAAATTCCCCCCGCGCGATGCCGTCTCGAATACGCTGCACCACGAGCTGGGACGTGAGGGGACGGGACGATGAAGGCGAGTCGGGCATGGCAGGACGCGGCATGGAAAGCGGGTAACGCGGCCCTCAACGGGGCGCAATTGGCGTCACGCGATTGGGCTCCAGCCAATCCTTGGGCGCCTCGCATTCGCTGCAATTGACGCCCGGCAGGTTGTCCGCATAGCGCACTGGCGGCAGCTCCTGGATCGTGGCCCCCGGCGTTGGCACGCCACTCTGCACCGCGGGCAAGCCAAGTTCGGGCAGCAGTTGCCCGTCGAGCGCGGTGGCAATGAACAGCGGTGGCACCTTGTCGGCCGAGAAGACATTGCAGCCGTCAGCGAAGCTGTCGCCCTTGCAAAGCTTCACATCCTTGGCCTCGACCCATGGCAGCGGGTACTCGATGTTGCGCTTGTCGAGCTTCTTCTTGCCCGTTACCACTTCCATCATCAGCTTGAACGCGTACGGTCCCACCGCGGGGGCGGCGCTGGACGACAAGCCTTTGAACCCCTTGGCCTGCAGCGCAGGGTCGGCCATCATCAGGCGATAACCGTTGTTCGACTGGCCCGCAATCGTGACCAGCCGGGCGGGCCGGTTGTTCATCACGGCCTTCAGCGAACCATAGGTTCCATCCACCGTCCAGATGGCGTCCACGTTGGGGTGCGCCGCCAGGATCTTCGCCACCTCTTCCTGCGAAGTGGCGTCGTTCCAGTTGCCGTAGAAGTCGCCCACGATCTTGATGCCCGGGTACTTCTTGAACACGCCGTAGGCCTGCTGGTCGTAGGTCTTGGTCACGGTGGTGCCGGCTACGCCATGATTGAAGATGAGTTCGCCCTTGCCGCCCATCTGGTTGACCATCCACTGGGCCGTGTTGGCACCGTAGCGGGCCGTGATGTTGCTCACGTTGTACGCGCAGGGCTCGGTAACCGTGCTGTCGTAGGTGAAAACGGCGATGTTCTTGGCGCAGGCCTGCTTGATCACGCGGTTCAGGGCCGTCGGCGATAGCGGGTACAGGATGATTGCGTTGGCACCGGCGGCGATCATGCTCTGAAGATCGGATATCTGGCGTTGCACATCGGTGCCCGAGATGATGGTCTTGAACTCGACCTGCTTGTCGTACGGCGGTGTCGAGGCCAGCGCCTTGACGCCGTTGGCGGCCGCCGCCTGCCAGGTGTTGCCGCTGTAGCTCATGTTCATGAACACCTTGTAGCGCTGCTGCGCCTGTGCGGCGCCGTGCGGCAACAGCGTAGCCACGGCCGTAAGCGCGATCGATGCGAGACATGGCAGCCATTTCTGGCGCGTATGCGTTTTCCTCATGTGAGTTTCCCTTGGTTTCAGAGTTGGCCGACGTGTGACAGTGATCAGTTCTTGCGCAGGCGCAGCCGCCCGCTTTGCAGCAGCAGGGCGATGAGGATGACTCCTCCCTGCACAATGTTGCGCAGGCCCTGGGACAGGCTCATCGCGGTGATGACAGTGGACAGCGTGCTCAGGAACAACGCGCCGGCCAGGGTGCCCAGATAAATGCCGGAGCCGCCGGTGACTCGCGCGCCGCCGATCACGACGGCCGCGATGGTCGGCATCAGCAGCGCGTTGCCCATGTCGAGCGTGGCGCTCGAGGAATAGCCGGCCAGCAGGATTCCGGTGACGCCGGCACACAGGCCGCTCACCACGTAAGTGGCGATGGTCAGCGCCGCCACCGGCAGGCCGACAATCCGCGCCGCCATCGGACTGCTGCCGATGGCGTAGAGCTTGCGACCCGAGGCGCTGCGGTTCTGGAACAGCCAGGCCGCGAGCGCGAACCCCACGATGAAGAGGACCGGCCATGGCACGCCCAGCCAGTTGCCCGACATGAAGCGCTGCAGCCCCGGTGCGACCGCCTGCTGCGAACTGCCGGCGCTCGCGCCGAGTGCCACGCCGAAGAAGGCGATACCCGAAGAGAGCGTGACGATGAACGGCGGCATCCCGGCGATCGCCACGCCGATGCCGTTGATCAGCCCCATCGCGGCACAAGCCAGCAGAACCAGTGGCAGCGCCGTCGCCAAGGCGCTGTCGTTCCCGGCAGTGAGCCGCGCGGTCATCATGCCGGCGATGCCGATGATCACGCCGAGCGAGAGATCGATTCCGCCCAGCAGCATCACCAGCCCTTGGCCGAAGGACGCCACCACGAGGAAGATGGCCGTCACCAGGATCGCGGCCAGCTGATTCATCGAGCCGAAGGCCGGGTTGATGATCTTCATGCCGGCCAGCAGCAGCACGGTGGCCGCGAGCACCGTCAGGGCCGGCAACCATTCGGACGGGATGCGCGCGCGCGGTGGTGCGGTCGGCAAGTCGCCCGACTGGGCAGCGGCGGCGGTGTCGGGTGCCTGTGTATGGGCCATGCCGGTCAAGCCTTCCCGCCGTTGCGCAGGCCACCCCACAGGGCGGAGAGCCGGCCGAAATAGATCGCCAGCACCATGACTGCGCCATTGAAGATGTTGGTGTAGAAATCGGCCACGCCCAAGGCGAAGAGCATTTTTTGCAGCACTGTGAGGATTGCAGCGCCCACGAGCGTGCCGATGACGCCGCCGCGGCCGCCGTTGAGCGAGGCGCCGCCGATCGCCACCGAGGCGAAGATGAAGAGCAGGAAAGAGTCGCTGACGCGCGGGTCGCCGGAGCCGATTTGCGCGCCGTGCACGAAGCCGGCCAGCGCGTAGCAGACACCCGCGACCACGAAGGCGAACAGCTTGGTGGTTTCGACGTTCAGGCCGGAGAGACGAGCCGCCGCCTTGTCGGCCCCTACTGCGTAGATCGAAATGCCGGTGCGCGAGAACTTGAGCAGAAACCACAGTACTGCGACCAGCGCAAGCATCAACGCAGGCGTCGGGATGCCCGCAATGTCGCCGGTCAGCAACTCGACCATGGCGTCAGGCACGGCGCCGCCGGGCGCTGACAGGATCAACAGTGCGATGCCCTGGCACACGATCAGCACGCCGAGCGTGGCGGCGATCGACTGCTGGCCGAGATAGGCGACCAGCATCCCGTTCAGGCCGCCGATCAGCGCGCCGATCACGAGCACCGAGGCCAGGCCGCCGAATGGCCCGAAGGCGCCAGTGGCGAGCATTGCCGTTGTAACGTTGGAAATTGCAAGCACGCCGGGGCCGGACAAGTCCAGTTCGCCACACAGAATGACGATCGTCAGTCCGCTGGCCGCCAGCGCGAGCACGATCATGTTGTTGAGCAGGTTGCCGATGCCGAGCATCGATAACGCCGAAGGTTCGTGCATCGCGTAGATGCAGAACATGACGATCAGCAGCACGAAAGCCGCTGGCGCCCCGCCCGAAGCCGCGAGGCGATGCAAGAAGAACGTGCGCGGGGCGGCCATGTTCAGGCCGCCTCGACTTGCATCGCCTTGTGCCCGCGGCTGCCCGCTTGACCCGAAGCAAGCGACAGAATGCGGTCCTGGGACATTTCGCCCTCCGCCAGTTCACCGGCAATCGCGCCCTGGTAGAGCACCAGGCAGCGGTCGCAGACGCCAACCAGTTCGTCCAGTTCGGTCGAGTAGAACAAGATCGCTCCTCCTTCCAGCGCGAAGTTGCGCATCATTTCGTAAATAGCCTGCTTGGCGCCGACGTCGACTCCGCGGGTCGGGTCGAACAGCAGCAGGCACTTCGGCCCGGCGAGCAGCGCGCGGGCCAGGATGGCCTTCTGCTGATTGCCGCCCGAAAGAGCGCCAATGCCCATTGGCAGGTAACCTTCCGCCAGGCTTACGCGAGGCGTCACGGTATCGATCAGGAGCCGCTCGGCCTTGCGGTCGATCAGTCCGAACGACGTCGCGCGGTCGATGACCGGCAGCGAAATGTTGGCGGCGGTGCTCAAATCGGTGAACAGCCCTTCAGACTTGCGCTCTTCGGGCACCAGGACCAGTCCGTGCGCACGGGCTCCGCGCGGCGAGCCGATCCGGGCGAGCTTGCCGTGGATGCGGATCGCTCCCTTGTCCGATGCGGTCAACCCGCTCAACACCTTGAACAGCGCCGACTGGCCCTGCCCTTCCAGGCCTGCCATTCCCAGAATTTCGCCCGGCTTGAGCGCAAAGCTCACATCGTTGACGCCCGGTGCGTGCAGAGCCGAGACTTCGAGCAGCGACGGTGCCTCCCGGCGAATTGCGCTGGTACTGCGCATGAAGATCTCGACCGCCGAGCGCCCAGCCATGTTGCTGAAGATCTCGTTGTCGCTGAGTGCCGCAATCTCGCTGTCGAGAACCTTGCGGCCGTTGCGCAGAATCAGGCAGCGTCGACACAGGCGGCGGATCTCGTCCAGCTTGTGGCTGATGTAGAGCACCGAGGTGCCCTTGCCGATCACGCTGTCGATCAACGCGAACAGCCACTCTCGATCGGACAGCGCCGCCGTCGGTTCGTCCAGCAGCAGCACGGCGGGGTTGTATGTCAACGCGCGCACGATCTCGATCTTCTGCCGCAGCCCCAGTGGGAGATCCTCCACGCGGGTTGCGGGCGAAATGTCGGTAACGCGATGGTCGGACAGGATCTGCTCGGCCTCGCGTTCGAGCGTACGCGTCGATACCAGCCCCAACTTGTTGACCCCCGGGCGCGGCAGGAACAAATTGACGGCCACCGACAGCGTAGGCACCAGGCTCAGTTCCTGAAAGGCGGTCGAGACGCCCCGGGCTCGCGCGTCGACAACGTCGCTCGGCCGAAATTCGGCGCCGCGGATGAGAATCTCACCCCTGTCTGGTTTGACCACACCGCTCAAGGTCTTGACCAACGTGGACTTGCCCGCGCCGTTCTCGCCGAGCAGGCCACACACCTCGCCGGGTCTTAGCTCGAATGAAACATCACTCAACGCGACCGTTGCGCCATAGCGTTTGGAAATCGACTTCAACTCCAGCAGAGGCGATGCAGCGCGGTTCATTTGCAATGTGGTTTGACCAGACCGGTCTGACCATACCGAGGATTTCGGCTTGCAAGCGCTCGCTGAAATGTATTTCGTACGACGAAAATTAATGAAGGTAAAGAAGTCGAAATACGTCTTGAACAGAGCAAATCGGAAATAGCCTCAGTGGCGCTCAACTCCTGGCGGCGCTGAGCGAGGTACTCGCGCGGGGCTGCGATGTCGAACAGCCCAAGCGCTGGCCTGGGCTGCCAATCTCACGACTTCGTGCTCGCTTGCTGCGCCCGGAACGCCGCCTCGCCGGCGGCCGACACCTCGGCCCATTTCTTGTCGGACGCGGCATCGGCGGCATAGCTGTCGTGCCAGTTCCACCACTTGTAGGTGGGCGTCTGGGGGTAGCCCGCGGGCGAGTCTTCCCACACCTCCTGGCGGCCCAGCGGCGTGATGTCGAGGTAGTTCCAGGTGTTGCCCATCTGCTCGTCGCCGCGGTTGTTCAGGAAGTACGTTCGGAACACCCGGCCGCCGTCGCGGTAGAACACGTTCGTGCCGTGCCATTCGTCCACGCCGAAGTCGGCATCGAAGCTGTCGGTGAGGGTGAACCACGGTATCTGCCAGCCCATGCGCGCCTGGAGCCGCGCGATATCTTGCTGGGGCGCGCGCGAGACGAACACCAGCGTGGTGTCGCGGGCGTTGAGGTGGGCCACATGGGCCACCTGGTCGGCCACCATCGAGCAGCCCCGGCAGGCATGCTCCGGCCAGCCGAACACGCCGGGCTCGAAGAAGGCGCGGTAGACGATCAACTGGCGCCGCCCCTCGAACAGGTCTGCCAGGCTGGCTTTGCCCGCCGGCCCTTCGAAGGCATAGGTCTTCTCCACGGCCATCCATGGCATTCGCCGGCGCTCGGCGGCCAGCGCGTCGCGCGCGCGGGTGTTCGCCTTTTCCTTGACCAGCAGTTGCTCATAGGCCGCTTGCCACGCCTTGGGCGACACGACGAGAGGCGTGTTCATGGCGGGACGCGCGTCTTTGGGTCCGTTTTCAGTGGATGCAGTCATTGCTCGAATCTCCTGGGTTGGCGGACTCCCCTGCCCCGTGGCAGAAGCGCGATTCGTCCGCTGTTTGCTCACCGCTCGTCGGCGGCCAGGAGTCAGTTTGGCGCCGCGGGACGAAGGGCGGGAGTAACAAGATTGGCGGGATTGCGGTTTGCCCGCCCGAACCGCACCGGCACCCCGGCGACGCGCGCCCTCAGTTGGCCGCAGCCGCCGTCGATGTCTTGACCGGCGGAATTGCGCAGCTTGGTCAAAATGCCGCGCTGGTGCAGCGTGCGGGCCATCTCCTTGCAGCGCTCCCATGACGGGCGGCTGAACGCCACGCCATCCACTGCATTGAAGGGAATCATGTTCAGCACGCCGTACTTGCCGGACAGCAGCCTGACGATGCCTTCGATCTCGTCCGGCCCGTCGTTGACGCCTTCGAGCAGCGTCCACTGGTACTGAATCGGGTAGCCCGTGGCGCGCGCGTAGCGCTCGCCAGCATCGACGAGTTCTTCTGGCGTGATGCCCGGCGCGCGCGGCAGGAGCCTCTTGCGCAGCTCGGCCTTGGTGGTGTGCAGAGAGAGCGCCAGCGCGGGGCGCACGCGTTCTTGCGGCAGGCGCTCGAACACGCGCGCGTCGCCAACGGTGGAGAACACCAGGTTCTTGTGGCCGATGTTGCCCACCGTACCGAGCAGCTCGATGGCCTCCAGCACGTTGTCCAGGTTGTGCGCCGGTTCGCCCATGCCCATGAACACCACCTTGCGCACCGGCCGCCGCGTGCGCGCGAGGGCGACCTGGGCAATGATCTCGGCGCTTCCCACCTGGCGCAGCAACCCGTCCCGGCCGGTCATGCAGAACTGGCACCCTACCGCGCAGCCAACCTGCGACGACACGCACAGGCCCTCACGAGGCAGCAGCACGCTCTCCACGGTCTGGCCGTCCGCCAGGGCGACGAGCAGCCGCTCGGACCCGTCCGCGCCGGCGTGCACGGTGTGAATGCGCGCCAGCCCCGCAAGCTCGGCTTCAATGGACGGCAGGGCTTCGAGCAGCGAAGACGGAAAGAAGCTCCCCGGCAGGCGCCTGCCGCTGTTGCGGGGCAGCGCGTGCGACCACAGCCGCAAGATGCGCTGCTCGTGGCTGGGGCCCGCGCCGGCTTCCCGCAGCCGTTGTTTCAATTCGTGGATTCGCATTCAGTGAGAGCGGTTCGATATGCGGCCGATTGTGCACGGCGGTCACTACGGGGCGCGGTACGCATGAACCCGTCGTGAGCGTATTCCCCAGAAAAATATATGATCTACATCATGCGAAATGCAAAGCACGGAACCAGAACCTCGGCCAAGGAAGCCTCGCACGAGCGCATCGTGTCCGCTGCCGCGCGCGCCATCCGCCGCAGCGGCTACGGCGGAACCGGCGTCGCGGACATCATGAAGGAAGCCGGCCTGACGCACGGCGCCTTCTATGCCCACTTCGAGTCGCGCGAAGCCATGCTGGCTGAAGCGGCGAGCCGTGCGTGTGCCGAGTCGGCCGCGGTGGCGGTCAACGTGGCGGCCAGCGTGCCGCCCGAGCAGGCGCTGGCGGTGATGCTTCGCACCTACCTTTCCCCAGAGCACGTGGCGCAGATCGAGCTCGGCTGTCCCCTTGCCGCGCTGGGTTCCGAAACGCCGCGCCAGGCGCCGGAGGTACGCCGCGTCACCACTCGCCACGTCAAGGAAATGATCGATCTTGTCGCCCGCCAGTCGCCCGACTGGGGGCAGCCCGGCGCACATGAACGAGCCCTTGTGACGGTCGCCACCATGGTGGGCACGCTGCTGCTGGCCCGCGCGGTCGACGAGCCGGCGCTATCAGCCAGCCTGCGCGAAGCCGCATTGAAGCACCTCGGCGCTGGTTGAATCCGCCGCCAAACGATGCCTGTTTTTTCGCCTCAAAATATGATGAACATCATGCGAAATGAAGATGAATATCCCGGCACCGACGCCGTTCGCAAACCTGGGTCCGCCAGGAAACAAGGAAGACCATGAAAGCTTTTGTTCTTGACCGGTACCGCAAGAAGCGGCCGCTGCGAGCGGCGGAGATACCAACGCCGGAGCTGCGCGACGACGAGGTCCTGGTCGAGGTTCATGCCGCCGGCGTGAACCTGCTGGACGCCAAGATCAGGAACGGCGAGTTCAAGCTCATCCTGCCCTACCGCCTGCCCTTGGTGCTGGGCCACGACGTGGCGGGCGTGGTCGTGAAGGCCGGCGCGCGCGTGCGGCAGTTCAAGCCGGGCGACGAGGTGTATGCGCGAGTCGATGATTTCCGCATCGGCACCTTTGCCGAGTTCGTTCCGGTCAAGGAGGCGTCGCTCGCGCTCAAGCCCAACAACCTGACGATGGAGGAAGCAGCCTCCATTCCCCTGGTGGCGCTGACGGCGTGGCAGGCACTTGTCGAGAAGGCCGGCCTCGAGAAGGGCCAGAAGGTTTTCATCCAGGCGGGTTCCGGCGGGGTCGGCACCTTTGCCATTCAGTTGGCCAAGCAGTTGGGCGCCACTGTTGCCACGACGACGAGCGCGGCCAATGCGGCCCTCGTCAAGAGCCTGGGCGCGGATGTCGTCGTCGACTACCGGTCGCAAGACTTCGAGGATGTCTTGCGGGACTACGACGTGGTGCTGAACAGCCAGGACGGCAAGACGCTTGAAAAGTCGCTCCACGTGCTCAAGCGCGGCGGAAAGCTCATCACCATCTCCGGACCGCCCGACCCCGAGTTCGGCAAGCAAAGCGGCGCACCCGGCTTCGTGAAACTGGTCATGCGGCTCCTGAGCGCGGGCATCAGGCGCAGGGCCGAGGGCCGCGGCGTCGGTTTCTCGTTTCTCTTCATGAGGGCGAACGGGAGCCAGCTGCGCGAGATCACCCGCCTGTTCGAGGCCGGCACCATCCGCCCGGTGGTGGACCACGTGTTCCCGTTCGAGTCCACCAATGAAGCCCTGGCCTATGTCGAAGCAGGCCGTGCCAAGGGCAAGGTCGTCATCAAGGTCAAGTGAGCTTCGTTCGTCCCCCACCCCACCTAGGAGATTCCCATGAAGATCGAAAATTCCGTTGCTCTCGTCACTGGCGCCAATCGCGGCATCCGCTTGGTATTTGCACGCGAACTGCTCGCCCGCGGCGCGCGCAAGGTGTATGCCGGCGCACGAAACCCCGTGGCTGTAACGCACTCGGGCGTTCAGGCAATGCGGCTTGACGTCGACAACCCGCAAGACGTGACGGCCGCCGCCGCGCAGGCATCCGACGTGACGCTGGTGGTCAACAACGCGGGCATTGCCCAAGTGGGAGGCTTTCTCGCATCCGACAGCGAAGAGGTCACGCGGCGCATCTTCGAGACCAACTTCTTTGCGGTGCTGCGCATGAGCAAGGCCTTCGCGCCGATTCTCAAGGCCAACGGCGGCGGCGCGCTGCTCAATGTGCTGTCGGCTGCGTCATGGGCGAACGGCGGCGAGCTGGCGGCCTATTCGGCCAGCAAGTCGGCGGCCTGGTCGCTCACCAACGCATTGCGCAGCGAACTTTCGGCACAGCAGACCCAGGTGCTGGCGCTGCACATGGCCTATGTCGATACCGACCTGACGCGCGGGTTCGACGTTCCCAAGACCAGCCCCGGAGACATCGTCAAGCGGGCGCTCGACGGGCTCGAAGCCGGCGAGGACGAAGTGCTGGCCGATGAAATCACCCGGCAGCTCAAGCGCGGCATGACAGCGCCGCGGCCCAGCTACCTTCCGCAGGCCGCCTGAGCCGGGCCGGCCCTAAAGATCGAGCCGCAGCCCTGCGAGCTTGCAGTTCTCGATCTCGATCACGAAGCGCACGTGTGCGCCTTCGATCAGGAGCTGGAGCTTGAGCCGCGCGGTGATCCTGTCGCAGCCCAGCTGCACGCCCTTCCACGTCGCGGCCGCATCGCGGGCTGAAAGCGAAGCCATCTCCACTGTCAGGCCCTGGCCGAGCGCATCGGAGTGCATGCCGACTGCGTTGCGCCCTTCGCCGCGGCCCTCCATGTGCGCCTGTGCACCCGGCACCGCGAGAACTCCGTCGCCAAGCTGCACCTCGCCCGAAATCGCCGTGCGGCCCAGAAGCAGGCGCGCCTGCTCGGTCAACCCCTGGCCGTGGCCGCCCATGCACTGGCGCAGCATGGCCTCGGCAAACGCCTGCAAGTGCAGCTTGCCGCGCTCGGAAACCCACGGGCTCAGCAAGGCACCGCGGCGCTCGAACTCCACACCGGCAAGCGGCGCCGAAGCGAACTGGTACAGGTAGCTGCGGCCGTTCGGCGCATCGACATAGAGCCCGAGCCGACTCACGCCCATGCGCGAATCCGGGCCCACGTGCTCGACCGTCGCGTCGTTGAAATCGATCTGCCCATGCTCTATGGGCACCGTGACATCCGCGTCGAACAACAGGTGCGCATCGGTGATCCGCCCGCGAATCGCGCCCTCCGCTTGCCCGAGCGGACCGAGGCGCCAGGCGTCGGCTGCCGCCTGGGGCGTGGTGGCGCCACCGGCAGCCGGTGCCGCGCCGCCCGCGCTCTGCAGGGCCTGCAACGCCGTCTGAATTTGCGGCGGCATGACCAAGGGCCCCTGCAGCCTCACTGCCGAGAGCTCGGCTTCGGCTGCCTGGACGGCAGAGAGGCTCAGTACGCCGGCATCGCCGGTGCGCACCTGGCCTGCAAGCGCATGCACGGCGATGCGGCCGATCTCGAGTACCAGAGGTCCAGATGCGAACTGCAGCGCGGTCGCTTCCAGTTCCTGGACAGTGACCTCGAGCACGCCTTCGCGGCTGGATTTCTTCCAGGCGAGGCCTTCGAGCGAGCAACGGTTGCGAGCGGCCCCGCCAGAGGGCCCGAGCGCCAGTCCGAAAAGGAGATCGACGAGGGAAACCGCGAGTGGAACGGTCATCGGCCTTTTGTACCAGACATCGCGGCGGAACAATTCACAGCGATATATGCAGTAAGTCTTTCTACTACCACCAGACGGTAGCCATTTGGCGCATAGGTAGTAACCAGAGCAGGTGCTACAACCAACAGGACCGCGACGGGGGCGCGGTTCGGGCACGTGGATTGCCTCCGAGGTGTTCCCCCCGCAAGGGTTAGCGCCTGCAACGGAGAATCGAATGCCGCTTTCGTTCTTGAACAGGCTGCAGCATGTGCAGCTACCGGTTCGAGTCGCCAATCCGGAGGAAATCCGGCACGTCTCGGTGCTCCTGGCCACAGGCTTGATCGAGGCCGAGATCACGACGCTCAAGCCGACTTCGCCCTATGTATCGTCGCGCATGGCCACTGTGATCCGCATCACGGAAGACGGCCGCGCCGAGATAGCGAAGATGGGCAACGCGCCGGCACCCATCAAGACCTTCATGCAGTTCAACCGGGGATTGCGGTTGATGTGATCGCGCGAACACCCATGCGAATCGGCCCCCTGTATGAACAGGCCGTGGAGTTGACGCCAAGGGCCGCACGTATCGCCGCTCTTCTTCTCGTCGAAGACGAGAACATCCCGGCGGTCCTGCGGCGTTCCCTCGGTATTGCGCTGTCGTCTTCGCGCGGCCGTGCAAAACGAGCCCTCCGTGCCGCCGGCGCTCGACGGGCCCGACGCCGCGGCCGCGCAACGCTTCGTGCAAGCCTGCCGCGAAGCGGCTCGCCGCCTGCCCACTGACGAACGGTGAGAGGAGACCAGGCGCCCCCGCTGCTGCGAGATGCTGCCTGCGCATCGTTTGCCCTTTCCGCCTCCAGCGCTTCGAGCGGCCCGAAGAACTCGTAGCGCAGTTGCTGCTTGGGCACGCCCAGCTCAAGGCTGCTGACATGGACCGCCTTCATGAAAGGCTTGGGGCCAAGGAAGTACAGGTCGACATCGTCGTCGGCCGGCAGTTGCTGATGCGGCCCGCGTCCGCCGACTGGTACAGCGCAGGTCACCGCTCAATTGCGCCCGGTGACAGGAGCGTGCGCAAAAAAAGAAATGCCGGTATAGTCAACCAATTGGTTCACCATATCCATCTTTCTTTCGGAGCAGACGATGAACATCCATGCCTCCGCGCGCCCGGCCGACGCGCTCGATTCGAACTGGTCCATTGTTGCCGCCGGCGCGCTGATGACTTGCGTGGCCATTGGCGTGCTGTTCTCGCTGGCGGTTTTCCTGGAGCCGATGAGCGCGGCGACCGGCTGGTCGCGGGCCGGCATTTCAAGCGCCATGACGCTGGCCTTCCTGAGCATGGGCGTTGCCGGCTTCGGCTGGGGCGCGCTGAGCGACCTCTACGGCCCGCGCGTGGTGGTGCTGGCGGGCACGGTGCTGCTGGGGCTCTCGACGGTGCTGGCGAGCCGCGCGTCGACCTTGATCGAGTTCCAGCTTTTCTACGGCGTGCTGATGGGCATTGCCGCCGGCAGCTTCTTCGCACCGGTGATTGCAACCACCGCATCGTGGTTCGACAGGCATCGCAGCCTGGCGGTGTCGCTCGTCTCGGCCGGAATGGGCGTTGCGCCAATGACCATCTCTCCGCTGGCTGCGTGGCTGGTCATGCACTACGACTGGCGCATGGCGCAGCTGATCATCGGCATCGGCGCGTGGGTCGTGCTGTTGCCCGCGGTCTGGCTCATTCGCGCGGCGCCCGCGGCCGCTTCCGCTTCCCCTGCCGGAGGCGCAGCACCAGCGCCGCAGATGAAGGTGGGGCAGGCGCTTCGCTCGCGCGCATTCCTCGTGCTCGGGATCACGTTCTTTGCCTGCTGCGCGGCGCATTCGGGGCCGATCTTCCACACGGTCAGCTATGCAATCGGCTGCGGGCTTCCGACGTTCGCGGCCGTCACCATCTACAGCATGGAAGGCGCCGCGGGGCTGGGTGGGCGGCTGCTCTTCGGCGTACTGGCGGACCGGCTGGGCGCCAAGCGGGTGCTCGTTGCCGGGCTGCTGATCCAGGCCTTTGCCGCCGCCAGCTACCTGCTGGTCAACCAGCTGGGCGGCTTCTATGCCGTGGCCATTGTTTTCGGCCTCGCCTATGGCGGCGTGATGCCGCTCTACGCGGTGCTGGCGCGCGACTACTTCGGCGCCCGCATCCTGGGCACCGTGCTGGGCGCGGCGTCGATGCTGTCCAGCCTGGGCATGGCGCTCGGCCCGGTGCTGGGCGGGTGGCTCTTCGATCGCTATGGCAGCTACGCCTGGATGTACATCGGCTCGACGGCCGTGGGGCTCGGCGCGGTGCTCATCGCACTCACCTTCCCTCGCACCGACCACGCCGGCAAGCAGCCGCGGCTACAGCCGGCGGGCTAAGCGGGACAAGTGAGGCAAGGGTTCGTCGTCAGCGCTCGCATGGAGCTACACGCTGTTTTGCGCCCAGGCCTCGTCGCCGTAGAACTCGCGCATGCTCCAGCCTATCAACTGTTCGGGCTCGACACCGAACCAGTCCTGATAGGCCTTGGTGGCGTCACTCAAAGCGGCCAACAGTTGCGCCGCTGGCAATCGGATCTGTACTTGCGTATGGTCCGGTGCCTACCGCCGATGCGACGAAGACCGTCGCCGCATCGATCTTTCCCCCAACCCAGGAGAACCAAGATGGTCAGCAAGAACACGATTTGCCTTTGGTATGACGGCACCGCGCTGGACGCCGCCGAGTTCTACGCCAAGACCTTTCCGGACAGTGAGGTACGCGCCATCCATCGCGCGCCGGGCGACTATCCCGCAGGCAAGCAAGGCGATGTCTTGACCGTCGAGTTCACCGTGGCCGGCATACCCTGCCTTGGGCTGAACGGCGGGCCCGCATTCAAGCACAACGAGGCCTTCTCGTTCCAGATTGCAACCGACGACCAAGCCGAGACGGACCGCTTGTGGAACGCGATTGTCGGAAACGGCGGCCAGGAAAGCGCGTGCGGCTGGTGCAAGGACAGGTGGGGGCTGTCGTGGCAGATCACGCCGCGCGCGCTCACAGCCGCAATCACCGATCCCGACCCCGCGGCTGCCAAGCGCGCGTTCGACGCCATGATGGAGATGAGAAACATCGACATCGCCGCCATCGAGGCGGCCCGGCGCGGCTGACGCGCCACCGGCAAGGGGCAAACAATGAAAAACGGGTCGGGGCGTGTGGCCCAACCCGTTTATCTATCTGGCGATTGCCGTCGGCATGAAGCCGAGGCATCTCGTGGAGGCAGCTCCCGTCATCGCTGACCCAAGCCGCGCTGCGGATCGAGCAAAGCTCCGGCCTGTTGTTGCGCCGTTCCTCCAACCACGAAATCTTCCGCTACGCCATCTGCGCGAAAGATGCGCAGCGCCATGCAGTTCAGCGAACCGAACTCCGCTTCATGCAGGAGCTCCCGCAACATCGCTACAGCCGCATCTTTGCCCAGCAAGTGGTTCATTCATGAGGCAACGCATGTGGCGGACTTCTCACGGTAGCTCACCTCCTGGGCTCTGGTGTGACATATCTCTCGCTTTGCGCGCCGAGATCAGCTTCCGAAGCTCACTTCGTTAATAAGTGAAAGCAAAATATTCCTATCGGTGATGTTGCCAATCAATGGAAAACATTCCCGAGCTCGAAACTTCGAGCGGTAGGCGTCGCCCGTTGTCCCAGCGGTCGCTCAAGACGCTCGCCCGGCACTTGTCTACCTGCCTGTTCGCCGCGTCACTTCCCGTGTCGCGGTACCGGGCAGCGACCGGCCGAGGCCCTGTTCACTTGTCAAATTCGGAAACTCGCATGGAAATACTTCTCACGCCTTCGTACAGCGTTCCTTTGGTCGTGCTGTCGTACTTCATTTCAGTCGCAGGCTCTCTCATCGCGCTTGTCGCCGCCCGCCGCATCGTGGGGCCGGGAGGCCGCATCAGCCTCTACCATTCCGCGACCGCAGGGCTCGCCTTGGGCGGTATTGGTGTGTGGGCCATGCACTTCATCGGCATGCTCGCGCTGCAGCTTCGCGTGGGCGTGTCGTATTCCATGTTCGAGACGCTGATCTCGCTTGTGGCTGCGGTCGTCGCCACAGCGATGGCGCTTGCCTACGTGGCTGCCTCACCTCGCAGCCCGGTGCGCCTCATGGTCGCCGGTTTCCTGCTGGGCATGGGCGTGGTCGTCATGCACTACCTGGGCATGTTCGGCATGCGCTTTGGCGGCTTCATCGACTGGTCGTACCCGATCATCGGCCTGTCCACTCTCATCGCCATCGTTGTCGCGACCGTGGCACTGTGGCTGGCTTTCAACACGCGCACCGTCGTCATGCGCGGGCTGGCTGCGAGTGTGATGGGAGCCGCGGTCTGCTCGATGCACTACACGGGCATGGCGGCTGCAGACTTCATCTGCACCACCGCAACGCCCCAGGCCATTCCTTCCGGCCTGGCCGTCGTCAGTGCGCTGCAGTTGCCCGGCTGGGTGGTGATGTTCACCGTGGCCGCGCTGTTCGTGCTGGCGCTCGACCAGTTCGTACGCCACACGGCAGAATCGACTTCAGCAAAGCCGTAACGTTTCAGCCATGCACCAAGCTCGCCGCCGCAGCCCCGTACAGCGCGGCCAGACCGCCGCGCTCCAGGGAGGCACGCTCTTCACGCGCACATGGGCCAATCGCGCGAAGGGCTCCAGCGCCACGCCTGCCGCTCGATGCGGCGGCCCCAATGACGTCTCCAGCAAGCAACCGTTCAAGGCAAATAAATCTCCGAGGCGTCCACTTCGCCAGCGGTGTTCGAGAATCCGCTGACGGCCAGCACGCGACCGTCATCCAGCAAGACCGCGGACGCAGCCCGGCGTACATTTGCCATCGGTCCCGCTGTTGTCCACACATCGAAATCGGGATTGAACACTTCCGCGGTGTTCAGGCTGCTGCCACCGGCCAGCAGCACGCGGCCGTCGGCCAGGGCAGTGAGGGTAGGCAGGCTGCGCGAGGTGCTGAAGGTGCTCGTCGTCCATGTCGACGTCGCGGGGTGGAAGCGCAACGCGGTGGTGCTGCCGTCCGCCAGCGCCAACACACTGCCGTCGGCGAGCAATGCCGATCGGAAGAGGTTGCCGATGATGCTGATCGGTATCGAGGTTGTTGAACTGCCATCGACCGCAAACACTTCGGCGGTGTTCACGAAGCCCTGGCGGTTGACGCCGCCGATCACCAGCACGGCGTTGCCGCCGGGCAGCAGTTCCATCGCATGCTGGCCACGCGCGGTCGCCAATGGCGTCGCCGCGATCGTCCAGACGCCAGTGGCCGGGTCGTACAGCTCCGCGGTCTGCGAGAAGGTGAGCGAGGGCTCCGAGTTATAGCCGCCGACGACCAGAACCTTGCCGTTCGGCAACAGCGCCGCGGAATGCCACTCGCGCTCCTCGGCCATGCTGCCCGTCACCGTCCATGTATTGGCGGCGGGGTCGTAGATTTCCGCTGGCAGCACGCCCGCGCGCGCCGAGTCGCTCCCGCCCGCAACCAGCACTTTGCCGTCCTGAAGCACCGTGGCCGAGTGGCCATTGCGCGCATAGAGCATCGAGGCAGTGGCCGTCCAGGTGTTGCTCGCGGGGTCGTAGAGGGCGGCCGAATTGGTGACGCCGCCGGCGGTGAAGCCACCGGAGGCCAGCACCTTGCCGTTGGGCAGGCGCGTGAGCGCGAAGTAATGCCGTGCGTCGGGAACAGTGGCGGTGGACACCCAGCTGCCGCGAGCGGTGACGGCGATGCGCACCTGCGTCTGCGCCGAGCCCGCAGCGTTGCTCGCGGTGACGGTGTACGTCGCCAGCGACTGCAGCGCGGCCGGCGTGCCGGTGATGGCACCCGTCTGTGCGTTGAGGCTCAGGCCCGCCGGCAACGCCGGCGCGACGGTGAATGTGGCAACCGGCCCGCCGGTCGTCTGCGCGGTGTTGGGAACGATCGCTTCGGTTGCGACGTACAGCACCGTGGGCGTGCTGTAAACGACGCTGGCGGGCCCGACAAGCGCCGGCTGCACTTCGAGCTGCAGCGTCACAGTGATGAAGCCCGCCGCGTTGGTGCCGGTGACGGTGTAAGGCGCCTGCGCGGTATATGGTCCAGCCAGAACATGCGGCTTGGGCTTCCCAAGAGGCGCACGGGCCGGGCATGACCGTGAGAAGCGGTTTGACGCGACATGCTAAAAAGCGCCGCCTCGTACTTTGCCAAGAAGACCGAGGGAAGTTCGCGGCATCGGGCGGCATAAAGGCGAGCACCTCGTTCGTGGACGTTGCAAAGCCACGGCCATTTGATCGCGAAGCGCCGAGTGCTTTGAAAGAATCCGCTGACGCGGTGTATCGGCGGTGTCACGCATGTCTAACTAAATCGCTCGGCAGGATCGAATCGTTTCGTGTGATCCTGGAAGCGATACCGTGCTGCCCCTCGACTACCTCCAAGAAATTGAACATGCCGGTTTCCCGCTCGGGGAAGCCGATCCCGCGAAGATCTTCGGGGCGCTCAAACGAAAAGAGGAGCCTTTGACGGCTCGGCTTCGGAGGCTGAAACAGTATCGGCAACGATTGCATAAGCGTCGATGCGAAACGCTGCCGCTGCCTCGCCCGAGCGTTCAGGCGCACCGGGCGGGACCATACTGCCTTCTTGAGGTGGTGAGAGTCGCAGCTTGAGCGCGGGATGTCAAACTCGCGGCCGGTTGGCAAGCTAACGCCCGCTATGACCGGCAGCCGCCGGGACCTCAAGGGTCCTCCCTTCCCGAACAGTGGAATGCCGCTGGTCGGAGCATGGAGGCTCGGTTCAATTTACAGCCTCCCAGAAATCAGCCATGGACACCAGCGACCTTCCCGATGACAGCAGGCTGATCGAACTGCAACGCTTCGAGTTGCTCGTTTCGGCAATCCACGACTACGCGATCTACATGCTGGATCCGCAGGGCCATGTGGTGAGCTGGAATGCCGGTGCCGAGCGTTTCAAAGGATATGCGGCTGCCGAAATCGTGGGCCAGCACTTTTCGCGCTTCTACGCGCCAGAAGACCGCGCGGCGGGAATTCCCGAGCGCGCCCTGCAAACCGCACAAAAGGAAGGGACGTTCCAGGCCGAAGGCTGGCGGCTGCGCAAGGACGGCACTCGCTTCTGGGCCAACGTCGTCATCGACCTCATCTATGCCGCCGATCGGCGCCTGCTGGGCTTTGCCAAGATCACCCGCGACGTGGGCGATCGCAAGGCTGCGGAGGAGGCGCTCCGCAAAAGCGAACAGGAGTTCCGGCTGCTCGTACAGGGGGTGACGACTATGCGATCTACCTGCTCGACCCAAATGGCCTGATCACGAAATGGAACGCGGGCGCTCAGCGCATCAAGGGATACGCCGAGGCTGACGTGCTCGGAACGCATTTTTCGCGCTTTTATACCCCGGAGGACCAGGCCATCGGGTTGCCCGCAAAAGCACTTGCCATCGCGTCGGCAGAAGGCCGCTTCGAGCAGGAAGGCTGGCGGGTCCGCAAGGACGGAAGCAGATTCTTCGCCCACGTGATCATCGATCGGCTTCATGATGACGATGGAAGGTTCTTTGGCTTCGCCAAAATAACTCGCGACATCACAGAACGCCGAGAGGCGGCCGAGGTGCTCAAGCGCACGGAAAAGGCGCTTATGCAGGCGCAGAAGATGGAGTCCATCGGCAAGCTCACGGGTGGCGTCGCACACGACTTCAACAATCTGCTGCAAGTCATCGCTGGCAATCTGCAGCTTTTGGCCCGCGACGTGGCAGGACTGGAACGGGCCGAACGGCGCGTCGAGAACGCGCTCGCCGGCGTGCGGCGTGGGGCCAAGTTGGCCGGGCAACTGCTGGCTTTCGGTCGCAGGCAGACGCTCGAGCCGAAGGTCGTGAATCTCGGTCGCGTCGTGCAGGCCATGCACGAGATGTTGCAACGCGCTCTGGGCGAGGCTGTGCTGCTGGAAACCACCGTCGCCGATGACCTTTGGAGCACTTCCGTCGATGTGGCGCGGGTCGAGAATGCTCTATTGAACTTGGCCATCAATGCGCGTGATGCCATGGATGGGACGGGCAAGCTCACGGTGGAGATTGCCAACGCAACCCTCGATGCCGCGTATGCCCGTGTACATGCCGACCTCGTAGCGGGAGACTATGTCATGCTGGCCGTGTCGGACACCGGCGCGGGGATGCCGGCCGATGTCATTGCACAAGCTTTCGATCCGTTCTTTACGACCAAGCCAGAGGGCAAGGGCACGGGCTTGGGACTTTCCATGGTGTACGGCTTCGTGAAGCAGTCGGGCGGCCATGTGAAGATTTACAGCGAGGTGGGCGACGGGACGACCGTCAAGCTTTATCTGCCGCGGTCACGCAATCCCGAGGAGGAAGTGGCCTCACCCGACATGGGCCCGGTGGTGGGCGGGACCGAGACGATCCTGGTTGCGGACGACGACGAGCACGTGCGATCCACCGTGGTCGAGATGCTGCAGCAGCTAGGCTACAAGGTGTTCGCAGCGAGCGACGGCGAGCAGGCACTCGCCATCATCCAGAGCGGTATCAAGATCGACCTGCTCTTCACCGATGTCGTGATGCCAGGTCCCTTGCGCAGCCCAGACCTGGCGCGCAGGGCGCGCGAACTGGTGCCAGGGCTTGCGGTGCTGTTCACATCGGGCTACACGCGGAATGCCATCGTGCACGGCGGCCGCCTCGACCCGGGGGTGGAACTGCTCGCCAAGCCGTATGCGCGCGAAGATCTTGCCCGCAAGGTCCGGCACACGCTCGCAAATCAGCGCTAGCAGGCGCTGCAGCCTGAGGCAACCCATCAGCCGCCTGACACGGGAGCGCTGTCTTTATCAGCTCACAAGAGACTGAATGTCGTTGAATGGCGCGCCCGCCGTGTTCAGTGATAGTCGTCTTCGCGCTGAGGCCTGACGGCCGCGACGACGATCGAGTCGGCGGACTCGATCTCGAACAGCGCCACGTAGCCACTGCCGCCGAACGGAATCACGAGCTCGCGAATGAACGGATCGCCGCCCGCTTTGCGACACGTGAAAGGCGAAAAGCTCAAGGTGGCGATGCCGTTCTCGATCGCTTCCAGCGCCCGCTCGGCGAGTTCCAGGCCGCTCCCTCGATCCAGCTCGCGCTCGAGGACGAAGTCGTACAGGCGCTCCAGATCTTGGAGCGCCTCCCTCGTGAACCTGACGCGGTAGGTCACCGCGCAGGCGATGCGCGTTGCGCCTTCGCGGCACCGAGCTTCATCCGAAGCCGCCGCATCACTTCACCCGCATCGAAGTACTCGCCGCTCTTTCGGGCTTCCGCGAGCGACTGCAACCCGCGCGCCATGAATTCGGCCTGGTCCCGCCGTAGCTTGCCGCCAGGTGTCGCGTAGCAGCGAGAGAGATAGCGGCCACGCCCATGCAACCGAGAATCTCTAGCCAAACCGATTCCACCCGCCATCCAGTCCGATGGGATCCGGCTGGCTGTACCGCCCCGCCTTAATCTCGTCGCGACCCATCAGTTTTCGCAACGGAGTCGTGCTGTTCAGGTCCGCCCTCGACTTCACGTGGGGGCCGCAGTCAGCGGGAGCCTGCCCGTTCAGATTGGCCAACTCAATCGGCGGCAGCGAGAGTCGGCTTTTTGCGACCGAAGCGCAGAGCTTCGAAGCTGACGCCTCGCTTTTCCCGCCTTGCCGCTTCGCAAGTTCGCCTGCACCGAGGTCCCTTGCTGCCGAAAGCCTCTCTCTCGAGTTGTGCCTGCCACCGGACTTACACCACACGCACTGCACGAACGTTCGATGGCGCATTGCGCCAGAACGCATCATTCTCGAAGCGCCGGAAGATATCCGGCGGCAACACCGTCACGCGGTCGGGGGCGCTCACCTTCCTGCCGACCGCATGCAAGCCTGGCATACCGGTGCGCTCATCGAACTCGTCGGCATCGAAATGCACATTGTCGAAGTCGTGCTGGAACGGCGCCTCCCCGACGAAATCGTAGACCGCTGCCATGGCCATGGCGGGGTCACGCACCAGCGTTTCATACTGCAGCAGCATCAGATGATGCGCATGCTCGCCGTAGAAGGCGTCCTTCAATGCGTTGTATGAGTAGCCCACCAGGCCCTCGCCAAAGGCGACGCCTTCGACCCGGTTATAGACCGTGCTTCCGGTCTGGAAGTTGAACATAAAGGACGGGCGCAACGCGTTTCTCTGGACTGCCCGCTCCAGGCTGTCGATGATCCACGAGACGTTGCGTACGCATGCAATGATCTTGAAGTCCGGGAAGAGCGCGTTCAGCACCGACAGCTTCGAACACCATCTGCGGCTTGTGTCGAAAATGACGTCGGCCGTGAACTCTTCGCCGTAGTAGCTCGCGAAAAGCCCCCGCAGCACGCGTTGGCGCTGCGCGTCGGTGATGAAGGCGGCCAACTCATTTCGATCGCTCATCTCGCCCAACATGACATCGATCATGCCTGTGAGCGGGCTGCTCATATGCGCGTGGAACCGCGGATTCTGCCGCAACAAGGCTGCCAGCAGCGTGGAACCGGACCTGGGCAGGCCCGAAATGAAATGAACAGGCTTCATCTTTTCCCTCTCTCGCTCGGCGATGCCATCATCGCTCCTTCAGTTGCCACAAACCGTCACCAAGCCTTTCGGGTGCGCGCGATGTACTGCTCATGCGAACCGGCCCGCGGCTTCCGATGAGCGGTGGCCATTTGCCAGTGTATCGGCGAGCGCTGCATCGCCGGCCACGCTCACCATTTGATCCGCACGCCCAGATTCGCCTGACGCTGTTCAAACTTGCTGCCGCCAACGCTCTTGTCATACGAGCCCACAAGAAAAAGATTGACCGACTTGTTCACCTCGGCCTCCACGCCGATTTCCAGAGTGGCTGTGCGGCCCAGGCCGTGGTTCGCAAAGCCCTGGGGTGCCGCGCTCGATCCCGCCGCGCCGACATACACGCTGTTGCGCTTCTCGCCCAGCGTGTCCTGCAGCCCGAGCGTCACCCATGGACGGATGCGTGCGCCGCCAGCGGCATCGAACACTTTCTCCGTGCGTACCGCAACGCGTGCCGTGCGAAGCACACTGTTCTCGATGGACACATGCTTGCCGCTGGCATCCTGCAGATGACTGCCGGCCATCCAGCTGACGCCCAGTTGCAGCTGCGGTTCCACCGTCCAGCCGTCACCGGGCTTGAAGCGGTGGCCCAGGCGGGCGTTCATGCTCACGCTCTCGCCGCGGATGGATTGCTCGAACCCATCCGCCGCAGTGATCTTGGTCCTTGTCGCGACCTGCCCCGTCGCCGTCACGTCGACGTACGTGCCGCCCCGCCAGGTCATGCTGCTGTACCCGCCGAAGGTCGGCGCATTGATGCTCACCCTGGCCTTCCCGGGAACTCGCAGCCCGGTCGAATTGGCACCGCTGGTCGAATAGTCACCTTCCTGGAAGCCGACGAAGACACCGCCGCGCCAAGTGCGGGTCGCGTGCTCCTCCAACAGCCAATCCACGCCCGCGTACAGGCCCCGGTTCTGGCCGCTGAACGCAAAGCCAGGATTGGCGCCCATCTTCATGTCGCTATAGGTGGTGGCCATCCAGAAGCCAGTGCACTCGCCGATCAGCTTCGAGCGAACCCGCTGGGGCGCTGTATCGTCCGCACCGCAGCGCGGCGTGTCGCCTCGGATGCCGGCCATGCGCTGGAACAACAGTCGGCTGCTGTCCTGGATGCCCGCGTACGCCATGCTCGGCAGCGCGGCATACGCGCCGATCTCCGGCAGCAGGGCGTCCGCGGCTGAATTGAGATACCAGCCATCGCCCTGCTTTCCGAACGTCCACGGGTGCACGCTGCCCGCGAAACGAAGCGTGCCGTCGCCGGCGGCCACAAAGCGGCCGTCGGTGGCGGCATCGTCGTTGGGACTGGATATCACCTGTATCGAGGATGGCAACTGCGCGGCCACGGTGCCGTCGCTCACGAAAGTCACCGCCGTGGTCCCCGCGACATCGCCTGCGATGTCCAGGCCGCCACTGGTGCCGCGGCCCGGCGATACCGCCACCTGCAACGCGCCGTTGCGCCCGGTGTAGCCGCCACTGATCGCGAGGCGGTTCGCTGCGGTGACCATCGTGCCGGCGTTCTCGACGCTTCCGCCGATGGCTGCCCCGGCGTTGGCGAGCAAGGTCGAGCTTGCGTCTATCGCCAGGACTCCGCCGCCCAGGCCGAGCCTGCGGCCCAGGCTCATGGCAGTGCCGTCTTGCAAGCTCACGCGCTCCCAGCCGTGAATGGGCAATGCGTCAGCATCCACTTTCAGCGCGCTGAAGCTGACCCGGTCGTCGCCGCCGTCGCCCCCGTCCAGGCCAGTCAGACCCGTGATATCACCGCCCACGAAACTCGCCATGTCGTTGCCGGCCCCAAAGGCGAGCGCGCCCATCACCGTGCCCATGGAGCTGAAGGTGTCATCGCCGGCGGTGCCGCCAAAACTGCCTCGGCGTGCATCGAGGGTGGCGCCCGCGCTGACCGTCGTGTGCTGGCTGGTCAGGGAAGTGCCGGCGGACAGGGCCAATGTGCCTTGGTCCACCAGTGTCGTGATGTAGGCCTGGTTCCCGTCCAGGGCCAACGTGCCGACGCCGCCTTTGCGCAGGGTCTCGAAGTTCGTCGTCGGCCCCAGGTTCGCTGTGCGATCGATCTGCGCGGACAGGGTGTCGACACCGGCGCCGCCGTCCACCGTGCCGATGGTCTGGGTCCCGTCGTGGATGCGCAGGGTGTCGTCGCCGTCGCCCAGCGCGAACACGCCGCCTGCCGTGTCGAGTTTGCCGGCGACGTCCAGCACGTCGTTGCCGGCGCCCAGGTCGCCCACGGCCAGCAAGGTGCCGCCTGCGCCAACCGTTACGGTGTTGGCGCCGGCGCTGCCGGTGATGGTTGTCGCGGTGCCGCCGATGGCTTGCAGCACGCCGTTGACGTTCAGCACCGTGTCGTCGGCCATCGTCACGGTCGGGCTCCCCAGTTGCCCCGCGATCGTCAAGGTCCCGCCGTTGAGAACGGTGCCCCCGGTGAAATCCTGCGCCCCCGTCAGCGTCGCCTCGCCCAGGTTGTCCTTGCGCAGGACCTCGAAATTGATCGTGCGGGCCGCGTCGAAGGTGAAGGCGCTGGTGGTGTCGAGCACCACCGTGTCGCCCGTGCCGTGGCCGCCACCGCTGATCGTGGCGGCCAGCACCGCTCCGTCCTGCAGGGTCAGCACGTCCTCGCCGCCGCACATGTCGATGGTTCCCGTGCCAGACACCGTGCCGCCCACGCGCATCGTGTCGTTGCTGTCGCCGCAACCATAGCTGCCGTCGACGTTCAAGGTCGCACCGGCGGCCACCAAGGTGTCGAGCGGGCTGCCGGGGATCGCCGTCACGCTGCCGGCCGGTCCGATGTTCAGGGTGCCGCCGAGCACCTTCACTTCCTGAAGGGCGGTGGTTGCGGGGCCGGTGATGTTGAGCACACCGGTGCCTGTCTTCGTCACGCCCTCGAAGTTCACCAGCGCCCCCAGATTGGCGGCCAGGTTGATGTCGTACACGCGCGTGTCCAGGCCGGCGCCACCGTCGACCGTGCCATTCACCACAGTGCCGTCGTGCACCACGAACTTGTCGTCTCCTGCACCCAACGCGAACAAGCCGCCGCCGGTATCGAGGGTGCCCGCGACATCCAGCACGTCGGCGCCGTCGCCCAGGTCGCCACGGGCCATTGCGGTCCCGGCGATGGTGATCGTGTTGGCGCCGGCACTGCCGGAAATGACGACGGGCGCACCGCCGCCCGCATCGAGCGTGCCATTGACGGTCATCGCCGTGTCGTCGCTCATCGCCAGCGTCGGCGTGGCCAGGGCACCGTCGACCACCAGCTCGCCGCCGGCGAGCGTGGTGCCGCCGCTGAAGCTCTGCGTGCCGGTCAGAGTCGCCTTGCCGGTGTTGGTCTTGACCAGGACTTCGAAGTTGGTGACGGTGCCGGCGCCGAAGGTCAACGCCCCGGCATTGTTGAGCACCACCGTGTCGCCGCCGCTGTGCGCACCGCCGTCCAGGGTGCCGCTGAAGCCGCTGAAGTCCGCCCCGTCGTTGAGGGTGACGACGTCATCGCCGTCGTTGAGTGCGATGACACCGGCGCCGCGGACCGCTCCCGCGATCGTCATCGTGTCATTGCCGCTCGAGCCGCTGTAGTTGCCAGCGACATTCAGGGCCGCGCCCCCGGCCACGGTCGTGGTGACCACACCGCTGACACTGCCGACGGCGCCAATGTCCAATGTTCCGCCGTCCACGTGCACCGTCGTGAAATCCGAGGGTGCGGGTCCCGTAACGGTCAGCGTGCCGGTGTTGGTCTTGCTCAGCGTTTCGAAGTTGGCGACGCCGCCCAGGGTGGCGTTGCCGGCAATGTCCGCGACCAGGGTGTCGGTGCCGGCCCCGCCGTCGATGGCCATGGACAGGCCGGACAGGTCAGCGCCGTCCCTCAGGGTCAGCGTATCGTCGCCATCGAGCATATCGAGCGTGCCGAGTCCGCTGACATCGCCTGCCACGGTGAAGCGGTCCGCGCCGGACGTGAAGCGCAGCGAGCCGTCCACGACCATTCGCGCGCCGCTGGCGACGGTCGCGTCCTGCACGCCGTTCAGGCTGCCGGCCATTCCGATGTTCAGGGTGCCGCCCTCCACGTTGACGGTAGTGAACGTCGAGGGCGCCGGGCCGGCGATGTTCAAGGTGCCGACGTTGGTCTTGGTCAGCGTCTCGAAGTCGACGGCGCCGCCGAGGGTGGCGCTGCCGACCAGGTCGGCCACAAAGACATCGGTGCCCGCGCCGCCGCTCACCGGCGTGCTCAAAGCGGTCAGATTCGCACCGTCCCGAATCGTGAACGTGTCGTTGCCGTCGCCCATGTCGAGCATTCCGCCGCCGGACACGGTGCCGGCCACCGACAGGGTATCGTCGCCGCTCGTGAACAGCAGGTTGCCATCCAGGTTCAGCGTGGCGCCGCCAGCCACGGTGGCGTGCTGCACCCCCCCGATCCCGCCAGCCGGGCCGATGTTCAAGGTACCGTCCAGCACATTCACCTCGGCAAAGTCCGACTGCGCGGGACCGTTGACGTTGAGCACGCCGCTGCCGGTCTTGGTCAGGACCTCGAAGTTCGTCAACGCCCCCAGGTCGGCGCTGGTGTTGATGTCGGGATTGAAGACATCCTGGCCCGCCCCGCCATCCACCGTGCCCCGCACCACCGTGCCGTCGTGGATGGTGAAGGTGTCGCTGCCAGCGCCGAGCGAAAGGACGCCGCCGGCCGTGTCCAGGGTGCCGGACACGTTCAGCACGTCGTCGCCGTCGCCCAGGTCGCCACTGGCGAGCAGCAGTCCGCCTTGGCGCACGTTGACGGTATTGGCGCCGCTGCTGCCGGTGATGACCGCCGCAGCGCCCGCCCCGGCCGACAGCAGGTTGTCGACATTGAGTACGGTGTCGTCGCCCATGGCGACGGCAGGCGTTTCGAGGGTGCCGGCCACAGTCAGGGTGCCGCCGTTGAGGAGGGTGCCGCCGCTGAAGCTGTGAGCGCCGGTCAGGATCGCCTCGCCGGTGTTGTCCTTGCGCAGCACTTCGAAGTTGGCGACCTTGCCCGCGTCGAGGGCCAGGGCGCCGGCATTGTTAAGCACCACCAGGTCCGAGCCCGCATCGCCGTCGATGGGGTTGGTCAGCCCAGCCAGGTTGGCGCCGTCGTTCAAGACCAGGGTGTCGTCGCCGCCGCACAGATTGACGCTGCCGCTGCCGCTGAGCGTGCCGGACACATTCAGGCTGTCGTCCCCGCCGCCGCAGCCGAACGCACCACCCACGTTCAGGGTCGCGCCGGTGGCCACGATGGCGTTCAACGCACTGCCCGCGGTCGCGACGACGCTGGCACCGGCGTGAACATCCAGCGCGCCTTGGAGCACCTGCACTTCCTGCAGCGCGGTGGCGCCCGGGCCGGTGATGTTGAGCACGCCGGTGCCGGTCTTGGTCACGCCCTCGAAGTTCACCAGCGCGCCCAGATCGGCGCTGGTGTTGATGGCGTAGGTACGGGTGTCCAGGCCCGCGCCGCCATCGATGGTGCCGTTCACCACGGTGCCATCGTGCACCACGAAGTTATCGTTGCCGTCGCCCAGCGCGAACACGCCGCCGCCGGTATCGAGGGTGCCGGCAACATCCAGCACGTCGTCACCGGCGCCCAGGTCGCCCGAGGCCCGCAGCGTGCCGCCGACGCCCACGGTCACTGTGTTGATGCCTGCGCTGCCGGTGATGACGGCAGCCGCCGCTCCACCCGCCTGCACCGTGCCGTCCACACGCAGTTCAGTGCCGTCGGCCAGGTTGATCGTGGGTGTTTCGAGCGCGCCGTCCACATCCAGCGTGCCACCGTTGATCACTGTGCCGCCGCTGAAGCTCTGGCTCCCGGTCAGAGTGGCCGTACCGGCGTTGTCCTTGCGCAGCAGTTCGAAGTTGGTGGTGTTGCCTGCATCGAAGGCGAGCGCGCCGGCAACGTCGAGCACCAGCGTGTCCGCGGTTCCGAGACCTGCGCTGATGGCATTGCCCAGAAGCGCGCCATCCCGCAGGGTCAAGGTATCGTCACCGCCGCACAGGTCGATGGTGCCGCTGCCCGATACGGTGCCTGCGACGGTCATCGTGTCGTTGCCGGCGCCGCAACCGTAGCTGCCGTCCACGTTCAGCGTCGCACCGCTTGCCACGATGGTGGTCAGCGCGCTTCCGGGCGCCGGCACCACATCGCCGGCGGCGGTCACGTTCAGGGTGCCTTGAGCCACCTGGACCGTGGTGAAGTCCGAGCTCAGGGGCCCGTTGATGTTCAGCACGCCGGTGCCGGTCTTGCTCAGGGTCTCGAAGCCCTGCACCGCACCCAGGTCGGCCACGGTGTCGATATGGGTGTCGAAGGTGTCGATGCCGGCGCCGGCCGACACGGTGCCCAGGATGCGCGTGTTCTCGTGGATCGTCAGCGTGTCGTTGCCGTCGCCCAGCGCAAACACGCCGGCGCCGGTGTCCAGCGTGCCGGCCACGTCCAGCACGTCGTTGCCCGCGCCCAGGTCGCCGTTGGCGAGCAGCGTGCCACCTGCGCCTACCGTGACTGTGTTGTCGCCGACGCTGCCGGTGATCACGGCGCTGGTGCCGCCGCCGCCCTGCAGCGAGCCTTCGACGTTGAGCGCGGTGTCATCGGTCATCGCCACGGTCGGGGTCTGGAAATTCCCGGCGAGGGTCAGGGCACCTTGGTTGATGGTGGTGCCTCCAGCGAAAGTCTGCGTACCGGTGATGGTCGCCAAGCCCGCATTGTTCTTTTCCAGGAACTCGAAGCCGGCGGTCTGGCCGCCATCGAATATCAGGTCGGAAGCGTTGTCCAACACCAGCCGGTCATTGCTGCCAGTGCCTGCGTCGACGCCGGCACCGATGATGAAGGCGCCGCTGTGCAAGGTCAGTTGGTCGTCGCCGGCCCCCAGCGCCAACGCTCCGGCGCCGGTATCCAGTTCTCCCGCAAGGGTGACGGCGTCCGCGCCATCGCCCAGGTTGCCGTTGCCGGACAGGCTGCCGCCAGCTGCCACGGAGATGGTATTGCTGCCGGCGCTGCCGGTGATGATCACCGGACCCATCGGACCGGCGTTGACGACGCCATCCACGTTGAGCGTGGTGTCGTCGGCCATGGTCAAGCCGGTCGTTGCCAGCGTGCCGTCCACGTCCAGCGTGCCGCCATCCAGGGTCGTGCCCGTGGCGAAGTCATGGTTGCCGGTCAAGGTCAGCACGCCGGTGTTCTGCTTGGTCAGGATGTCGAAAGTATCGATCTTGCCGCCATCCAGCGTGTAGCCCAGCGCGGTATTGACCACCAGGGTGTCGGTGCCGCTGCCGCCGGACGAACCCACGCCGCCGCCCAGCATCTGCGCGCCGTCGTTGAGCACCAGGGTGTCGTCACCGTCGCCCAGCTGCAGGGATCCGGCACCGGTGTTCAAGGTGCCGGTGAGGTTCACGGTGTCGTTGCCGCCGCCCAGGTTGCCGTTGGCCAGCAATGTGCCGCCGGTGTTGACGGTGACCGTCTGCGCCCCCGCATCGCCGGTGAGCGCGCTCGGCACGCCGCCGGTGGCCTGTACCAATCCGTTGATGGTGAGCGCGGAGGCGCCGGTCATGCCGACCGTTGGCGTCGCCAGGCCACCGTTCACCTGAAGCGTGCCTGCGCTGATGGTGGTCGCGCCGATGCTGTTGTTGGCCGAAGTCAGCACGCTGGTGCCGGTGCCGATCTGCGCCAACGTGCCCGGGCCGCTCAGGGTGCCGTTGAAGGTGAAGGTGTCGCTGCGGTTGAGCGACAGCGTCGAGGTTGGGGAATCGACGATGACATTGCCGGCACCCGCGTTGCCGGTGGTGCCGCCATTGCCGATCACCAGATTGCCGTTGTTGATGACGGTATTGCCGGTATAGGTGTTGTTGCCGGTCAGGATCCAGGTACCGCTGTCGTTCTTGGCCAGCGTGGTCTTGCCGGTGCCGTTGTCCCCGATGGCGCCGCCCATGATGTTTGCGCCCGTATTGGTGCCGCCCAGTGCGATGGTGCGCGCGGTGTTGGCTCCGGTGAGGGTCACCGCACCGGTGTTGGTGAACTGCAGCGCGCCGGTGCCGGAAGACTCGATGAAGGTGACACCGGTATCGAGGGTGAACTGGCGGTCGGTGGTGCTGCCGGCGCCGGTGTAGCGCAGCGTGGAACCGTTGCCGATCACCAGGTTGGCCGCCGCGTTGGACGATGCGCCGATGCTGCTGGCCTGCCCGCCGTTGGCCAGCTGGTCCACGCTGAGCACGCCGCCGTTGATCCGCGTGACGCCCGTATAGGTGCTGTTGGCGTTGGTCAGGCGCCAGGTGCCGGTGCCGGTCTTGGTCAGGGAAGTGACGCCGGCGCCGTTGTTGTCCAACTGCGCGGCGAGGAGGTTGTAGCCGGTGTTGGTGCCGGTCAGGGTGAGCGTGCGTGCGGTGTTGGCGCCGGCCAAAGTAACCGGGGCGCTGGAAGCGAACTCGATGATGCCGGCGCCGGACGCATCGAGCGTGCCGCCATTGGTGCCGAGGGTGAACTGTCGGTCGGTACTGTCGCCTCCCCCGGTGTAGCGCAGGGTGCCGCCGTTGAGCACCAGGTTTGCCGGGGCCGCGCTGGAAGCGCCCATCGCGCTGTTGACACCGCCGTTAGGCAGGCAGCCCACCGCCAGCACGCCGGCATTGATCGTCGTCGTACCGCTATAGCTGCTGTTGCAGCCGGACAGCGTCTGGGTGCCGCCACCATTCTTGATCAGGTTGCCGGTACCGCTGATCGCACCCGCGTACGTCTGACCGAGGCCATCCCTGATCGTCAGCGTGCCCGTGCCCAACGTGATGTTCCCGCCCGCGGCGCCGCCGCCGATAAGAGCGCCCGCGTTGGCATTGAAATTGTTCAGGTCCAGCAATGCGCCGGCGGTGTTGTCCAACCAGAAGGAGTTGGTGGTGCCGAAGGCTGTGTTCGAACCTGCGCGCAGCGTGCCGCCTCTGACTCGGGTGTTGTTGGTGTATGTGTTGTTGCCGGACAGCACCAGCGTGCCCGCGTTGTCCTTGTACAGCTCACCCCCACCGATGACCTGGCCGCTGAAGCCCAGCGTCGTGCCGCTGACCACATCGATGACGCCATAGCCCGCAAGATTGAACCCGCGATCGATGCTGACGGTGCCGCCGGTATAGTTCAAATTGCCGTTGGTGAACGTCAGATTGGCCGATGCGTTGCTGGACGCACCAATGCCGCTGGCCGCGCCGCCGTTGGCCAGGCAGTCGACGGTCAGGGTCGCGCCCTGCAGGTTGGTGACCCCGGTATAGGTGTTGTTGCAGCCATTGAAAGTCTGGTTGCCGCCGTCGGTGCGCCAGACACCGCCGGTGCCGCTGATCACGCCCGAATAGTTGCCATTACCGCTGGCGATGCGCAAGGTGGCCGAACCCAGGGTGACGTTGCCGCCGTTGGCGCCGCCGCCGTTGAGCGGGCCGATGCTGTTGCTGAAGTTGTTGAGATCCAGGGTGACGCCGGCGGCATTGGCCAGCGTCATGACGCCGGCGCCGCTCAGGGCGCCAAACGCCTGGGTCGAGCCGGCACGCAATACGCCGGCGTTGACCGTGTTGCCACCGGTATAGGTGTTGGTGCCGGAGAGCACCAGCGTGCCGGCGCCGTTCTTGGTCAGCCTACGGTTCCCCCCCGCCTGCTGCACGACGGCGCCGCTGACGGTCAAGGTGGTCGCCGCGTTGTTTACGTCGACAGTGCCGTTGCCCGCGCCCAAGGTGAAGCCGCGGTTGGTGCTGGTGGTGGTGCCGGTGTACTGCAGGCCCCCGCCGTCGAGCACCAGGTTGGCGGACGCCGCGGACGCCGCACCAATGCCGCTGACCTGGCCGCCATTGGCCAGCGTGTCCACCGACAGCAGGCCGCCGGTTACGGTCGTCATGCCGGTGTAGTCATTGCCGTCGTTGGACAAGGTCAGCGTGCCGGCGCCGCTCTTGGTGAAGTTGGCGCCGTCGCTGCTGGTGACCAGTCCGCTGAAGCTCAGATTGGCCGCGGCGTTGCTCACTTCGATCCCACTGCCGAGGATCGCGCCGGACTTGGCGAAGGTGAAGCCGCGGTCACTGCTGGTGCTGGCGCCGGTGTAGCGCAAGGTGCTGCCTTCCAGCAGCAGGTTGGATGAAGCTGCGGACGAGGCGCCGATACTGCTGGCCACGCCACCGTTGCCGATGTTGTTTACCGACAATATGCCCTGCGCCACGGTAGTGCCGCCGGTGTAACTGTTGGCGGCATTGATCAGCGTGACCAGGCCCGTGCCGGCTTTGACGAAGCCCATTCCGACGCCGTTGTCGACGATCTGGGAAGCAATGGTGAAGTTGCCGGTGCTGTTTTGCTGGATGCCTAGCGCGCCGCCATTGGCGCCGGTCAGTATGCCGCCGGTGATCACTTGGTTGGTGTTCAGCACCGTGGGCGCCACGATGATGGTGCCGTCCACGCCCAGGGTCTGGCCCGGGTTCACGGTTACGGTGGTCGACACCGGCCGGGTATAACGCAAACCACCCAACTGAACGCTGCCGCTCACAGTGCCGAAGAAACCAGCGGCATCGGTGATGAATTCGTTGTTGAGCCAGTTCGCCGCGTTGTCCTTGTTGGTGTAATCGGCAGCGGTGAAGGCCGTGATATTGCCGCCCACCACCTTGGCGTAGTCCGTGCCGTTGACCGTGGCCCAGCCGCCCAGCACGGTGCTGGCGGTGGTGATGTTGCCGCTGGTCGGCAGATTGAAGTTCATCAACCCGCCAGTGCGGCTGATGGTGCCCAGGTTCACTGTCGTGCTGCCGCCGCTGCCGGAAGTGGCGCCGATGATGTTGTTGCCGGCGCTAATGTTCAGACCATTGAAGGTCTGAGTATTGCTCTCGCCCGCCGCGCCGATCACGTTGAGCGTGCCGCCGCTCATGTTGAGCGTGGAGGCGCTGGCGATGATGTTGCTGGCAGGACCACCGGCGGGGCTGAAATTCAGGCTGAGCGTGCCGCCGCCAATGGTGGTGGCGCCGGTATAGGTGTTGGCGCCGGTCAGGGTCTGGGTGCTGGCGCCCAGCTTGGTCAGGCCGCCGCTGCCGGCGATGGTGCCGGCGTAGCTTGCCGTGGTGCCGGTAGGCGCTTCCAGGGTCAGCGTGGCGCTGCCCAGGTTCACGGTGCCGCCGGTGCCGGACAGCGTGCTGAACGTCCGACTGAAACCATTGAGATCCAGGGTGCCGCCATTGACCTGGGCGACGGTGGAAGCGCCGAATGCACCGGCGGTGCCCGCGCGCAGTACGCCGCTGTTGACGATGGTGCTGCCGGTATAGGTATTGGCGCCGGTCAATGTCCAGGTGGAATTGCCCGCACTGCGCAAATTGCCCGCGCCGGAAATCACGCCGGAGATGATGTTGTCCGCGCCGGTAAAGCTGCCGCCGAGGGTCGCGGTGCCACCGATGGCCAGCGTCCCGCCCAGCGCCAGTGCCCCCGTGCCATTGCTGTTGAGCGCGCCGTTGGAGACGGTCCAGTTCTTGTTGGTCGACTCGCCGGCGCCGAGATAAGAGAGGTTGCCACCGTTGATGAAAATCGAACCGGTTCCCAAGGATCCGGCAACGCCAACATTGGCGATCAGCGATGCCTCGACTGTGCCGGCGCCGCCGATATTCGCCTGGCCCGAAAACGTGTTGGCGGTGCCCAGCCGGATCGTACGCCCACCGCCGGCAGTGAACACGGCGGAGCGGCCGGAGTTGCTGCTGATCACGCCCAGCAGATCCATGTCCGCCGAATTGGCGCTGAACCCGAAGGGTTGCGAGCCACCCGTGGCGGAAATGGCGCCAGTCAACGTCAGCCTACCGCTGCCGCTGTTATGTAGGTAGGCGCCACCGGCATAGTTGCCCGGGCGGAGATTCCAGTTGCGGTTGGAACTGTGCCCGGTGCCGGTGTAATGAAGCGCCGACGCCCCCAGGGCTTGGCCGCCACCTGGCCCGAGCAGGATGGTTCCGTTGGCCACGGTGGTGGGCGCGCCGAGCGCACTCGCCACGCCCAGGTCCGCGATCGAACTGAAGAAATAGGAATCGCCCCCCCAACCCGGCAAGGTCGTGAATTGGGTTTGTCCCTGATAGTTGTTGGCATTGTTGGTCAGCGCTATGCCATCGCCGACGTTCATGCCGCCGGCGCCGGTATAGAACACACTGCCGAGACCGCTGCCGCGGATATTGCCCATGCCACTCACCAGATTGACGGTGCGGCTTGCCGAGATCGTGCCGCTGGTGGAGAGTGTTTGCCCGCCGCCCAGATTGATCTGGTTGCCGAGACTGCCCAGCGCGGCGTCGCCGACCGTGCCGATGGCAAGGCCACCTCCGGTGGCATTGATGGCCCCGGTGAAGCTGTTGGCCGCATTCAACGTCAGTGAGCCGCCGTTGATGGCGATACCGCTGCCGAAACTGTTGCTCCCATCGAGTGTCAGCGCGCCAGCGCCGGCCTTTATCAGCCCGCTGGCGCTGTTGATCACCGAACTGATCGTGACGGTGCCGGCGTTGGTGATCGTGGGATTCACGCCACCCAGGGCCAGGCTGCTCCCGGTGAGTACCCAGCCGTTCATGTTCACGAAGTTGAGGCTATGGACGGTGATCGGCTGGGCCAGCGTGACAGTGCCGGGAGTGGTGCCGAAGATGGCGTCATCCAGCGCGGCATTGTTCCAGGCGCTGTAGGGACCGCTGACGCCGTCGTTGTTCGGGCTCCAGACCGAGCTGGTGGCATCCCAGGTGCCAGTCCCGCCGGCGCCGACACCCGTGCCATTCACGTCCCAGTACCGGTCGGCGGCGCTCGCGAACGCAGGCAGCGCCATCAAGGCCGCCAGCATGACCGGCCGCAACGGCCCAGGCGGGATTGGGCGGAGGACGCCGACGGCACCGGGCGCGAGCCGACCTATGGCAATTCGGCGATCAACACGCCCCCCCTCCTTGCCGCGGCCGCTCGCCCGCTCGGATGCCACGACCCACGATTGCAATGCCCGAGACCAGATGATGCGAAAAATGCGGTTCATGCGCCCGTCCTTTCGCACTCGCTCAAATACGTGAAAGCCAGGCGCCAGGGCGTCGCGCTCAGCGTCTCAGCCTGGTGGTTAACATCCATTCCGTAAGCCATCGCGCAAGCCTCCTAAGTCCCGTATATTTACAAATGGTACGGGTTGTAACGATCACTGTCTCCCCCCCCGGCCATCGATCTTTGGTGAATTTTGTTAAATATGTCGAAGTCTTTAGTTATTAGTTAACGTTTTGCAAGCAACCGTCGAGCCAAAACTGGCAGGTCGCCGCTTGCGACTGGAGCCGACGACGGGCTCAAACGGAGTCGGCTCCATCTGTTGAGCACATTCGATTCACAATCAAACCTGCGTCGGACAAGTTTGTTACTACCTATTTCGTATGAAATCACAAGGTGCCGAGACTTCAGGCTCATTTGTCGTGTGGCTTACAGGCCTTTCGGGAGCGGGAAAGTCGACGCTGGCACACGAATTGAGAGCGCGCCTCTTGACCTCCGGCAAGCCGTCCGTCGTGCTGGATGGAGACAGGGTCCGATCAGGCCTGTGTAGCGATCTCGGCTTTGAGCCGCAAGATCGCAGAGAAAATGTCCGGCGGGTCGCAGAACTCGCCAAGCTCATTCTCGAGTCCGGCCAAATTGCGATCGTGGCATTGATTTCGCCCACCCGCGATGACCGTCAGTGGGCAAGGAGGATCATCGGCGCGCCACACTTCGTTGAAGTCTATTGCCAGTGTCCACTTGAGATCTGTGAGAGTCGAGACGTCAAAGGCCTGTATCGACTGGCAAGGAGCGGGGGCATCGGCCAGTTCACCGGTATATCCGCGCCGTACGAGCCGCCATTGGAACCTGAAGTCGTCTTGAATACCGGAGTCAGCGGCATTTCCGAGTGCGCGGGCAAGCTGCTTACGTTTATTCGAACTCGCTACGGTTAGGCGCTCGACTGAGTGCAGGTGCCAGTACCGGCCACGAAATCGTGAAATGATGAGACACAAGGGTCGGCCGTGATTCCTGAAAATTACTAGGATCGCATCGCATCCAGGTCGTCGTCTGGCAACGCAATCTCGATCAAGGCCGCATGCAGACTCTCCAGAACGAGAAAGAAGAGCGCCCCAAAATGAAGCCGGAACGACGCTCTGCAGCGCCGTCAAACGTGGTCGCCCCCGATGCGGAGAAAACCCTGCGGGAGAAAACGAGCGACTGCGCGCGGAGGTCGCATACCTAAAAAAATTGCAGGCCTTGATCCGGTCGAAGAGGTCAGCTGCGCCGACAAAGCGCTCCCCCGACAACGGAGGAAGGTGCCAACTCCGACAAGTTGGATATAGCCCGCCGCACGCGGGCTTTTTCTTTGGCTTGAGTGCTCCCCAATAAGCTCCCCAAAACGCACAAAGAAAAAAGCCGGTTAGCAAACGCTAACCGGCTTTTTTCTTACTGTCGTGGTCGGTGTGAAAGGATTCGAACCTTCGACCCCTTGCACCCCATGCAAGTGCGCTACCAGGCTGCGCCACACACCGAAGCTCTCGATTATAGCCGGCTGAAATCACCGTCCGAGGGTCAGCAGCTCACGAATTTCAAAGAGTTCGCGTCGCAGGTGCAGCAACTGCGACGGATCAACCGTGCGAGTGGCGCTTTCGGATGCGGGTTCGTCCTCGTGAACGGCCGCATCGAACTCTTCCTGATCGATCTCGACGGCCTCCATGCCCTCGAGCGGCACCATGCCTGCCTTGCGGCGGTCGCGCTCGCCTTGCACCAGCTCTTGCAGCTTGTTGCGCGCACCGCTGATGGTGAAGCCTTGGTCGTAGAGCAGATCGCGGATGCGGCGGATCATGAGCACCTCATGGTGCTGGTAGTAGCGCCGGTTGCCGCGCCGCTTCATGGGGCGCAGTTGCGTGAACTCCTGCTCCCAGTAGCGCAGCACGTGCGGCTTGACGCCGCAAAGTTCGCCTACCTCACCAATGGTGAAGTAGCGTTTGACGGGAATGGGCGGGAGCGCTTTCTCCATTATTTCCATTGAAATCAAGACCGTGCGCGGGAAATCTTAGAGATTACTCTACGCACCCGCGCAGCACCAAGCACTATTCGGCGCCCAGGCTCCACTCGACTTCGGAAGTGCCGCTCTGCTCGATGCTTCCGTGAATCTGTTCCTTCAACTTGGCGCTTGCGTGGAAGGTGGCCACGCGACGCTCGCCGATCGGAATGGCTTCGCCGGTGCGCGGGTTGCGGCCCGGCCGAGGCGCCTTCACGCGGATCTGGAAGTTGCCGAAGCCGGAGATCTTCACGTCCGTGCCTTCGATCAGGCTGTTGGCGATGAGGTCGAAAAACGCCTCGACCATGTCCTTGGATTCGCGCTTGTTCAGGCCGATCTGCTCGAACAGCAGGTCGGCCAGGTGCGCCTTCGTGAGTGCGGGTGTTTCGAGGGCTTCGAGCGTGAATTCCGCAGCGTTCATTCTCATCAACCCCTCAGGCGTGCGCCGAGCTTGGCGCTCAATTGTTCGACGATGCCGCGCACGGCCGGCTCCACCTGCTCGTCCGTCAGCGTGGCGCTGTCGTCCTGGAAGCTCAGGCGCACCGCCATGCTCTTCTCCCCTTGCGCCAAGCCGCCCGATGCCGGCACGGCACCGTCGCGCGCGGGTTGCGGGCGATAGATGTCGAACAGCGTGGCGTCCCGCAGCAGCCCCTGTGCCGCCGCAGCCGAATGGATGGTCTGCATCAACGCATTGTGCGTGACGGCCTCGGCCGCCACCACGGCGATGTCGCGCTCGACGGCCTGGTGCTTGGGCACAGGCTTTGCCACGGGCACGGGGCGCGCGGCAACGGCATCGAGGTCAAGCTCGAAAACCACCGGGGCCAGCGCAAAGTCCCACTTCTGGCGCCAGCGCGGATGCAGTTCGCCGACAAAGCCGATGGCCTTGCCGTCGATCAGCACGCGCGCGGAACGGCCAGGGTGCAGGGCCGGATGCTCGGCCGCCTCGAAGCTCGGCACCAGCGGCGCGAGCAATGCTTCGACATCGCCCTTGGCGTCGTAGAAGTCGACCCGGTGCGGCTTGCCGTCCCAGCGTGCTTCTTCGGCATCGCCCCAGGCAAGGCCGGCCACCCGCATCGGCTGGTGTACGCCGCGCACCGTGCTGTCGGTGGTGGCCACGCTGTCGTCGCGCATGAACACGCGGCCCAGTTCGAACACGCGCACGCGCGGCGCCTTGCGGTCGAGATTGAACTTGAGCACCTGCAGCAGCGAGCCGATCAAGGACGAGCGCATCACGCTCATCTGGCTGGCAATGGGGTTCAGCAGCTTTACCGGATTGGCGTTGCCCGCCAGGTCCTGCTCCCAGTGCGCCTCGACAAAGCTGAAGTTGATGGTTTCCTGGTAGCCGAGCGCCGCCAGGCTGCGGCGCACCGCGAAACGGCTGCGCCGGGCTTCAGGCCGCACGCGCGCCGTGATGGGCGCCAGCGGCGCGGTGGTCGGCAGGTTGTTGAACCCGATGAGGCGCGCAACCTCTTCGATCAAGTCTTCCTCGATCAGCAGGTCGAAGCGGTGTGGCGGCGGGGTCACGGTCAACGTTCCCTCGCCTTCGCTGAGCGCAAAGCCGAGGCGGCGCAGCGCGTCGGCGCATTGCGCCTGCGAGAGCGGCATGCCGATGACGCGCGCTGCGCGTGCCACGCGCAGCGTGACGGGCATGGCCTCGGGCACGTTCAGGATCTTGTCGTCCATGGCGCCGGCCTGGCCGCCGCAGATCTCGATGATGAGCTGCGTGATGCGCTCGATGATCTCGACCGTGCGGCTCGGGTCGACACCGCGCTCGTAGCGGTGCCCCGCGTCGGTCGAAAAGTTGAAGCGGCGCGAGCGGCCCTGAACGGCTTCGGGCCACCAGAAGGCGGCTTCGACGTAGATGTTGCGGGTGTCGTCGGACACCGAGGTTGCGTCGCCGCCCATGATGCCGGCAAGCGACTCGACGGCCTCGTTGTCGGCAATCACGCCGACCTTTTCGTCGACGCTGATCGTGTTGCCGTTCAGCAGCTTGAGCTGTTCGCCCGCCTTGCCCCAGCGCACCGTGAGGCCGCCGTGGATCTTGTCGAGGTCGAAGATGTGGCTGGGCTGGCCGTATTCGAACATGACGTAGTTCGAGATGTCGACCAGCGGTGTCACGCTGCGTTGGCCGCAGCGCGCTAGGCGCTCGACCATCCACGCCGGCGTGGCGACCTTGGTGTTCACGCCGCGCACAATGCGGCCCGAAAAACGGCCGCAGAGTTCGGGCGCTTCCACCTTCACCGGCAACACGTCGGCAAACGATGCGGCCACGGACTGGATGGCCGGCGTCTTGAGCGGCGCGCCGGTGAGCGCTGCGAGTTCGCGCGCGACACCGTAGACGCTCAGGCCGTGGGCAAGGTTGGGCGTGAGCTTGAGGGTGAGCAGCGCGTCGTCGAGCTTGAGCACGTCGCGCACATCGGCGCCAATGGGTGCATCGGCGTCGAGCTCGAGCAGACCGCCGTGGTCTTCGCTCAGCTTCAGCTCTCGCGCCGAGCACAGCATGCCTTGGCTCTCGACACCGCGCAGCTTGCCGAGCTTGATGAGAAAGGGCTTGCCGTCTTCACCGGGCGGCAGTTCGGCGCCGACCAGCGCGCAAGGCACCTTGATGCCGACACGCGCATTGGGTGCGCCGCACACGATGTTGAGCAAGGCGCCCTGCCCCGCGTCCACCTGGCACACACGCAGGCGGTCGGCATTGGGGTGCTGCACGGCTTCCTTGATTTCGCCGACCACGATGCGGCTGAAGGGCGGCGCGACGGGGCGGCGCTCTTCGACCTCGAAGCCGCCCATGGTGAGCGTTTCGGCCAGTTCGGCGCTGCCGAGGGGCGGATTGCAGAACTCGCGCAGCCAGGATTCGGGGAATTGCATCTCTTCGATCTCGTATTCGGTTTTTTCTATGAATGGGTGCTTACTGGAACTGCGAGAGAAAGCGCAAGTCGCCGTCGAAGAACAGCCGCAAATCGTTCACGCCGTAGCGCAGCATCGTGAGCCGGTCGGGCCCCATGCCAAAGGCAAAGCCGATGTAGCGCTCGGGGTCGAGCCCCATGTTGCGCACCACGTTCGGATGCACCTGGCCCGAACCCGCGACTTCGAGCCAGCGGCCGGCCAGCGGGCCGCTCGCAAACTGGATGTCGATCTCGGCGCTGGGCTCGGTGAACGGGAAGAAGCTCGGCCGAAAGCGCAGCACGAGGTCGTCGCTCTCGAAGAAGGTACGGCAGAAGTCCGTGAAGACGACCTTCAGGTCCTTGAAGCTCACGTTCTCGCCAAGCCACAGGCCTTCGCATTGGTGGAACATGGGCGAGTGGGTGGCATCGCTGTCGACACGGTAGGTGCGGCCCGGCGCAATCACGCGGATCTCGGGAGCCTTGACCACGCCGGTGGTGTCTGCGGCTGCGGCCGCAAACTCGGCAACGTACTTCTTGATGTGCTGATGCGCATAGCGCACCTGCATCGGGCTGGTGTGCGGACGCAGGTTGTAGGGAATGCCGTCGTCGCCGTTCAGGTCGACATAGAAGGTGTCCTGCATCGAACGCGCCGGGTGGTTCGGCGGGTTGTTGAGCGAGGTGAAACTGTGCCAGTCGCTTTCGATTTCGGGGCCGTCGGCCACGTCGAAACCCATGCTCGAGAAGATCTCCTCGATGCGCTCCAGGGTGCGGCTCACCGGATGCAATCCGCCCGGAATGCGGCGGCGGCCGGGCAGGCTCACATCGAGCGCCTCGGCGCGCAACTGCAGCGAGAGCTCTTCGTCGGCCAGCTGTTGGCGCCGCTCGGTGAGCAACGACTCGATGGCCTGCTTGGCCACGTTGATTGCGGCGCCGCGCGACTTCTTCTCGTCGACGCTGAGCGTGGCCATGCCCTTCATCAGCTCGGTGACGCGGCCCGACTTGCCGAGGAACTGCGCCTTGGCGTTCTCGAGCTCGGCGGGCGTTTTCGCCTCGGCGAAGGCAACGCGTGCGGTGTCGACCAGGGAGTCCAACTCGTTCATAGCAGCAAAAATTAGGCGGGGAAATAAAAAAAAGAGCTGGAGCCTTTTCAAGCGCCAGCCCTTGTGTCGTGAGCGCAGGAAACTGCCTGAAGGCAGCACCCCTGCTGTACAGGATCAAGCAGCCAGCTTGGCCTTGACCTGCTCCACGATGCCGGCAAAAGCGGCCTTGTCGTGCACTGCGATGTCCGCAAGCATCTTGCGGTCGATCTCGATTCCGGCCTTGCGGATGCCGTTTGCGAACTGGCTGTAGGTCAGGCCCAGTTCACGCGAGGCGGCGTTGATACGCGCGATCCACAGTTGACGGAACACGCGCTTCTTGGTGCGGCGGTCACGGTAGGCATATTGCCCAGCCTTCATTACCGCCTGTTTGGCGATGCGGAAGACATTGCCGCGGCGACCGCGGAAACCCTTGGCGAGTGCGAGAACTTTCTTGTGGCGGGCGCGAGCCGTTACACCACGTTTGACGCGAGGCATGTGTGTACTCCTTGTTCGTCTGAGTTAAATGCCACGGCCGGGCAGCATGGCGGCGACAGAAACCATGTTGGTCTCATGCACTGCGACTGCACCACGCAGGTGACGCTTGTTCTTGGTGGTCTTCTTGGTCAAGATGTGACGTTTGAAGGCTTGACCGCGCTTGACGGTGCCACCGGGACGAACGCGGAAACGTTTTTTCGCGCTGCTCTTGGTCTTCATTTTGGGCATATGAATGCTCCTTTAGTTTGTGCTCGTGAGGCGCCGCGGATACTCCACGGACTTGTTGGCCCCGAGACACTTCTTTACTCCGCCCCTGCCGGCACGTCTTTCGAAGCGCCCTCAAAGGCGAAATTCTTTAAAACCCTGCTATCTCTCTGTCACTCAACCGGCCTTTTCAGGCTGCTGCAGGCGCCGACGTTTCCGACGACGCCGGCTTGACGGTACCGCCGCCTGGCTTCTTGCGGCCCGGAGCGATCATCATGATCATCTGCCGGCCTTCGAGCTTCGGGAACTGCTCGACGACGATCAGGTCGCCCAGCTCATCGCGAATGCGCTGCAGCAAAGCCAAACCGAGTTCCTGGTGCGTGATCTCGCGGCCGCGAAAGCGCAGCGTAATCTTGCATTTGTCACCCTCTTCAAGAAAGCGCTTGATGTTGCGCATCTTGATGTTGTAGTCACCATCGTCGGTACCGGGCCGGAACTTGATTTCCTTGACCTCGATGACCTTCTGCTTCGACTTTGCCTCGGCCGCCTTCTTCTGCTCGTGGTACTTGAACTTGCCGTACTCAATCAGACGACAGACAGGCGGGTTGGCCGCGGCGACGACCTCGACCAGATCCACGTCAGCCTCACCGGCGAGACGCAAGGCCTCGGAGAGACTCATAACACCCAATGGCTCGTTTTCCGGGCCTACAAGGCGGACTTCCGGGGCCATGATTTCCCGGTTCAGGCGGTGTTGGCGTTCCTCGCGGTGGCGGCGGTCGCGAAATGCAGTAGCGATGGTCAGAATCCTTCAAAAGTTGCTACAAAATCTGTAGCGGACGCCGGTCAGTTCTCGCGAACAAGCGGCATGATTGGGTCAGGCAACACATGTGAGGGTGCTTCCGGGACAAATCAACGCTTGTCAGCAATATCCTGAACGAGCCGTAGTACGAACGATTCGAGGGACATTGCACCGAGGTCTTGATTGCCCCGGGCGCGCACTGCGACGGCACCGGCTTCCTTCTCCTTGTCGCCTACGACGAGGATATAGGGAAGCTTTTGCAACGAATGCTTGCGTATTTTATACGTAATCTTCTCGTTGTGCAGGTCCAGCTGAACCCTAAGCCCTTGATTCTGCAGCGTTTTCGCCACTGAAGCGGCGTAATCGGCCTGGCCTTCGCTGATATTGAGCACCGCCACCTGCACAGGAGCGAGCCATGCGGGCAGTGCGCCGGCGTGGTGTTCGATCAGCATGCCGATGAAGCGCTCCAGGCTGCCCACGATGGCGCGGTGCAGCATCACGGGGTGGGCGCGGCCGCTCGATTCCGTGACGTACTCGCCGCCCAGCCGCTCGGCCGTGTTGAAGTCGACCTGCATCGTGCCGCACTGCCATTGACGGCCCAGCGCGTCTTTCAGCGTGTATTCGATCTTCGGGCCGTAGAAGGCGCCGTCGCCGGGCGAGATGATGAAGTCGACCCCGGAGCGGCGCAGCGCCTCCATCACCGCATGCTCGGCCTTGTCCCAGAGTTCGTCGGAACCGACGCGGTTGTCAGGCCGCGTGGCCACCTTGTAGAGGATGTCCGTGAAGCCGAAGTCGGCATACACCTTCTGCAGCTGTTCCGTGTACGCAATGCACTCGTCGAGGATCTGGTCTTCCGTGCAGAAGATGTGGCCGTCGTCCTGCGTGAAACCGCGCACGCGCATGATGCCGTGCAGCGCACCGCTGGGTTCGTTGCGGTGGCACTGGCCGAACTCGCCGTAGCGCAGCGGCAGGTCGCGGTAGCTGCGCAGGTCGCTCTTGAAGATGAGCACGTGGCCAGGGCAGTTCATCGGCTTGAGCGCGTACTCGCGCTTTTCCGATTCCGTCGTGAACATGTTGTCGCGGTAGTTCTGCCAGTGGCCCGTTTTCTCCCACAGGCTCTTGTCCAGGATCTGCGGGCCCTTCACTTCCCAGTAGCCCGTGTCGCGGTAGATGCCGCGCATGTACTGCTCCACCGCCTGCCACACGGCCCAGCCCTTGGGGTGCCAGAACACCACGCCCGGCGCCACTTCGTCGATGTGGAACAGGTCGAGTTCCTTGCCCAGCTTGCGGTGGTCGCGCTTCTCGGCCTCTTCGATGCGCTGGATGTACTGGTCGAGCTGCTTCTTGTCGGCCCATGCCGTGCCGTAGATGCGCTGCAGCTGCTCGTTCTTGGCGTCGCCGCGCCAGTAGGCACCGGCCAGCTTCGTGAGCTTGAAGACCTTGAGGAAGCGGGTGTTCGGCACGTGCGGGCCGCGGCACATGTCGACGTATTCCTGGTGGTAGTACAGGCCCATGGCCTGCTCGTCGGGCATGTCCTCGACGAGGCGCAGCTTGTAATCTTCGCCGCGCGACTTGAAGACCTCGATGACTTCGGCGCGCGGCGTCATCTTCTTGACCACGTCGTAGTCCTGCGCGATCAGTTCGCGCATGCGCGCCTCGATGGCGGCCATGTCTTCGGGCGTGAACGGGCGCTCGTACGAAATGTCGTAATAAAAGCCCTCTTCGATCACCGGGCCGATGACCATCTTGGCCGTCGGATACAGCTGCTTCACCGCATGGCCGACCAGGTGGGCCGTCGAGTGGCGAATGATCTCCAGGCCCTCGTCGTCCTTGGGCGTGATGATCTGCAGCTTGGCATCGCGGTCGATGACATCACTGGCATCGACCAGCTTGCCGTCGACCTTGCCGGCCACCGTCATCTTGGCGAGCCCCGGTCCGATGGACTGGGCAACTTCGGCCACCGAAACCGGGCCGGGGAACTCGCGGCGCGAGTTGTCGGGAAGCGTGATCTGGATCATGGAAAAACCTCGGGCGGAAAAACAAAAAAGCGCGGTGATTGCCGCGCTTTGCCTGGTGTGAGAGCTGGAAGAAACCAGCGTGCGCGGTCTACCGGCCTTTTCCTTCGAAGAAGAAAAAGCCGCGGAATCCTTGCGGAGTAGTTCGCGGTGTCATAACCAGGATGCCTTTCTCGCTCTTGTTGGGTGCAGAGACCGCGATTCTATCCGCTGCCGGTTCAGGCCACCGGCATCGGGTATTGCAAGCCCCGACGAAAAAGCCCGGCGCAAGGCCGGGCTCCGAGATCGAGGAACAGGCGAATCAGTGGAACTGTTCTTCTTCGGTCGAGCCCGTCAGCGCCGTGACGCTGGACTTGCCGCCCTGGATGACCGTGGTCACCTCGTCGAAGTAGCCGGTGCCCACTTCCTGCTGGTGCGACACGAAGGTGTAGCCGCGGTCGCGTGCCGCGAACTCGGGTTCTTGCACCTTCTCGACATAGGCCGACATGCCGCGCTGCACGTAGTCTTGCGCCAGGTCGAACATGTTGAACCACATCGAGTGGATGCCGGCCAGCGTGATGAACTGGTACTTGTAGCCCATGGCGCCCAGCTCCTTCTGGAACTTGGCAATCGTCGCGTCGTCGAGGTTCTTCTTCCAGTTGAACGATGGCGAGCAGTTGTAGGCCAGCATCTTGCCCGGGTGCACCTTGTGCACGGCTTCGGCGAACTTGCGGGCGAACTCCAGGTCGGGCGTGCCGGTTTCGCACCACACCAGGTCGGCGTAGTACGCGTAGGCAACCGCGCGGCTGATGGCCTGATCCATGCCCTTCTTCGTCTTGTAGAAGCCTTCGGCAGTGCGCTCTCCGGTCAGGAAGGGCTTGTCGTTCTCGTCGTAGTCGCTGGTGATGAGGTCGGCCGCCTCAGCATCGGTGCGGGCAATCACGAGCGTGGGCGTGCCGCAAACGTCAGCTGCCATGCGCGCGGCGATGAGCTTCTGCACGGCCTCGGTGGTGGGCACGAGCACCTTGCCGCCCATGTGGCCGCACTTCTTGACCGAAGCGAGCTGGTCTTCAAAGTGCACGCCGCCGGCGCCGGCCTTGATCATGGCCTTCATCAGTTCGAAACCGTTCAGCACGCCGCCAAAGCCTGCTTCGGCGTCGGCAACGATGGGTGCGAAGTAGTCCACATAGCCCGCGTCGCCCGGGTTCACGTTCTTCGACCACTGGATTTCGTCCGCGCGGCGGAAGGTGTTGTTGATGCGCTCGACCACGTTGGGCACCGAATCCACCGGATACAGCGACTGATCGGGGTACATCGACGAATAGCTGTTGGCATCTGCCGCAACCTGCCAGCCCGACAGGTAGATGGCCTTCACGCCGGCCTTCACCTGCTGCATGGCCTGGCCGCCCGTGAGCGCGCCGAGGCAGTTGACGTAGGGCTCGTTGTTCACCAGTTCCCAGAGCTTCTCGGCGCCGCGGCGGGCCAGCGTGTGCTCGATGGGGAACGAGCCGCGAAGACGCACGACGTCGGCCGCGCTGTAGCCGCGCTTGATGCCCTTCCAGCGGGGATTGGTGGCCCAGTCTTTCTCGAGGGCGGCAATTTGCTGTTCGCGGCTCAGTTGTTCGGTAAGGGTCTGGGGCATGGTCACTCCGTGAGGTTGATTGAAGGTTGGGCGCTGCGGCCGTGGAGTTACTTTAAGCGCAAGCAACACTCTTATGTCTTATAGAAGACATATTTTTAGCCTAGCAAAATCAATAACTTACACAGATATTTCTCCATGCAAAATTATTTTTCTCATATTGAGAAAAAATATTGCAATGCAGCAGTCGACCATTTCGCAAAGTGCAATCGCTGCTTCAGCTATGAAAAAACGATCGCGTGCAAACGCTCATTTGGCGGCGGCGTGCGCAATCCAGTCCCCGCTGCCAATCACAGCCCGCCCGCTGATCCGCGCCGGATGAATTTCGTAGACCAGGCAATCGAACTGCCGCGTTCCGGCATCCACCGCCACACGTCGCTTGATGTATTCGCCGGAGTCGTCGTCCGCAACTTCCTCGAGCACGTCGAGCGCCGCCTCCACCTCGGGCTCGATGCGGTAGATCTCGCCCAGCACGCGCCCTTTTCCGTTCAGCACCAGGCCGGGATAGGCGCCCAGGTCGTACAGGGTGCCGGCGATGGCGGCGTCGGCCACATGGATCGGTTCGGGCCGAAAGCGCGCGATGTCGTTGCGCCCGCCGCGGCGCAGCGTGCCGTAGACGAAGACATGGCCTGGTGTGCGCACGGCCGGTGCACCATCGAATTCCAGTGAATGCGGCATCATTGAATCCATCGTTCCCAACAAGCATCCCAGTCTATTGAACACCGCCGCTCCCGCCTCCAGCCGTCTTGTGGCCTATGGCTGCCTGGCCTTGAGCATGTCGCTCGTCGGCGGCTATGTCGCCCTTTCCAAACCGCTGGTGGCAGCCTTTCCGGTGCTGCTGCTCGCATGGCTGCGCTTCGGCATCGCAGCGCTGGCCATGCCGCATTGGCTTCGGCGCGCGCCCGACGAAGCGCCCATGAGCGGGCGCACGCGCGCCCTCGTCTTCCTGGAGTCGTTCCTCGGCAATTTCCTGTTCTCGATCTTCATGCTGTTCGGCGTGAGCCTCACCAGCGCGGTGTCCGCGGGCGTGATCATGGCGTCCATTCCCGCGGCCGTGGCGGTGGCAAGCTGGCTCTTCCTGCGCGAACGCATCACGGTGCGCATCGGCCTTGCCATCGGTTGCGCCGCACTCGGCATTGGCTTGCTGGCCCTCACGCCCGCGCATGCACCGGCAACTACAGACAGCGCGGCGCCCTCATCGATGCCCTGGCTCGGCAACCTGCTCGTGTTCTGCGCGGTGCTTTGCGAGACAGCCTACGCGGTGATCGGCAAGTCCCTCACCGGCCACCTGGGGCCCAAGCGGATCTCGTCGCTCATCAACCTTTGGGGCTTCGTGCTGTCGATGCCCTTCGGCATCTGGTTCGCACTGCAGTTCGACTTCTCGGCCGTGCGCATCGGCACCTGGGCCTTGCTCGTGGTCTACGCACTCGCAGCGAGCATCTGGACCGTGTGGCTCTGGATGACGGGCCTGCGCCATGTGCCCGCTGCGCAAGCCGGTGTTTTCGCGGTGATGCTGCCCGTGAGTGCGGCCCTTGTGGGCGTGCTGGTGCTCGGCGAAAGCCTCTCCGCAGCACAGCTCTTTGCATTCGCGCTCGCGCTCATTGGCGTGGTGCTGGCGACCTGGCCTGAACGCCGAAGGTGAAAACCTCGGGTTCTCCCCTCTGAAAAAACAACAACTCCCAATGAAAAAAGCTCTTTTTCCCTTGGAAACGCGTTTTTTCTCCTTTAGCATCCGCAATGCCACTGGAGACGCAAGTTTTTCATTGGTGACTGTTCAACCAAAAAAGGAAATCAACCATGGCAACTGCAAAGAAGGCTCCGGCCAAGAAAGCTCCGGCAAAGAAGGCCGCTCCCGCCAAGAAGGCTGCGGCTCCTGCGAAGAAGGCCGCACCGGCCAAGAAGGCAGCCCCCGCAAAGAAGGCTGCTCCTGCGAAGAAGGCTGCACCGGCGAAGAAGGCTCCTGCAAAGAAGGCCGCTCCCGCCAAGAAGCGCACGCCCAACGCCGCGTTCATGAAGGCCCTGACCCCCAGCCCGGCACTCGCCGCTGTGGTCGGTTCGACGCCTCTGCCGCGCACCGCAGTCGTGAGCAAGCTGTGGGACTACATCAAGAAGAACAACCTTCAAGACAAGGCCAACAAGCGCAACATCAACGCCGACGCCAAGCTGAAGGAAATCTTCGGCAAGCCGCAAGTGTCGATGTTCGAACTGGCCGCGCTGATCGGCAAGCACGTCAAGTAAGCGCTCGGGTACTGCGCGTCCATCGCGCTCCCGAATCAAAAAGCCGGCACATGCCGGCTTTTTTTTGGCCGCGAACGGCGTTCGGTTCGTCTTGCTCGTTCAGCCCCGCGCCTGCGCCGCACGCGTGATCGACGCCAGCGTGCCGCGTGTCGTGATCACCTCCGGGTCGAGCGGAATCTCGATCAGCGTGCCCGTATCGGCCGCCAGTGCGCGCAGCAGCGCGGCTTCGAACTGCGCGGTTTCCGTCACGCGTTCGGCGGCATAGCCATAGGCCCGCGCCAGGCCGCAGAAATCGGGGTTGCGGAGCGCAGTGCCGCTCGTGCGCTCCGGATATTCGCGCTCCTGGTGCATGCGGATGGTGCCGAACATGCCGTTGTTCAGCAGCACGATGATGCTCTTGCCGCCGTGCTGCGAGGCCGTCGCGAGCTCTTGCCCCGTCATCAGAAAATCGCCATCGCCCGCAATCGTGAAGGCCACCCGGCCGGTCGCAAGGTTGGCCGCAATGCCCGCCGGCACGCCATAACCCATGGCGCCGCTGGTGGGCGCCAGCTGCGTCTTGCTGCCCTTGGCAAGCCCGTGATAGCGGAAATAGCGATGCACCCAGCTCGCAAAGTTGCCGGCCCCGTTGGTAATGGCGGCATCCGGCGGCAGGTGCTTCTGCAACAGCGCAACCACCTCCGCCATGTCGACCGGGCCGCGCGGCGTTTCAGCCGGCATGCCGGCGAGCGCCTGCGGCTTCAGGTTCGCTTCGTAGTCCGCATGCGCCTGCGCCGCCCACTCTTCCCACGGCAAGGTATTGGGCGCACTCAGCACCTCGAGGCTGCGCGCCGCGGCGCTCATGCCGGCGTTGATGGCCAGGTCGGCCTGATAGACGCGGTTGAGTTCTTCCGCGCTCGCGTGGATGTGCACCAGCTTCTGCCTGGCCTTCGGCGCTTCGAGCAGCGTGTAGCCGCCGGTTGTCATCTCGCCGAGCCGCGGGCCGATGGCGATGATCAGGTCGCTGTCTTTCACGCGCTGCGCGAGCCTGGGATTGATGGCAATGCCGATGTCGCCAGCGTAGAGCGGATGGTGGTTGTCGAAGGTGTCCTGAAAGCGGAAGGCATTGGCGACGGGCAGCCGCCAGTTCTCGGCAAAGCGCTGCAGCGCCTGCGCGGCCTGCGTCGTCCAGCCGCCGCCGCCCGCAATCACCAGCGGCCGCTGCGACTGAAGCAGCAGCTCGCGCAAGGTGCGCAGTGAGCCGGGGTCGCTCCAAGGCTGAACGGCGTCCACGCGCGGCAGCGGGCGGGACGCGGTCTGCGTGCGCAGCATGTCTTCAGGCAGCACCAGCACCACCGGTCCGGGGCGTCCGTTCATCGCTGTAGAAAACGCGCGGGCCACGTATTCGGGAATGCGGCTCGCGTCGTCGATGCGCTCGACGCGCTTGGCAAAGCCCTTGGTGCTCGGCCCGAAGAAGCTGCCGTAGTCCACTTCCTGGAAGGCTTCCCGGTCACGAAAGTCGCTGCCCACGTCGCCGACGAACAGCACCATCGGCGTGGAATCCTGGAAAGCGTTGTGCACGCCGATCGATGCGTTGGTGGCACCCGGCCCGCGGGTGACGAAGCACACGCCCGGCCGCCCCGTGAGCTTGCCGTGCGCCTCCGCCATGAAGGCGGCGCCGCCCTCCTGCCGGTTGACGATGAACCGCGCGCGTTCGCGGTAGGCGTGAAAGCCGTCGAGCACCGCCAAAAAGCTTTCGCCTGGAACGCCGAACGCGATCTCCATGCCTTGCTCGACCAGGCATTCGACGATCAGGTGGCCGGCGGGTTGTGATGTACTCATGAGAAGTCGAACCTCAGCTGCAAATGTCTCCGGAATTATGTGCGCCCGCTCCCAACGCCTTGCGTTAATTCACCAAATGGTTAAATTCGTGCGATGAAAGCCGCGAAAGATTCCCCACCCGAAGCCATCGAGCCGCGCTCCCGCGATGCCGATCGCTCGCAGCTGGCCATTCTTGCGTCGGCACGCGACGAGTTCGCGCAACGGGGCCTGGCCGGCGCGCGCATGGACAGCATTGCCGCGCGCGCGGGGCTGAACAAGCGCCTCATCTACTACTACTTCGGCAGCAAGGACGACCTGTTCCTGGCGGTGCTCGAGCGCACCTATGCCGACATCCGCGAGGCCGAGCAGCAGTTGCACCTGGACGAGATCGATCCAGTCGAGGCCATCCGCCAACTGGTCTCGTTCACCTGGCACTATTACCTCGAGCACCCCGAGTTCATCACGCTGCTCAACAGCGAGAACCTGCACTGCGCCGCGCACCTGAAGCGCTCCGAGCGCATCCAGGAGATGAACTCGCCGCTGGTGCAGCTGCTCGACACGGTGCTCGAGCGCGGCAAGCGCGACAAGCTGTTCCGCGCCGGCGTCGACCCTGTGCAGCTCTACATCTCGATCGCCTCGCTCTGCTACTTCTACCTGTCGAACAACCACACGCTCTCGGCCGTCTTCGGCCGTGACCTGCGCGCGCCCAAGGCCATGGCGCAGCGCCTCTCGCACATGACCGACCTCGTGCTGGGCTACGTGCTGCATTGAGCCCTTCGGGCGCCCTTTTTCCATCTCCGGGTATTTACCGATCAGCGGCGGTTGCGCTGCGGCGCCAGCCTTCCTAGAATTGTCTAATTCACTTATTGGTGAATTAATCGATCAAGACAAGGCGGCCCGACCGCACGGAGACAACCATGAAGCAACTTGCACGCACCACTGCACTCGCCACGCTCACCTGCCTCGCCGCCTTGATGCCGGGTCTGGCATCGGCGCAGAACGGGTATCCCAACAAGCCCATTCGCGTCGTCGTGCCGTTTGCGGCCGGCAGCACCACCGACATCATTGCGCGGGCCATCGCCGACAAGATGGGCCAGAGCATGGGCCAGACGCTGGTGGTGGACAACCGCGGCGGCGCCAGCGGCACCATCGGCCAGCAGGCGGTGGCCACGGCCGCGCCGGACGGCTACACGATCATGATTCACTCGTCGTCGCACACGGTGAGCCCGTCCACCTTCGCAAAGCTCCCGTTCGACACGGTGAACGACTTTGCCGCCGTCACACCCATCTCGTCGCTGCCCAATGCGCTGGTGATCTCGCCGTCGAAGAACATCAAGACGCTGCAGGAGCTGGTCGCCGCGGCCAAGGCCAAGCCGGGCACCATCAACTACGCATCGGCAGGCCAGGGCAGCGCCACCCACCTCAACGCCGAGAAGTTCAAGATGGCCGCGAAGATAGCCGCCACCAACATTCCGTTCAAGGGCTCGGCAGAGGCCGTGACCGAAGTGCTGTCGGGCCGGGTCGACTACTACTTCTCGCCCATCGCGCCGGTCATCGGCCAGATCAAGGACGGCCAGCTGCTGGCGCTGGCCGTCGGCTCGCCCAAGCGCGCGGCAGCCCTGCCCGACGTGCCGACCACGGCTGAGGCCGGTGTGCCCGGCTCCGAGTTCAACTTCTGGATCGGCATGATGGCGCCGGCCAAGACGCCGCGCGACATCGTCAACCGGCTGCACGACGAAGTGGCGAAGGCGCTTGCTTCGCCCGAGGTCAAGGAACGCTTCCTGAAGCTGGGCGCCGATGCATGGACGCTCAAGCCCGAGCAGTTCGACGCCTACATCAAGGACGAAATCAAGACCAACGCGGCGCTGGTCAAGGCCGCCGGGCTGACGCCGGCGCAGTAATCCGCCCTTTCCTTTCTCTTCCTCTCCTTCCAACTTTTTCGGCTGAAGACATGGCTACACAACGACTCGGAATCATCATGCACGGCGTCACCGGACGCATGGGCATGAACCAGCATCTGATCCGCTCGATCTGCGCGATCCGCGCGCAAGGCGGCGTCACGCTGTCGAACGGCGACAAGGTCATGCCCGACCCGATCCTCATCGGCCGCAACGCCGAGAAGATGGAAGCGCTTGCCAAGACGCACAACATCGCCCGCTGGGGCACAGACCTGGACGCGGCGCTGGCCAACAAGGAAGACACCATCTTCTTCGACGCCGGCACCACGCAAATGCGCCCCACGCTGCTGGCCAAGGCCATCCGCGCCGGCAAGCATGTGTACTGCGAGAAGCCGATTGCCACCAACCTGAACGAAGCGGTGGAAATCGCCCGCCTGGCCGAAGGCTCCGGCCTCAAGCACGGCGCCGTGCAGGACAAGCTCTTTCTGCCGGGGCTGCGCAAGCTCGACATGCTGCGCCGCGCGGGCTTCTTCGGCCGCATGCTCAGCGTGCGCCTGGAGTTCGGCTACTGGGTGTTCGAGGGCGACCTGCAGCCCATTCAGCGCCCGAGCTGGAACTACCGCAAGGAAGACGGCGGCGGCATGATCCTGGACATGATGTGCCACTGGCGCTATGTGCTGGACAACCTGTTCGGCGAGGTCAAGTCGGTGTCTTGCCTGGGCGCGACCCACATTCCCAAGCGCTGGGACGAAGCCGGCAAGCCCTATGAGGCCACCGCCGACGACGCCGCCTACGCCACCTGCGAACTCACCGGCCACAACGGCGAGCCGGTCATCGCGCAGATCAACATGAGCTGGGTCACACGCGTTCGCCGCGACGACCTCGTGACCTTCCACGTCGACGGCACCGACGGCTCGGCCGTCGCGGGCCTCTCGAGCTGCCGCGCCCAGTCCCGCGTCGCCACGCCGCGCCCCGTGTGGAACCCGGACGAAAAACAGATGATGAATTTCTTCGACCAGTGGCAGGAGATTCCGGATTCGCAGGTGTACGACAACGGCTTCAAGATCCAGTGGGAGCACTTCATTCGCCACGTGGTCGAGAACGAGCCCTACAAGTGGACACTGCCCGAAGGCGCCAAGGGCGTGCAGCTGGTCGAAGCCGCGCTCGAGTCGTGGAAGGAACGCCGCTGGATCGACGTGCCCGCGCTGAAGGTCTGAGGCAGGCAGCATGGCACTTTCGCTGACCCTTCCCACCGCGAGCGGCTCGCTCGCACCGTATGCCTTGCGCGGCACCGCGCCGGTCAAGCCCGAAGCGGGCGTCAAGTTCAACCGCATCGCCTATTCGGCCGCGCACGTGGTGGCCGATCCGCTGGCCGCGGTGGACCCGTGGCTGCAGGCCGCAGTCGACTGGGACACCACCATCGCCTACCGCCGCCACCTGTTCTCGCTGGGCCTGGGCGTGGCCGAAGCCATGGACACCGCGCAGCGCGGCATGGGCCTGGACTGGCCGACTTCGCTCGAATTGATTCGCCGTTCGCTCGACGCGGCGAAGGACGTGCCCGGCGCGCTGGTGGCCTCCGGCTGCGGCACCGACCACCTGAACATCGACGACGTGAAGAGCGTCGACGACGTGATCCGCGGCTATGAAGAGCAGATGGCCGCCATCGAGGCGCTTGGCGGCAAGCTGATCGTCATGGCCAGCCGCGCCCTCGCCCGCGTGGCGAAGAGCCCGGCCGACTATGAGCGCGTGTACGACCGCATCCTCTCGCAGGCAAAGCAACCGGTGGTGCTGCATTGGCTGGGAGACATGTTCGATCCGGCCCTCGCGGGCTACTGGGGCAACAAGGATGTGAACGCCGCAATGGACACGGCGCTTGCCGTGATTGCCGCGCATCCGCACAAGGTGGACGGCATCAAGATCTCGCTGCTCGACAAGGACAAGGAAATTGCGATGCGCCGCCGCCTGCCGGCAGGTGTTCGCATGTACACCGGCGACGACTTCAACTACGCCGAGCTGATTGCCGGCGACGGCTTCGGCAGCGAGCCGACGCACGGCAAGAGCGACGCACTGCTGGGCATCTTCGACGCCATTGCACCGGCCGCGAGTGCGGCGCTGGGCGCACTGGCCCAAGGCAACACCGAGAAGTTCCACGCGATTCTCGGCCCCACGGTGCCGCTGTCGCGCCACATCTTTGCGGCGCCCACGCGCTTCTACAAGACCGGCGTGGTGTTCATGGCCTGGCTCAACGGCCACCAGAAGCACTTCACCATGGTCGGCGGCCAGCAGAGCACGCGCTCGCTGCCGCACTTTGCCGAGCTGTTCCGGCTGGCCGATGCGGCCAACCTGCTGGAGCAGCCGGAGCTGGCCGTGCGGCGCATGAAGACGCTGCTGGCCTTGCACGGCGTGGAAGGCTGAGCAAGTTCATGCGCGATTTCTCGCAGAACCACGACTGGCTATCGATCAACACGGCGACCATTCGCAAGCAGTCGGGCACCGAGGTGCCGCTGGACCGCATCATCGACCAGTGCGCCGAACGCGGCATTCACGCGATCAGCCCCTGGCGCGACCAGGTGGCTGCCGTCGGGCTCGACAAGATCGCGAAGCAGTTGAAGGCTCACGGCATTGGCCTCTCGGGCTACTGCCGCGGCGGCTTCTTCCCCGCGCCCGATGCGGCGGGCCTGAAGGCCGCGCTCGAGGACAACCGCCGCGCCATCGACGAGGCCAAGACGCTGAATGCGCCCTGCCTGGTTCTGGTGGTCGGCGCGCTGCCCGGCGCGCTCGACGACAAAGCGGCCTACAAGGACATCGGCCGTGCGCGCGGCGAAGTGCGCGACGGCATCGCCGCCTCGCTGGAGTACGCCCGCGAAGTCGGCATGCCGCTCGCCATAGAGCCCCTGCACCCGATGCAGGCGGCCGACCGCGCGTGCATCAACACGCTCGAACATGCGCTCGATATTTGCGACGAACTCGACGCGGGCAAGAGCGGCATGCTGGGCGTGGCGCTGGACATCTATCACGTTTGGTGGGATCCGAAGCTGCAGCAGCAGATCGCCCGCGCCGGCCGCGAGCGTCTGCTGGCGTACCACGTCTGCGACTGGCTCACGCCGACACGCGACTTGCTGTCTGACCGCGGGATGATGGGCGACGGCGTCGTGGAACTCAAGAAAATCCGGGGCTGGGTCGAAGAGGCGGGCTTTGCGGGGTTCAGCGAAGTCGAGATCTTTTCGAACCTCGACTGGTGGCAGCGGAGCGGTGACGAGACGCTTGATGTGTGTATCGAGCGGCATAAGCAGGCTGTTTGAGTTCTGGTCGGGCTTCTGTTCTGGGCGAGTGCCAAGGCCATCGGGTACTCCCCTCCGCGAATGTCCCCCGGGCTTCGCCCTCCTCCTTTATTTCGCTGCGGGGAGCACCCGATGCCCTGTGCACTGGGGCACGCTGCTGGTGTTTCGCTGATCAACCACGGCTCCGCCCAACGCACCCGTCGATGGGGTGCCTTGCGCAGCGAAATAAAGGAGGAGGCCGCAGGCCGGGGGACATTCGCGGAGAAAGGTACCCCGTCGGCGGGTGCGCATCCCTGAACAGCAGCGCTACGAAAAACAGCCACTTGTGCTGCAATTCGCCCATGGCTACCCCGACCCTCGACGACCTGCGTCGCTATGCAATTGCCCGCACGCTCTTCAAGCCCACCACCCTGCCCGGCGCGATCCGTCAACTCGGCTTCGTACAAGCCGACCCGATCCGCGCCCCCGCGCGTGCGCAGGACCTGACGCTGCGCCATCGCGTGAAGGACTACCGCGCAGGCGATCTTGAAAGCCGCTACACGCGGCTGGCCATTGAGGAAGACTGTCTCGTCAACTACGGCTTCCTTCCGCGCGAGCATCTGGCGCTGATGCATCCGCGTGAACCCAGGCAGCCATGGGACGCGGACACCCGCCGCAAGGCAGCCGATGTGCTGGCCTTCGTGCGCGAGCGCGGGCCGATGCATCCGCGTGAAGTCGAACAGCACTTTGCCCATGGCAGCGTCAAGAACTACTGGGGCGGCTCCAGCAATGCGACGACGCGGCTGCTGGACGGCCTGCACTATCGCGGCATGCTGCGCGTGGTGCGGCGCGACAGCGGCACGCGCGTCTACGAGGCCGTCACGCATGCGCCCGCCGATGAAAGCCCCGCTGGCCGCGCGCAGAGGGCCGCCGCGCTCATCGACTTGGTGGTGCGCAAATACGCACCGCTGCCCGCCGCCAGCCTGACCTACCTAGTGCGGCTGCTCGGCTACGGCGCGCCGCATCTCTCGGCGCAGACGCAGGCGGCGCTGCGCCTTGCGCGTGAAGAGCTTGCAAGCTGCCGCATCGACGGCACCATCTGGTACTGGCCGGCCGGCGAGAACCCGGCCTCGCGCCGCCACGCGCCTGATGATGAAGTGCGCCTGCTCGCACCGTTCGACCCCGTGGTGTGGGACCGCCGCCGCTTCGAGCTGCTGTGGGGTTGGACATACAAGTTCGAGGCCTACACGCCGGCGCCGAAGCGGCAGTTCGGCTACTACGCGCTGCCGCTGCTTTGGCACGACCGAGTCATAGGCTGGGCCAACGTCACTGCACCCGAAGGCCGGTTGCAGCCTTCGTTCGGCTATGTCGACCGCAAGCCGCGCAATGCTGACTTCAGTGCGGCGCTGGACGACGAACTGCAGCGCATGACGCAGTTCCTCGCCAAGCGCTGACACGCGGTCGCCTGCAAAGAAAATCCCCCGCGCTGCGGAAGGTCTGGCGCACGTGCGACAACCCGCGCCGCCGCCCGCTCCTAGAATCGCCCCGCCGCCCGGGCATGCCGGGCGGCAAGCGTTCTCAGGGCGGGGTGAAACTCCCCACCGGCGGTAATGGCGGCTTCTTCGAGAGAGGAACTGCACGAGCCCGCGAGCGCCCGCGGCCTGCAACAAACAGGCTGCGGGGTCAGCAGATCTCGGTGCAATTCCGAAGCCGACGGTCATAGTCCGGATGAAAGAGAGCGCGAAAATGCGGGCTGGCCCGCGCGCTTTGCCGTCTCCGGTGCAATGGCGCGCGGTCTGGCGTGCGGTTTCGTGCGCCCTGATTCAGGAAACCTGCTTTCAAGAGGCACACCATGAGTCAGATCAACGACCTTCCCCTTTCTGCCATCGACGCGTCGGGCAATCCGCGCGGCGAGCGCATCGCTTTTGTCGAGGCGCAGTGGCATTCCGACATCGTCCACCAGGCACGCGATGCCTTCCTTGCCGAAATGGAACGGCTCGGCGTGCCGCGCGACCTCATCGACGTGTTCGATGTGCCCGGCGCCTTCGAGATTCCGCTGCACGCCAAGCGGCTCGCCAATTCGGGCAAGTACGCCGCCATCGTGGGCTGCGCACTGGTGGTGGACGGCGGCATCTACCGCCATGAGTTCGTGGCCAGCACCGTGGTCAGCACGCTGATGTCCGTGCAGCTCGAAACCGACGTGCCGATTTTCTCGGCCGTGCTCACGCCGCACCATTTCCACGAGCACGTGGAGCACCGCAAATACTTCCACCGCCATTTCGCCGTCAAGGGCACTGAAGTGGCCGAAGCCTGCGTGAAAACGCTCGAAGGCCTGAAGAAGGTCGACGCGCTGCTGGCCGCGTGACAACCGGCACACAGCTGCAGTAATCTGGGCGGATGACCACCACATCCGCTCCTTCGAACGACCGCTACACCCTCTACGGTGCGCCCGGTTCTGGCGCCACGCCCGTTCACGCGGCGCTGACGCTGATCGGTGCGCATGTCGATACCGTCGACGTCTCTCCCTGGGAGGGCGAATCCGAGCGCGAGCGCATGTCGGGCATCAACCCGATGCGCCAGGTGCCCGCGCTGGTGCTGCCTTCGGGCGAGGTGATGACCGAGAGCGCGGCCATCCTGATCTGGCTTGGCGATCGGTATCCGGAGGCTGGGCTTTGCCCCGCGCCCAATGATTCGCTGCGTGCGCGTTATCTGCGCTGGATGGTCTACCTGCCGGCGGCCATCTATTCGCTGTACTGGGTGCGCGACGATCCGGCGCGGCTCACGCCCGACCCAGCAGCCCAGCCCGCGATGCTCGAACGTTCGGCCGAGCGCATTGCGCACTGCTGGCACCTGATGGACACGCAGATCGACGAACCCGCGCCCTACCTGCTCGGCGAGAAGATCAGCATGCTCGACCTCTATGTGACCGTGCTGTCGCGCTGGACGCCGCATCGAAAACGCTTCTACCGCGTGGCACCGCGCATGGCCCAGGTGGTGCGGCGCGTGGACGCCGATCCCCGGCTGGCCGAATTTTGGGCGGAGCGTTTTCCTTTTTCGCTGGACCCGCAGGTGCAGAAAGACTGACGACGACGTATGACCGCGCGCACCCCGACCACTGCCTACCCGATGACCATCTTCCACAAGCCCAACTGCAGCACGTCGCGCAACGTGCTGGGCTTGATCCGCGAGAGCGGCGTGGAACCCGAGATCGTTCTCTACCTGGAAACACCGCCGCCGCAGAAGAAGCTGCGCGAGTTGGCAAAGGCCATGGGCATGGGCGCGCGCGAACTGTTGCGCACGAAGGAAGCGCCTTATGAAGAGCTGAAGCTGGCCGACCCGAAGTGGACCGACGACCAGTTGTTCGACTTCATCGTCGCCCACCCCATCTTGCTGCAGCGGCCCATCGTGGTCTCACCGCGCGGCACGCTGATGTGCCGGCCGTGGGCGCGCGTGCGCGAGATTTTGCCCACTGCGTAGAGGCGAAACCCGGCGGCTCAGCCGCGCTGCAGCAGTGCAGGCACGCCCGAGGCCAGCATCGCCACGCCGGAGGCCGTCAGCAGCCCCAGCACCAGTTTGCGGAACGCCGCCTCGCTGATGCCGATGTAGAGCCGCGCGCCCAAGAGCACCGGCACCGCGACGGCGAGCGCCACCACGCCCAGCAGCGGCACCGTCGAACGGCCGATGCTGCCGGTCGCCAGGTGGATGGCAAACGCCACCAGCAGCATCGAGAGATTGAAGTTCTGAATCACCGCGCGCTGCGTGTCGCGCTGGAAGCCGCGCAAGGTGCACCAGAGCGTGGGAATGGTGCCCGAGAAGCCGCCGATGCCCGCCATGGCGCCGCCGATGGTTCCCGCGATGCCGTCGGCGATCCGTCCGCCGAAGGTCACCTTTGGCAGGTGCTGCGACATCAGCATGGCAGGAAACCACAGCACCAGCAGCACGCCGAGGCAAACCTTGAAGAGCACAAGATCGAGGTGCGGCAGCAGCCACACGCCGAAAGGCACGCCGACCAGCCCGCCCAGCACGAAGGGCCACAGCACATGCCTGTCGAAAGCGCGGCGCACCGTGACCGCGGCAATCACCTGGCCGGTGAGCGCACCGAACAAAGAAAGCACGGCAGCCAGTTGCGGCTCCAGGGTCCAGGCCCAGACCGACATGGCCACCAGGCCGAAGGCAAAGCCAGAGAGGCCCTGCACAAAGCCCGCCAGCACGGCACCGGCGATCACATACACATACAAGGCCTGCATGCGGCCGATGATATCGACCGCATGCGCACCGGCATGCTGGCGGCGCCCGAAGCGTCAGGCCGAGGCCGGTACCAGTGCCGTGCGGCGCACCTTCGTCACATTGAAGGCACTGGCAATCAGCACGCCCTGCACCAGCGCAAGGCCGACGATCACACTCGTGTACTGGGCATGGTCCATGAGCCGGCCGAACACCAGCGGCGCCAGCGCCTGGCCGATGTCCAGGCCCGCATATACCACGCCGTAGACGCGCCCCGTGGCGTTGGGCGGTGTCGAGCGCTTGACCAACAGGTCGCGCGAAGGCCCGGCCACGCCGGAGACAAAACCCATCACGCCGAACAGCACCGGCACCAGCACCGGCGGAAACTGCGCAAAGGCCAGCACCAGCGCCACGGCGGCCGCAATGCCGAAGCCGGTGCCCACGATGCGCTCGCAGCGCGACGGATCGGAAGCCAGAAAGCCGCCCGCCACCATGCCGGCCGCGCTGGCCACCATGTACACCGTGAGGCAAACCGCCACCAGCGCCACCGGCACCGCGTGCAGATGGCCCGCCGCCACCGGCGCGAAGGTCTGGACCACGCTGATCACGACGGCATACAAAAAGAAGAAGCCGAAGCACATCCACACGGCCGGAATGCGCAGGAAATCGAACTCGCCGCCGATGGGCGCGGGCTCGCCGTGGCCGGTGGCTTTTTGCACCGCCTTCACATCGAGCGACAGCACGCTGCGGTAAGCCCAGAGCACCAGCAGCACCACGATGGCCAGTGCACCCGCCGATGCCAGCGCCACGCGCCACGAAAAGGCGATGGCAATCGGCACCACGAACGCCGGCGCGAGTGCCCAGCCCAGGCTCCCGGTAATGCCGTGCACGCTATACGCATGGCCGAGCCGCGTTGGCGCGACCTTGCGGTTGAAGAGCGTGTAGTCGACCGGATGGAACACGCCGTTGCCGATGCCGCCCACGATCGCGCACGCCAGCAGCATCCAGTAGCTCTGGGCCATGGCATAGCCGAAAGCCGCCAGCGCAAGCGCCCCCAGCCCCACGAAGAGCACCGGCCGTGGACCCAGCTTGTCGACGATGAAGCCCGAGGCCGCCTGCACGATGCACGAGACCACGAAGAACACCGTCAGCACCGCGCCGAGTTCGGTGTAGCTCACGTTGAACGCGTCCTTCAGCCAAGGGAACAGCGGCGCGAGGATCAGTTGGCTGAAGTGGCTGATGGCATGGGCCAGGCCGACGAGGCCGATCAGCTGGGCATCGCTGCGCAGGTTGGTGGAAGAGGCGGCTGTCGGGGAGGAAGTTGAAGACATGGATTGCTACAAAAAACCGTGCAGGCACCGATGCTATGCCTGCAGGTCGCGGCAGAATGGCGATACAGCGACAACATTTGTCGAAACTATGCCAAGCGCCGTTTCCACCTCTTTTTCAACCGATTCCACGAGCCCGCGCGCCGCCAAGCCACGCGGCCCGAACGTGGCCCCGGTCACCAGTGTCGCCTCGCTCACGCCGCACCTCTACGCGCCCGACGCGGTGCGTCCGCTGCGCGCCAAGGAACATTTCCTGAGCGCAGACACCTTCGTCGAACTGCACCAGCACCCCTGGCCGCAGCTCACCTTTTCGACCCGCGGCGTGATCCGGCTCAGCACACAGGACGGCAGCTACATCGTGCCACCCTCCCGCGCGGTCTGGGTGCCTGCCAACATGCCGCACAGCATCATGCTGATCGAGGACGCCGAGCTGCGCACCGTGTACCTCCACGCCTGGCTCGGCCCGCCGTGGGAGAAGTGCGAGGTGCTCGAAATCAGTCCCTTGTTGCGCGCGCTGATGCTCGCGCTCGACACCACGCCCGACGGACTGCCGCCTGCCGATCCGCATGCGCCGCAACGCGAACGCATGATCGCCCCGCTGCTGGTCGACGAACTGGAGCGTGCCACCCAGATACGCATCGACGTGCCGCTGCCCACCGACAAGCGGCTGCGCCAGCTCTGCGAAGCGCTGCTGCGCAACCCCGCCGACCGGGCCACGCTGGCCGAGCGCGCCGCCGCCATCGGCGCCAGCGAGCGCACGGTGGCGCGGCTCTTTCGCAACCAGCTCGGCATGAGCTGGCAGCAGTGGCGGCAGCAGGCTGTGATGGCGCATGCGCTGCCGCTGCTGGCGCGCGGCATGGCGGTGAGCCAGGTGGCGGCCGCCAGCGGATATGCCACCGATAGCGCGTTCTGCGCCATGTTCAAGGCAGCCACGGGGCGCTCGCCGACCTCGTTCCAGCACCGCAAGCGATCGGCCGCGCTCGCCTGACGTCCTGAAACCGCTGCAATCGCACAGTGCCGTCATGCCGCTCTGGCAAGATCGGCGGGCTCAAGAAACCACGGACCCGACCGACCTGCCCCATGGCGCCCATTTCCCGATCGCATCGACCCCTGACCTGGACCGCAGACGTCGGCGAGCGCATCCGCTCCCTCTTCTGGCTCAAGGCGATCGGCACCACGGCCTTCACCTGGCTCTTCTTCATCGGCTATTTCCACCTGCTACGCAACCCGGCGTACCCGGTCACGGTGATGCCACTCACGGCGTTGGACCACCTGATTCCGTTCCAGCCCTACACGCTGGGCGCCTACCTCTCGCTCTGGTTCTATGTCGGCGTTGCGCCCGGTCTGCAACTGGGCTTTCGGGAGCTGGTGGTCTACGGGCTCTGGATCGGCGCGTTGTGCATCACGGGCCTGGGCCTCTTCTATTTCTGGCCCACGCAAATACCGCCGCTCACCATCGACGTGTCAGGCTACCCGGGCTTTGCGATGCTGCAGGGCGTGGATGCCGCGGGCAACGCCTGCCCCTCGATGCATGTGGCCGTAGCCATCTTCACGGCCATACGCCTGGACCACGTGCTACGCGAGGCGCGCACGCCGGTCTTTCTGCGTGTGGCCAACTGGATCTGGTTTGCTGCCATCGCCTACTCGACGCTGGCCGTCAAGCAGCACGTGGTGCTCGACGCAGTGGCCGGCGCGTTGCTGGGAACGGCCTTCGCGATCCCCTCTTTGCGCTGGCGCCCGGAGTACCGGAACCGGCCGAACACTTTGGTGGGAGCGGATATCATTGGCCATCACTGACCCACAAGCCGAGCGAGGAAGGGGTCGATCCCACGGAGCACCCTGAGGGGTGGCGATCGATCAGCGACCGGCACACGACAACAGGCATCGCACGATGAGTTCGCTGAAGGAATTGCAGGACCTGATCCACGAGAAGTACGGTATCGAACCGTCGAAGCTCGACCCCAACGCATCGATGCGCGAAACCGGCGGACTCGACTCGCTCGCATTGGCCGAGTTCCTGTTCGCCATTGAAGATCACTTCGGCATCACCATGCCCGACGACGACGCGAACATCGACACGCTGGGCGAACTGGCGTTGCTCGTCGACAAGGTCAGGGCCGCGAAGGCAGCGTGAACCACGAGGTCTGCGTTACCGGCCTGGGCGTCATGGCGCCGCTCGGCAGCGAGCCCGATGCGCTGTTCCAGGCGCTGCTCGATGGCCAGTCGGCCATCCGCCCGATCTTTCCCGACCTGCCCAAGCCGGCCGCCGCGGCCACCGTGGCTTTCGACGAAACACGCTGGTTCACCAAGCTGCAGCTCGCCGGCGTCGACCGGGTCAGCCAGCTTGCGGTGGCGGCCGCCGACCTTGCGCTGCAGGATGCAGGCTTCGATCGGGCAGATACCGACCCGGAGCGCATAGGCGTCTACGCGGGCTGCGGCATGGGCGGCGCTGCTGCGCTCGAGGCGGCCTACCGCGGCGGCATGCGCGTGCCGCCGCTCACCATTCCGGCTTTCATGCCCAACGCTCCCGCGGCCCACGTGGCCATGCGCTACGGCGTGCAGGGGCCGGTGCTCACCTATTCGGTCGCCTGCGCCTCGTCGTCGGTGGCCATTGCCGAAGCTGCCAAGGCCATTCAACGCGGCGAAGTCGACCTGGCCATTGCCGGCGGCAGCGAGGCGCTCATCGTGCCGGGGGTGGTGCTGGCATGGCAGGCCATGCAGACGCTGGCCACCTTCCAGCCCGGTGAAGCAGCCGGCGCCGTGCGCCCTTTCGCGGCCGACCGCAACGGGTTTGCGCTCGGCGAGGGCGCGGCGTTCATCGTGCTCGAATCGGCCGAGCGCGCCCGCCGCCGCGGCGCCCGCAGCTACGCCACGCTCGCGGGCTGGGGCCTCAGCAGCGACGCAACGCACCTCACCAAGCCCGACGCACCCGGGCAGGCCCGCGCATTGCGCGCCGCCCTGCGCCAGGCCGGCCTGCAGCCGCGCGATGTGGGGTACTGCAACGCGCACGGCACGGCCACTCGCATCGGCGACGTGGTCGAGCGCAATGCGCTCGCGGAGGTCTGGGGCGACGACCTTGAACATCTGCGCGTCAGCTCCACCAAGGCGCTGCACGGACACATGCTCGGCGCTGCCGGTGCGGTCGAGGCCGTCATCACCGTGCTTGCGCTGCATCGGCACCAGTTGCCGCCCAACGCGCACTGCAGCGAGATCGATCCCGCTTGCAGCCTGAATCTGCTCAAGCCAGGCGAAACCGCCGCGCCTGAACTCCAGGCCGCCATCAGCAACTCGTTCGCTTTCGGCGGAACCAACTCGGTGCTGCTCTTTCGCAAGGCCTAGCGCTATCGGCTGCCGCGCACGGCGCCGGGGGTAAGCTGGCGCCGGAACAGAGTGCCCCTCCTTATTCATGAATCCGGCAGCCTCCCCCTCTTCTTCTTCCCTGCGCCAACGCCTCTCGCGCTGGGTTCCCTGCCTTGCCTGGCCGCGCCCCTCGGCTGCGCTGCTGCGCAACGAGGCCATGGCGGGCATTACCGTGGCGCTGATGGTCATTCCCCAAGGCGTGGCTTACGCCGCGCTGGCGGGCATGCCGCTGGTCACCGGCGTGTACGCGGCACTCTTCCCGGCCCTTGTTGCGGTGATCTTCAGTTCGTCGCAGCGGCTGTCGGTCGGGCCCACGGCGCTCACGAGCCTGCTGGTGGGCGCATCGCTCGCGCCGCTGGCGGTGCCCGGCAGCTCCGAATGGGTGGCGATGGCGGTGTGGCTCACATTGATTTCGGGTGCCATCCAGGTCGTGCTGGGCGCCGGGCGTTTCGGCTGGCTGCTGCGGCTGGTGAATTCACCGGTGCTGATCGGCTTTACGCAAGGTGCCGCGGTGCTCATCGCCATTTCGCAATTGCCGGCGCTGCTGGGCTTCACCGGGCGCACCATTCCGCAGGTGCTGCGGGGTGGCCCGCCGCCTGACCTGGTGGCCGTGGCCTTCGGGCTCGGCAGCATTGCGGTGCTGTGGCTCGGCAAGCGCCTGGCGCCGCGTTTCCCTACCACCATGGCGCTGGTGGCTGGAGCCGCGGCCATCAGCTGGGCGCTCAACTACGCATTGCGCGGCGGCGCGGTGGTGGGCAGCCTGCCTTCGGGCCTGCCTTCGTTCTATTGGCCGGGGATGCTGCCGCCAGCAACGCTCGGCGCACTCGTGCTGCCGGCGCTGATGATCACGCTGGTGAGCTTTCTCGAGACCGCATCGAGCGCCAAGGTCGACAACGCACGCGCGGGCACGCTCTGGAACGAGAACCAGGACCTCATCGGCCAAGGCCTGGCCAAGCTGGCCTCGGGCTTCTCAGGCTCCTTTCCCACCAGCTCGTCGTTCTCGCGCTCGGCCATCACGCTGTACGCGGGCGCGCAGACCGGCTGGGCGACTCTGTTCAGCGTGGTGGTGGTGGCCGGCGCGCTGCTTTGGCTGATGCCGCTGCTCTATCACGTGCCGCAGGCGGTGCTGGCGGCGGTGGTGGTCACGGCCATTCTCGGGCTGGTCAAGCCGGCGAGTTTTGTTGCACTATGGCGCGTGTCGCGCATCGAGGCGGGCATTGCGTTCGGCACCTTCGTGCTGACGATTGCCACGGCGCCCAGCATCTACTGGGGCGTGCTGGGCGGGCTGCTCGCGAGCCTGGCGCACTACATGTACCGCCACCTGCATCCGCGCATCATCGAAGTGGGCCTGCACCCCGACGGCAGCCTGCGCGACCGCAACCTCTGGAAGCTGCCGCCCCTGGCGCCGCATCTGTACGCGCTGCGCATGGATGCCGAGCTCGACTTCGCATCGGCCTCCACGCTCGAGCGCGCGCTCACGGTCGCGCTGGCCGAGCGGCCTGACCTGACGGACGTGTGCCTCTTCGCCCAGCCTATCAATCGCATCGACATCACCGGGGCCGAGGTGTTCGGCTCCATCCGGCGAATGATGGAAGCCAAGGGCGTGAGGCTGCATCTGAGCGGGCTGAAGCTGCCTGCCATGCAGGTGCTGGAGCGCGCCGGACTGCTCGCGCCCGGGCCGATGCTTTTCAGCTACCGCACCGATTCAGAGGCACTGGCGGCGCTGACCCGGCCCGCCGAAGCTCCGCTGCCCACGCCGGATCAGCGCGACGCTGCGCCTGCTTGAGCGCCGCACCGACATGGACCATCACGCCTGCGCTCGCCGCATCGAGCGGCGAAACGCTGCGCCAGCTCGCCCTGGCGGGTACGGGCATCGTCTGCCTGTCGGATTTCATGACCGGCGCCGACCACGCAAGCGATGCGCTGGTGCAGGTGCTGGCCAAGGAAAGGTCGACGTGTGCCGGCGGGTCAGCGCGGTGTGCTACCGCAACACCCAGCTATCGGCGCAGATCACTTCGTTTCCGGATTTTGTTTCGCGGCGCATGGGCTGACGAGGCTCAGCGCGCCGCGACAAGGGGCTCGACCGAAGCCGACTTGATCTCGTAGCCGCTCACGCCCATGTCCGCCGAGGAATACCGCGCCGCCTTGAGCAGCCCGCTGACGCGCACCGTGTCCATCGCGTGCAGGCCCTTCACCGTATCGGCCGCGACCACGTGCACGATCTGGTTGGCGGGCGGCGGCGGGGTGTGGATGCAGGCGCCGAAGTAAGGCACCAGCAAAAACTCGCGAATGCCGCCCTGCGTGTTGTCCAGCGGCACCACAAAGCCAGAAAGCCGCGCGGCGGTGCCGTCGAGCGCCACGTTGACCGGCGCGTTGTCCCAGACGGCGCGCATCTCATCGAGCATCTGCACCGCGCGCGGATCGTTGTCGCGCAGCGATTCCAGGCTGATGTTGCGGTAGCGCCTGGTCGGGTCCCAGTCCTTGGGAACGAGCTCTTCCCATTTGAGCTCCTGCACCGCGCCGGTTGCAGCCGGGCTGCCTTCGGAGGCTGGCCCGCACCCCGCCAGGGCCAGTGCGCCCAGGGCAAGCAGGAAAGCCGGCAAGGCGCGGCAAAAGAGGGCTCTCATGGCGCCTATTGTGCTTGCGACTGGGTCCGCCAGCTTAGCGGGGCCTTAGTCAGTCCCGCACCGGCCCGCGCAGGTTCTTGATCTGCGAGCGTTGGCTCTTGCCTTCGAGCCGGCGCTGCTTCGAGCCGTAAGTGGGCTTGGTGGGGCGCCGCACGCGCGGCGGCACGGCCACGCTGTCGACCACGGCTTGCAGGCGCGCCAGCGCGTCGGCGCGGTTCATCTCCTGCGTGCGGTGCTGCTGCGCCTTCAGCACAAAAACGCCCTCCTGCGTGATGCGGCTGTCGCGCAGCGCGAGCAGCCGCTCCTTCACGTCGGCGGGCAGGGAACTCGCGTGGATGTCATAGCGCAGGTGCACCGCGCTCGACACCTTGTTGACGTTCTGCCCACCCGCGCCCTGCGCCCGGATGGCGCTGATCTCGATCTCGTCGGGGTCGATCAGGATGGGTGGGCGGAGCATGAAGGCAAGTGTGCCTTCAAACGCGCTCGAAGACCGCGGCGTGCTTACTCGCCGCGAGCAGGCCGGGCCCGCACGTCGGTCACATCGCCGGCCGGGCGCAGCGAGAGCGGGCTGCGCACCGACTCGCCGCGCGCACGCGCATTGGCCACGTCCGCAGCGTTGGGTTCGGCCGGCTTTGCCGCATTGCGAAAACGCTCGAAGCCCGAACGCGGGTTGAAGCGCCCGCCCATCGAGGCCATCCAGGGCGTCACGGGCTTGCCCGTGATCCGGCCCCAGGCGTAGCGCACGCCCCACACAGCAGCCAGCAATGTGACCGCGACCGCCAGGCTGGCCGCGAAAACCAACCCCAGGAGCAGAAGAATGACGCGAAAAATGAAGTTCATCATCCGACTTTAGGCCGCAACGGCCTCCGATGGTTCCCCGGCCTTCGTAAACGAAAAATGGCCAGGGTTCCGGATCGGGTCGGTATTGACTTCGATCGTGTCCTTCGGCCCGAAGCTGCCGTCGAGCAGCAGCTTCGAGAGCGGGTTTTCGATGCGCTGCTGGATGGCGCGCTTCAGCGGACGCGCGCCGAACACCGGGTCGAAGCCGAGCTTGGCAATTTCGGCCAGCGCCGCGGGCGACACCTCGAGCGCCAGGTCCATCTTGGCGAGCCGCGCCTGCAGCACCTTGAGCTGGATCGCGGCGATCGATTCGATGTTCTTCGCGTCGAGCGCGTGGAACACGACCGTCTCGTCGATGCGGTTCAGGAACTCGGGGCGGAAGTGGTTCCGCAGCTCGTCCCACACCGCTTCCTTGATGTCTTCGGCCGGCTGGCCGACCATCGACTGGATGGTGGGCGAACCGATGTTGCTCGTCATCACGATGACGGTGTTCTTGAAGTCCACCGTGCGGCCCTGGCCGTCGGTCAGGCGGCCATCGTCGAGCACCTGCAGCAGCACGTTGAACACATCGGGGTGCGCCTTCTCAACCTCGTCGAGCAGCACCACGCTGTAGGGCTTGCGGCGCACGGCTTCCGTCAGGTAGCCGCCCTCTTCATAGCCCACGTAGCCCGGCGGCGCGCCGATGAGGCGGGCGACCGAATGCTTCTCCATGAACTCGCTCATGTCGATGCGGATCAGGTGGTCTTCGCTGTCGAACAGGAAGCCCGCAAGCGCCTTGCACAGCTCGGTCTTGCCCACGCCCGTGGGGCCGAGGAACAGGAACGAACCGGTCGGGCGGTTCGGATCACTCAAGCCCGAGCGCGAGCGGCGGATGGCGTTGGCCACCGCGCCAATGGCTTCGTCCTGCCCCACCACGCGTTCGTGCAGCTTGTCTTCCATGACAAGCAGCTTGTCGCGCTCGCCCTGCATCAGCTTGGCAACCGGAATGCCGGTGGCGCGCGCCACGACCTCGGCAATTTCTTCCGCGCCCACCTGGGTGCGCAGCAGCGTGGGCGCGCTGGACTTGCCCTTGTTCGCTTCGCTTTCCTCGGCTTCGCGCAGGCGCTTTTCCAGCGCCGGCAGTTGGCCGTATTGCAGCTCGGCGAGCTTGTTGAAGTCGCCCTTGCGCTTCCACTCTTCGATCTCGAACTTGATCTTGTCGATGTCTTCGCGGATCTTCGCGCTGCCTTGCGCCTGCGCCTTCTCGGCCTGCCAGATCTCGTCGTAATCAGCAATCTCCTTCTGCAGGCGCGCAATCTCGTCCTCGATCAGGCCGAAGCGCTTCTGCGAAGCCTCGTCCTTTTCGCGGCGCACGGCTTCGCGCTCGATCTGCAGCTGGATCAGGCGGCGGTCGAGGCGGTCCATCACCTCGGGCTTGGAGTCCATCTCGATCTTGATCTTGGCCGCGGCCTCGTCGATCAGGTCGATGGCCTTGTCGGGCAGGAAGCGGTCGGTGATGTAGCGGTCGCTCAGCTCCGCAGCAGCCACAATGGCCGGGTCGGTGATCTGCACGCCGTGGTGCACTTCGTACTTTTCCTGCAGGCCGCGCAGGATGGCGATGGTGGCTTCGACGCTCGGCTCGCCCACGATGATCTTCTGGAAGCGGCGCTCCAGCGCGGCGTCCTTCTCGATGTATTTGCGGTATTCGTCGAGCGTAGTGGCGCCCACGCAGTGCAACTCGCCGCGCGCGAGCGCGGGCTTGAGCATGTTGCCGGCGTCCATGGCGCCCTCAGCCTTGCCGGCGCCCACCATGGTGTGCAGCTCGTCGATGAAGACGATGGTCTGGCCTTCGTCCTTGGCGAGTTCGTTCAGCACGGTCTTCAGGCGCTCTTCGAACTCGCCGCGGAACTTGGCGCCAGCCAGCAGCGCGGCCATGTCGAGCGACAGCACGCGCTTGCCCTTGAGCGACTCGGGCACCTCGCCCGCGACGATGCGCTGCGCCAGGCCCTCGACGATGGCGGTCTTGCCTACGCCGGGCTCACCGATGAGCACAGGGTTGTTCTTGGTGCGGCGCTGCAGCACCTGGATGGCACGGCGGATTTCCTCGTCACGGCCGATGACCGGGTCGAGCTTGCCCAGCCGAGCCCGCTCGGTCAGGTCGAGGCAGTATTTCTTCAAGGCTTCGCGCTGGCCCTCGGCATCGGCGCTGTTCACGCCCTGCCCGCCGCGCACGGCGTCGATGGCCGATTCGAGCGACTTGCGGCTCAGGCCGTTTTCCTTCGCGATCCGGCCGATGTCGGACTTGCTGTCGGCCACGGCCAGCAGGAAGAGTTCGCCCGCAATGAACTGGTCATTGCGCTTGATGGCTTCTTTCTCGGTCGCCTGCAGCAGCTTGCCGAGCTCGGGGCCGACCTGCACGATGTCATGGCCCTGCACCTGCGGCAGCTTCTTGATGGCGGCCTCGGCCGCGCCCGCCAGGCCCTGCACATTGACGCCGGCGCGCTCCAGCAGGGCGCGCGGGCCGTCTTCCTGGCGCAGCATGGCGACCAGCAGGTGAGCCGGTTCGATATAGGCGTTGTCGTTGCCGAGCGCGAGCGTCTGGGCGTCGCTCAGCGCTTCCTGGAACTTGGTGGTGAGTTTGTCTTGTCGCATGGTGGTATTCCTGCACTCAAAATAGGACTGTTCGGGCGCGATTCAAGATGTCCGGCGCATCGGGCACGGCTATTGCACTGTGCCTCGTCATTTTTCGAATGGAGTCGATCATGGTTTTTTCAATGCAGCAGCGCCCTCATCCGGTTCGCCGGGCGCTCGGCGTCGGTCTCTTTGTAGCGGCCATGGGCCTCGCAGGCGTTGCGCAGGCGCAAGGCACGCCCGTCCGCATCCTGGTCGGCTTTCCGGCCGGCGCGGGCACGGACGCCATTGCACGCACGCTGGGCGAAAAACTCAAGGACGTATTGGGCGTGCCGGTGGTGGTCGAAAACCGCGCCGGCGCGGGCGGGCAAATTGCAGCCCAGGCGCTCAAGGCGGCCCCGGCCGACGGCCATACGCTGTTCCTTTCGCACGACCACTCGATTTCCATCCTGCCGCAGGTGGTCAAGAACCCGGGCTTCAACCCGGCAACCGACTTCGTGCCCGTGGCCGGCTTCGCCACTTTCGCCAACGTGCTCGCAGTGTCGGGCGGCACGCCGGCCAAGAGCATTGATGAGTACGTGAAGTGGATCCGCACCCAGCGCGGCGGCAAGGAAACCATCGGCATCCCGGCGCCGGCCTCGATTCCCGAGTTCCTGGTGAAGATGATCTCGGACAAATACAAGATCGACGTGCAGCCCGCGCCCTACCGCGGCAGTGCGCCGATGACGGCGGACATGCTGGGCAACCAGATCACCGCGGGCATTGCCTCGGTGCCCGACTTCATCGAGAACCACAAGGCGGGCAAGGTGCGCATCGTCGCCTCTATCGGCGCCAAGCGCCAGGCCGTGCTGCCGAACGTGCCGACCTTCACCGAACTGGGCTTCTCGAACCTGGAAGACCTGCCCTACTACGGCATCTTCGCACCCGTGGGCACGCCGCAGCCGATCATCGACAAGTACGGCGAGGCGCTGCAGAAGGTGCTGGCCATGCCCGACGTGAAGCAGAAGCTGACCACGATGGGGCTCACCGTGGCGTACGAGCCGCAAGGGCAGTTTGCGGGCCGCGTGCGCAGCTATACGCAGACTTGGGAACGGATCATTCAGTCGAGCGGGTTCAAGCCTCTTTGACCGCTCTTGCCCCCTCTCCCTCTGGGAGAGGGTTGGGGTGAGGGCATGTGCCGCCGATGAGGCGCGGCGCTCAACCAGGGCCGCTTGCCCTCACCCTGCCCTCTCCCAGAGGGAGAGGGAAAAGATCAGGCGTTGTTGGCGGTAATACCCCAGCGCGCCAATGCCGCGTCATCGCTCACGCGCGCATCCACCCAACGCGCGCCTTCAGGCGTCTGTTCCTTCTTCCAGAACGGCGCCTGCGTCTTCAGGTAGTCCATCAGAAACTCGCAGGCCTCGAAGCTCTGGCCGCGGTGGGCTGACACCACCGCCACCATCATGATCTGGTCGAGCGGCTGCAGCAGGCCCACGCGATGGATGACCCGTGCATCCAAGATATCGAAACGCTTGTGCGCCTCGTCGATCATGGCCTCGATGGCCTTCTCGGTCATGCCGGGGTAGTGCTCCAGCTCCATCGATGCGATGTTGCTGCCGTCGTTGCGATCCCTGACCGTGCCGACAAAACTGCACACCGCGCCCACGCGTTTGTCGCCGGCACGCAACGCGGCAACCTCCTGTCCCAGGTCGAAATCGGCTGTCTGGATCGAAACGCGTGCATCGCTCATGCCGGGATTGTGGCACCGCGCTAGACTTCGGCAATGCCTTGCCACGCCACGCTCTTCACGGTGCTTTCGCACTTGGAAAGCAGCCGTGCGCGCCAAAGCAGCAAAGCCAAAAAACCAAAGCTCGTCTGACCGGAGCTGCGGTTCCGTCGTCGGATGAGCGACGGAACCTGCAAAAGGCCTTGGCCCCGATTTGGGTTGCGCGCGCATCGAACGACGGTTCTTTTCCATCGGTCGATTCCACAAAGGAAGCTCGCGTGTCGCAATCGTCAAACTCCTCCGCCAATCCTGATTTCTCGGGCCTCTGGATTCCTCTTGTCACGCCGTTTCGCAGCGGCGCCGTCGACCACGCCGCGCTCTCGGCGCTGACACGCCGGCTCGCCGACGACGGCGTGTCCGGCTTCGTGGTCTGTGCTTCGACGGGCGAAGCCGCGGCGCTCGACGAAGCGGAGCAGTTGGCCGCGCTCGACACGGTGCAAGCCGCCGCCGGCGGGCTGCCGATCATCATGGGCCTGTCGGGCTATCACCTGGGCAAGACGACGGCCTGGGTACGGCGGCTCGCCGAACGGCCGCTGGCGGGGCTGCAGGTGCCCGCGCCGCACTACATCCGGCCGTCGCAGGCTGGGCTGCTCGAATGGTTCCGCACCATTGCCGACGCCAGCGCCGCACCGGTGCTGGTCTACGACATTCCCTACCGCACCGGCGCGACCATTGCGCGCGAAACGCTGCTGGCGCTCGCGGAGCACCCGCGCATCCGCGGCATCAAGGACTGCGGCGGCGACATGGCCAAGACGCGGGCCGTGATTGCGGACGGCAGGCTCCAGGTGCTGTGCGGCGAAGACCACCAGATCTTCAGTACGGTGGCCGAAGGCGGCGTGGGCGCCATCGCGGCGAGTGGCCATGTGCAGACCCGCCGCTTTGTGCAGGTGCTGCGCCTCTTGGCCGAGAACCGGCTTGCGGAAGCGCGCGCCGAGTGGCAGCTGCTGCAGCCGTTGATAGAGATGCTGTTTGCCGAACCGAACCCGGCGCCGCTGAAGGCGCTGCTGGCGCATGACGGATCGATGAGCAACGAATTGCGTTCGCCGATGACGCGCGCATCCGGTGCGTTGCGCGACCGGCTGGTAGAGCTGAACGCCCAGCTCAGCCGCCTGTAACGGGCGGGAAGAAGGCGACTTCCGCGCCCTCGCGCAGCGCGGCCGCTTCGTCGCTCATGACCTGGTCGAGCGCCATGCGCACCGCCTTGCCGCGTGCAAGGGCCGTGGCGTATGCCCCGCCGCGCGCAATGAGCTCGTCGCGCAGGGCGGCCAGCGTGCCGGCGCCGGTTTCGACGGTTTCGCCGCCGGTGGCAAGCGCCTCGCGCACGGAGGCGAAATAACGGATCTGGACCTTCATGTCGGAAATGCGCTTCAGGCCAGCAGCGAGGCCAAGGGAATGAACTTCACCGTGTCGCCGGCCTTGAAAGGCTGGCTGGGCGGGTTGTCGATGACACCGTCGCCCCAGACCATCGACGTCAGCACGCCCGAGCTCTGGTTGGCGAACAGCTCGAGTCCGCCGGCCGCGTTGCGCCGCGCGCGCAGAAACTCGCGGCGCTTGTCGGCGCGCGGCCAGTCGAAGTCGGCGCGCATCGGCACGGGCTCGGGCGCCACGCGCGTGGCGCCCTGCAGGGTCAGCAGAAAGGGCCGCACGAGCAACAGAAAGGTCAGGAAGCTGGAGACGGGGTTGCCGGGCAGCCCGGTCACGTGGCAGCGTCCCTTCGCATCGCCTCCGGCCCTGGGAATCGATCCGTAGGCGAAAGGCTTGCCGGGCTTCATCGAGAGCGACCACAGCTGCAGTTCGCCAAGCGCCTGCACCGCGGCCTTGATGTGGTCTTCTTCTCCCACCGACACGCCGCCCGTGGTGATGATCAGGTCGCTGCCCTCGGCGGCGCCGCGCAGCGCCTCGATGGTGGCTTCGCGCTTGTCGGGTACGATGCCCAGGTCGTTCACCTCGCAGCCCAGCCGATGCAGCAAGGCGCGCATGAAAAAGCGGTTGGAGTTGTAGATTGCGCCGGGCTTCATGGCCTCGGGCGCGACTTCGCCGGGCATCACCAGTTCGTCGCCGGTGGACAGCAGCGCCACGCGCGGGCGGCGTGCCACCTGGAGGCGATCGAAGCCGATGCTCGCGGCGAGCCCCAGCGCGGCGGGCGTCAGGCGCTCGCCCTTGCGCAGCACCACGTCGCCGGAGGCCACGTCTTCGCCCGCGCGGCGAATCCATTGACCCGCAGCGGGAGCGATCTGGATGCGCACGGCGCCAAGCCCGCCCTCCTGCGGCACCGCCTGCGTGTCTTCCTGCATGACGACCGCATCGGCGCCCTCGGGAACCTGCGCGCCGGTGAAGATGCGCGCCGCCGTGCCGGCCGCCAGCGGCGTGCCCACGGTTCCGGCGGGAATGCGCTGCGCAACCTGGAGCAAGGCGCCGGGCGCGGCGCAGTCGGCCACGCGCACGGCATAGCCATCCATCGAACTGTTGTCCCGCGGCGGCACGGTGAGCGCGGAGACAAGGTCTTGCGCGAGCACCCGGCCGTCCGCGTCGAAGGTGGCAACGCTTTCAGCGGGCAGCGTCGGTTGCGCTTTTTCGAGCAGAGTGGCCAGGGCTTCGTCGAGCGCCATCAGCGGCGGGCGCGAGTGAGGAGCGGTGTCAGCCATGATGTTCGGGGTTGTATTCGAAGCGGCTTCCGCTGTCGATCAGCCACTGCGCGATGCCCTCGATGTCGTCGAGGTCGAACATGGGCAGGTTGGTAGGCGCCGGCAGTCCTTCGGGTGCGTTGGTGGCAATGGCGGTCACGAAGGCATCGTCGATGTACTTCGAAGGCCGAGGCGCCTGGCCTGCTTCGGGCGCACGCCACACTTCGATCTTCAGCAGGTCGCTGTGCTTGAAGCCCTCGACCAGCACCCAGTCGACGCCGTCGTGAAGCTCAGCAATGAGGTCGTGCACCGTGAGCTGCGCGGGCTGCTCGAACTCGCGGATCAGCGCAAGCCGCTTGTCCGATGCCACCACCACCTCGAAAGCCCCTGCCTCGCGGTGGCGGTAGGTGTCCTTGCCGGGATGGTCGATGTCGAACTTGTGGTGCGCATGCTTGACCACCGACACGCGCTGCCCATGGAGCCTGAGCACCGGAATCAGGCGCTCGACCAGCGTGGTCTTGCCCGAACCCGAGTACCCGGAAAAGCCGATCACCTTCATGACGAGTTCCTGTGGCTGCTACCTGAGCGGCAGCCGAATGCAAATGCGCGGATGCGGGACAGCCATTGCGGCAAATGGCGAAGATCAGTCGCAGTTCTGGGCGATGTAGGCCTTCACGGCCTCCACATCGGCCGGAAGCTTGACCACGCGCTTGGGCAGCGCCTCGATGCCTTCGAACCTGGCCGGACGCGCGGGCTCATGGCCGAGCGCTTCCACCAGGGTGGCGGCAAACTTGATTGGCAGCGCGGTCTCGAGCACCACCATCGGCACGCCGGGCGTGAGGTGCTCGCGCGCGGCCTTGAGGCCGTCGGCCGTGTGCGGATCGACCAGCGTGGCAAAGCGCTTCTCGGTGTCGCGAATGGTCGCGAGCCGGTCGGCGTGCGTGCTGCGGCTGCTCTTGAAGCCGAAGCGTTCCGCCACCTGCTTGAACGCGGGCTCGCCGCTCAGGTCGAAGCGGGCCTGGCTGCCCAGATCGTCGACGAACAGCGAACGAAGCTTGGCGGCATCGCGGCCCACCAGATCGAACACGAAGCGCTCGAAGTTGCTGGCCTTGCTGATGTCCATCGAGGGGCTCGATGTTTCGTGCGTATCGGCGGCCACGCGTACGCGGTATATGCCGGTGCGGAAGAACTCGTCGAGCACGTCGTTCTCGTTGGTGGCAACCACCAGCGTGTGGATGGGCAGGCCCATCATGCGGGCCACGTGGCCTGCGCACACGTTGCCGAAGTTGCCCGACGGCACGGTGAAGCTCACCGGCTTGTCGTTGCCCCCGGTGGCCTGGAAGTAGCCGGCAAAGTAGTAGACGACCTGCGCGAGCAGGCGCGCCCAGTTGATCGAGTTGACCGTGCCGATGCGGTACTTGCGCTTGAAGCCCAGGTCGTTCGACACCGCCTTGACGATGTCCTGGCAGTCGTCGAACACGCCGGTGATGGCGATGTTGTGGATGTTCTCGTCCTGCAGGCTGAACATTTGCGCCTGCTGGAACGGGCTCATGCGGCCGTCCGGCGAGGTCATGAAGACGCGCACGCCCTTCTTGCCGCGCATGGCGTACTCGGCCGCGCTGCCGGTGTCGCCGCTGGTGGCGCCAAGAATGTTGAGCTCGGCGCCGCGGCGGGCCAGTTCGTATTCGAACAGGTTGCCCAGCAGTTGCATAGCCATGTCCTTGAAGGCGAGCGTGGGGCCGTTGGACAGGGCCTCGAGGTACACGCCGTCTTCCAGCTCGCGCAATGGCACGATTTCTTCGCTGCCGAACACTTCGGGCGTGTAGGTCTTCGCGCAGATGGCTTTCAGGTCGGCCGGCGGAATGTCGTCGATGTAGAGCGAGAGAATCTCGAAGGCCAGCTCCGCATACGGCAGGTCGCGCCATTTCGCGAGCGTGGGGGTGTGGACTTGCGGATAGCGCTCGGGCAGGTAGAGCCCGCCGTCCGGCGCAAGGCCCTCAAGCAGGATTTCGCAGAAACGCTTGCGGTCCGGGTGCCCGCGGGTGCTCAGGTAGTTCACGATGGTTCTCTTGCGCCGCCCTCAGGACAGCTCTTCCTTGCGGATACGCACGATCGGCTGCAGCACCGTGGGGAGCGCCTGCAGTTCAGCGAGCACGTCGTTCACCGTGCCTTCGCGCGCGTCGTGCGTGAGGATGATCAGGTCGGTCTGCGTGGAGCCCTCGCCGCCCACTTCATCGGCTTCGCGCTGCAGCACCGCGTCGATGCTGATGCCGGCGGTGGCGAGCAGGCCCGTGACCTTGGCAAGCACCCCGGCCTGGTCGGCCACGCGCAGGCGCAGGTAGTAGCTGGTGACCACCTCGGCCATCGGCAGCACCTTCAGGTCGCTCATGGCGTCGGGATGGAAAGCCAGGTGCGGCACGCGGTGCGCGGCATCGGCCGTGTGCAGGCGCGTGATGTCGACCAAGTCGGCAATCACCGCGCTGGCGGTCGGCTCGCTGCCCGCGCCCTTGCCGTAGTACAGCGTGGTGCCGACGGCGTCGCCATGCACCACCACCGCGTTCATCGCGCCTTCCACATTCGCAAGCAGCCGCTTCGACGGCACGAGCGAGGGGTGCACGCGCAGTTCGATGCCCTGCGCGGTGCGCTTGGTGATGCCGAGCAGCTTGATGCGGTAGCCGAGCTGTTCGGCGTACTTGATGTCCTGCGCCGCGAGCTTGGTGATGCCCTCGATGTGCGCCTTGTCGAACTGCACCGGAATCCCGAAGGCGATGGCGCTCATCAGCGTGACCTTGTGGCCGGCGTCCACGCCTTCGATGTCGAAGGTGGGGTCGGCTTCGGCGTAGCCCAGGCGCTGGGCCTCCTTGAGCACGGTGGCGAAGTCGAGCCCCTTGTCGCGCATCTCGGAAAGGATGAAGTTGGTGGTGCCGTTGATGATCCCGGCCAGCCACTGGATGCTGTTGGCCGTGAGGCCCTCGCGCAATGCCTTGATGATCGGAATGCCGCCGGCCACCGCGGCCTCGAAGGCCACCATCACGCCCTTGGCATGCGCGGCCGCGAAGATTTCGGTGCCGTGCACGGCGAGCAGCGCCTTGTTGGCCGTGACCACGTGCTTGCCGGCCGCAATGGCCTCGAGCACCAGCTGCTTCGCAACGCCATAGCCGCCGATCAGTTCGATGACGATGTCGATGTCCGGATTGGCAATGACGTCGCGCGCGTCCGCGACGACACGCACACCCTCGCCTGCCACTTCGCGCGCACGCGCCTGGTCGAGGTCAGCCACCATCGTGATCTCGATGCCCCGGCCCGCACGTCGCTTGATTTCTTCCTGATTGCGCAGCAGCACCTTGAAAGTGCCGCTACCGACCGTGCCTGCACCGAGCAGGCCTACTTGAATGGGTTTCATTGGAGATTCGCGTTGAGGATTCGTGTCAGTCGGTCTTGCTGCGCAGGCGGTACAGCTCCAGGAATTTGGCAATGCGGTGGATCGCTTCGCGCAGGTCGTCCTCGTGAGGCAGGAACACAATGCGGAAGTGGTCCGGCGTGGCCCAGTTGAAGCCCGTGCCCTGCACCAGCATGACCTTGGTTTCTCTCAGCAGCTCGAGAAAGAACTGCCGGTCGTCCTCGATGGGATAGATCTTCGGATCGAGCTTCGGGAACATGTAGAGCGCGGCGCTGGGCTTGACGCAGCTCACGCCCGGAATGGCGGTGATCAACTCGTAGGCCAGGTCGCGCTGGCGCCGCAGCCGGCCGCCGTCGCCCACCAGGTCGTTGATGCTCTGGTAGCCGCCAAGCGCGGTCTGAATGGCCCACTGGCCGGGCACGTTGGCGCAAAGGCGCATGTTCGAGAGCATGTTCAGCCCCTCGATGTAGTCTTGCGCGCGCTTCTTGTCGCCCGAGACCACGAGCCAGCCCGCGCGATAGCCGCAGGAGCGGTAGCTCTTGGAAAGCGAATTGAAGGTGAGCGTGAGCACGTCGGTCGAAAGACTCGCGATGGCGGTGTGCTTGACGTTGTCGTACAGCACCTTGTCGTAGACCTCGTCGGCGAAGATCACGAGATCGTGTTCGCGCGCAATGGCCACGATGCTCTTGAGCAGCTCGTCGGAATAGAGCGCGCCGGTCGGGTTGTTCGGGTTGATGACCACGATGCCCTTGGTGCGGGGCGTGATCTTGGCTCGGATGTCGTCCAGGTCGGGCATCCAGCCGTTGGCCTCGTCGCACAGGTAGTGCACCGGCGTGCCGCCCGAAAGACTCGATGCGGCCGTCCACAGGGGATAGTCGGGCGCCGGCAGCAGCATTTCGTCGCCGTCGTTCAGCAGCGCGTTGGTAGCCATGGCGATCAGTTCGCTCGCGCCGTTGCCCAGGTAGATGTCGTCGAGCGTGACGCCGGCAATGCCCTGCTTCTGCGTTTCGTGCATCACGGCCTTGCGCGCCGCGAAGATGCCCTTGCTGTCCGAATAACCCGCCGAGGCCGGCAGGTTGCGGATCATGTCCTGCTGCACTTCCTCGGGCGCATCGAAACCGAACACGGCCAGGTTGCCGATGTTGAGCTTGATGATCTTCTGGCCCTCTTCCTCCATCTGCTTCGCGGCGTCCATGATGGGGCCGCGGATGTCGTAGAGCACGTTGGCCAGCTTGGCCGATTTCTTGAACTGCTTCAAAGGGCCCTCCCGGGCGCGGGTTACTCGATGTCGAAAGGCCCTTGGAGGCCTCGTGTCACTGGGGAAAATCTATAATTTGACCACAGTTCCCAGTGCCCCGATGAAGCTCCAGCCCGACAAATCCGACGCCCAGTCCCTTACCGCTCACGGCCCCGGGTGGGTTGCGATCAACAACGAGAAGGTCGAGGGCAGCGTGGTGGTCGGCTCCCGGGGCGAGCGCTTCGAATGGAATTGCACCCGCTTCGACCAGCTCGGGCCCGAGCATTTCGCCCAACTGGCCTCGCTTGGCGCGGAATTAATCATTTTTGGAAGCGGATCGCGCATCCGCTTTCCGCAGGCCGCCTGGCTGCAGCCGCTCATGGCCAAGCGCACCGGCGTGGAGACCATGGACACCCCCGCCGCCTGCCGCACCTACAACATCCTGGCCGGCGAAGGCCGCCATGTGATTGCCGCCCTGCTGGTCGAACCGCCCCAGGATGGCTGAGGGGGAGCTTTTCGGGGTAAAATACCGGGTTGCGAACAGGCCAGCTGCCCTCAGTTAGCAACGACCAATCCTCCATTCATCGAGTGTGCCCGAAAGAGCTCGATTCAATGGAAACCAACGGAGAAAACAAGTTTCATGGCGATCGTTGTCAACAAACCCATTCCTGAATTCGACGCCAACGCCACGGGCGGCTTGAAAGTTTCGAATACCTCGCACCTCGGCCACGTGCTGGTCATGTATTTTTACCCGAAAGATAACACTCCGGGTTGCACGACCGAAGCCATGCAGTTCCGCGACCGCTACAAGGACTTCGAAAAAGCCGGCGCCACCGTGTTCGGCGTGTCCCGGGACAACATGAAGTCGCACGACGAGTTCAAGGCCAAGCTCGAACTCCCGTTCGAACTCATCGCCGACACCGAAGAAAAAATGTGCCACATGTTCGGCGTGGTCAAGAACAAGATCATGTACGGCAAGAAGGTCAAGGGCATCGAGCGCAGCACCTTCCTGATCGGCGCCGACGGCATCCTGAAGGCCGAATGGCGCGGCCTCAAGGTCCCCGGCCATGTCGACGACGTGCTCAAGGCCGTCAAGGCGCTCAAAAAGGCCGCCTGACGGTTACAAGAAGCGGCTTCTGTGCGCTTTTGCATCGCTTCGTGGGGAATGCCCAACGAACGGTGCAAAGAGCACGAGACGCGTCACCGCCGGTGTGCATAATGGCCTCATGCCGTTGAGCTCCACGACCGCATCCCCCGAACAAAGCCGCCTTGGTCTACAGGCGGCTTTTTCGTTTTCTGGTTTCCAACTCCTGCGAGCGACCTGACACATGCCATTGCCTCCCGCCCCCACGAAACGCGCCGCATTGCTCTCGCCGGATGCGCACGATGCACCCGCCCGCTCCTCGCACAAGGGATCTCGCCGCTCGGGCGAATCGCGCGCCGACTCGGCCTCGACGAGCGGCTCCCAGCCTTTGGAATTGTTCGACCGCAACGCCGCCGAAGCGGTAGGCGGCAGCGCGGAGGCCACCCCTGCGACGCGTGGCCGGTCGAAACCTGCCTCGTCCCGCAACCAGGAGCGGAACCAGGAACGCAACGAGGATCGAAACCGGGAGCACCGGCCCGCTGCCCGCGGCGAGCCTGAAGCACCTCCGGCGGCCTATGTGCCGGCGCCGGCGCAAGTTGCGGTGCCGCAAGCCCCGGCCCGCACCAAGCGCGCCAAGTCCACTGGACCGGCCAAGCTGTTCGTGCTCGACACGAATGTGCTTCTGCACGATCCGATGTGCCTGTTCCGCTTCGAGGAACACGACATCTTCCTGCCGATGATCGTGCTCGAGGAACTGGACGGCCACAAGAAGGGCACCACGGAAGTCGCCCGCAACGGCCGCCAGACCAGCCGCACCCTCGACGCCCTGGCCGGGGCGCAGGACGCCGACATTGCCAAGGGCCTGAAACTCGACACGACGGGCCACCGGGAGGCCGGCGGCAAGCTGTTCTTCCAGACCGCGCCGCTCGACTATTCGCTGCCGGTCAGCCTGCCCCAAGGCAAGGCGGACAACCAGATCCTCGGCGTGGTCCAGGCCTTGCGCGACCAGTACGCCAAGGACCAGCCAGGCCGCCCCAAGCAAGAGGTGGTGCTGGTGTCGAAGGACATCAACATGCGCGTCAAGGCGCGCGCCCTCGGCCTGGCCGCCGACGACTACCAGAACGACAAGACGCTGGAAGACGGCGACCTGCTCTACGCAGGCTCGCTCGCGCTGCCGGCAGACTTCTGGACGCGCCAGAGCAAGACGGTCGAGAGCTGGCAAAGCGGCAGCAGCACCTTCTACCGGATCAGCGGCCCGCTGGTGCCCAACCTGTACATCAATCAGTTCGTGTACTTCGAGGCGCCGGGCGAGCCGAGCATGTATGCGCGCGTCACCGAAATCCGCGACAAGACCGCGGTGTTCAAGACGCTGAAGGACTACAGCTCGGGCAAGAACGCGGTGTGGGGCGTGAGCACGCGCAACCGCGAGCAGAACTTCGCGATGAACCTGCTGATGGACCCGGAGGTCGATTTCGTCACCCTCACCGGCACCGCCGGCACCGGCAAGACGCTGATGGCGCTGGCCTCGGGTCTGACGCAGGTGCTCGACGACCGCCGCTATACCGAGATCATCATGACCCGCGCCACGGTGAGCGTGGGCGAGGACATCGGCTTCCTGCCCGGCACCGAGGAAGAAAAAATGGGCCCCTGGATGGGTGCGCTCGACGACAACCTCGAGTTCCTGGCCAAGGGCGACGGCGGCGGCGCCGGCGAATGGGGCCGCGCGGCCACCAACGAGCTGATCCGCAGCCGCATCAAGGTCAAGAGCATGAACTTCATGCGCGGCCGCACCTTCCTGAACAAGTACGTGATCATCGACGAAGCGCAGAACCTGACGCCCAAGCAAATGAAGACGCTGATCACCCGGGCCGGCCCGGGCACCAAGATCATCTGCATGGGCAACCTCGCGCAGATCGATACGCCGTACCTCACGGAAGGCTCCTCGGGCCTGACTTTCGCGGTCGACAAGTTCAAGGGCTGGCCGCACGGCGGGCACATCACGCTGGCGCGCGGCGAGCGTTCGCGGCTGGCCGACTTCGCGAGCGACGTGCTCTAAGGCGCTTTCCCGCGACCGCCGATCGATCAAGGCCCGCGATGCTCCCAGGAGCATCGCGGGCCTTTTTTTCGTCCGTGGTGACAGGCTCCTGACACGACGTTGTCAGGAGCCTGTCCGCACCATCAAGGCTCCTTCAACGCACAAACGAAAGAGAGCACTTCATGCAAAACGCCATCAACTGGTTCGAGATTCCGGTCGCCGACATCGACCGCGCACAAGCCTTCTACGAAACCGTTCTTGGCCGCACGCTGCGCCGGCAGGAGTTCGGCGGCGAAACGCTGGCGGTCTTTCCCTACGACAATCCGGCAACTGGCGGTGCCCTGCAGGCCGGCGCCAACCCCAGCGCACACGCGGGCATCGGCATCCGCATCTACCTCGATTGCATGCCGAGCATCGATGCCGTGCTTGCCCGCGTCGAGGCGGCCGGGGGCCAGATCGTGGCGCCCAAATCGGCGCTGCCCGAGGGCATGGGTTTCATCGCCCATTTGCGCGACACAGAGGGCAACGAAGTCGGGCTCCACGCCCTTGCCTGATCGACGAGCCGCAGCGCTTCGTAACACGACCCCAACAACATCAAGACATCATTCATGCAGGAGAAGAACCAGATGGAACCGGTCCGCCAGCACCATGGCGAATTTCAGGTCGCGGGCCTCACGGCCCGCACCAAGAACAGCGAAGAGAACGACGCCGCCACGGCCCGCATTGGCCCGTTGTGGAATCGCTTCTTCACCGAAGAGCCCTACCGCTCGACGCCCCACCGCACGCAGGACGCCCGCATCTTCGGCGTGTACTCCGGCTACGAGTCCGACGCCCATGGCGCGTTCGACGTGACTGTGGGTGTGGCCGTTTCGGACGGAACAGGGGCAGTCGGCATCGAAGCCGGCGACTACCTCGTCTTTTCAGGCCAAGGGGAAATGCCGCACATGGTGATCGATACCTGGCAGCGCATCTGGCAGTATTTCGAGGCAAACCCCACAATCAAGCGCCGCTACCGCAGCGATTTCGAAGCGTACGACGGGCCTGACAAAGTGGCGATCCACATCGGAGTTTCATGAGCACCAAGAAGAGCTGGCGCGACAGGCTCGCCGGCTACCCTCATCTGCCGAACGTCAAGGAGATTCCCCCGCCTTTGCGCAAGCGGCACGGCGAGGGGACCATCGCGACGCCCTCACCTCGCGAGGTCGAAGAGGCGATGCGGGAAGTTCCGGAAGGCCGGCTCGCCACCGTCTTTGGCATTGGCGAGCACATTGCCGTGCGCCACGGTGCCACCATCGGCTGCACGGTGACCACGGCGATCTTTGCGCACATGGTCGCGCATGCGGCCGCAGAAGCCGTGCAGGCGGAGGCCGAGACGCCTTACTGGCGCACGCTCAAGATCGGCGGCGAGCTCAATGCCAAGTACCCGGGCGGCATCGAGGCGCAAATGACAAGGCTCGAGGCCGAAGGCCACACGGTCGTGCAGCGCGGCAAGCGCTACTTCGTCGAAGACTTCGCGAAGAAACTGGCCCGGACACACTGATGCGCCGCGCCGACCGCCTGTTCCAGCTCGTGCAGATCATCCGCGGCCGCCGGCTCACCACGGCCGCCTTCCTGGCGCAGCGCCTGGAAGTGTCGGAACGCACCGTGTACCGCGATGTCGCCGATCTGCAGCACCAGGGCGTGCCCATCGAAGGCGAAGCCGGCGTGGGCTACAGGCTGGGCGCGGGCTTCGAGCTGCCGCCGCTGATGTTCAGCCAGGAAGAAGCCTCCGCGCTCGTGGCCGCGGCCCGGCTGGCGCAGAGCTGGGTCGACCCGGCGCTGGCGCGCAACATCGAAACAGGGCTGGGCAAAATACTTTCGGTGCTGCCGGCGGCGGCACGCGTGTCGGCTGAGGCGCTGGCGCTCTATGCGCCCGCGCTGGGCCTGGACGACACCATCCGGGCAAGGCTGCAGATCTTGCGCGAGGCCGTGGAAGCGCACCAGAAGCTGCGCCTCAGCTATCGCGATGTATCGGGCGATGCCAGCGAACGCACCGTGCGTCCACTCGGCTGCTTCTACTGGGGCAAGGTCTGGACGCTTTCGACCTGGTGCGAATTGCGCAGCGACTTTCGAGGGTTTCGCCTCGACCGCATGGATGCGGTCGATGTGCTGCCGGAGCGGTTTCGCGACGAAGCGGGCAAGACATTGGCGGACATGATGCGCCAGCTGAAGGCGCGGGCTGCGGCCGAATGCAAGGCTGAAGAAACAGCGGCAGCCACAACAAGCCCGCAGCGTCAGTAGTCGTCGCTGCTGCCGTAGCTGGCCAGATTCTCGAACTTGGTGAGCGGCTTGAGGAAGGCCAGCTTCACGGTGCCCGTGGGCCCGTTCCGGTGCTTGCTGATGATCACCTCGGCCACGCCCGGCTCCTTGCTGTTCTTGTCGTAATAGTCGTCGCGGTAAATGAACATGATGATGTCCGCGTCCTGCTCGATGGCGCCGGATTCGCGCAGGTCGCTCATCATGGGACGCTTGTCGGTACGGCTTTCGACGCCGCGGCTCAACTGCGAAAGTGCGATCACCGGGCATTTGAGCTCCTTGGCGAGCATCTTCAGGCCGCGCGAGATTTCGCCCACCGCCGTGGCGCGGTTCTCGTCGTTCATGCTGGTCGACACGCTCATGAGCTGGAGGTAGTCGACCACGATCAGGCCGAGGCGCCCATACTGGCGCGCCAAGCGGCGCGCGTTGGCGCGCAGCTCGCTGGTGGTGAGGCCCGGGGTCTCGTCAATGTGCAGCGACACGTTGCGCAGCTTCTCGATGGCTTCGGTCAGGCGCGGCCACTCTTCGTCGCTGAGCTTGCCGGTGCGCAGGTGCCCCTGGTCGATGCGGCCGATCGAGCCGACGATACGCACCGCCAGCTGCGAAGCACCCATTTCCATCGAGAAGACCGCCACCGGCAGCCCTTCGTTCAATGCCACGTGCTCGGCAATGTTGATGGCCAGCGAGGTCTTGCCCATGGAGGGACGCGCGGCCAGCACGATCATGTCGCCCGGCTGCAGGCCCGAGGTCATCTTGTCGAACTCGTAGAAGCCCGTGCGCACGCCGGTGATGTCGTTCGGGTTCTCGGCCATCTCGGTCACGCGGTCGAGCAGCTCGACCACCAAGGCATCCATGCTCTGGAAGCCCTGCTTCATCCGCGTGCCTTCTTCGCCGATGTTGAATATCTTCTGCTCGGCCTCGTCCAGGATCTTGTCGACCGACTTGCCCTGCGTGTTGAAGGCGTTGGTCGCGATCTCGTCGCTCGCGGACACCAGCTTTCGCAGGATGGAGCGCTCGCGCACGATCTCGGCGTAGCGGCGGATGTTGCTCGCGCTGGGCACGTATTGCGCGAGCGAGTTCAGGTAGACCAGCCCGCCGATTTCCTCGGCCTTGCCCAAGCCCTGCAACTGCTCGTAGACCGTAATGACGTCGGCCGGCTTGCTGGCATTGATCAGCCCGCCGATGGCTGCGTAGATCAGCTTGTGTTCGTGGCGGTAGAAGTCGCCGTCGACCAGCAGGTCGCCCATGCGGTCCCAAGCGCCGTTGTCGAGCAGCAGGCCGCCGAGCACGCTCGACTCGGCCTCGATCGAGTGAGGCGGAATACGGAGTTTGGCGACTTGGCGATCGGCCGACGGGTCATTGTCGGCATAGGAGAAAACGGCAGACATGGACTTCCCTTGCAACCCTGCATGCTAAGCCGCGCACAGCGTTGCGCGTGTGGACAAGGTTGTGAATAAACGGTGATCTTCCGGTGCAACGGAGTGGAAAACTCAGAGGCACAAAAACAAAAGCCGCCCGGAGGCGGCTTTTGCGGCAGCGCACAAGGCGCCGCAATGACGATCAGGCGGTTTCGCCGTAGACCGTCACGGTGATGTCGACCACCACGTCGGTGTGCAGCGCAACGCTCACGGTGCTGTCGCCGACGACCTTGATCGGGCCGTTGGGCAGGCGCACTTGCGACTTGGCAACCTTGTAGCCTTGCTTGCCGAGCTCTTCGGCGATGTCGCCGTTGGTGACCGAGCCGAACAGACGGCCGTCAACGCCAGCCTTTTGGGTCAGCTTGATGGTCGTGCCGCCGAGCTTCTCGCCCTGGGCTTGCGATTCGGCCAGCTTGGCGGCTGCAGCCTTTTCGAGTTCGGCGCGCTTGGCTTCGAATTCGGCCTTGTTGGCAGCGGTGGCGCGGCGGGCGCGGCCCGACGGAATCAGGAAGTTGCGTGCGTAGCCGTCCTTGACCTTGACGATATCGCCCAGGCCACCGACGTTGACAACCTTGTCCAGAAGAATGATTTGCATGGTGCTTGCTCCTTAGACGCGGTGCTGGTCGCTGTACGGCACCATCGCGAGAAAGCGTGCGCGCTTGATCGCGGTGTTGAGCTGGCGCTGGTAGATCGCGCGCGTGCCGGTCAGGCGTGCGGGAATGATCTTGCCGTTTTCGCTGATGAAGTCACGCAGCGTGTCGATGTCCTTGTAGTCGATTTCCTCGACGCCGGCGACGGTGAAGCGGCAGAAGCGCTTCCGCTTGAACAGCAGCGACTGGGTGTTGCGCTTCGGGCGCTTGTCTTTGTTGAATTTCTTGAACGTGGCCATTTGGGGACCTCTTGTCGAAAATTAATTTTGCTGAAAATCCTGAATGTGCAGGACCGGATGCTTGCCGTTGCCCGGTGTCGCGAGAAATCCCTGAAAACACCAGAGACTTCCCATCGACTGCGTTGCGAGCCGTTCGGCGATGGCGCCGAAGGCAACGGCCTTGAGGGCCGTTTTCACCTGCCTGGCTTTTCCTGCCTCCTGAAGCGTCGACTCATGTTCGAGCTTCAGGTCGATGGCGGGAAGGCCGGCGGGCGTGTATCGCATGGTTCCGAGTTCGGCAACGGAGGCTGTCAGCAGGAGCTGATTGACCCCGGTTGCCGCAGCAGCGGCAGCGGTCACGCCGCTATCAGCTGTTGTTGGCGGCGTACTCGGCCTGCTGGGCCTTGCGCGCTTCTTCGCGCTCGACCGTCTTCATCATCGACGAAGGACCGGTTTCGGCCTTCTTCTTCTGGACGGTGAGGTGGCGCAGCACGGCGTCGTTGAACTTGAACGCGTGTTCGAGTTCGCCCATCACGGCTTGTTCGGCTTCAATGTTGACGCACAGATAGTGCGCCTTGTTGAGCTTGTTGATCTGGTAAGCCAGCTGACGGCGGCCCCAGTCTTCAACGCGGTGGACTTTGCCGCCGCCGGCCGTGATCAGGCCCTTGTAGCGCTCCAGCATGGCCGGAACTTGTTCGCTCTGATCCGGGTGGATCAGCAAAATGATTTCGTAGTGACGCATGGCACTCCTTGTGGATTCTTCCGTGGAAGAGGAAAAGCCACCTGCAGCGTCGGGCGCAGTGTGGCAAGGCAAAGCCGGCTATTGTAGCACTATAGGCGCGGCATTGGTCCAGCGCTCAGTCGTTCAAGGCCTTATCGAGGGCGGCCGCCTTCTCGGCGCCCACCGCAGCGCGAATCTTGGGCGCCAGCGCCACCAGGTCTTCATAGCTCGTGGTGCCCTCGACCTGCAGGTTGAGCCGAAAGCCCATCAGCCCGAGGGCTCCGGTCAGTTGGGTGGCGATGGGATAGGCGTCCTTGTAGCGCTGCTGCCTGCTGCGGCCCGCAGCGGGGGCGGCTGCGGATTCGGCCGGCTTCGGCTTTGCCGCCTCGGGCGGCCTGCTTCCGCCGGAAGGTTGCGGCGCGGCGTTTGCTGCCGTCTTGCTTGCGGCGGCGGGCTCGGGCGCCTTGGGCGCCGCCGCCGCCTTGCTCCCTGCGGCCGGCTGGAGCAGCCCGAGATCGACCATCTGGTCGATCTCTTCGCGCGTAATTCCATTTCCCGCGGCCAGTACATCCTCGACCGCCCGCTTGCCGTCGAACAGGATGAACGCCGTGCGCTGGCGCGGCGAAAGCGGCACAGAACGGTCCTTGAACACCTGCTGTCCGGCTTCTGTCTTGACAAGAATCATGATGTTTCTTCCGCGATGTACCGCCGGTTTGCGCGACTGCAATTTCGCCATGCGCAACCCGCAAGCGACTGCCGCCCTTGTGAGCGTCACAAGTCTGGCATAAAGAACACATTTTGATTCATTTGTGCCCTGCGGAAGCGGGAATTTCCCCAATGGGGATTTCCACGGCCGCCTCACCGGGCGGTTACAACCGCCCTTTTTTCGTCAGCGCTTGGCGAGCTGCTGCCAGGTGTCGATGACGCTGTCCGGGTTCAGCGAAATCGATTCGATGCCCTCTTCCGCCAGCCAAAGCGCGAAATCCGGATGGTCGCTGGGGCCTTGGCCGCAGATACCGACGTACTTGCCTTCGGCCTTGCAGGCCTTGATGACCCGGCTCAGCAGCGCCTTGACGGCCAGGTCGCGCTCGTCGAAGTCGGCGGCCAGCAGTTCGAGGCCCGAATCGCGGTCCAGGCCAAGCGTGAGCTGGGTCAGGTCATTCGAGCCGATCGAGAAGCCGTCGAAGAACTTCAGGAACTCCTCGGGCAGAACGGCATTGCTCGGCACTTCGCACATCATGATCAGCTTGAGCTCGTTCTCGCCGCGCTTCAGGCCGTGCTCGCCAAGCAGCGTGGTCACGCGTTCGGCTTGGCCCAGCGTTCGCACGAAGGGCACCATGATCTGCACGTTTGTCAGCCCCATGTCGTTGCGAACGCGCTTGAGCGCCTCGCATTCCATGGCAAAGGCTTCGCCGAAGTCCTTGCTCAGGTAGCGGGCGGCACCGCGGAAGCCGAGCATCGGGTTTTCTTCTTCCGGCTCGTAGCGGCTTCCGCCGATGAGCTTGCGGTACTCGTTCGACTTGAAGTCCGACAGGCGCACGATGACCTGCTTGGGCCAGAAGGCCGCGGCAATGGTCGCAATGCCTTCCGCCACCTTGTCGACGTAGAAGGCGCGCGGCGACGCGTGGCCCCGCGCCACCGACTCGACGGCCTTTTTCAGGTCGTTGTCGACGTTCGGATAGTCGAGGATCGCCTTCGGGTGCACGCCGATGTTGTTGTTGATGATGAACTCGAGCCGCGCCAGGCCCACGCCATGGTTGGGCAGCTGCGCGAAGTCGAAGGCCAGCTGCGGGTTGCCGACGTTCATCATGATCTTGATGTCGATCTCGGGCATCACGCCGCGCTGCACTTCGGTCACTTCGGTTTCGAGCAGGCCGTCATAGATGAAGCCGGTGTCGCCCTCGGCGCAGCTCACGGTCACCAGCGTGCCTTCTTTCAGCAGGTCGGTGGCATCACCGCAGCCCACCACCGCCGGAATGCCGAGTTCGCGCGCGATGATCGCCGCGTGGCAGGTGCGCCCGCCGCGGTTGGTGACGATCGCGGCAGCGCGCTTCATCACCGGTTCCCAATTCGGGTCGGTCATGTCGGTAACGAGCACGTCGCCGGCCTGCACCTTGTCCATCTCGCTGATGTTGTACACGAGCCGCACAGGGCCGGTGCCGATCTTCTGGCCGATGGCACGGCCTTCGGCCAGCACGGCGCCTTTGCCCAGCAGCTTGTAGCGCTGCTCGGCCTTGCCTTGCTGCTGGCTTTTCACCGTTTCAGGACGCGCCTGCAGGATGTAGAGCTGGCCGTCGGTGCCGTCCTTGCCCCACTCGATGTCCATCGGGCGGCCGTAGTGTTCTTCGATGACCAGCGCGTACTTGGCGAGTTGCTCGACATCGGCATCGCTCAGCGAATAGCGGTTGCGCTGCTCGGCCTTGACGTCGGTGGTCTTCACCAGCTTGCCGGTGGCCTTTTTCTCTTCCGGCGTCGCGAACTCCATCTGGATCAGCTTGGAGCCGAGATTGCGGCGGATCACGGCCTTCTTGCCGGCACGCAGTGTGGGCTTGTGCACATAGAACTCGTCGGGGTTCACGGCGCCCTGCACCACCGTTTCGCCCAGGCCGTAGCTCGAGGTGATGAACACCACGTCTTCGAAGCCGGATTCGGTGTCGATGGTGAACATCACGCCGGCCGCGCCAAGGTCGGAGCGGACCATGCGCTGCACGCCGGCCGAGAGCGCCACCACGTCGTGCGCAAAGCCCTTGTGAACGCGGTAGCTGATCGCGCGGTCGTTGTAGAGGGAGGCAAATACCTCCTTCATCTTGTGCAGCACGTCTTCGATGCCGACCACGTTGAGGAAGGTCTCCTGCTGGCCGGCAAAGGAAGCGTCCGGCAGGTCTTCGGCGGTGGCCGAGGAGCGCACGGCGAAAGAGGCGGCGGGATTGCCGGCGCTCAGCTTTGCGAACGCTTCGGTAATGGCTTTCTGCAGATCGGCCGGAAAAGGCTGGGCCTCGACCATGGCGCGGATTTCAGCACCCGCCGCGGCCAGCGCCCGCACGTCTTCGGTGTCCAGGGCTGCGAGCCGCTTGCTGATCTTGTCGGCCAGCCCATCGTGGGCCAGAAACTGGCGAAACGCGTGCGCCGTGGTCGCAAAGCCCGTGGGCACCCGCACACCCTGCGGCAGCTGCGAGATCATTTCGCCGAGGCTGGCGTTCTTGCCGCCGACCGACTCGACGTCGGTCATCCTCAGGTTTTCAAACGGTACGACCAGGGCGGTCGCGTCGAAAAGTGCAGACATGGGAAAGCTCCAGAAGTTGAAACCGGTGCTGCATGCAGGCGGCGCGGCACGATCGTTGTCGTTGCTTTGGGTGCTGGCGCGGCGTGCATGGAAAGAATTGGGTCAAGGGAAAGCGGATTCCCGATAATGGCCTGGATTGTAGGCGTGGCGAGATTGCACGCGCCGCAGGACAAGGCCGCAAGCGCTACACCATGCATACACGCACTGTTTTCTTCATTTCAGACGGCACCGGCATCACCGCTGAAACTTTCGGTAACGCCGTGCTCGCGCAGTTCGAGATGAAACCGCGCCATGTCCGGCTGCCTTTTACCGACACGGTCGACAAGGCGCACCAGGCGGTCCGGCAGATCAACCACACGGCCGAGCTGGAAGGCGTGCGCCCCATCGTCTTCACCACGCTGGCCAACATGGAAGTGCTGGAGGTCATCGAGACCGGCTGCAAGGGCATGCTGCTCGACATGTTCGGCACCTTCGTGCGGCCGCTCGAAATTGAGCTGGCCGTGAAGTCGAACCACCGCATCGGCCGCTTCAGCGACGTCAGCAAGAGCAAGGAATACGACGCCCGCATCGCGGCCATCGACTTCAGCCTGGCGCACGACGACGGCCAGAGCAACCGCGACCTCGAAGGCGCGGACGTGATCCTGGTGGGCGTGAGCCGAAGCGGCAAGACGCCGACCTCTCTTTATCTGGCGATGCAGCACGGCCTGAAGGCCGCCAACTACCCGCTGATTCCGGAGGATTTCGAGCGCCGCCAGCTACCCCCCGCCTTGATGCCCCATCGCAAGAAGATCTTCGGGCTCACCATCCAGCCCGAGCGGCTGAGCCAGATCCGCAACGAGCGCCGGCCGGATTCGCGCTACGCCAGCCTCGAGAACTGCCGCAACGAGGTGAGCGAGGCCGAAGCCATGATGCGCCGGGCAGGCATTCGGTGGCTTTCGACGACGACCAAGTCGATCGAGGAAATTGCCACCACCATCCTGCAGGAGCTGAAGCCCGAGCGGCTGACGTACTGAGGCGGCCGACAGGCCGGCCGCCTCAACCGTCTTTAAGCCGCCGCTTGCTCTACAGGGGCCGACGTGCGGATCAAATGGTCGAACGCACCCAGCGCCGCCTTCGCGCCATCGCCTGCCGCGATGATGATCTGCTTGAACGGCACGGTCGTCACGTCGCCTGCCGCAAACACGCCCGGCACCGAGGTCTGCCCCCTGGCGTCGACCACGATCTCGCCGTGCTTCGTCAACTCGACCACGCCCTTGAGCCAATCGGTGTTGGGCACCAGGCCGATCTGGATGAACACGCCTTCGAGCTCGACCTTCTTCAGCTCGCCCGTCGCGCGGTCCTTGTAGACCAGGCCGTTGACCTTCTGGTCGCCGATGATCTCGGTGGTCTGCGCATTGGTGAACACGTCGACGTTCTTCAAGCTCTTGAGCTTGCGCTGGAGCACGGCATCGGCACGCAGGGCGGTGTCGAACTCGATCAGCGTGACATGGCCCACGATGCCGGCCAGGTCGATGGCCGCTTCGACGCCCGAGTTGCCCCCGCCGATGACCGCGACGCGCTTGCCCTTGAACAGCGGACCATCGCAGTGAGGGCAGTAAGCCACGCCCTTGTTCTTGAACTCGTGCTCGCCGGGCACGTTGATGTTGCGCCAGCGCGCGCCGGTCGAAATGATGATCGACTTGCTCTTGAGCGAAGCGCCGCTCTCGAGCTGCACCTCGATGAGGTCCTTGCCCGGAACCAGCGCCTTGGCGCGCTGCAGGTTCATGATGTCGACATCGTAGTCGCGCACGTGCTCTTCGAGCGCATGGGCGAACTTTGGTCCTTCGGTTTCCTTGACCGAGATGAAATTCTCGATGCCGAGCGTGTCGAGCACCTGGCCGCCGAAGCGCTCCGACGCCACGCCGGTGCGGATGCCCTTGCGTGCCGCATACACGGCAGCCGCGGCACCGGCCGGGCCGCCGCCGACGATCAGCACGTCGAACGGGTCCTTGGCGGCGATCTTCTTCGCCTCGCGCTCGACGCCGCTGGTGTCGATCTTCGCGAGGATTTCTTCGAGGCTCATGCGGCCCTGGCCGAATTCGGTGCCGTTGAGCAACACGGTCGGCACGGCCATCACCTGGCGCTCCTTGACCTCGTCCTGGAAAGTGCCGCCCTCGATCATCGTGGTTCGGATGCGCGGGTTCTGGATGGCCATCAGGTTCAGCGCCTGGACCACATCGGGGCAGTTGTGGCAGGTGAGCGAAACGTAGATCTCGAACTCGAAGTCGCCATCCAGCGCGCGAATCTGCTCGAGCACGGCTTCTTCGACCTTCGGGGGATAGCCGCCGATCTGCAGGAGCGCAAGGATCAGCGACGTGAATTCATGGCCCATCGGCAGGCCGGCAAAACGCGGGCCGTGGTTCTCGCTTGGGCGGTTGACCGAGAAAGAGGGCTTGCGATGGTTGTCGTCACGGCTTTCGGTCAGCTTGACCAGCGGCGACGCTTCCGCGACGTCCTTCAGCAGCGACAGCATTTCGCCCGAGGCCTTGCTGTCGTCGAGCGAGGCGACGATCTCGATCGGCTGCGTGGCGCGTTCGAGGTAACTCTTCAATTGGGCTTTGGTGCTGGCGTCGAGCATGAGAAACTCTCTTTCGATAACTTAAAACTATCAACTTGGGGCAAAAAAGCCCGGGGCCTCGTGAGCGCCCGGGCTTTCGCGCGGGACGCTTAGATCTTGCCGACGAGGTCGAACGACGGAGCGATGGTCTTGTCGCCTTCATTCCACTTGGCCGGACAGACTTCGTTCGGGTGAGCGGCGGTGTAGACCGCTGCCTTCAGCTTGCGCAGGGTTTCCTTGACGTCGCGGGCGATCTCGTTGGAGTGCACTTCGGCGGTCTTGATGATGCCTTCGGGGTTGATCACGAAGGTGCCGCGCAGTGCCAGGCCTTCTTCGGGGATGTGCACGCCGAAAGCATTGGTCAGCGTGTGGGTCGGGTCGCCCACCAGCGGGAACTTAGCCTTGCCCACGGCTGGCGACGTGTCGTGCCAGACCTTGTGCGAGAAGTGCGTGTCGGTGGTCACGATGTAGACCTCGGCACCCAGCTTCTGGAACTCGGGGTAGTTGTCGGCCGCGTCTTCGACTTCGGTCGGGCAGTTGAAGGTGAATGCCGCCGGCATGAAGATCAGCACGGACCATTTGCCCTTGAGCGTCTCGTCGGACACGTCGATGAACTTGCCGTTGAGATAGGCCTGGGTCTTGAAGGGTTGGACTTGGGTGTTGATCAGGGACATGTTGATTCCTTGGATGCTGCGGATGGACAAAAAAAAGTGCGAGCCATGAGTATAGCTACCAAATAAGACAAATTCATAGTAATCAGCTATCGGTTGTATCGCTGCGGCCTATGAAAACCAAAGGCGAGGTCGCCGTCGCCTCCTGCTCGAATACGAACGTGTATCACCATCAAACGCATGCAGACCAGCGGAGCATGGGATTGCTTGCAAGAGCTCGCTCGCCCCTCTCACAATCCCTACTTTCAGAACAAGGAAAACAATCATGAAGGGCGACCCCAAGGTCATCGAACATCTGCAGGCGCAGCTCAAGAACGAGCTCACCGCAATCAACCAGTATTTTCTGCACTACCGCATGCTCAAGCACTGGGGCTTGGACAAGCTGGCCAAGAAGGAATACGAGGAATCCATCGGTGAAATGAAGCACGCCGACAAGCTCATGGACCGCATCTTCATGCTGGACGGCCTGCCCAACCTGCAGGACCTGGGCAAGCTGAACATCGGTGAAGACGTGCCCGAATTGCTCGGCTGCGACCTGGGCGCCGAAACCGGCGCGCAGGCCACCATCAAGGACGGCATCGCGTACTGCGAAACCGTGCGCGACTACGTTTCACGCGACCTGCTGCAAGAAATTCTGGACGACACGGAAGAGCACATCGACTTCCTCGAAACCCAGATCGACCTGATCGACAAGGTCGGGCTGCAGAACTACCTGCAGTCGCAAATGGGCGAGATCGGCTGAATTCCGAAAAGGGGCCGCCCGGCCCCTTTCGCCGAGCAGGGCGCCGCCGTCAGGCGATGTCGCCCGGCTCTTCGGGGCGTTTGCGCCCGCTGAGCATGGCCCCGACCAGATTCTCCCGGTGCCGCCAGCTCGTGAAAGCAACGCCGGCCAGATGCAGCGCAATCAGCGCCACCAGTGTCCAGGCCAATGTGCGGTGAAGCCATTCCACCCACGCCAATCCCCAGAACATATCCAGCGAATACATCCAGCCCGTAGCGCCGACAGCCGTTACCGTGGCAAGCAAGGCGACGACCATCCAGCCGCCGAGCGGGTTGTGGCCCAGATAGCGCTTCTCGCGCCGTGCGAGCACTTCGGCCGCATAGCGCAGCACCTGCGACGGAGGCCGCACAAACTGCTTAAATTTTGCATAACGGCTTCCGAGCCATCCGCCGATGCAGCGGCCCGCAACCAGGGCCAGCGCCGCGTAGCCCGCCAGTTCATGCTGCCGCAGCCACGCCTCTCCGCTGAACCACGCCACAGCGATGGCCGCGACCAGCGCCCAATGCGTTGCGCGTAGCCAGAGCGCCCAGACCCGCGCGGACGGACGCGCTGGCACTGCAGGCACCTTGCGCATTCTCAGGACGGCTGCTTCACCTGACCGACCTTCTCGAAGGTCTTGGGATCGAAGAATGCCTCGGTGCGCTGGCCCTTCTCGTCGAAGCCGTAGACCTCGTAGCAGCCATTGAAGTTCTTGATCTGGCGAACCTTCCAGCCTTCGCCGGTCAGCTTGCGCTGCAGTTCCATTTGCGGACGCATTTCCGCCTTGGGAACCGGTGCGCATTTGACGGCGTCGTGGTCGACGAACTGGGCGGATGCCGATGCGGACCAGAAGATTGCGGCCGCGACTGCTGCGGCGGAAAAAAGTGTCTTGTTCATCATGAATGCGTTTCCTGACAGGCGGGCACCGCGCCGCGGCTCAGATGTCGAGCCACATGCGCAGCAGGTTGTGGTACGTGCTCGTGAGGCCGATCACGCCGGAGTCGGTCTCGCCATATTTGCTGCGAAGGTGGCGCAGATGGTTGTCCATTTCGAAGAGCAACCGGCGCTGCTCGTCGCTGCGCACCATGCTCTGGATCCAGAAATAGCTCGCCAGCCGATACCCCCGCGTGACGGGCAGTACCCGGTGAACGCTGGTGCCCGGATAGAGCACCATGTCGCCGGCGGCAAGCTTGACGCGCTGGGTGCCGAAGGTGTCCTCGATGACCAGTTCGCCGCCGTCATATTCACTCGGTTCGGCCAGAAACAGGGTGCACGAGATATCCGTGCGCACCCGCCCCGAGCCGTCGCGAAGAAAACGAACCGCGCTGTCCACATGATTGCCGAAGCTGTTGGAAGCGCCGCCATAGCGATTGAACAGCGGCGGTGAAATCTGCTTCGGCAGCGCGGCCGAGAAGAAAACCTGATGCCGCTCGAGGCCCCTTAGCAGCAGTTGCTGAACGGCTCGGGTTTCTTCGCAGTCTTCCCGCAACTGCTCGTTGTTCTTCGCCTTGGCGGACTGTTCGCCCGCCGTCAGGCGGCCGTCCTCCCACGGCGCCTGGCCCAGAATTTCCCTGGCCTGACGAACCTCGTCGAGCGAGAGCACTTCGCGAATGTGCAAGAGCATGTGAAAGGAAGAACGGCGTTGGCTATTCTAGGAACCCAAGAGACTTTTAGAAGCGCGCCCCGACCGTGAAGAGCACCGTACGCTTCGCACCGGCAATTGCAAAGCCCGGGTAGAGCTGATCGCCGTAGAGCTTGTTCGTCACGTTGTTCACGTTGAGCTGCGCATACAGGTCAGGCGTGAACTTGTACTCGAGCATCATGTCGCCGACCACATAACCGGGGGTGCTGTTGGCCAGGCTGGCGGCACCGGTGACGCCTTGCAGCGGCCGGTTCTCGGACGCGCCGCGCACGCCGCCTGCAATGCGCAGCTTGGGCGTGGCCTGGTAGCTGATCCATGCCGCGCCGCTGTGCTTGGGCGTCAGGCCGACGCGCGAGCCCACGGTACCGGGCGTTGCAGTGCTGCCCACCTGGTCGATGGTTGCCCTGGGAATGAAAGAGTACGAGAAATACACCTCCCACTGCGAGGTGAGGCGGCCCACCACGTCGAGCTCGAGGCCCTGGGAGTGGCGCTTGCCCGACAGCAGATAGGAGCTGCCCGCGAAGTCCGAATCGGTGGTGCGCTCGTTGGTCTTTTCGGTGCGGAAGATGGCCGCGCGCGTCGAGAGCTTGCCGTCGAGCCAGTCGAGCTTGGCGCCGAGTTCGATGTTGCGGCTCTTCTCGGGCGGCGTGCCCGCGGTCTGGGGCGACACATACTGGTAGGTGTCAGCCGACGAGTTGAAAGAGGTGCTGTACGACAGGTGATACGACTGCGTGGTCGAAGGCTGGTACAGCACGCCGGCGCGGTAGCTCCATGCGCCTTGCGACAGATGGGTGCTGGTGACGGTCGGGAACGGGCTGCCGGCGGAATAGCGCTCACGACGATCGCTGCAATTTGCCGTTTGCGTATAGCCGCGCGGTGCCGGAGTGGGCCTCACGCAGGCGGGGTTCGAATAGGTGTACTGGTCGAAATCACCGCTCAGTCGGTCGTAGCGCACGCCGCCGAGGACCTTCCAATCGGGCGCCACCTGGACCAGGTCCTGCAGGTAGATGCCGACCGACTTCGCGGAATAGGCGCTCGAATCGCGGTACACCGGCTCCACGAACGTGCCGCTCAGGCCCGCACCGTCGTTCGGCGTGCCGACGAAGGTGTTGGCTCGCGAGCCCAGCGCGCGGCCGCGGAAGCTGTTGTTGAAGAAGGCGTCATTCTGGTAGCGGCTCGCCTCCTCCTTCGAGGCGTCGACACCGGCCAGCAACTGGTGCTTCATGCCGCCCCAGTTCAGCTCCTTGCTGTAGTCGCTTTGCAGGTAGGTGCCCTTGTACTCATCCTTGCGCGGCGTCAGGCCGCTGCGCGTGAGCATCGTGTATTCGCTGAAGTTGGCCAGCGTGGTGGGGGCGCCGAACGTGGTGCTGGCCCCGGCGGCCGTCGACCATTGGTTGCGATCGAAGGTGCCCGAGCGCACCTGGGTGCGCAGTTCGCCGCCGTCGTCGAAGCGATGGAGCCACGAAGCCGTGCCGTACGTGGCCTTGCCAAGGAGCTTGTCGGCCGCGGTGCCGTAGAAGCTGCCGGGCTTGACAGGAGCGAGAGTGCCCAGGCTGCCGACCGTCGGCACGCCGGTTGCGCTGTAGCCGGTAATGCCTTGCCGACCGGTTGCCACCCAGCGGACCGCCGACAGAGGAACGTTGTCCACGTTCAGGTGGAACAGCCCCACGGTGAACTCGTTAGCCGTCCCGACGCCCCAGCTGTACGAAGGCGCAATGCCGTACTTGTCGATCTTGGCACCGCCGTTGTCGGCCTTGTTCCACATTGCGTTGATTCGCAATGCCGAAGTTTCGCCCGTGCGAACGTTGAAGTCCGCCGTGGTGCGGTAGTAGCCGCGCGAGCCGACCGTGGCTTCCACGTCGGTCTGGTCGGCCAGCAAGGGCTTCTTCGAGACCTGGTTGATCACGCCGCCGGTGGAACCGCGTCCGAAAATCATCGAAGCGGAGCCGCGCAGCACCTCGATGCGCTCCAGGTTGAAGGTGTCGCGGTCGTATTGCGAAGGGTCACGCATGCCGTCGATCAGCAGGTCGCCCACGGTGGCCACGGGGAAACCACGCAGCCGGATGTCCTGGTCGGTGCCGTTCTCCGTTGCCGCGAAGGTAATGCCGGCCGAATAGTGCAAGGCATCCTTGAGGGTGTCGAGCTTGACGTCGTCGATCAGCTTTTCGGTGATGACATTGATCGACTGGGGAATATCGCGGATTTCTTGCGTTCCCTTGCCGATGTTGGTCTTCTTGGTCTGGACCTGGTCCTTGCCCTGCGCTTCGGCCTGCTCGGTCACCGTGACGGTTCCGAGCGTGCCGCCCTGCACCGTGGCCGGCGGGGTCTGCGCCCAACTGCTGACCGAAGCGGCCAGCATCAGTGCGCCAAAAGGCAGCACAGCCGCTTCTCGCGGCAGACTGCCGGTGGCGGAAACAGAAGAAGACTTGGGGCGCGACACACGAGCGCGCCGACCGGCAACATTGGACAAGATGACCTCCCAGAAAGCCAAACGGCTGGTTTGTATGGCTGGCTGGGACCGACGTTTACCGGTAGTGGCTTGCCGAAATTTGGCTGGAGTGTAGTGCGAACGTAGTCGCAATCATTCGCACTTAGATTTGTTTGTTGCAAAAATGCGACTTTCTCCCAACACAGTACGAAAGACCTCTCGCCGGGATAGTTATTGAAAATGCGAGAGATTCGTATTTATAATCGGCCCGAACCCAAACCAGCCAGCCACTGCCGCTTTCACCACCATGATCGTTTGCGTCTGCCGCCGAGTCTCCGACCGTGAAATCGCACGTCACGTGCGGGCCGGAATGACTTTCGACGAAGTGCAATTCGAGCTTGGCGTGGCCACCCAGTGTGGTCAATGTGAAGGCTGTGCGCGCGATATCGTCGCGCAGTGCAGCGCCTCGCATCCGGTCGCCGCGTTGAACCGCGAATCGGGAACGAGTGCGATCCAGCTTGCCACCTCCATTTCGGAAAGCAAGGCATGGAACTCTTCTCGGCGCTCTGCGGCAGCCTGATCCTTGTTGCAGGCTCGGTCTGGTGGATCTTTCGTAAGTAAACAGTAGTCGTAGCGGTTTTGCTGCAATCGGGGCACGTTCCGTGCGTGCCCGCATTCGAATTGGTTGATCGTGTCTGACCGCTTTGCCCCCCCTCCTTCCGTTCTGAGCCTCTCGCGCAATGCACTCATTGCCGGAGGCGTGATCCTGTTTCATGCAGCCGCGCTGTGGGCGCTGCAAAGCGGCCTGTTGCGCCGCGCTGCCGAAGTGGTGATTCCCGTCGAAATATTGAGCCAGTTCGTCGAACCGCCCAAGCCGGCCGAACCGCAGCCTCCCCCGCCACCGCCGCCGCCCCAGCGCAAGCCCGAGGCCGTCAAGCCTCCGCCCCGCCCGGTGGCAATTCGCGAGCCCAAGCCGACACCCGCCCCCAGTGCGCCGGTGGGCGTGACCGAGCCGCCTCCTCCCGCACCTCCGGTCGAGGCGCCGGCGCCACCTGCCCCGCCCGCCCCGCCGCCCGCGCCCCCTGCCCCACCGGCACCGCGGATGATCGAGATCTCCGAAGGCCAGACCCGCTACGTCAGGGAGCCCAAGCTGGTATTTCCGAGCATGAGCAAGCGCCTCGGCGAGTCGGGAACCACCGTCGTCTCGATCTACTTCGACAGCGAAGGCTTCGCCAAGCGGGTCGAACTCTACAAGTCCAGCGGATTCGAACGGCTGGACGAAGCCGCGCTGAGCGCCGCCCGCACGGCCCAGGTCACGCCCTTCAGGCAAACGGGAGGCAACGCACAGACGACCTACCTGCTGCGGGCGCCCTTCTCATTCAAATTGAACTAATTTTTCTCTGGAGCAACTTCGTATGGAATCCCAATTCGGCTTGATGAACGTCTGGAACCAGGGCGATTTCGTCACCAAGGCCGTCGCGGTGCTGTTGATCGGCATGTCGCTCGCCTCGTGGATCGTGATCGTCGTCAAGGCCCTCGACGTCATCAAATACAAGCGCCTTGCCAAGCACTCGCAGGACTTCTGGCACAGCGAAGACTTTGCAACCGCGCTGAACAAGCTCGGTAAGGACGACAGCAACCCGTTCCGCGCGCTGGCGCTCGAAGGCCGCGAAGCGGCTGCGCACCACCGCAACACCAAGGCCCATCTGCACGATGCGCTCGATGTGAGCGACTGGATCACGCGCGCACTGCGCAACGGCATCGACGCTTTCACGGCGCGCCTGCAAACCGGCCTTGCCATCCTGGCTTCCGTCGGCTCGACCGCGCCATTCATCGGCCTCTTCGGCACGGTGTGGGGCATCTATCACGCGCTCATGAGCATCGGCTCGGCCGGCCAGGCCACCATCGACAAGGTGGCGGGCCCCATCGGCGAGGCGCTGATCATGACGGCGCTGGGCCTGGCGGTGGCCATTCCGGCGGTGCTGGGCTACAACGCGCTGGTGCGCGGCAACAAGTTCGTGCTGACCAAGCTCAACAGCTTTGCCCATGACCTGCACGCCTACTTCGTGACCGGTGCGCGCGTGCAGAGCGGCAGTGGCGACGCCATCGTGGTTCCGCTCAAGAAGGGCTGAGCATCATGGCTTTCGGTACCCAGGACGAACCCGATGAGGTGATGAACGAGATCAACATGACGCCGCTGGTCGACGTCATGCTGGTGCTGCTCATCATCTTCATCATCACCGTGCCGGTGATGAAACACGCGGTCAACATCGACCTCCCCCGCGCCACCAGCGAGCCCGAGCAGGCCAAGCCGGAGAACATCCTCTTCAGCATTTCTGCCCAGGGCGACTACTACTGGAACGAACAGAAGATCGCGGACGGCGAGTTGCCTGGCCGGCTCGCGGCCGAAGCCGCCAAGAACCCGCAGCCCGAGCTGCACATCCGCGGCGACAAGGAAGTGCGCTACGAGCGCGTGGCCAAGGCAATGTCGGCGGCCCGCGAGGCCGGCGTGCGCAAGATCGGCTTCATTACCGAGCCGGACGCGAAATAAGTCACTGAAATCAGTGAATGACCCCAAAAAAAGTTGATCGCCGCGATTGACTTTTTATTGCGAATCATTATCATTCACTCATCGCTTCGATAAGGGGAATTTCAGATGCAAGCCAAACCGAACGCCTTTTCTGTTCTGAGCCATCCGTCGCTCGACCAATCGGGTGGTGGCGGACATGCGTCCATCCAGGCTCCCCGACCGGCGCCGATGGTCGAAAGCACGGAGCTTCTCAAGGGAAGCAAGACCGTGGGCATCATGCACAACGGCTCCCTCTATCGTCTTCAGGCGACCAAACTCGGCAAGCTGATTCTTACCAAGTAAGCATCAGCCCGCCCTTCACGCAAGTTTCATCGTGGGGCGACTCCAGGAGATTCATCTCCGAAGGGTCGTTTTTTGCTAGCCAACGGTTCGCCGACTAGCCAAGCTTTTTTTCACGCTGGATACCCGAAAAGAAAACGCCGACCTTGAAGTCGGCGTTTTGCTTTCAGCGGGACACAGCCCCGCTGGACGAGTTACTTCAAAGGCCGAGCGCTGCGATACCCGCCTTGGCAATCTGCGCATCTTCGTTCGACTTCACGCCGCTCACGCCCACGGCGCCGATCACCTGGCCGTCCTTCACGATGGGCACACCGCCCTCCAGCAGGCCCTGCACGGCCGGTGCCGTGAGAAACGCGGTGCGGCCGCCGTTGATGATGTCTTCGTAGACCTTGCTCTCGCGGCGGCCCATGGCTGCCGTATGGGCCTTGGCCGGGGCAATGTGCGAAGACAAGGCCGCAGCCCCGTCCAGGCGCTGGAGCCAGAGCAGGTTGCCTGCGTCGTCCGAAATGGCGATGGTGACGGCCCAGTTGTTCTTGAGGGCTTCGGCTTCCGCGGCTGCGGCAATGGCCTTGACGTCGGCGAGTTCGAGGAAGGACTTGGTCTTCATTTGGAGCGTCGGTTGCGTTAAACCCAAGAGCATAACGGCCAAAGAGCCGGCCGCTCCCGGCGCCCTTAGGACCATCATCCATACGGTCTTTGTATCACCCCCTCTTGCAGAACCCTAGAATGCGCCCAACTGCGTCAGTGCAGCAACCAAAGGAGCTACTGCCATGAACGACCGCGTGACCACCCTCGACACTTCCACCGGCTACGGCCAGGTGCTGCCGCAGGCTGAGCGCCAACGCGTCCTGCGCAACACCTACTGGCTGCTCGCCCTGAGCCTGCTGCCCACCGTGCTGGGCGCATGGATCGGCGTCAGCACCGGCATTACTCGCTCGCTCACGGGCGGCCTGGGCCTCATCGTTTTCCTCGGCGGCGCCTTCGGCTTCATGTTCGCCATCGAGAAAACCAAGAACTCGGCCGCCGGCGTGCCGGTGCTGCTGGCCTTCACCTTCTTCATGGGCCTGATGCTGTCGCGGCTCATCGCAATGGTGCTGGGCTTCAAGAACGGCTCCGAGCTCATCATGACCGCGTTCGGCGGCACCGCCGGCGTGTTCTTCGTGATGGCTTCGCTGGCCACCGTGATCAAGCGCGACCTGTCCGGCATGGGCAAGTGGCTCTTCGTCGGCGCCATGGTGCTGATGGTGGGCGCCATCATCAATGTCTTCGTCGGCTCGAGCGCCGGCATGATGGCCATCTCGGTGGCCGCCATCGGCATCTTCTCGGCCTTCATGCTCTATGACCTGAAGCAGATCATGGACGGCGGCGAAACCAACTACATCAGCGCCACGCTCGCGCTTTACCTGGACTTGTTCAACGTGTTCCAGAGCCTGCTGGCCCTGCTGGGCATTGCCGGCGGCGAACGCGACTGATTGACTCGAACGAAGGCGCTCCGCGGCGCCAACCAAAAGGGCCCTGTCGGGCCCTTTTTTCATGCCAGATCGAACACCGCAATCGACTCGACATGCGCCGTGTGCGGAAACATGTTGATCACTCCGGCAAAGGTGCACCGGTACCCGGCCTGATGCACGAGCAGGCCGGCATCGCGCGCCAGGGTGGACGGATTGCAGCTCACATACACGATGCGCTTCGGCGGCGTCCAGCCGTCTGTTCGCAGCTCGGGCTGCAGGTGCAGGTCGGCCATGGCCTTGGCAAGCGCAAAGGCGCCTTCGCGCGGCGGGTCGACCAGCCACTTGTCCGCGCTGCCGTCGGCCACCAGCATGGCGGGCGTCATTTCAAAGAGATTGCGCGCCACGAACCGAGTTGGCGAAAGCGCCCGCCTAGCCAGCGTGGCAGGTTGATTCTTCCTGAAGTTGTCGCCCGCGCGCGCCACCAGGGTGTCGCTGCCTTCGATGCCCAGAACCTCGCGCGCACGGCTGGCAAGCGGCAGGGTGAAATTGCCCAGCCCGCAGAACCAGTCGATCACTCGCTCTTGCGGCTGCACATCGAGAAGGCGCAGCGCCTTGCCCACCAGCGCGCGATTGATGTGCGGATTGACCTGCGTGAAATCGGTCGGCTTGAACGGCATGGTGACGCCGAACTCGGGCAGTTCGTAGGACAGCGGCGTGCCGCCCTCTTCCAGCAGCTTCACTGTTTCGGGGCCCTTGGCCTGCAGCCACCATTGAACGCCCGGGTTCTGCGCCGCGAACGCCTTCAAGCGGCTGATGTCCGCGCTGGACAGCGGCTCCAGGTGCCTGAGCACCAGCGCGATCGTGCCGAGCGTGGTCGTCCCCGGCGCATCGCCGCAGGCAAGCTCGATCTGCGGGCACGTTTCGCGTGCATCCATCGAGCCGATCAGTTCGCGCAGCGGCATCAGCATGTCGCTGACCTGCTTCGGCAGCACCGGGCACACCTGCATGTCGGCAAGATACCGGCTCTTGCGCTCGTGAAAGCCGATCAGCACCGTGCCCTTCTTGACCACATGGCGCACCGAGAGCCGGGCGCGGTAGCGGTAATGCCAGGCCGGCCCTTCCATCGGCCGCAACACGTTTTCAGGGCGCACCTTGCCGAGATGCCACAGGTTGTCTTCCAGTGCGCGCTGCTTCACCGCCACCTGCGCCGCGGCGTCCAGATGCTGCATCTTGCAGCCGCCGCAGGCACCGGTGTGCAGCCCGAAGTGCGGGCAGCCCGGGCGCACGCGTTGCGACGATTCACGCCGGATGGCGGTGACCGTGCCTTGCTCCCAGTTGTTCTTGCGCCGGTGCACGTTGAACTGCACTTCCTCGAAAGGCAAGGCGCCCTCGATGAACACGACCATGCCCTGGGCGTTGTGCGCGACGCCCTGCGCGTCCAGGTCGAGCGACTCGACCTTGAGCCATTCGTCCGGGGCGCTGGCCGGGGTCTTCCCGGCCGTTTTCGTGGGGACTTTCTTTTCTTCAGTGGATTCCGTCATGTCCCGATTGTCTCAGCGCCGGCCCGGCCTCCCGCGGCTGCGCCGGCGCCGCCTAGAACAAGGCGTCGCGGCCCACGCCTGAGCGGACCAACTGGCGGCGCATCTTGGCGAGCGCCTCGTTCTGGATCTGCCTCACGCGCTCGCGCGTCAGGCCGAGCCGGACACTCAGCACCTCGAGCGTTTCGGGCTCCCGGTCGTGCAAGCCGTAGCGGCCTTCGAGCACCTCGCGCTCGCGCGCATCGAGTGCATGAACCCATTGGTCGAGCAGGCGTTCGACCTCGTGCGTGTGGGTCACGTCAGTCGGGTCGCTTCGCTCGTCGTCGGAGGCCACGGTGTCGGCCAAGGTAAAGCCCTCGTCGTGCGCGTCGCCGCCATCCAGGGAGCGCGGCGCCTCCGCAAGCGCCAGCAGCTCCGCCACCGCCTGCACTTCGCGCCCCAGAAACGCGGCGATGTCTTCCACCCGCACACCGTCGGGCCGGTTCGCCAGGAAGTCTGAATCGCCTTCGAGTGCGCGGCGAGCCCGCAGCACCTGCTGCAGCTCGCGCACCACCTGCACGGGCAGGCGGATTGCACGTGCCTGCGTCATGACGGCCCGCTCGACCGATTGCCGGATCCACCACGTCGCGTAGGTGGAAAAGCGAAAGCCGCGCTCGGGTTCGAACTTGGTGATCGCATGCATCAGGCCGAGGTTGCCTTCCTCGATCAGATCGGAAAGCGGCACGCCGCGGCCCAGATAGGCCTTGGCGATGTTCACAACGAGCCGCAGGTTGTGTTCGATCATCGATTGCCGCGCTGCAAAGTCGCCGGCGCGGGCAGCGCATGCGGCCTGGTATTCCTGCTCGGGTGTGAAGAGTTCGGTGCGCCGAACCTGCCGCAGGTAGATGGTCAGGGCATCCGCGCCCTCGCCGCCTAGTGGTTCGGCAACCGCAATCGGGTCTGCGGCAGCGCGGCTGTGCCTTGCGGGCGTGCTCTCTGGATTGTTGTCTGCGGCCGCTTCTTCGCCCTTGCCCGCCGACCGGCGCACAGGCAGTGTGCGACGGGGGCGAGAGGCGGCCATGGCATTACCGGCTCGGCAGGTAGCGTGCCGGATCGACAGGCTTGCCCTGGCGACGGATTTCGAAGTGCAGCTTGACGCGGTCCGCGTCGCTGTTGCCCATTTCGGCGATCTTCTGTCCCTTTTGCACCGACTGGTCTTCCTTCACGAGCAGCGTCTGGTTGTGCGCATACGCCGTGAGGTAGGTGTTGTTGTGCTTCAGGATGATCAGGTTGCCGTAGCCGCGCAGGCCTGCGCCTGCATAGACCACGCGGCCATCGGCCGCGGCCAGGACCGCATCGCCGGCTTTGCCGCCGATATCGAAGCCCTTGTTCTTGGCGTCGTCGAACCCAGCGATGAGCGTGCCGTGCGCGGGCCAGATCCAACCGAGATCCTCGTCCCCCGAATTGGCGGCAGGGGCCGATGGCGATGCGGTGACTGGCGGCTTGCTGGCCGCCGCGCTCGCGGGCGCCGCGGGCAACACCGCGGGCGGCGTCACAGGCTTGGTTACGGCGCCCTCGGTGGGAGCGGCCGCAGCCGCCACGGTGGTGGAGGTCGGCCCCACCGGAGGAACCACGCGCAGCACCTGGCCGACTTCGATCAGGTCGGGATTCTCGAGATTGTTCCAGCGAGCGATGTTCTGCCAGCTTTGGCCGGTCTCGTTTCCGATGCGGCGAATCGTGTCGCCGGGGCGCACGGCGTAATAGCCCGGCTTTCCATAGTTCTCGATGCCGGGAAGCGGCTTGCCCGACGCATCGGTGGTGATGAGCGGGCCTCCGGGTGCCGCATTGGGCGCGCGCGTCATCGTGCCACGGTCTTCGACCGGCGCCGGCCCTCGCGGTGCGGCGCAGCCCGCGATCACGAGCACAACGGCCAACGTGATACCAGCGCACCAACTCCGATTGCCAAAACCCTGCATGTGTTGTTCCTTCAAGCGATGCCCGATTTTAGGGGGACAAAGTGAACCGCCTCAAGAATGCGGCGTTCCAGTCCACGGGCGGTTTTATCGATGACGACGAGGGCCTGTCCGCCCCCCGCCGATTGGGTGGGCGCGACGATGCGTCCGCCCACGGCGAGTTGATCGGTCCAGGCTTGCGGGACCGCTTCGCCGCCTGCGGCGGCGATGATTCCTGCGTAAGGCGCACCCTTGGCGTAGCCAACCATGCCGTCGCCGAGCATCAGGTGCACGGTCGCGAGCCGGAAGTGCCGCAGGTTGGCGCGCGCCCGCTCGTGCAGCCCGCGCAAGCGCTCGATGCTGTAGACCTCCGTGGCCACGTGGTTCAGCACCGCAGCCTGGTAGCCGCAACCGGTGCCGATTTCGAGCACGCGCCCGAGGCGGTCTTGCGGCTTGCCCACCAAGGCAGGCGCACCCAGCAGAAGCTCGATCATGCGAGCCACCACGCTGGGCTTGGAAATGGTCTGGCCCAGCCCGATGGGCAGGCTCGTGTCTTCGTAGGCCTGGTTGACCAGCGCACTGTCGACAAAACGATGCCGCTCCACCGCACCCAGCGCCCGCAGCACGCGGGGGTCGGCAATGCCTTGGGCGGCGAGCTTCTGCACCATGCGTGCGCGCACGGCGTCGGAAGCCATCGAGGGCGTGGCCGGCACCAGAGGCTTGGCCGGCACGGCGGGCATGCGCCCTCGCGTGGCAGCCGATGCGGTGGGTGTCAGGCGAACCGGGAAACCAGGCCGTTGCGTGGCCATGCTCAGTTGCCGAGACGGGCGACCGTCTCGCGCCATTGCCCCAAATTGGCGTGGTCGGTCAGGTCGATCTGCAGCGGCGTCAGCGCAACGTGGCCGGCGGCGGTTGCGTGAAAGTCGGTGCCCTCGCCGCTGTCCTTGGCGCTCCCGGCGCCCGCAATCCAGTACATCGTTTCGCCGCGCGGGCTTTCCTGCGTAATCACCTTTTCCGCCGCGTGGCGGCGGCCGAGCCGGCAAACCTTAATCGGCTTGAGCTCCTCGAACGGCCGGTTCGGCACATTCACGTTGAGCAGGAAGGCGCCGCCTTCGATCATGCGCTCGCTCTCAATCCGCTGAACCAGCCGGCGCGCCACCTGCGCGGCCGCGTCGACATGGGCCCAGCCCTTTTCGATCTGCGAGAACGCAATGGCCGGAATGCCGAACAGGTACGCCTCCATTGCCGCGCCCACGGTGCCCGAGTAGATGGTGTCGTCGCCCATGTTGGCGCCGTTGTTGATGCCGGACACCACCAGGTCGGGCCGGTAGTCGAGCAGCCCCTTGAGCGCGATATGAACGCAATCGGCCGGGGTGCCCGTGACGTAGCGAAAACCGTTGTGCGCCTTGTGCACGTAGAGCGGCGCGGCCAGGGTCAGCGCATTCGACTTGGCGCTGTTGTTGTGCTCGGGTGCAACCACCTCGACATCGGCGATGTCTTTCAGGGCGTCGTGCAATGCGACGATGCCCGGCGCCTGAAAGCCATCGTCATTGGAAATAAGTATCTTCATGGTGCTTCTGGGTGCCCCGGATTGTAGGCGCCGGGTGCGTCGCAGCAGGGACAACGGTGCCCTGCCGCGCCCCCTATCATCGCCTCGCATTCATCGCCCACACACGACTCATCCAAGGAGACCCGAGCATGCACGCATGGCTTTGCGAAAACCCCACCGGCGTCGATGCGCTGACCTGGAAGGAACTGCCCACACCAACGCCGGGTCCGGGCCAGGTGCTGATCGAAATCAGGGCCGCCAGTCTCAATTTCCCCGATCTGCTGATCGTCCAGAACAAGTACCAGATCAAGCCGCCCCTGCCCTTCGTGCCCGGCTCGGAATATGCCGGCATCGTCCAGGCGGTGGGCGAAGGCGTCACGCACCTCTCGGTCGGGCAGAACGTGGCGTGCCTTTCGGGCACCGGCGGCTTCGCAACCCACACGCTGGCGCCGGCCGCGCTGTGCATGCCGCTGCCGGAAGGTTTCGGTTACGTCGACGCGGCGGCGTTCATCATGATCTATGCCACCTCGTGGCATGCGCTGATGGACCGGGCGCAACTCAAGGCCGGGGAAACCGTGCTCGTGCTCGGTGCCGCCGGCGGCGTGGGCACCGCGGCCATACAAATCGCAAAGGCAGCGGGCGCAAAAGTGATTGCGGCAGCTTCCACAGATGAGAAATGCGAACTCTGCCGCTCCATTGGCGCCGATGCCACCATCAACTACACGACGCATGCACTTCCCAACGGTTTTCGCGATGCCATCAAGGCCGCGACCGACGGCAAGGGCCCCGACATCATTTACGACCCGGTCGGCGGCGATTTTGCCGAGCCGGCATTTCGCTCGATTGGCTGGCGTGGTCGCTATTTGGTGGTCGGCTTTGCCTCTGGCCCGATTCCATCGTTGCCCTTGAATCTGACCCTGCTGAAAGGCGCTTCGCTGGTCGGTGTGTTCTGGGGCGATTTCGCCAAGCGCGAGCCCAAGGCCAATGCACAAATGATGGCCGAATTGGCACACTGGTACGGTCAAGGAAAGATCAAGCCGGTGATCGACAGCACGATGCCGATGGCAGAATTGAAAGCAGCCTACGCCCACATGGGTTCACGTGGCGTCAAAGGAAAACTCGTCATGGTGAACTGAGCGCCTTTGCGCCGCGTTGGTTCCATCCATGCAATAAAAAAGCCCGCGGATGCGGGCTTTTTTATTGGCCGGAGGCCCTGTCGGACGTTTACTTGATCTCGAACTCGGAAAGCGACTTGCCGGCGGCCAACGCTTCGGTCACCCAACGCGGCTTGCGGCCGCGGCCACCAGACCAGGTTTCGCCGCTTGGGCCGCGGTATTTGGCCGCTGCCTTGGTCCCGGGTGCTCCGGCACCGCGCTTGACCGAGCCGACGCGTCCGCTGAGTTTCAGATCGGACGCCGTCAAACCGTATTCGGCAATCTTCTTGCGCACCTCTTCAATGACGCCCGCACGTTCTTGGTTGCGAAGGTCTTCGGCCTGCTTGCGCAATTGCGCAATCAGCTCGTCGTGCTTCTTGATCTGGGAATTGATATCGGCAAGGGTCGAAGCCATTGTGGACTCCTGAAAATTGGAAACGGGGCGGATTTTAATTCAATTCCAATTTAAAACAAGCATGCCGGTACCAGAAAAACCCGGGGCGCACCGTTAGTTTGCGGCAGCGCACAATGCAAGCGCACTTGGCTCGCGCGTTCTTATCGAACAAAAAGAGGGAATACAAGGGGGTTAAGCCCCAACGGCAGCAACAGCCGGAAATGACAACGCCGGGGCTGGCCCGGCGTTGATGTCCCTTGGACGCTATTGCGCAATAGCAGTCAGGGGAGGTATTTGGGGTGGCTGATGGGACTCGAACCCACGACGACCAGAATCACAATCTGGGACTCTACCAGCTGAGCTACAGCCACCGAAGAGCCCGCAATTGTAGCGTCAAAAACTCCTGTTTTCGCCACCAAGGCATTCAAAGGCGCTTGAAACCCTGCTTAG
>NZ_RWKH01000018.1 GCF_003984625.1 Variovorax sp. DXTD-1 | reverse complement strand
GGCCAAGCCCACGAACACGTTCTGCACGTCGTCGTTCGCGTCGATGGCCGCCAGGAAGACTTCCACCTCTTCCAGGTGTTCGGCGCTGAGGCTGGCAGGATCGACCGGGTTCTTGGGCTTGTAGCCCAGCTTGGCCGAGAGCACGGTGAAGCCCTGGGCCGGCAGCGCGCGGCTCACGAGGTCGAGATCGGTGGGGTCGGTCAGGAACACGGTGGCACCGTTCTCGCCGGCCGGCTCGAAATCTTGCGCACCCGCTTCGATGGCGGCCACTTCGGCGTCGGCGTCGGGCCGCGAGGGCTCGGCCTCGATCATGCCCAGATGGTCGAAATCCCATGACACCGAGCCCGAGGTGCCCAGCTGGCCCTTGCGGAACAGCACGCGCATTTCAGGCGCGGTTCGGTTCACGTTGTCCGTGAGGCATTCGATCATCACGGGCACCTGGTGCGGCGCAAAGCCTTCGTAGATCACATGCTCGAAGTTCACCGCCTCGCCTGTGAGCCCGGCGCCTTTCTTGATGGCGCGGTCCAGCGTGTCCTTGGGCATCGAGACCTTGCGGGCCTGCTCCACCACCAGCCGCAGCCGTGCGTTCGAGGCCGGATCGGCGCCGCTGCGCGCGGCGATCATGATTTCCTTGGCCAGCTTTCCGAACAGCCGGCCCTTGGCATTGGCGGCCAGGTCCTTGTGCTTTGCTTTCCACTGTGCGCCCATGCTGATGTTCCTGTGTGTTGTGTGTACGGCGTTGCTGGACAGCCGGTTTGGGGCGACTACTTTAGCCGCAGCCCGCGGGCTGCGATTTTCTTCCAGGCAGCTCGGGTCTTGCGCCTCCTGGCCTTCCATTGTTTCCGTTCTGTGAACGCCGAGGTTCCTTTTAATGAGGGTTTTTACTTAGAGAACGGCGCACAATTCATCTCACAGACCGGCCCCAAGCCGATCTGGGTGAACAGGGCCCCGAGCGAGGTGGCCGCCCCCCGAAGGGACGGTGACCCACCCAAGACCGGTTCGAAATCATCCAAAGTCAAAACTGAACTGAATTGAAGGAAATCAAAATGAACGCCTCGAAGATCCTCTCCGCCGTTGCTGTTGCCCTCATGGCCGTTGCCGGTGCCGCCCACGCCGAAACCTATGAAGGCGTGCATCAACTGACTTCGGCCGCCAGCCGCGCCGAAGTCGCCAGCCAGGCCGTGGTTGCCGCGCACAGCGCCAACCCCTATGCCACCGGCGCCAACGCAGGCCCGGCCCAAGTGTTCGTTTCGTCGACCAGCCGCGATGCAGTCCGCGCCGACGCCGTTGCAGCCGCCCGCAGCGCTGATCCGTATGCCGAGGGCGCTTCGGCTGGCGTGGCACCCATCGTTGCCAGCACGGTGGACCGCGCCACGGTGCGTGCCGCAGCCCGCGCTGCTGCTCGCGGCGACTCGCTGCCGCTGTAATCCTCGGCGCGCGTCCGCTCCAGAAGCCGGCCATGCGAAAGCGTGGCCGGCTTTTTCCTTTTCTGTCTTGTCGTCAGCGCTCGGCGGCCAGCCGCAGCTCGGCCAACAGCGGGTCGGACCAGGGCGACCAGAAGTCCGCCGGCGTGTCTTCCAGGGATATCCACTGCACATCGGTCCAGGCCGGCAGGTAGGCCGTGGCCGTTTCCTCGCCTTCGACTTCCAGCACGGCGCCGTCGAAGCCGCGCGGGTACACGCCGGGTGCCCGGCCTGAGCTGCCTACCAGAGCATGGAATAGCCTGCACGAGCAAGGACCGCCGGATCGCGCGATCATCCGGCCCATGATTCCGTTCTCGATCCTCGACCTCTCCCCGATCACCGAGGGCAGCGACGCCGCGCAGTCGTTCCGCAACTCGCTCTCGCTCGCGCAGCACGGCGAAAAGCTCGGCTACACGCGCTACTGGCTGGCCGAGCACCACGGCATGCCGGGCATTGCGAGCGCCGCGACCGCGGTGCTGCTGTCTTACATCGGGGCGGGCACCTCGACCATCCGCATCGGCGCCGGCGGCGTGATGCTGCCCAACCATTCGCCGCTGGTGATTGCCGAGCAGTTCGGCACGCTGGAGTCTCTGTATCCGGGGCGCATCGACCTCGGCCTGGGCCGCGCGCCCGGCTCCGACCAGCGCACCGCGCGCGCGCTGCGCCGCAATCTCGAGTCCGACGCCGATCGCTTTCCGCAGGACGTGGTCGAGCTGATGGACTTCATGTCCAAGGAACCGCAGCAGCCCGTGCGCGCGGTGCCCGGCGCGGGGCTCGAAGTGCCGGTGTGGATTCTGGGCTCGAGCACCTTCGGCGCCCAGCTGGCCGCGCACCTGGGCCTGCCCTATGCGTTTGCCTCGCACTTTGCGCCGCAGCAGCTCATGCAGGCGATCCAGATCTATCGCGAGACCTTCAAGCCCTCGGCCCAGTTGCAGAAGCCGTATGTGATGCTGGGCTTCAACGTGTTCGTGGCCGATACCGATGAAGAGGCGGAATTCCGCGCCACCTCATGGCAGCAGGCCTTCGTGAACCTGCGCAGCGGCCGGCCGGGGCGCCTGCCGCCGCCTGTCGAAAACTATCGGCAGAAGGTCGGCCCGGCGGAGAACGCGCTGCTCGACTCGGTGCTGTCGTGTTCGGCCGTGGGCTCTCCCGCCAGGGTGCGCGAAGGCGTGCAGGCCTTCATCGAACGCACGGGCGCCGACGAGCTGATGATCACCTCGCAGGTGTTCGACCACGTGGCGCGGCTGCGCTCGTACGAGCTGTTGGCCGGCCTGCGCAGCCAGGGCTGATTTCCCCCACGCCGCCGCCCCGGGGCGCGGGGCTGGGACAATGGCGGGCTTATGGAAAAGCAACGGATCGTGGTGGGACTGAGCGGCGGAGTCGATTCCGCGGTGACGGCGCACCTGCTCAAGAAGCAGGGGCACGAGGTGGTCGGCATCTTCATGAAGAACTGGGAAGAAGACGACGACAGCGAGTACTGCTCGTCGAACATCGACTTCGTGGACGCCGCCAGCGTGGCCGACGTGCTGGGCATCGAGATCGAACACGTCAATTTTGCGGCCGACTACAAGGACCGCGTGTTCGCCGAATTTTTGCGCGAATACAAGGCCGGCCGGACGCCCAACCCCGACGTGCTGTGCAATGCCGAAATCAAGTTCAAGGCCTTTCTCGACCATGCGATGCGGCTGGGCGCCGAGAAGATCGCCACTGGCCACTACGCGCGCGTGCGGCTGAACGAGGCCACGGGCAAGCACGAACTGCTCAAGGGGCTCGACCCGTCCAAGGATCAGAGCTATTTTCTGCATCGGCTTAACCAGGCGCAGCTGTCGAAAACGCTGTTCCCCGTCGGCGAACTGCACAAGACGGAAGTGCGCCGCATTGCCGAAGAGATCGGCCTGCCCAACGCGAAGAAGAAGGATTCGACCGGTATCTGCTTCATCGGCGAACGGCCGTTCCGCGAGTTCCTGAACCGCTACATCTCCAAGGAGCCGGGGCCGATCAAGGACGATCGCGGCCGCAAGCTCGGAGAGCACCAGGGCCTGAGCTTCTACACGCTGGGCCAGCGGCAGGGGCTGGGGATCGGCGGTGTCAAGGACAAGAGCGCGCAGCGCGGGTCGGGCGACCACTCGCCGTGGTTCGTGGCGCGCAAGGACGTCGAGAAGAACACGTTGTGGGTGGTGCAGGGGCATGACCATCCCTGGCTGCTGTCTTCCGCGCTCACGGCGGGCGATGCGAGCTGGGTTTCCGGCGAGGCGCCCGGGCCCGGCAGCTATGGCTCGAAGGCGCGCTACCGCCAGGCCGATGCGGCCTGCGACATGGCCAACGTGGAGGATGCCGGTAGCGAAGCGGCCTTCAGCCTGCGCTTCGGCGAACCGCAGTGGGCCGTCACGCCCGGCCAATCGGCCGTGCTCTACGACGGCGAGCGCTGCCTTGGGGGCGGCGTCATCGTCTGATTCGCCTTCGCGCAGTGCCGCTTGTCAGCGCACCGATTCATCGACGTGGATCAGATCGAGCGGATACCGCTTTCCGGCCAGATAGTCTTCCACGCACTGCAGGAGCAGCGGGCTGCGGTGGCGCGGCACGCTGGCGCGGATTTCATCGGCGCTCATCCACACGGTGCGCACAATGCCTTCGTCCAGCGGCCGGCCTGCTTCTTCGGGGCCGAGCGTTCCGGCAAAGGCAAAGCGCATGTAGGTCACGTCTTCCTTGCTGCCGGTGCGGTGACTAGAGCGCGCCATGTAGATGCCGATCAGCGCGGTGGGCGTGAAGGCATGGGCGGTTTCTTCGAGCGTTTCGCGGGCGCAGCCCTCGACGGGCGATTCGCCGGGGTCGAGGTGCCCCGCCGGCGTGTTGAGCCTGAGGCCTTGGGCCGTGTGCTCCTCGATCAGCAGAAAGCGGCCGTTCTGTTCGATGACCGCGGCCACGGTGACATTGGGTTTCCAGCGCGAGGTCGTCATTTGCAGGGCGTTTTCTAGCGCAGCATATAGCTGCTGAAGCGCCAGATGCGATAGCGGTCCAGGTGAAAGCTCACGAGTTCGCGCACGGTGCCATCCGGCTTGTTGCTGAAACGGGTCTCGTACTCGATGCTGACATATTGTCCGGCCGTGTCGGCGTCCGGGTCGGCCGCGGCCTTGCGGTTGACTGCCACCCAGGTTCGCAGCAAAGGCGCGCCGAGCGCCGAGCGGCTCCGAAAAACCTTGGAGAGAGAGTCGGTGCGGGCCACGCGCTTTCGGGCGGCCGGGGTGGCGCCGTCCCAGAGTTCCTCGACCTTGCCCCGGTCGATCATCTGGGGCAAACCTTTGCTGGCCTACCGGGCGAGACTGCTGGAATGGGTGGCCGGCTCGACCGTTTCCAGCCGATAGCCCATGCCGTAGATGGCCAGCAGCAGGAATCCGCTCGAAGGACGCAAGGCGAGCTTGGTTCGCAGCCGCGAGATATGGGTGTCGAGCGACCGCGAGAGCGCTTCCACGCCAAGCCCCCATACCGCCTCGTGAAGATACTCGCGCGACAGCAGGCGGCCCAGGTTCTGGAACAGGAACAGGGCCAGTTCGTACTCGCGGTTCTTCAGGTCGACCTGCACGCCCTTGACCTTGAGGATGCGCGAAGGCGGATAGAAGTGGTAGTCGCCGAACACCAGCTCGGCTTCGTGCTGGGCGGGGTACGACCGGCGCAGCAGGGCATTGACGCGGGCTTCGAGTTCCTTGGCGCGGTCGGGGTTGGCCATGAAATCGTCGGCGCCGGCATTGAGTCCTTCGACCACGTCGGGGTCGTCGCGTTGGGCGTTGACAAAAAGGATGGGCAGGCGACTCTTGAGGTCGTTGCGCACGGTCTTCACCACGTCGATGCCGCGGATGTCGGGCAGGCCCCAATCGAGAATCAGCAGATCGAAGGTTTGCCGGCGCAGCGCCTGCAGCAGTGTGTGCCCTTCGGTGTAGGGGTGGCATTCGTGCCCGAACCCCGCCATTGCCTGGTTGATCAGTTGAAGCTGATCAGGCTCGTGATCAAGTACTGCAATACGCATTCCATCCCCTTCTGCCGACCTTGCCGGCTCTGAGCCGTCGAAGAAGAAGTGTATCTATCTGCGTCTGGGGTAATAAAGGTTGCCTCCAATTAATGCACGTTATTGAAGTTTTTCCCTGCAAACTGAGGGCAGTTGGGAACAATTGAAAACATATCTGCGCTTGAGGCGGTTTGGCGCCCTCTGCTTTCGCGCGCGGCTGAAGCTGGCTTCCCGGGATGGCGGGAGTCCCTCAGGAAAACAGCGGGCTCGCCAGCCGCATGACCCGCGCAGACCGGGGGCAGCGTTTCCACCCAGCGGCACCGCTAGCATTTATGTAGCTACAAACGCAATGATCACGGTCATCAAGCGCCAATAGATACTGCGATTCAGGCGACAGTGATGCCCGTAATCTTGCTGTAAGCTCTGCCCGCGTTCCGTGTTGCCCTTGCCCTGAGGAGATCTCTATGCTGATAGGCGTGCCTGCCGAGACGACGGCCAGCGAAACCCGTGTGGCCGTTACACCCGAGACGGTAAAGAAACTTGTCACTGCGGGGCACACCATTCGCGTGCAGTCCGGAGCCGGCGTTGCAGCCAGCGTCACCGATGCCGCCTACATTGCAGCCGGCGCTGAAATCACCGACGTGGCGGGCGCCTTCGGGGCCGACATGGTGCTCAAGGTGCGCTCGCCGAACGACGCCGAAGCCGCGCTGATGAAGCCGGGCACCGTCGTCATCGGCATGCTGAATCCTTTCGACGCCGCCGGCCTCCAGCGGCTGGCCACGGCCGGGCTCACGGCCTTTGCGCTCGAAGCCGCACCGCGCACCACCCGGGCCCAGAGCATGGACGTGCTCAGCTCGCAGGCCAACATTGCCGGCTACAAGGCCGTGATCATGGCGGCCGACAAATACCAACGCTTCTTCCCCATGCTGATGACCGCCGCCGGCACCGTGAAGGCGGCGCGCGTGGTCATCCTGGGCGTTGGCGTGGCCGGCCTGCAGGCGATTGCCACCGCCAAGCGCCTGGGCGCGGTCATCGAGGCTTCGGACGTGCGCCCGAGCGTGAAGGAACAGATCGAATCCCTGGGTGGCAAGTTCATCGAGGTGTCCTACGACACCGATGAAGAGAAAGAGGCCGCGGTCGGCGTCGGCGGCTATGCCAAGCCCATGCCTGCGAGCTGGCTCGCGCGCCAGCAGGTCGAGGTGGCCAAGCGCGTGGCATTGGCAGACATCGTCATCAGCACCGCACTCATTCCCGGGCGCGCGGCACCCACGCTCATCACCGAGGACATGGTCAAGTCCATGAAGCCCGGCTCGGTCATCGTCGACATTGCTGCCGGCAAGGGCCCGGACGGCGTGGGCGGCAACTGCCCGCTGTCGGAGGCCGACCGCACGGTGGTGAAGCACGGCGTGACCATCGTGGGCGAAACCAATCTTCCCGCGCTGGTGGCGGCCGATGCGTCGGCGCTCTATGCGCGCAACGTGCTGGACTTCCTCAAGCTCATCGTCACCAAGGAGGGCGCGCTCAAGATCGACCTCGAGGACGACATCGTCGCCGCCTGCCGCGTTGCGCACGACGGCCAGGTCACGAAGAAGTAAGCGGCCCCCAGCGTTCGAACGAGGAGAAGAACCCATGGACATCGTTTCCCACACAGTCATCAACCTGATCATCTTCGTGCTGGCCATCTACGTGGGCTACCACGTGGTGTGGACGGTGACGCCCGCGCTGCACACGCCGCTCATGGCGGTGACCAACGCGATCTCGGCCATCGTGATCGTGGGCGCCATGCTCGCGGCGGCGCTCACCGAAACCGGTCTGGGCAAGACCATGGGCGTGCTGGCGGTGGCGCTGGCCGCGGTGAACGTCTTCGGCGGCTTCCTCGTCACGCGGCGCATGCTCGAGATGTTCAAGAAGAAAGAAAAGAAGGCCGCACCCAAGGCTGAAGAGGGAGTCGCCAAGTGAGCATGAATCTCGTCACGCTGCTGTACCTCGTTGCCAGCATCTGCTTCATCCAGGCCCTGAAGGGCCTGTCCCATCCCACCACCTCCATCCGCGGCAACATCTTCGGCATGACCGGCATGGCCATTGCCGTGCTGACGACCGGTGCGCTCATCTACAAGCTGGCCGGCGGCAACCTCACGGGCCTGGGCTACGTGCTGGTTGCGCTGGTGCTGGGCGGCGGCCTGGGCGCCTACATGGCCAACAAGGTCGAGATGACCAAGATGCCCGAGCTGGTCGCCTTCATGCACAGCATGATCGGCCTGGCCGCGGTGTTCATCGCGGTGGCGGCCGTGGCCGAGCCCTACGCCTTCAACATCACGCCCAAGGGCGAGATGATTCCCGCGGGCAACCGGCTCGAGCTGTTCCTGGGCGCGGCCATTGGCGCCATCACTTTCAGCGGCTCGGTCATTGCGTTCGGCAAGCTGTCGGGCAAGTACAAGTTCCGCCTGTTCCAGGGCGCGCCGGTGCAGTTTGCCGGCCAGCACATGCTGAACCTGGTACTCGGCGTGGCCACCATCGGGCTGGGCCTGGTGTTCATGTTCACCGAAAGCTGGCCCGCCTTCTTCGCGATGCTGGTGCTGGCCTTCGTGATGGGCGTGCTCATCATCATTCCCATCGGCGGGGCCGACATGCCGGTGGTGGTGTCCATGCTCAACAGCTACTCGGGCTGGGCGGCCGCGGGCATCGGCTTCAGCCTGAACAACGCAATGCTGATCGTGGCCGGTTCGCTGGTGGGCTCTTCGGGCGCGATCCTGAGCTACATCATGTGCAAGGCCATGAACCGCTCGTTCTTCAACGTGATCCTGGGCGGCTTCGGCGGCGACGCTGCCGCGGCCACGGGCGGCGCGAAGGAGCAGCGGCCGGTCAAGAGCGGCAGCGCCGACGACGCGGCCTTCGTGCTGGGCAATGCCGAGACGGTGGTCATCGTGCCGGGCTACGGCCTGGCGGTGGCACGTGCGCAGCATGCGGTGAAGGAGTTGGCGCAAAAGCTCACCGAAAAGGGCATTACCGTGAAGTACGCCATTCACCCGGTGGCGGGCCGCATGCCCGGCCACATGAACGTGCTGCTGGCCGAGGCCGAAGTGCCTTACGACCAGGTGTTCGAAATGGAAGACATCAACGGTGAATTCGGCCAGGCCGACGTGGCCATCATCCTGGGCGCCAACGACGTGGTGAACCCGGCCGCGCACACCAAGGGCAGCCCGATCTACGGCATGCCGATCCTGGAGGCCTACAAGGCCAAGACGGTGATCGTGAACAAGCGCTCCATGGCGGCGGGCTATGCCGGCCTGGACAACGAGCTCTTCTACATGGACAAAACGATGATGGTCTTTGGCGATGCGAAAAAAGTAGTGGAAGATATGGGCAAGGCCATCGAATAGGCCAAAGGTTCCGCGCCCGCGCAGTGCGGGCCCGATCATCGCGGCGCCATCAAGTGCGCCGTTTTCGTTTTTCAAAACTCGATTTGGAGGAGACACATCCATGACCGATCGTCCCTGGCTGGGCAGCTACCCGCAAGGCGTGCCTGCCGATATCGATCCTTCCCAGTACCCGTCGCTGGTGGCGCTCATGGAAGAGAGCTTTACCAAGTACGCCGACCGCACGGCCTACAGCTTCATGGGCAGGGACGTGAGCTACGGGGAGACCGACAAGCTCAGCAGGGCCTTCGCGGCTTACCTGCAAGGCCTGGCGCTGGCCAAGGGTGACCGCGTCGCGGTCATGATGCCCAACTGCCCGCAGTATCCGATTGCGGTGGCGGCCATCCTGCGCGCCGGCCTGATCCTGGTGAACGTCAACCCGCTGTACACGCCGCGTGAGCTCGAGCACCAGCTCAAGGATTCGGGTGCGAAGGCGATCGTCATCATGGAAAACTTCGGCACCACGCTGCAGCAGTGCATTGCGGCCACGCCCATCAAGCACATCGTGCTGGCGGCCATGGGCGACCGGCTCGGTTTCCTGAAAGGCGCGCTCGTCAACTACGTGGTGCGCAACGTCAAGAAGCTGGTGCCCCAGTTCAGCCTGCCGGGCGCGGTGCGCTTCAACGATGCGCTCGACCAGGGCGCGAGCCGCACGCTTCAGGTGCCGGTCATCGGCCCCGACGACGTGGCCGTGCTGCAGTACACCGGCGGCACCACGGGCGTGTCGAAGGGCGCGGTGCTGCTGCACCGCAACGTGATCGCGAACGTGCTGCAGTCCGAAGCCTGGAACGAGCCCGCCATGGCGCAGGTTCCGGCCGGCGAGCAGCCCACCGGCGTCTGCGCGCTGCCGCTGTATCACATCTTCGCCTTTACGGTGGGCATGATGCTGAGCATGCGCACGGGCGGCAAGCTCATCCTCATTCCCAATCCGCGCGACCTGGCGGGCGTGCTGAAGGAACTCTCCAAGCACACGATCCACACCTTCCCCGCCGTCAACACGCTGTTCAACGGACTGGCGAACCATCCCGATTTCAACACCGTCAACTGGAAGAACCTCAAGGTCTCGGTCGGCGGTGGCATGGCCGTTCAGGCCGCTGTGGCAAAGCTCTGGCTCGAGAAAACCGGTTGCCCCATCTGCGAGGGCTACGGCCTTTCCGAAACCTCGCCTTCGGCCACCTGCAACCCGACCGACAGCAAGGCCTACACCGGCACCATCGGCCTGCCGCTGCCGAGCACCTGGCTCAAGCTGCTCGACGACGAGGGCCGCGAAGTGCCGCCGGGCCAGCCGGGCGAAATCGCGATCAAGGGTCCGCAGGTCATGGCGGGCTACTGGCAGCGGCCCGACGAAACCGCCAAGGTCATGACGGCCGACGGCTACTTCAAGACCGGCGACATCGGCATGGTCGACGAACGCGGCTACTTCAAGGTGGTCGACCGCAAGAAGGACATGATCCTGGTGTCGGGCTTCAACGTGTACCCGAACGAGGTCGAAGACGTGGTGGCGCAGATTCCGGGCGTGCTCGAATGCGCCGCGGTCGGCATCGTCGACGAGAAGACCGGCGAGGCCGTCAAGCTCGTGATCGTCAAGAAGGACCCTTCGCTGACCGAAGCGCAGGTTCGCGAATACTGCAAAGCAAACCTAACGGGTTACAAGCAGCCGAGGATCGTGGAGTTCCGCACCGACATGCCGAAGACACCCGTCGGAAAGATCCTGCGGCGCGAGTTGCGCGACGCCAAAAAGTAAGGGTTCGGCCCGGGTCGGGCGGCGGCATCGATCTTGCATATTGCGGGTCGATGCTTCGCTTCCTACTCACGCGCGTGAGCTTGCTGGTGCCGACCTTCATCGGCATGACGCTGCTTGCCTTCTTTCTCATCCGGCTGGTGCCGGGCGACCCCATTGAAACCATGGCCGGCGAGCGCGGGATCGACCCCGCACGCCACGCCCAGCTGCGCACGGCCTACGGCTTCGACGAGCCGGTGATCGTGCAATACGGCATCTACATCGGCCGTGTGCTACAGGGCGACCTCGGCAAATCACTCATCACACAGGAATCGGTGATGAGCGAGTTCCTGGCGCTGTTCCCGGCCACGATGGAGCTGGGCGTGTGCGCAATTGCCTTTGCGTTGCTGCTGGGGCTTCCGGCCGGCATTCTTGCGGCGGTGCGCCGCAACTCCATCTTCGACCACGGCGTGATGGCCACGTCGCTCACCGGCTATTCGATGCCGATCTTCTGGTGGGGGCTGCTGCTGATCCTGTTTTTCTCGGTGCAGCTGGGATGGACGCCCGTTTCAGGCCGCATCTCGGTGCAGTATTTCGTCGAGCCGCAGACCGGTTTTCTCTTGATCGACGCGCTGCGCGCCGGCGAGACCGATGCCTTCTGGTCCGCGCTGCATCACCTGATTCTTCCGGCGATCGTGCTCGGCACCGTGCCGCTTGCTGTCATCGCGCGCATGACGCGCTCGGCCATGCTCGAGGTGCTCGGCGAAGACTACATTCGCACCGCGCGTGCCAAGGGCCTCTCGCGGTTTCGGGTGGTCGGGCTGCACGCGCTGCGCAATGCGCTGATCCCGGTGGTCACCGTCATCGGCCTGCAAGTGGGCGTGCTCTTTACGGGGGCGATTCTCACCGAGACCATCTTCTCCTGGCCCGGCGTGGGCAAGTGGCTCATCGAGGCCATCGGGCGGCGCGACTATCCGGTGCTGCAGGGCGGCATGCTGCTGCTCGGCGGCATCGTGATGCTGATCAACCTGCTGGTCGACGTGACCTATGGCGTCATCAATCCACGCATCCGGCACTGACTGACCCCATGGCAACGACACACGCAGTTTCAAGCAGTGCAGGGGGCTCGGCACCCCCCGGCCCCTGGCGCGAGTTCTGGACGGCCTTCTCGGCCAACCGCGGCGCGGTGATCGGCCTTGCCACCATCGTCCTGCTGTTGTTCGTCGCGCTGTTCGCGCCGTGGATCGCGCCGCATGCGCCCAACGAGACCAACAGCGCCATCTTCCTGCTGCCGCCGGCATGGCAGCAGGGCGGCTCCGCGAGCTACCTGCTGGGCACCGACGCCATCGGGCGCGACATTCTTTCGCGCCTGATGTACGGCGCACGCCTCTCGCTGTCCATTGGCGTCGCCGTGGTGGCGCTGTCGGTGGTCGTCGGCGTGGTGCTCGGGCTGGTCGCGGGCTTCTTTCGCGGCGTGCTGGAGATCGCGATCATGCGGATGATGGACATCGTGCTCACGATGCCCAGCCTGCTGATGGCCATCGTGATCGTCGCGATTCTCGGGCCGGGGCTGATCAACGCCATGGTCGCGGTTGCCATCGTCGTGCTGCCGCATTACGTGCGCATCACGCGCGCGGCGGTCATTGCCGAGATCTCGCGCGACTACGTGACCGCGGCGCGCGTGAGCGGCGCCGGCACGCTGCGGCTGATGTTCCGCGAAGTGCTGCCCAACTGCGCGGCGCCGCTGATCGTGCAGGCTTCGCTCGGCATCTCCACCGCCATCCTCGACGCGGCAGCGCTGGGCTTCATCGGCCTCGGCGCGCAGCCGCCTTCGCCCGAATGGGGAACGATGCTCGCCGACGCACGCGAGTTCGTGCTGCGCGCCTGGTGGGTCGTCACCTTTCCGGGCCTGGCGATTCTTGCGGCCGTGCTGGCCTTCAACCTGCTCGGCGACGGCCTTCGCGATGCGCTCGACCCGAAGCTCAAGAGATGAACATGCTCCTGGACATCAAGGACCTGCACGTCGAATTTCCCACCCAGGGCGGCGTGCTGCACGCGGTCGATGGCGTGAGCCTTTCGCTCGAGGAAGGCGAGGTGCTCGGCATCGTCGGCGAATCGGGCTCGGGCAAGAGCGTGACGATGATGGCGCTGATGGGGCTCGTCGGTTTTCCGGGCCGCGTGCGCGCGGCCCACATGCGCTTTGCGGGCAAGGAGCTGCTCGGCATTTCCGACAAGGCGCGCCGCACGCTGGTCGGCAAGGAAGTCGCCATGATCTTCCAGGAGCCGACCACCAGTCTCAACCCCTGCTTCACCATCGGCTTCCAGCTCATGGAAACGCTGCGGCTGCACCTGCATCTGGACAAGCGCACCGCAAGGAAGCGCGCAACCGAGCTGCTCGAGCAGGTCGGCATACCCGCCGCTTCATCGCGCCTGGGCAGCTATCCGCACCAGCTTTCGGGCGGCATGAACCAGCGCGTGATGATCGCGATGGCGATTGCCTGCAACCCGCGCCTGTTGATTGCCGACGAGCCGACCACCGCGCTCGACGTGACCATCCAGGCGCAGATCCTCGACCTGCTGCGCGAACTGCAGAAAGAGCGCGGCATGGCGCTGGTGCTCATCACGCACAACATGGGCGTGGTCAGCGAAATGGCGCAGCGCATTGCGGTGATGTATGCGGGCCAGGTCATGGAGCAGCAGCGCGTGGATCGCCTCTTCGCAAATCCGCAGCACCCCTACACCGAGGCCTTGCTCGCCGCTCTGCCCGAACGCGCCGCGCCGGAGGGGCGGCTGGCCACCATCGCGGGCGTAGTGCCGGGCGTGCACGACCGGCCGGAGGGCTGCCTCTTTGCGCCGCGCTGCAGCTACGTGACAACCAAGGCCTGCAACGTGCGGCCGGCGCTGCGTGCGGCGGCATCGCAGCCAGGCGCGCAGGTGCGCTGCCACTTTCCGCTCGGCGAGCCGGGGCGCATGGCGGCCATCGAGGCGGATCGGCCCAAGGTGACGGAGGCATTGTCGTGAGCGCGCTGCCGGGCGACGTCGTCGTGGAGGCGCGCAACCTGCAGCGCACCTACGACGTGCGGCGTGGCCTGTTCCGCCCGCCGGCGCAGTTGCGCGCGGTGGGCGATATTTCGTTTCGCATCGAGCGCGGCCGCACGCTCGCCGTGGTCGGCGAATCGGGCTGCGGCAAGTCCACGCTCGCGCGCATGGTCGCGCTGATCGAAAAGCCGACCGCCGGGCAGCTCACGCTGGTCGGCCACGACGCGGTGAGCCCCCAGCCCGACCAGCGGCGCGAGCTGCGGCAGGCTGTGCAGCTGGTGTTCCAGAACCCCTATGGGTCGCTCAATCCGCGCAAGAAGATATCGACCGTGCTGGAGGACCCGCTCGCCATCAACACGAGCCTTGGCAAGCCGGAGCGCGCCGCCAGGGCCCGCGACATGCTGGCGCGCGTGGGCCTGCGGCCCGAATACGCGAACCGCTATCCGCACATGTTCTCGGGCGGCCAGCGCCAGCGCATCGCCATTGCACGCGCACTCATGCTGGAGCCTCGCCTGCTGGTGGCCGACGAGCCGGTGTCGGCGCTCGACGTGTCGATCCAGGCGCAGGTGCTGAACCTGCTGGCCGACCTGCAGGCCGAACTCGGCCTGGCCTATCTCTTCATTTCGCACGACCTCGGCGTGGTGCGGCACATTGCGCACGATGTGCTGGTGATGTACCTCGGCCATGCGGTGGAGCAGGGGCCCAAGGCGCGCATCTTTGCGCGGCCGCTGCACCCTTACACGCAGGCGCTGCTTGCTTCCACGCCGGGCTTGAGCAGCCAGCGCATCGTGCTCAAGGGCGAGCTGCCTTCACCGCTCAACCCGCCCACGGGCTGCGTCTTCAGCACGCGCTGCCCGCATGTGACGCAGCGCTGCCGCGATGAGCGGCCCTTGCTGCGCGCGCTCGACGAGCGGCTGGTGGCCTGCCACTACGCCGAGAAGTTTCTCGACGGCTCGCCCCCGGTTCGCGCCGATGTGCCGTTGTCTCCGCCGTTCGCCGCGCCCGTGGCGGCGAATCTCTAGTTCTCTTCCACCGTGCCTGAAGGAGTTCCCATGAAGACCCAGCCATTCGTTTCGCGCCATTCGCGAAAGCTCGCCGCGCTGCTCGCGCCGACGGCACTCGCCGTGCTCACCCTGGCCGGCGGAGCCGTGTCCGCCAAGACGCTCGTCTATTGTTCGGAGGGCAGCCCGGAGAACTTCTATCCGGGCGTGAACACCACCGGCACCTCGTTCGACGTGACCACGCAGGTCTACAACACCATCGTCGAATTCGAACGCGGCGGCACCAAGGTCGTGCCCGGCCTGGCCGAAAAATGGGACATCTCGGCCGACGGCACGCAGTACACCTTTCACCTGCGCAAGGGCGTGAAGTGGCACAGCACCAGCAAGAGCTTCAAGCCGACGCGCGACTTCAACGCCGACGACTTCATCTTCATGCTCGAGCGGCAGTGGAAGGAGAGCGATCCGTTCTTCAAGGTCACGAGCCAGAACCATTCCTACTTCAACGACATGGGCATGCCCAAGCTGCTCAAGTCGGTTGACCGCATCGACGAGTACACGGTGAAGATCGTGCTCAACAAGGCCGAGGCGCCGTTCCTCGCCAACCTTGCCATGCAGTATGCGGGCATCCAGTCGAAGGAATACGCCATTGCCATGCTGAAGGCGGGCACGCCCGAGAAGGTCGACCAAGACCCGATCGGCACCGGCCCGTTCTACCTGGTGCAGTACCAGAAGGATGCGGTCATCCGCTTCAAGGCCTTTCCGCAGTATTGGGGCGGCAAGGCCAAGATCGACGACCTGGTGTTCGCGATCACGCCCGATGCCTCGGTGCGCTGGGCCAAGCTGCAGAAGGGCGAGTGCCACGTGATGCCGTACCCGAACCCGGCCGACCTCGACGCCATCCGCAAGGACCCGAACGTGCAGCTGCTCGAGCAGCCCGGCCTCAACGTGGGCTACCTTTCGTACAACACCACGAAGAAGCCTTTCGACGATGTGCGCGTGCGCAAGGCCATCAACATGGCGATCAACAAGAAGGCCATCATCGACGGCGTGTACCTGTCGACGGGCGTGGCCGCGAAGAACCCCATTCCGCCGACCATGTGGTCGTACAACGACGCGACCAAGGACGATCCGTACGACCCTGAAGCCGCCAAGAAGCTGCTCGCGCAGGCAGGTCTGGCCGACGGCTTCAGCACCGACCTCTGGGCCATGCCGGTGCAGCGGCCCTACAACCCGAATGCCAAGCGCATTGCCGAACTGATGCAGGCCGACCTTGCCAAGATCGGCGTCAAGGCCGAGATCAAGAGCTTCGAATGGGGCGAGTACCGCAAGCGCCTGCAGGCCGGCGAGCACCAGATGGGCATGCTGGGCTGGACCGGCGACAACGGCGACCCGGACAACTTCCTCTACACGCTGCTGGGTTGCGCCTCGGCGCAATCGGCGAGCGGCAGCAACATCTCCAAGTTCTGCTACCAGCCCTACGAAGACCTCGTGCTGAAGGCCAAGAGCGCGACCAAGCAGGCCGACCGCGACGCGCTCTACAAGAAGGCGCAAGTCATCTTCAAGGAGCAGGCGCCGTGGTTCACCATCGCACACGCGGTGCAACTGAAGCCCGTGCGCAAGGAAGTGATCGACTTCAAGCTCAGCCCCTTTGGCCGCCACACCTTCTACGGCGTGGACATCAAGTAAGCGATGGGCGCACCCGTTGCCATCGTCGCAGCAATGCACGAGGAGCTGAGCGCGCTCCTCGCGCAGATGCCGGACGAGCAGCGCGTGCGCGCCGCGGGACGCGACTTCTGGGTCGGCCATTTGCACGGCCAGCCCGTGGTCGCCGTGCTGTCGCGCATCGGCAAGGTCGCGGCTGCGGTAACGGCCACGGTGCTGCTCGAACGCTTCGGCGTGCGGGCGATCGTGTTCACCGGCGTTGCCGGCGGGCTTTCGCCGGGCGTGAATGTGGGCGATGTGGTCGTTGCAACGCAGCTGCTGCAGCACGACCTCGATGCCTCGCCGATCTTTCCGAAGTACGAGGTGCCGTTGATGGGCATGGCGCGCTTCGCGGCCGACACTGCAATTGCCGATGCGCTTTCGGGCGCGGCGGCGGACGTGCTGCGCGACCCGGTCGCGCTGATCGGACAGCCGGCCGTCGACGAGTTCGGCATTCGATCCCCGAAAGTGCACCGCGGCCTGCTGGTGAGCGGCGACCGATTCGTGTCGACCACCGCCGAGAGCGAGGCGCTGCAGCGCGCTCTGCCCGACGCGCTCGCGGTTGAAATGGAAGGCGCTGCGATGGCGCAGGTGTGCCACGACTACGGCGTGCCCTTCGCGGCGATGCGCACCATCTCCGATCGCGCCGACGACGCGGCGCATGCCGACTTCGCGCGCTTCGTCACCGAGGTGGCGAGCCGCTACAGCCTTGCGCTGGTCGGCGCGTGGCTGGCCGGGTTGCCGGCTACTTGAGCCAGCCGCGCCGGCGGAAGTACCACATCGGCACCAGCGCGCTGGCCGCCATCAGCGCCAGCGCGTACGGATAGCCCAGCGACCAGTCGAGCTCGGGCATGAGCTTGAAGTTCATGCCGTAGATGCTCGCGATCAGCGTGGGCGGCAGCAGCGCCACGCTGGCCACCGAGAAGATCTTGATGGTCTTGTTCTGGTTGATGTTGATGAAACCGACGGTCGCATCCATCAGGAAGTTGATCTTGTCGAACAGGAAGGCCGTGTGGTTGTCGAGCGACTCGATGTCGCGCAGGATCTGCCGCGCCTCTTCGAACTGCTCGGCATTGAGCATGCGGCTGCGCATCATGAAGCTCACGGCGCGGCGCGTGTCCATCACGTTGCGGCGGATGCGGCCATTCAAGTCTTCCTGCCGCGCAATGGCGCCCAGTACCTCGCCGGCCAGCTCGTCGCTCACGTTGCCTTCGAGCACCTTCTTGCCCGCGATCTCCAGCTCGTCGTAGATGTTCTCGAGCGTGTCGGCCGAGTATTCGGCGTCGGCGTCGAACAGCTTGAGCAACACCTCCTTCGCGTCCTCGATCAGCCCCGGCGCGCGGCGCGCACGCATGCGCAGCAGGCGGAACACCGGCACGTCTTCGTCGTGGATCGAAAACAGCACGCCGCGGCTGCGCAGCTCGGTGTTGTGCTGGTTCAGGATGAAGGCCACGCGCACCGAGCGCGGGTCTTCGTCGTCGTCGATCAGAAAGTCGGAGCGGATGTGCAGCTCGCCGTTGTCTTCTTCGTAGAAGCGGGCCGATTCCTCGATGTCCTCGTCCATCGCGTCTTCGGGAATCGAGAGGCCGTAGTACTGCTTGATCCAGCGCTTTTCCTCGAGCGTGGGCGATTCGAGGTCGACCCAGATCGGCTGGAACTTGGAAAGCTCCTCCAGCGATTCGATCTCTTCCTGGACGAGGCGACCGTTGGCGAGCGTAAATATATTGAGCATGGCTCACTCCCGTGAAATGACTGAGGCGATGGGGCGAGGGAGGGGCGCTTTCAAATCCCAGGCCCGGCAAGCAGGCGTCAGAGGGGAGTTGAAAGCTGCCGAGACGGGGCGGTTTCCATGGTGCGGTCTCCAGTTGCAGCGAGGCGCGATTATGTCATCGGCCATGTGACGGCAGCCTCGCCGATCTGGATGGACATACAGTAAAGTCACGATCATGCAGACCGCTGCGCTCCCCGTTTTTTCCACCGCCGGTGCCACGCAGGCCGACCGCCTGGCCGCCGCGCTTGGCACCCTCAACGACGAGCAGCGCGCCGCGGTCGAGCACGGCGTCGGCACCCTGGTCGGCCGCGACGAGCGTCCGCTGCTGGTGATTGCCGGTGCGGGCTCCGGCAAGACCAGCACCCTGGCGCACCGCGTGGCCCACCTGATTGCCGGCGGCGTCGATCCGCAGCGCCTGCTGCTCCTGACCTTTTCGCGCCGCGCCGCGCAGGAAATGGAACGCCGCGCGGGCCAGGTGCTGGCGCGCGTGCTGGGGCTCAAGTCCGAAAAACCGCCCGCGCTGCCGTGGGCCGGCACTTTCCACGGCATCGGCGCGCGCCTGCTGCGCGAATACGCCGCGCACATCGGCTTGAACGACAACTTCACCATTCACGACCGGGGTGACGCCGAAGACCTGATGGGCCTGGTGCGCCACGAGCTCGGCCTGTCGACGAGCGTGAACCGCTTTCCGCGCAAGGGCACCTGCCTTTCGATCTACTCGCGCTGCGTCAACACGCGGGCGCCGCTGGCCCAGGTGCTGTCCGAAGCCTTTCCCTGGTGCGCCGAGTGGGAATCCGAGCTCAAGCGCCTCTTCGGCGCCTACGTCGAGGCCAAACAGCAGGAGAACGTGCTCGACTACGACGATCTGCTGCTCTACTGGGCCGGAATGGTGGCCGAGCCTGCGTTGGCCGGCCTGATCGGAGCGCGCTTCGACCACGTATTGGTCGATGAATATCAGGACACCAACCTGCTGCAGGCCTCGATCCTTCTTGCGCTCAAGCCCGACGGACGCGGCGTGACCGTGGTGGGCGACGATGCGCAGTCGATCTACTCTTTCAGAGGCGCAACGGTCCGTAACATTCTCGACTTTCCCTCACAGTTTTCACAGGCGGCGCGCGTCGTGACGCTGGAGCGCAACTACCGCTCGACGCAGCCGATCCTCGACGTCTCGAACCGGGTCATTGCCCAAGCCGCCGAACGGCATGCCAAGACGCTCTGGACCGACAAGCCTTCCGCCGGCCGGCCGCAGCTGGTGCTGGTGCCCGACGAGGCGCAGCAGGCGGTGTGGGTGGCCGACAAGGTGCTGGAGCACCGCGAAGGGGGCCTCTCGCTCAAGTCGCAGGCGGTGCTTTTTCGTACCTCCACGCACAGCGCGCCGCTCGAACTCGAACTGGCGCGCCGCAACATTCCGTTCGTGAAATACGGCGGCCTCAAGTTCCTCGAGGCCTCGCATGTCAAAGACCTCCTCGCGGTGCTGCGCTTCGCAGAAAACCCGCGTGGGCGCATGGCGGGCTTTCGCGTGACGCAGCTCATTCCGGGCATCGGGCCCGCCACCGGCGCGCGGCTGCTCGGCGCCATGGACCAGGCGGCCGACCCGGCCGCGGCCGTGCGCGACTTCGTGCCGCCGGCCGCGGCGCGCGCCGAATGGGCGGTGTTCGCCGAGGCCTATGCCGCGTTGCGCGCGCCCTCGCTGCCCTGGCCGGCCGATGTGGACCTGGCGGTTCGCTGGTACTTGCCGCATCTGGAGCGGCTGTATGACGATCCCTCGGGCGTGCGGCGCGGCGACATCGAGCAACTTGCGCGGCTTGCGGCGGGCTACGGCTCGCGCGAGCGCTTCCTGACCGAGCTCACGCTCGATCCGCCCGAAGCCACGAGCGACAGGCCCGGGCCGCCGTTGCTCGACGAGGACTACCTGATCCTCTCGACCATCCATTCGGCCAAGGGACAGGAGTGGAACTCGGTGCATGTGCTCAACGTGGTCGACGGCTGCCTGCCGGCCGACGTGGCGCAGAGCGCGCACGAGCTCGAAGAGGAGCGGCGCCTGCTCTATGTGGCAATGACCCGCGCGCGCGACCACCTGCATTTGCTGGTGCCGCAACGGTTTTACGTCACGCAGCAGGCCGTGCGCGGCGACCGGCATCTCTATGCCAACCGCACGCGTTTCATTTCCGAGCGCGACCTTGCGGGCTTCGAGCAGCAGACCTGGCCCCCCCCGCCGGAGCGGCCGCCCGCCGTGCCGCCGCCGGCCGCGGTCATCGACCTGCGCAACCGCATGCGCGCCGCCTGGAACTGAAACAAGGCCTGCCCGCTGTAACCGGGGCAAGGACGCGTCGCGACCCCCCGGGCAACTCAGGTATTGCAATACCGTGACAGCTTGGGCATAGTGAATCGACCTTCTCCTCTTTCTCTTCTTCTCTTTCTCTCCCCCGCACCCATTTCATCTGTATGTCGCCGGCCACGCTTCATTCCGGAGTGCTGGTCATTTCCCCAACCGTCAATTCCAGGAGGTCTTTCATGAATTTGACGATCAGCGGTCATCACCTCGACGTCACACCTGCCTTGCGCACTTACGTCACGAGCAAGCTGGACCGGATCACCCGGCATTTCGACCAAGTGGTCGATGTCAAGGTGATCCTTACGGTGGAAAAGCAGAAGGAAAAGGAACGCCGGCAAAAGGCGGAATGCAATATTCACGTCAAGGGCAATGACATGTTCGCGGAATCGAGCCACGCTGATCTCTACGCCGCGGTCGATGAGCTGGTCGACAAGCTCGACCGGCAAGTGGTGCGCCACAAGGACCGCCTGCAAGACCACCATCACGCGGCGCCCAAGCGCGTGATGTAGGGGCAGGGCTCCGGCTGCGGCCGGCCTGCGCCAAGCCGCCTTCGGGCGGCTTTTGCTTTTTATTACGTCTTTTCGGCCCTTGATCCACGGGCCCCTGGGCAACATGTAGATAAAAAGTAAGTAACCGGACTGGGGGTTTTTACCAAGCAGGTGCATAATCGCCCCCGCCCCGCACCCACCATGAATCGCCTCGCGTCCATCCTGCCGCCCGCTCAAGTCCTCGTGAGCGTTGACGCTACGAGCAAGAAGCGTGCTTTCGAAGAAGCAGGCTTGTTGTTCGAGAGCCTTCACGGCCTGGGCCGTGCCCTGATCACCGACAGCCTGTTTGCGCGCGAGCGCCTGGGCTCCACCGGGCTCGGACACGGGGTTGCCATTCCGCATGGCCGGATCAAGGGCCTGAAGGCGCCCATGGCCGCCGTCTTCCAGCTGGCAAACCCGATCGGGTTCGACGCGCCGGACGAGCAGCCCGTCGGCCTGCTCATCTTTTTGCTGGTGCCCGAGGCGGCCACCCAGAAGCACCTTGAAATCCTCTCCGAAATTGCCGAGCTGCTGAGCGACGCGGGCCTGCGCGAGCAGATCAAGTCGAGCACCGACGCAGCCGCGCTGCACGGGCTCATTGCCGGCTGGCAGTCCACGCAAGTCGCGTAGAGGTGCTTCCCGCACCCTCAAGGGCCGCAGCAGCGGCCCCGCAGCGCCGGTTCCGGGTTATTCTGGCCTGCTCTAACACTAGGCGCTGAGCGCCATCTCCCGCACGCATGAAGCCGACCGTCATCAGCGCCGATGCCATGTTCGAGGAATTCCGCGGCTCGCTCCGCTGGGAGTGGCTCGCAGGGCTCGGCGCCTCCGAACGCCAATTCGACCCCGAAGTCATCAGCCGCGCGCAGTCGGCGGCCGACCTGGTCGGTTACCTCAACTACATCCATCCGTACCGCGTGCAGATCCTGGGTGCCCGCGAGGTGGCCTACCTGACGCGCGGCAGCCAGGAAGACTGCGCCCGGCGCATTGCCCGCATCGTCACGCTGGAGCCGCCGATGCTGGTGCTGGCCGACGGCCAGGCCGCGCCGGACGAGTTGCTATCGATTTGCGAGCGCGCCCAGCTGCCGCTGTTCGCCACCCGCGAATCGTCGGCCTTCGTGATCGACCTGCTGCGGGCCTACCTGTCCAAGCATTTCGCCGAGCGCACTTCGATGCACGGCGTGTTCATGGACATCCTGGGCATGGGCGTGATGATCACCGGCGAATCGGGGCTCGGCAAAAGCGAACTCGGGCTCGAGCTGATTTCACGCGGCAACGGCCTCGTGGCCGACGATGCGGTCGATCTTTACCGCATCAACCAGAACACCATTGAAGGGCGCTGCCCCGACCTGCTGCTGAACCTGCTCGAAGTGCGCGGCATCGGCCTGCTGGACATCCGCGCGATTTTCGGCGAGACCGCAGTGCGCCGGAAGATGCGGCTCAAGCTCATCGTGCACCTGGTGCGGCGCGACAGCTTCGAGCGCGACTACGAGCGCATGCCCTCGGCGCCGCTCACGCAGGACGTGCTGGGCATTCCGGTGCGCAAGGTCATCATCCAGGTGGTGGCCGGCCGCAACATCGCCGTGCTGGTCGAAGCGGCCGTGCGCAATTCAATCTTGCAGCTGCGCGGCATCGACACTTATGCCGACTTCGTGGCGCGCCACCACAAGGCCATGGAAAACAGCCGCGACGGGGACTGACCGGCTAACGCTTGCTTACGCAGTCGGCGCAGAGGCCGTACAGCGACATGGCGTGGTCCTGCAGGATCCAGCCCTTGTCCTTGGCAATCATCTGCTGGCGGCGCTCGATCTCGGCGTCGTAGAACTCCTCCACCTTGCCGCATGACGTGCAGATCAGGTGGTCGTGGTGCGTGCCCTCGTTGAGCTCGTACACCGCCTTGCCGCTCTCGAAGTGGCTGCGCTCGAGGATGCCGGCCTGTTCGAACTGCGTCAGCACGCGGTAGACGGTGGCCAGGCCGATGTCGGAGTGCTCGTTCAAAAGCACGCGAAACACGTCTTCGGCCGTCATGTGGCGCTGGCTGCCGGTCTGGAAGATCTCCAGGATCTTCAGGCGTGGCAATGTGGCCTTGAGGCCGGTATTCTTGAGTTCGTCGATATTGGCCATGATGGTTCCTGCGCCCGGTCTGCGAACAGGCCCCCAAGGGGCCAGCCGCTACAATGGCCGATCATATCGCTACCCCCCTTTTCTCCCATGCCTGCCATTCTCCAACGCCGTCCCTGGCTGCTGGCCGCGGCCGTCGCAGCGACGTTCTGCCTCAGCGCCTGCAGCGGTTTCAGCGATCGCACGCGGGGTGCGCTTGCGGCCATCACGCCCTACAAGGTCGAAGTGGTCCAGGGCAATTTCGTGTCCAAGGAACAGGTCGAGGCGCTCAAGCCCGGCATGTCGCGCCAGCAAGTGCGTGAAATCCTCGGCACTTCCCTCCTGACCGACGTGTTTCACAAGGACCGCTGGGACTACGTCTTCACCATCAAGCGGCAGGGCGTCGATCCGCAGGAACGCCGCCTGACCGTCTTCTTCAAGGGTGAGTTGCTCGATCGCTTCGAAGGCGACCAGATGCCCAGCGAAGAAGAATTCGTCGCCACGCTCGACACCCGCAAGAAGAGCGGCAAGGTTCCGCCGCTCGAGGCGTCGGAAGAAGAGCTGAAGAAATTCGCCCCCAAGGAAGACAGCAGCAAGAAGGCCGAGGCCACCGCTGCTGCCCCCAACCTGCCGCCGCTGCCGGCGGCGTATCCCCCGCTCGAAGCGGCGCGCTGAGCACGCGTCAACCAGCGAGGGCGGGCGCACCCGCCGAGTCAGGCGGGCGCGTGCCGGTCTCCATGCCCTATTTCGAAGGCTGAACCTGCGTGTCTGAATCCATTTCTTCTCCCATTTCCGAGTCTTCCACGCCCGCCCTGCGGCGCGTTGCGATTGCCGGAGCTTCGGGCCGCATGGGCCGCATGCTGGTCGAGGCGGTGCGCGAGGCGCAGGATTGCCGGCTTGCCGGCGCGCTCGACATGGCGGGCAGCGACGCCATCGGCGCCGACGCGGCGGCTTTCCTCGGTTTCACAAGCGGCGTGCCGATCGTCTCCGACCTGCGCACCGGCCTGCAGGACGCGCAGGTGCTCATCGACTTCACGCGCCCTGAAGGCACGCTCGCCCACCTCGCCATCTGCCGTGAACTCGGCGTGCAGGCCGTCATCGGCACCACCGGCTTCAGCGACGCGCAAAAGGCCGAAATCGCCGAGATCTCGAAAGACATCGCGATCATGGTTTCGCCCAACATGAGCGTGGGCGTCAACGTCACCTTCAAGCTGCTCGAAATGGCGGCCAAGGCCATGTCGACCGGCTACGACATCGAGATCATCGAGGCCCATCACCGCCACAAGGTCGATGCGCCCTCGGGCACCGCGCTCAAGATGGGCGAAGTCATTGCCGATGCTCTGGGCCGCGACCTGAAGGAATGCGCCGTCTACGCGCGCGAAGGCATTACCGGCGAGCGCGACCCCTCCACCATCGGCTTCTCCGCCATCCGCGGCGGCGACATCGTGGGTGACCACACCGTACTGTTCGCCGGCACCGGCGAGCGCATCGAAATCACCCACAAGTCCGCCAGCCGCGTGACCTACGCACAGGGCGCGCTGCGCGCCGTGCGCTTCCTGGCGGGCCAGAAGGCGGGCCTGTTCGACATGTTCGACGTACTCGGTCTGCGCTGAAAAACACGATGAGCGTGCTCGAACTGCTGACCCAGGGCGACGGCGTCAGCCGCTCGGTGGCCGCGCTGCTGCTCGCGATGTCGATCTCGAGCTGGGTCGTCATTCTCTGGAAGGCCTGGCTGCTGCGCGGCGGCACGCGCGACGTGTTGCGCAGCATTGCGGCGTTCTGGCAATCGACCACGCTGGCCGATGCGGAGCAGCGGCTCAAGGCCTTCGACCGCGCCACGCTGGTGCTGCCGGCGGTGAGCGCCATCAAGAACGCAGCCGCCGATGTGAACAGCGCAACCCTCGGCGCCACCGGCGACCGCAATCAGCGCCTCACGCGGGCCCTGCGCGAGGCGCTGCATGGTGCGCTGCGGCGCCTGCAGTCCGGCCAGATCCTGCTGGCCACGGTGGGTGCCACCGCCCCGTTCGTCGGGCTGCTCGGCACGGTGTGGGGCATCTACGGCGCGCTCTCGGGCATTGCCGGCCAGTCGGGCGGCTTCACCATCGACAAGGTGGCAGGCCCCGTGGGCGAGGCGCTGGTGATGACGGCTTTCGGCTTGGCCGTTGCCATTCCGGCCGTGCTGGCCTACAACGTGTTCGGCCGCGTCATCGGCCGTGTCGAGGCCGAGCTCGAAGGCTTTGCGCACGACCTGCTCGGCAGCTTCGGCAGCGCGCCGGCGCCGGCCGCACCGCCGCCCGCGAGGCCGATGCCGGTTTCGGCCTGATCGAACGGGGCTCGGTACATCATGGCCTTCGGTCGCACCTCGCTCGGCAGCAGTGCCGCTGGCGGCGGTCGCGCGACAGGCGCCGGCGGACAGCGCCCGCTGTCCGACATCAATGTCACGCCGCTGGTCGACGTGATGCTGGTGCTGCTGGTGATCTTCATCATTACCGCGCCTTTGATGGCGAGCTCGATCAAGCTCGACCTGCCGCAGACCGATGCCGGCCAGCCCAACGACACTCCCAAGTTCGTGAGCGTCTCGGTCGATGCATCGGGCAAGGTCTTCTTCAACGACCAGGCGGTCACCGATGAAGAGCTGGCCGCCCGTCTGCAGAAGGCCGCCGCCGACAGCAAGGACACCGAGGTGCAGCTGCGTGCCGACCAGACCGTGCCCTACGGCAAGGTCGTGGCGCTCATGGGCATTGCGAACAAGGCGGGCCTGAGCCGTATCGGCTTCGTGACGGACGCGCCCGCAGCGAACGCGGCACCGCCGAGTTCGCGTTGACGCAAGAAGTCCGGCTGATTCAGTCGGGCGCCGGTGCTGCGCGCTTCTTGAGGCCCGGCAGCGTCCAGCCCAGCGTCATGCCAGCGGCGGCCAGCAGAATCGCGGCCGCGCCAAGAAGCTGCCCCGGATGCAGCCGCTGGCCGAAGGCGACGTAGTCCACGCCGATCGCCACCACCGGATAGAAGAACGACAGCGCGCCGGCCATGTGCGTCGGCAGCTTCTGGATCGCGCCGTAGAGCAGCGTGAACACCAGCCCCGTGTAGACAACCCCCATGGCCAGGTGCGTGCCCCACACGCCGGCGTCCTTCGGGAGTTCCGCCAGGCTGGCGAACGGCGCCAAGAGCACGATGCCCACGCAGACCTGGACCAGCGCGATCAGGCGCGGCGGCGTGCCGTTGAGCTGCTTCGCAACAATGGCCGCAATGGCATAGAAAAATGCGGCGCCCAGCGCCATGACGATGCCGAGGAAGTACGAGGCACCGCCCGCGCCGCCGCCCGGCTTGGCCTCGGCAATCAGCAATACGCCCGCGAACGCAATGCCGAGCCACGCGAGCTTGGCCGCCGTGAGCCGCTCCGAAAAGAACAAGGCGCCAAGGCCCACCAGCATGAACGGCTGGGTGTTGTAGACCGCCGTGGCAATGGAGATCGACGCGTGCGAGAACGAAGCGAAGATCAACAGCCAGTTGAGCACCAGTGCCGCGCCGCCCAACGCCGCCAGCGCCACCACGCGCAGCGTCAGCAAGCGCTTGCGGAGCAACCCGAGCGCTGCACACACCGCGAGCAGCGTGGCGGCACCGAAGGCGCAGCGCCAGAACAGCAAGTCGACCAGCGGCTGGCCGGAACGCACGACGAACCACCCGATGGTTCCGGAGATCACCATGGCCGCGCTCATTTCGAGCGCGCCCTGCAGTTGTCTTTGCATGACCGAAGTTTGTGTGAATCAAGCCTCAGGTTGCCACCGAACGCACGCAAGGCCTATGATTTTCCGAAGGGAAAAATTCATTCGAGGCTAAGAAAGCAAGGTGAAGTTGCCGTGCCTCCAAAGGATCTGAAATGCTGGACGACGTCGAACAAAAGATTCTGGAGGTGATGCAGCAGGACGCGCGCATCTCCCTGAAAGACCTGGCGGCCCGCGTCGGCATGTCTTCGCCGAGCGTGTCCGAGCGCCTCCGGCGGCTCGAAGAGCGCCGCGTGATCCGCGGCTACACGGTCGACATCGACCCCAAGGCGCTGGGCTATCAGCTGCAGGCCATCGTTCGCATCCGCCCGTTGCCCGGCCATCTGCACGCCGTCCAGGCACTGATCGAAGGCACGCCCGAATTCAGCGAGTGCGACAAGGTCACCGGCGAAGACTGCTACATCGCGCGCCTGTTCGTGCGTTCCATCGAACAGCTCGACCAGGTGCTGGATCGCATCGTCGACAAGGCCGAGACGCACACGGCCATCGTCAAGACGCAGCCGATACGCCGGCGCATGCCGCCCCTGCGTATTGGCTAGCCTGGCCTAGGCCCGGCCAAGCCGGGTCAGCCCAGCACCACCGGCTTGGTACGCCATATTTCATGCGCGTACTGCGCAATGGTGCGGTCCGACGAGAACGCGCCCATGCCCGCCACGTTCAGGATGGCCATGCGCGTCCATGCATCCGAGTCGCGGTAGAGCGCATCGACTTCGGCCTGCTTCGCGACGTAGCTCGCGTAGTCGGCCAGCAGCAGATAGTGGTCGCCCCAGTTCACCAGCGCATCGAAGATGCCCTGGTAGCGCGCCGTCTCTCCGTGCGAGAAGGCGCCGTCGCGAATCGCATCGAGTACGCGCTTGAGCTCGGGGTTGGCTTCGTAGATGTCGCGCGGCTGATAGCCATGCGCGCGGATGTCGGCCACTTCGGGCGTGGTGTTGCCGAAGATGAAGATGTTCTCCGCACCCACGTTGTCGCGCATCTCCACGTTGGCGCCGTCGAGCGTGCCGATGGTGAGCGCGCCGTTGAGCGCGAACTTCATGTTGCCGGTGCCCGAGGCCTCGGTGCCTGCCGTCGAAATTTGCTCCGACAGATCGGCCGCGGGCATGATCACCTCGGCCAGGCTCACGCTGTAGTTGGGCAGGAACACCACCTTCAGCAGCTTGCCGACGCGGGCGTCGTTGTTGATGGTGCTCGCCACGTCGTTGATCAGCCGGATCACGAGCTTGGCCATCTGGTACGCCGATGCCGCCTTGCCCGCGAACACCACCACGCGCGGCACGATGTCGACGGTTCCGCCCGCGGCCTGCGCATCGAGGATGCGGTGGTAGCGCGTGATCACATGCAGCACATTGAGCAGCTGCCGCTTGTATTCGTGGATGCGCTTCACCTGCACGTCGAACATCGCGTCGGTGTCGAGCACCAGGCCCATGTGCTGCTCGACCCAGTTGGCCAGGCGCAGCTTGTTCTCGCGCTTGGCATGCCGGAATGCGCGCGCAAAGGCGGGCTGCCCCGCCATCGGCCGCAGCGCCTCCAGCTGCGAGAGGTCGCGCCGCCAGCCCTTGCCCAGGCGCTGGTCGAGCAGGCTCGCGAGCGGCGGGTTGGCCTGCGCGAGCCAGCGCCGCGGCGTCACGCCGTTGGTCTTGTTGTTGAAGCGCTCCGGAAAGATCTTCGCGAAGTCCGCAAAGATCGACTGCTTCATGAGCTCCGAATGCAGGCCCGACACGCCGTTGATCGAATGGCTCGCGAGCACCGCCACATAGGCCATGCGCACACGGCGCTCGCCGGCCTCGTCGACCAGCGAGAGCCGCCGCAGCAACTCCACGTCGTTGCCGGCCTTCTGCGTCACGGCCGCAAGGAACTTCGCGTTCATGTCGTAGATGATCTGCAGGTGCCGCGGCAGGATGCGGCCCAGCATCTCGACCGGCCATGTCTCGAGCGCCTCGTGCATGAGCGTGTGGTTTGTGTAGCTGAACACCTTCTGCGTGTGGGCCCAGGCCACGTCCCACGCCAGGCCGTGCTCGTCGAGCAACAGGCGCATGAGCTCGGGCACCGCGAGCACCGGGTGCGTGTCGTTTAGGTGAATGCTCACCTTGTCGGCCAGCTGGTCGAAGGTCTTGTGGTTGCGCAGGTACCGCCGCAGCAGGTCCTGCACGCTGGCGCTGCAGAAAAAATACTCCTGGTGCAGCCGCAGCTCACGGCCCGAGGGCGTGGAGTCGTCGGGGTAGAGCACGCGCGAGACGTTCTCGGAGTGGTTCTTGCTTTCCACCGCCGCCATGTAGTTGCCTCGGTTGAAGGCCGAGAGATCGATCTCCTCGGTGGCACGCGCCGACCACAGCCGCAGCGTGTTGGTGGCCTGCGTGCCGTAGCCCGGAATGATGGTGTCGTAGGCCACGGCCAGCACGTCGTGCGTGTCGACCCAGTCGGCCGCGCCATAGGGCGCATTCGCGCCTTCGCGCCTTTGCACGCGGCCTCCGAAGCGCACGCGGTAGTTCACCTCGGGCCGCTGAAATTCCCACGGGTTGCCGCGCGTGAGCCAGTAGTCGGGCGTTTCCACCTGCTGGCCGTCGACGATGCGCTGGCGGAACATGCCGTATTCATAGCGGATGCCGTAGCCCATGCCGGGCACGCCGAGCGTGGCCATCGAATCGAGAAAACAGGCCGCGAGCCGGCCGAGGCCGCCATTGCCCAGCGCCGCGTCGGGCTCGCGCTCGGACAACGCCGCCATGTCGACGCCGAAGTCGGCCAGCGCATCGCGCACCGTGTCGTACAGGTCGACCGCCAGCAGCGCGTTGGTGAAGGTGCGCCCGATCAGGAACTCCATCGAAAGGTAGTACACGCGCTTCAGGTCTTGCGCATAGTTGGCGCGGGTGGTCGCCATCCAGCGTTCGACCAGCTGGTCGCGCACGGCCAGCGCGGTGGCGTTCAGCCAGTCGTCCTGGCTGGCGGCCACGGGGTCTTTGCCGACGGCGTAGATCAGCTTGTTGGCGACTGCGCGCTTGAAGGCGGCCACGTCGCGGTCGGGATGGTCGTAAGCGAAGTCTTTGATGGTCATGGGCTTCGATCAATGGTTGTGGGTTGTGCGCCGTGGCGCAATCAGGCGGCCGCGGGCTCGAGCGCCTGCCGGTACACCTCGATGTATTGGGCGGCCGCCGTGGCCCAGTCTGCCGGGCGCCGCATGGCATTGCCGCGCACCCGCCGCCAGTCGGGCGCGCGTTGGTAAAGAGCGAAGGCGCGCCGCAGCGCGCGGTTGTAGTCGGCGTCGTCGAAGCGGTCGAACACGAAACCGGTGGCGTCGCCGCTGGCCAGGTCTTCGAGCGTGCAGTCGACCACTGTATCGGCCAGGCCGCCGACGCGCCGCACCAGCGGCAGGCTACCGTATTTCAGGCCGTACATCTGCGTGAGCCCGCAGGGCTCGAACAGCGAAGGCACCAGCGTCACGTCGCCGCCGCCGAAGAGCTGATGCGCCAGCGATTCGTTGTAGCCGATGGTGACGCTGACCGACTGCGGCGCCGCCGCCGCGCGCTGGCGAAAGGCTTCTTCGAGCCAGGGTTCGCCGCTGCCCAGCAGCGCGAGCTGGCCGCCTTCGGCCAGCAGGGCGTCGAGCCCGCCGAGCACCAGGTGCAGGCCTTTCTGTTCGGTGAGCCGGCTCACCAGAATGAAGAGCGGCACATCGGCGCGCACGGCCAGCCCCAGCTGATGCTGCAGCACCGCCTTGCAGCGCGCCTTGCCCGCCATGTGGCGGCCTTCGGGCGTGTGGTAGCCCTGCACCAGCGCCGTGTCGATGGCCGGGTTCCAGACCTTGTCGTCCACCGCGTTGAGGATGCCCCTGAGCACGTTGCCGCGCAGGCGCAGCAGGCCGTCGAGCCCGAAGCCCTGCTCGGGCGTCTGGATCTCGCGCGCGTAGGTCGGGCTCACGGTGGTCAGGCGGTCCGCAAAGTAGAGACCGCCTTTCATGAACGACACCTGCCCGTGGTATTCGAGCCCGTTCATGTGGAATGCCGGCCCGGGCAAGCCCAGGTCGGCAAAGTTCCATGGCGCCGAGATGCCCTGGTAGGCCAGGTTGTGCACCGTGAACACGCTGCCCACGCGGGGCGCACCGGTTTGCCGCGCAAAGTGCAGGTAGGCCGGCGCCAGGCCCGCATGCCAGTCGTGCGCATGCACGACCTCCGGCTGCCACGTGGGGTCGATCCCCTGTGCCAGCTGCGCCGCCGCCCAGCCCAGCAACGCGAAGCGCCGGTGGTTGTCGCCGTAGGGCTGGCGCGTGGCGTCTTCGTACGGGTTGCCGGGCCGGTCGTACAGCGCGGGCGCATCGATCACGTAGGCGGGAATCGGCGGGTTGCCGTCGATGGCAATGCGGCCCGCGCGCAGGGCGAAGCGTTCGCCCCACGGCGCGGCAAGCTCCCCCACCAGAGCCAGGTCGCGCACGCCGGCCACAATGGCCGGGAACCCGGGCAGCAGCACCCGCGCGTCTTGCCCCGCGGCCATGAGTGCGATCGGCAATGCGCCCGCCACGTCGGCAAGGCCGCCGGTCTTGAGCAGGGGAAAGAGTTCGGCACTGACCTGGAGTATTCGCATCGTGGGGCGGCGCGGCCTCAGGCAGCCAGTCGCTTGAGCATTTCGCGCGTCACCAGCACCACGCCGGTCTCGGTGCGCTCGAAGCGGGCGGCATCGGCGGCGGCATCCTCGCCGATCACCATGTCGTCGGGAATCACGCAGCCGCGGTCGATCACAACCTTGCTGAGCCGGGCGCCGCGGCCCACCTCGACATCGGGCAGCAGCACGGCTTCGTTGATTTCGCAGAACGAATGGATGCGCACGCCCGAGAACAGCACCGAGCTGCTCACCTTCGAGCCCGAGACGATGCAGCCGCCCGAGACGATGGTGTTGACGGTCATGCCGTGCTTGCCGTCCCGGTCGAGCACGAACTTGGCCGGCGGCAGTTGCCGCTGGTAGGTCCAGATGGGCCAGTCTGTGTCATAGATGTCGAGCTCGGGGGTGATCGAGGCCAGATCGAGGTTGGCTGCCCAGAATGCATCAATCGTGCCCACGTCGCGCCAGTAGGCCTTGGCGTCGGGCCCGCGCGAGGCGCGCGTGACGCACGACATGCCGAACGGATGCGCCAGCGCGCGGCCCTGCGCCACGGCGCGCGGGATGATGTCCTTGCCGAAGTCGTGGCTCGAGTCGGGGTTGGCGGCATCTTCCTCGAGCAGCTGGTAGAGGTACTCGGAGTCGAACACGTAGATGCCCATGCTGGCCAGCGCCACGTCCGGATGGCCCGGCATGGCGGGCGGATCGGCCGGCTTTTCAAGGAAGGCGGTGATCCGGCGCTCGCCGTCGATGGCCATCACGCCAAAGGCCGTGGCCTCCATGCGCGGCACCTCGATGCATCCGACCGTGCAGCCCAGACCGCGCTCGGCATGGTCCTTGACCATGATCGAGTAGTCCATCTTGTAGATGTGGTCGCCGGCCAGCACCACCACATAGTCGTGCTTGGTCGAGCGGGTCTGGATGATGTCCAGGTTCTGGAACACGGCATCGGCCGTGCCTCGGTACCAGTGCTCGTCGCCCGTGCGCTGCTGCGCGGGCAGCACGTCGACCATTTCGTTGAGCTCCGCGCGCAGGAAGCTCCAGCCGCGCTGCAGGTGGCGCATGAGCGAGTGCGACTTGTACTGCGTGACCACCGCCATGCGCCGGATGCCGGAGTTGAGGCAATTCGACAGCGCGAAGTCGATGATGCGGAACTTGCCGCCGAAGTAGACCGCCGGCTTGGCCCGTCGGTCGGTCAGCTGCTTCAGGCGCGAACCGCGCCCGCCGGCCAGCACCAGCGCAATGGTGCGGCGAACCAGTTGGTGCGCCTGCAGGGGCGCTTGCGGCGTGCTGTTGTTGTCCATTTCGGTCTCCGTTCGTTGTCGGGTTCGTCTCGTCGTCGTCAGGGTTTCCGCAATCAGCCTAGCACCGTGCCGCACGGCTTGCTCCTACGTTCTTGCAATCCACAGGCTCGAATGAGGCACTTCCACCGTGCCCGAACAGTTCCGGTCGGGGTTGCTGCCGGCGTCCGCCTCCGGGCCGGTCGCGAGCCGGCAGCACCACGCACCGGAAGGCAGTGCGAATGAAACGGCTTGCGCCCCCGCATTCACCAGTACCAGCCAGGCCGTCCCATCCGCTGCCGCGGCTTCGAAAAGGATTGCAAGCGCCGTGCCGTGGTTCCAGTCGGCTTCCTGCATGGGCGATCCGTCGGGCCGCAGCCACCGGATGCCCGGTGTTCCCGGTGCCGGTTTGGCCGGCCACCACCGCGTGCTGCGCAGCGCGGGCGCTTCGCAGCGCAGCGCGATAAGCCGCGCAACGAAGGCGCTCAGGCGGGCGGCATCGCTCGCGGGTTCGTGCGTGCCGATCCACGCGAGCCAGGTGGTTTCGTTGTCCTGGCAATAGGCATTGTTGTTGCCTTGCTGGCTGTGGCCGAGCTCGTCGCCGGCCAGCAGCATGGGCGTGCCTTGCGAGAGCAGCAGCGTGGCGAGCAGCGCGCGCTGCAGCCGACTGCGTCCGGCCAGCACCGCGGGGTCGTCGCTCGGCCCTTCGACCCCGAAGTTGTTGCCGAGGTTGTGGGCATGGCCGTCGCGGTTGTTCTCGCCGTTGGCCAGGTTGTGCCGTTCTTCGTAGCTCAGCAGGTCGCGCAATGTGAAGCCGTCATGCGCCGTGATGAAGTTGACGCTGGCGGTCGGCGCACGGCCGTGGTGGGCAAACTGCGCGCTCGACGCGGTGAAGCGATGCGCAAAATCGCCCAGGCCTGCCGCGCCCCCGCGCCCCTGCCGCAGCCAGAAGCCGCGCTGCGTATCGCGATAGCGGTCGTTCCACTCGAGCCAGCCCGGCGGAAATTCGCCCAGCCGGTAGCCGCCCGCGCCGATGTCCCAGGGCTCGGCGATCAGCAAGGTGCGCGAGAGCACCGGGTCTTGCGCAACGGCTGCAAAGAAGGGCGCGCGCGGGTCGAAGCTGCCATCGGCACCACGCCCCAGCACCGGTGCCAGGTCGAAGCGGAAGCCGTCCACGCCGAGTTCGCAAACCCAATGGCGCAGGCTGTCCATTACCAGCTGCAGCACGCGGGGCTCGGCCAGGTTCAGGCAATTGCCGCAGCCGGTCCAGTTGGCATACAGCGCGCGATCGTCCGAACGCAGGTGGTAGTACAGCGCGTTGTCGATGCCGCGCAGCGAGAGCGTGGGGCCGAACTCGTCGGTCTCGGCGCTGTGGTTGTAGACCACGTCGATCACCAGCTCCATGCCGCGCGCATGCACCGCATCGGCCATGGCGCGGAACTCGCTGGCCGGCGTGGTGCCCGGGCGGCCGCTCCAGTAGCGAGCCTCGGGCGCAAACCAGCCGATGGTGTTGTAGCCCCAGTAGTTGCTCAGGCCCATGGCGAGCAGCCGCTGCTCGTCGGCGCGGTGCTGCACCGGCATCAGGCTCAGCGTGGTCACGCCCAGGGATTGCAGATGGTCGAGCACCGCGGGCTCAGCCAGGCCGGCGTAGGTGCCGCGCAGTGCGGCGGGCACGGCGGGGTGCAGCCGGGTCTGTCCACGCACATGCAATTCGTAGAGCACGCGCTCGCCCGCCGGAATGCGGGCATGGCCTGGGGCTGTCGCCGTGCTGCCGGCCGCCGCCACGCGCGCCTTGAGCGCCACGGCCGCGTTGTCGCGCATGTTGCGCTGGTCCGGGCTTGCGGGGTCGTGTCCCAGGAACAGGTCGCTGCCGTCGTATGCGCCGGCGATCTCGCGCGCATAAGGATCGAGCAGCACCTTGGCAGGGTTGAATCGTTGCCCCTCATGCGGCGCCCAGCGGCCGTGCACCCGATAGCCGTAGACCAGCCCGGCGCGACCGCTCGGCAGCAGTCCGTGCCAGACGCCATCGGTGAAGGCGGGCAGCCGGATGCGTTGCTGCTCGTTGCGGCCCGTCGCGTCGAAAAGGCAAAGCTCGACAGCCTCGGCATTCGGCGCCACGAGCGCGAAGTTCACGCCGTTCGGCGAAAGCGTTGCGCCAAGGGGAAAAGGGAAGCCCGTATTCAGCATCGTTTCAAGCCAATACCCACATCACCGTGGCCAAAGGCGGCACGCTGATTTCGATCGCGTGGTCCTTGCCGTGCCAGCGGGTCGATGAACTCTCGACCACGCCATTGCCCACGCCGCTGCCGCCGTACACCGCGGCATCGGTGTTGATGGCCTCGCGGTACGCGCCCGCCGCGGGCACCCCCAGCCGATAGCCGTGCCGGGGCAACGGCGTGAAATTGCACACCGCCACCACGAACGAGCCGTCGCGCGCCCGGCGCACGAAGGCGAACACCGACTGGTCCGAATCGTCGTGCACGATCCACTCGAAGCCGGGTCTCTCGGTGTCCAGCTCGTACAGGGCGGGAAAGTGCCGGTACGCGTTGTTCAGGTCGCGCACCAGACGGCGCACCCCCTGGTGCATCGGGTGCTCCAGCAGGTGCCAGTCCAGGCTGCGGTCGGCGTTCCATTCGGCCACCTGGGCGAATTCGCTCCCCATGAAGAGCAGCTTCTTTCCCGGGTAGGCCCACAGGTAGCCGTAGAGGTTGCGCAGCCCCGCGAACTTCTGCCACTCGTCGCCGGGCATGCGCCCGAACATCGAGCCCTTGCCGTGCACCACCTCGTCGTGCGACAGCGGCAGCACGAAGTTCTCGCTGTGCGCGTACATCAGCCCGAAGGTGATCTGCTGGTGATGGTGCTTGCGGTGGACGGGGTCGGTGCCCGCATAGGCGAGCGTGTCGTTCATCCAGCCCATGTTCCATTTGTAGTGAAAGCCCAGGCCGCCGTCCTCGGGCGGCCGCGTCACGCCCGGAAAACTCGTCGACTCCTCGGCCAGCGTGATGGCGCCCGGCCGCTCCACGCCCACCACGTGGTTCATGCGCCGAAGGAAGCCGATGGCCTCGAGGTTCTCGCGTCCGCCGTAGGCGTTGGGCACCCACTCGCCGGCCTTGCGGCTGTAGTCGCGGTAGAGCATGGACGCCACCGCATCGACGCGCAGGCCGTCCACGCCGTAGCGTTCGAGCCAGTACAGCGCATTGCCGACCAGGTAGTTACGCACCTCCGTGCGCGCGTAGTTGAAGATGAGCGTCTTCCAGTCGTTGTGGAAGCCTTCGCGCGGGTCGGCATATTCATAGAGCGCCGTGCCGTCGAAGCGGCCGAGGCCGTGCGCATCGGTGGGAAAGTGCGCGGGCACCCAGTCGAGGATGACGCCCAGCCCCGCCGCATGCGCCGCTTCGACGAAATGCCGAAAGTCGCCCGGCGTGCCGAAGCGCGAGGTGGGCGCATACAGCCCGATGGGCTGGTAGCCCCACGAGCCGTCGAACGGATGCTCGCTCACCGGCAGCAGCTCGATGTGCGTGAAGCCCATGTCGCGCGCATACGGCACCAGCGTGTCGGCCAGCTCGCGGTAGTCCAGCCATTCGTGCCCGTTCTTGCGCCGCCACGAGCCCAGGTGCACTTCGTAGATGCTGATTGGCGCGTGGCGGCTGTTGGCCGCTGCTCGTTCGGGCGGCATGGCCACCGGCGCGGGCAGCGGTGCAACCACGCAGGCGGTCTCAGGCCGCAGGCGCGAAGAAAAGGCGAACGGGTCGGCCTTGCGCAGCACCTCGCCTTCGGACGAAAGAATCTCGAACTCGTAGCTGTCGCCCGTGGCCACGTGCGGCGCAAAGATTTCCCACACGCCGCACTCGCGGCGCAGCCGCATCATGTGGCGCCGGCCGTCCCAGTTGTTGAAGTCGCCCACCACCGACACGCGCCGCGCGTTGGGCGCCCACACCGCAAAGGCCACGCCCTTGACGCCATTCATCTCGCGCAGGTGCGCGCCCAGCCGCTCCCAGGGCCGCAGGTGCGTGCCCTCGGCCAGCAGCCACACATCGGTTTCGCCGAGCACGAAAGGAAAGCGGTAGGGGTCTTCGAGCCGCGAGGTGTGCGTGCCCCAGTCGACCTGGAACGAATAGCCCAGCAGCGCCTCCGCCGCCGGCACCAGGCCCGAAAAAATGTCGGAGCCTTCCTGCCGGGCGAGCATGGCCAGCGGCCAGCCCGTGCGCGTGTGCATCACCGCCACGCTGTGCGCGCCGGGCAGGAGCGCTCGCACCTGCAGGCCGTCGCGCGTCTCGTGTGGCCCGAGCACCGCGAACGGATCGCCGTGCTCCGCGCGCATCAGCGCGCGCGCTTCGCGTTCGGGCAGCAGCATCGGTGGCATGTTCTTCACATTTGCTCTTTACTGGCGGGGCGGCCGAAAAAGACGCCGTAGGGGGGCAGCGTCAGCATGCAGCTGTCGCCGCTTGCCTGCACGCGGGCCCCGGCCTGCGGCGAATGCGGATGCCCCGGCAATGGCGCGAGCGCCTCGCGCAGCACGACCGAGACGGACTCGTCTCCCAGGTTGAAGAGCGCCTGCAGCGATTGGCTGCCCTCGCGCCGCTCGAACCACAGCACAGGCTCGGGCGCATCGAAGAAAGCGATGCTGCCCGTGCGCAGCAGCGGCTGCGTGCGGCGCCAGTGCAGCAGCGCGCGGCTGAAGGCGAGCATCGAGTCGGGATCGGTCGATTGGCGATCGACCGCCAGCGGCAGGTGGCGCCCATGGACCGGCAGCCACGGCCCGCCGGTGGTGAACCCGGCATGAAGTTCGTCGGCCTTCCATGGCATGGGCGTGCGGCAGCCGTCGCGGCCCTTGAACTCGGGCCAGAACGCACGGCCGTACGGGTCTTGCAGCAGTTCGAACGGCACCTCGGCCTCGGGCAGGCCGAGTTCCTCGCCCTGGTAGATGCTGGCGCTGCCGCGCAGGGTGAGCAGCAGCGTGAGCCAGAGCCGGTCGCGCCGGGTGTCTTCAGGCTTGCCGTTGCTCCAGCGCGTGGCGACGCGGGGCACGTCGTGGTTGGAGACGGCCCAGCAGCCCCAGCCACCCGTGGGTGCGAGCGCCTGGTCGAGCGTTTCGACCTGGTGGCGCAGGTGCTGCACACTGTGCTCGGCGGTCAGCAGGCTGAAGCTGTAGGCCAGGTGCAGGCGCCGGCCGAGTTCGGTGTACTGCGCCATCACGGGCGGCGCGTTCTCGTCGCCCACTTCGCCGAGCGCGACGGCGCCGTAGTCATCGAGCAGCTTGCGCAGGTTTTCGAGAAAGAGCAGGTTCTCCATCTGGCTCTTGTCGTAGAGGTGCTGCTGCATCGCATAGGGGTTGTCGGCCCGCACGGTGCTCACCTCGTCCAGCGCGGCCGTGCTGGCCGGGGGGTTGTCGCGCAGCTGTGCGTCATGAAACTGGTGGTTGCAGGCATCGAAGCGGAAGCCGTCCACGCCGCGCTCGCACCAGAAGCGCACTTCGCCGAGCAAGGCCTCCTGCACTTCGGCGCAATGAAAGTTCAGGTCGGGCTGCTCCTTCAGGAAGCTGTGCAGGTAGTACTGCCGGCGGCGCGAGTCCCACTGCCATGCCGAGCCGCCGAACACCGAGAGCCAGTTGGTCGGCGGCGTGCCGTCGGGCCGTGGGTCGGCCCACACGTACCAGTCGGCCTTGGGGTTGTCTCGGCTTGAGCGGCTTTCGGCAAACCAGGCGTGCTGGTCGGAGGTATGCGAAAGCACCTGATCGATGATGATCTTCAGGCCCAGCGAATGCGCGCGGGCCAGCATCTCGTCGAAATCGGCCAGGGTGCCGAAGATCGGGTCGACGTCGCGGTAGTCGGACACGTCGTAGCCGAAGTCCTTCATCGGCGAGCGGAAGAAGGGCGACACCCAGATCGCATCGACCCCCAAGCCGGCCACGTGCTCGAGCCTGGAGGTGATGCCAGGCAGGTCGCCAATGCCATCGCCGTTGCTGTCCATGAAGCTGCGCGGATAGATCTGGTAGATCACCGCGCCGCGCCACCATTCGCTGTTGCTGCTTTGATTGCTGCGCATGCTGCCCCTGTGGTCTGAAAATCATTGTGGCATGCGAGTTCCGGGCCCGGTCCGTGCATGGGTCTCTCCGGTCGCGCCTGAAAAGCTTTCTACACTGGGCAGGGGTTTCATGTGAACCCCGCTCCCGTTCCCGCTCGCAAGATGACAACCGACTCCGTTCCCCTCGTACCTTCTTCTTCGCCGGAAGGCCTGGCCGCGCTCGAGCGGCGGCTCGCCAAGGACCTTGAATGCCTGGGCTGGCCCGCACGCTCATGGATGCCCGTTCGCGAGCACGCGGGCGAGCCGGTGCTCGACGTGGCGATCATCGGCGGCGGGCAGGCCGGCCTGGCGGCCGCCGCGGCCCTTGCGCAGCAGGGCATCCGGGCCGTGGTGTTCGATCGAGCGCCCGCAGGCAACGAAGGCCCGTGGGCCACCACCGCGCGCATGGAAACCCTGCGCTCGCCCAAGGAACTGACCGGCCCCGCGCTCGGCTTGCCCGCGCTGACCTTCCGTGCGTGGTTCGAGGCGCAGTTCGGCGCCGAAGCCTGGGCTGCGATGGACAAGATCCCGCGCCTGCAGTGGATGGACTACCTGGTCTGGTATCGCCGCGCGATGAACGTCGATGTGCGCAACGAGACCGCGATCACCGCGATCAAGCCGCTGCCCGATGCGCCGCTGGTGCGGCTGGAATTGCGCACGCCCGCCGGAGCGCAACGCGTGCTGGCGCGCCGCGTGGTGCTTGCCACCGGCCGCGATGGGCTCGGCGGCCCGGCCGTTCCCGCTTTCGTCAACGCACTGCCGCGCTCGCAATGGGCACATTCGTCCGATGCCATGGACTACGGCAAGCTGGCCGGCTTGCGCGTGGGCGTGATCGGTGCGGGCTCCTCCGCCATGGACAGCGCGGCCACTGCGCTGGAATGCGGCGCGCACAGCGTGGAGCTGCTGATCCGACGGCCCGACCTGCCGCGCGTCAACAAGGGCAAGGGCGCCGGCGTGCCGGGCCTGACGCAGGGGCACTACGACCTGCCCGATGAGCTCAAGTGGCGCATCCGCCACTACATCAACGTGGCGAACGTGCCGCCGCCGCACGGCAGCACGCTGCGCGTGTCGCGGTTTCCGAACGCGTTCTTCAACTTCGGCTGCCCGGTTCTTTCGATCGAGCCGCAGGGCGCGTCGATGCGGGTGGCAACGCCGAAGGGCGATTTCGTGTTCGACTTTCTCATTGTCTCGACCGGCTTCAAGGTCGACTGGGGCAGCCGGCCGGAGTTCGACGCCATCGCGCCGCATGTGCGCACATGGGGTGACCGCTTCGTGCCCACGCCCGGCAACGAAGACCAGGAACTGGCCGATTCGCCCGATCTCGGCCCGGTGTTCGAATTTCAGGAGCGCGCGTCGGGTGGATGCCCGGGGCTCGACCGCATCCATTGCTTTTGCTACCCGGCGGCCTTGTCGCACGGCACGGTGTCGGGCGATATTCCCGCAATCAGCGACGGCGCCAGGCGGCTTGCGAGCGGCATGGCCAGCCTGTTCTACCGCGAAGATTTCGACTACCACTTTGCCAACATCGAGGCCTACAGCGAGCCCGAGCTGTTCGGCGACGAGTGGGTGCCCGCGCCGCCACCGGCCGAACGCGGCTGAACCTGCAGACCCATTCAACCGGATTGATTGAACTGAAACGCATGACAACAACCTCCTACGACGCATCCATACCGCTCGACGTGGTCGACGCCTCGGTGCCGCTGGCACCAACCCAGCCCACCCGCATGCTGCGGCTGCAGCGCGACAAGGTCGTGGCGGCCACGCAGGGCAGCTACGACGCCATGTTCTCGTCCACGGTGGAGGGCCTTTCGGTGGCCGAGCGCCTGCTGGTGGCGCTGCACGCCTGCGGTGTCTCGAAAGCCGCGACGCTTGCCGCGCACTACCGCGAGCGCTTGCTGGCCGAAGGCGTGGACCGGGAACTGGTTGCCGCCGTGGGAAGCGGCGCACCGGTGGCGGATGCACGCCTGCGCACGGTGCTGGCGTTCACCGCCAGTTTGATCGAGCGGCCCATCGAGGGCGACAAGGCCTCGGTCGACGCGCTGGCCCAGGCAGGCCTTTCGACCCCTGCGATCGTCGCGCTGGGCCAGCTGATTGCCTTCTTGTCCTACCAGATACGCATGGTCGCGGGCCTGCAGGCCTTGGCGGCTGCGGAGGTGTCGCAATGACCACGCCGATTCGCATCAAAGGCTTTACCAACGAGGTGCTGAGCTGGAAGCCCTGGCTCGATCCGGTCGACGTTGCCGCCGCCACGCCGGCCCAGCTGGCCGCGCTCGACGAGATGAGCCCGCAGGCGCGCACCTCGCCTTACTTCCTCGTGCTGGCGCATCAGCCCGAGATGCTGCTGCAGCGCTCCATCGCCTTCAACGCGATCATGTTTGCGCCGGGCGGCATGCCGCGGGCCGAGCGCGAGCTGGGTGCCACGGTGGAATCGCGCGTCAACGGCTGCGTGTATTGCGCCTCGGTGCATGCGCAGCGCTTCGAGCAGCTTGCCAAGCGCAACGACGTGATTTCGCAGGTGTTCGAAGAGCCGGCCTCGGCGGGCACCACGGCGCGCGAAAAGGCCATCGTCGAATTTTCGATACGCCTGGGCGCCGAGCCCGACAAGGTATCGGCCGAGGACGTGCGAGCGCTGAAGGAGGTGGGCCTGACCGAACTCGAGATCCTCGACCTGATCCACGCGGTGGCGCTTTTTGCCTGGGCCAACCGGCTGATGCTCAACCTGGGCGAGCCGGTCTTTCCCGAGGCAACGGCAACTTCATAGGCGGGCGAGCAGCCCGGCCACGGTTTCGCCGGCCAGGTTGAGCGGCGCCAGCAGGTCGTTCTCTTGCCTGAAGTCGGTGCCGCTGACCAGCGAGGCGGCGTCCACGATGGTGCGCGTCGCGGGCGTGGGCACGCCGGCGATCCGCCCCAGCGCCTCTACGAAAGCCAGGCCGTAGGGCATGTCTTCGGTCACGTAGCGCGTGTCGGTGCGCACCGGCCCCGGCGGACCGCCACGTTTGGCGTGCAGTTCGGCAGCAATGTCTTCGAGCCGTGCTGATGCCGTGCCGAAGGAGCGCGCGAAGTGTTCCTCGATGGGCCCGAGTTCGATGCCGAAGGCCTTGGCCACGGCCCGCCGTTCCAGGTCCAGCGCCTCGATCGCGCGGGCCACGCCGGGCGTCATGCAGTGGTACTGCGGCCAGTTTTCCGCGCGCTCGATGCGGGTCCAGTTGAAGACGGCGAGCGGCCCATGGGATTGCGGATTGACGTTTGCGAGCGCGCTGGCGAGCGTGTTTTCCTGCGGGAAGAAGCCGTCGCCGAACAGCGCGGAGCACAGGGCGAGGGCCTCCGCGAGGTCCGCGCCCGGCAGGGCGGACACTCCGACCGCCTTGCGCCGCGTCATCACCTTGACCTGCGTGCCCGACTCCCGGCGCGCGGTCAGCACCGTGGTGCCGAAGCTCGCGACGGTGATCCGCTTGCCTGCGCGCCGCGCTCTTTCATGGAGATAGAGCGCAGACAGCGAGGCCATCGAGCTGACGATCACCGTCTGCCCGTCGCGCAGAAAGGGCAGCAATGCATCCATCACGCGCCGGTGGCCGTTGACCGGCAGTGCGAGCAGCAGCACCTCCGACGCAAGGCAAAGCCGCTCCGCATCGTCGGCGACTTCGACCGTGACGGCGCACGGCTGCACACCACTGGCTTCCAACGGCTGCGTGCGCAAGGCCTCGGCGCCCTGGCCGCCCGGCGACCAGAGCATGACACCGTGGCCCGCCTGTCGCAGCCATGCGGCGCTGGCGAGCGCAATCGCTCCGGTGCCCGCGATGCCGACGCGCAAGCGCTTGCCAGCTGTCTCAGTCAACCTTGATTCCGCCCTGCTTGATCACCTTCGCCCAGCGCTGGCTGTCTTCCGAAATGACCTTGGCCAGCGCCGCGCCGCCGCCGCAGGTATTCACCGCGCCCAATTGCGCGAAACGCTGTTTCGTTTCCGGCAGATTGCATACCTCGACCAGCGCCGCGGAGAGCTTCTCCACGCTGGCGGCCGGCATGCGCGCGGGCGCCATCACGCCGACCCAGACCGGCACGTCCATGCCGGCGAGGCTCGTCGCTTCGGCCACCGTCGGCGGCGTGCCGAGGCTGGGCAGGGCCGCGCGCGAGAAGGTGCCGAGCACGCGGGCCTTGCCGCTCGCAACCATCGGCTCGATGGAGGCGGCGCTGGTGACGATCAGCGCCACCTGTCCGCCCAGCAGGTCGGTCAGCGCCGGCGCCGCGCCGCGATACGGCACATGCAGCAGGTTTACGCCGCCCGCCTGCGCCAGCAGCGCGCCCGTGAGATGCGACACCGTGCCGTTGCCGGTGGAGGCATAGGTCACCTGGCCCGGCTTGGCCTTGGCGTCGCGCAGCACGTCGGCCACGGTCTTGTAGGGGCTTTCGGTGCGCACGGCCAAGGTCATCGGCGTATCGCCGACCAGGGCCACGGGCGCGAGGTCGTGCACCGGGTCGTAGGGCAGCTTGGCCTGCAGGTGGGGCGCGACGGTGATGGCGCCGCCGGTCGCCAGCAGCACCGTGGCGCCGTCCGTCGCCTTGGCCACCGCATCGGCGGCCAGGATGCCGCCCGCGCCCGCCTTGTTGTCGACGATGACGCTGCCGCCGAGCTTCTCGGTGAGCTTGGCGCCCAGGTAGCGGGCGATCACGTCCTGCGCCCCGCCGGGGGCGAAGGGCACCACGATGCGCAGCGGCTTGTCGTTGTTCTGCTGCGCATGGAGCGGCAGCACGGCAAGGCTGGCGGCGGCCGCGAGGCCCAGAGCGAGGTGTTTCAGCAGCAGTTTCATGGCGTTCCAGGCGGTGCGAAAAACATGCCCGGGGCCGGGCACCAGGGGCGGGCCAGGGCGGGCATGACCCGCGCAACATGCAGGTTGCGTGCCTCAAGTCTAGAGTCTGGCGGGCAGGGGGCCGCCCGGGCGCGATAATCCGCCTTCCCCGGCCGCTCCGAGCCGGGCTCCTGCCGAACCGTCATGAACCCCAGCTACAAACCCAGCGACGTCGAGTCCGCTGCCCAGGCGCAATGGAGCGCCGCCGATGCCTACCGCGTCACCGAGGACGCGAGCCGCAAAAAGTATTACGCCTGCTCGATGCTGCCGTACCCCAGCGGCAAGCTGCACATGGGCCATGTGCGCAACTACACCATCAACGACATGCTCACGCGCTACCTGCGCATGAGCGGCTACAACGTGCTCATGCCCATGGGCTGGGACGCCTTCGGCCTGCCGGCCGAAAACGCGGCGCTGAAGAACGGCGTGCCGCCGGCCAAGTGGACCTACGAGAACATCGACTACATGCGCGGCCAGCTCCAGGCCATGGGCCTGGCCATCGACTGGAGCCGCGAGATCGCCACCTGCGACCCGAGCTACTACAAGTGGAACCAGTGGCTGTTCCTGAAGATGCTCGAAAAGGGCATTGCCTACCGCAAGACCCAGGTCGTCAACTGGGACCCGGTCGACCAGACCGTGCTGGCCAACGAGCAGGTGATCGACGGCAAGGGCTGGCGCACCGGCGCCACGGTCGAACGCCGCGAAATCCCGGGCTACTACCTGAAGATCAGCGACTACGCCGAAGAGCTGCTCGAGCACACGCAGCACAAGCTGCCGGGCTGGCCCGAACGGGTCAAGCTGATGCAGGAGAACTGGATCGGCAAGAGCGAGGGCGTGCGCTTCGCCTTCACGCACGACATCAAGGACGCGGGCGGCCAGCTGATCCAGGACGGCCACATGTACGTGTTCACCACGCGCGCCGACACCATCATGGGCGTGACCTTCTGCGCCGTGGCGCCCGAGCATCCGCTGGCCGCGCACGCCGCCACGCTCGATCCCAAGGTCGCGGCCTTCATCGAGGAATGCAAGGCCGGCGGCACCACCGAGGCCGAGCTCGCCACGCAGGAAAAGAAGGGCGTGCCCACGGGCCTCACGGTGACGCACCCGATCACCGATGAGCAGGTGCCGGTGTGGGTGGGCAACTACGTGCTCATCAACTACGGCGACGGCGCCGTGATGGGCGTGCCCGCGCACGACGAGCGCGACTTCGCCTTTGCCAACAAGTACGGCATCGAGATCATCCAGGTGGTGCTGGTCGACGACGAGCCGCACTTCGACTATCACAAGTGGCAGGACTGGTACGGCGACAAACAGCGTGGCGTGACCATCAACTCCGACAACTTCAGCGGCATGACCCACAAGGAGGCCGTGGCCGCCGTGGCGCACGCGCTCGCCCAGAAGGGCCTGGGCGAAATGCAGACCACCTGGCGCCTGCGCGACTGGGGCGTGAGCCGCCAGCGCTACTGGGGCACGCCGATCCCGATCATCCATTGCGAAGAACACGGCGCGGTGCCGGTCCCCGAGAAGGACCTGCCCGTGGTGCTGCCGACCGACTGCGTGCCCGACGGCTCGGGCAACCCGCTGGCCAAGCACGAAGGCTTTCACGCCGGCGTGGTCTGCCCCGTGTGCGGCAAGGCCGCGCGGCGCGAGACCGACACGATGGACACCTTCGTCGACAGCTCGTGGTACTTCATGCGCTACTGCGACCCGAAGAACGACCAGGCGATGGTGGCCGGGGGCGCGGACTACTGGATGCCGATGGACCAGTACATCGGCGGCATCGAGCATGCGATTCTTCACCTGCTGTATGCGCGCTTCTGGACCAAGGTGATGCGCGACCTGGGCCTGGTGAAGGTCGACGAGCCCTTCAGCAAGCTGCTCACGCAGGGCATGGTGCTGAATCACATCTACTACCACCGCGACGAAAAAGGCGGCAAGAACTACCACCCCCCGCTGGAGGTGACGCCCGTGCTCGACGCGCAGGGCCGCATCGTCGGCGGCACCACCGCCGACGGCACCAAGGTCGAGTACGGCGGTGTCGGCAAGATGGGCAAGAGCGAGCGCAACGGCGTCGACCCGCAGGACCTGATCGAGAAGTACGGCGCCGACACCGCGCGCCTGTACACCATGTTCACCGCGCCGCCCGAAGCCACGCTCGAGTGGAACGACGCGGCCGTCGAAGGCAGCTACCGGTTCCTGCGCCGGGTGTGGAACTTCGGCGTAGCGCAGGCTGACGTGCAACCGGCAGCCATCGGCGGCCAGTCTTTCGGCAAGAACGCCCAGGCGCTGCGCCGCGAGGTGCACACGGTGCTGCGCCAGGTCGACTACGACTACCAGCGCATGCAATACAACACGGTGGTGTCAGGTGCGATGAAGCTGCTCAACGCGCTCGAAGGCTTCAAGCCCGATGGCAGCCCTGCCGATGCGGCCGCGCTGCGCGAAGGCTTCGGCATACTGCTGCGCTGCCTCTACCCTGCCACGCCGCACATCGCGTTCCAGCTCTGGCAGCAGCTCGGCTACGACAAGGAACTGGGCAATCTGCTCGACGCACCCTGGCCGGTGGTGGACGTGAGTGCGCTCGAGCAGGACGAGATCGAGCTCATGCTCCAGGTCAACGGCAAGCTGCGCGGCGCGCTGCGCGTGCCGGCCGGCGCTTCCAAGGCCGAGATCGAGCAGCTCGCGCTCTCGTGCGACGACTTCGTCAAGTTCGCGGAAGGCGCACCGGCCAAGCGCGTCATCGTGGTGCCCGGCCGCCTGGTCAACGTGGTCATTTGAGTAACACACAAGCATGAACAATCGAATTGCCTCGCTGCCGCGCCGCGGCTTTCTACTGGGCCTGTCCGCCGCGGGCGCGAGCCTTGCGCTGGCCGGCTGCGGGTTCGAGCTGCGCAAGGCGCCCGTGTTCGCGTTCAAGACGCTGGCCGTGTCGGGCAATTCGGAGCTCATCAACCGGCTGCGCCGCGAAATGCGCGCCGCCGGCACCGTCACGCTGGTGCCGCCCACCGAGGCGCAGACCGCCGATGCGATCCTCGAGATTCTTGGCGAGAACCGCGACCGCATCGTGATCTCGACCAACTCGGCCGGCGCGCTTCGCGAGCTGCAACTGCAGCTGCGCGTGCGCTTCTCGCTGCGCACGCCCGGCGGCAAGACATTGCTGCCGCCGACCGAGGTGTCGCAGACGCGCGACCTGAGCTTCAACGAAACCAATGCGCTCGCGAAGGACGGCGAGGCCGAGCTGCTGTACCGCGACATGCAGGCCGACATCGCGCAGCAGCTGATGCGCCGACTGGCGGCCGTCAAGGAACTCTAGGCGCAAGCCTGCGCCTGCCGCGATCCATGCAACTTGCCAGCGCCCAACTCGGGCCCCATCTGCAAAAGGGACTGAAGTCCCTCTACACGATCCACGGCGACGAGCCGTTGCTCGCGCAAGAGGCCGCGGATGCCATTCGCGCGGCGGCGCGCACCCAGGGCTACACCGAGCGCAGCTCGTACACCGTGGCCGGCGCGCACTTCGACTGGAGCGCGGTGCTTGCGGCGGGCGGATCGCTCTCGCTGTTCGCGGACAAGCAGATCGTCGAGATCCGCATTCCATCGGGCAAGCCCGGCAAGGACGGCAGCACGGCGCTGCAGCAGCTGGCCGAAGCCGCGCAGGGCAACGACAGCACGCTGACGCTGGTGATGCTGCCGCGGCTGGACAAGGCCACGCGCACGGGCGCCTGGTTTTCGGCGCTCGAGAACAACGGCGTCAGCATCCAGGTCGACCCCATCGAGCGCGCCGCGCTGCCGCAGTGGATCGCACAGCGCCTGGGCGTGCAGGGCCAGCGCGTGATGCCGGGCGACGAAGGCCAGCGCACGCTGCAGTTCTTTGCCGACCGCGTCGAGGGCAACCTGCTCGCGGCGCATCAGGAAATCCAGAAGCTCGCCCTGCTGCATCCGGCGGGCGAACTGAGTTGGGAGCAGGTCGAGGCCGCGGTCAACAACGTGGCGCGCTACGACGTGTTCAAGCTGTCGGAAGCCGTGCTGGCCGGAAATCCGCAGCGCGTGGCACGCATGCTCGACGGACTGCAGGCCGAAGGCGAGGCCGAGGTGCTGGTGCACTACACCATTGCCGAGGACATCCGCGCGCTCAAGCGCGTGAAAGACGCCATGGCCTCGGGCCGGCCGCTACCCATGGCGCTGCGCGAAAACCGCATCTGGGGCCCGCGCGAGCGCGCCTTCGAACGCGTGCTGCCGAGGCTCGACGACCGCATGCTGGCCCGGCTGCTGCGCGCCGCGCATGTGGTGGACGGCATCTGCAAGGGGCTCAAGCAGCCCGATTGGCCGGCCAGCGGCTGGCAGGCGCTGCAGCGCCTGGCCCTGATGCTGTGCCGCGCCTGCAGCAGCGGCCCCGCTCCCGCTCGCTGAGGGCGAGGGGACAACACCAAGGGGTGCAAAGCCCGGGGTTGATCCAAATGCAGGAAAATGCCGACATGAACGCGTTCAACGTCAGCGAGCACATGCAGGCCCTCGGCCTGCAAGCCAAATCCGCCGCATTCCTCATGGCCCGTGCGGATGCAGCTACCAAAAACAGAGCATTGAAGGCCCTGGCCAAGCGCCTGCGCGAAGCCGGCCCCGGCCTTTCCGAAGCCAACCAGAAGGACCTGGAGCGCGCCACGGCCGCGGGCCTGCCGGCGCCGATGGTCGATCGCCTCAAGCTCACGCCCAAGGTCATCGAGACCGTGGCCGAAGGCTGCGAGCAGCTCGCGGGCATGGCCGACGTGATCGGCGAGATCATCGGCATGAAACAGCAGCCCAGCGGCATCCGCGTGGGCCAGATGCGCGTGCCGATCGGCGTGTTCGGCATGATCTACGAGAGCCGCCCCAACGTGACCATCGAGGCCGCGAGCCTCGCGATCAAGAGCGGCAACGCGGCCATCCTGCGCGGCGGCTCGGAAGCCATCGAGTCGAACAAGGCGCTGGCGCTGCTGGTGTCCGAGGCGCTGGCCGAGGCCGGCCTGCCGGTCGAAGCGGTGCAGCTGGTGCAGACCACCGACCGCGAGGCCGTGGGCCAGCTCATCGCCATGCCCGAGTTCGTGGATGTGATCATTCCGCGCGGCGGCAAGGGCCTGATCGAGCGCATCAGCCGCGACGCCAAGGTGCCGGTCATCAAGCACCTGGACGGCAATTGCCACGTCTATGTGGACGACACGGCCGAGTTCGAAATGGCGCTGCGCATCGTCGACAACGCCAAGACCCAGAAATACAGCCCCTGCAACGCGGCCGAGGGCCTTTTGGTATCGGCGGCGGTGGCCGAAGATTTTCTGCCCCGCATCGGTGCCATCTTCGCGGCCAAGGGCGTGGAAATGCGCTGCGACCCGGTCGCGGCCCGCATCCTGCGCGCGGACGATGCCGTCAACTCAAGCGGAAAAATCGTCGATGCGGTCGAGTCCGACTGGTCCGAGGAATACCTTGCCGCGGTGATCAGCATCAAGGTGGTCGAGGGCGTGGACGAAGCCATTGCGCACATCAACCGCTACTCGAGCCACCACACCGACGCCATCGTCACGCGCGACCATGTGCATGCACAGCGCTTTTTGCGAGAGGTCGATTCGGCGAGCGTCATGGTCAATGCGAGTACACGCTTCGCGGACGGTTTCGAGTTTGGCCTGGGGGCCGAAATCGGCATCAGCACCGACAAGTTCCATGCACGCGGGCCGGTCGGCATCGAAGGGCTGACCTCGCTCAAGTATGTGGTGCTTGGGCAGGGCGAAGTCCGGAGTTGATGCACCGAAGGCGGGCGGATTGAACCAAGACTGCCGTACGTAGTCTTGTCATTGGGGCGGCCACCCCCAAATCCTACAATTCCGCTCTACCTTCAAGTACAAAACCAACAAGGCCGCCGCATGGTTCCGCATCTCGTCACCGCCCTGACCGGCCCGATCAACGAACTGGAGCAGCGGGTGCTCGACTCGACGCCCGCCATCGAGCGCTGGTTCCGGCTCGAATGGATGGAGCACACGCCGCCGTTCTACAGCGCCGTCGACATCCGCAACGCCGGCTTCAAGCTTGCGCCGGTCGACACCAATCTTTTCCCGGGCGGCTGGAACAATCTCACCAAGGAGATGCTGCCGCTGGCGGTGCAGGCCGCGCAGGCCGCCATCGAGAAGATCTGTCCGGAGGCGCGCAACCTGCTCGTCATTCCCGAGAACCACTCGAAGAACACCTTCTACCTGGCCAACATTGCGCAACTGGTGCGCATCTTCCACATGGCGGGCCTCAACGTGCGCGTGGGGTCGATTGATCCGGCGATCAAGTCGCCCAAGAAGATCGAACTGCCCAACGGCGAAACCGTGTGCCTGGAGCCTGTGGTGCGCAGCAAGCGGCGCCTGGGGCTCAAGAATTTCGACCCCTGCACCATCTTGCTCAACAACGAGCTTTCGGCCGGCACGCCGGGCATCCTGGAAGACCTGCACGAGCAGTACCTGCTGCCGCCGCTGCACGCCGGCTGGTCGGTGCGGCGCAAGAGCAACCACCTGCACAGCTACGAAGAGCTTTCCAAGCGCTTCGGCAAGCTGCTGGGCATCGACCCGTGGCTCATCAACCCCATCTATGCGCGCGCCGAAGGCGTCGACTTTGCCGAAGGCCGCGGCATCGACGTGCTGACCAGCCATGTGGACGCTGTGCTGACCAAGGTGCGCCGCAAGTACAAGGAATATGGCATCAACGAGAAGCCCTTCGTGATCGTCAAGGGCCATACCGGCAGCGACGGCCCGGGCGTGATCACGGTGCACGACGCCAAAGAGGTCGAAGGCCTGGTCGGAAAGCCCCGCGCCGCAGCAAGCACCAAGGCCGCCGCGGCCAGGGCGCTGCGCGGGCCTGGCGAGGTGATCGTGCAGGAAGGCGTGCTGACCAACGAGCGGGTGCACAACGGCGTGGCCGAACCGGTGGTCTACATGATGGACCGCTATGTGGTGGGCGGCTTCTACCGCGTGCACGCCGAGCGCGCCCCGGACGAGAACCTCAAGTCGCCGGGCGCGAGCTTCGTGCCGCTGGCGTTCTCCGAAAGCGCGCATCTGCCGCAGCCCGGCGCCAAGCCCGGCGCAAGCGCGCCGAACCGCTTCTACATGTATGGCGTGGTGGGCCGCCTGGCCATGGTGGCGGCCAGCTACGAGATGGAAGCCACCGATCCGGACGCCGAAATCTACGAATGATTTTGCCGAGCGGGTTGCGGCGGGTGCGGTCGGCGGCAAAATAGCGGCCCCACAGCAAAGGAAAGAAAAGGGCGGAGGGTGCGCGCAGCGGCTGGAAATTCCATCGCGGCAGCACTCCGGTGCGCGTAACGCCTGGTTACGCGCTTGCAATTCGCTCTTTTTCCCATCGACTTCGTGTCACCTCCCAAATCCTCTTCCGCCGCCGCCTTGATCATCGGCACCATCGGTGTCGTCTATGGCGACATCGGCACCAGCGTGCTGTATGCAGTCAAGGAAGTGTTCGGCCACGGCCACCTTCCTTTCACTGTCGAGAACGTCTACGGCATCCTGTCGATGTTCTTCTGGACGCTCACCGTCATCGTGTCGATCAAGTACGTGGTGCTGGTGCTGCGGGCCGACAACGAAGGCGAGGGCGGCCTGGTTGCCATGCTGGCGCTGGCCTCGCGCGCGGTGGCCGACAAGCCCAGGCTGCGCAACGTGCTGCTGCTGGTGGGCATCTTCGGCACCTCGCTCTTCTATGGCGACGGCGTCATCACGCCCGCCATCTCGGTGCTTTCCGCGGTGGAGGGCCTCGAAGTGGTGTCGCCCCACTTCAAGCACTATGTGCTGCCGATCACGCTGGTGGTGCTGTTCTGCCTCTTCGTGGTGCAAAAGCGCGGCACCGCGGGCATCGGCAAGTTCTTCGGCCCGATCACGCTGGCGTGGTTCCTGGCCATTGCGGTGCTCGGCGTGTCGCAGATCATTCACCACCCCGAAATTCTCAAGTCGCTGAACCCCTGGTTCGCGCTGAAGTTCATGTGGGACAACCCGGGCACCAGTTTCATTCTGCTGGGCGCCACCGTGCTGTGCGTGACCGGCGCCGAGGCGCTCTATGCCGACCTGGGCCACTTCGGCAAGCGGCCGATCCGCGTGGCGTGGTTCACGGTCGTGATGCCGGCGCTCACGCTCAACTACTTCGGGCAGGGCGCATTGCTGCTCGAGAACCCCGAAGCGGTGAAGAACCCTTTCTTCATGATGGCGCCTGAATGGGCGCTCATTCCGCTGGTGCTGCTGGCCACGGCGGCCACCGTCATCGCGTCGCAGGCGCTCATTACCGGCGCCTTCAGCGTCACGCGCCAGGTCATCCAGCTGGGCTACCTGCCGCGCCTGAACATCGAGCACACGAGCGTGCGCACGGCGGGGCAGATCTACATTCCGCTGGTCAACTGGGGCCTGTTCGTGGCCATCGTGCTGGCGGTTGTCATGTTCCGCTCGTCGAGCAGCCTGGCCGCCGCCTACGGCATTGCGGTCACCACCGACATGCTCATCACCACGGTGCTGACCTTCTTCGTGATCCGCTATGCATGGAAGCTGCCGCTGGCGCTGTGCATCGCGTCCACGGCGGTCTTCTTCGTGGTCGACTTCCTGTTCTTCGCGTCCAACCTGCTCAAGCTGTTCGAAGGCGGCTGGTTCCCGCTGGTGATCGGCGGCTTCGTGTTCACCTTGATGATCACCTGGAAGGAAGGCCGCCGCCTCATGGGCGAGGTGCAGCGCGCCGATGCGATCGAACTCAAGGCCTTTCTCGACTCGGTGTTCGAAAGCCCGCCCGCGCGCGTGGAAGGCACGGCGGTGTTTCTTACCGCCGAGCCCGGCGTCGTGCCCAATGCGCTGCTGCACAACCTGAAGCACAACAAGGTGCTGCACGAGCAGAACATGTTCGTCACCGTGCGCAACCACGAGGTGCCCTGGATACCGATGGACAAGCGCATCGAGATCGAGGCGCTCGGCCACCATTGCTGGCAGATCATCGTGCACTACGGCTTCAAGAACGACGTCGACCTGCCGCGCGCTCTGGACCATGCGCGCCTGCGCGGCTGCCAGCTCGAGCCCATGGCCACGAGCTACTTCCTCTCGCGCGACGTCGTCATTCCCACGCTCGGCAGCGGCATGGCGCCGTGGCGCGAGAAGCTGTTCGCGCAGATGCACCACAACGCGAGCGGCGCGGCCGCATTTCTGGGGCTGCCGAACAACGCGGTGGTGGAGCTCGGGTCGAAGATCGAGATTTGACGAACGGGGTGCGCGGCGCCGGGCTCGAGCGGCCTCGTCCCGGCACAATTGCCCGATGCGTTTCTTCAAGGATCTGAGCCTTTCCGCCTTCACCGCGGGCTTCGTCGCCGTGCTCGTGGGTTTCACGAGCTCGGTGGCCATCGTGTTCCAGGCCGCGCAGGCTTTCGGTGCCACGCCCGAGATCGCGGCCTCGTGGATGTGGGCGCTGGGCATCGGCATGGGCCTGCCCTCGGTCGTGCTGTCGCTGTGGTGGCGCAAGCCGGTGATGATTGCCTGGAGCACGCCGGGCGCGGCCGTGCTTGCCGTGGCTGCGGGCAGCTACGGCATGGGCGAGGCGGTCGGCGCCTTCATTGCCTGCGCCGCGCTGATCGTGCTGGCGGGCGCCACGGGTTGGTTCGAGCGGGTCATGAACAAGATTCCGATGGCGATTGCCTCGGCGCTGCTTGCCGGCGTGCTCGCGCGCTTCGGGCTCGATGCGTTCATTGCCGCCAAGACCGCGCTGCCGCTGGTGCTGCTGATGCTCGGCACCTACCTGGTCGCCAAGCGCCTGCTGCCGCGCTATGCGGTGCCGCTCACGCTGCTGGCCGCCATTGCCTTCGTGGCCGCGCGCGGCGAGCTGAGCTGGTCGACGGTGCACTTCTCGCTCACATGGCCGGTGTTCACCATGCCGGTGTTCAGCTGGCAGGCCATCGTCAGCCTGGCTCTGCCGCTTTTCATCGTCACCATGGCTTCGCAGAACCTGCCGGGCGTGGCAACGATACGTGCGGCGGGCTACGGCGATCTGCCGGTGAGCAAGCTCATCACCATCACCGGCGTTGCAACACTCGTGCTGGCGCCCTTCGGCGCGTTTGCATTGAACCTGGGCGCCATCAGCGCCGCCATCTGCATGGGCCGCGAGGCGCATGAAGACCCGGCGCGGCGCTACACGGCGGCCGCGAGCTGCGGCGCCATCTACGTGGTGATCGCGTTCTTTGGCGCGGCGGTCACCGGGCTGCTCACGGCGTTTCCGAAAGAGCTGGTCGCCGCCATTGCCGGCCTGGCACTGCTGGGCACCATCGGCAGCGGGCTGGCTGGCGCGGTGCGCGACGAGCCGCACCGCGAGGCCGCGATCATCACCTTCTTGGTCACGCTCTCGGGCGTGGCCATCCTTGGCATCGGCTCGGCGTTCTGGGGCGTGGTGGCCGGTGCGCTGGCGCTGGCGGTGCAGCAGGCCGGGCGCACGAAGACAAAGGCCTCCGCCGGCAAGGACATCGAAGCTTCCGGCAACATCGCGCCAGACAGCAGCAACATGGCGGCCACACCCGGCGCCGGAAAGACTCCCTGATGAAAAACATCCTCTTCGTCGCCGACCCGCTCGACCATTTCAAGATCTACAAGGACACCACCTTCTCGATGATGCGCGAGGCCCAGCGCCGCGGCTATCGCATCGCGGCCTGCCTGCCGCAGGACATCCAGTGGAAGTCGGGCGGACAGGTCACCGCCACGGTGCAGCAGATCACGCTCACCGGAGACGCAAGGGACTGGTACCGCGTCGATATCAGCGAGGCCAAGGCGCTGAAGGACTTCGATGCCGTGCTGATGCGCAAGGACCCGCCCTTCGACGCCGAATACATCTACGCCACGCACCTGCTCGAGCAGGCCGAGCGCGAAGGCGCGCGCGTGGTGAACAAGCCGAGCGCGTTGCGCGACCATCCCGAGAAGCTCGCGATCATGGAGTTTCCGCAGTTCGTCACGCCCACGCTGGTCACGCGCAGCGCGCAGGCCGTGCGCGACTTTCATGCCGAGCATGGCGACATCATCCTGAAGCCGCTCGACGGCATGGGCGGCATGGGCATCTTCCGCGTGAAGCAGGACGCGCTGAACCTCGGCTCCATCGTCGAGACGCTCAACAAGGCCGGCGCCGAAACCATCATGGTGCAGCGCTTCGTGCCCGAGGTCGTCCAGGGCGACAAGCGCATCCTGATCATCGCGGGCGAGCCGGCGCCTTTCGTGCTGGCGCGCATTCCGCAAGGCACCGAGGTGCGCGGCAACCTGGCAGCCGGCGGCAAGGGCGTGGCGCAGCCGCTCACGGCGCGCAACCGCGAAATCGCCGAGGCCATTGGCCGCGTGCTCGCGCCGCGCGGGCTGCTCTTGATCGGGCTCGACGTGATCGGCGACTCGGTCACCGAGATCAACGTGACGAGCCCGACCTGCTTTCAGGAGATCACCGAGCAGACCGGGTTCGACGTGCCGAAGATGTTCATCGATGCGCTCGAGGCGCATCTGGCCGCGGCACGCTGAGTTTCTCCGGTCGTTCTTTCAGCGCGGCGCCGGGGTGCCGAGGTGGTGCGGCTGTGCCGCCACTTCGCGCTGCCGCCGAGTCTGCAGCAGCCGTGCGCGCCGCTTGCGCCACCAGATCACGATGCCCGTGACGGACAGGCCCGCCACCACCAGCCCCATGAGCGACATCAGGATGCGTCCCGGCAGTCCCAGGATGCGCCCGCCGTGCAGCGGCGATTGCAGCTGCGCGAATACGTCGGCCGCGGTGCCGTGCCATGGCCGGTTGCTGGTGATGACGCGGCCGCTGCGGCCGTCCAGGTAGAGGTTCGACAGGTCCATGCCGTTGCTGCTGTCGTGCGTGGCGTGGTCGAAGAAAGAAACGTTGTAGAAGCCCGCGCGCTGGTTGTAGAACACACCGCCCAGCGGCGTGGTCCAGCCGCGCCGGCGTGCCTCGGCTTCGGCGTCGGCAACGATCTGGCGGAAGCCGATGGCGGGTTCGATGCGCGTGCCCAGCGGCGCGAGCGGCACCAGCGACGACGGCCCGGGCGTGGTCTTCGACACCAGCGACAGCATCGGGTGGAAGATCTCCTTGTAGAGATTCAGCGAGAACGAGGTGAAGGCGACGACGATGATCAGCGACCACAACCACAGGCCGCCCGCACGGTGCAGGTCGAAGTTGAGCTTGTAGCCGCCGGCCGCCCAGCGCACGGCCCAGGCCGGCTTCCAGCGCCGCCACCATTCGCGCGCGGCGCGGTGCTCGGGATGCGCGGTCCGCCGCTGGCGCCGCGGTGTCGTGAGGTACAGCGCAAAGAAGCTGTCGAGCAGCCACACCAGGGCCACGCCGCCCATGATCCAGTAGCCCAGCCGGTCGGTGCCCCACACGGCCGGCACGTGCAGCATGTAGTGCAGCTTGCGCAGGAAGGGCATCAGCGTCTCGGGCTTGAGCGAGATCGCGGCCGAGTCGCGGCGGCCGCGGATCTCGGCCGTGACCGGATCGACGTACACGCGGTTGTAGCCGAGCTGGTAGGGCTTGCCGGTGGCGGGGTCGGTGCGCGGCTGCACGAAGTAGCCGGCCGCATGGCCTTCCTCGAAGCCGAGCGGCATGTACGCGACCCGCGCGCGCGGGTCGTGCGCCTCCACGGCGGCCGCGAGCTCGAAGGGATCGCGGAACGGCCCCCGCGATTCGGTGTCGTAGAGCTCGCTGTTGAGCCAGCCGTCGATCTCGTGGTCCCACGAAATCACGGCGCCGGTCAGGCCCGAGACAATGAGGAACAGTGCAACCGCGAGGCCCGCCCAACGGTGCACTGTCGTCGCGAAGGCGCGCATCTCAGAAGTCGATGGTGCCGCTCACCGCGAAGGTGCGCGGTGCGCCCAGGACCAGGTAGTTGGAGCCTTGCGTGCCGCCCACCGACGCCCAGTAAGACTTGTTGAACAAGTTGTCGATGCGTGCGCGCAGCGTGAGCGCGCGGCCGTTGCCCAGGTCGACCAGGTAGCGCGCGCCGATGTCGAAGCGCGTCCAGCCCGGAATCTGCTGCGTGTTGGCGGCATTGGCGTACTGCTTGGAGGTGTACAGCAGGCGCGCATTCAGCGACAGGTTGCGCACGCCCGGCACGTCCCACTCCGCGCCCAGGTTGGCCTGCTGCTTGGCCACGCCGATGGCCGTGCGGCCATCGGTGGCGCCGCCTTGCGTGTCCTTCTGCTTGGCGTCGATCAGCGTCAGGCCGCCCAGCAGGCGCAGGCCCTTGGCAGGCTGGCCGAACACCGAGAACTCGAGGCCCTGGTTGCGCTGCTTGCCGTAGAGGCCGTAGGTCTGGCCCTCGTACTGGTAGGTCGGCTGGTCGGTGGTGAAGAAGGCAGCGCTCGCACCGATGGTGCCTCCGTCGTACTTGACGCCGACTTCCTTCTGCTTGGCCTGGTACGGCGCAAACACCTCGCCGGCGTTGGTGACCGGACGGCTGTTGACCGTGCCGGGCGCCACGTTGCCCTTGACGAGGCCTTCGATGTAGTTCGCGTAGACCGAGGTGGTCGGCGTGACCTTGAACACGATGCCGGCCACCGGCGTGGTCTTGCTCTTGTCGTAGGCGCTCGTTTCCTTGATCGTGTCGTAGGCGAAGCTGGTTTGCTTGATGGTCTGCCGACGCACGCCGAGCGTGACCAGCAGGCGGTCGTCCATGAAGGCCATGGTGTCGGCCACCGCAACGCTCGAGGTCTCGATCTTGTCGGTCAGGCGCGGGTCTTCCAGCGTGTTGCCGGTGAAGCCGTTGGCCACCGGGAACGGCGACGCGTACGGCGCGTAGATGTTGTTGCGGATTCGGTCGCGCGAGATCGTGTAGGCGTTGTCGCGGTCGTTGCTGTATGTGGCGGCCGAAGCCACCACGGTGTGCTTCACCGGTCCGGTCACGAAATTGCCGCGCACGCCGATCTCGGCGGTGCCGATGCGGTCCTTGCGCGTGTTGCTGAAACGCGTGCCGCTGGTGTTGCCGAACGCGTCGGCGAGCGTCGGGTTCGCCAGCACGTTGTCTTCGGCGCTGCGGCGCACGCCGCCCGCGGCCCAGGCGGTGATGTTGTCGGTGATGTCGACTTCACCGCGGAAGGTGGCGAACTTGTCCTTTTCCTTCGAGTAGGTCCAGGGCTGCGCAAAGTTGGTGCTGGCGTCGGGCGCACGCAGAATCGGCAGCGCCGACGATGGCGTGAGGCTCGGGCGGCCGTCCTTCAGGTCGTAGTCCTGGTAGCCGAAGTCGGCTGAAAGGCGCACGTTGCGGTTGCGCCAGTCCAGGCCGACGGCAAAGGCGCTGAGCTGCTGGCTCTCTTTGTGGACGCCGGTTCCGCCTTCCCGGCGCACGGCATTCACGCGAATGCCCAGGCTGTCGTCGGGGCCGAAGCGGCGCGCCAGGTCGAGGTTCACGTAGCCCTGGCCGCCGGTCAGCACGCCAAAGCCGACGCGGGTGATCGGCTCGTTGGACGCGCGCTTGGGCAGCAGGTTGATCGCACCGCCAATGCCGCTGCCGCCGGGCGCCGCGCCGTTCAGGAAGGTGTTGGCGCCGCGGAACACTTCCACGCGCTCGAAGAATTCAGAGGCGATGTACTGGCGCGGCAGCATGCCGTACAGGCCGTTGTAAGCCACGTCGTCCGAGTACACGGGGAAGCCGCGCACCACGTAGAGCTCCTGGAAGTTGCCGAAGCCGCGCGCCTGGCGCACCGACGGGTCGTTGAGCAGCACGTCGGCAACGCTCTTGGCCTGCTGGTCCTGAATGAGCTCGTTGGTGTAGTTGGTGCTCGAGAACGGCGTGCTCATCATGTCCTGGGTGCCCAGGATGCCGACGCGCCCGCCGCGCGCCACCTGGCCGCCGGCGTAAGGCCTGGTCAGGCCTTCGGCCGAGGCGTCGGCGCTGGCTTCGACGGTAACAGTGCCGAGGGTGCCGGCGGCTTCAGCCGGCGCGGCAGTCTGGGCCGTAGCGGCCAAGGCGTGAAGTGCGAGCAGCGTGGCGGCAACGGTCGGGCGCAGGCTGGCGCGCAGGAAGGGAGATGAAGAGGACATTGAAAGGTTCGAATGGGATGCAAATGAGAACCATTATTGTTGCCCCGCCGAACCGGTTTGCCGATACTTTCTCTCAATGTTGCGAAAAAGTGTCAGTAGAAACGCCTCAGTGCCCCAAGCGCTGCCCGTCCACGAACACGTGCAGCTCGCCCGGCACGAAGGGCGTCCAGCTTTCGTTGCTGGTGAGCGGCGCGGTCACCACCACCGCCACGCGGTCGTTGGGCGTGGTGTGCCGCGCAAAGTCGATCTCGAGGTCTTCGTCCGCGAGCTGCGCTGTCACGAACGGGTGGCGGCGTTCCACATACCAGAGGTTGGTGGAGGCATGGGCCCAGAGTGCCTGGCCGTTCGAGAGCATGAAATTGAAGGTGCCGTGGCGCGCAAGCTGCGGCGCCAGTTCGCGCAGCGTGAGCGTGAGCTCCTCGATGCTCGGCACGCCCGCATGCGACTTGGCCAGCTCCTGCATGAGCCAGCAGAAGGCGTGCTCGCTGTCGGTGTTGCCCACCGGGTGAAAGTTGCCGTGCAGGCGCGGGCGAAAGTCCTTCAGGTCGCCGTTGTGGGCAAACACCCAGTAGCGGCCCCACAGTTCGCGCACGAAAGGGTGGCAGTTCTGCAGGTTGATAGCGCCCTGCGTGGCCTTGCGGATGTGCGCAATGACGTTGCGGCTTTGAATGGGGTAGCGCCGGATCAGCTCGGCCACCGGCGATTCGCTCGCGGGCATGTGATCGACGAAGTGCCGCAGCCCCCGGTCCTCGAAGAAGGCGATGCCCCAGCCGTCGGCGTGGTGGTCGGTGCGGCCGCCGCGCTGGGCAAAGCCCGTAAAGCTGAAGGTCACGTCCGTGGGCGTGTTGCAGTTCATTCCGAGCAGTTGGCACATGGCGCTATTAAAGCGCGGGCGCAGCCGCCGCGGGCGAACCCGCCCAGCGCTCAGCGAACGAAGCGGCCTTCGGGCGTGGCGCGCACCATTTCGATGAAGCGCGAGCAGGTCGTCGCACCGGTCGAAAAGTCGATGTCCATGCCGGCCAGGCGCAGCTTGAGCGCGCGCAGCGTGGCATGCAGGCGGGCGCGCATCAGGTCGCGGCCGGTGCGCTTGATTGCCTTGATCATCACCAGCCCGTTCAGGTAGCCCTCGAAGCTGCCGTAGCCCACCGGCACCTGGGCGCGCTCGGCCAGGCGGCGGTAGTCGCGCGTGACGGCTTCCACCTCGCCCCAGGGGTAGGGCGTGCCGTAGCCGCCCACGCTCGGTGCACCGCTTTGCTGCAGCAGCTTGGCCGGGGTGGACGTGGTGCCCGGTCCCACGCAGCCGAAGAAGGCGAACACGCGGTGGTCGTTCAGCAGCTTGCCGTAGTTTTCGAGTGCCTTCTCGGGCTTCAGCTCGTCGTCGAGCGCCGCCAGCTCGATCTTGCGTCCGCCCACGCCGCCTTGTTCATTGGCGGCATCGAAGGCCAGCGCGGCGCCGTTGAGCACGACCTTGATCTGCGAACCGAGCGGGCCGCTCAGCACGGCCGAGCTGCCGAGCAGGATCTCGGTGTCGGTCACGCCCGATTCGACGGTACTTAACAATTGGAAGCGAGGATGAATGTCTACTGAGTGATTACCCTTCCTGTTGCGCCGGTTGACGCAACTGCCAAGCGGCACAAATGGCGATGGCGCACAGCGCCGCCAGCATCAGAAACACCTCGTCGAAGGCCGCCAGCCGCGCCGCGCTGCTCGTCGGGTTGGCCAGCGAATCGCCATGCACCGCCAGACGCCACTCGAGCACGATGGCGCACAGGCTCACGCCGGCCGCGCCGCCCAGCATGCGCAGGAAGTTGATGGCGCTGGCACCTTGCGGAATCAGCGGCTTGGCCAGGGGCCGCATCGAACCCAGGTTGAGCGAAGGCAGGATGAAGCCGAGCCCGATTCGCCCGATGATGGCAAACGCCACCAGGAGCCACAGGGCGCTGTCGAGTCTCAGCACCACCATCAGCGCGAAAGAGGCCGCCAGCAGCGCCAGCCCGATGCTCACCAGCAGCCACGTCGGCTGCCGGTCGGCCAGCCGGCCCACGCCGGCAATGGCCACCGCCAGCACGATGCCCGCGGGCAGCAGGATGGTGCCGACGTGCGATGCGGACAGCTGCAGCCCCACCTGCATGTACACCGGCAGCAGGTAGGTCGAGCCGAACAGCGCCGTGCCGTAGATGAACGCGACCACGCTGCCCATGGCGAACTGGCGGTACTGGAAGAGGCCCAGGTTCATCAGCGGCGTGCCGCCCGAGGCCGCGAACCGGCGCTGCCACCAGATGAAGCCAGCAAAGGCCGCCAGCGCGCCGGCCAGCAGCAGGGCGGCTTCGACGGGCGAGTCGCCGCGCAACTCGACCAGCCCGTTCAGCAGGCAGAGCGTGCCCGCCGTGCCCAGCGCCAGGCCCCGCCAGTCGAGCCCGCTGCCGCGCGTGGCCGCCACGCCGCCCGGCGCCGTGGTGGGCACGAACTTGTACGCCAGCCAGAGCGAGGCCAGGCAGAACGGCACCACCATGAAGAAGATCGAGCGCCAGCCGAACAGGTCGACCAGCACCCCGCCGATGCTCGGCCCGATGGCCGGTGCCAGCACCACGCCCATGCCGAAGATGCCGCTGGCGCGCCCCTGCTCGTGCGGCTCGAAGGCGCGCAGGATGATGATGGCCGGAATGGGCTGCACCACGCCGGCCGCAAGCCCTTCGGCCACGCGCGCCAGCAGCACCAGCGTGAAGTTGTTGGCCAGCCCGCCCGCCACGCCGCCCGCGAGCAGCAGCACCATGGTGCCGACGTAGGTGCGCCTGTAGCCATAGCGCGACAGCAGCCACGGCGTGGTCAGCATCGAGACGGTCATGGCCACCATGAAGCCCGAACTCACCCATTGCGCCCGCTCCTGGCCGAGCGAGAAGTGGTGGCTCATGCCCGGGATCGCCACGTTGACGATGGTCGACGACATGATCGACGCCATCACGCCGACCATGACCGAGACCAGCAGGTACCAGCGGTAGCGCGGGCCGTAGCGTTCGCGCATGGTGCCGAGGGTCGGCGGGGCCGGCGGTGCGGCTTCGGGCGGGGGAGTGGGCATCGTGGGGCGGCGGCCCGGATTGGGTGCGGGTCCGTCGTCCTACAAGCATATCGGTCTTTGCGCGAATGGACGCCGATGCAACGGCCGCACAATGCACGTGCTGTCCCGCACTGCTTTCGAGAAAACAAAAACGACATGGCTCCCCAATCCGATCAACCTGTCGAGCAATCTGGCGACCAAACCGGCGGTCCAACCGGCGATCAAGCCGCTGTTCAAAGCGGCGACCAGGCCGCAGCCGACCCGCAGGCCGCGCACGCGCCGCCCAACCTCGCGGCCGAACTGGCCGCGCCCACCGTCAGCCGCGCCTATCGCTGCCAGTGCGGCCGGCCGGTGTTCCTGCGCAACAGCCAGTGCCTGGCCTGCGGCACGCCGCTCGGATACGTGATCGACCGGCTCGGCGTGGTGCCGCTCGCGCCCGTCGCCGCCGAAGAAGGAAGCCAGGACGAAGCGGAGGGCGAGCGCCCCGCGCCCGACACCTTCACCGTGTTCGGCAATCCGGACGGCAAGAGATACCGCCGCTGCGCCAACCTCATGACCGCCGCCAGCTGCAACTGGATGGTGCCTGCCCCGCGCGAAGGCGACGACCCTTCGTTCAACACCGACGGCCTGGCGCCCGGCTACTGCCTGGCGTGCAGCGTCAACCGCACCATTCCAGACCTTTCGGTGGAAAGCAACGGCGAGCTATGGCGCAAGCTGGAGCATGCGAAGCGCCGGCTCATTTCGCAGCTGCTGGCGCTCGGGCTGCCGGTGGTGAGCCGCCACTCTGATCCGGCGCACGGCCTGGCCTTCGACTTCCTGAGCAACATGCCCGGCAGCCCGCATGTGATGACCGGCCACGAGCACGGCGTGATCACCCTCAACGCGGAAGAAGCGGAAGATGCCGTGCGCGAACGCATCCGCGCCGAGATGCGCGAGCCGTACCGAACGCTGCTCGGGCACTTTCGCCACGAGATCGGCCACTACTACTGGGACCTGCTGGTGCAGCCCACGCCGTGGCTCGACGAGTTTCGCGCGCTCTTCGGCGACGAGCGCGCCGACTACACCGCGGCACTCCAGCGGCACTACGAGCAGGGGCCGCCGCCCGACTGGTCCATTCACTTCGTGAGCAGCTACGCGAGCATGCATCCGTGGGAAGACTGGGCCGAAACCTGGGCCCACTACCTGCACATGGCCGACACCACCGACACGGCGATGAGCTTCGGCGTGGATGCCACCAACGTCGAACTTGCGAGCGACCTGTTCACGCCCGAAGACCTGTGGCGGCCGGAGCATCCCGGCGCCGCCAAGTTCCTGGATTTTCTGAACGGCTGGGTGCTGCTCACCAATGTGCTGAACGAACTGTCGCGCAGCATGGGCCAGCCTGATTACTACCCCTTCGTGCTGCCGCGCGCGGCCGTGGGCAAGCTGCAGTTCATCCACTGCGTGGTGACCGAGCAGCGCGACCGCGCGTCGTCCACGGCGGCTGCGCCGACTGTGCAGTTGCCGCCGGAGTCGCAGCCTCTTGCGTCCGCGCCGGATGTCGGGCCGAGCGATAGGCCCGCGCAGTCGCAAACGCAAAGCCAGCAGCAGAACGCAGGGCAGTTCCAGTAACAGCCGGCAAGGCCTAGGACTCGGCAGGCGCACCCGCAGCGCAACGCGCGCAGATGCAGGCCTTGCCGCGCATTTCCGGCGGCACCGCCGCCAGCGGCGCGTTGCGAAAATCCGCCGCCATGCACCAGCAGGGCGATTGCGGCTCGCCGGTTTCGCGCGCGACCTCCATCGCACAGCGGTTCTGCTCTCCGCACAGCGGGCAGCGCGTGGCGTCGATCGTGTCCAGTACGGCAGCCATGGCCGTCAAGCGAGCTCGAAGGCCGGCAGCTTCTTCGCCACCGCCACATTCCGGAGCGTTGCGTACACCGGCAGGCCGTTGCGGTAGGCGGGGTAGTCCTCGCCCTCGATCAACGGGAGCAGGTAGAGCCTGCACTTGTCGGTAATGCCGTAGCCATCGTCCGAAATGAAGTCGCGCGGCATCGGCTTTTCGACATTCGCCACCGCGTCGAGCGGTGCACTGCCGATGCGGTAGGTGTAGGGCGCATCGGAGGTGCGCTCGATGGTCGGCATCACCGCGTTGTGGCCTTCCAGCGCCAGCTCGACCGCGCGCTGCCCCAGTTCGTAGGCCTGTCGCACGTCGGTGGCCGAGGCAATGTGCCGTGCCGCGCGCTGCAGGTAGTCGGCCACTGCCCAGTGGAACTTGTGGCCCAGCGCGTCCTTGACCATTTGCGCCACCACCGGCGCGGCGCCGCCGAGCTGCGCGTGGCCGAAAGCATCGCGCGTGCCCTGCTCGGCCAGGAAGGTGCAGTCGGGGTAGTGGCAGCCTTCGGACACCACCACCGAGCAGTAGCCGTGCTGCTTCACCAGCTCGTCCACGCGCGCGAGAAAGCGCGCCTTGTCGAATTCGATTTCGGGGAACAGCACCACCACCGGAATGCCGTGGTCCGCGGCCAGCCCGCCCGCCGCCGCGATCCAGCCCGCATGGCGCCCCATCACCTCGAGCACGAACACCTTGGTGGAGGTGGCCGCCATCGAGCGCACGTCGAACGAGGCTTCGAGCGTCGACACCGCCACGTACTTGGCCACCGAGCCGAAGCCCGGGCAGCAGTCGGTCAGCGGCAGGTCGTTGTCGATGGTCTTCGGCACATGGATGGCCTGCAGCGGGTAGCCGAGCGACTGCGACAGCTGGCTCACCTTGAAGCAGGTGTCGGCCGAATCGCCGCCGCCGTTGTAGAAGAAATAGCCGATGCCGTGCGCCTTGAACACCTCGATGAGCCGCTCGTACTCGCGCCGGTTCTTCTCGAGCGACTTGAGCTTGTAGCGGCACGAACCGAAAGCGCCCGAAGGCGTGGTGCGCAGCGCCGCAATCGACTCGGCCGGTTCGGCGCCGGTGTCGATGAGTTCTTCGGTCAGCGCGCCGATGATGCCGTTGCGCCCGGCGTAGAGCTTGCCGATGCGGTCCGGGTGTTTTCGTGCCGTCTCGATCACGCCGCAGGCCGACGCATTGATGACCGAGGTGACGCCGCCCGACTGGGCGTAGAAGGCGTTGAGGATGGGCATGCGCCATTCTCCCGCAGGCTCAAGCCAGGCGCCAGTGGCCCGGTTTCAGCGCCCGCCAAGCCCCATCGATCGCGTGATCACTTCCTTCATGATCTCGTTGGTGCCGCCGTAGATGCGCTGAACCCGCGCATCGGCGTACGCCCGGGTGATCGGGTACTCCCACATGAAGCCGTAGCCGCCGTGCAGCTGCACGCACTCGTCCATCACCTTGCACTGCAGGTCGGTGGTCCAGTACTTGGCCATGCTGGCGGTGGCGGTATCGAGCTTTTCGGCCATCAGCAGCTCGATGCATTTGTCGACGAACACCTGCGCCACCTGCACCTCGGTCTGCAGCTCGGCAAGGGTGTAGCGCGTGTTCTGGTAGTTGCCTACAGGCTGGCCGAACACCTTGCGCTCCTTCACATAAGCCACCGTCTGGTCAATGGCGGCCTGCGACGCGGCCACCGCTCCGATGGCAATCTGCAGCCGCTCCCACGGCAGTTGCTCCATCAGGCAGACGAAGCCGCGGTTCAGCTGCGCGGCATCGCCGAGCAGTGCATCGGCCGGCAGCCGCACGTCGTTGAAGAACAGCTCGGACGTGTCCTGCGCCTTGAGCCCCAGCTTCTTGAGCCGCTTGCCTTTTTCGAAACCCGGCATGCCGCGCTCGACCAGGAACAGGCTGGTGCCCTTCGCGCCCGCGGCCGGGTCGGTCTTGGCCACCACGATCACCAGGTCGGCATGCCAGCCGTTGGTGATGAAGGTCTTGCTGCCGTTGAGCAGGTAGCTGCCGTCAGGTTGCCGGATGGCGCTGGTCTTGACTGCCTGCAGGTCGCTGCCCGCGCCGGGCTCGCTCATGGCAATGGCGCCGACCATGTCGCCGCTCGCGAGCTTGGGCAGGTAGTGCTGCTTCTGCGCCTCGGTGCCGTAGCGCAGGACGTAGGGCGCCACGATCTCGCTGTGCAGCCCGAAGCCGATGCCCGTGAAGCCGCGCGCCCAGAGCTCTTCGAACTGGATCACCGAATAGAGCAAGTCGGCGCCGGCGCCGCCGTATTCCTCGGGCAGCGCCATGCAGAGAAAGCCGTTTTCGCCGGCCCTGGACCACACGGCGCGGTCGACGTAGCCCTGTTCTTCCCACGCCTCGTGGAAGGGCGCGATCTCCTTGTCCATGAAGCGGCGGAAGCTGTCGCGAAAGGCCTCGTGGTCGGCGCTGAAAAGCGTGCGTTCGATCATGGCTGCCTCAGCGCCCCGGGAACGTTGGCGGGCGCTTCTGCAGGAAGGCGCTCACGCCTTCGCGGAAGGTGGGGCGGTCGATCAGCTCGCGCTGGCGCTCGCTTTCGTAGTGCAGCTGTTCGGCCAGCGTGTGGCGCTCCGAGGCTTCGAAGGCTTCGCGTGCTTCGAGCACCGCATGCGCCGGCAGGCGGGCGAGCCGCTGCGCAATGGCGCGCGCTTCCTCGAGCAGCTGTTCGTCGTCGGCGCAAGCCCAGATCAGGCCCCACTGCACCGCGCGCCCCGCGCTCAGGCGTTCGTCGAGCAGCGCCATGCCCATGGCGCGCGCCCTGCCGGCGCGCCGCGGAATCGCCCAGGTGCAGCCCAGGTCGGGCACGATGCCGAGCTTGGGCAAGAAGGGCAGGTAGAAGTAGGCGCTGCGCGCGGCAATCGTCACATCGACCGCCAGCGCCAAGCCGACACCCGCGCCCGCCGCGGCGCCGTTGACCGCGGCCACCACCGGAACGGGCAGCGTGCGCAGCGTTTCGATCAGTGGATTGCTGAGCGATTGCATCCATTCGGCCGTCTGGTCGCCGAGCGACTTGCCCTCTTCGCCGGGCGTCATGGCGCTCAGGTCCGCGCCCACGCAAAAAGCCTTGCCGGCGCCCGTCAGGATCACCGCGCGCACTTCGCGGTCGTCGCGAATGCGCTCCAGCGTGTCGCGCAGTTGGATCTGCAGTTCGCGCGCAATCGGGTTCAGCTTGGCCGGCAGGTTCAGCGTGAGCGTGGCGATGCCGTCGGCCAGCTCATAGAGCACGTAGGGTTGCTGCGCGGTCATCAGAGCCTTTCCACGATGGTGACGTTGGCCATGCCGCCGCCTTCGCACATCGTCTGCAAGCCGTAGCGCTTCCCGCGCCGGCCGAGCGCGTGGATCAGCGTGGTCATGAGCTTGGTGCCCGAGGCGCCCAGCGGATGGCCGAGCGCAATGGCTCCGCCGTTCACGTTGAGCCGAGCGGGGTCGGCGTCGAGCGCCTGAAGCCAGGCGATGGGCACGGGTGCGAAGGCTTCGTTCACTTCGTACAGGTCGATGTCCTGGATGCGCATGCCGGCCTTCTTCAGTGCGCGCTGCGTCGCGGGCAGCGGAGCCTCCAGCATGATCACCGGGTCGTGCCCCATCACGCTCATGTGGTGGATGCGCGCGAGCGGCTTCACGCCCAGCGCCTTCAGGCCGCGTTCGTTCACCACCAGCACGCCGCTCGCGCCATCGCAGATCTGGCTCGCCGTGGCGGCGGTGCAGCGGCCGCCTTCGGCAATCAGCTTCACGCCCGCGATGCCCTCCAGCGTGGCGTCGAAGCGGATGCCTTCGTCTACCAAGTGGCTCTCCCCGCTGCGGGTGCCGTCGGCCAGCAGGATCTCGACGGGCACGATCTCTTCGCTGAAGGCGCCTTCGCGGCTGGCGGCAATCGCGCGCCGATGGCTTTCGAGCGCGTAGCGGTCGAGCTCTTCCTTCTCGATGCCGTAGTTCTTCGCAATCATCTCGGCGCCGGTGAACTGGCTGAACTCCACGCCCGGGTAGCGCCGCTTCATTGCCGGACTCATGTAGGTGCCGAGGCCTGCCTTGGCGGGCAGCGCGTTGGGCGTGAACATCGGCACGCGCGTCATGCTTTCAACTCCGCCCGCAATCACCGCATCCATGCTGCCGGACATCACGGCCTGCGCCGCAAAATGCAGCGCCTGCTGCGACGAGCCGCACTGCCGGTCGACCGAGGTGCCCGGCACCGATTCAGGCAGCTTCGACGCCAGCACCGCGTTGCGCGCCACGTTGGTCGCCTGCTCGCCCACCTGGCTCACGCAACCAAGAATCACGTCTTCCACCGCCGCCGGGTCGATGCCGCTCCTGGCCACCAGCGCGTCGATCACCTGCGCCGCCAGATCGGCCGGATGCCAGCCCGCGAGCTTGCCGCCGCGCCGGCCGCCGGCCGTGCGCGCCGCGGCCACGATGTATGCCTCTGCCATGGTCATGTCCTTCCTCGAAAGAAAACAGCGTGAGTCGGGCGCCCAACGCAAAAAAGCCGCCCGTCACAACGGCGGCGTTCAGCGCTGGGAAAGTCCATGGCATCGAGGTTCGATGCCGGGCGCGCTCAGGTCAAGCCGGGGACAACCCGAGAGAAGGCAGTCGCCAAGGCGACCGGCGGCTCGCCCGCGTTGGCAGCAGCGGCATGGCGGCCGGCTGTGCGTCGGAGATGGTGATGCACGAAGACTCCAGCGCCGAAACCAGCACGCGGCGGTGGTCGGTGCCTTCGAACCGCTCGCCCGGCACAAGCACGATGTCGCGCGGATCGTGGTCGAGCGTCACCCAGACCGAGCCGCTGCGGCATTCGATGCCCACCCCGGCGCCATCGGGAACGGCAAAGATGGAACGGACGGGCAGGCTGACATGAAAGCGGGAAGAGGGCTGTTGGGTGCTCATGGCAAGCTCCATTGCATTCGTGATGCGAATGAATATAGTGAGTTGATCCTCCTCTTACACGCGGTGATTTGGAACTCGTTGCATGCATCCAGAGAATGCGAAGACCCATGGAGCCTTGAGCGGCGAGCTCCCGCCGCTGGAGTTGCTGCGCAGTTTCGAGGCCGCGGCGCGCCGGCTGAGCTTCACGCTCGCGGCCGGCGAGCTGCATCTCACGCAGTCGGCCGTCAGCCGCCAGATCCAGCAGCTCGAAGCCAGCCTGGGCGTGCTGCTGTTCGAGCGCCGGCACCGCTCGCTGGTGCTCACCGAGGCGGGCGGCGTCATGCAGCGGGCCGTCATCGACAGCCTGGAACGCCTGCGAGACGCCACGGCGCGGCTGCGCGCGACCTCCGCGCCGCGGCAGGTGGCCATCACCAGCACGCCCGGTTTTGCGTCGTTCTGGCTTATCCCAAGGCTGGCACGCTTCACCGGGAGCCACCCGCAGGTCGACGTTCGCGTGTCGGCCACGCTCGAGGTGCTCGACCTGGAGAGCAGCCGCATCGACCTGGCGGTGCGCTTCGTGCCGATCGGCCGCGGCATCGGCACGGCGCTGTTCGAGGAATCGGTGATTCCGCTGTGTTCGCCGCAACTCGCCGCGTCGCTGCGCGAGCCGTCTGATTTTTCGAAGCTCACCTTGCTGACCGTGGATTACCCCGACCACGGCGAGGCCCCCACCGTCGATTGGGAGCCCTGGCTTCGCGTGATGGGGCTCGATCAGCTGCGCATGAAGAGCACGCTGCGCTTTACCCTGTACACCGATGCCGTGGCCGCCGCGGTGGCAGGCCAGGGCGTGGTGATCGGCCGGCTGCCGCTGCTGCGCGATCTGGTGCAGACGGGCCGGCTGGTCGCGCCGCTCGGCGAAGGCGCGGCCTCGCACCGCGGCTACTTCATCGAAACGTCGAGGCGCGCCGCGGGCAACCTCGACGCGCTGGAGTTCGCGCAGTGGCTGCGCGCGGAAGCCGAGGCGGCGCAGCGGGGCTGAAAAAATTGTCAGGTGGTGCGTCGGCTTTGCGCCACATCGGCGCGCGCGGCACTTGCGCGCCGCGCGAGGGCTCGCCAGAATCCGCCCTTCCTTTTTTCAGCAACAGTTTTTTATTCGCGTCCGGCGACGACCAACCTCCCGGGCGGCAACTCACTCAATGAACCGTTTTCTGAACACCTGATCCGCACACCGACCGCCCCGGCCGGACGTGCATCCATGCATCCGCCGAGGCCCATCGACAAAGGCCCCGCGCAGCCATTCGCCGGGGCCTTCTTGTTTTTGGAATGTGCGCACATGAGTGCTCAACGAAAGGCCCGCGACGACGAGAAGCGTCTGGGCCGGTTTTATTTTTCGGTGCCGAGCGCGGCACCTCGCAACCCCGTTCTCGCTGCCATAGCGCGCGGCGAGGCGAACCAGAAGGCAGGCCGCCACTTGCGCACGCATCGCGCGGAGCGGCATGCGCAGAAGGTCGCATTGCAGAAGGCCGCGCGCGGCCTTGGTCGCGAGGAGTGACGCGCCTGAAGGATCAGCGCGCCGGGGGCGCCTCGGACCGGGCGGTCGAAGTCTCGAACAGCGTGCTTGCAGGCCTCGTTTCCGGCAGCACGTAGATCACGGCCTTCGCAGTGCCGAACGACGGCTTCACATGCGCGTCGTAAAAAGCGGCGGGCACGTTGATGCAGCCATAGGAGATGCGGTTGTCCGCCGCAGTTGGCGTGGCCAGGCGTTCGAGCCGACGCTCGGCCTTGTTGGTTGCGCGCACGCGGTGCATCGACACGGCCGCGTCATAGTCGACCCAGACGATGTCCTCGCCTGAAAGATTGCGGCCCGGCTCGCTGACGAAGCGGCCCGCGGGCGTGGTGCGCTCGGCGTCGCGGATGTCGGCCATCTGGCGCTCGCCGATGCCGGGCACCGAGTGGTCGCCCTTCGCAAGGCCGAGCAGGATGGGCGAGGACGCCCGCCGCTTGCCGTCCGCATCGAAGATGTGAACCGCGGCGGCTTTCTTGTCGACGATCGCGAACGGCGTGCCCTGGTTGTCGCCGGTCGTGCGCACCCAGCCGGCCACGGTTTCGGTGTCGCCGGAAACCGCCGGCGACGAGTGCGCCGGCGGTGCCGCGATCAGCAGTGCAACGAGTGCTGCGGAAGCGAGGCCGCAACGGCAGCCCTGCGAGCCGATCGGCATCGCGCGATCAGTTGCGGTCGGCACGTGCCACGCGCATCGAACCGCCCTGGTTCGTCATGTCCGGGGTGGTGCTGGGCGACGTCGTCGCCTGGTTCGTCGTGGTGCTCCCGGTCGAGCCCGACATCGTGCCTTGGTTGGTGGCCGGCGTGCCGGTGGTGCCCATCGGGGTGTTCTGTTGCGACTGCTGGCCGGCGGCTGTGGCCGGGTTCGGCGAGGTGGTGTTCGGCGGGGTGCCTTGGGCAATCGCGAAACCTGCGGCGCTGGTGAGGGCAATGGCGGCCATGGCCATCTTGATCGAATGGGTCATGAATATCTCCTTGGAATGAGTGAATCGATCGCTCGACGAGCAACCGATGCTCAAACTAGCCTTGGCACAGGCCCGCGCGGTCGGTGGGCCGCGCGGTCAGGTGTAGGACGACGGGGCGTCTGAGGCGCCCGCCTTCACCTTCAGGCGCCACGCATGCAGCAGCGGTTCGGTGTAGCCGCTTGGCTGCTCGATGCCCTTGAACACCAGGTCTTGCGCAGCCTTGTACGCGGCGGAGGTCGCGAAGTTGCCGGCCATCGGCTGGTAGACCGGGTCGCCCGCGTTCTGCTCGTCGACCACCTTGGCCATGCGCTGGAAGGCCTCGTCGACCTGCGCCTTGGTCACCACGCCGTGCAGCAGCCAGTTGGCGATGTGCTGGCTCGAAATGCGCAGCGTGGCACGGTCTTCCATCAGGCCCACGTTGTGGATGTCGGGCACCTTGGAGCAGCCCACGCCCTGGTCGATCCAGCGCACCACGTAGCCGAGGATGCCCTGCACGTTGTTGTCGATTTCCTGCTGCTTCTCGGCATCGGTCCACTTGGCTTCGGGCGCAATGGGCACTTGCAGCAGCGCGTTGAGGATGTTGTCGCGTTCCGCGTCGGCGTCGATCTTCTCGAGCTCCTGCTGAACGGCGGTGACGCTCACCTGGTGGTAGTGCAGCGCGTGCAGCGTGGCGGCGGTGGGCGAGGGCACCCAGGCGGTGTTGGCGCCGGCCTTCGGATGGGCAATTTTCTGCTCGAGCATGGCGGCCATCAGGTCGGGCATGGCCCACATGCCCTTGCCGATCTGCGCCTTGCCGCGCAGGCCGCACGACAGGCCGACCAGCACGTTGTTCTTTTCGTAGGCGCCGATCCACGCGCTGGACTTCATGTCGCCCTTGCGGATCATCGGGCCGCCCTGCATGGCGGTGTGCATCTCGTCGCCGGTGCGGTCGAGGAAACCGGTGTTGATGAAGGCCACGCGCGCGGCGGCTTCGGCGATGCAGGCCTTGAGGTTGACGCTGGTGCGGCGCTCTTCGTCCATGATGCCGAGCTTCACGGTGTTGGCGGGCAGCCCGAGCAGCTGCTCGACACGGCCGAACAGCTCGCTCGCAAAGGCCACTTCGGCCGGGCCGTGCATCTTGGGCTTGACGATGTAGATGCTGCCGGTGCGCGAGTTGCCCTTGCGCTTCAGGTCGATCATCGCGATGGTGGTGGTGACCACGGCATCGAGGATGCCTTCCGGGATTTCCTTGCCGTCCGCATACAGCACGGCGGGGTTGGTCATCAGGTGGCCCACGTTGCGCAGGAACATGAGCGAGCGGCCGTGCAGCTTCACGGGCTTGCCGTCGGCGCCGGTGTATTCGCGGTCGGGATTGAGGCCACGCGTGAAGGTCTTGCCGCCCTTGGCCACTTCTTCGGTGAGCGTGCCCTGCACGATGCCGAGCCAGTTCGCATACGCGAGCACCTTGTCGGCCGCATCGACCACGGCCACCGAGTCTTCGAGGTCGAGAATGGTCGAGAGCGCGGCTTCGAGCACGAGGTCGCTCACGCCGGCCGAGTCGCTCTTGCCGATGGGCGTGCTGCGGTCGATGCGGATGTCCAGGTGAATGCCGTTGTGCTTGAGCAGCACCGACGACGGCGAGGCCGCATCACCCTGGTAGCCCACGAAGGCGGCGGGGTCGCGCAGCGTGGTGCTGCTGCTTTGCAGCGCGATGTGCAACTGGCCGTCTTTCACGCTGTAGCCGGTCGCCATCTTGTGCGAACCGTTCTCGAGCGGCGCGGCCTGGTCGAGCACTTCGCGTGCGAACGCGATGACCTTGGCGCCGCGCACGGGGTTGTAGCCCTTGCCCTTTTCGGCGCCGTCGGTTTCAGGAATGGCATCGGTGCCGTAGAGGGCGTCGTACAGCGAGCCCCAGCGCGCATTGGCGGCGTTGAGTGCGTAGCGTGCGTTCAGGATGGGCACCACCAGCTGCGGGCCGGCCTGCAGCGCGAGTTCGGAGTCGACGTTGGCCGTGGTGGCCTTCGCGCCCTTGGGCTGCGGCAGCAGGTAGCCGATCTTTTCGAGGAATGCGCGGTACGCCGGCATGTCGGCAATCGGGCCGGGGTTCTTCTTGTGCCAGGCGTCGAGCTCGGCCTGCAGGCGGTCGCGCTCGGCCAAGAGCGCAATGTTCTTCGGAGCGAGGTCGCTCACGATGGCGTCGAAGCCCTTCCAGAAAACATCGCTGGCCACACCGCTGGCGGGCAAGACCTTGTCTTCGATGAAGCGGTGCAACTCGGTCGCGACCTGGAGTCCGTGGGCGGTGGTGCGGGCGGTCATGTTTTTCTCCTGGAGAACGATTCAATGTGGGCGGAACAGGAGGCGATGTCTGTCAGAACAGCGCTGCGCCGTGGTTCCATGCAAGGACTTTATTCGATACTTTGCTGGCCTGTAAGAGCCGAAAGCGTGATTTATCAGTGACAAAAATGGCGGTAATCAGCGGCCCTCAGAGTCCGCTCCGTCGCGTTTTCAGCTCATTCCGCTGAGCTGGCGCGCCGCGGCGCACACCGGCTCTATATGGCGCGGGTCGTAGCGGTGGGCGGGCATGGTCAGCGTGACCGCCGCGGCCAGGCGGCCATCGGCATGGAATACCGGCGCCGAAATGCCCGCGAGTTCAGCCGTGCGGTCGCCCACCAGCGCGCAGTAGCCCTGCGCGCGAATGGCGTCGTACAGCTTCCGTTCCCTGGGGCTGCGCGGCTGTTCGGCTTCGGGGCCGAAGGCGATCAGCACGCGCGCACCGGCGCCGCGGTCGTTGGGCAGCAGGTCGCCCGCGCGCACGTGGTCGCGCACCACATGCGACGAATCGACGCGGAACTGGCACAGCCGCACCCAGCCGTCGCCCTGGCCCTGCCGCACGTGGTACGCCGCGCTTTCTCCAGTGGCCGCGGCCAGCGCGCGCAGCACCGGCAGCACGATGCGGTCGAGCGAGAGCGACGCCGAATAGAGGCCGTGCAGGCGTGCGATCTCGGCGCCGAGCGCATAGCGCCCGTCGTCCTGCCGGCGGATCAGCCGCGCATGTTCCAGCGAAGCCAGGAGGCGCAGCACCGTGCTCTTGTAGAGCTGCGTGCGCTCTGCAAACTGCGCGAGCGACAGCGCCTCGTCGCCAGGCTGAAAGGCTGAGAGCAGGCTCAGCGCGCGGTCGACCGCAGCGGCGCCACCGGGGGCGGCATTGAGGTCTGAGACCGATTCGGTCTGGGCTTTGCGGGGCATGGCGTTGGCTTGACAGGGAAAGTCGTTCGGCGGTCTAATTCTATTTAACGGAACTTAGTTCTGCAAGATAGAATTGTCAAGCGATCGCGAACCGATCGCTCCAAGGAGACAAGAGTCGATGACACCCCCCGATGTTGTGATCAGCGAGGTCGGCCCGCGCGACGGCCTGCAATCGGTCAAGGCGACCATGCCCACGGCCGACAAGCTGCGCTGGATCGACGCGCTCTACGCCGCCGGCGTGCGCGAGATCGAGGTGGCCTCCTTCGTACCCGCCAGGCTGCTGCCGCAGATGGCCGATGCGGCGGAAGTGGTGCGCCACGCCGCTACGCTGCCGGGCCTCGTGGTGATGGCGCTGGTGCCCAATCGCAAGGGCGCGCAGGCCGCGCTCGAAGCCGGCGCGCACAAGCTCACGATGCCCGTATCGGCCAGCGTGGCGCATTCGCTGGCCAACGTGCGAAAGACGCCGGCCGAAATGGTCGATGAAGTGCGCGCCATTTCCGAGTTGCGCCGCGACACGGCGCCCGGGGTGCTGCTCGAAGTCGGCATCTCCACTGCTTTCGGCTGCACGCTGCAAGGGCTGGTGCCTGAAGACGACGTGATCCGCCTCGCGGCGCAGTGCGTCGAGGCAGGCGCGGAAGAAGCCGGTCTTTCGGACACCGTGGGCTATGCCAACCCGGCGCAGGTGCGCCGGCTCTTCAAGCGCCTGCGCGCCGAACTGGGCCAACACGCCGGCGCGGCCCACATGCACAACACGCGCGGCCTCGGTATCGCAAACTGCCTTGCGGCGTGGGACGAGGGCGTGCGCACTTTCGACGCCTCGCTCGGTGGCCTCGGCGGCTGCCCTTATGCGCCCGGCGCCTCGGGCAATGCGGTCACCGAAGACCTCGTCTTCATGTTCGAGGCCATGGGCGTTCGCACCGGCATCGACATCGAAAAACTCATTGCGGCGCGCGCGCCGCTCATGGCCGGCTTGCCGGGCGAACCGGTCTACGGCATGACGCCCGAAGCCGGCCTGCCCAAGGGCTTTGTCCAAGGCCCTGTCCAGGAAACCAACGCAAATGCCTGAATCCAATCCGCTTCCGTACGCCGGCGTCCGCGTCGTCGAGTTCACCCACATGGTCATGGGCCCGACCTGCGGCCTGCTGCTGGCCGACCTCGGCGCCGAGGTCATCAAGGTCGAGCCCATCGAGGGCGACAGCACGCGCCGCCTGCTCGGTTCGGGCTCGGGCTTCTTCCCCACGTTCAACCGCAACAAGAAGAGCATCGCGCTCGACCTCAAGACGCCCGAAGGCGTGGGGGCCGCGCTGCGCCTCGTTGCCACTGCCGACATCGTGAGCGAGAACTTCAAGCCCGGCACCATGAAGAAGCTGGGGCTGGACTACGACAGCCTGAAGCAGCTCAACCCGCGCCTCATCTACGTGAGCCACAAGGGCTTTCTGCCGGGCCCGTACGACCATCGCACCGCGCTTGACGAGGTGGTGCAGATGATGGGCGGCCTGGCCTACATGACGGGCCGCGCCGGCGATCCGCTGCGCGCGGGCACCAGCGTGAACGACATCATGGGCGGCATGTTCGGCGCCATTGGCGCCATGGCCGCGCTGCGCCAGCGCGAGCTCACCGGCAAGGGCTGCGAGGTGCAGTCCGCGCTGTTCGAGAACAACGTGTTCCTGGTCGCACAGCACATGATGCAGTTCGCCGCCACCGGCAAGGCCGCCGACCCGATGCCCAGCCGCATTTCGGCGTGGGCCGTGTACGACGTGTTCACCGTGAAGGACGGCGAACAGATCTTTCTCGCGGCCGTGAGCGACAAGCAGTGGGCGATCTTCTGCAAGGCCTTCGGGCTGGAAGAAATGCTTGCCGACCCGCGCCTGAAGACCAACAACGACCGCGTGCTGGCCCGCGGCTGGATGATGCCGATTCTGCGCTCGCACCTGGCCGGCTACAGCGCGGCCGAACTCAGCGCGGTATTCGAGCAGAACGAGCTGCCCTTTGCGCCCATCACCAAGCCGCAGCAGCTGTTCGACGACCCGCACCTGAATGCCACCGGCGGCCTCGCGCCCGTGCGCATGAACGACGGCCACATGGCCAAGGTGCCGCTCATGCCCTTCACGCTCGATGGCGAACGGCCCGGCATTCGCCTGCAGCCGCCGCACATCGGCGAGCACACCAGTGAGCTGCTGAAGGAGGTGGGCTACAGCGACGAAGAAATCGCCGCCTTCGAGGCGCGCCGGGCCGGCGCTGCCGGTTGAACCCGGGATATATAGTTCGGGCGCCATGGACCGCCTGAAGCAACTCGAATCCTTCGTCTCGGTGGCGACCCGCGGCGGCCTCACCGCCGCGGCCAAGGCCGAGGGCGTGGCGCCCGCCATCATGGGGCGGCGCCTCGACGCGCTGGAGGCGAGGCTGGGCGTGAAGCTCCTGGTGCGCACCACGCGGCGCATCACGCTCACGCACGAAGGCAGCGCCTTTCTCGAGGACTGCCAGCGCCTGCTGACGGAGTTCGCCAATGCCGAGGCCAGCGTGAGCGCCGGCGGCATCAAGGCCAGCGGGCACTTGCGCGTCACGGCGCCGGCGGGCTTTGGCCGCCGCCACGTGGCGCCGCTGGTGCCGCGCTTCCATGCCATGCACCCGGAAGTCACGATCTCGCTCAACCTCAGCGACCGCGTGGTCGACGTGCGCGGCGAGAGCTTCGACTGCGCGGTGCGCGTGGGCGACATGCCCGATTCGTCGCTGGTGAGCGTGCGGCTGGCCGACAACCGGCGCCGCTGCGTCGCCACGCCCGAATTCGTGCGCCGCCACGGCATGCCCAAGCACCCGAGCGAGCTGTCGCGCTTTGCCTGCCTCACGTTGTCGAGCGATGCCTCTCAAACACGCGGCTGGGCATTCCGCCTTCCCGCCGAAGAGGGCGAGGGCGGAGAAGAACTGATCTACCTGCGGCCCGAAGGCCCGCTCGATTGCTCCGACGGCCAGGTGCTGCACGACTGGTGCCTGGCCGGCCACGGCATTGCCTGGCGCAGCACCTGGGAGGTCGAGGCCGAGATCGACGCGGGTTTGCTGGTGCCGCTGCTCGATGATTTCGCCGCGCCGCCCAACGGCATCTACGCGGTGTTCACGGGCACCAAGCACCTGCCGCTGCGGGTGCGGCTGTGGCTCGATTTCCTCAAGGAGCAATACGGACGCCCCGAATTCTGGGGCGGAAGAGGGTAAAGCGCCCGAGCGGCGGCACAATCCGCAAGCATTTGCAACCCATTGAAAAAGAAAGCCACCGATGACCCTCGAAGCGATCCTCGCCTACCTGCACTTGCTGGCCATCCTCACGATGGTGGTGTTCATCTCCAGCGAGGCCGCGCTGTGCCGCGTGCAGTGGCTCAATGCCGCCGTGGTGGAGCGGCTCGCCAAGGTCGACCTGGTCTATGGCATGGCCGCCATTGCCGTGCTCGCCACCGGCATCGCCCGCACGGTGTGGGGCGTGAAGGGCACAGCGTGGTATTGGACCAACCCGCTGTTGCATGTGAAGCTCGGGTTGTTCATCATCGTCGGCGTGCTTTCGATCTTTCCGACACTGACCTACTTTCGCTGGCGCAAGGCGCTGCGCGCCAACGGCACGCTGCCGGCCGAAGACGACATCCGCAAAACGCGCAAGCTGGTGATGGTGCAGGCCCACCTGATCGCGCTGATTCCGCTGGTGGCGGTGTTCCTCGCACGCGGCTTCGGCAAGTAGACCCGCATGGAACGCGCCGGCATCCAGCTCCTGTTTGCCGGCACCATCTTCAGCAGCGCGTTCCTGCTGTTTCTCGTCCAGCCGCTCATCGCCAAGCAGATCCTGCCGTGGTTCGGCGGCTCGGCCGCCGTGTGGTCGATCTGCATGGTGTTCTTCCAGGCCGTGCTGCTCGCGGGCTATGCCTATTCGGACTGCCTGACGCGGCACCTCCGTGTGCGACGCAGGCCGCGTTGCACGTGGGCCTTCTGCTCGCAGCCATCGGCCTGCCCTACTTCCTGCTTTCAACCACCGGGCCGCTGGTGCAGTCTTGGGTGGCGCGCACGCCCTGGAGCGCGCGGGTGTACCGGTACTTCTCGCTGTCGAACCTGGCTTCGCTGCTGTCGCTCCTGTGCTATCCGGTGCTGATCGAGCCGCGCAGTTCGCTGCTCCAGCAGGCGCAGGGATGGTCGTAGGGCTATGGCGCGTTCGTGGTGCTTTGCGCAGGGACCACCTTGCTCGCGGCGTACCGCTGGTCGGAAACCGTGCCGGCATCAACGTCAACGTCGACGGCGGCGACGGGCGAGGAGACGCCTCCGCGCTGGTCCGACGCGCTGCTCTGGCTTGCCTTGCCGGCGCTCGCGTCGTGGCTGCCGCTGGCGGCGGGCGTGCTGGTGCTGTGCGCCTTCGGCCTGCAGCACCACATCGGCTCGAATGTGCGCACGGGGCTGCCGATCTACGTCGGCGGCCTGTTCGTGCTGTGCATGTTCCTGCATGGAGAAACCGCCAGGCTGCGGCCGGCACCGCGCTATCTCACGCGCTTCTACCTGATGCTCTCGCTGGGTGGCGCCATCGGCGGCGCCCTGGTGGGGCTGGTCGCGCCGCACGTGCTGCCCGCGTACTACGAGCTGGGCATCGGTCTCACGCTCACTGCGCTGGCGGCGGTGGCCGTGCTGCGCCATCGCCTGTGGCTGCGGCTCGCCGGCGTGGCCCTGGCGGCCTGCTGCGTCTTTTTCCTGGTGGCGCAGATCCGCAGCGACAGGTTGGGCGCGCGCCACCTGGTGCGCAGCTTCTACGGCGCGCTGATCACCTTCGACGTGCGCCGCGCCAATCCTCCGAGCTACGTGCGGCTGCTGTCGCATGGCTCCATCAAGCATGGCGAACAGTTTCTCGACCCGCTCAGGCGGCGCGAGCCCACCACTTACTACGGCGCCACCTCGGGCATTGGCCGGGCCATGGCCGCCGCGCCAGAAGCGCCGCGCCGCGTCGGGCTGATCGGCCTTGGCGCGGGCACGCTTGCGACCTACGGCCGAAGCGGCGACGTGTACCGCATCTACGAGATCAATCCGCAGGTGTTCGAACTGGCGGACAGCGAGTTCACCTTTTTGCGCGACAGTCCCGCGCAGACAGAACGCGTGCTCGGCGATGCGCGGCTGGCGCTGGAGCGCGAAGCGCCGCAGGGTTTCGACCTGCTGGCGGTCGACGCGTTTTCGGGCGACGCGGTGCCGGTCCATCTGCTCACGGCCGAGGCGATGGACGTCTACCTGCGCCACATGAAGCCCGACGGCATCGTGGCCTTTCACGTGTCCAACCGCTACCTCGAGCTCGCACCCGTGGTCGCGCGAATCGCAGCGTTGAAAGGGGTGCATGCGGTGCTGGTGAGCGACGACGCCAAGGAGTCGAAGTGGCTCAACTCGACCGACTGGGTGCTGGTTGCGCGCGACCCCGCCGTGCTGGCGCGCGAGCCGCTGCGCGGCGCGGCTTTGCCCATCGCGGTTCCGGCTGGCACCCGCCCCTGGACCGACGACTTCAACAATCTGCTGGGCGTGCTCAAGTAGCGCGCATGTTGCGCCCATGAAAAAGCCCCGCCGGCGCGGGGCCGTGCGGGGCTTGCTTCAGAAAAGCGCGGCTGGTGTCAGGCCTTGGCGCTCAGGCATTCCTTCATGAAGGCCTTGCGCGCGTCGCCCTTGAGGGTCTTGGCCTTTTCGTCGGCGTTGCAGGTCTTCATCTTTTCCTGCTGGGTCTGCTTGGCGGTCATGGCGGGCTTGGCGCTGAGGCAGTTCTTCATGAAGGCCTTGCGTTCGTCGCCTTTCTTGTCGCCCGCTTCCTGGTTGCAGGTCGTCATCTTGCTTTGCTGGGCGGTGGGAGCCTTGGCTGCCGGGGTGGCCGGTGTAGCGGGGGTGGCGGGCGTTGCGGCCGGAGCAACGACGACAGGCGCGGGCGCCTTGTCTTGCGCCTGTGCGGCGCCAAAGGAAAGGCAGGCGCCCAGGGCGACCAGGGAAAGGAGCTTCTTCATGGTGATATGTCCTTGCAAGGTTGGGTTGTGACAGGTGCCCCGCGCCCGGGGCCGCTCATCCTAACGGGCGGGGGCATGCATTCGATGACCGAAGGCGCCGCCGCCCGGGTTTGCCCCCGGTAAAATCCGCAGATGCTATTGGTCAAACAGGAGCTGCTCGCGGCGCTCGCGAACACGCTCGAATCCCTCTCGCCCGGCGCCGGCTCCAAAGCCGCGTTCGAGTCGCCCAAGGTGGCCGCCCATGGCGATTTCGCCAGCACGGCCGCCATGCAACTCGCCAAACCGCTCGGCCGCAAGCCGCGCGAACTGGCCGAGGAGCTCAGCGCCGCGCTGCTCGCCACCCCCGTTTTCGGCCAGTGGGTCGAAGCCATCGAAATCGCCGGCCCCGGTTTTCTCAACATCCGCCTCAAGACCTCCGCCAAGCAGCAGATCGTGCGCGAAGTGCTGAATGCGGCCGACGCCTTCGGCCGGCAGCCCGCCACCGGCGAAAAGGTGTTGGTCGAGTTCGTCTCGGCCAACCCGACCGGTCCGCTGCATGTCGGCCACGGCCGCCAGGCCGCGCTCGGCGACGCCATCTGCAACCTGCGCGCGTCGCAGGGCGACACGGTCTGGCGCGAGTACTACTACAACGACGCCGGCGTGCAGATCCAGACGCTGGCCAACAGCACGCAGCTGCGCGCCCGCGGCTTCAAGCCCGGCGATCCCGAATGGCCGAGCGGCGAAAAGGCACCGGCCTACAACGGCGACTACATCGCCGACATCGCCGAAGACTTCAAGGCGAAAAAAACGGTCAAGTCCGAAGACCGCGAATACACCGCCAGCGGCGACATCGACGACCTCGACTCCATCCGCGAATTTGCCGTGGCCTACCTGCGCCGCGAGCAAGACCTCGATCTGCAGGCCTTCCGCGTGCACTTCGACCAGTACTACCTCGAGTCCAGCCTCTACACCAGCGGCCGCGTCGAGGCCGCGGTGCAAAAGCTCGTGGCCGCCGGCAAGACCTACGAGCAGGACGGCGCGCTGTGGCTCAAGTCGACCGACTACGGGGACGACAAGGACCGCGTGATGAAGAAGCAGGACGGTACATACACGTACTTCGTGCCCGACGTCGCCTATCACATTGCCAAGTGGGAGCGCGGCTTCCACAAGGTGGTCAACATCCAGGGCACCGACCACCACGGCACCATCGCGCGCGTGCGCGCCGGCCTGCAGGCCGCGGGCGTCGGCATTCCCGAGGGCTACCCCGACTACGTGCTGCACACCATGGTGCGCGTGATGAAGGGCGGCGAAGAGGTCAAGATCAGCAAGCGCGCAGGCAGCTACGTCACGCTGCGCGACCTCATCGAATGGACCAGCACCGACGCCGTGCGCTTCTTCCTCCTGAGCCGCAAGCCCGACACCGAATACACCTTCGACGTCGACCTGGCCGTGACGAAGAACAACGACAACCCGGTGTACTACGTGCAGTACGCCCATGCGCGCATCTGCTCGGTGCTGGCCGGCTGGGGCGGCGACGCCGCCACGCTCAAGAATGTCGACCTGTCGCCGCTCGAAAGCCCGGCCGCGCAGGCGCTGATGCTGCTGCTCGCCAAGTACCCCGCCATGCTCACGGCGGCCGCGAAGGATTTCGCGCCGCACGACGTGACTTTCTATTTGCGCGAACTGGCCGCCAGCTACCACAGCTACTACGACGCCGAGCGCATCCTGGTCGACGAAGAGCCGGTAAAGCTGGCGCGGCTCGCGCTCGTCGCCGCCACTGCGCAGGTGCTGCACAATGGCCTCGCGATTCTCGGCGTCAGTGCGCCGAGCAAGATGTGAAACCACCATGAAGAAGACAACCAGACAACGCGGCAACATCGTCATCGGCCTCATCATCGGCCTGGTGCTGGGGTTGGGTGTTGCGCTGGGCATTGCGGTCTATGTGACCAAGGTGCCCATTCCGTTCGTGACCAAGACCCAGCGCGGCGGTGCCGAGCAGGACGAAGCCGAGGCTCGCAAGAACCGCGACTGGGATCCGAATGCGCCGCTGGCCGGCAAGCCCGGCACGCCCGCCAAGCCGCCCGCGGCGGCAGGCGGCCCGGTGGCTCCGGCCGGCGGCGACACCACGGCCGTGGCGCCCGGGACCGCACCGCCGCCCGCGCCGCCGGTGCCGGTGGTCGTGGCGCCCAAGCCTGCGCGCCCGGCGCCTGTGCCGGCCGAAGCCAATCCGCTGCCGCCATCGAACGATCCGCTGGGCGATCTGGCCCGCGCACGAGCCGGCGGCAACAGCGGCAGCAGCACCACAACAGCCTCCGCCGCGCCCAGCAGCAACAGCAGCGCGTCGCCGTCGTCCGGCCCCGATCCGTTCATGTACTTTGTGCAGGCCGGCGCGTTCCGCACCACCGACGACGCCGAGGCCCAGCGTGCCAAGCTGTCGCTGATGGGCGTCGAAGCCCGGGTGACAGAGCGCGAGCAGGCGGGCCGCACGGTCTACCGCGTACGCGCCGGTCCGTTCAACAAGAAGGACGACGCCGATCGCCTGAAAGAGCGGCTCGACAGCGGCGGCCTCGAATCGGCGCTCGTGCGCGTGCAGCGCTGAGGTGTATTCCCGGGGCGGCTGCGGCCTTGCGGCAGCCGTCATGAATAATCCCTAAGCTTGCGGCATGGGCCGCCGCCAAGATCGTATTGGGCATGCCGCATGCGGGAACTCCGCGCGGCGCCCCGGCTCTGTCTGCCGTACCCAACAGGAGAACTTTTCAATGAAACGTCGTGACTTTTCGCTGGCCGCCACTTCGCTCGGTCTGATTTCGCTGGCTGGCAACACGGCGCACGCCCAGGCGCGCGCACCCAAGGCCGGCACCGAGTACCTGGTGCTCGACAAGCGCGTGCCCGTCGACGCACCCGCCGGCAAGGTCGAAGTGATCGAGTTCTTCTCGTACAACTGCCCGCATTGCAACGATTTCGAGCCCCAGCTCGACGCCTGGCTCAAGACGGCCCCCAAGGAAGTGGCTTTCCGCCGCGTACCGGTGCCCTTCGTGGGCAACGACGTCGAAGCCAAGCAGCGCCTGTACTACGCGCTCGAAGCCATGGGCAAGGTCGAGGAATTCCAGCCGAAGATCTTCAATGCGATTCACAAGCAGCGCCAGAACGTCAACGGCGATGCCAACATCATCGCGTGGGCGACGGCCAACGGCCTCGACGGCGCCAAGTTCAAGGAAGTGTTTACCTCGTTCAGCGTGGCCAGCAAGGCGAAGCGCGCCACGCAGCTGACCGAAGCCTACAAAGTGGCCGGCGTTCCGGCGCTGGCCGTGGCCGGCCGCTGGTATGTGGACGGCGAGCTTGCCGGCAACATGACCAAGGCGCTTCAGGTCACCAGCTACCTGATCGGCGAAGCCAAGAAGGGCTGACCCGCAAGGGCAACGCGGCACTTTGTGCCGCTGCGCCAACCCCCTTGCGGGGGTAAAAACGCGGTCCGGCGACGCCGGTTCCGCGATGTTCCCGGATGGGATGTCAAGCCCGCTTTGGCGGGCTTTTTCATCTCTGCGCGCTGGGCTGGCGCGATCCGCCGCATACAATGCAGAGCAAGTTTCGTGCCTCTATGACATTGCACTCCTACCCCAACACCACCCCTCTTCTTCGTCGCATCGGCCGGTTCGCCATCGGCGCGCTGTTGCTGGCCGGTCTCGCCTCGGGCGCCCTGGCCGAGACCGCCGACCGCACCAAGCCGATGAACATCGAGTCGGACGCCATGCGTTACGACGACCTCAAGCAGACCAGCGTATTCACCGGGAACGTGCTGGTCACCAAGGGCACCATCATCATCCGCGGCGCGCGGATCGACGTGCGCCAGGACGCCGAGGGCTACCAATATGGCGTGGTCACGGCGGCGCCGGGCAAGCGGGCCTATTACAAGCAGAAGCGTAACGCGCCCGACGAGTGGATCGAGGGCGAGTCGGAAGTCATCGAGTACGACAGCCGCGCCGACAACGTCAAGTTCATCCGCAACGCCGTCATGCGCCGCCTGCTCGGCGCCACGCCCAACGACGAAAGCAGCGGCGCGCTCATCGTCTACGACCAGAGCAACGACACCTACACGGTCAACGGTTCCACCGTGCCGCCGAATGCCGGCGTCAATGCGCCGTCGGGCGGACGCGTCAGGACCATCCTCACGCCCAAATCGGCCACCGCGCCTGGTGCTGCCACGCCCGCCGCCGGTGCACAGCGCGCGCCCGCGGCGACCCAGCCGGCACCCGGGGCGGGCCTGCGCTCGACCACCACCCTGGGTGGCGAAGGGGAAGGGCGCAAGTGATCGAAGCCGCTGGAAACCAGAACGCCGATGGCACGCCGGGCAGCCGCCTGGTGGTGCGCGGCCTGCAAAAAAGCTACGGCAGTCGCAAGGTCGTCAAGGATGTCTCGCTCGACGTGCAAAAGGGCGAGGTCGTGGGATTGCTCGGCCCCAACGGCGCGGGCAAGACCACTTCGTTCTACATGATCGTGGGCCTGGTGCGGGCCGACGCCGGCGAGATCACCATCGACGGCGAGCCTATTGCGCACATGCCGATCCACCGCCGCGCCCGCATGGGCCTGAGCTACCTGCCGCAGGAAGCGTCGATCTTCCGCAAGCTCAGCGTCGAGGAAAACGTGCGCGCCGTGCTCGAGCTCCAGCGCGAGCCCGACGGCAACGGCAAGCCCGCGCCGCTGACCAAGCAGCGCATCGAAGAGCGCCTTTCCGCGCTGCTGGCCGACCTGCGGGTGGACCACCTCCGCGATTCCCCGGCGCTCGCGCTTTCGGGCGGCGAAAGGCGCCGGGTCGAGATTGCCCGCGCGCTGGCCACGCAGCCGCGCTTCATCCTGCTGGACGAGCCCTTTGCCGGCATCGACCCTATCGCGGTGATCGAAATCCAGCGGATCATCAGCTTTCTCAAGGAGCGCGGCATCGGCGTGCTCATTACCGACCACAACGTGCGTGAAACGCTGGGCATCTGCGATCACGCGTTCATCATCAGCGACGGGCATGTGCTGGCACAAGGCACACCCTCGGAGATCGTCGACAACGCCGAAGTACGCAGGGTGTACCTGGGCGAGCACTTCCGGATGTAAGGGAGGAGTCGGTCTCCATGAAGCAAGGGCTGTCCCTTCGCGTCTCGCAGCACCTGGCGCTCACGCCCCAGCTGCAGCAGTCGATCCGGCTGCTGCAGCTCTCCACGCTCGAACTGAGCCAGGAAGTGGAGCAGATGCTCGACGAAAACCCGTTCCTCGAACGCACCGCGGAAGAAGCGGCGCGCGAGGAATTCGGGCTCGATGCCGTCGACACCCCCGCGCCGCGCGATGAAGCGGCGGAGGCCGGCGAAGGCGACTTCGTTTCGCTGCCGGCCAGCAGCGCGACCACTTCCGCGGCCGAGACCGGCACCACTGCCACCACCGACGCCGACACCCCCACCGCCGACATTGCCGAACGCGAGCCCGACTGGGAAGGCGATGGCACCGTCGACATGTCGCCGGACGACAGCGAGTGGGGCAGCGACGCCCCCGCGCGTCAGAACAACCTCGGCGACGACGAGCGCGCCGACGCCACCGAACTCGCGCGCAGCCAGGAGTCGCTGCAATCCTTTCTGCATCGGCAGGCGCTCAGCCTGCGCCTGAACGAGAACGACAGCGCCGCGCTGCGCTTCCTGATCGAGTCGCTCAACGATGACGGCTATCTTGAAGATTCGCTGCCTGCCCTGGCCTCGGGCCTTGCGGGCGACGACAACGACCAGTTCGACGAACTGGTCCACCACTTCCAGGTGGCGCTCGGCCTGCTGCAAAGCCTGGAGCCCGCCGGTGTCGGCGCGCGCGACCTGGGCGAATGCCTGAGCATCCAGCTGCGCGCGCTGGCCGGCAAAGACGAAACCGAAGAACAGGCGCTGGTCCGCAAGACCGCCATCGCCATCTGCAAGCAGCCGATGGAGCTGCTCGCGCGGCGCGACTTCAAGCGCCTGGCCACGCTCACCCGCACCAACGAAGACCTCGTGCGCTCGGCGCTGCAGATCATTTCGCGCCTGGAGCCCAAGCCGGGCCGCCGTTTTGTCGACGTCGAGCGCAACATCGTGATTCCCGATGTCATCGTCACCAAGATCGGCCGCGGCACCAACGTCAAGTTCCGCGTCATGCTCAACCCCGAGGTGATGCCGCGCCTGCGCGTGCACGACATCTACGCCGGCGCGCTCAAGTCGCACAAGGGCGAAGGCAGCCAGGCGCTGTCGCAGCGGCTGCAGGAGGCGCGCTGGTTCATCAAGAACATCCAGCAGCGCTTCGACACCATCCTGCGCGTGAGCAATGCCATCGTCGAGCGGCAGAAGAGCTACTTCGTGCACGGCGAGCTTGCCATGCGGCCGCTGGTGCTGCGCGAGATTGCCGACGAGCTCGGCCTGCACGAATCGACCATCTCGCGCGTGACCACGGCCAAGTACATGGCCACGCCGTTCGGCACGGTCGAGCTCAAGTATTTCTTCGGTTCGGCGCTCGGCACCGAAACCGGCGGCAACGCCTCGAGCACCGCCGTGCGCGCGCTGATCAAGCAGTTCGTGAGCTCCGAGAGCATCAAGAAGCCGCTATCGGACAGCCAGATTTCCGAAATGCTGAAAGAGCAGGGCATCGAGTGCGCACGCCGCACCGTGGCCAAGTACCGCGAAGCCTTGCGCATCGCGCCCGCCAATCTGCGCAAGGCCTTGTAGCGCAGGCAGGCCCCGCCGAGCAGCTTCACCCCGCGGTAGAGCGCATGGACCGCGAGGGCGGTGACAATGGCATTCCCCCTGCAGCCGATGACGATGGCGAACCCCTTGTGAACGATCTTTCCCTTTTCCTGCCTTGCGCCGCCGGCGTCGAGGAACTCCTGGCGCAGGAAGTCCATGCGCTCACCGGCCGCGTGGGGCAAGACCTGCTCACGCTGCGCGGCGGGGTGCGGGTGCGCGCCGAGTGGCGCGACATGCTCAAGCTCAACCTGCACAGCCGGCTCGCCCAGCGGGTGCTGGTGGAGCTGGCCCACGTGCCCTACCGCAGCGAAAACGACCTGTATGCCATTGCGAGCGGCGTGGCCTGGGAGATCTGGTTCACGCCCAAGCAGACCTTCAAGATCGAGACCACGGCCCAGCACAGCCCGCTGCAGAGCCTGAACTTTGCAACGCTGCGCATCAAGGACGCCATTGCCGACCGCTTTCGCGCCAAGGCCAACGGCGTGCGCCCGAGCATCGAAACGCAGTGGCCCGACTGCCGCGTGTTCGCGCACCTGACCACCGACCATTGCACGCTCTACATCGACACCTCGGGCGAGCCGCTCTTCAAGCGCGGCTGGCGGCAGGACAAGGGCGATGCGCCGCTGAAGGAAACCCTGGCCGCCGCCATGCTGGCCGCCAGCGGCTGGTGGAACCCCGAGAGCGGTGCGGTGGCCGGCGAGCCGCTGTACGACCCCTGCTGCGGCAGCGGCACCATCGCCATCGAGGCAGCGCAGATTGCGCGCGGCATTCCGGCCGGGTGGCTGCGGCGCTTCGGCTTCGAGAAGCTGCTGCCGTTCCAGCCGCACGTGTGGGACGCAATCAGGAAAGAAGCCGAATCGGCGGTCACACCCAAGGAAGTCGCCATCTTCGGTTCCGACGTTTCGCACCGCATGGTCGACTTTGCCGAGCGCAACGCGGAGCGCGCCGGCGTTGCCGATGCCATCGAGTTCCGCGGCGGCGACGCACTGCAGCGCATGCCGCCGGCCGAGGGCGGCGTGATCATGCTCAACCCGCCATACGGCGAGCGGATCGAGGTGGGCGGCGTCGCGCGCTTCGGCGCCCGCGAGGCCGCGCAAACCTCCGGCCAGCGCGAAGGAGACGATGGCGGCCAAGGCGGCGATGGCGGCGAGTTCTTTCCGCAGCTCGCCACGCACTGGAAGAAAAATTACGCCGGCTGGACCGCCTGGGTGCTCACGCCCGACCTGAAGCTGCCCAGGCAGATGCGGCTCAAGGAGTCGCGCCGCGTGCCGATGTGGAACGGGCCCATCGAGTGCCGGCTGTTCCGCTTCGACATGGTGGCCGGCTCGGCCCGCAAGTAGCCTGGGGCCAGGCGGCGGCAGGCTACTTCGTCGCGCCCACGCCGCACGCGGCGTTCACCGTCCGCACGGCCAGGTCGCCCGGCAGGCCGGAAAAATTCATCGGACGGACGTCGGTTTCATCGAACTCGCGCACCGACAGCGGCGGCCCGACGAAGTTCGGCTGCCCGAAATAGGTGGCGCTCACATAGCGCGCCTTGCGCGCGTCGCAATCCACGCTCGCCTTCGCCGCGACGGACCGGAACTTCAGGCCGTCGTCGCCGGTGCGGGGCTCGGCCAGGCTGATCCGCACCGCCACCAGCCGCTTGCTGCCTTCCACCACCACGCTGGTCGGATCGACCTGCACGTAGGTGTTGGCCGCTTCGCCGGCCGAACCGGTCAGCGTGAGCCATTCCGCATGGGCAAGCGGTACGGTGAAAAGGGCGAGCAGCAGCAGGGAGAGTCGTTTCATTGTCGGAGGGTGAAAGGCGCCGCGCACGGCCCGGGCAGCAGCATTGTGGATGGACGGCACGGTTTGCGCTTGCAGCGGCGCATGGTGCAACATCGGGGTTATTCCAAACGCACACATTTCCATTTCTCCAGAAGCAGCAAACGCCGCGCCCGGCGCCTTCGTGGTGATCGACACCAACATCGCGCTCGACCTGCTGGTGTTCGACAACCCCGACTGCCTGCCGCTGGCCGCCGCCCTTGCCGCGAGCGAGCTGCGCTGGCTGGCCACCACCTCCATGCGCGAGGAGCTCGAGCGGGTGCTCGGCTATCCCCTCATTGCAGCCCGCCTGGCGCGCGGCAACCTGGCACCGCAAAGCGTTCTGGCGGCGTTCGACGCCCGCGTGCAGCTGGTTGCAGAAACACCACCGCGCGCGCCCTGCGTCTGCAAGGACCCGGACGACCAGGTCTTCATCGACCTGGCGGTCGCCCGGCGCGCACGGCTGCTCAGCAAGGATCAGGCCGTGCTGACGATGCGCAAGCGGCTCGCCGCGCAAGGCGTGGTGGTGCAGGCGGTGCTGGCGCTTTAGCCGGCTACGGCCGGCGGCCGGTGGAAGCTGCCCCGGCGCAGTGCCAGCGGCCCAGCAGCCGTGCCACCGCGCGCACACGCTGCGTGTCGCGGCCCCAGCGGCGGCTGGCGGGCAGGCGCTGCGCCCATTTCATGCGCCGGGCCGCCTCGGCAATGCGCGCGCGGACTTCATCGCTCACCTCGGCCAGCGCCGCATGCCAGTGCACGCCGGCGGCTTCGGGCGCTGCGGCCTCGAGCATCATGGCCGTGGAGTGCAGGTAGCTCAGCCAGTCGCGCGCCTGGCACTCGGCCAGCGTCATGATTTCGGAGGGGTCGTCCTCGAAGTCGATGTAGCCGATGACGCCGTCGGGGCACTGCACCAGGTTGCGGTCGAAAGCCTGGCTCAGGTGTTGGCCGTGCACATGCACCCTGGCAATGGCGGCCAGCCCCTCGCGCCACACGGCCAGCAGCGCCGCCGGCCCCGCCGCGGCGGCCTGGTCGAGCTTTTCCTGCAGCACCACGGTGTTGCGGCCGCTTTCGCCCAGGTCGGAAATCAGCAGGCCGTCGGGTTGCTGCGCCAGCACCGCGGGCACGCGCAGGCCCGCCGCCGCCAACTGCCGCAGGCGCCGGGCCTCGGTGGCGATGGCCGCCTCGCCACCCGGGTTGGGCACCGGCTTGATGATGTCCAGCCGCGCCATGCGCGCGACCGCCGCCATCACGCGGTAGCCCCACTTGCCGTGGCGCGGGCCGGCCTTCTTGAGCCACACGCGTTCGCTGCCCAGCCGGTGGCTGGCCACGTTCTTCTGCTGCTTGGGCAGGGCGGCGCGCAGGAACTCGGCGTAGTCGCCCGGCCCCGGCACAAATGGCTGGGCATCCAGCGGCGCCGGCGCCGAGGCCGCACCCTTGGCGCTTTGCAACCGCGCCGACCCACCGCGTCGCAAGGGGTTCATGCGGCAAGCGCGAGACTGGACACCAGGCCCTGCGGTCCCTGTGTCGCGGGCTGGAAGCTCTCGGCACTGGCCAGCGGCCAGTAAGTTCGGAACACGTTGTGCTGCTTGTCGAGCGGGCCGAGCAGGGCGCCCGGCTGCACCTGCATCACCAGGTTGCTCAAGAGGCGCACCTCGGTGTCGGAAATGCGCCGCACGATGTGGTGCGCGGTGATTTGCTGCGGATGGTCCAGGCCCGCGGCCTGCACCAGCTCCTGCAGCGCATGCAGGGTGCTGCGGTGGAAGTTGCGCACGCGCTCGGCCTTGGTCGGCACCACCAGCGCCTGCTGGCGCACCGGGTCCTGCGTGGTCACGCCGGTAGGGCAGTGGCCGGTGTGGCAGCTTTGCGCCTGAATGCAGCCCAGCGCCATCATGAAGCCGCGCGCCGCGTTGCACCAGTCGGCACCCAGCGCCATCATGCGCGCCACGTCGAAGGCCGTGATCACCTTGCCGGCGCAGCCCAGCTTGATGAGGTGGCGCAGGTTCACGCCGATGAGCGTGTTGTGCACCAGCAGCAGGCCCTCCTGCAGCGGTGCGCCCACGTGGTCGCTGAACTCCACCGGCGCGGCGCCCGTGCCGCCCTCGGCACCGTCCACCACGATGAAGTCGGGCGTGATGCCGGTCGCCTGCATGGCCTTGACGATCGCGAACCACTCCCACGGGTGGCCCAGGCAGAACTTGAAGCCCGTGGGCTTGCCGCCCGAAAGCTCGCGCAGCCTGGCGATGAAATGCATCATCTCGATGGGCGTGGCGAATGCGCTGTGCGACGAGGGCGAGATGCAGTCCACGCCCACCCGCACGCCGCGCGCGGCCGCGATCTCGGGCGTGACCTTGGGGGCAGGAAGCACGCCGCCGTGGCCGGGCTTGGCGCCCTGGCTCAGCTTGATCTCGATCATCTTCACCTGCGGATCGCGCGCATTGGCGCTGAAGCGCTCGGCGTTGAAGGTGCCGTCGTCGTTGCGGCAGCCAAAGTAGCCCGAGCCGATTTCCCAGATCAGGTCGCCGCCGTGCACGCGGTGGTGCTGCGAAATGGAGCCCTCGCCCGTGTCATGCGCAAAGCCGCCCATCTTGGCGCCCTGGTTGAGCGCAAGAATCGCATTGGCCGACAGCGCGCCGAAGCTCATGGCCGAAATGTTGAACACGCTGGCGCTGTAGGGCTGTGTGCAGACTTGGGCGGGGTTTGCCTCGGCCGGCTGCGGCGTGCCGCCGATCACGATGCGGAAATCGTGGTTGTCGAGCCGGGTCGGCTGCATCGAGTGGTTGATCCACTCGTAACCCGCAATGGTCACGTTCAGCTGCGTGCCGAAGGGCCGGTTGTCGGGATCGCCCTTGGCGCGCTGGTACACCAGCGAGCGCTGCGCGCGCGAGAACGGCGCGGCCTCGGAGTCGCTCTCGATGAAGTACTGCCGCATTTCCGGCCGGATGAATTCGAGCAGAAAACGCAAATGGCCGATGACCGGGTAGTTGCGCAGGATGGCGTGGCGCGTTTGCCGCAAGTCGTGCACGCCGGTGGCGCTGAGCGCCCCGAAAACCATCAGCGCCACCCAGGCGAACCACAGGTGCGGGGACACCAGCACGGCGGCCAGGCTGGCGGCAAGGCCCGCCACGCACAGGGCAAAGGCGCTGTAACGCGTCGGAAACGGAATAATCGTGGACATGGGGTGAAATGACTGCCGGAGCCTGCTGCATCATAGAGGGCTGCCCCGAACTTGCCATGACCACCACCAACGACACCCCCCAGGCCGCAGCGCCCGCTTCCGCTCCCCTCGGCCCCGACGATTTCGACGCCCTCGACCAGGCGCTGGACGCCATGCGCGAGCATGACGAGGAAATTCCCCAGTGGGAGTTCTGCGAAGGTTTCATGGCCGCGCTGATCTGCACCCGCCGGCCCATCGAACCCTCCGAATACTGGCCCGTGCTGCTGGGCGACGGCTTCGTGCCCGCGCAGCACATGGAATTCGTCTGGAACTGGAAGCGCCGCTGGCTCGAAATCGAGCAGGGCCTGGACGCCGACGTGGAGTCGCTCGAGGACGAGCGCAGCTGGCAGCCCGAGGTGCTCGACACCCGCGGCGCCATTGCCTCGCTGCCCGAGGAAGAGCGCGCCGAGATCGAGGGCGAGGAAATCCCCTCGTTCGCCCAGGTGTGGGCGCTGGGCTTCATGTACGCCGTCGAGAACTGGCCTGAAGACTGGGCCGCGCCGCGCGACAAGGAAGCCGCGCAGATGCTGAACGACGCGCTCGACAACATCGTTGCGCTCACCGAGGACGACAAGGCCAAGCCCACGCTCTCGATGTACAGCGACGACGCCCCGCCCAGCGTGAGCCAGCAGCGGCTGGACGACTTCGGCGCCGCCATCTGGGCCGTGTACGACCTGCGCCAGCTCTGGAAGAGCCTGGGGCCGAAGGTCGAGACCATCCGCAAGGAAGCGGAGCCTGGCCGCAACGACCCGTGCCCCTGCGGCAGCGGCAAGAAGTACAAGAAGTGCCACGGCGCCTGACCCAGGCGCCGCCGCACGCCGCCTTCAGATCTTGAAAGCGCGCTGGACGTCCGCCCGCACCAGGTCCGCGTATTCGCGGTGCTTGCGGATGTAGCCGGCAATGAACTGGCACACCGGAATCACATGCAGACCCTTGGCGCGCGCCTCGTCGAGCACATGTCGCGCAATGCCCGAACCCACGCCCTTGCCCTCGTGCTCGGGCAATACCTCGGTGTGGGTGAACATGATGGCGTCGGTCAGCAGGTTGTATTCGGCGTAGGCCGCAAGCTGGCCTTCGAGCGCGGCTTCGTAGCGGTGCTGGGCTTCGTTGTTGGTGATGGCGAGGTTGTTGCTGTTGCTCATGGTTGGCGTGCGAGATAGGTAGCGAGATTGGTGGCTGCGGTGGCGCGCACTTTCTTGCGCAGCATCGGTGTCCAGCCGAGAAGGAGACCGGGCGCGCCCAGCGCCTGGCGCGACCAGGCCCAGAAGTCGAAGCTGTCGCGGTGCGTGGCAATCAGCCCGTCGGCCGTGAAGCCGAAGCGCGCGTCGATGCTGTTGTCGACCAGCCGGCCGGTGGCGCTGAAGCGGTAGTGCGCATCCCAGTGCGCCTGGCCGCTGGTGTCGTCTGCATGCACGTCGCGCCACGTCAGCTTCCAGACGTCAGCGCCGCCGGCCTTGGTTGCGCTGCAGAGCATGCGCCACATGCCGCCCACCTGCTGGCGGCCGCGCAATGAAAAGGCTTCGTCGTCGAATTGCGCATCGCTTGCATAGCAGGCGGCCATGGTGGCGGCGTCCAGCCTTGCAAACGCCTCGTAGAAGCGCTCGATGGTCTGGGCATTGGCTGCTGCTGTCATTTGAGGTGTCTTTCTTATGGATGACGGGCGGAGGCGCATGGCCGGAATGCGGCGCAGCGCGAAATCATAGACGGCGCGGCATTCGCGGGGCGCGTTCTACGGACCGAGCAGGCTGGCCAGCGTTTGCAGCGCGTAGTGCACCGTGGCCGCGCGCACCGCGGCGCGGTCGCCCTCGAAGCGGCGTCGCTCGGTGCGCACCTGCCCGCCGACCGACCAGCCGAACCACACGGTGCCCACCGGCTTGTCGGGGCTGCCGCCGGTCGGGCCGGCCACGCCGGTCACGGCCACCGCCACGCGTGCGGCCGAATGTGCGATGGCGCCCGCGGCCATGGCGCGCGCCACGGGTTCGCTGACTGCGCCGTGGGCTTCGATCAGCGCCGCATCGACGCCCAGCAACTCGGTCTTGGCCGCGTTCGAATAGGTGACGAAGCCGCGCTCGAACCAAGTGCTGGAGCCCGCCAGTTCGGTGCAGGCGCCGGCAATGAGGCCGCCGGTGCAGCTTTCGGCCGTGGCGAGCATCCAGCCTTTTTTCAGCAGCAGGCCGGCCGTGGCCGCGACGAGGTCCGGCGTGTCCAGGTCTGCAAGAAAGTTGGAGGGGGCCGAGGGTTCCATGAAGCTCACCATGCGCGCCAGAGCGCAATGACCAGCAGCGTGCAGAACGCCGCCACCAGGTCGTCGAGGATGATGCCGAAGCCCGCCCGCCACCAGCGCACCTCGGCGGCATCGCGCTGCTTGAACAGCCCATCCGCCCAGGCCACCGGCCCCGGCTTGGCGGCATCGAAGAAGCGGAACAGCCCGAATGCCACGGCCTGCGCGACGAGGCCGGCCGGCGTGACGAGCCAGAGCACGATCCAGAACGCGACCACTTCGTCCCACACGATGCTGCCCGGGTCCGCCACGCCCATGTGGCGCGCGGTCACGCTGCAGGCCCACCAGCCGATGGGCAGCGAAGCCAGGATCACCCAGCCGATGGTGGCGGGCGTGAGCCACAGCTGCATGACCACGAAGGCCGCCCACGCCCAGAGCGTGCCGACCGTACCGGGCGCCACGCGCGGCAGCCCGGAGCCGAAACCCAGGGCAATGAAGTGCGCAGGGTGCGAGAGCAGGAAGGCCTTGGTCGGCCGGCCCGGCGCGCCCACCGGAATGGGGCCGGACGATGAAGGGGACGAAGAAGAAGGAGGCGGGGGAACGGCTTGCATCACGGCGAAGTGTCGCGCATCCGCGGGTCGGCTGAAGCCCTCTATTTATCAAAGCTTTATCTTGTTTAATTGTTCGACACGGCCTAGCATCGGGTCCTCTTTCGATATTCGCCTCCTTTGCCGGGGCGCCGACCCCATGCCTGCCGCACCCAGCTCCGCCGCCGATCCCGCTTCGACGGTTTCCAACTCCTCCACCGCCGCATGGGGCGACCTGTTCCGGGGCCGCAACGGCTGGCGCGCCGTTGCGCTGACGGGCGGCGTGGCGCTGCATGCGGTCAACGTGCACATCGTGACCACGGTGCTGCCCTCGGTGGTCGCCGAAATCGGCGGGCTCGACTGGTATGCCTGGAGCACCACGCTCTTCGTGGTCGGGTCGATCATCGGCGCCACGCTCTCGGTGCGCCTGCTCGCCGCGCTGGGGCCGCGCGGTGCATGTCTTGCAGCGCTGGCGGCATTCACCGCCGGGTCGATCGGCTGCGCGCTGGCGCCGGCCATGCCCTGGCTGCTCGCGGGCCGCACGGTGCAGGGGGTGGGCGGCGGCTTGCTGGCGGCGCTCAGCTATGGGTTGATCCAACTGGTGTTCGCGCCGCGGCTGTGGCCTCGCGCAGTGGCGCTGGTGTCCGGCATGTGGGGCGTGGCCACGCTCTGCGGCCCGGCGGTTGGCGGCCTGTTCGCACAAGCGGGGCACTGGCGCTGGGCCTTCTGGTCGCTGTTGCCGCTGGCGGCGTTGCAAGCGCTTTTGGTCGCGGTGCAACTGCGGCCCGCTGCGGGCGTGAGGCATGTGCGCCCCGCCGGCATGCCGCGCATTCCAGCGTTGCAGATCGGCTTGCTGGCGGTGTCGGTGCTGCTGATCGCGGCAAGCGAATTCGCACCAGCGTTGGCTTGGCAGGCGGTCGGCCTAGCAGCGGGGCTCGGGCTCGGCGTTGCCGCCACCCGGGTGGACGGGCGCGCCGCGGTGCGGTTGCTGCCGACCGGCGCCTATGCGGTGCGCACACCGATGGGCGCCATCTACGCAGGCGTGGTGCTGCTGATGATCGGCACGACCACTGAAATCTTCGTGCCGTACTTCCTGCAGTTGTTGCACGGGCATTCGCCGTTGCTGGCGGGCTACCTCACCGCGGCAATGGCCGGCGGCTGGAGCGCGGGTTCGCTGCTGTCGTCGGGGCGCAGCGGCACGGGCGCCGATCGCATGCTGCGCGTGGGGCCGGTGGCTTGCGCGCTGGGCCTGGCGGCGCTGGCCGTGCTGATGCCGGCGCATGGCCGCCTTGCCGCGGGTGCCGAAACGCTGCTGGTCGCCATCGCCTTGGGCGCTGTCGGGCTGGGCGTGGGCATCGGCTGGCCGCACCTGGTCACGCGCGTGATGTCGCTCGCGCCGCCGGGGCAGGAAGGCCTGGCCTCCGCTTCCATCACGACCGTGCAGCTCTACGGCATGGCCGTGGGCGCGGCGGTGGCGGGGTTGGTGGCAAACGCGGCCGGCCTCACTGCTCCGGGCGGCGTGGTGGGCGCCCGCTCGGCCGCCTTCTGGCTGTTCGCGAGCTTCGCGCTCGCACCGGCGCTCGCGGCATGGCTCGTCGCGCGCTTCGCGACTGCCGCACGCAGTCGATGAGAGCGCGCGCGGCGCGGCTCAGGCGATCACGCCTTCCCACCTCAGCAGCCGCCTGCGGCCCTGAAGATGCCGCCGCTCACCGCGCAGCTGCGCCACCAGTTCATAAGCGTCGGGCGGCACATAGGCGCCGCGCCAGGCCACGTGCTGGTCGGCGCGGCACAGCACCAGACGGTGCATGTACGCGGCCGGTACCTCGGCCGCCTCGATGTCGACCACGGTGAGCGGCATGTCGTAGGCGCGCGCCGCGCGCTCGAGCGCCGATACGTCCGCGCTGCGATCGAAGCGCAGCAGCGTGTAGCCCGGCCCGAAGGCGTCATAAAGCGAACGTCCGTCGCCCAGCCAGAAATGCGGCGCGCGGCAGCCCGGCACGGTGGAGGGCGTGAAGGCGCCCATCGAATAGGCCGGCGCCGTGTGCTCGCCATCGGCCACGATGATCGGCGAGCCGGTGTAGAAGTAGCCGAAGTTCAGGCCCGCGCAGCAGAACTGCTGCACGTTGAGTTCGTACGCCTCGCGGCCGATCTCGGCGCGCAGCGCATCGCCCTCGGGGCCCGGCGCCTCGATGTCGTGCGGCACGGCGCGGCGTGCGCGAATCATCTTCTGCGCATGCTCCATCGCAAAGTTCGACACCTGCTCGGTGATCGGCAGGCGCTCGGCTTCGTACGCATCGAGAATGCCTTCGTCGCCCCAGCCCCGCACGCAGGCCGCGAGCAGCCACGAGAGATTGAGCGCATCGGCAATGCCCGCGTTCATGCCGTATCCCGCATAGGGCACCCACAGATGCGCCGCGTCGCCCGCGAGGAACACGCGGCCTTCGCGAAAGCGGTTGGCCACAAGCCGGCGCCCCACCCAGTCTTCCTTGCTGATGATCTCGTAGGAAAAATCAGGCCCGACACCCAGGATCTCGCGCAGCGACTTGTCGCGGTCGACCGAATCGAACTCGGGCTCGTCGGCGTTCAGATGGTTGTGCACCAGCCAGGTTTCCTGCCCGTCGATGGCAAACATCGTGCCGCAGCGGCGCGGGTTCATTGCGTAGTAAGACCAAGCGGGCTTGCCCGGCATGAGCGCGCGCAACTGCGGCGCGCGAATGAGTGTGGACTGCACGCGCTGGATCACGGCCGTGCCCTCCAGCTTCGCGCCGATCTGCTTGCGCACCGCAGAGCCGCCGCCGTCGCAGCCCACCATGTAGCGGCAGCGAATGGTGTGCGTCGCGTGGCTGTCCAGATTGAGGGCAGTGGCGCTCACGCCGCAGCTGTCCTGCGTGAGCGAGGTGAACTGCGTGCGGTTCAGCAGCCGAACGCCGGGCAGCGCCGCCGTGTGCCTGAGCAGGATCGGCTCCAGGTAGATCTGGTTGATGCGGTGCGGCGGCTCGGGCGTGGGCCAGCGCGCATCGGGCCCTTCGGTTGCGGTGTAGCGGTCGCGCCGGCAGGGAATGGGAATGCGCGCGAGCTCCATGCCCGTGGCGCTGGTGCGAAACACCACATCATTGGGATAGTCGGCCGGCAGCCCCGCGTCGCGCAGCTTGTGCGCCACGCCCAGGCGGCGAAACTGCTCCATGGTGCGCGACGACACGTGGTTGCACTTCACGCTCGGCGGCTCGGCGAACCGGCGGGTTTCGCAAATGATGACCGAGAGGCCGTGCGAGGCCAGGTCCATGGCCAGCGTAAGGCCCACCGGGCCCGCACCGACGATCAGCACGTCGGCTTCCAGATTCTTGTCTGTCATGGTTTGCTGAACCCCCTCAGTCAAGCTTGATGCGGGCGTCCTGGATGACCTTGGCCCACTTCTTCGTTTCGGTGCGGATGTAGGCGGCAAAGGCCTCCGGCGTGCCCGGCGAGGGCTCCACGCCAAGGTTGCGCATCGCGGCCTTGTTCTGCTCGTTGGCCAGTGCGGCATTGATTTCGGCATTGAGCCTTGCCACTACATGTGGAGGCGTACCGGCTGGCGCCACCACGCCGAACCAGCCGGTCGAGTCGTAGCCGGGCAGTCCGCCCTCGGCCACGGTCGGCACGTCGGGCAGCATGGGGAGCCGCTCGGGGCTCGTGACTGCGAAGGCAACCAGCTTGCCGGCCTTGATCTGCTGCAGCGACGAAGGCAGGTCGACCACCGCGAGCGGTATCTGGCCCGCCAGCGCATCGAGTGCGGCCGGTCCCGAGCCGCGGTAGGGCACCTCCACCAGCTTGATGCCCGCCATCTGCGAGAACAGCGCGGCCGAGAGATGCATGGCCGTGCCGTTGCCCCCATGCCCGATGGAGAGCGCGCCCGGTTTTTCTTTTGCAAGTGCAATCAATTCGCGCTGCGTCTTTGCAGCCACGGAAGGGTGTCCGACGATCACGAACGGAATGGCCGCGAGCATGCCCACCGGCTTGAAGTCCTTCAGCGGATCGAAGGGCATCTGCGGATACAGGCTCGTGTTGGCCGACAGCGCGCCGGCTGCGCCCACGCCCAGCGTGTAGCCGTCGGCGGGCGCCTTGGCCACCAGCGAAAGGCCCACGTTGCCTCCGGCACCGGGCCGGTTGTCCACCACCACCTGCTGGCCGAGCTTCTCGTTCATGCGCGGCACCAGCATGCGCACCACGCCGTCGGCGCTTCCGCCGGGCGGAAAGGTCACCACCATGCGAATGGGCTTGTCGGGAAAGTCGCCGGGGGCGGGCGCCTGTGCCTGCGCGTGGGCGGTAACGGTCAGCAGTGCGCAGGCCGTGCCCAGCAGCAGTAGCTGCCGGCGAAACGCACGCGCCTGACAGGCCATGGTTGCAGTCATCTCATCACTCCTTGAATATTGGTCTTGTTTGATGCCGATTGGACGATGCCAGCATTCATCCGTAAATCAAGGAATTCCGCATCAAATATCATCTTTTCTAATGAACGCGAACTTCAGTCCTACGCTGCGCCAGTTGCGTGCATTCCTTGCCGTGTACCAGATGCGACAGCTCAGCGCGGCGGCGCAAAAGCTCTTTGTCACGCAATCGGCGGTGAGCATGCTGATCCGCCAGCTGGAGGAAGGGCTGGGCACGCGGCTGTTCGACCGCACCACGCGTTCGCTCAAACCCACCGCCGCCGCGGAAGAGATGCTCTCCACGGTGGAGCGCGTGCTGCGCGACGTCGATTCGCTCTCGGCCGATTTCCGCGACATCAGCACGCTCGAGCGCGGGCGTGTGACGCTGGCCATCACGCCCACGCTTGCGGCGCTGCTCCTGCCCGATGCGATGCGCGTGTTCGCCGAGCAGCATCCCAAGGTGCGCGTGCTGGTGAACGACTGCGCGCCCGACCAGTTCATTTCGCGCATCCTCGGCGAGCATGTGGATTTCGGAATCGGCACGCCCGAGCGGCCCGGCGCCGAGGTCGAGACGCAGCGGCTGATGCGCGACCATCTCGCGCTGGTGTGCCGCAGCGACCATCCGCTGGCCAATGCACGCGTGGTCCGCTGGAGCGATCTCGGGCGCCACCCCGTCATTACCGTGCGGCCGGGCTACGGCGTGCGGCCGCTCATTGACGGCACCGCAGCCGATGCCGGCGTGGCGCTCGACGTGGTGAACGAAGTTTCGTTTCTTTCGACGGCACTGTGGATGACCGCCAGCGGCATGGGCCCGTCGATCATGCCTTCGGCCTTTGCCCGCGCCGCGAACGATCCGTCGCTGGTGATCAAGGTGCTCAGCGCGCCGCGCGTGGCGCGCGACGTCTCGGTGGTCACCAAGCGCGGGCACTCTCTGTCGGCGGCGGCGCGAAGTTTCATCGACGTGCTGAAGCAGTCGCTGTAGTTCTTTTCTCTTCCTTCCGCGGCAGGCGCGGGCCCGTATGCTTGGCGCCTCATTCAAGCGCGAAAGCCACTCATCATGAAGACAACCCTGGTCCGTTTCAACGCGTTGTGCCTGTGCCTCGCATTCAGTCTGTTGCTTGCCGGCTGCGGCAACAAGGAGGCCGAGCAGCGCGCCGCATTCATCGGTTTCCTGCAGACCCGCGTGCTCGACAAGCCGGGCCTTCGCGTGCCCGCGCCCAACGCCGATGAGAAAGCCTCCTTCGGCGACTATGCGCAGCACTACGCGGTGATTGCCGACTTCAACGAAGGCATGAACAAGTCCGTCAGCCAGCCCATGACCCAGGTCATGGCCAAGGGCGCGCTGCGCTCCGTTGCCGACCTGGCATCGCGGCGCGACGACCTCAAGGCCGCGAAAGACGGTTTGGGCGGTTTGCGCACCGCGCTCGACCAGGAACTTGCCAAGGCCGACGCCGCGCGGGCCAAGCTCAAGCAGCCCGACGACCTGAAGCAGGTGTACGACAAGGCCTATGAAAAGACGGTGACGGCGCCGGCGGCCACCTTCAAGGAAGTGTTCCCCGCACTCGACGCGGTGTTCGACGGCGCGCTGGCCGTGGGCGACTACATCGAGCAGAACAAGTCGAAGATCCAGGTCTCCGGCTCGACCATGGCCGTGACCGACCCGGCGGTGCAGGCGCAGCTCAACAAGATGCTGCAGGACCTCAACGGCCACTCGAAGGCCATCAATGCCGCGCAAACCAAGATGCAGGCAATGGTCCGCGGAAGCTGATCAGACGAAGTGGTCGAACGAGCCGAATCGCTGCGCGACGGGTGAGCCGCTCGCGTCCACGATGCGCAGGCCCGCTTCGGCATCGATGCGGCCGATGCGCGTCACGCGCGTCAGGCTCTCCTTGCCGGCTTGCTCCACGGCGGCGCGCGCGGAGGGCGCCGCGGTAAAAACCAGTTCGTAGTCGTCCCCGCCCGAAAGCGCGCAGGTGCGCAGTGCTTCGATGCCGAGGCCGGGCGCCGATGCGGCGGCCACCGTGCTCGTGGCCGCATCGGCATCGAGCGTTGCGCCCACTCGGCTCGACGCGAGGATGTGGCCCAGGTCGCCGACGAGCCCGTCGCTCACGTCCACCGCCGCCGAGGCGATGCCGCGCAAGGCCTGCCCCAATGCGACACGCGGCGTGGGCTGTTCCATTCGCATGCGTGCGTGCGCGAAGACGTCGGCCGGCAATGCGAGCGTGCCGCGAAACACTTCAAGCGCCAGCCGCGCGTCGCCCAGCGTGCCGCTGACCCAGATGTCGTCGCCCGCGCGCGCGCCAAAGCGCAGCAGCGCCGCGCCGGCCGGCACTTCGCCGAAGACGGTGATGCAGATGTTGAGCGGCCCGCGCGTGGTGTCGCCGCCCACAAGCTCGCAGCCGTGCGCATCGGCCAGCGCGAAGAGACCGCGCGAAAAGCCTTCGAGCCAGGGCTCGTCGATGCCGGGCAGCGCGAGGGCGAGCGTGAAGGCCAGGGGCTTTGCGCCGCAGGCCGCAAGGTCGCTGAGGTTCACCGCCAGCGCCTTGTGGCCGAGTCGCGCCGAATCGACCGTCGAAAGAAAGTGCCGGCCTTCGACCAGCATGTCGGAAGACACGGCCAGCTGCATGCCCGGCGCAGGCGCGAGCAATGCGCAGTCGTCGCCCACGCCGAGCGGAGAGCGCTTGGCGGGGCGCTTGAAGTAGCGTGTGATCAGGTCGAATTCACCCATGGAGCGAGCATAAGCGCTGCGGCGTCCGCAGACGCCGGCTGGCGCTCACCCCCGCGCGCGGCGGTTCGACATCACCACGTTGTCCTTCTCGATCGCCTGGCCGGCTTGCAGGGCGGCCATCCAGGCCTCGGTGCTCGCCACGGCCGCAAAGTTGCTGTGGAACACGACGCTGAACACGCGGTGGATTTCCTCGGCGCTGACCTTGCCGGCCGCGTTCTCGTACGGCAGCGCGCCGGTCGCGTCCGAAAGAAACTCCACGTTCAGCCCGCGGTGCATGGCCTCGAACACGGTGGACGCATCGCAGTTCTGCGTCATGTAGCCGGCCACGCTGAGCGTGTCGATCTCATGGCGCGCGAGCCAGTCGGCAAAGTCGGTGCCGGTGAACACGCTGGGGAACGTCTTGGTGATCAGGTGGTCGCGCGGGCGCTTTGCAATTTCAGGGTGCAGTTCGCCGTTGTGGGTATCGGCCTGGAACACCGGGGCTCCCTTGGGTGCGTGATGGCGAACCACCACCACGGGCGTGCCGGCCGCGCGGGCGGCGTCCATGGCCTTGGCGATGTTCGGCAGCGATTGTTCGACGGGCGGATATTCGATCGGCAGGCCGCCGCCTTCGAAATACTCGTTCTGCACGTCGATCACGACGAGGGCGCGACGCGGTGTGGGGTTGCTCATGGTGTGTGGCTCCGTGGCTATGGTTGTGTTGGGATGCCGTGATTCTTCCCGTCTTGGCGTATCAGAGAAAGTGGCCCGAAAGCCATTTATCGATAAAATCGGGCCATGGCCAAAAAACCCGTGGAAACCATCGCCGTCGTCGCCTTCGACGGCATCAGCCCCTTTCACCTGTCGGTGCCTTGCATGGTCTTCGGCGAAGACCGCACCGAAGCGGGCGACGCGCGCTTTCGCCTGCTGGTATGCGGCGTCGAGCCCGGGCCGCTGCGCACCAATGCCGGCTTCACGCTGACGGTGCCGCACGGCCTGGAGGCGATCCGCAAGGCACAGATCGTGGTGGTTCCTTCATGGCGCGACGACATGCGGGCCGCGCCGCCTGCGCTGATCCGCGCGCTGCAGGCGGCGCATCGGCGCGGTGCCGTCGTGGTGGGGCTGTGCCTGGGCGCGTTCGTGCTGGCCGAAGCGGGCCTGCTCGACGGCCGTCCGGCCACCACGCACTGGAACCTGGCCGAAGCCTTTGCCAGGCAATATCCCAAGGTCACGCTGCAGCCCGAAGTGCTGTATGTCGACGACGGCGATGTGCTCACTTCCGCCGGCACGGCCGCGGGCATCGACTGCTGTCTTCATCTGCTGCGGGTGCGCTACGGCGCCGAGGCGGCGAACCGCGCCGCGCGGCGCATGGTGGTTGCGCCGCACCGCGAGGGCGGGCAGGCGCAGTACATCGAGCGGCCGGTGCCCGCCGCAGCAGAAAGCGACCGCCTTGCGCCGCTGCTCGAATGGCTGGGCCGCCATTTGCACAGCCCGCATGAGCTGGACGAGCTTGCCAGTCGCGCGCTGATGAGCCGGCGCACCTTCACGCGGCGCTTTCGCGAAGCCACTGGCACCACCGTCGGCCAGTGGCTGCAGAACCAGCGCCTGGCGCTTGCGCAGCGGCTGCTGGAGACCACCGGCAAGCCGGTCGAGCGCGTGGCGACGGATGCGGGTTTCGGCTCGGCGGTGTCGCTGCGCAAGCACTTCGTCGCTGCGTTCAAGACCTCGCCCACGGCCTACCGCAGGCAGTTCTCGCAGGAGACTGCGGCTGCCTGAGCCGGCTCAGGCCGCGCCGCGGAAGCGCAGCGCCGCCTGCCGCACCACCTCGGCCAGCAGGCGCTCCTTGCCCTGCTTCTCTCGCAGCCAGCGCGCATCGTTGCGGTTGGCTTCCACGCTGGTGCGCAGTTCGCCGAGCGCCTGCGTGGCGTTGAGCGCCTCGCTGTGCCATTCGAGCTGCGTCATGGTCATGAGGATGTGGTCGCGCAGCGGCATGTGCTGGCCGCTGGCAGGGTCGACGTACACCGCGTCGAGCCCGAAGCGGCAGGCCTGGAAGCGGTTGTAGGTGTAGACGAGGTAGTCGTCTTCCGTCGGCTCGAAGGGCTGCTCCTGCAGGAACCACGCGGCCAGCGACTGCACATAGCCCGCCAGCGCAGCCGCGCGCTCCACGGTGAGCGGCGTGTCGAACACGCGGATCTCGATGGTGCCGAACTCCGGCTTGGGCCGGATGTCCCAGTAGAAGTCTTTCATGCTGCGCACGACGCCGGTGCGGGTCATGCGCTCGAAGTACGCTTCGAATTCTTTCCAGCTCAGCGTGAAAGGCGCGCGTCCCGAGAGCGGAAACGCGAACACCGAGTTGAGCCGTGCCGAATCGAACTGCGTGTCCTGCCCCTGCACGAACGGCGACGACGCCGACAGCGCGATGAAGTGCGGGATGTAGCGCGACATGCGGTGCAGCATCAGCAGCGCCGCGTCGGCATCGGGGCAGCCGATGTGCACGTGCTGGCCGAAGATGGTGAACTGCTTGCTCAGGTAGCCGTAGAGCTCCGAGAGTTCGCGAAAGCGCGGCTTGTCGTAGATGCGCCGCTCGTGCCATTGCTGGAACGCATGCGTGCCGCCGCCCACCACCGCGATGTTGAGCTTGTCGGCATTCTTGATCAGCGCCTCGCGAATGGGCGAGAGCTGCTTGATCACGTCCTGCGCCGAGTGGCAGATGTCGGTCGAGATCTCGATCATGCTCGAGGTCATCTCGGGCACCACGCTGCCGGGCAGCGGGGTCTGCGCCATCAGCCGCAGCATGTCCTCGGCATAGGGCGCCAGGTCGTAGTCGTGCGTGTTGACGAGCTGAAGCTCCAGCTCCACGCCGAGCGACAGCGCCTCCGAGCGGTTGAACGGCTCGAGCTTGACCACGCGGCTCGCGGGGTCCGCGGGAAGCGCCGCGGAGCGGAAGTCGTCGCTGTCCGCCGTGTTCGAAACAAGGGGAGTGTTGGAGCTGTCGGGAAAACCCATGGCCGCGGTCATCGCTGCGTGTCCTCCGTGGTGCTGAAAGCCTGGGGCGCCCAAGGCACCGAACTTTCGCCCACCGCGTGAATGGCCACGGTGGCGAGCACGGCGCCCATCACCTCCATCAGGAGAATCGAGGGCAGGGCCACCTGCGTGATCATGGTGCCGAGCAGCGGCGACGCGGTGGTGAAGTTCGACGCGATCAGGAGCGCGATCGCAGACAGCGGCGACATCGCGCAGCCGACCCAGAAGGCCTGCTTCCAGCTGGCGCCGCTGCCCGGGTTGGCAATGGCCACGCCGGCGATCTTGGCGAACAGGCGAACGACGATCACGGCCAGCACCACGCTGGCGACGGGCAGCGTCCAGTCGGCCTGCGCCGCCACGATGGACACCAGCACGAACATCAGCATGGTGAGCAGCGACGCGGCGGTGCCGAGCTGCCGCTGCCAGGCCCAGGGTTTGGGGTTGAGCGTCTTGAGCAGCACGCCTCCGATCAGCGCGGCCAGCGGCGCGGAGCCGCCGACGTGGGCCGTGAGGGCGGCGCCGGCCGCGATGAGCGCGAGCAGCAGGATGGAGGTGCTCTCGCTCGTCGGGCTCATGAAGCGCAGGGCGGTGCGAAGCGCCAGCGCGAGGATGCCGCCGATCACGAACGAGAGGCCGAGCACCACCGCCACTGGATAGAGCTTTTGCAGCAGGGTTTGCGGCGCCCGCTCGATCAGGCCGGCCTGCGCATAGCCGAGCGCGAGCGCGTAGAAGGCGTTGAGCGTGGCCAGCGTCATGGCGCGTTCGGTGACCGGGCCCGAGGCGCGCGTGTCCATGATCACGCGGCTCAGCACCGCCGGCGAGGCGACGATGGCCATCAGCGCGATGGGGTTGGCCACCGGATCGGGCAGGCCCAGCAGCTGCAGCACCCACAGCACGCCGAAATAAGTCAGCGTGGCTTCGAGCAGGCTTTGCACCAGCACCATCGGGTTGTGGCGGAACCAGCGCAGCGGCAGCCGGCCCCCGGCTTCGAACAGCACCACGGCGGCACCCAGCTCCAGCAGGAACAGGCTGATGCCGCGCAGCGGCCAGATCGCGCCCTCGAAGCCGGCGAAGCCGACCACCGCGCCGACAATCGAATAGCCGACCACCTTGGGCAAGCCCAGGTAGCGTTGCACCAGGTGTCCGGAAGCCGCCGCCGCGGCCAGCAGGAGCGACCACATCACCGTGGGCAGGCCCGCCGACGGGCGCAGCCACTCGGACCAGAAGCCCAGCAGATCGTTGATGAGACTCGTCAAATTCATGCAGGTAGAAAAAAGCTGATGGGCCGGCTGCGCCAGCGCGCCCAGATGGCGCTGCGGATGCGTGCGCGGTCACCGAGGCTGACGCTGTGCGCGCGCAGCGCCAGACGGAATGCGAAATAGAAACTCACGCTCACATTGAGCGCGCCGATCACCGGGATGGCTGCCGCCGCCCACCACAGAGCGGGCTGCTGGAGCACCGGCATGCCCGTGGAGGCCGCGGCCGCCGCGATCTGCCCCGCCGACAGTGTCACGTGGCGCACGTCCAGGCCGAGCCCGAAGAAACCCGCGAATGCGGGCAACAGGCCAAGCATGAGCCCGAGCGAAATATTGGAAGCGAAGCCCGAGATGTGTGTGCGCATGAAGGTGGCCCAGCGGCGGGCACGGGCGGCGCCCAGAAAAGCGCCGATGCGGGGGTTGTAACGCATGGCGGAGTCCAGCCTGTGCAGGACAAAGGCGTTTTCTGTCCAGCCCGCGACGATGCTGGCGGCGAACAGCAGCACGCCGGTCAGCGCGGCATACACCGCGGTAGGGCCCAGCAGCGAGAGCGATTGCAGCGTGGCCGCGGCGTGCGCCGCGTCGAGCAGCGGGCGGCCCAGCGCGAGCTGCACCAGCAGCGCGAGTCCCAGCATCGCCGGCACCACGACCCCTACGTTGCCCAGCACGGCCGCCACCTGCGAACGCACCAGATTGGCCACTTCGTCGACGAAATCGGCCACCGCGGCATCGGTCTTGATGTCGGCGAGGCGCGCCGCCAGGGCGGGCGCCGTCATCGCGGGCTGCTTGGTCGCCAGCGTCAGGTGCAGCAGCTGGATCGCGACAAAGCTGGCGGCATACATCAGGCCCGACCAGAACCCGCTCCAGAAAGCCGACAGGCCGAGCGCAAGAATGCCGAACTTGAGCAGCACGGTCAGCGATGTGAGCGCGCCGCCGCCCGCGGCCTTGCGCACCATCTGCAGGTAGCTCGCCCGGTCGCGCGTGATGTAGTGCTCGCCGGTTTCGGCGCTGCGCTCCGTCACCTTGGCCGCGAGCATCGACGAGTTCGACGCGATCAGCGCGCGGATGCTGTTGCGCTCGCCGCCGGCCAGCACCAGCCGGCCCACCAGCCGTGCCACGCTGGGTGCCGGCGTAGCCGGCATCAGGCAGTCGAGCAGTTCCCGAATGCGCAGCACCCGCTCGCGCAATTGCCGCAGCCGGAAGACCAGGCCGACCGAGATGCCGTTGTCTTCCAGGTGCGTGTAGACCGACGAAGCGCTAGCGCGGCAGGCATCGAGCCGGTCGCGGAATGCCACGAACGCGGCCTGCAGCGCCTCTTCGCCGTGATCGCCGCTGCCGTCGCTGCCTTCACGCGGCGCGCGGAACATCTCTTCGCGCAGCGCATCGAGGTCGGACATCAGCGCATGAAAGGCGCGGCTTTCGCTGGCTGAGCTCATGCGCAGCCGCAATTCGGGCGAAAAGCCGGCCGCCACCACCTGGCTGCTGCAATAGGTGACCGCGTCCATCACGGTGTGGCGCCAGCGCGGGGCGCCGTCGTCGTCCAGGGCCGCGTCGGCCAGCAGATCGCCGATGCGCGCGAGCTGCGCTTCGTCCAGCAGCGCGATCCAGCCCGCGTCGAAAACGCCGGGCAGCACCATGCGGAACAGCTCCGACGCATCGGTGGTCTCGGGCGTGCCGGGCAGGATCTTCCGGCGCAGGCGTTCGGAGAATTCGCTCAGGAACGCGGTGCGCGGCGCAAAGCCGTAGTCCGCCAGCAGCGTGGTCAGGTCGACCGTCTGCGTGAAAGCGCGCCACCACGCGCGCAGGCGCTCGCGCAGATCGGGCCGCGCCTCGATGGCGTCGAGCAGCAGCGACACCCGCCCCACCGCAGCCTGCGGCGACGCACGGTCGCCGCGCAGCCAGTCGAAGACGTCGATCAGCCAGATGTGGCGCTGCGCCACGTCGGCGGTCGGGTCGAGCCGGGCCAGCAGACCCTGCAGGTCATGCGATACAGCAGCCATAAAGAAAGTTAAGAGGTGGAACCAAATGCCAGAAACACCGAGGAACCGGCTTTGCCGGCCTCTGGTGTTGCCCCCGGCGAGGGGGAGGGAGACGCGATACGAAGTGCGCGAAGCCTGGGGAGTGCCTAGCTTACCGGGGGCGAGCTAATGAAGTACGCGCGAGACAGGTGCCCCGCCGATGTCGGCCTCGAGTGCGAACATCGGAATCGGCACGTCGAAGCGCTCGCCGTCCTCGGTCACCACGAAATAGCTGCCGTGCATGGTGCCGCTCGGCGCCTGCAGGCGGCAGCCGCTGGTGTAGCGGAACGATTCGCCCGGCGCCAGCAGCGGCTGCTGGCCGATCACGCCCAGGCCCTTGACCTCCTGGGCATGGCCCGAGGCGTCGTTGATGAGCCAGTGGCGCGCAATGAGCTGGGCGCTGATCTCGCCCACATTGGTCAAGGTAACGGTATAGGCGAAGGTATAGATCTTGTCCTTCGGCGAGGACTGGTCCGCCAGGTAGCGCGGCTCGACCTGGACACTGATGAGGCTGTGTGACATGCGCGAGATGGTAACTGGAGCCTTCTCTTGCACTGCTTTCCGGGTTTTCCGCCGGCTGCGACAATCGGCGCATGAGCACGCCGTTCCGCATCGCCCCCTCCATTCTTTCCGCCGATTTCGCGCATCTCGGCGACGAACTCACCAAAGTCATCGCCGCCGGCGCCGACTGGATCCATTTCGACGTGATGGACAACCATTACGTGCCGAACCTGACCTTCGGTCCGATGGTCTGCAAGGCCCTGAAGCCCTACGCCAAGACGGCGGACGGCGAGCCGGTGCCCGTCGACGTGCACCTGATGATCCAGCCGGTCGACGCGCTGGCCGCCTCTTTCGCGGAAGCGGGCGCCGACTACATCAGCTTTCACCCGGACGCCTCGCCGCACATGAACCGCAGCATCCAGGCCATCAAGGGCGCGGGCTGTAAGGCGGGGCTGGTGTTCAACCCCGGGCTGGGCCTGGAGGCGCTCGACTGGGCCATCGACGACATCGACCTGATCCTGATCATGAGCGTGAACCCCGGCTTCGGTGGGCAGAGCTTCATCGATTCGGCGCTGCGCAAGATCGAACTCGCGCGCAAGCGCATCGACCAGAGCGGCCGCGACATCCGCCTGGAGGTGGACGGCGGCATCAAGGCGGACAACATCGCGCGCGTGGCTTCGGCCGGCGCCGACACTTTCGTGGCCGGCAGCGCGATTTTCAATGCCAAGGATTACGGCGCGGTGATCTCGTCCATGCGCGAGCAACTCGCGGGCGTGGGCAAGCAGTAAGTCCGGCTCAGCGTTTCACCTTGTCGTTGTAGACGCGGTCCGTTACCGGGCCGCGGTCGGTATCGACGGCGCCGCGCTCGATGTCGTCGTGGCCCTTGCGGCCTACCTCGCTCGGCTGCCCGTCCTGGGCCTCCTGGCTGTCGGAAGACTGGTCGCGCTCATGCGGCAGGCGCGGCGCGGAATCTCCCCCTTGCTCGACCTTGGTGTTGCCGCCGCCGGCGTCCCGCACCGGGTCGTCCGGCGTGCCGGGGTCTTTCGAACGGGGCTTGCTGGTGCTCATGGCGTGTTCCTCTCGGTGTCTATCTGATGAATCGAGCCTGCATCGCTCGGCCAGTAGCGGCGGTAGGACAGCCGAGGCGGGCCCTGTAGGCGTGCCGCGCCGCTATGAAACCAGTAGCGTCTTTGCGCACAGGGCAACCCCTCCGCAATAATCGGCCGGATGTCTTCCGATGATTCTTTTGCCGGCGCCGCAACCGACAGCCTGCGCATCCACACCTTCGCATCGCTGAACCCCGGCGCCCGGCTGCTGGTGCTGGGCGGGGTGCATGGCGACGAAACCTGCGGCACGGTGGGCATCGAGCGCGTGCTGGCCGAACTCGACGGCGGCACGCTCCAGCTGCTGCGCGGCCAGCTCACGTTGGTACCGGTCGCCAATCCGCTGGCGCGGCGGCGCCTGCAGCGGGAAGGCGAGCGCAACCTCAACCGCCTGTTCAAGCCGAGCGAGGCGCCCGCGGACTACGAAGGGCGGGTGACCAACGTGCTGTGCCCCGTCATCGAGCGGCACGACGTGCTGCTCGACCTGCATTCCTTCCAGAGTGAGGGCGAGGCCTTCGCGATGATCGGCCCGCGCGACAACACCGGCCCGCTCGAACCCTTCGCCCGCGCCAGCGAGGAGGGGCTGCTTGCCTTGCACCTGGGCACGCCCATCGTGGTGGAAGGCTGGCTCGACATCTATGCCGCCGGGCTCGCGCGGCGCTCCTCATCCGGCGCCGCGGTTGACGAGCGCGCGCTCGACTTCGGCCGCGGCACCAACGAATACATCCGCAATTGCGGCGGCTACGGCGTCACGCTCGAATGCGGCCAGCACCAGGATCCGCAGGCGCCCGAAGTGGCATGGCGCGCCATTCGCCGCGCGCTCGCGCTGCTCGGCATGGCGGTGTTGCCGCAAGGCATGCCCGCCGCGCCGCCCAGCCCGCCCCAACTGCTTCGGCTGGCGAGCGTGACCGACCGGCTGCACGAAGAAGACAGCTTCGTGCGCGACTGGGCCACCTTCGATGCGGTGCGGCGCGGCGAGCCCATCGGCATGCGCCACGACGGCACGCTGGTCAGCGCGCCGGACGACGGATTCATCGTCTTCCCTAATGCGCTGGCGCTGCCCGGCGCCGAGTGGTTCTACTTCGCACGGCCGAGCGAACGGGTGCTAGGGCCAGCGCCCTGAAGCATTGGCTCCTTCCCCCTTTGGGGGAAGGCCGGGATGGGGGCGGGCAGAGCGCCCAAATGGACACGCCGCTTGCCCCCACCCCGGCCCTCCCCCGGAAGGGGAGGGAGAAAAGCCGGGCCGCGCCTTACGGCAGGCGCCGCAGCACTCCTACACCGGCGGGCCGCCCTTGGCGCAAAGTCCCGAGCCTGAAGGAGTGTGTCCATGGCAGTCTCGCAAAAAGCACCCGCGCCGCGCGTCCTGTGGAAAGGCGCGATCAGCTTCGGCCTCGTCCACATCCCGGTGGCGCTGTACTCGGCCACCACCAGCCAGAGCATCGACTTCGACTGGCTCGACAAGCGCACCATGGACCCCGTGGGCTACAAGCGCATCAACAAGAAGACCGGCAAGGAGATTGCTCGCGAGAACATCGTCAAGGGCGTCGAGTACGAAGACGGTGAATACGTGGTGCTGAGCGACAAGGAAATTGCCGACGCATACCCCAAGACCACGCAGACCATCGAGATCGAGACCTTCGTGCCCGCTAACGGCATTCCATTTCTGTACCTGGAACGCCCCTACTACGTGGCGCCCATCAACCGCGGCGCCAAGGTGTATGCGCTGCTGCGCGAAACGCTGCAGCGCAGCGGGCGCATCGGCGTGGCGCGCGTGGTGATCCAGACCAAGCAGCACCTGGCCGCACTGGTGCCCGTGGGCCCGGGGCTGGTGCTGAACCTGCTGCGCTGGGGCTCCGACATCCGTCCCTGGACCGAGCTGCCGCTGCCTTCGGAAGACGCGAAGAAGGCCGGCCTGAACGAACGCGAGATCAAGATGGCCGAACAACTGGTCGAGGACATGAGCGCCGACTGGGACCCTGACGAATACAAGGACGAGTTCAAGGACGAGATCCTGCGGCTCGTCGACCGCAAGGTGGCCGCGGGCCAGACCGAGACGGTGACGCAGATCGAGCCAGAGGAAGGCCAGGCCGTCGAAGGCCGCGGCGCAAAGATCATCGACCTGGCCGAACTGCTGCAGCGCAGCCTGCGCAAGGGCGGCGGCGCCAAGGCGTCCACCAAGACCGCCGACGCGAACGAAGAGGACGACGACGAAGAAGAGCCTGCCAAGCCGTCCGCCAAGAGCAAGACCACCGCCAAGGCCAAGCCGAAGACCAAGGCCCACGGCAAGACCACCGCAAAGAGCACCAGCGGCAGTGCCGCCGGCAAGCGCTCCGCAGCCAAGTCGGCCCCAGCCCGGCGCCGGGCGGCATGACGGATCGAAAGAGCGACCGAATGGAGGCCAAGGCGCCGCGCATCACCCATGCGGAACGCGTGATCGATGCCGCCAGCGGCGTCACCAAGGGCGATCTCGCGGCCTACTACGCCACCGTTGCGCCGCTGATCCTGCCGCACCTCAAGGGGCGCCCGGTGGCGCTGGTGCGCGCGCCGGAGGGCGTGGGCGGCGAGCTGTTCTTCCAGAAGCATGCGCAGCACAGCGACATCGCCGGCATCAAGCTGCTCGACCCCGCGCTGGACCCGGGGCACGACCCGCTGCTGCAGATCGACACCGCCCAAGCGCTCATCGGTGCGGCGCAGTACAACACCATCGAGCTGCACACTTGGAACGCCACCTCGCGTGCCATCGGCAAGCCCGACCGCATGACCTTCGACCTCGATCCCGGCGAGGGCGTCGACTGGCAGCAGATCCAGGAGGCCGCGCTGCTCGTGCATGTGCTGCTCGACGAACTCGGCCTGCCTTCGTTCCTGAAGACCAGCGGCGGCAAGGGTCTGCATGTGGTGGTGCCGCTCAAGCGCGAGCTTGGCTGGGACGAGGTGCGGGGCTTTTCGCGGGCCATCGTGCAGCATCTGGCGCGCATCGTTCCCGACCGCTTCGTGGCCAAGAGCGGGCCGCGCAACCGCGTGGGCAAGATCTTTGCGGACTACCTGCGCAACGGCTTCGGCGCGACCACGGCCTGTGCCTGGTCGGCGCGCGCGCGTCCGGGCATGGGCGTTTCGGTGCCGCTGGCGTGGGAGGAATTGCCCGACCTGGACAGCGCCGCCCACTGGACGGTGGCCACCATTGCCGACCGCATCGGCGTGGGCAACACGCCATGGGACGCCATGGAGAGCAACCGAACGGGTCTGCGGGCCGCCATGGAGATGCTGGGCTACATGCCCTCGTGAAGCCGGCGGACCTTGCCGGACCGCTTTGCTACTGGAGCACTTCGTTGGTCGTCACTTCGAAGCGCTGCAACGAGTTGGCGCCGAACACCATGGTGATCGGCACGTCGGCCGCATCGCGCCCGCGTGCAATCACGATGCGGCCGATGCGGGGCACGTTATGCCGCGCATCGAAGGTGTACCAGCGGTCGCCCAGGTACACCTCGAACCAGGCGCTGAAGTCCATCGGGTACGGCACGGGCGGAATGCCGATGTCGCCCAGGTAGCCCGTGGCGTAGCGCGCCGGAATGTTCATGCAGCGGCACAGCGTGATGGCCAGGTGCGCGAAGTCCCGGCATACGCCCGTGCGCTCGCGAAAGCCTTCCAGCGCCGTACGCGTGGCACGCGCGCTCTGGTAGTCGAAGCGCAAATGCTCGTGCACGAAGTCGCAGATGGCTTGCACCCGGTGCCAGCCCGGCGCCACACGCGAAAAGTTGTTCCATGCGAACTGCAGCAGCTCGCTGTCCACTTCGCAATAGCGGCTCGGCAGCAGGAAGGGCAGCGTCGACACCGGCAGGTCGGCCGCCGCGCGCTCGATCGCGCTGTAGTCCACCGGGTCGGACCAGCCCGGGTCGAACACCACGGCATGGTTGCGCAGCCGCACGCTCTCCACGCCCGCGGGTATCCGCACCCGCGCGCAGTGGTTGTCGAATGCATCCATGTAGTAGTCGGTATGCAGCGGCGGGCTGATGGTGATGTGCTCGCCGTTTTGCAGGTCCGCCGCGCGCGACGGATGGACTTGCAGCATGTAGATCAGTGCGGTGGGTGCCGTGACGGCGAGTTCAATGTCGAAACCGATCTCTATCTGCATGTCGTTCTTCCCTGTGGGCCAAGTATGTGTTCTGTCCGGATGTGCAAGCAGGCTTCGTGCCTCCTTTGTCGATGCTATCGGCGCCCCGATGCCGCGGCACGCGGGCAGATGCGCAAAGCCGCGTAGGTGCCAGCCCGGGTCTGTCGGCGCGCTCCTACCTTGCACGCCTCACCTCTCCCACAAGCGGGGGCGAGGCGTCACTACGGGTAACAGTCTGCGGCAAACATAACCTTTCGATTCGCTCGCAACGCCTTCAAATCGGCTCTCATCGCCCTTACCGGCTGCAGCGCAAGCATCACGACTTGTCCAAACTGATCTGCTGGAGCGAATCATGAATATCTCTGCCCTGTTCGATTCACTCACCGGTACTTGGGGGGATGAAATCCTGTTCTGGGTGGTGGCCGCAGTGGCAGGTTTCATCTGCCTGATCGCGTTGGTGAACGTGCTGGACCTTTTTCTCGACAACGAAGTTGACCCCCCAATGAAAGATCCTCGATGACGCCACAGAACAAGGCCGCCGCCGGACGCCGCTCGAAGGCCACGGACGGCACCAATGCCAAGCAGCAGCAACTCGATGGCTTCACGACCGATCATGCGCCCAATCTGACGACCAACCAGGGTCTTCAGATTCCCGACAACCACAATTCGCTCAAAGCCGGGGTGCGCGGGCCCACGCTGCTCGAAGATTTCATCCTGCGCGAGAAGATCACGCACTTCGACCACGAGCGCATTCCGGAGCGCGCGGTGCATGCACGCGGTTCCGCGGCGCACGGTTTCTTCCAGGTCTACAAGTCGATGTCGCAGTTCACCTCGGCCGACTTCCTGCAGGACCCCGATGCGAAGACGCCCGTTTTCGTGCGCTTTTCCACCGTGGCCGGTTCGCGCGGCTCGGCCGATACGGTGCGCGACGTGCGCGGCTTCGCCGTCAAGTTCTATACCCGCGAGGGCAACTACGACCTCGTGGGCAACAACATTCCGGTGTTCTTCATCCAGGACGCGATGAAGTTCCCCGACCTCATTCATGCCGTGAAGCCCGAGCCGCACCACGAGATGCCGCAGGCCGCGAGCGCGCACGACACTTTCTGGGACTTCGCCTCGCTCATGCCCGAGAGCACCCACATGCTGATGTGGGCGATGTCGGACCGCGCCATTCCACGCAGCTTCCGGATGATGGAAGGCTTCGGCGTTCACACCTTCCGCTTCGTGAACCATCGCGGCGAGAGCCACTTCGTGAAGTTCCACTGGAAACCCAAGCTCGGCATTCATGGCCTCGCGTGGGACGAAGCGCAGAAGATCGCGGGCAAGGACCCGGACTTTCACCGGCGCGACTTGTGGGAAGCCATCGAGAACGGCGACTTTCCCGAATGGGAACTCGGCGTGCAGCTCATCGCGCAAGACAAGGCGCAATCGTTCGGCTTCGACCTGCTCGACCCGACCAAGCTCATTCCCGAAGAAATGGTGCCCGTGCAGCGCATCGGCCGTCTGGTGCTGAACCGCAACCCCGACAACTTCTTTGCGGAAACCGAGCAGGTGGCGTTCCATCCGGGGCACGTGGTGCCCGGCATCGACTTCAGCAACGACCCGCTGCTGCAAGGGCGCTTGTTCTCCTATACCGACACGCAGATCTCGCGGCTCGGCGGTGCGAACTTTCACGAACTGCCCATCAACAAGAGCGTGTGCCCGTTCCACAACTTCCAGCGCGACGGCATGCACCGCCAGGCCATTGCGCGCGGCCAAGTTGCCTATGAGCCCAACTCGCTGGGCGATGGCAAGGAGTTCCGGGTGGACGGCGGCAGCGTCGGTTTCCAGTCATACCCCGACGAGATGGAGTCGCCCAAGGTGCGCCGGCGCAGCCCGACCTTCGACGACCACTTCACGCAAGCACGCCTGTTCTTCAACAGCCAGAGCGCGGCCGAGAAAGAGCACATCGTCGCGGGCTTCCGCTTCGAGCTCTCGAAGGTCGATGTGCCCGCCATCCGCCAGCGCATGGTCGACAACCTGGCGCATGTGGACGAAAAGCTCGCGCGCCGCGTGGCGGAGCCGCTCGGTATTGGTGCGCCCGATGCCAAGGCCGCCGCGGGCCGCGCGGGCTATCGCGAACACCGCATGACGCTGCCGGTCTCGGAGTCGCCCGCGCTCAGCATGGCCGATAGCGGCGACGGCACGATCCGCACGCGCAAGATCGCCATCCTGGTGGCGGACGGTATCGACTCCGCCTCGCTCAAGCCGATCCGCGATGCGCTCGAGCAGGCCGGCGCGCGCTGCAAGGTGGTCGGCCCGCGCCTGGGCACCATCGCCAGCGCGTCGAAGCGGCAGATCGACATCGACATGACCTTTGCCAACGCGCCTTCGGTGATGTTCGACGCCGTGCTGGTGCCCGGTGGCAGCCTGGGCGCCACCGCCCTTGCGGCCACGGGCGATGCCGTGCACTTCGTGCTCGAGGCCTACAAGCACTGCAAGGCCATCTGCACCGTGGGCGAGGGCGTGCAGCTGTTGTCCAGGCTCGGCATTGCCGCCGACGCGCAACCCGGCGATCTGCCTCCGGGCGTCGTGGTGGCGGCCACGCCGGTCACCAACCTGGGCGACAACACTGCTGCCACGCAGATCGCGCAGGACTTCATCGCGGCCATTGCCAAGCACCGCCACTGGGAGCGGGTCGACATCGAATCGGTCCCCGCCTGACGTACTCCTTCAAGTAGTCCGTTTGCGCTAGGCCTTCTTGCGAATAGCCGCCGCGGGAGGGCGCTCCTAGACTTTCCCTCGAGGCCTGAACGGCGCGCACTTCCGCGGCGTCGACCCCCGCAACCGCGGGCACACGGGCCGCACGCGGGGGTCCAATGACGTGGTTTTCGAGAACGGGATGGGAGCGCTCGGCACGTCGTGCAGGAGTCGCGGGTGCTCTCGGGCTGGCTGGCCTCTTGCTGGTGCACGGGCCGTTGGCCTTGGCGCAGCAGCAGGCGCCCAACGCCGAGGCGGCGGCCAGCAAGGCCGAACAGGCCCGGCTTGCCGACACCGACACCTTGCTGGCATTGACCAGCGAGGGCGCAGTGCTCTACGGGCAAGACGCGGTCAAGCTCTCCGGCTACCAATATTGCAGCCAGGCAGTGGCGCTGGCCGAGGCCGGTGAGTTCAGGCAAAGCGTGCGCGCCGCCAGCAAGGCGCTGCACCTGGCCAATGCCACGCGAGACCCGAACCTGATGGCCATGGCCAACCGGGACCTTGCCATCGTCTACAGCTATTCGGGCCAGCTCGAGAAGGCCGAAGAATTTGCACGCGAGGCGCTCAAGCACCAGGCGCGCGACCCCAAGCTGGTGGTCGGCCCGGTGCAAAAGGTCATCGGTGATGTGCGCACCCGCCGCGGCGACTATGCAGGCGCGGTAATCAGCTACGACGAGGCGCTGGCCAACAGCTCCGCGCGCTATGCCCCTCTGGTGCAGGCCTCCCTGGTCAACGCGCTCATCGAATCGGGCGACGCGGCCAGGGCGCGCGAAGTGCTCGGCGGCATGGCGGCGCCCAAGGACGCACCGCTCACGGCCCAGCTCGACCGCACGCGCGCACGCCTGCTGCTGGCCGAGAACAAGCCGGCCGAAGCACGCGACCTGTACCGCGCGCTCACGGCCCGCCAGGTGGGCACCGACACCGAGTACTACCGCCTCTGGGCCTGGGACGGCGTGGCGCGCAGCGAGCTTGCGCTGGGCCAGAAAGAGGCCGCGGCCGAAGCCGTGGCGCGCGCGCTCGGCAGCGTCGACCAGGTGCGCGCCAAGTTCCGCAGCGAAGAATTCAAGATGGGCCTGTTCTCGGACCTGCAGTCGGTGTTCGAGCGCGGCGTGTCCATCTACAGCGATGCGGGCGATGCGCGCCAGGCCTTCGAAGTGAGCGAGCGCAGCCGTTCGCGCGCGCTGCTCGACGCGGTGCGCGGCCGCGCAAAAATCAACGAACGCGCCTCGCACACCGTCGACCTGGCCACGCTGCAAGGCACGCTGGCGCCCGACGAACGCGTGGTGCAGTTCCACGCGCTGCCCGACCGCCTGCTGGTGTGGGTCGTGAGCCCCGCCGGCATCGAAGCGAAGACCGTGCCGGTGCGCCGCGAAGAGCTCACCGAACTGGTGGAGGTGTTCCGCAACTCCATCGTGCGCGGCCGCCGCGCGGCCATCACCAATGCCGACAAGCTGGGCACGGCGCTGCTCGGCCCGCTGGGCCTGGCGCCCGGGCAGCGCGTGATCGTGGTGCCCCACGGGCCGCTGCACTACCTGCCCTTCCAGGCGCTGCGCCTGGGCGGGCGCTACCTGATCGAGACGAATCCGGTGGCGGTCGCGCCTTCCATCAGCATTGCGGTGCAGTTGGCGCAACGCACGCCGCGCGTGAGCGCATCGCTCACCGCGTTTGGCAATCCGCGCATCGAAGACAAGTACGACCTGCCCGGCGCCGAAGTCGAAGTGAAGCAGCTCGCGCAACTGTTCCCGCGCAACACCGTGTACATGGGCGCGGCAGCCACCAAGACGCAGTTCCGCGAGGTGGCCGCGCGCTCGCCGCTGATGCACGTGGCGGCCCATGCAGAGGCCGACGCGGTCGACCCGCTGTACTCGCGCATCCTGCTGGCCAACGAAGGCGGCAAGCAGAATTTTCTGGAGGCGCACGAGATCCTCGGACTGCCGATGGACGGCACGGCGCTTGTCACGCTCTCGGCCTGCGAGTCGGGGCTCGGCCGCATTGCGCAGGGCGACGAGGTGCTGGGCTTCACGCGGTCGTTTCTCTCGGCAGGAAGCTCGAGCCTCATCGCATCGCTGTGGCCCGTGTCCGACGACGCGACGGCCGTGCTCATGGGCACGCTCTACGGCGAGCTCGCCAAGGGGCGCGATTTGCAGAAGGCCATGCAGGCTGGGCAACTGGCCGTGCTGAAGGACCCGAAGATGTCGCATCCCTTTTTCTGGGCGCCGTTCAACCTGATCGGCAACTGGCGTCTTACGGTGGGGAGCTGACATGAAGAGAAGAACCACTGCCATGTCTGGTCGTTGTGTTGCGCGCGGTTGTTCAGGGCGCTGGTTGATCAGCCGCACACCAGCAGCGTGCCCCGGTGCCCTTTGCACCTGCCCTGAACAACAGCGCCAAAAGCAGCGCAAAGAACACAACCAACCCACGGTGGAGCACTGAGATGCGCGCTCGTCAACGCTCTACGCCTATTGCTCTCGCTGTCTTCGCATTGATGGGAGCCACGCTGCTGGTAGCAGCCCAACGCACCCACGCAGCAGAAACAGACACCAACACGCTGCTCCCCACCCAAGACCCTTGCGGCACCTGCGACCGGCCGCTCGCCCAGGCTACCGGTACCGCTGCCCCGCAAAGCCTGCCCGCCGCACCCCTGCCGCCCGCCGCCTCGTTCAAGCTCAACGACCTGCGACTGAACGGCGTCAAGGCGCTGACCAATGAAGAGATGCAAAGCATCACGGCACCCTACATCGGCCGCAACGTCACGCTCGGCGATCTCGAAAGCCTGGCGCAGGCCATTACCGCGCGCTACAAGGAGCGCGGCTACTTTCTCGCGCAGGCCGTGGTGCCGGTTCAGACAGTGCGCGACGGCATCGTGGAAATCAGCGTCATCGAAGGCCGGGTCGGCAAGGTCGATGTCACCGTCGCACCCGATGCGCCCATCAGCGAAGCCCGCGTGCGCGGCTTTCTCGCGCCCCTGCAGCCCGGTGAAGCCGTGAGCGCGCCCGCCTACGAGCGCGCGATGCTGCTGCTGTCGGACCAGCCCGGCATCCGCGTCACGTCGGGGCTGCAGGAAGGCACGCAAAGCGGCACCACCGATCTTTCGGTCGAGGTCGTCGCGGGCCCGCGCTGGGCCTTCACGGCCGAGGGCGACAACCACGGCACCAAGGAATCGGGGCGCTTTCGCGTCGGTGGCACGGCGCGTTATCTCAGCCCCTTCGGCATCGGCGACAACCTCGACATGCGGCTGATGGTTTCGAACAGCAACGCGCTGCAGTTCGGGCGCGTGGCCTACGAGGCGCCCATCGGCACCAGCGGCCTGCGCGCCGGCATCGGCCTTGCGCGCGTCAACTACGAGCTGGGCGGCGAGTTTGCCGAACTCGGGGCGCAGGGCAGGGCCGACGTGCTCGATTTTTCGCTCAACTATCCGTTGATCCGCCAGCGCCAGCAGAACCTCTTCCTGCGCCTGGGCGCCGACGTGAAGAACCTCACCGACGAGATGAACGCGGTCGACTTCGCCTCGAAGAAGCGCGTGCACGGCCTGGGCCTTGGCTGGGCGTGGGAGCGGCGCGACGAGGTGCTCGGCGGCGGCTACTGGGCCAGCTCGGGCACGCTTTACCGTGGTGACCTTTCCATTCGCGACGAGCAGAGCCGCGCGTTCGACCAGAGCGTGGCGGGCCACCGCACCGAGGGCGGCTACACCAAGCTGAGCTTCCAGGTTTCGCGGCTGCAGGCCATCGTGCCGAACCATTCGCTCTATGTGGCGCTCGGCGGCCAGTGGGCCAGCAAGAACCTCGACGCTTCCGAGAAGCTCTCGCTCGGCGGTGCGCGCGCAGTGCGTGCGTACCCGTCGGGCGAACTGCTGGTGGACGAAGGCGCCATCGGCACCGTCGAATGGCGCTGGTCGCTCAACTCGGAGCTCACGCCTTTCGTGTTCTACGACGCCGCGCGCGGAAAGATCGTGCGCAACCCTTCGCCGTTCGACACCGGCCCCAACCGCCACAGCCTGCGCGGTTTCGGCATCGGCATTTCGTGGGCGCGGCCCGGCAACTTTGCGATCAACGCGACGCTCGCCTGGCGCGACGGCACCCGGCCGGCGCAGACCGATGGCGGCGGCCGCAACCCGCGCTTGTACGTGCAGGCGCAAAAGGTGTTCTGACATGGCAATGCACAACCGTTCCCCACGATTCCATCCGCGCCCGCGGCTGCGCCCGGTCGCGCTCGCACTGGTGTGCCTGGGCCTGGCGCCCGCGCTGGCCCAGACCCTGCCCACCGGGTTCTCGCCCATTGCCGGAGGCGTGTCTGTCGCGACGCCTAATGCCGCGACGATGAACATCAACCAGACGACGGCGCGCGCCATCGCGCAATGGAACACCTTCTCCATTTCGACGGGCGCGACGGTCAACGTTGCGCAGCCGAGCGCCAGCAGCGTGCTGCTGAGCCGCGTGATCGGCGGGGAGCCCTCGGCCATTGCCGGATCGCTCAATGCAAATGGCCGCGTCTTCCTGGTCAACCCGGCCGGCGTGACGTTCTCCAAGGGTTCCTCGATCAGCGTCGGCGGACTGGTCGCATCGACACTCGACATGTCCACCAGCAACGCCGACTTCATGGCCGGTGCGTCCAAGCTCGAGTTCAGGCGGCCGGACGGGAGTTTCGGCACCGTGGACAACCAGGGCAACATCACGCTGGTGGGCAGTGGCGGCACCGCGGCGCTCATCGGATCCCAGGTGTTCAACAGCGGCAGCATCGTGGCCGACGGCGGCACGGCGGCCATGGCGTCGGGCGAAACGGTCACGCTCGACCTCGCCGGCGACGGGCTCACTACGCTGCGGGTCACGCCCGGCCTGTACAGCGGCGTGGCGAACAGCGGCACCATGCAGGCCAACGGCGGTCGCGTGGCGCTTGTGGCGACGAGCGGCTCGGAAGTCTCGAACGGCGTGGTCAATTTCCGCGGCGTGCTGCGGGCCGACTCCATGGTTTCGCGCAACGGCGAGATCATTCTGGACAGCGGGCTGTCGTCCGAAGGCGTGCGCATGACAGGCGGCCTGGTCTCTGCAGTGGGCAACGACGCCGGCCTCACGGGTGGCACCATCGACATCAAGGGCCGCGCGATCGGGCTTGTGCCTTACACGCCTCCGCTCATCATCGACGTTTCTGCGCCGCTGGAGCCACCGCCACCGCCGCCCGGAAACGACGACCGCGGCATTCTCGACGCGAGCGGCAGCGCCGGCGGCGGGCGCATCCGCCTTCATGCAAACGCGGTGGCCGAACTCGGCGACACCGGCGCCATCGCGCTCGGCGCTGGCTCGATCGCGCGCGCGGACGCCGTCGCATCGGGCAACGGCGGCGATGTTCGCCTGCTGGCCGAACGTACGCTGCGTGCCCACGGCAGCATTTCGGCGCGTGGCGGCGCGGGCGGCGGCAACGGCGGCTTCATCGAGACTTCCGGCGGTTTTGCCGCGCCCGACGACGGACAGGGCGGCGGCTTCAGCATCAACGGGCTGCGCGTGGACGCCGCCGCGCCCGCGGGCACCGCCGGCACCTGGCTCGTCGATCCCTTCAATGTCGACATCGTTCCCGGCGCCGCGGCCGGCACGCTGCCGACCAATCCCTTCGAGCCGCTCGCGGCCAGCACGATCCAGGACGGCGACATCAACGCCGCCCTCAACGGCGGCACCAGCGTGCGCATCACCACCGGTGATCCCGGCGCGGGGTCGCCGACCGATGGCGACATCCGCATGTTCAACGGCGTGCGCATCAACTACAGCACAGCCAACGGGCCGTTGACTTTTCAGCTCGACGCCCACCGCAGCGTGCGCGGCGACAACAACGTGGTGATCGAGTCCTCGGGCGCCGGCGGGCCGCTCAACGTGGTGTTCAACACCGACGTCAACGGCGGCGGTGCCGCGACCGGCGGCGGGCAGGTGAGTTACAGCGGCGACATCTACACCAACGGCGGCAATGTGGTGATGAACGGCGCCTGGTCGGCCTCGGGGTCGGGGCCGAGCGTGAGCCTGAACGGCAACGTCATCGACACGCGCGTCGGCCGCACCGATGCCGGCGCGGGCGGCTCGGTAACGATCAACGGCAACACCAGCGGGCCCTCGAGCGGCGGCTTCACGGATGCGGCGGTCTACATCAACGGCGTGCAGATCGCCACGTCGACCGGCAACGTCGACATCACAGGCATCGGCGCCGAAACCAGCGGCGTGCGGCTCAACTCGCGCTTCACGGGCACCGGTTTGCCGAACCGGCGCACCGACATCTCGACCACCAGCGGCAACATCACGGTGCGCGGCGTCGGCAACTTCACCGGCAACAGCAGCGAGATTCCGGGCCATGGGGTGGTCATCAACGATTCGGCGCTTCGCTCGGTCAGCGGCAACATCGCAGTGCGCGGCTTGCGTCAGGCCGACACGGATCCGGGCACGGGGGGCGACGGCGTGCTGCTGCGCACCGGCACGCAGATTGCCACCACCGGCAGCGGCAGCATCGAGATCACCGGCCAGGCCGAGGGCGACGGCGCCGGCGTGCGGATCGGGCCGCCAGCACCCGTGCCGGGCGTGTTCCCTCCGGTGCTTGCGGGCGTTTCCGTGTCGTCGGCCGGTGGCAACGTCGTGCTGCGCGCCAGCAACGACGGCAGCACCGACGCGCTGGTGATCGATGGCACCGTGAGCGCGGGCAATGTCGTCAACCTTCGCCCCGGCGGCGTGGCGGCGGACGGCACGGCCTTCGACCAGGTCGCAACGCCGATCACGCTCGGTGGCACGGCGAGCACCGGCTTCGCGGTGTCGGCCGACGAGTTCTCCCGCATCTCGGCCGGCAACGCGATCGTGGCCGGCAGCAATGCGCATGCGGCCGACATCAACGTGGTGGGGCCGCTCGCGCTGGCCTCGGGCCTCACGCTGCAGAACGAAGGCGGCGGCAACATCTCGCTGCAGGCGCCCATCACGGCGCCGCGCGTCGGCCTGGTGTCGGCAGGCAACATCACTCAGACCGCGGCCGCACCCATCACGGCCGGCACGCTCTTGGCCCGTTCCAGCGGCGGCAGCGTGCTGCTCGACCAGGCGGCCAACAACGTGAGCGCGAACACGCTGGGCGGCGGCGCCGCCGGCGCGTTCCGCTACCAGGACGTGGACGAACTGCGCATCGGCCCCGTCTCGGTCGTCGGCTACGACGCGGCCGGCAATGCGCCGCAGGTGGTGTCGGCCGGCTCCATGGCGGCGGACACGGTGTTCGTGCGCACGCTGAGCGGCGACCTGCAGCTCGGCACGGCGGTAAGCAGTACGTCGGGCGCCGACCTGGTGGCCGCGGCGCGCTTCCAGAACGTGGGCGGTGCCAGCCTGGGCGGCGCGCCCTGGCGCGTGTGGGCTGACACCTGGATCGGCGAAACGCGCGGTGGCGTTACCGGCTCGGGCCTGCTGCCGAACCTCTACAACTGCGCCTACCTGGGCCTGTGCGGCGTGAGCGTGTCGCCGGGCGAAAACCACTTCATCTATGCGCAGCGGCCGACCGCGACGGTGGTGATCGGCAATGCCGCACGGGCCTCGGGCTCGGACAATCCGGTCTTCACCTGGAGCATCACGGGCCTGATCCTCGGCGACAACGGTGCCGGCTTCAGCGGTGCGGTGGGCACCGCCGCCAACCAGTCGAGCCCGCCCGGCGCCTATGCGATCAACGGCAGCTTCACCTCGGCCGAGGGCTATCTGGTCAACGTGGTGCCGGGGACGCTCACGGTCAGCAGCCCTCCGGAAGTTCCGCCAGTCACGGTCGTCGTCTTTCCGCAGATTCCGAAGCCCGACGTGATCCGCGACCTGCCGACCACCTGGCTTTACGACCGCAACATCGGCCCGCCGCCGATCTGCTTTGCGACCGGCCCGCTCGAAGGCGACCGCGCCTCGCAGGGCAACGACGTGCTGGCGCGCGAATGGTCGCGCGTGCGCTCGCGGCCCAACCTCACAAGCTGCGTCGACACCGAGAAGCGCAACGGCTGCGCCGACTTCTAGCGGCTTGCTCGCTGCTAGCCCGCGGCGCCGAAGCGGCCCGTGTAGGTGCGCAGGCCCTGGTGCGACAAGTCGGACTGCGCGTCGATGTGGACCTTGCCGCCGAGCGCCTGCCAGCGCCGGCAGAACGCATAGTCCTCGCTCAGATAGCGGCCGTTGCCCGGCTCGGCCAGCACGTCGAAGAAGCGGTAGTGCGGCCATGCCTGGGCGGCGGTGTCGCGGGACGGCTCGGGCGTGTAGCGCAGGTCGGGCCGCGCCTCGGCCAGGCGCTCGAACACCGAACGGCCAATCAGCATGAAGCCCGTGGGCGCGTCGAGCACCTCGATGAAACCGTCGGCGTCGACCTTGCCCTCGCCGGTCCATGCGTTGGCCGGAAAGCGCGCATGCCGCGCCTCGAAGTCGGCGCGCGTGCTGCCCGCGGGCAAGGCCTCGCGCAAGCCGTCGGCGGGCCAGCCGTCCTCCTTGAGCGGATAAACGCCGGCCACCACGTCGCGGCCGGCCAGCAGCAGCCTGAGCGCCGCGGAAGGCTCGAAGCCGATGTCGGCGTCTATCCAGAACAGGTGCGTCCAGCGCGTGTCGGCCATGAACTCGGCCACCAGCCGGTTGCGTGCGCGCGGAATCAGGCTGTCGCCATCGAGGAAGCGCGTCTGCATCGAAAAGCCGTGGCTCCACGCGAGGTTCACCAGGCCGAGCAGGCTGCGCACGTAGATCGAGGCGAGCGCACCGCCGTAGCTCGGCGTCGCCACAAAGGGGCGGATGTCTTTCAGTGCGGCAATGTCGAGCATCGGAAGGGTTCCTGTCGGCAGGCGTGGAGGGCTGCAGCCTGTGCGTGCGTCGGCGCTCAGGCCGGCGAGGCGGCATGCCGCCGCGTGGAAAGCAGCGCGCGCAGCTTGGCGGGCGCGACCGGCTTGGTGAGCAGCATCACGCCGCCATGGCGCAGGCGCTGCAGCACTTCGGGCCCGGTGGCGCCGGACACGAGCACGGCGAGCGCATCGGGCTGCAGGCGCTTGGCGGCGGTGATCACGTCCATGCCGTCGTCGGCGCCGGCCAGTTGCAAGTCGCACAGCACCGCATCGAAGCGCTGGTCGCCGGTGCCCAGCCGCGCAATGGCCTCGGCGCCGGTGGCGATGCATTCGACCTCGCACCCCCATTGCTCCAGCAGCGCGCGGCTGCCGTCGAGGATGACGGGGTCGTCGTCGACCACCATGCAGTGCAGGCCGGCCAGCGGGGTGAGCGCGCGCGGCGCGGCTGCGGGCGCGGTGGCTTCAGCCGCCTGGGCGGCGGGCAGGATGAGCGCAAAGGTGCTGCCCGCCTGCAGCGCCGAGCGCACCGTGATGCGAGTGCCGAGCAGCGAGGCAATGCGCGCGCAGATGGCAAGGCCCAGCCCGAAGCCGCGGCGCCTGTCGCGCTCGGTATTGGCCACCTGGTAGAACTCTTCGAAGATCCGGCCCTGGTGAATGGGCGCAATGCCAATGCCGTTGTCGCGCACTTCGATGCGCACGCTGTCTCCGCCGGCCCGGATGCGCCGCGCGGCCACCAGCACCGTGCCGCCGGCGGGCGCATGGCGCAGCGCGTTGGCCACCAGGTTGCCCACGATGCGCTGCAGCAGCGCTGCATCGCTGCGCACCGCAAGCCCGCGGTCGCTCCAGCGCAGGCGCACGCGGGTCTCGGCCGCGGTGGGGGCGTGCTGCGCATCGAGCTGGTCGAACAGCGCGGCCAAGGGCACCTTGGTGATCGCGGGCGTCAGCACCTGGGCGTCGAGCCGCGAGATTTCGAGCAGGTCGTCGAGCAGCACGCCCATGAACTCGGTGCCCTCCTGCAGGCGCAGCACGGCCGGGCGCTGCGCCTCGGTGGCGCTTGGCAGCAGGCCATCGATGAAAAGCCCCATGGCGTGCAGCGGCTGCCGCAGGTCGTGGCTGGCCGCGGCCAGGAACCGTGCGCGCGACAGCGCCGCCTGCTCGGCTTCGGCCATGCGCTGCAGCGCCACCGCCGTGGCTTCGCGCACGCGCTCCTCGCTGACCTGTCGGTTGCGCTGCAGCCGCTCGGCCAGGCGATCGATGTCGTGCGCGAGCACGGCCAGCTCGTGCGCGTGGCCCTTGCCGGACGATGCTGCGGAAACACTCCGCGGCTCGCCTTCGACCACGTCGCAGCGCGCTTCGAAGTGCCCGGCCTCCAATGCCGCAACGGTGCGCGACACGCGCCGCAGCGGCCGTGCCACCGTGCGCGCCATGTGGCGCACCGAGGCCCATGCCGCAAGCAGCGCCACCATTGCAATGCCGATGCCCGCCATGAGCGAGCGACTGCGCTCGCGCGCGTAGGCCGTGGTGTCCCTGAAGGCCTGCACCAGGCCGATGGGCGTTTCGCCCGCCGCGGTGGAGCCCGCGGGCGCGAAGGCACTGGCGCGCGAAGCCTCGCGAAGCGTGACCGGCGAGGTGAACATGCGCAGCTGCGCAAGCGCCGATGCCTTGGGGCCGGCGGTCACGAACACGCCCGCGCTGTTGCTGATTTCCACCCGCATCACCTGCCCGCCGCGCAACGCCGCGTTGGCCACGTTCTGCAGCGCCGGCAGGTCGCCGGCATAGAGGCTCAGGTCCGACATGGCGGCCACTTGGCGCGCCACGGCCTGGCCTTCGGCATCGAAAGCCGCTTCGAGCGCTTGCAGGCGGCTGTGCGTGAACCAGCCGGTGAGCGCCAGCGCCACCGCGGCGCACGGCACCACGCCAAGGCGGAACAGGTCGCGCTGCAGGTTGCCGCGCACCACCAGCGTGGGCGTGGACAGGGGCTGCGGCTGCGCCGGCGAATCGGCGTGCGAGCCTTCGGGCGTCGTCCCCTTGTCGCTCATCGCGTGACGGTGAGCCGCTCGGTCAGTTCCCGCTCCTCCGGCAAGCGCAGTCCGAGACCGCGCGCGACGGTCACGTTGATGCGCACGGTGGCCGGCGTGGCCGACTCCACCAGCGGACCGGCGCCGGCGTTCGCCAGCTTCTGGCCGAGCAGCCGCGCCTGCCGCGCCAGCTGCGCCGGCGTGGAGACCGCGGCCGCAAGCCCGCCGGAACGCACCAGCCCTTCGCTGGCGCCGAACACCGGCAAGCCCGCCCCGGCGCCCGCGCGCAACACCGAGAGCGTGGCGGCCTGGCTGTCGCCGATCAGGTCGGGCAGCACCATCAGCGCGTCGCTGCGCGGCACCACCGAATGCAGCGCCGCAGCCAGCGACCTGGCGTCGGGCGCGTATTCCACCTGCACGTCCCACGGCGGGTTTGCGCCCTGCGCCGCGCGCTGCAGCTCGCGCACCAGCGGTTCCGATTCAGGCGTGGCGACCACGCCGATGCGGTACTTGTGCGGCAGCACCGCACCCACCAGCGCAAGCTGGTCGCCCATGGCGGGGTCGCGCAGCAGCACGCCCACGCGCCGGTCGCCGCGCCGCAGGGCCGGGCTGCTGGCGCGCAGGGTCTCGTAGTCGAGCCGGCTCAGCATCGCAAGCACCAGCGGCTGCTGGCCGGGCCGCCCGAGCGCCGCGCGCGCGGCCGGCACGCCGACTGCCAGCGTCATGCCGGTATCTGCCGGCGCGGTGCGCAGGCCGCGCGTTCGCACGCCGGCGTTGGCGCCGCGGTCGGGCTCGGCGGCGGCTGTTTCCACGGCTTGCGAGGTGTCCGCGCCGCCCTGCGGAAGCCGCACCAGATCGAAGCGGCCGCCGGGCTCCTCGCCCGCGCGAAGATGCTGCACGAACTCCGAGTGCGCCGCGAGGTCGTCGCCCATCAGCACCGTGAGGCCGGTGGCCGATGCGGCGGCGGCCAGCTGCGCCATGCCGAAGGCCAGCGCGGTGCGGGCGCCGCAGCGCAGCCGTTTCCGGAAAAGCGAGATGAAAGAGTTCACGGCAACAAACATGGACTGCTTCTGCAGCAAGAGAGAGTGCAGTACCCAATGTACGGAAGCCCCTTGCTTGGCGCGATAAGGCGGAGGGCTTATGTCGACGCCTGCCACCGCTTGCAGGCGTGATGAAGTGCACAGCGCGGCGGCTGCTTGGCCTATGTCCGATGGACTAGGGCCTGCAAGAACCTAGGCTTCGGCGTTGAGCAGCGCCGCCGCGCGCTGGGCCTGGATGGCCTGGCGCAGCACGCGCGGAGAAACCGGCTTGTAGAGCACCGCAATGCCGGCGCTGGCCACTTCGCGCAGGCGCTCGGGCTTGGTTTCTCCCGTGACCAGCAGGCGCGCCGTGCCGGGTCCGATGCCGTGCGGATGGCGTTCGAGCGCCGCGATCACGTCCAGGCCGTTGTCGCCACCCTGCAGGAGCAGATCGCTCACCACCACGTCCGGCGGCCGTTCCCACGCGTCGGCCAGCGCGAGTGCCTCGGCGCGGGTTTGTGCCGCCTGTACGTCGGCGCCCCAGTTGGTGAGCACCACCGACAGGCCTTCGAGAATGGTGCGCTCGTCGTCGATCACCAGGATGCGCAACTGTTCGAAGCTGGGTTCCTCCTCGATGGCGCTGGGGGCCGGCGCCACGTCCAGCGCGGGCAATGCGGCCGGCGCCGATCGCACCAGCACCCGCACGCAGGTGCCCTTGTTCGGACGCGAGGTCAGCTCGACACGGGTGTTGAGCAGTTCCGTCAGGCGCTGCACCGTGGCAAGCCCCAGGCCCATGCCGCGCTGGCCGCGCGGCGCCTGGCGGCCGGTGGCCTCCACCTGATAGAACTCTTCGAAGACGCGCGCCTGGTGCTGCACGGCAATGCCCACGCCGGTGTCGACCACGTCGATGCGAACGCCCTTGCCGCGCCGCCGGGCGCCGATCAGCACGCCGCCTTCAAGGGTGTGGCGCAGCGAGTTCGACACCAGGTTGTTGAGAATGCGCGAGAGCATCACGTAGTCGCAGCGCACCCAGAGGTCGGTCTTGCGCGCCACCAGCCGCAGGCCCTGCTGCTCGGCCACCGGACGGAAGTTGCGGCTGATTTCGTCGAACAGCTGGTCGAGCGGAAAGTCCGCCCACTGCGGCTGCAGCACGCCGGCGTCCAGCTGCGAGAGATTGAGCAGCTCCGAGAACAGCCGGTCGAGCGAATCGACGCATTCGCGGATGTGGCCGATGCGCTGCAGGCGCACGGGGTCGGTTTCGCCGTTGGCCAGGCCGTCGGAAAACAGCGTAAGCGCATGCAGCGGTTGGCGCAGGTCGTGGCTGGCGGCCGCCAGCAGGCGCGTCTTGGCCTGGCTCGCGACTTCGAGCTGCTGGTTCTTGCGCGCGAGTTCAGCCGTGGCCTCGCTGATGCGGCTTTGCAGCAGCCGGTGGCTTTCGGCCAGTGCACGCGCCGCCTGGTTGAAGCCGTGCTGCAGGTGCCGCACTTCGGAGGTGCCTTCGATGGTCACGCTCGCGGCCTCGCCGGCGCCCAGGCGGTCGACCGCCTTGCCCAGCGCGCGGATCGGCTCGCTGATGCGCCGCGCGGCCCACCAGCCCGCCAGCCCCACGCCCACCAGGCTGGTTGCCAGCACCAGCACCACGTTGAGCCACACCGAGCGCCGCGCGTCCTGCACGGCGTCCAGGCTCATCTCGACCATGACCTTGCCGCTGTGCCGGCCATCCTCGCTCACCACCGGCACCACCACCTGCAGGCCCTCGCCCCGGGCGCGATCGACGGTTTCGGAGTTGGCGACGATCTCGCCGTCGTCCGACCAGATCTGTACTTGCTGCACGTGCGGCTGGAAGGTGCCCGACTGGGCCGTGCGCTGAAGAATGCGACGGTCCATGCGCGCCAGCGGCGCTTGCGCCGCCGTGGCAACCTGCAGCGCCACTGTTTGCGCGTTGGCGCGCATCAGCTCGGTGAGGTTGTCCAGGTGCTGGCGCGTCAGCACGGCAATGGCCGCCAGCGTGGCGGCGGTTGCCGGCACCAGCGCCAGCAGGATCAGCTGCTGGGCGAAGGTGAGGCGCGCAAGCCCCCGGACGACGCGGAAGTTCCAGTTCATGGGGGCATTGGGCGCATGAAGATCGAGCTTACGGGCGCTGGTTACGGTGCGAAAGATGGGAAAAACATCACAAAAACGACTTGTATTTGATATCTAATCGTGTCCGCGTTTGTCCATGTTAGACCCGCTGACCCGCAGCGGCCCATGTTCCGTGCCCAAAAATGCAGGCCTCTCCAAGCCGCGTCCGGAAGGCTTCCGGCGCCATTGACGCGTTTCGTGCCCCGCACCGCTGCCCGCGGTTCAGGCGTGCTGCGGCCGTGGTGGTGCGCCGCGGCGCACTCGCCTTGACGCTGCTCGCCGGCCTACCGATGCCGGCGGCCGCCCAGCCCGCGCTGCAGCCCGATGCAGCGGTGCGCTTCGGCATCCTGCCGCTCGGCGGTGCTTTCGAATCGCGCAGCGACTGGGACCCCTTGCTGGCCGAACTGAGCCGAGCCATCGCTCGTCCCGTGAGCGTGCTCTCGGTCAACTCGTATGAAGCGCTGGAACAGGCCATCCGGCGCGACGAGGTCGACATGGCGTTCCTGTCCGGAAAGATGGCGCTCGACGCCGTGACGCAGCGCCGCATGAAAGTGGTGGCCCAGGTGGTGCGGCACGACGGCCTGGCGGGCTACCGCGCCCTGCTCCTCACCCGCAAGACGCCGCCGTTCAATACCAAGAAGAGCCTGCTGGGCGAGCCGGAACGCTGGCGCCTTGCGCGCGGCGAGCGGCAATCGGTCTCCGGCTTCATCGTGCCGCAGCTGCAGTTCTTCCTGCCCAACCACATCGCCATGGAAACCCGCTTCCTGAGCGAGATCGTCGGCACGCACCAGGCGACCGCCCTGGCCGTGGCCAACAACGAAGCCGATGTGGCCACCAACAACACGGCCGATCTCGAACGCTTCAAGCAGCGCTTTCCGGCCGAGGCGCAGCGGCTGCAGGTGCTGTGGGAGTCGGAGCTCATTCCGCATGCGCAGATCGTGGTGCGGCGTGAATATTCGCCCGAGCTGCGCAGCAGCGTGCAGGCCTTCCTGGTCGGCTACGGCCGCGCCAAGGGGCCCAAGGGCGATGCGGAGCGGGCCGTGCTCAAGTCGCTGCACGACCTGGCCGGTTTCGTGGCGGCCGACAACAGCTCGCTGCAGCCGGCCGCCAAGCTCGCCTACCAGTTGGCCAAGCAGAATGCCATGAGCGCGCAATGGGTCAACGACGAGGCGCGGCAGGCGCGCCTGAAGCGCATCGAGAGCGGCTATGCGGAGCAGGTCAACGTCCTTCGCGACCTGTCGCCCTGACATGCCTGCTCGCGCGCTGCCTCGCGCTGCTCGATGGTTTGCCGCCACGGCACTGCCGCTCATGCTGGTTGCCACCACGCTCTTGCTGGCGCCGGGCAACGCCGGCGCCACCGAAAAGGCGGCCGCTCCCACCAAGCCCGTGCGCTTTGGCGTGCTGCCGCTGGGGGGCGCGGTCGAATCGCGTGCGTTGTGGATGCCGCTGCTGGCCGACATGAGCCAGGCCATCGGCGTGCCGGTGACTGCTTACTCCGTGGCGTCGTACGAAGAGCTCGACCGCGCCATCAAGCGCGATGAAGTCGACATGGCGTTTCTCTCGGCCAAGATCGCGCTGGACGCAGTGATGCAGCGGCGCATGAAGGTGGTGGCGCAAATCGCCCGCCGGCCCGGCATGCCCGCCCACCGCGCAGTGCTGCTCACGCGAAGGACCGGCGCGCCCAACACGCTGGAAGCGGTGCTTGCCGAGCCCGAGCGCTGGCGCCTCGCGCGCGGCGACAGCCGCTCGGTGACCGGATTTCTCATACCGCAGAGCCAACTGTTCCTGCCGCGCAAGATCCAGATGGAGACCCAGTTCCGCGGCGAGATCGTCGGCAACCACCAAGCCACGGCGCTCGCAGTGGCCAACGGCGACGCCGACGTGGCCACCAACAACACCACCGACTTCGAGCGCTTCAGGGAGCAGTTTCCCGTCGAGGCCGCGCGGCTGCACGTAGTGTGGGAGTCCGAGCCGCCACCCGGCGCGCAGATGGTGGTGCGGCGCGACTACCCGCCCGCGTTCCAGGCCCGGCTGCAGGCGTTCCTGATCGGCTACGGCCAAGGCAAGGGCCCTCGCGCCGAGGCTGAGCGCGAAGTGCTGAAGACGCTGCGTGCGGCCTACGGCTATGCCCCGGCCGACGACAGCGCGCTGCTGCCCGAGGCCACGCTGGAATACCAGCTGGGCAAGCAGAACGCGATGGCGGCTGCCTGGGTCAACGATGCCGCGCGCGAGCAGCGGCTGCGGCGCATCGAGCAGGTTTACAAGGAGCAGGTCGAGACTTTGCGTGCGGCGTCTGGCGCCGCGCGCTGAGCACTGCACGCGGGGCATGGCCCCGGCTTGCCCGGATTGAGCCGGACCCCAGATGGCCATCAGCGGGAGCTGGCTGGATAGCTCCAAGAAGGCGCCGGACCTATCGGGATCTGGAACCTACTCGCGCCAATGAACGATTGATCGTGATCGTGAAATCCACCCGCGCAACGCGGCTGGTGGGCAGGCACAGAGGCCGAACAGCGTCCTCTCGGATGTACGCTTAATCGTCACACATCCATCAACAAAACAGCCACGCCAATGAGTGAGCGCGGAAAGGAAATTCATGATCTGGACGCATTCAATTCTCCAGCCTCCTGTGCCGCAGTTCCTGCGCGAGACGCTATGAACAAGCTGTCTATCAGCACCCGTGGGTACTGGGCCCGGATGCTCAAGCTGTTCCAAGGATGCGAGACGACTTCATCATTGGGTAAACACCATGAAGGGAGGGATATGAACTTTGATCGAATTGACCGTCTTGTAGCAAAGGAAGACTTCTGTTTTCAAGCCTGGAGCGACCGCTACAGCAAAGGGGTATGGGCCGCACTCGGTTTGTGGGAGAACCAGATTGACACCGTGCGCGATCTGTCGAGTGGCGGCGACTTGGACATGTTTTTCGCAACGGATTACGTGTTCTCCGCTGAATGGCTTCCGTATGTGACCGGCCGAACTCTTGCTGAGGCGATGCAGAAGTTGGAGGAACGTCTGGCCTCTCTTCCTCAAGACCAACTCAGCCGAGGAAGTCAGTGGGCCGACCTCGTGTCCAAGGCCATTGATGCCTTGTCCGAGGCAACACGCGGGCGGTCATGGTATGACGACAAGAAGCCCGAGTCGCTTGATGATCTGCCCGCGACGTTCGATCTGGCCGTGGAACAGTCTGCGACATCCGATACCGAGGAAAAAGGGCAATAGCGAGAAATAGGTGCCGCAAGCATCTTTCGCGACTACATCAACGAACTGGAAGTCGAGTTCCTTTTCGAGACGCCGAAGTGGATGGGCATCGACGAAATCCACCTCGTCAAGCCGCGCTACCGCGCGGGCGGCACTCCTGAGTGACCGAGCCCCTCCGTTCAAGACGCAAGACACAACAAGCAAAGGGAAACACCATGCCTATCAGCCCCGAACTACAAGCCAAGATTGATTCAGCTTATGACCCCGTGAAAGAAAGAATCATGCGCGTGCTCTCACTCCCCAGAGAGCAGCGCCCCGACGACGAGGAAGTCTTCTTCTACTGCTCGAGAGGCAGCTTTTTCCCTTTGAAAGAAAAAGACGCTCAGTGGGATGCCAACCCGCTCCAATGGCGAGAAAACGTCACCCCGGAACTGCTGGCCAGGATCGATGCGGTGACCGATCTGTATGTGAAGACCAACATCATTCGCTTTCTGCACAACTACGCCGACAGGTTCCCCTGCACGCCGGAGGCGCTTTTTGACTGGCACGCGCTCGGTCGCTTGGAGGCCAGGGCGAGGCGAGTGCTTCGGGAAGAGCGTTCGTACAAATGGCGCGAAGACGAGGTGATCGCTTTCATCGCGCATTTCAAACAAGAAGCGCCGCAGATGTACGCAGACTACCTTCAACAGGAGCGCAACGGGCGTCAGATCGATGCCGATCTTGCGTGGGATATGCGCCGACTGGGAGAGAAATGGCATCCCGGGCTTGATGTTGATGATTACCGGGACTTGTTCAGCATGGTCCGCGACTACGCGGAAGCCCACCTGATCTGACACGAGGCGCACCGTGTCCATCACCCCCACCCGGCCCAACGGTTACTTCCTCGCCGACGCCAACAGCCTCGTCTACGCCTACCGCGCGGGCGGCACCCGGCAGCTCGATACCTATTTCAAGTTTGCAAAAGAGCAAGGTCGTGAATTCGCCATCACAACAACAGTTGCAGACGAAATCGAGAACGGACCGTTGAAGCGGGAACTCGGCCGCTACATCGCCGACAAAGGCATCGAGGTTCTTAAGACCCCAAAACTCGAGCAACAACTGAAGACCGCCCAAGTTCCCCCAAAAAACGCCGGCGAAGCCTCCATGCTCGAAGTGGCCGCCGAAGAGCACGGCAAAGGCCGCAGCACCCGCATCTGGTCCGACGACAAATTCTTCGAGAATCCGCAACAGATGCGCGGCGCACACGGCGCCGAGCCCATCAAGACCTCCCAACTGCTCGACCAGATGCGCGAAGGCCAGTTCATCTCCGACGCCGAATACCGCAGAGCCCGGGCAAGCTACCAGCAGACCAGTCCCGTGTTCCAGCCGGGCAGTGCCAGCCACAGCCCACGCCTGGCCACCTTCGAGGGCCCCGCACCCCGCGTGCTGGACCACCTGGGCGCCGCCGACGCCCGCATCGCCGCCAAGCCCGGCTTCCAAGCCCTCGTCAAAGGCGGCGGCGCTCTGGGCGCTGCGGGGGTGGTCTATGGCGGAATCAGCACCACGCGCGAAGCAATCCACCAGCTCGACCAGGGCAACGTCACTGGCGCCCAGTCGCAAGTCATGCACTTTGGCGCCGGCGTGGCGGGCGGTGCGCTCGCGGGTACGGCCACGGGCGCCGCCTACGGCGCGGCCACCGGCTCCTGGACCGGCCCCGGCGCCGTGGTGACCGGCCTGGTCGGCGGCTTCGTGGGCGCCGTGGCCGGCGACAAGATCATGGACGCCGCAGACCGCGCCCGCATCTACAACCAGCGCGGCAGCGACGGCAACCTTTGGCACTACGACGAGAAACACCCCGAGCACGGCTGGAGCCGTACCGAGCAAGTGCGCGCACTCGATGCCCAGGGTCATCCCAAGGTCGCGTTGGGCATGCCCGTGGTCCAGACCCTGACGACCACCGCCGACGCCCGTCTGAGCGACGAACTCAACTACAAGGCCAGCAGCGTGGCCGTCGAACTGGCGCTGGCCCACCCGCGCGCACCCCAAGACCCCTACAGGCAGGCGCCCGAGAGCATCGAAGCGGTACGCCCCGGCATCGGCGCCAACGAGCCGTGGACCCGCGATCCGCAAAGCCATGCCTGGACGCGTCAGATCATCGAGCCGGCCACCCCCATGACGCACGGCATGCCGGTTCAACGCACGGTCACGGCCAGCCCGGAGCAGAGCCGGCAACTGGACGCAGCGGCGCAGCGCGTTATTGCGGACAACATCGCCCACAGCCCGCAAGCCATCGCGCAGCGCTATCTGGAGGCCTACGCTCAGCATGGATGGAAACAGCACGGCCCGGTGCCGGAGGCCGTCACCCACGCCGCCCGAGGCCCTGTGCGCGAGGAACCCCATGCCGCGCCTCGGCACACGCCTGCACAGCCGCAGCCCGCGAGCGGCCACTTGACACCTCAGCAGATCGAACGCATCACCACGCATGAATCGCGCATCGTGCCCACGCCGGGCGGCATGAGCTTTGCCGAGGCGCACCGGCGCCGCGACGAACCCGAGCAGATTTCGCCGGGCTCGTTGCGGCCCGTGGGCAAGCTGGATACATCCCAGATGGCCAAGGGCAGCCCGTTGTACCGGATGCACCTGGCGCAGGAGCAGGCCCATATGCGCGACCTGGAAATTGCGCTGGCGCAGGACAGGGAGCGGTTCAAGAACGAGCCGAGCCCTCAAAGGACGCCGCAGACTTCGGTGGAGCGCACGCAGGAACGCATGCAGGCGCAGGCGCCCAAGCGCGTGCTGGAGGAAGCGCCCGCGCAGACGCAGGCCGAGGCTCGGCAAGCTGCGCCGTCGGCTCCCGCGATGCAGGCGCCGGCGCCAAGC
>NZ_RWKH01000017.1 GCF_003984625.1 Variovorax sp. DXTD-1 | reverse complement strand
TAGGCGGCGCGAGACGCCGGCTCGGCGGCTGGCGGCGCGCCGGTGAAGTCGGCCGCCAGCTTTCGTGCGGCGCCGGCGTACAGCAGCAAGTCGACACCCACCGCAACGAAGGTGCAGCCGAGTTCGAGGTAGCGGCGCGCCAGCTTCGAATCTGAGGTCAGCGTGCCCGCCGCCTTGCCGGATGCCACGATGGTCCGCATCGCGGCTTCGATTGCGGCCTGCACCTCCGGGTGCCCGGGCCGTCCCCGATGCCCCATCGACGCGGCCAGGTCGGCCGGGCCGATGAAGACGCCGTCGATGCCATCCACGCCGCATATTTCTCCGAGGTTGGAGAGCGCCGTCACGGTTTCCGCCTGCACGAGCAGGCAGATTTCTTCATCGGCAATGTCCAGGTAATCGGTGCGCCCGCTCCATTGCGATGCGCGCCCCACGGCGCTGCCCACGCCGCGAATGCCCTGCGGCGGATAGCGCGTGGCCGACACCAGTGCCCGGGCCTGTTCCGCCGTGTCGACCATCGGCACAAGGAGGTTCTTCGCGCCGATGTCGAGCAATTGCTTGATGAGGGCCGTGTCGCCCTGAACTGCCCGCACCACCGGCTGGGCAGGGTGCGGCGCCACGGCCTGCAGTGCTGCAAGGGTCGAGCGCAGGTCGTTGGGCGCGTGCTCGCCGTCGATCAGCAGCCAGTCGAAACCGGCGGTGGCGCTCACCTCCGCCATGTACGGGTCGGCCATCGAAAGCCAGAGGCCGGTTTGCGGCCGGCGCTCGGCCAATGCTGTCTTGAAGCAGTTGTTTGCGGGCATTGGATATGTCTCTTTGGCAGGTGTTGTTGGTGTGAAGCAAGCTCAGTCCAGCTGGCCCTGGCATACGTACTTGGTGTGCATGTAGTCGTCCAGCCCGTGTACGGAGCCTTCCCGCCCGTAGCCTGAATCCTTCACGCCGCCGAAGGGTGCCGCCTCCGCGGCCAATGCGCCTTCGTTGATGCCGACGATGCCGGCCTCCAATGCGTCGGCCACGCGCCAGATGCGCCGCACGTCGCGCGAATAGAAGTACGCCGCCAATCCGAAGGGCGTGTCGTTGGCCTGGGCCACCACGTCGGTTTCATCCGCGAAGCGCGTCAGGGGAACGACCGGGCCGAAGGTCTCTTCGCAGGCGCAGGCCATCGTCGCATCGGCATTCACGAGCACTGTGGGTGCAAAGTAGTTCGGCCCTAGTGCGGGCAGCCGTGTGCCGCCGGCAATCAGGCGCGCACCGCGGGCGAGGGCGTCCTGCACATGCCGCTCGATCTTTTCGACGGCGCGCACATTGATCATGGGGCCGATCTGCGAACCCGGGTCGCTGGCCGGGCCCATCCGCAAGGCCGAGACGCGTGCCGCCAGCGTTTCGGCGAACTCGTCATGCACGGCTTCATGCACGAACACGCGGTTGGGGCAGACGCAGGTCTGTCCGCCATTGCGGAATTTGGCGGCCATGAGGCCATCGACTGCGGCGCCGATGTCGGCATCGTCGAACACGATGAAGGGCGCATTGCCGCCGAGTTCGAGCGACAGTTTCTTCAGCGTATCGGCCGAGCGCCGCGCCAGATGCTTGCCGACTGGGGTGGAGCCTGTGAAGGTGATCTTTCGCACCCGGGCATCGTCCAGCCACACGTCGACCACCTCGGGCGTGCGCTCGCGCGAGGCCGTCACGATGTTGAGCACCCCCGCGGGCACGCCGGCTTCCGCGGCAAGGGCCACCAGCGCCAGCGAGGTGAGCGGCGTGTCTTCGGCCGGCTTGCACACCACGGTGCAGCCCGCGGCCAGGGCCGGCGCAATCTTGCGCGCGATCATCGCGGCCGGAAAATTCCACGGCGTGATGGCGGCGACCACGCCCACCGGCTCCTTCATGGCGAACATGCGCCGGCCGGGCACAGGGGCGGGAATCACGTCGCCGTTGGCGCGTGTGGCCTCTTCGGCAAACCATTCGATGTAGCTTGCCGCATAGGCAACCTCGCCGATGCCTTCGGCCAGCGGCTTGCCTTGCTCGCGCGAGATCAGGCGGCCCAGGTCGTCCTGATGCGCAAGCACCAGGTCGTTCCAGCGCTTGAGGATTTGCGCGCGCTGCTTGGCCGGCGTGCGGCGCCACGCGGGAAAGGCCGCATGCGCCGCATCGACGGCCGCACGCGCCGCGTCGGCGCCGGAATCGGGCACGCGCGCAATCAGATCGCCGGTGGCCGGGTCGGTCACGTCGAGCGTGCGGCCGGCAGCGGCGTCGCACCATTCGCCCGCGATGAAGTTGGCCGTGCGTTGCAGTTGGGGGCGGGAGAGGGTAAGTGGCATTTGAAGAATAGAAGTTCAGCTCACGATGCCCAGGTGCCACGGCACGAACTCATGGTCGCCCAGGCCCAGCGCTTCACTGCGCGTGCGTTCGCCGGAGGCGTGGCGCAATATCTGCTCGAAGATCTGCTGCCCCAGCTCGGGCACCGAAAGCTCGCCGTCGATCACCACGCCGCAGTTGATGTCCATGTCTTCTTGCAGGCGCTTGAACATCGGCGTGTTGCTCGCCAGCTTGATCGTCGGTGCCGGCTTGCTGCCGAACATCGAGCCGCGTCCGGTGGTGAAGCAGATCAGCTGCGCGCCGCTGGCAATCTGCCCGGTCACGGCTACCGGGTCGTAGCCCGGTGAATCCATGAAGACGAAGCCAGTCTTGTCGATGGGCTCCGCATATTCGTACACCGCCTGCAGCGGCGTGGTCCCGCCTTTCATGGCCGAACCGAGGGATTTTTCGAAGATGTTCGCCAGCCCGCCGGCCTGGTTGCCGTGCCCGACCACGCCGTTGAACTGCGCGTTCTGGCCGGCCGCGTAGCGCTCCCACCAGGCCAGCCGGTCGAGCAGCTTCTGGCCGACCTCGGGCGTTGCGGCGCGGCGCGTGAGCATGAATTCGACGCCATGAATCTCGGGCGTTTCAGAGAGGATGGCGGTGCCGCCATGGCGCACCAGCACATCCATGGCCGCGCCCAATGCCGGGTTGGCCGTGATGCCCGAGAAGCCGTCCGACCCGCCGCACTCCAGGCCGATCTTCAAGTGGTTGGCGCCTACGCGGGTGCGCCGCGCGGCATCGGCCTCGGGCAGCATTTCCTCGATGGCGCGAATACCCGCTTCGATGGTCTGGCGCGTGCCGCCCACTTCCTGCATCACCATCGTGCGCATGAGGCGGCCCTGTTGGAGCCCCTGCGAGTCGACCAGCGCATCGACCTGGTTGCGCTCGCAGCCAAGGCCCACGATCAGCACGCCGGCCAGGTTGGGGTGGCGCGCGTAGCCGGCAAGGGTGCGGCGCAGCACGTCGAAATGCTCGCTCGGCGAAGACATGCCGCAGCCGCTGGTCTGCGCAAACGCGGCCACGCCGTCCACGTTGGGAAACGCCGCCAGCCGCTCGGGCGTGAAGTGCGCCGCAATGCGCTTGATGACCGTGGCCGAGCAGTTGACCGACGACAGAATGCCGATGAAGTTGCGCGTGCCGACGCGGCCGTCGGCGCGCACAAAGCCCATGAACGTGGCGCGCTGTGCGTCGGGCACGTAGTCCACCGGCCGCACGTCCTGGCAAAAGCCCGGGTCGCGGTACGAATCGACCAGCGTGAGGTTGTGGCTGTGCACGTAGTCGCCAGCCTCCAGGTTGCGCGACGCCACGCCAATGACGGTGTCGTACTTCTTAACCTGCTCGCCGGCCGCAATGGCGCGCGATGCAATCTTGTGCCCCGCGGGAATCTGCGCCCGCGCCCGCACACCGAACTCGGCAATCGTCTCGCCCAGGGCGATGGGTGTCTTGGCAACCAGTACGTTGTCGTTCGGGTGCAGGCGGAGCAGGGGGCTGTCGTTCATCAACCCTTCTCCATCAGTTCCTTGAGATTGAGCTTGCGGATCAGGTCGGTCTCCTGGCGGTACACGGCTTCGACATACTTGCGATAGTCGGGGCCGTCCTGGTACATCACCGGGGCATCGATGCTGTCGGCCACCTTCTTGAACTCATCGCTGTTGACGGCAACGCGGAACGCGTCGCGCAGCTTCTTTTCCACCGCGGGCGGCAACCCGCGCGGCGCGCCGATGCCGTTGGGCGCTTCCACCACCACGTCGAAACCCAGCTCCTTGAGCGTGGGCGTGTCCTTGAAGCGCGGCGTGCGCGCTTCGCCCCAGGTGGCAAGCAGGCGCAGCTTGCCGCTTTCCACATGCGGGGCCCAGGAGCTGCTGTCGGCCAGCATGTCGACCTGTTCGCCCAGCACATCTTGCAGTGCCGCGGAGCCGCCCTTGTAGGCGATGGCGTTGAACTTGACACCCGCCGCCTGCGCGAACTGCTCCATGCCCACATGGGTGGCGCCGCCCACGCCGGCGTGGGCATAGGTGATCTCGCCCGGCCTGGCCTTGGCCTGCGCCAGCATGTCCCGCAGCGACTTGAAGGGCGAACTCGCCGGCACTGCTATGCCGAAGGTCTGGCCCGAAGTGCGGGCAAGGTAGCTCAGGTCTTTCAGCGGGTCGATCTGCACGGTCCCGATCTGCGCAAAGCGCGTGACCGAAATGGGAATCTGGCCGATGGTGTAGCCGTCAGGCTTGGCGGAGGCCAGGGCCTTGGTGCCGATCATTCCCGAAGCGCCGGCGCGGTTTTCCAGTGCAATGGGCTGGCCGAGCTCTCGCGCCGCAATCTGGCAGATGGCGCGCATCGAACGGTCGGCCGTGCCGCCGGCCGGCCAGGGGCAGATGAAGGTGACGGGGCGGTCCGGATAGTCGGCTGCGAATGCGCGGCCGGCGGCCGTGGCAAGAGCGGCGGCACCAAGGCCGCCCAGCACCAGTTGGCGCCGCTGCAGGGAGCGATTGAAATTCATGGGGTTGTCTCCGACGATTTGTTTTCGAGAAATCAGGGCGCATTCTTCAGTAGACAATCATTGCAATCCAATGAAATAGCGGACTCTCTTCATAGCCTGGAGGTTATGTAGTCGAAAAGCCCGCCACCACCCGCCATGAGCCAAATCGACCGCGTCCTGCGTTCCAACCTCAAGCTGCGCCACCTGCAAATGCTGGTGGCGCTCGACCAGTTCCGCCACCTCGGGCGTGCGGCCGAGTTCCTTGCGGTCACGCAGCCGGCGGTCTCCAAGTCGCTGGTCGAAATCGAGCGCATGTTCGGCCTGGCGCTGTTCGAGCGCTCCACGCGCGGTACCGAGCCCACGCCTTATGGCGAGAGCGTGGTGCGCTTTGCACGCTCGGTGCTGGCCGACTACGACCGCACGCGCGACGAGATCGCTGCCGTGGCCAGCGGTGCGGCGGGCCGCACCAGCGTGGGTGCCATGGTGGTGGCCATGCCGGTGCTGATGGCCCGCGCGGTCGAAATGCTCAAGACGCGGTCATCGCAAACCACCGTGCTGGTGGAGGAAGGCGACCTCACGCGGCTGCTTCCCAAGCTGCGCCTGGGTGAGCTCGACCTCTTCGTGGGGCGGCTCGAGCCCGGCTATGCGGCACCCGACCTCGAAACCGAGGCCCTGCTTGCGGAGCCCATGACAGCCGTGGCGCGGCCCGGCCATGCACTGACTGCGAAGCGGCGGCTGACCTGGACCGACCTGGCAAAGGAGCGCTGCGTGATGCCGCCGCCCTGGGCGTCGCTGCGCGTCAAGCTCGACCAGATGTTCTTTCGCGATGGCGTGCATCCGCCGGCCGACATCGTCGAGTCGGCATCGTTCCTGGCGCAGGTCAGCTTCCTGCAGCAACGCGATGCCGTGGCCTTCATGGCGCGCTCCGTGGCGCGGCACTTCCAGCAGCAGGGCATGCTGCAGGTGCTGCCGCTCAAGGTGCCTATCGAGCTGCCGCCCGTCGGCCTCATCACCATGCGCGGCCGCAGGCGCACGCCAAGCACGCAGCAACTCATTGAATGCCTTCGGCGTGCGGCCAAGGCAAAGCCGTAGCGATAGGCGCCCGCATCCCCAATTTATGGGTACCGCACGGATGGCTGACTCGGGCACCATCCGGGCATGTATCTGCACACGCTGGTCGCCGGTCTGCCGCAGGCGGAGCGCGCGGCATTGGTCCAGGCCACCGAACTGCGCTCCTACCGGCGCAATGAAACCGTGCTCGCCGCCGACGAGTGGACCGACTGCATCTATTGCGTGGCAGGCGGTCTGCTGCGCGTGGTGGCGCATGGGAGCACCAGCGACGATGTCACCACCGAATTCATCCGGCAGGACGATTTCTTCTTCGGTTCTTCTTTCGGCGAAGACCGCTACCAGGTCGCGCAGTCGCTGATCGCGGCGCTTCCTTCGTCGGTGTACCTGATTCCGGTTTCGGAGATGCGCAGGCTGTGCGCGTTGCATCCGGAAATTTCGCTGAAGCTGCTCGAGCTTGCCATGAAGCGCCTGAGCGCAATGCGCGGTCAGCTCCGGCGAATTTCATCGCTGTCCTCCGAAGACCTGGTGGGCCGCGTGCTGCACCAACTGAGCCAGCTGGCGCCTTCCACCACCGGCGGCTACGACAAGCGCATCACGCAGGCGGTGATCGCATCGTATGCGGGGCTTTCGCGCGAGGTGGTCAACAAGGCCATGCGCAACATGGAAGACCGGGGGCTGGTGCGCCGCGACGAACATGGGCTGCACGTGTCCTCGGACTTTGCCGCCACAGACTTCGAACCGCTGCCCGACGAGCATGGCGGCCGCGGGCATCCGGCCGCCGCATCGGACCCTGAATCCTTGAACGATTGAAGCCTGGAGCCCGTCCGAAGCGGATACGGATCCAGTTTCCCTCTGCCAGATGTGAACAGAGACACAGCGGCGCTTCGAAAGCGCGTGCGCGCAAGTGGCGTTCTCCATAGCATCGGGTTTCATCAACGCGCGCGGAGCTTGCAACGTGAAGGTCTTCAGATCCATGTTCCCGAACCCGGCCTGCATGAGCCGCTCGAGCCGACGGTTTTCGGCGGCCGGCCGATGAGCGCCGCCACGGCCGCTGCGGAGGTTGTGCGGCACCTCTTCGCGCAGGCGAACGCAACAGACCTCGCTTTTCTGATGCGCTCGATCGAGCTCGGCGACTCCCTGTCGGCATCGCAGATCGCTCGCCGCATCCTGGACGGCATTGCCGCGCACCCCGAGGCCAAGCTGTCTGCTGTCGACGCACAGCGTGCGGACAAGATGCTGCACACCGAGCGCATCGCGTCCAAAGGACCGCTGACGCCCCGGGAGCTGAACGTGCTGCGGTTGATCGCCCAGGGCAAGACCAACCGGCAGATTGCCGAGGAGAGCAAGCGTTCGGCCCACACCATCGGCGCCCAGCTCAAGAGCATCTACAGCAAGCTGGCCGTGAAGACGCGCACGCAAGCGGTTTGCGAGGCCACGCAGAAGGGCCTTCTCAGCTGGAACGCGTCTTCCTGACGCAGGCCGCGGAGCGGAACCGGCACGTGCCTATTTCGATGGCGCAGCCGGCGCTGCCGGCGCAGCAGTCGACGGCGCCGTCGTCTGCGGCGCGCTCTGCGTCGGGGTGTCCGGCTTCACCGGACCTTCTTCCCGCGTCTGCGTCAGCAGGTTGTAGAGCAGCGCCAGCAGGAACACGACGATGGCCGCGCCCACACCCCACCGAAAAACCCGCTTGTTGTCGCGCTCGTCACTTCTCGCTTGTTGAGCCTTCATCTCGATCACCTTTCAGTGCAGTGAGCCAACGCTGCATCGGCTCACGGGCCAAGGGTGTCGGACAGCGGCGCGCACCCTTGTCGCGGAACACCCGAAGCACGCACCGCCGCAGCAATGCGGCGCCGGCCTACGTGTTCATGCTCCGTGCCGCACTCGCGCAAAGCACGCCGGCGTCAAAGATCCGGGCATGCAAAGCAGTGAAAGTGAAAAATCCTCCGCCATGGACGCGCCGCCTGCGAGCCAAGCGGCATCGGCCATCAGGACAGGCCTGATCGCGGGCGCGTTCGCCAGCGTGGCATCGAGCGTTGCGCTGGCGATCTTGGGGCGCTACGAGACCGGCAGTTCCGCTGCAACCACCAATGCCACCAGCCATTGGGTATGGGACCGCGAAGCCCTGTTCCGCAGGTCGCCATCGCTTCGGCACACGGTGCTCAGCTATGCCATTCATCACGGCTCCTCCACCTTCTGGGCGGTTCTGTATGCATGGCTTCACGCCAACCGGCGCCCAGCGCAATCGGTGCCGGCCGCGCTGGGAGGCGCCGGCATTGCCGCGGCCACCGCATGCGCGGTCGACTACCTGGCAACACCCAGGCGGCTGACTCCCGGGTTCGAGCACCACCTCTCCAAAGGCGCCATGGCCGCGGTGTACGCCAGCTTTGCCGTCGGCCTGGCGCTGGGGTGCGCGGTGGCCAACCGCGAGCGCATGCGGTGAGGCCCGGCTGGCCGCGGCATGGGGAAAGGCGAGCAGTGAGGGTAGTGATCGTCGGCGCATCCGGCTTTCTCGGTCGCGCATTCGCCCAAGCTTTCGCGCACCGCGGGGCAGACCTGCTGTGCACCGCGCGCGACGCGGACAAGGCTCGCGCGGAGGCTGGCTGGCCGCAAACCCATGCGCAGTGGATCTCCGCAGACCTGGCCGAGGTTCCGCCCGCTTCGTTCTGGACGGAGCACCTGCGCCCCGGAGACGTGGTCATCAACGCGGCCGGCGTGCTGCGCGAGCGCCGCGCGGGCGAGTTCGATGCCGTTCACCACCTGGGGCCGGTGCAGCTCTTCGACGCCTGCGCCGCGGTGGGCGTCGCGCTGGTGATCCAGGTCTCCGCACTGGGCGCCAAGCCCGCCGGGGCCAGCGGTTATTACCGCAGCAAGGGAGCCGCAGACCGGTATCTGCGGCGCTGCCGGGTGGCGTCGGCCGTCGTGCAGCCTTCGCTGGTGTGGGGCGGCGAGGGCGCGAGCGCGAACCTGTTCGCCTCACTTGCCGTCATGCCGATGCTGCTGCTGCCCGGCGGCGGCCGCCAATGGCTGCAACCCGTCCACCTGCATGACGTGGTGGCGGGCGTGCTGGCGCTGGCCGAGGCGCGGCCCGTGGGCAGCCGCACCATCGCCTTCGTGGGACCCGAGCCGGTGAGCTTGCGCACCTATCTGGCCGATCTGCGCCGGCAGCTCGGCTATGCGCGCGAGGCGTGGGTGCTGCCGCTGCCCGAGCGCCTGTTCAGATGGGGCGCGACCCTGGCCGGGCGTTGGAAGGGCAGCTTCCTGGACGCCGAAACCGCCGGCATGCTGCTGCAGGGCAATGCCGCGCCCGCCGCCGACCTGGAAGGCTGGCTCGGGCGGGCGCCGCGCTCGCACCGGGCTTTCATTCCGGTCCATGGCGTGCCGGCGCTGCGCCGCGCCGCGTGGCTGCAATGGATGCTGCCGCTGCTGCGCTGGTCCGTTGCGCTGGTGTGGATCTGGACCTTCATCGTCTCCATCGGGCTCTACCCGCGCGACCAGAGCCTTGCGCTGCTGGCCCGCGTGGGCGCGAGCGGCCTGTGGGCGGAGCTGCTGCTCGATGGCGCCGCCGTGTTCGACCTGGCACTGGGCATCGGCACGCTCGCGCTGCCCGCCGCATGGCGCAGCCGCGTGCTGTGGCCGCTGCAGCTTGCCTTGATCGGCTTCTACACCGCGGCCGTCACGTGGGCCATGCCGGAGTTCTGGCTGCACCCATTCGGCCCGCTCTCCAAGAACCTGCCGATGTGCGCGGCCATCGGCCTGCTCTGGGCCATGGAGCCGCCCACGCACCGCCGCGGCACGCATGCCGCACCCAAGCCGCCTCGAACGCCTCCTTGAAAGCCGCACCATGGAATACCTTGTCTTGAAGTACGTGCACGTGATCTCGTCGACCCTGCTGTTCGGTACCGGCATCGGCTCGGCCTTCTACCTGTTGGCCACCACCTTGTCCGGCGACGTGCGGGCGATAGCGGTCGTTTCGCGCATGGTGGTGCGTGCGGACTGGCTCTTCACCGCAACGACGGCCGTGCTGCAGCCGGTCACGGGCCTGTGGCTGGTGCACCGGATGGGCATGCCGCTCACTACACCCTGGCTCGCGGCCTCGCTGGCCTGCTACGCGTTGGCGATCGCGTGCTGGCTGCCGGTCGTGTGGCTGCAGATGCGGCTGCGCGACCTGGCGGCGCAGGCGGCCGAGGGCAATACGCCGCTGCCGCCGCGCTACTGGCTTCTCTTCAAGTGGTGGGTGGCACTGGGCGTGCCGGCCTTCTTTCTCTTTCTTGCGCTGTTCTGGCTCATGATCGCCAAGCCCGCGCTCGGCGGAGCCTGATCAGGCCATGGCCTTTGCGCGTTCGATGATGCCGCGCACCGCGAACGAAAGGGTGCAAAGGTAGCGGGCATCGGCCGAGAGCGAGCGGCTCATCGCAAGCGCCAACTCCTCGAAGTCCCTCTCGGCCGGCCCCTGGCCGGGGTCGCCGTTCCCCCTGGCAAGCAACTCGGTGATCCGGCTTTGCGCCTGCAGGTAGTCGGCGCGCAGAAGCACGCTGCGCGCAAGGAGCACGTCCAGGTTCAAAACGTCCAGTGCAGTCATGTGGCGTGCCCTTTCTTTACCCCAGTGCCGTGTCGAGCACCATCATCAGCACGAAGCCGACCATCAGGCCGCCTGTTGCAAAGGCCTCGTGTCCCTGGCGGTGGGACTCCGGAATGATCTCGTGGCTGATGACGAACAGCATCGCGCCCGCGGCCAGTGCAAGGCCCCAGGGCAGCAGGCTGGCCGTCAGCGTGACCACCGTGGCGCCCAGCACCGCCATGGCCGGCTCCACCAGGCCCGAAGCCACGCCAAGACCCACCGACATGAGACGACCGTAGCCCACGCCGCGCAGCGCAAGCGCCACCACCATGCCTTCGGGCACGTCCTGGAGCGAGATGCCAGTGGCCAGCGCGGTGGCCGCCACGGGGTCGGAGCCCGCGAAGGCGACGCCGATCGCCAGGCCTTCGGGCAGGTTGTGCAGTGCAATGGCCAATACGAACAGCCACACCCGCTTCAGCTTCATGGCCTTGGGCCCTTCGAGTCCCTTCACGAAATGCTCATGGGGAACCATGCGGTCGATGGCCAGCAGCAGCGCCGCGCCGAGCAGCACGCCCCCGCCTACGATGCCTCCGGCGGCCCATGCGCCGGCGCCCTGGGCTCGCGCGGCCTCCAGGCCCGGTATCACGAGCGAGAACGAAGTGGCGGCAAGCATCACGCCGGCGCCGAAGCCCAGCATGGTGTCGCAGCTGCGCTGCGAGAACTGCTGCGACAGCGCCACCGGCAGCGTGCCGAGCGCCGTGGCCAACGCCGCCAGGCTCCCGCCCAGGAGTGCGCCGCGCACGCGCGCGTCGCCGCGCAAGATCGCCTCGGCCGCCTCGAAGGCCAAGAGGCCCAGGCCCAGCGCAACAATGCAGAAACCAAGCACTCGACGCAAGGGTCGCATCCTGGGGCCTCGCGCAAACAGCAGATCAAGAGTGGTCATCTTCGAACAAGCGATACGCCCGCAAAAAAGGCGGCGACCACCATGGCCGCCGCCAAACTCGCACCCACGGGAAAAATGGTTGTCGAGCCGGTGTGTTCACCCGGTTGCAGATTCGGGGCGGGCTCGAGTGCCTCGCGTAGGAACGTTTCTCGTGTGGGTGGCAGCGCGGACTACATATGGGGCCTCCCAGGCTGATTGCCCTGAGGACTTATGTTCGCAAGCGCTCTGGAGTGGCTTCTCAGCTGCTTGCGAACTGGTCGCGGAGCGCCTGGGTGTAGCGCTCGCATTGCGACTCGAGGCGACTTTGCTCATCGTGGCTGCGAGCGTCCTGTGCCGCCATCCGGTAGTGGCCCAACTGGAAGGCAAGGTAAGCCGGCGCGTAAAAGCCCAGCAACTCCGCGTGGATCCGGCAGCCGCGTCGCAAGAGGCCGTCAACCAGCCGGCTCAGCTCTTCAGCGGTCAGCCCGAGCTCGGTACGGGCACCGGCGACATCCCACGCCGCGTCCTGGCACCCAATCAGGTCATGGCCCGCGTGGTGTTCGACTGCATCGGTCTTGAGGATGCGGCTGTCGTCCGCCAGCCATTCCCATGCGTGCATGCGGTTGTCCGTCTTCACGCGGTGCACCCGGGCCTGCAGCCGGTCCGCATGGCCCTCGTATCCGGCCCATGCACCTGCAAGCTTGCTGCCGAGGGCCTCGGTGCTGTTGTGCCGCCCCATTTCACACAGCGCCCGCAGCGACGCGCCGTTCTCTTGCGGTGCGGGAAAGCTGCGCACGCGAAATGCGATGTAGTCCGCAATGCGCTCGACCAGGCGCGCCCGGAGCTCCGTGCGTTGCAGCCGGCCGGGCGACAGCGGCGCCATCTCGCCGTGCCATCGCTCCACCATGAAGCCGTGGCACAGGCCCGCGACGGAAGGGGAGAAACCGGCCTCCGCCAATCGCATCGCGCAGCCGAAGCGCTGGCGCGCGGCGTGGCCCAGACCGATGAACTTCACGAGCCAGGTGCCGCGGTCGCTGTGCGCCAGGAACTTGCGCCGCTCCTGCCATGGATGAGCCGGAGGCACATCGCCTTGGCCATCGCCATGTGCGCGGCGCCATGCGCCTCCGGTGATCTCGGCAAGCGGCGCATGAAGCGGGCCGACCAGCGACTCGACCCAGCCCTGCAGCCGATGCGCGGGATGTTCGGCGCGCAAGATCAGTTCGTCGAAGCCGACCACGTGCACCGAGGCCTGCGTCCACAGCTCGCGGGTTTCATCGTTGGCCTGCGCCCCCGGCCCGTTCGCGTGGCCGGGAAAGAGATGGATGCGGTCCGCCGGCACGCCTTCGTCGCGCAGCCGCCGTATCACGCCCGCCACCGACGATCCCGAGAGTCCGGGCCCTTCATCGACGATGGCATGGTGCGCGGCGGACCTTGCAAGCGGCGCGTCGCCCAACGAAACATGGCGATCGAAAGGATGCCCGACCGGCCTGAGCGTCAGCGGCGCAGGCGCATCGAGCGCCACCGCCGTAATCGCGGCTAGGCTGGTGCCGATGCTGCGAAGGCCGATCACGCGCCACGGCCCGGGCCGCAGCCGCTTGGCGGCGGCGAAGTGGCCTTCCGGATAGAGCGCATAGAACGCGTAGCCTTCGGGCTGCTTCACTTCCAGGCCGGCGGAAGCAAGCAGGGTTTCGCACGCGGAGAGCAGGTCTTCCAGCGGAGCTTGCTGCCACTCATGCGCAAAGGCTGTCTCCCACGACTGTGCGCACAGCCTGGCCACTGCCATGGTGAGCGCCATGGCGGCATCCGTCTGGGGCGACGGCGTGTCGCGCTTTCCGGCCGCGAGAAGGTGCGCATCCGCAACGCCTTGAACCAGTTCGCCCGCTTCGATAAGCGCATCGACAAGCAGGCTGTGCCTGCCAAGGCCCGCTGGCGAAGCCCGCGCATCCGCGAGCTGCCCGCGCAGCCGCGCCAGCTTTCGGGCGGCCGGCTCCCGCCGCGTCGCGTCTCCGTAGACCAGCATCAGCGAATCCGCATGTGGCGGTATGCAATGGCCTGGAACGCATCGAAATCCGGAACCTCCCACGGCGCGCGGCTCAGCTCGCGATGGCGCGCCAGCCATTCGCTCCAGCAGGCGAACTGCGCGGGGGAGGGCGACACCAGCGCCCGGCGGCTTTTCATCTGCTCGAGCGCATCGAGCGGGCGCTCGCCGCGAAACACCATCACGCACAGCGCGAGCGTGGCCGAGCGGCCGATGCCGTGTTCGCAATGAATGAGCACGCGCTCGCCGCGGTCGAGCGCGGCGCTGGCAAAGGCCACGCCTTCATCGAGCTGTCCGGCATCGACGCCGCACATGTCCTCGGTCGGCAAGTGCAGCAGCGTCATGCCGTGCCGGTGCAGCACGGCCTCGTCGTCCTTGGCCTCGTTGCGCAGGTCGACCACCGCGCGAATGCGATGCGCGGAGGCGAGCTCTTCGGCGCGCTCCGACGGAAAGCTGCCGCCGACGGCAAGCTCCTGCGTGATCCAGCTGAAGTTGGGTGTCCAGGTCGTCGTCATCGTTCGCAGTCGTCGAAAAAAATTCATGGCAACCGGCATGCCCGCGGGGCGTCGCCTCTGTTTTCGATGCGCCACGTTATTTGCGCTCATCAATGCAGTCAACCACGCACCACGGTGCTGTCCTGTTCCTTCGCCGAAAAATTTCTGCTAGGTTTTTTCAACGCGCTTACACCACCACGAACATCGGCACTCATCCGTTCTTCCTCCATGAAAATTTCAGTCCTCGGTACCGGCTACGTAGGTCTCGTCACGGGCAGTTGCCTGGCGGAGATCGGCAATGAAGTCGTCTGCTTCGACGTCGATCAACGCAAGGTCGAAATCCTGCAATCGGGCGGCGTGCCGATCCACGAGGAAGGCCTTCCGCAGCTCATCGAGCGCAACGTGCGCACCGGCCGCCTGCACTTCACGACCGACGTGGCCCGCGCCGTGCACCACGGCGACCTGATCTTCATTGCGGCCGGTACGCCGCCCGGCGAAGACGGCAGCGCCGACCTGCAATACGTGCTCGCCGCCGGCCGCAGCATCGGCTGCCACATGCAGGGCTTCAAGGTGGTGGTCGAAAAGTCCACCGTGCCGGTGGGCACCGCCGGCAAGCTGCGCGCAGCCATCGAGGAGGAGCTCTCGGAGCGCCGCGGCAATGGCGACCATGCGGCAGGCAGCGGCTTGCAGGGGCTCCCGGTCGCCATCGTGTCCAACCCTGAATTCCTGAAAGAGGGTGCGGCCGTCGACGACTTCATGCGGCCCGACCGCATCGTGGTCGGCACCGAGCCCGGCGAGGCGGGGCGCCATGCCAGGGAGGTGATGACCCGCCTGTACGCGCCCTTCAACCGGCAGCGCGACCGCATGATCCACATGGACGTGAAGGCGGCCGAGTTCACCAAGTACGCGGCGAACGCCATGCTCGCCACGCGCATCAGCTTCATGAACGAGCTTGCAAATCTTGCAGAAAAAGTGGGCGTCGACATCGAGCAGGTGCGCCGCGGCATAGGCTCCGATCCGCGCATCGGCTACAGCTTTCTGTATGCGGGGCTGGGTTACGGCGGCAGCTGCTTTCCCAAGGACGTGCAGGCCCTGGTGCACACCGCCGCCACGCACGGCCAGCGCCTGCAGGTGCTGGAGGCGGTGCGCGCGGTGAACGATGCGCAAAAGCAGGTGCTCATAGAAAAGATCGTCCGCCGCTTCGGCGACGACCTGCGCGGCCGCCGCTTCGGCGTGTGGGGGCTGGCCTTCAAGCCTGACACCGACGACATGCGCGAAGCGCCGAGCCGCCTGGTGATCAAGGCGCTGCTGGTGCGCGGCGCAGAAGTCGTTGCCCACGACCCGGTGGCCATTGCCGAGGCGCGCAAGGTGCTTGCAGGCGACCTGGAGGGCATGCCGGAGCTGATCGCGCGCCTGCGCTACGTCGAGAACCCGATGCAGGCCGTGGAGGACGCCGATGCGCTGGTCATCCTCACCGACTGGAAGGCCTTCAAGAGCCCCAGCTTCAGCGCCTTGAAGACCGCACTCAGGCAGCCGCTGATCTTCGACGGACGCAATCTGTACGACCCCGAGATCCGGTTGCAGGGGTTCGACTACATGGCCATCGGCCGCTGAACAAAGACAGACAAACACACCACAGGAGCTTCGATCATGCGTGTCTACAACTCCCAGCGCCGCATTCTCGTGACCGGCGGCGCGGGCTTTCTCGGGAGCCACCTCTGCGAGCGGTTGCTCGCGCAAGGCCACGAGGTGCTGTGCGCAGACAACTTCTTCACCGGAACGCGGCGCAACGTGGAGCACCTGCTCGGCAATCCGCACTTCGAGCTGATGCGCCACGACATCACCTTTCCGCTGTATGTGGAGGTAGACCAGATCTACAACCTGGCGTGCCCCGCATCGCCCGTGCACTACCAGCATGACCCGGTGCAGACCACCAAGACCAGCGTGCATGGCGCCATCAACATGCTCGGCCTGGCCAAGCGGGTGCGGGCGCGCATCCTGCAGGCTTCCACCAGCGAGGTGTACGGCGACCCCGACGTGCATCCGCAGCCCGAGAGCTACTGGGGCAAGGTCAACCCGATCGGCGTGCGCAGCTGCTACGACGAGGGCAAGCGCTGCGCCGAGACGCTGTTCTTCGACTACCACCGCCAGCACCAGGTGGACATTCGCGTGGCGCGCATTTTCAACACCTACGGGCCGCGCATGCATCCGCGCGACGGGCGCGTGGTGTCCAACTTCATCGTGCAGGCGCTGCGCGGCGACCCCATCACCATCTATGGCGAGGGCCTGCAGACGCGCAGCTTCTGCTTCGTCGACGACCTGGTGGAAGGGCTCAACCGCTTCATGGACGCTTCGGCCGGCGGGCCGGGCCCGGTGAACATCGGCAATCCGGTCGAGTTCACCGTGCGCGAGCTTGCAACGCTGGTCATCAAGCTGACCGGCTCGTCATCGAAGCTCGCATTCGCGCCGCTGCCTTCGGACGACCCCATGCAGCGCCGGCCCAACATCCGCCTTGCCAAGGAGATGTTCGGCTGGCAGCCGAGCGTGCAGCTCGAAGAGGGCCTGCGCAAGACCATCGAATACTTCGATGGCCTGCTTTCGGCCGGAGAGCTTTCGCCGGCTCAACTCGCGGCGGGCATGCGCGACGGCGCCGTGGTGCCGGCGGCCGCAAAGGGCAACACCGTGCACGCCCGGTTCGACGCATAGCGCCGGACCATGCTCGCGCAGAACTCGGCAAACTCCTCGGGTTGCTGCGGCGGGCTGGTGTGGTGCGGCGCAATGCCGCGGTGCTCGGGCGTGAAGCAGAAGGTGAGCGTGACGTCGAAGTCTTCCAGCGCGCGCATCTGGCGGTCGAACCAACGCTCGGCGTTCGGCCGGAAGCTGTCGGCCCAGCTCAGCCCGGTGCGCAGGTGGCGCACGCCCAGCCGGTCGAGCCAGCGCACCGCGTCGTCGAGCCGGTGGTCTTCGAAGTGGAACCACTGGCAAATGCCCATCGAGGGCGTGTAACTTGCAAACTGCTCGCATGCGAGCTTGGGCGTTCCGTCTTCGCGCAGCAGCCCCATGTGAAAGTGCCGGTAGTAGCTCGACCCCTCGGCCTCGCGGTGCCGCGTGGTGGCCGGCCAGGCCTGGGGCAGGTCGTAGAGCGAATACCAGAAGATGCGCGGCACCCGGCCGATCAGCAGCGCTGCCGTGCGGCGCAGGCCGAACTCCTGGACCTCTTCGGCGCCGAAGGTGGATACGCCCACTTCGGTCACCCACACCGGCAGGTGCGTCACTGCCTCGATTTCGGCGATGCGGCGCGGCCATTCGTGGATCTGCCAGTTGTTCCAGTCCAGCGGAAAGCCGTGCACCGCCACCGCGTCGAGCCCGTCGAGCACGCCGCGGTCGCGCAGCCCCGCCATGAAGTGCGCGTCGATCGGTGAAATGCCGCCCAGCACTTGAGTGAGCGTGCTGCTCTCCGCGCGCACGGCGCTCGATGCGAGCTTGACCATCTGCGCATAGGCCGACCAGTCGGGGTCGAGCTCGAGGTCCCAGTGCGACTTGTTGTTGGGCTCGTTCCAGAACTTGACGGCTTCGATCATGCGAGCTTGCTCCTCTTCGTGTGGCGCGGCGCATGTTCATGCGCACGGGGTTTGCGTTCGGGCGGCGCGGCGGCTTCGGCGTCGCCGCGAATGAATGCCTCCACCAGTTCGCGGGCCTCGTCGTCGGTGAACTGCTGCGGCGGAGACTTCATGAAATAGCTCGAAGGCGCCAGCACCGCGCCGCCCACGCCGCGGTCGAGCGCGAGCTTGGCGCAGCGCACCGCATCGATCACCACGCCGGCGGAATTGGGCGAGTCCCACACCTCGAGCTTGACTTCGCACTGCAGCGGCACATTGCCGAAGGTGGTGCCCTCCATGCGGATGTAGCACCACTTGCGGTCGTCCAGCCACGGCACATGGTCGCTCGGGCCCACATGCACGTCGGAGGCCTTCATGGGATGGCCGAGCTGGCTCGTGACGGCCTGCGTTTTCGAGATCTTCTTGGACAGCAGCCGCTCGCGCTCGAGCATGTTCAAAAAGTCGGTATTGCCGCCGAAGTTGAGCTGGTAGGTGCGGTCCAGCCGCACGCCGCGCTTCCTGAAAAGATCGGTGAGGATGCGGTGCACGATGGTCGCGCCCACCTGCGACTTGATGTCGTCCCCGATGATTGGCAGGCCACGCTCGGCAAAGCGCCTTTCCCATTCGGGCCGCGAAGCAATGAACACCGGCACGCAGTTGACGAAGGCGCAGCCGGCCTCCAGCACCTGCTGTGCATACCACTCGGTCGCCTTCTCGGAGCCCACGGGCAGGTAGGAGACGACCACGTCGGTCTTCGTCTCCTTCAGGATCTTCGCCACGTTCTGCGCCTTGCCGCGCGCGAGCGGCACCACCTCCTTCAGGTAGGCGCCAATGCCGTCGTGCGTGGGGCCGCGGTGCACCGGCACGCCGAGCTTGGGCACATCGGCAAAGCGGATGGTGTTGTTGGGCGCTTCGTAGATGGCTTCGCCCAGGTCGCGCCCGACCTTTTGCGCATGCACGTCGAAGGCCGCGCTGAACTCGATGTCCGACGGGCGGTAGCCCGCGAGATCGAGGTGCATCAGGCCGGGAATGAAGTCGGTGCCCTGGGCGTTGCCATAGAAATGAACACCCTGCACCAGCGAGGAGGCGCAGTTGCCCACACCGACGATTGCGACACGTATCTTGCTCATGTTGGAGACCTTTGCGAGAGCCGCCGCGCGTGCGCGGGGCGACGTGATTGAACACAAGCCGAAGCTTTGTTCCTTCGCAATCTACGCTCGTTTGAAGCCTCGCGCGCACGCGAAACACCCTCGATGCACAGACCCAACTCTGCAGTGGCGTAACAGGGCAACGCGCCTACACACAGGTAAGTACCTTCGCACATGAAGGCGGCAATTTGTCGTCGAATTTAGGGCTTCGCCAAGGCGTTGAAAAAGAAGATATCTCCCTCGACGACTCGCTGGCGGCTCAAACAAAAAAGGGGTTTCATGTCGCAGCAAATTCTCATCACCGGCGGCGCCGGTTTCATCGGCTCGCATCTTGCCGACGAGCTTCTCTCCCACGGCTATCGCGTTCGCGTTCTCGACAACCTTGCGCCGCAGGTGCATGGCGACAGCGGGCGCAGGCCCGACTACCTGGAGGCCGACATCGAACTCGTCGTCGGCGACGTGTGCGACCCGGCCGCGGTGCGCAATGCGCTCAAGGGCGTCGACGCGGTCTACCACTTCGCGTCGGCAGTGGGCGTGGGCCAGAGCATGTACGAGGTGGCGCACTACACGCGGGTGAACAACCTGGGCACCGCGGTGCTGCTGGAGGCGCTGATCGAGAAACCGGTGAAGAAGCTGATCGTCGCATCGAGCATGAGCCTGTATGGCGAGGGCCTTTACCGCACCGCAAGCGGCGAGCTGCGCACGGTGCAGGAGCGAACGCTCGAGCAGCTGCGGCGCGGCGACTGGGAATGGCGCGACGAAGACGGGCTGGCGCTGGTGCCCGCGCCCACGCCGGAAGACAAGGCGCCCGCGCTCGCATCGGTGTATGCGTTGTCCAAGTTCGACCAGGAGCGCATGTGCCTCATGATCGGGCGGGCCTACAACATTCCGACCGCGGCGCTGCGCTTCTTCAACGCCTATGGCCCGCGCCAGGCGCTTTCGAATCCCTACACCGGCGTGCTCGCGATCTTTGCGTCGCGCCTGCTCAACGACAGCCCGCCCAAGATCTTCGAGGACGGGCACCAGCAGCGCGACTTCGTGAGCGTGTACGACATTGCGCGCGCCTCGCGGCTTGCACTCGAAATGCCGGCCGCCGCGGGCGAGGTGTTCAACATCGGCAGCGGCGAGGCCTACAGCGTGCGCGACATCGCCCAGCGCGTGGCCGAGGCCGTGGGCAAGGAAAACCTGCTGCCCGAAATCACGGGCAAGTACCGCGTCGGCGACATACGCCACTGCTATGCGGACATATCCAAGGCACGCCGCGTGCTGGGCTATTCGCCCCGCGTGAGCCTGGAAGATGGTCTGGCCGAGCTCGCGGCCTGGTTGGAGGGGCAGGCGGCGGTCGACCGCGTGGCGCAAGCGAGTGCAGAGCTTTCCGCGCGCGGGTTGGCCATATGAACAGCCGGGACGCAGTACTCACTCCCCGGCGCACGCTCAACGGCAAGGATCGGGTCACGCTCATCACGGGTGGCGCGGGCTTCGTGGGGGCCAACCTCGCGCACCGGCTGCTGTCCGAAGGCCGCCGCGTGCTGGTGTTCGACAACCTCTCGCGCCCCGGCGTGGAGCGCAACCTCGACTGGCTGCAGCAGAACCATGCAACCGGGCTCGACGTGGCCGTTGCGGACATTCGCGATGCCGCCGCAGTGGAGCGCGCGGTTGCCCGGGCCGACCATGTCTTTCATTTTGCGGCGCAGGTCGCGGTGACCACCAGCCTGGTCGACCCGCGTGAAGACTTTGCGGTGAACGCGCTCGGCACGCTCAACGTGCTGGAGGCGGCCCGCGCGCAGCCGGTGCCGCCCTCGGTGCTGATGACCTCGACCAACAAGGTCTACGGCGGCCTGGAGGATGTGGAGCTCAAGCTCGAGGGCCAACGCTACGGACCGGTGGCGGCCGAGATTGCAAGCCACGGCATCTCCGAAGCGCGGCCGCTCGACTTTCACAGCCCCTACGGCTGCTCCAAGGGAACGGCCGACCAGTACGTGCATGACTACGCGCGCAGCTACGGCATGAAGACGGTGGTCTTCCGCATGAGCTGCATCTACGGCCAGCGCCAGTTCGGCACCGAAGACCAGGGCTGGGTGGCGCACTTCCTGTTGCGCGCGCTCGACGGCGAACCCATCACGCTCTTCGGCGACGGCAAGCAGGTGCGCGACATCCTGTTCGTCGACGACCTCGTCGATGCCTTCGTGCTGGCGCAGCGCAACATCGGCAAGCTGGCCGGCGGCGCCTTCAACATCGGCGGCGGGCCGCGCAACGTGATCAGCCTGCTCGACCTGCTGGACCAGATCGAAGTGCTCGAAGGCAAGCGCCCCGAGACCGCGCATGAAGACTGGCGCACCGGCGACCAGCGCTACTACGTGTCGGACACGCGCCGCTTCGAGGCCGCCACGGGCTGGCGGCCGGCCGTCGACGCGCGGCACGGCATCGAGCGGCTGCACCAGTGGCTGCGAGAGATGCGGGCGCAACCCGCCACCACCCGCAAGAGCGGGCAGCGCCGCCCGGTGCTTGCAGCGGCCGGGAGGTGAGCATGTTCGCCAGTGTCATTGCTTCGCCGGGACAGGCTGTCCTGCGGCAGGTGGATACGCCCGAACCCGCTGCGGGCCAGGTGCTTCTCAAGCTCGAGGGCTCGGGTGTCTGTGCTTCGAGCCTGCCGCTGTGGGAGGGCCGCTCATGGTTCGAATACCCGCAGCCGGCCGGTGCGCCGGGGCACGAAGGCTGGGGCCGCGTGGCGGCCGTGGGCGAGGGTGTTACCGGCTTGGCCGTGGGCGACCGCGTGGCCGCGCTCACTTACCGCGCGCATGCCGAATACGACGTGGCCGATGCGGGTTCGGTGGTGCCGCTACCGGCCTCGCTCGCCGCTGTGGCCATGCCCGGCGAGCCGCTGGGCTGTGCGGTCAACATCTTCCGCCGCAGCGACATCCGAGCCGGCCAGACCGTGGCCATCGTCGGCATCGGGTTTCTCGGCGCCATTCTCACGCGGCTTGCCACGCAGGCGGGCGCGCGGGTCATCGCCATATCGCGCCGGCCCTTTGCGCTGGAGGTCGCGCGCCACGCGGGCGCCGCGCACACCATCGTGATGGACGACCATTGGCGCATCCTGGACGAGGTGAAGCGCCTCACCGGCGAGAAGATGTGCGAACGCACCGTCGAAGCCGTCGGCCTGCAGTGGCCGCTCGACCTGGCCGGAGAGATCACCGGCGAGCGCGGCCGCCTCGTGATTGCGGGATATCACCAGGACGGGACTCGGCAGGTCAACATGCAGATGTGGAACTGGCGCGGCATCGACGTGATCAACGCGCATGAGCGCGACCCGCGCATGTACGTGCAAGGCATCCGCGAAGCCGTCGACATGATGGCCGCGGGCGTGCTCGATGCCGAGCCGCTCTTCACGCACCGCCTGCCGCTCGACCGGCTGGGCGAGGCGCTGGAGCTCACGCGCACCCGGCCCGACGGTTTTCTGAAAGCGGTGGTGACCACGTGAAGGCGGCGCACATGATGAATGCGCTGGAGCCGGGGCTGGCGACTGCGCCGTCCGCAGGCACGCAGGCTGCGCCGCTTCGGCGGCCTCGGCTCGGATTTTTGGGCGTCGGCTGGATCGGCAGGAACCGCATGGAAGCCATTGCGAAAGACGGCTCGGCGGAGATCGCTGCAGTGGCGGATGCACAGGCCGATGCATGCGATGCCGCGTGCGCGCTGGCACCCGGCGCCGCCAGATTGCGCTCGCTCGATGCGCTGCTCGAAAGCGAACTCGACGGGCTGGTGATCGCCACGCCGAGCGCGCTTCATGCCCGGCAGGCCGAAGCGGCACTCGCGCGCGGCATGGCGGTGTTCTGCCAGAAGCCGCTGGCACGCACGGCCGAGGAAACCAGAGGCGTGATCGATGCAGCGAAGCGCGCGAACCGGCTGCTGGGCGTCGATCTTTCTTACCGGCGCACGGCCGGCATGCAGCGCATTCGCGAGCTCGTCTCCTCCGGCGAGATCGGCGAGGTGTATGCCGTGGACCTGGTGTTCCACAACGCCTATGGCCCCGACAAGCCCTGGTTCCGCGACCCGGTGCTTTCGGGCGGCGGCTGCGTGATCGACCTGGGCATCCACATGATCGACCTGGCGCTCTGGACCCTGGGCTTTCCGCGCGTCGAGGCGGTGTCGAGTCGCCTTCACGCGGGCGGCCGGCGCCTGGCGCTGCCTTCGGCGGTCGTCGAAGACCATGCGGTGGCGCAGATCGATCTGGCGGGCGGTTGCGTGGCGCGGCTCGCGTGCTCTTGGAACCTGCCGGCGGGACGCGACGCCGTCATCGAAGCCAACTTTCACGGCACGCGCGGGGGCGCCTCGTTCCGCAACGTGAACGGCTCCTTCTACGATTTTGTCGCCGAGCGCTTCGACGGCACGCGTGCAATACAGCTCGCTTCGCCGCCCGACGACTGGGGTGGGCGGGCCGCCGTGCACTGGGCGCGCGCGCTCGCGGACGGCGGCGCCTTCGATCCCGAGATCGAGCGGCTGACCGAAGTGGCGGCCGTGCTGGATGCGATCTATGAACGCTGAAACACCGCAACAAGCGCCGCGCCATGTGCTGATGACAGCCGACACGGTCGGCGGCGTCTGGAGCCACGCATTGGAGCTTGCCGCTGCGCTCGCCGAGCGGGGTGTGCGCGTGTCGCTGGCCACCATGGGCGCACTGCCCACGCCGGCGCAGCGGGCGCAGGCCGCGTTGCTCCCCGGCCTGCAGTTGCACGTGAGCGAGTGGCGCCTCGAGTGGATGGAGAACCCGTGGGACGACGTGCGCCGCGCCGGCCAATGGCTGCTCGGCCTTGAACGCGAACTGGCTCCGGACGTTGTGCACCTGAATCAGTTCGCTTTCGGCGCGTTGCCGTTTGCGGCACCGAAGCTCGTGGTCGCTCATTCGTGCGTGGCCTCGTGGTGGCGCGCGGTGCATCGCCAGCTTGTGCCGGCAAGCTGGGACACCTATCGGCGCACGGTGCGGCAAGGGCTCGACGGTGCCGGCCTCGTCGGCGCACCGACGGAAGCCATGCTCTCGTCGCTCGCGCTCGACTACGGCTACATCCACGGCGGCCTGGTGCTGCCCAATGGCCGCAGCGCGGACATGTTCGCTCCAGGCGACAAGGAGCCGGTCATTCTTTCGGCCGGCAGGCTGTGGGATGCCGCCAAGAACGTATCGGCGCTGCAGGCCGTGGCCACGCGCTTGCCCTGGCCGGTGTGCGTGGCTGGATCGGCATCGGCGCCGGGTGCCGGCGAGAAGAGCATCCAGGCGCCCGGCGTGCTGTGGCTCGGCGAGCTGGCTCCCGACGCCATGGCCGCGCAGTTCGCGCGCGCATCGATCTATGCCTTGCCCGCACGCTATGAGCCCTTCGGGCTCTCGGCGCTCGAGGCGGCGCTTTCGCAATGCGCGCTGGTGCTGGGCGACGTGCCGAGCCTGCGCGAAGTGTGGGGCGACGCCGCGCTGTATGTACAGCCGGACGACCACGATGCGCTGCAAGCGGCCTTGATGCGGCTGATCGGCGATGCGCCGCTGCGCCAGCAGATGGCACACCGGGCGGCGGAGCGTGCGCGGCATTTCACGCCGGCGCGCATGGCGGACGCCTACATGTCGGCCTACGGCCGCTTGCTCGCGCCGGCGGCGTCCTCCCGTGCGGGCGGCGCGGGGCGGACCCGAAGAAAAACAAAGGAGGCCGCATGCGCTTCGTGATGTTCTGCCATTCGCTCGTTTCCGACTGGAACCATGGCAATGCGCACTTTCTGCGCGGCGTGTGCAGCGAGCTGCTTGCGCGCGGCCACGAGCTTGCGGTGTACGAGCCGCACGGCGCATGGAGCCGCACCAACCTGCAGGCCGAGCACGGCCAGGCGCCGCTCGAAGAGTTCGCGCGGGTGTACCCGGAACTGCACAGCACCACCTATGACCCCGCCACGCTCGATCTCGACGAGGCGCTGCAAGACGCCGACGTGGTGCTGGTGCATGAATGGAACGACCATGCGCTGGTGCGCCGCATCGGCCTTCACCGGCGTGACGGTGGCCGCTACCGGCTTTTCTTTCACGACACGCACCACCGCTCGGTGACCGAAGAAAAGAGCATGGCCGGCTACGACCTTTCGCACTACGACGGCGTGCTGGCCTTCGGCAACGTGATCCGCGACCTGTACCGCAAGAAGGGCTGGGCGCGCCGTGCGTGGACCTGGCACGAGGCCGCCGACATCCGCCACTTCCATCCGATACCGGACGAAGTGGAAGAGGGCGACCTGGTCTGGATAGGCAACTGGGGAGACGACGAGCGCGAGGCCGAGCTCGACGAGTTCCTGCTCCAGCCGGTGCACGACCTGCGGTTGAAGGCGCGCCTGCACGGCGTGCGCTACCCCGACAGAGCGCTGGACCGCCTGCGTGCCGCCCGCATCCACTTCGGCGGCTGGCTCCCCAACTACCGGGCGCCGCGCGTCTTTGCGCGCCACCGCGTCACGGTGCATGTGCCGCGCAGGCCCTACGTACAGGCGCTGCCGGGCATTCCGACCATTCGCGTGTTCGAGGCGCTGGCCTGCGGCATTCCGCTGGTTTCCGCGCCGTGGAACGACGCCGAAGGGCTGTTCACGCCCGGCCGCGATTTTCTGGTGGCCGAGGACGGCGGGGCCATGCGCCGCCACTTGCGCGACGTGCTGCACGACCCCGACCTGGCGCGCGCGCTGCGCGAGCAGGGCCTGGAAACCGTGCTTGCCCGCCACACCTGCGCCCACCGCGTCGACGAGCTGCTGGCCATTCACGCCGAGCTCGAAGGCGAGCCCACCCACCTCCGGAGCATTCCCGCATGAAGAAAAAGATGAACATTGCCTTCTTTGCATCCAGCCTCGTGTCAGCCTACTGGAACGGCGCAGCCACCTATTACCGCGGCATGGTTCGCGCGCTGCACGAGCGAGGCCATCGCGTGCGCTTCTACGAGCCCGATGCCTTCGGCCGGCAGCAGCACCGCGACATGGACGACCCGGACTGGGCGGAGGTCATCGTGTATCCGGGCGAGGGCGATGCCAATGCGCGCCGCATGGTCGAGCATGCGCGCGGTGCCGACCTGGTGGTGAAGGCCAGCGGCGTGGGCGTGTTCGATGCGCTGCTCGAAGAGGCCGTGCTCGACTTGCAGGGCCCGGGCACGCGCGTCGTGTTCTGGGACGTCGATGCGCCCGCCACGCTCGACCGGCTGCAGGCCGATGCGGCCGACCCGTTCCATGCGCTGGTGCCGCGCTACGACATGGTGCTGACCTACGGCGGCGGCGACCCCGTGGTGCAGGCCTACCGCCGCGCCGGTGCGCGCGATTGCATTCCGATCTACAACGCGCTCGATCCCTCCACGCATCACCCGGTCGGGCCCGACGCACGCTTCGAAGCCGACCTGGGCTTCCTCGGCAACCGCCTGCCGGATCGCGAGGCCCGCGTGGAAGAGTTCTTTCTGCGCGCCGCCAGCCTGCTGCCCGAGCAGCGCTTTCTGCTGGGCGGCAGCGGCTGGAGCGACAAGGCCATGCCCAGCAACGTGCGCTATGTCGGCCATGTCTACACCGCCGACCACAACGCATTCAACCGCACGCCCATGGCCGTGCTCAACGTGAGCCGCGACAGCATGGCGCGCTACGGTTTTTCGCCAGCCACGCGCGTGTTCGAGGCGGCCGGCTCCGCCGCCTGCCTGATCACCGATGCGTGGGAGGGCATCGAGCTTTTTCTGGAGCCTGGAAAGGAAGTGCTGGTGGCCGCCAACGGCGAAGAGGTGGCGGCGCATGTGCGCCAGCTCGACGCCGCAAGCGCGCGCCGCATCGGCGAGGCCGCATACCGCCGCGTGTTGGCCGAGCACACCTATGCGCACCGCGCCGCACAGCTGGAGGCGCTGCTCGAAGGCCGCGACGCCGCACAAGCGCTGGAGGTTGCATGAGCATGCAATCTTCACCGCTCAAGATCGTCATCCTCGGGCTCTCGATCACTTCGTCGTGGGGCAACGGCCACGCCACCACCTACCGCGGCCTGGTGCGCGAACTGGTGCGGTGCGGGCATGACGTGCTGTTTCTCGAGCGCGACGTGCCGTGGTATGCCGGGCACCGCGACCTGCCCAATCCGCCCTTCGGCCGTACGGCGTTGTACGCCGACGTTGCCAGCCTGCAGCGCGACCATGCGGCGCAGATCGGCGAGGCCGACCTGGTGATCGTCGGCTCCTTCGTGCCTGACGGCGTGGCCATCGGCGACTGGGTGCAGGCCGAGGCACCGGGCCGCACCGCCTTCTACGACATCGATACGCCCGTCACGCTGGCCGCGCTCGCGCGCGGAGGCACCCCCTACCTGCAGGCGCGCCAGATTGCGGGCTACGACATGTACCTTTCATTCACCGGCGGCCCCACGCTCGACCGGCTGGAGCGCGAGTTCGGCTCGCCAGCCGCGCGCATGCTCTATTGCTCGGTCGACCCCGAGCTGTATTACCCCGAAGCCGTGGCGCAGGATTGCGACCTCGGCTACATGGGCACCTACAGCGACGACCGCCAGCCCACGCTCGAAACGCTGCTGCTCGAGCCCGCGCGCCAGTGGGCGCAAGGGCGCTTCGAAGTGGCCGGGGCGCAGTATCCGGACAGCATCGAATGGCCCCGGAACGTGCGCTACACGGCGCATTTGCCGCCGGCCATGCACCGCGATTTTTATAACCGGCAGCGCTTCACGCTCAACGTGACCCGGGCCGACATGATCCAGGCCGGCTGGTCGCCCAGCGTGCGCATCTTCGAAGCGGCGGCGTGCGGCACGCCGATCATCAGCGACCGCTGGGACGGCATCGAATCGCTGCTCGTGCCGGGCGAAGAAATCTTCCTGGCCGATTCGCCCGGCGAAGTGCTGCGGCTCCTGCGCGAACTGCCGGAGGAAGAGCGCCGCGCCGTGGGCGAGCGCGCGCGCCGGCGCATTCTTTCGGAGCACACCGCCGCTCACCGCGCCGCCGAGCTCGAAGGCTACGCACGCACGCTGCTGCAAGTACGCGAGGCGGCATGAAAAGAGGAGGCATGCACGTGCATAGCAACCAGAAGCCAGCCGCGGCCGCCGCAGCCGGGCAGGACCAAGACTCCGTTCGCCAGCAGATCGAGGCCCTGGGCCCCTGGTTCCACAACCTGCACCTGCCCGGCGGCGTGCAAACCTTGCCCAAGCATTTTCTCGGTGGTGATTTTCCCAACTTCAAATGGCAGGAGATCAAGCCCTTTGTGCCGGAAGACCTCAGCGGATGGCGCGTGCTCGACGTGGGCTGCAACGCCGGCTTCTACAGCTTCGAGCTGGCTCGGCGTGGGGCCTCGGTGCTGGGCATCGATGTCGATGCGCACTACCTCGCTCAGGCCCGGTGGGCCGCCGGCCAGCTGGGCATGGAGTCGCAGGTGGAATTTCGGGCAATGCAGGTGTACGACCTGGCGCGCTCCAGCGAAACCTTCGACCTCGTGTGGTTCATGGGCGTTTTCTATCACCTGCGCTATCCGCTGCTGGCGCTCGACCTGCTGGCCGAGCGCACGCGCCGCATCATGATGTTCCAGACGCTCACCATGCCGGGCGACTCGGTCTATACCGACACGGCGGACTGCAACATCGACGACCGCACGCCACTCCTCGAGAGCGGATGGCCGCGCATGGCCTTCATCGAACACCGGCTCGCCAACGACCCGACCAACTGGTGGGCCCCCAACCATTCCGGCGTGGAGGCGATGCTGCGCTCCAGCGGGCTGCGCGTCGAAGCCCGGCCGGGGCATGAGATCTACCTGTGCGTGCCCGATGCGCAAGCGCAGGGCGCGCGCGCCATCTATGGTTCGCAGTACGAGTCGGCCACGGGAGCGATCCGTGGCGGCGGCTGAATCGGCCAGGGAGGGCCAGGCAGCGCAGGCGCCTGTAGCGGGCGTGGTCGACCGCAACATCGCCGCGCTGGTGCGGCGGCGCCAGCAGAAAAAGATATCGACCGGCCTGCAGGACAGGATTGCCGACGCCATTACCCGCTTTGCGGGCAGCATGAAGTTCGTGTACCTGCACCTGTTGATCTACGGGGGATGGATCGTCGTCAACCTGGGGTGGGTACCCATGGTGCGCGCGTTCGACCCCACCTTCGTGGTGCTGGCCATGGTCGCGTCGGTCGAGGCCATTTTCATCTCGACCTTCGTGATGATCAGCCAGAACCGCATGGCGGCGCTGGCGGACCAGCGCGCCGATCTCGATCTTCAGATCAGCCTCCTGGGCGAGCACGAGATCACGAAGATCATGACGCTGGTCACCGAGATCGCCAAGCGCATGGACATTCCGGCGGCCCACGACCCGGAGCTCGACGAGCTCCAGGAAAACGTTTCGCCGGAACGGGTGCTCGACCGCATCGAGCAGCCTTCGAAAGAAGCGGGACAGCCGGACGAATAGGGCGGCGGACTTACTTCTTGCCGGTGATTCCCTGCGCCGTCGTCAAGTGGCCGTGAACCACCGGCAGCGTCTTGGCCGCATAGGCCTTCAGGTCTGCGTCGGCCGCATTGCGCTGCACCTTCTGCAGCATTTCATGCGTCTTCTTGTGGTCGGAAAGGCCCGCCATCGACATGTACTGCTTGTCGAAGGTTTCACCGCTCAGGGCCTTCAGCGCGGTTGCGGTGGCCTTGTGCTTGGCGTCGGGCTCGGTCGGCAGCTCCACGCCTTTCTTCGATGCGATTTCCTGCAGTTCGCTCAGCGCCTTGGTGTGGTCGTCGACCATGGTCTTGCCGAACTGCTTCACCTCGTCCTTCGAAGCTTTTTCCTGGGCCAGCTTTCCGGTTTCGATCTCCGCGAGGTTGGCCTGCGCAATGTCTCTCATAAAGCGCTGGTCGCCCTTCGACGGCTTGCCTGCCTGGTCCGACTTGCCGGCGGCGCTGCTCGTTTGTGTGGCCTGGTCGCCGCGGGAGCTCGCGCTCTGGGCGCCCGCGGGAAGAGCAGCCGCAAATGCGCAAGAGGCCACTGCGGCCAAGCCGAGACGGGATACTGTGCTTTGGATGGTCATCGATGTGCTCCTTGAGAGTGATGATTTCGGGCCCGCCCGGTGGAGCGGGGTGTCCAGGTTTTTCTTGGCAACGCGCATGCCCGCGCAGCGCAGGCATGTCGCTTGCCGCTCGAGTTGTTCCCTCTTCCTCCACTTTTCTTTTCAACGCCTTGGACGTCCTGTCATGAAAAGATCGCAATCGCGCATGGGCCATGCCAGCGAGTGCTATGAACTGCTTGAATTCCTCTCGCGCCGCCAGATGCCCGTGGTGTGCTCGGAGCCAGACGACATCCACAAGATCCTTGCACTGCGCAGCGCTTCGCTGCTGCAGGCGATGACCGAGCCGACGGTGGTCTTGCGCACCGGCGAACGGCGGATCGAACGTGCCATCGTCACGGCCATTACCGCCGAAGGCCGCGCCGCCTGCACGATGCGCAGCGCCACCGCGCAGAGCGCCGGACGCCGCTGAGCGCGCTGCGCCGCCGCTCGCGGCGGGCGTTTCAGGGTGAGTCGGCCCCGCGAACGGCGTTCCATCCGGCGGGCGTGAGTGCCCGGACTTCGCCGAACTGCCCGGCGCCCGAATCCGGCGGGTAGAAGCGAACGTCCACATGCCCGGTGGCCGCGAGCCGCCGCAGCGCGCGCACCTTGGACGGCCGTGCCACGAAGATCGGGAGGCGTTTGCGGGCCAGTCGTTCGAGATAGCGGTAGGACACGGATACCTCTTCACTGCGGCAACTTCTGCAACTGGGAAATGGCCTGCGCACCGCGGTTCGAGCCGTCTGTGGCCATGCCGAGCGCGCTGCGGCCGTCGGGCGTCAGCGCGAGAAAGCGGCCCACCTCGCGGCCTCCGGCATCGGGCTTGAAGGTGAGGGCTGCAACCAGGCCGGCGGCCCGCAGCACCAGCAGGTTGTCGACATCGTGGGGGTCGGTTAGCGTCGCGGGCGCGGGATGCTTCGCAAGCACGCGCAGAAATTCGATGGACATGTTGTCTCCCTTGCGGGCTAGGCCGCAGCTCCCATTTCTCCCCCTTGGGCGCGGCGGCGCTCGAAGGGATCGATGTTCATGCTCTGGCGGTACTTGGTGACGGTGCGGCGCGCAATGCGAAAGCCCTGCTGCGCCAGCTGGCGCGCCAGCGCCGCATCGCTCAGCGGCGCCACGGGTTCTTCGACGGCAATGAGTTCGCGGATGAGCCCCTGCAGCGCCACCGGCGCGCTCGCGCCTCCGGCCGCGTGTTCGAGCCCGCGTGAGAAGAAGTGCTGCAGCTCGAAAACGCCGGCGGGCGTGGCCATGTACTTGTTGTGCACGGTGCGCGACACGGTGGACGGGTGCACGCCCACTTCTTCGGCGATCTCGCGCAGCCCGAGCGGCTTCATGGCGAGCGGGCCGTGCTCGAAGAACATCTTCTGCCGCGCGACGATGGCGCGGGCCACGTCGAGAATGGTGGATGCGCGCTGCGACACGCTGCCCACCATCCAGCGTGCCTGCTCCAGGCATTCCTTCATGGCGGCGCACTGGCCTGTGCCGCGTTTCTCGCCATGCTGCTCGAGCAACTGCGCATAGGCCGAGTTCACCTTCACGCGAGGCAGGGCGCTGGCATTGAGCGAGGTCCGCCAAGTGCCGCGCACCTTCTTCACGGTCACGTCGGGTATCACGATGCGCGCCGCCGTCTCGCCGAACTGCCAGCCCGGGTGCGGGTTCAGCCGCCGGATGCAATCGATTGCGCACTGCACTTCCTGCGGCGCTGCATCTAGCGCCTTGGCCAACTTGCCGAGGTCATGCGTCGCAAGCAGGCCAATGTGCTCTTCGAGGATCCGCCGCGCGAGTTGAAGGATGCCTGCGTCCAATTCTTTCGCATGCGCTGGGGAAGCCTCGAGCTGCAGGCAAAGGCACTCGGCCACGCTGCACGCCGCCACGCCTGCAGGGTCGAGCGCCTGCACGCGCCGCAGGGCCGTGCGCAGTTCGCGTTCGGCATCCGCACCGGTTTCTCCGAGGGCGGAGCCCATGTCCTCGAGCGAGATGCGAAGGTAGCCGTCGTCGTCCAGCGCCTCGACCACGGCACGCGCAAATGCCATTTCGCGAGCGGAGATGCGCAGCACGCCGAGTTGCCCGTGCAAGTGGGCGCGCAGCGAATCCGGCAGCGGCAGGCGCTGCATCAGGTCGAAGCTCTCGTCATGCGACAGGTGCCTATCGCTCGACGCCGGCGCCGCGGTAATCCTGTCGAAGGCCGCGGCTGATTCGATGTCGGCGGCAGCATCTGCCGCGGCCGACACGGTTTCGGTGATGGATTCGTGGCCGTCTTGCGGCGCCGGCTCGATCTCGAGAAAGGGGTTCAGCTCGGCCGCGTCGCGCAGCGCCTGCGCGTATTCCTGCGAAGACATCTGCAGCAGCCGCACAGCCTGCTGCAGGCGGGGGGAAAAGACAGAGGCCTGCACCTGGCGAGCCCGCAAGACGATCGATGTGTTCATGGTTCTCCGTAGCGCCTCCGATCCCGGTGGCGTGATCACTGCGCAACGGTCGTGCCAGGGTATTCAGGAGTCCCGCGGTGAAAAACTAGTTTAAAAGTACGCAAAAACGCGTTTCGAACGCTCTCGCGGCACCTGTAGGTTGGAAGGCTTGCGGCAAATCTTGCGGTTCTCCCGGGCAGACAGGGGTAGTGCGTTTGCCGCAAACTCGCGCCATGAAAAATCTATCGGGAGACAGGGGGCAGCCGGTGCTGCTGATCGGGGCATGCCTCGCTATTGCGGGATGTGCGGGACTGGGTCTCGCGCTCCGGCAGAAAGCCCGCACCGCACGGGCTGCAGAAGAAAAGCTGGCGCTGCACAAGGCGCGCCTGTCCCGCCAGGCGCAAAGCGCGCAACGCCTCGAGCATGACCTGCGCAGCCCTGTGGGCGCCATGGCGGTGGCGCTGGAGCTCTTGCGCACGTGCGACGACGCCGACACGAGGCGCGAAGCGCTTGGCGTGTTGGAGCGACAGGTGGCGCGTATGACCTCTCTGACAGAGCAAGTGCACGAATTCGTACAGAGCTTGAACGACTGAACCGTCCGGCATTTATTGCGCGTGGGCGCAAGATCCGTACCGGGGTACTCGCGTATGAAAGCGAGGCAAGCACTCTTTGGCAGCGCAGCAAGGCATCAAGCCAGGAACGAAGTTGGGCCACACACTTATTGTTGAAGACGACGAAGATTCGGCGCGGATGATTGCCGCCCTGGTCGCGCGCGAAGGGCACACGGTGATGTGCGCGCATTCGATCGCCGCGGCGCGCCGCCTGGTTGCCATGCAGCGACCCGATCTGCTGCTGCTCGACCTGCACCTGCCCGACGGCAGCGGCTTCGACCTGCTGAACGACCCCGAGATCGTGAGTGACACCATGCTGGTCCTCATGACTGGGCAGGCGAGCCTGGAGACCTCCATCAAGGCGCTGCGGCTCGGTGCGGCCGACTACCTCGTGAAGCCGATCAATCCGCAGCACCTCAAGGGCCTGCTGTCGCGCCTGATCGCCCCGTCGCAATTGCGCGCCGAACTCGACGAGGTGCAGGAACTCTGGCGCGAGACCGGGCGCTTCGGCCACCTGATCGGCCGTTCGCAGCCGATGCAGCGCGTGTACCGGCAGATTTCGCGTGTGGCCGGCACCGCCGTCACCGTGTTCATCCACGGGGAGAGCGGAACCGGCAAGGAACTGGTCGCCCGCGCGGTGCACGACCTGAGCCGGCGGCGCGAGCAGCCGTTTCTTGCCGTGAACTGCGGCGCGCTGTCGCCGCACCTCGTCGAAAGCGAAATCTTCGGCCACGAGCGCGGCAGCTTCACCGGGGCGGAGCGCCAGCACCAGGGCTTCTTCGAACGCGCGCATGGCGGCACGCTGTTTCTGGACGAAGTAACGGAAATGCCGCTCGAGCTGCAGGTAAAGCTGCTGCGCGTGCTGGAGAGCGGCACCTTCATGCGAGTGGGCTCCACACAGGTGCAACAGACCGATGTGCGCATCATCGCGGCCACCAACCGGGATGCCGGCGAGGCGGTGGCGCGCGGCACCATGCGCGAAGACCTGCTGTACCGCCTCAACGTGTTTCCGATCGCGCTGCCGCCCCTGCGTGAACGCGGCGACGACGTCGCCCTCATTGCCACGGGCTTTCTGCAAGACCTGGCGCGCCAGGAAGGCGGCAGCAAGCATTTCACGCCGGGCGCCTTGGGACGGCTGGCGGTGCACCGTTGGCCGGGCAACGTGCGCGAGCTGCGCAACGTGGTGCAGCGCGCATGGGTCATGGCCTCCGGCAACGAGATCGACGAGGAATGGCTGCCCGCAGCGGACAGCGCGGGCGCCGGGCCCGAGCCCGATGCAACGCGCGGCCGGGCGTTCGCGCCCCCTGCGCTCAACGGCCAGCGAGACAGCCATGCGGCACCTCCCGAGGCGGGGGAGGACCAAATCGTGATCGAAGTGGGCACGCAGCTCGCGGATGTAGAACGGCGCGTCATTCTTGCCACCTACGAGCGCTGCGGGCGCCACAAGGAGCGCACCGCGGCGCTCCTGGGCATCAGCATGAAGACGCTCTACAACCGGCTGAAGGAGTACCAGCAATGAGAAGGCGCCGGCGGCTGCGCCGGCGTGTTCCGGCGGGAGCATGAGGACGGGCCGGCGGCGGAGGACGCCGCGCGCATTCGTGTGCGATAGCGTTCCTTCCAGCCGCGCAGCCGCAACCTGTAGGCCGCAGCGCCTGCGGGATCGAAGTCGGTTCCCAGATAATTCGCCGGATTTTCAAGAGGATGGTGGGCGAAATAGCTGCTGAGTTCGTTCATGCGTGTCTCCGGGTGCGTGAAGGTTCTCGCTGGGCGAAAGGTCTCGCGCAAGGCGTTCACCGCCCGGCAAACTGCGTGCCGATGGTGACGCCGCCAAGTCGGTACGCCGTTTGCCGGAGAGCAGAAGGAGAAGCGCATTGGATGAAATGAACCCCGACCATGCCGAGGAAGCACTGGGCGATCAGATCGACGACGCCGTGCCGTCGCGCGGCTATCGCATGCTGCCCGTCGTCGGGCTCGGCGGCTCGGCGGGCAGCATCGAGGCCGTGGGCGAGTTCCTGGAGGCGACGCCCGCCGACACGGGCATGGCTTTCGTGGTCGTTCTGTACCTGCCCGCGGCGCATGAGCATGCGTTGGTGCAGGTGCTGGCGCGGTCCACCCGGATGCGGGTGGTGCCGGTCGGCGGCAGGGAGCGCATCGAGCGCGACACGGTGTACGTGGTTCCGCCCGGCAAGACGCTGCGCACACGCGGCGAACTCATTGAACTGGCGGCGCTTCCGCCGGGCCAGGCCCGCCACATGGCAGTCGACTTTTTTTTTCGCACGCTGGCCGATACCCACGGGCCCCACGCCATTTCGGTGGTTCTTTCGGGCGTGGACAGCGACGGCACCATCGGCATCAAGCGCATCAAGGAGCGCGGTGGCCTCACGGTCGCGCAAGACCCGCAGGAAACCCGCCACAGCGGCATGGCGCAGTCGGCCATTGCCACCGGCATGATCGACTGGGTGCTGCCCGCGCGCGAAATGGGCGAGCGCATTCACGCCTACTACCGCATCGAGCGGCAGCTCAAGCTCCCTCCCGAGCAGTTGCCGAACGGCGAAGACGATGCATCGCCCGCGCCCGATGTGGACGAAGCGGCCTTCCGCGAAGTGCTGGCCTTCGTGCGAAGCCGCAGTGGGCGCGACTTCGCCAACTACAAGCGGGCCACCGTGCTGCGGCGCATCGGCCGCCGCATGCAGGTGAACGGCGTGAGCGATCTTGCCGCCTACCTGGACTGCCTGCGCACGCGCCCCGGCGAGGCCGGCGCGCTGCTGCAGGACATGCTGATCAGCGTGACCAATTTCTTCCGTGACGGCGAATGCTTTTCGGCGCTCGAAGGCATGGTGCACGAGCTGTTCCGCAACAAGACATCGGCCGACACCATTCGCGTGTGGGTGGTGGCCTGCGCCACGGGCGAAGAGGCCTATTCGATCGCGATGCTGCTGAGCGAATACGCCCGCAGCCTCGAGAGTCCGCCGTCCATCCAGATCTTTGCCACCGACCTGGACGAGGACGCGGTGCGCGCCGCCCGCGAAGGCGTCTACCCGCTGGTCAGCGAGGCGGATGTCTCGGAAGACCGGCTGCGGCGCTTCTTCATCCGCGAACAGCGCGGCTACCGCGTGCGCCGCGAACTGCGCGAGATGGTGCTGTTCGCGGTGCACGACGTGCTGAAGGATTCGCCGTTCTCGCGCATCGACCTGGTCACCTGCCGCAACCTGCTCATCTACCTCAACCGGGAGGCGCAGGCCCGGGTGTTCGAGACGCTGCACTTCGCGCTGGTGCCCGGCGGCCGGCTGTTCATCGGCGCATCGGAAGCGGTGGACGAGGACAGCCCGTTGTTCGCTGTGCTCGACAAGAAGCACCGCATCTATGCGCACCGCCATGCGCCCAAGGCCACGTTGCCGGTGCCCACGGGCCGCAGCAGCGCCGCGCTGGCGCTGGATGTCAAGCGCGCACTGCCCGTGATCCCGGGGGCGGCGTTCGCGCAGCTGCAGCGCGGTGCGCTGGCGCCGCTCTCCGATGGCCGCAGCATGACCTGGGGCGAGCTGCACCTGCGGCTGCTCGACCGCCTGGCGCCACCTTCCATCCTGCTGGATTCGAACCACGAGATGCTGCACGTCTCGCCTGCGGCAACGGCGTTCCTGCACTTCAGCGGCGGCGAGCCGTCGCGCAACGTGCTGCGCGCCATCGTGCCCGACCTGAAGGCCGAGCTGCAGACCGCGCTCTATCACGTGAACGAAAGGCGCCAGCCCGTCGAAGTGGCGCCGGTGCGGGTGCGGCTGGGCCAGGCCCAAGCCGAGGTGTCGCTCCACGTGATCCCGGTGGAAGAGATTGGCGGCGGGTTGCTGGTGTTGCTGCGGCAGGGCGAGCCCGCCGTTGGGCACGGCAGCATCGTGGTTCCGCGCGTGGATGCGGAGCCCATCGCCGAGCACCTGGAGCGCGAGGTGATGCGCCTGAAGTCGCAGTTGCGCGAAACCGTGGAGCAGTACGAGACCTCGACCGAGGAACTCAAGGCGAGCAACGAGGAACTGCACGCCATGAACGAAGAGCTCCATTCGGCGACCGAAGAGCTCGAGACCAGCCGCGAAGAATTGCAGTCCATCAACGAAGAGCTCACGACCGTCAACCACGAGCTCAAGAGCAAGGTGGACGACCTGGGCCAGGCCAACAGCGACATGCTGAACCTGATGGACGCGACCGCCATTGCCACGGTGTTCCTGGACCGCGAGTTCCGCGTGACCCGTTTCACGCCCAGCGCGGTTGCCATCTTCAAGCTGATTGCCACCGATGTGGGGCGGCCACTCTCCGATCTGACCACGCCGCTGGACTACCCGCAGCTTGCGGCGGATGCGCGCAAGGTGCTGGAGACGCTGCAGCCTTCGGAGCGCGAAGTGGGCGACAGTGCCGGCAACTGGTACCTGGCGCGCGTGCGGCCCTACCGCACCATCGAAGACCGCATTGCCGGCGTGGTGCTCACCTTTGTCGACATTACCGAGCGGAAGGAGGCGCAGGAGTCGCTGCGGCAGTCGCAAGAGCGCTTCAGCGCCATCGTCAACCAGGCTTCGGTGGGCGTGGCGCAAACCCGGCTCGACGGCGAGATCACCTTTGCCAACACCTGCTATCACGAGCTCATGGGCTACGGCGAGAACGAGCTCGCCGGCGTGAGCGCGCTCGACCTGGTGCATGCCGCCGACAAGCCCGCCATCTCGGCGTTGTTCGCGCGGCTGGCACAGCATGGCGAGCCATTCCAGAGCGAGAGCCGCAATGTCCGCAAGGACGGTTCCTTCATCTGGCTGCACAAGAGCGTGACGGTGCTCACCAACGCGGGCGGCAAGCCCGATTCCGCGCTCATCGTGTGCAGCGACATCAGCGAGCGCAAGGCCGCCGAAGAAGCGCTGCGCGAAAGCGAGGAGCGCTTCCGATTGATGCTCGAAAACGCCGTCGACTACGCGATCTTCTCGGTCGACATGGAGCGCCGCGTGAAAAGCTGGAACACCGGCGCCGAGCGCCTCCTCGGCTATACCGAGGCCGAGATTCTCGGCCGTTCGGCCGACATCATCTTTACCGAGGAAGACCGCGCGGCGGGCGCCCCGCAGGAAGAGGCCCGCACCGCGCTTGCCGCCGGCAGGGCGGCCGACGACCGGCTGCACCAGCGCAAGGACGGCTCGCGCTTCTGGGCCAGCGGCGCGCTCATGCCCATGCACAACGGCGAGGGTGCGGTCGTCGGCATGGTGAAGGTGCTGCGCGACCAGAGCGAGCAGCGCGCCGCGCAGCAGGAGGTGGAGCAAAGCCGCGGGGAGCTGCTCGATGCGCTGCGCGCCCACGAGGCCGCGCGCCAGGCGCTCGAAGCCGCCGACGCGGCCAAGGACCGCTTTCTGGCCGTGCTTTCGCACGAACTGCGCAATCCGCTCGCCTCGATCAGCGGGGCCGCCGAACTGCTGGCGCCCGAGCAGCTCCCAACCCAGGAGCAGGCACGCGCCGCGCATGTGGTGCGGCGCCAGGCAGCCGCCATGAAGGTGCTGCTGGGCGACTTGCTCGACGTGTCCAGCCTGCGGCGGGGCCGGCTGGTGCTGCGCCGAGAGAGGGTCACGGCGCAGGGCATCGTCGATGCGGCGCTGGAAGTGACCCGCCCGCTGATGGAGCAGGGCCGCCACAAGCTGGAACTGGATGTTGCCGCCGCCGGGATACCGCTCGACGCCGATCCGATGCGCCTCACGCAGGTGATCTCGAACCTGCTCTCCAACGCCGCCAAGTACACGCCGGAGAGCGGCGACATACGCCTGTCGGTACGTGCCGATGCCGACGCCGGCCATGCGATCTTCGAAGTTGTGGACAACGGCATCGGCATGGACCCGGACACGGTCGACACCATGTTCGAGATGTTCACGCAGAGCGTGCATGGGCACGAGCGCTCGGCCGGCGGCCTGGGCATCGGGCTGGCGCTGGTGCGCAACATCGTCGAGCTGCATGGCGGCAGCGTCACGGGCGAGAGCAGGGGGCTCGGCTGCGGGAGCCGGTTCACCGTGCGCATTCCGCTTGCGGAGCCGCGCACGGTCGAAGCCGCGCCCGTGCACCCGAACCTGGACGCGGTTTCAGCGGCTGCATCGGCCGAAGGCGCTCCGCAGCGCGTGCTGCTGGCGGACGACAACGTGGACGCCCTGTGGGGCATGGCGCGCATGCTGGCAATTTCGGGCTTCAGCGTAAAAACCGCCGACAACGGGGTCGATGCGCTGCGGGTGGCGGAGCACTTCCGGCCCGATGCGGCCGTGCTCGACATCGGCATGCCGGGGCTTGACGGCCATGAGGTGGCGCGCCGGATTCGGGCGCAGCCCTGGGGACGCGGCATGCTTCTTGTGGCGGCCACGGGATGGAGCCAGCCTGAAGACAAGCTTGCCGCCCTGGAGGCGGGATTCGACGAGCACCTGGTCAAGCCGGTGGCCGCGGCAGACGTGCAACGCCTGCTGCGGGCGCGCGACGGAGCGGCGGCTACGGACGGCTGACGGCGGGGAACGCGGCGCCGGGGGAACGCCGGGCCTGCCGCTTGCCAGAAGGGGGGACAACGTACCAATTCGTGTTCTTCTGCTGGTCAGGAATGCTCAACTCTTCTCCCCCAAACCAAGCCATCTTCATTGGCGCTTCCGTAGGCGGCGTCTATGCAATGCTCGATCTGGTCGCTGAATTGCCGGCCGATTTTCCCGCGCCGATTTTCTTCGTGCAGCACATCGGCGCCCACCGCAGCCATCTTGCTTCCCTGCTCAACGACCGCGGGCCGAACCGCGCGGTCGAGGTGAAGCAGGGCGACGTGCCCGCAGCGGGCACCATCTACATCGCGCCGCCCGACCACCACATGCTGCTCGAGGGCGGCGTGGTTCGCCTGACGCGTGGACCCAAGGAGCACCATGCCCGCCCCGCCATCGATCCGTTGTTCCGTTCCGCCGCACTGGATTACGGCCCCCGCGCCGTGGGCGTGGTTCTTACCGGCAGGCTCGACGACGGCAGTGCCGGCTTGCGCGCCATCAAGGACTGCGGCGGCATCGCGGTCGACCAGGATCCGGCCGAAGCCCATGAACCCAGCATGCCGCAGAGCGCGATGGCGGCGGTGCAGGTGGACCACGTCGTTGCGTTGCGCGGCATGGGCAAGCTCCTGTTGCAGTTGGCGCAACCGCGGCCGGACTTGCCGGCTTTCGAGGCGCCTGCCACGCTGCGCCGCGAATACGCCGTGGCACTGGGAGACCGCACGGTGGAAAACCTGAAGGTGATCGGCGAGCCCTCGATGTTCAGCTGCCCCGACTGCGGGGGCGTGCTGTTCGAGCTGCACGACAAGCACCCGGTTCGCTACCGCTGCCACACGGGCCACGCCTTCAGTGCACGCAGTCTCGCGGCCACGCAGGAAGAGGTGACCGACGCCGCGCTATGGACCAGCCTGCGCGCCATGCAGGAGAAGGAAGCCATGCTGCGGCGGCTGGCCGAGGTCCAGAAGGTGGAAGGCGTCGGCAACGCCGAGAAGTCGCTGCGCGAAGCCGACGAGCTCGCGGCGGTGAGCGCCGCGTTGCGCAAGCTCACCGTGAAGGCGCCCAGCCCGGCCAGTTTCGACGCGAGCTGAGCCCTTCGTTCCTGCGCCGTTACTTCTTTGTTGGCGGCATGGTGCCATCGGCACCCGCGGGCAGCGCCGGGCCTTCGCCCATGCCGAGCTCCGCGCCGGTGAGCGGATCGCCGTCGGGGCGCGACTGAGTGCGCGCCGCCATCTGCTGCAGCACCGGCGCATCCGCATCGCTGAGCTCGACGGTGGCCAGGCCGTCGCCGCCGTCCACCGGCCCAGACTCTTGCGTGACGGGCACGAAGTCCCACCGCTCGCCCTGGTTCCAGGGGCCGCGCAGGTCCGCGTCGCTCTTGGACATGCGGAAGTACACGTTGGTGAAGCGCGGGTCGCCCGGCAGCTTGCCCGGCGGGAAGTTGGGCTCGATGGAATACAGCGCCTTCTCGAAAGACTTCTGGTGTGCGATCTCGCGCGTCATCAGGAAGGTCAGCGCGTCCTTCACGCCCGGATCGTCGGTCAGGTTGATGAGCCGTTCGTACACGATCTTGGCGCGCGCCTCGGCAGCGATGTTGGAGCGCAAGTCCGCCGTGGGCTCGCCGATGGTGTCGATGTAGGCGGCCGTCCACGGCACGCCGGCCGAGTTGACCAGCGGCGGCCCGCCGCCGTAGAGCACCTGCGTGATGTGGCTGTCGTTGCCAGCGCCGGTGATGGTGCGGTACATCTCGCCTTGCTCTTCCACGCCTTCGGCCAGCCGCCCCTTGGCGCCCTTGTTGAGCATGCCGACGATGGTGCCGATGATCTCGAGATGGCTCAGCTCTTCGGTCGAGATATCGAACAGCATGTCCTTGCGGCCCGGGTCGTCGTCGCCGAGCGCCTGGGTGAAGTAGCGGCAGGCAGCGGCCAGCTCGCCCTGCGGGCCGCCGAACTGCTCGAGCATGAGGTTGGCGAGGCCGGGATTGGTCTCGCTCACGCGCACCGTGTATTGCAGTCGCTTGTTGTGAGAAAACATGGGGACTCCTTGCGTTGGGTTGGGTCTGGGTCTGTTGAACGAACGGCCGCGCCTTCGGCACCGCCGCGCTTTTTACGCGGCAAGCGGCGTGCCCCCCACGCGTGCGGCATGCCCGTCAAAAGCCTCTCCGACCTTTTCATTCACGAGCTCTCCGACACCTACAGCGCAGAAAAGCAGATGACGCGCTCGCTGCCCAAGCTGGCCCGCGCCGCCACCGACGAAGGCCTTGCCTCGGCCTTCGAGATGCATCTGGAAGAGACGCGCGGCCAGGTCGAGCGCATCGAGCAGATCGCCGAGCTGCTGCAGATCAAGATCAAGCGCATCAAGTGCGAAGGCATGGCCGGCCTGGTCGAGGAAGGCGATTCGCTGATCGACCAGATCGAGAAGGGCCCGGTGCTCGACGCCGCCTTGATCGGCGCGGCGCGCAAGGTCGAGCACTACGAGATTGCGGGCTACAACTCGCTGTGCACGCTGGCCAAGAAACTGGGGCACACGGAAGCCGTGTCGTTGCTCGAAGCCTCGCTGGCCGAGGAAACGGCGACCGACGGCAAGCTCAGCGCGCTGGCCGAGGCGCAGGCCATGGAAGAGGCCATTGCCGAGGAGTGAGCTGGAGGCTGGCTTTTCTGCCCGCACCCCGGCGCCGGGGCGGGCACGTCGCTTGCCCCATGCAGGACCTGCGCGCAGCGGTTGCGCGCACAGGTCCGCACTGTGTTCGCGGAGCGAAGGAAAGCATGTCAATAAACGATCAAGAAGGGCGCATCCGCAGCCGGCGCGGCTTTGCAGGAATGGATCCCGAACGCCAGAGAGAGATCGCCAGGAAGGGCGGGCGCACCGCGCATGAGCTGGGGCTTGCCCACGAATTCACCCCCGAAGAAGCCCGCAATGCGAGGGCGAAGAGCCTGAGCGCGCGGGCGCAGGGAGCCGCGAACACGCAGCAGCAGGAGTAAGTAGATAGCAGGCCGCCGCGGTCAGGCGATCGCGGCGCGCAGGGCGGCGGGCTCGAAGGTCCTTGCAAGCACGGCATCGAATCCGGCGATTCCGCCCTTGTCCTGCTGGTGCTGCGCCAGCGATGAACCCCACACGGCCACCATGCGGCCTTCGAAGCCGGCGTCTCGCGCACGGCGGCCCATCGACAGCGCCGAGCCGGTCGAGGTCCGCACGTCGACCACCGCGATTTCTGGCACCCGATTCATGAGGGCGCTGTAGCCGTCGTCGCTGCTCGCGGCAAGGTCGACCCTGTATCCCGCGTCCGAAAGAAGCCCTCCAAGCACCGCCAGCAGCTTCGCGTCGTCGGACACGACCAGCGCACGGCCGGGCTCGCCTGCGGCCCGCTGGGCATGGTCGACGAGTTCGTTCATCCGGGCCGAGAGCTGGCGAACCTGCCGTGAAACTACGACGGCCGCTTCGTGCAAGACGGCTTGCGGGAGCTCGACTTGAGCGAGCACCTCGCTCGCGGACGAGATGGCAGCCAACGCATTGCGCGCCTCGTGCACGCAGCGGCTCAGATCCCTGGAGCCGTCGACGGTGGAGACGGTGGAAGATGGGGGCATGTGAATGTGGAACACTGAAGGCGACAGTTCCATTTGGCATGCGGCGTGCCCGGCGTGGGAGCAAGACAGGGCAAGAGCAGCGGGCTGCCGCGTGCCGGTATTTGCCGCAAGTTTTGCAAGCCGTGGAAAGCTCGGGATGCGGCTAACAGCGGCCTCGGCGCCGGGACGTGCGGCGGTGCCGGCCATCATGAATCCTCAGACCTGCTCGGCAACGCCCCAGCCGGCAATCCAGGAGTAAAGAATGATCGTCCCGCGCAAGCGGGATCTCTGCGTGACGTCCGGGTGCAGCCTCGCAGGTCCAGCCGTTCGGTATGGCGTGGTGCTCGTCTTGCGCGTGCCTGGCGCGATGGCGCGCTATGGCACGCTGAGGGCGAGGCTTGGACACTTCTTCTTCTTCTTCTTCTTCGGCTGTGGGCGCTATCCGACGGGGCATGTGGGCGTCTGCTGGCGCGGCGCGCTTGCATGCAGCCGATGCTTGCTGCCGTGTTCCACTTTTAGGGTGCAGACAGGCATGAACAAAGATTCGGTCAAGCAGATTCGGCCTGGCGCGTTCTCGGAATCGGTCGCGGGCGAAGAAGACCCGGGTGCGGTTGAGCTTGCGGCGCAGGGCTTCAGCCGCTGGGGTCGTCCGGCGGCGTAACCCGCCACCGTGCCGCCGCCGACTGAGCCGGTAGGCCAGCCTTCAGCGCCGCTGACGTAACCGGCGGCCTGCATTTTCACGCCCATCTGGTAGGCAAAACTCTCGACCGGGCGCGCGCTCTTCAGGTGGCCGCAAACAGGGCCGGCAATCTGCCAGCAGGCGCGCCTGCCAATATGAGCCGTAGTTGATGCAGCGATGAAAGTTGAGCACGCCGATGCTCATCGGCTGCGCAGCGCGCCATGCGGCTCGGTGCCGGTGGGGTCCGCAATCTGCACCGCCTCGCCTTTTTGCCAGCTGTCGGCGCCTTCGGCAATGGCGGGGGCGGGAATGTCTTCGCGGTTCTTTTTCTTCTCCGCGGAATCGACGCCGAAGCGCTTGTCGCGCTGCGCCACCATGTCGGCATGGGCCTGCCCGTCGGCGGTGAATCCCATCATGAGCTGCGGAACACCGGTGGGAAGTTCCTTGTGCATGTCGGTGTGCCAGGTGTGAAAGGTCTTGCCGTAGGTGCCGACGAGTTTCTTCATGAGCTCGTGCTCGGCGGCCTGCGGAATGCCGGGCGCGATGAGCTGGCCGGACTTCACCTCGTGCACATGGCTGTGCCACAGGGCCTTTTCCTGCGCCGGGAGCGACTTGAAGAGCCGTTCGCTCACGATGTATTCGACGCCCATGATCCGGGCGTTCTTCACATTGCCGTCATAGATCACGCACTGGATGAGCTCTTCGTTCAGCACCGAGCAGTAGTGGTGCGCCTCCATCTGGGCCTGCATGTTGCCGCTGTAGAAATGAAGCCGTCCAGGTACGCGTTCAACGCATCGAGCGGCGGCTTGTCCTGCAGGGCGGCGGCACCGGCTTCGAGCGTGGCGGTTTTTGCGCTCTTGCCGGCTCCCGGCGACTCGACGCCGGAATCGGTGTTGCTGCCGCCGCACGCCGCGAGCAGCGCGCCCAGGGCAAGCGGAAGGAGAAATCGCAATGGCATGGCTTGCATGGTGGGTTCTCAAGAAGGAGAAGAGAAAACCGCGACCATGCGCCGCAGGCACCCGGCGGCGGCAAGATGCGGCCGACGCGGTGTGTAGGAGCAGCGCGAAAACCCTGCTCCTGGAGACGTGGACCGCTTCTCACGCCCCAAACCGAAAAAATCAGGGAAAAAACCGGCCGCAAACCCGGAATATGGCGGCCACAAGGGGCAGAATTTCAGGATCGAATGCCGCACGCGGCAGGCTCCGGGGCTGCGGCCCTGCAATGGCATCTCAATGCCCAAATCGAACCCGCCTTCGCCTTCCTCCGCCGATGAACGCAAGCTCACGCCCAGCACGCTGAGTTTCCCGGTCGTCGGCATCGGCGCCTCCGCGGGCGGGCTAGAGGCGCTGCTCCGCTTCTTCGAGCAGATGCCGGCCGATGCAGGCATGGCGTTCGTTGTCATCCTGCACCTGTCGCCCAAGCATGAGAGCAATGCGGCCTCAATACTGCAGCGCTCCACGCAAATGCCCGTGATGCAGGTCACGCAGCCGGTGCCGGTCGAGGCGGACCATGTGTACGTGATCCCGCCCGGCGTCGACCTGACGATGAACGACGGCCACCTGCAGGCCACGCCCAGCGAGCGGATCAAGGGCCAGCACTTGGCCGTGGACGTGTTCTTTCGCACCATGGCCGAAGTGCACAGGGAGCGGGCCGTCTGCATCGTGATGTCGGGCACCGGAAGCGACGGCGCGGTGGGGCTCACGCGCGTGAAGGAGCACGGTGGCCTTGCCATGGCGCAGTCGCCTGAAGACGCGGCGCACGACGGCATGCCGCGCGCCGCCATTGCCACCGGCATGGTCGACATCGCGCTGCCCGCCGCGGAGATGGGCGAGCACCTGGTCGAGCATTGGCGCAACGTACAGCGCATTCGCATGCCTTACGGCGAGAACGAGGAACTCGTGCAGGAGCCCGACACGGGCGACGCAGGCAGGCGGGCCGAAACGGCGCTGCAGGAGATCATGGGCCTGTTGCGCACCTACACGCGGCACGACTTTCGGCACTACAAGCGGGCCACGGTGCTGCGCCGCATCGAACGCCGGCTGCAGGTGAACCGCCTGGCGGACCTGCCGGCCTACCGCGACTTCCTGCGCGACCATCCCGATGAGGCGGTGCCGCTGCTGCAGGACATGCTCATCAGCGTGACCAATTTCTTTCGGGACCCCGAAGCCTTCGAGGTACTCGAGCAGGACGTGCTTCCCAAGCTGATCGAGGCCAGGCAGCCCGGCGAGCAGGTGCGCGCCTGGGTGGCGGGCTGCGCCACCGGCGAGGAGGCCTATTCGCTCAGCATCCTGCTGCACGAGCAGATCGACAAGCAGTCCAAGCCGCTGGACATACAGATCTTTGCCACCGACATCGACGGGCGGGCCATTGCCACGGCGCGCAGGGGGCTGTATGCGCAGGGCATCGCCGAAGACATTTCGCCCTCGCGGCTGCAGCAGTTCTTAGTTCCCGAGCAGGACCAGTACCGCGTGACGACCTCGGTGCGCGAGCCGGTGCTCTTTGCGCTGCACAACCTGCTGCGTGACCCGCCGTTCTCGCGGCTGGACATCATCTGCTGCCGCAACCTGCTGATCTACCTGGACCGTGCGGCGCAGGCCCATGTGCTGGAGATGTTCCGCATTGCGCTGCGGCCGGGGGGCTATCTGTTCCTGGGCACTTCGGAATCGATCGATGCGGTGGGCAGCCTGTTCACCGCGGTCGACAAGAAGAACCGCATCTACCGCGCCAACCCTGAATTGCCGACCGGGCGCCACATGCCGCTCATCAGCGATACGCCGTTCAAGGCGGGATCGCCCGACCCCATGGAAGCGCTGCGCTCGCCTAAGCGCGCCGAGCGCCTGAGCTTTGCCGAGCTGCACCAGCGCGCGCTCGAGCAGTTCTCGCCGCCGAGCGTGCTGATCAACAGCGAACACGAGGTGCTGCACCTGTCCAGCGGTGTCGGCCGCTTCCTGGAGCGGGCCGGGGGCGAGCCGTCGAACAACCTGCTGAACAACGTGCGGCCCGAACTGCGGCTGGAGCTGCGCACCGCGCTTTTCAAGGCCGCGCAAACCTCGGGCAGCGTGGAAACGCGCCTGGTGCAGAGGCGGGATGACGGGCGGCAGGTGTTCCTGAACATCACCGTCCGACCCCTGCAGCGCGGCGATGGCGAGGACAAGGACGCGCCGCGGCTCACGCTGGTGGTGTTCGATGAAGTGGAAGACAGCATGCGCCCCGAGGGCGGCGAGCCGGCCGACGCGGCGCGCGAACTGCTCATCAGCCAGATGGAAGACCAGATTCGCCAGCTCAAGCTCCATCTGCAGGAAACCATCGAAGGCGCCGCAACCTCGACCGAGGAACTGAAGGCCTCCAACGAGGAGCTGCAGGCCATCAACGAAGAACTGCGCTCCGCCACCGAGGAGCTCGAGACCAGCAAGGAAGAGCTGCAGTCGATGAACGAGGAGCTCGCGACGGTGAACTTCGAGCTCAAGATGAAGGTGGAAGAGCGCGGGCACATCAACGACGACCTGCAGAACCTCATCACCTCGTCGGAGATTGCCACGGTGTTCGTGAGCCGGGGCATGCACATCAAGCGCTACACGCCGCATGCGAGCAAGCTGTTCAACCTGATTCCGTCGGACCTGGGGCGCTCGCTGTTCGACATTACCAGCCGGCTCAACTACCCGGAGCTCGCGGAGGACACGGCCTCGGCTTTCAAGGACCTGCGCATTACCGAGCGGCACGTGACCAGCGTGGACGGGCGGCACTTCATGGCGCGAATACTCCCGTACCGCACGGCGGAAGACAAGATCGAAGGCGCGATCCTGAACTTTTTCGACATTACCGAGCTGCGCGCCGCGGAAGAGAAAGTGCGCGCGGGCGAAGAGCGGCTGCGCATGGTGGCCGCGACCACGCGCGACTTTGCCATCATCACCTGCGACGACCAGGGCCAGATCACCACCTGGAACGCCGGCGCCCAGCGCATCTTCGGCTACAGCGAGGAAGAGATGATCGACCGGCCGCTGGCGGTGATCTTCACCGCCGAAGACCAGGCCAACGGCGTGCCCGAACGCGAGAAGCGCCGCGCGGTGGAGTTGGGCCGGGCCGAAGACGAGCGCTGGCACCAGCGCAAGGACGGTAGCCGCTTTTTTTGCAGCGGCGTCACCACGCCGATGGAACCCGCCGCGGGCGGGGGCTATGCGAAGATCGCGCGTGACATGACCGGGACCAAGGAGCACGAGCTCGCGCAGGAGCACCGGCTCTTCAAGGAAAAGAAGGCCAGCCTCAGCGCGCAGGCGGCCAACGAGCTGAAGGACAAGTTCCTGGCGGTGATGTCGCACGAGCTGAAGCAGCCGCTCAACCTCATCCAGATGAACGCCGAGCTGCTGATGCACATGCCGGCCACCGCGGAGGTGCCGGCGGTGCGGCGGCTGGGCGAAACCATCAAGCGCGCCGTGGCCAGCCAGACGCGCATCATCAACGACCTGCTCGACCTTTCTCGCATCCGCACCGGCAAGCTGCGGCTCAATCGCGTGCCCGTCGACCTGGGCGAGCTGGTGCAGACCACGGCGCAGGCCGCGGTGAACGACGTGGCCGGCAAGAAGCTGGCGCTCGACGCGAACTGCGAAGCCGGCGTGCTGTGCAACGGCGACCGCATACGCATGGAGCAGATCGTGTGGAACCTGCTCAGCAACGCCGTCAAGTTCACGCCAGACGGCGGCCGCATCACGGTACGGGTCACAGCCGACGAGAACTTCGGCAAGCTGGTCGTGGCCGACACCGGCTGCGGCATTGCGCCGGAGTTTCTGCCGCATGTGTTCGGCATGTTCAACCAGGCCAGCAGCGACGCGACGCCTCCCAACGGCGGGCTGGGCATCGGCCTGGCGCTGGTGCATGAACTGACGCGTGCCCACGGCGGCCGCGTCGAAGTGCATTCGGCCGGGCTGGGCCTGGGGGCCGAGTTCAGTGTGTGGCTGCCCCGTGTGGGAGCCGCGGTCGAAGCTGTGGTGGAACAAGCCCCGGCTGAAGTGAGCCTGCGCGGCTGGCGCGTGCTCGCGGTGGACGACTACGCCGACGCGCTGGCCCCGTTTGCCGAGGTGCTGAGGCTCGAGGGCGCGATAGTCGATATTGCGCCAAGCGCAAAAAAGGGCCTGGAGCTGCTCGAATCGAATGCCTACGATCTGCTGGTGTCCGACCTTGGCATGCCTGAGATGGACGGCTACCAGTTCATAGCCGAAGTGCGGCGGCGGCCGGAGACGCGCGAGCTGCGCTCCATTGCCATGTCCGGCTTCGGCCGGCGCGCCGATGCACGCCGCGCGCTGGAGGCCGGCTTCAATGCGCACTTGCCCAAGCCCGCCTCCATCGACGAGCTCAAGGCGGCCATCGGCAAGCTGTGATGAGCGTGTGCGCGCGGCTCAGGCGCCGTGCCGCAGCAGGAAGCCGCTGGCAGGCGCAATCCATTCGACCTCGTTGCCGGCATGCACGGCGGTTGGGTCGGCTGCGCCGGTGAACAGCGTGCGTTCCTCGGGCAGCAGTAACTGAAGCGCGGGAGCTGAGGTGCCGCCGGGGCCGGGAAGGGCCACCAGCGTGGCGCCGCCCAGGTCGAGCGATTCGCCAGGAGCAGGCCACAGCACCACGGCACCAGGCCACGACGATCGCAGGCTTTCGAGCGCTTTATCGGCCGCCTCTGTGCGCGGCGCGGTTGAGAGCAGCCATTGCACCTCCTCCGGCGCCGCTTTGCGCAGCAGCTCGTTCGGCGCGGTGCCGTGCGGCAGCGGGTCGATCAATGCCCACGGGCCGCCTGCGCCGCCGACGAAATAGCTGTTCGAACCCGGCTCCGCCGACAACGCGCCGGCGCTGCCCGTGACCCGCCGCACGCGGGCGGACAACTGCATGGCCAGGCCGGCCTCGAGCGCATAGCGCGCATGGCCGGTGCCGTCGGGGTCGAGGCGGCTGATCTCCTGGTAGGCCGGCTCGTCGATGTTCACCGCGCGGCGCCCCGCAGGTCCGTCGGCCAGGCGAGGCATGTTCAGCACAATGCCGGCCAGGCCGCGCGCATGCGCCATGCAACTGGCGGTGCTTTCGAATGCGGCCAGCTGCTCGAGCGTGCGGTGCGTCACGTTCATCAGCTTGAGCCCGCGGTCCGGATCCACAGCGTCGGCCGGCTTGAGCCACATGTGCTCGACGGTTTCGCGGCCGTCCGGCTTCACGCTTTGCCCGGCGGGCATCTCCGCAATGAAAAAGCGGGTGTCGAAACGGCGCGGCATGCCGGGCGGCGTGAGCCAGTGGCTGAAGTAGGCGAGCCGGTCGACCGCGAGACGCCAGCCTTGCGCATCGCACATCGCCAGCAGCGCGTCGGTGCCTTGCTCTGCGGCATGCCGCATGGCTTCTAGGCGCGAGGCGGGCAGCCGGTCGAGCTCGACCACGCGGTCTTCGGCGTCGCAGGCGAACAGCACGCCCGCTTCCTCGAAGCATTCGCGCACCGCGGCTGCGTAGTAGTCGAGCCCGCCTTCGGCCACGCCGAGCCGCCTGCTCGCGCCTGCGTCATCGAGTCCCTTGCACATCAGGTGCAGGCTGCGGTCATGCGTGTCGACCACGCCGCCGGGGAAAACGCTGGCGCCGCTGTTCTGGTCGTCGGCTTTTTCAGCGCGGCGAAGCAGCAGCACTTCCATGCCGTTGGCGCCGTCGCGCAAGAGAATCAACGTGGCCGCAGTGCGGATGGGGCGGGGCGCTGGCTGCGGCGGGTTCGCCGGGGCCGTTGCCGTTGCCGATGGCTTGGCATTCATGGGCGCTGATTGTCGGCCAACGGGCGCCAGGCTACCGGCGCCACTGCCCGCCGATGTCGGACAGCCTGCTTGCTGGCGTAGGACGCGGCACGAAACAACGGCCCTAGATGGCGCGCTGGTTCACCCGCTTGGCGAGCTCGTCGGCGCTTTCCCGGCGCTCGCTGTAGCGGTCGACCAGGTAGCCGGCCGCGTCGCGCGTGAGCAGGGTGAACTTCACGAGTTCTTCCATCACGTCGACCACCCGCTCGTAGTAAGAGGAGGGCTTCATGCGCCCGGCTTCGTCGAACTCGAGAAAAGCCTTGGCAACGGAGGACTGGTTGGGAATGGTGAGCATGCGCATCCAGCGCCCGAGCACGCGCAGCTGGTTCACCGCATTGAACGACTGCGAGCCGCCCGACACCTGCATGACCGCGAGCGTCTTGCCCTGCGTGGGCCGGACGGCGCCGATGCTCAGCGGAATCCAGTCGATCTGCGCCTTCATGATGCCGGTCATGGAGCCGTGGCGCTCGGGCGAGCACCACACCATGCCTTCGGCCCATTGCGCCAAGTCGCGCAGCTCCTGCACCTTGGGATGGTCGTCGGGAGCGCTGTCCGGCAGGGGCAGGCCGGCGGGGTCGAAGATGCGCGTCTCGCCACCCATGGCCTGCAGCAGCCGTGCGGCTTCTTCGGTCAGCAAGCGGCTGTAGGAACGGTCGCGCAGCGAGCCGTACAGCAGCAGAAAGCGCGGTGCGTGGCGCGCCGGCGCGTTGCCGGAGAGGCGCTCGAGCGAGGGCCGGTCGAACAGGGCGGCATCGATGTTCGGAAGCTCAGGCAGCGGGTTTGACACGGCGGCCCTCCGCATCGATGACGACTTCGCCGTCTTCCTTGGTGAAGGGGCCCTTCTGCGGAGACGGAAGAATGCCGAGCACTTCTTCGGATGGGCGGCAGAGCCGGGTGCCCAGGGGCGTGACCACGATGGGCCGGTTGATCAGGATGGGGTGCGCAAGCATGAAGTCGACCAGTTGTTCGTCCGTCCACTTCGGATCGGCCAGCCCGAGTTCGGCATAGGGTGTTCCCTTTTCGCGCAGCAGCGCGCGGGGCTGCATCTTCATGGCGGCGAGCAGTTCGACGAGCGTCTCCTTGCCGGGCGGTGTCTTCAGATATTCGACCACCCGGGGCTCTTCGCCGCTGTTGCGGATCAGCGCCAGCGTGTTGCGCGAGGTGCCGCACGCCGGGTTGTGAAAGATGGTGATGGATGAGTTGGACGATTGCATTCTTGCGATTATGCAACTATTATTGAATTATGGAAGAACAAGACATCGTCAAGTCCCTGGCAGCACTGGCCCAGCCCGTGCGCCTTCAGGTGTTTCGCGCGCTGGTGGTGGCAGGCCCCGCAGGGCTTACCCCCGGCGCGCTGGTCGAAGCGCTGGACGTGCAGGCCACCAGCCTCTCGTTCCACCTCAAGGAACTGACCCATTCCGGGCTTGTGACGCAAGAGCGCAGCGGCCGCAACCTGATTTACCGCGCGGCGTTCGATCGGATGAACGCGCTCATCGGCTACCTCACCGAAAACTGCTGCCAGGGCGAGGCGTGCCTCACCGAGGCGGCCCAGGCTTGTCCATGCTGAATGAAGGAGCAACCATGAAGCGATTCCATGTGCATCTGAACGTCCAGGATCTGCCGGCGAGCATCGCCTTCTATTCGAAGCTTTTTGCTTCGGAGCCTGCGCGCATCGAGAGCGACTACGCCAAGTGGATGCTCGCCGATCCGCCGGTGAACTTTGCAGTGTCGACCCGCGCCAACTCGCTGGGCATCGACCATCTCGGCCTTCAGGCGGAGAACGAGGAAGAACTTGCAGAGCTGAAGGCACGCGTTGCGCAGGCCGACATCCAGGTGTTCGACGAAGGTTCGGCCACCTGCTGCTACGCCCGCAGCGAAAAGCACTGGATCACCGATCCGCAGGGCATTGCCTGGGAGCACTTTCACACGCTGGGCAATGTGCCGGTGTATGGCGAGAAGAGGGCGGATGCCGGCGAGGACGCTGCCTGCTGCGCGCCGAAGACGCCTCGCGGCCGGGCCGTCGGAATACCGCTCGTCGCAACGCCGGCCGCGCCGGTTCAAACCTCCGTCTAGGCGAGCGCCCCATGGCTGAAAAAATCTACAACGTGCTCTTCGTGTGCACGGGCAATTCCGCGCGGTCGATCATGGCCGAAGGCCTGCTCAACGACATGGGTGCCGGCCGGTTCAAGGCGTACTCGGCGGGCAGTCATCCGTCCGGAAGAGTCAGTCCGCATGCGCTGCGCACGCTCGAGAGACTGCGGCTTTCCGCGGAGGGCTACCGCAGCAAGAACTGGGACGAGTTCGCCAGGCCCGGTGCTCCCGCCATGGACTTTGTGCTGACGGTGTGCGACAAGGCCGCCGGCGAGGTGTGTCCGGTATGGCCCGGCCAACCCATGACCGCCCATTGGGGCGTGGCCGACCCTGCGGCTTTCGAAGGCCCGGAAGAAGCCGTCGAGCGGCAGTTCATGGACACGGCGCTGACTTTGAAGCGCCGCATCGAGCTGATGCTGGCGCTGCCGATGGAGCGGCTCGACGCCATGGCCATCCAGCACGAGATGCGCGACATCGGCAAGGCCCGGAAAGCCGCGCAATGACCGTCAACGTATTGATCCTGTGCACGCACAACTCGGCCCGCAGCGTGCTGGCGGAAGGCATGCTCAACCACCTGGCCAAAAAAAGCGGCAAGGACGTCAGGGCCCACAGCGCCGGCAGCGCGCCAAGCGGGCGGCTGAACCCTTTCGCGCTCGAGGCGCTTGCCAATGCCGGCGTGGATGTGTCGCCTTATCGCAGCAAGAGCTGGGACGAATTCGTCGGCGACGGCAAACCCGTGATGCGCATCGTCATCACCGTGTGCGACAGTGCCGCGCAGGAAGCCTGCCCCTATTGGCCCGGCAGCCCGGTGAAGGTGCACTGGGGCTATCCCGACCCTTCGCATGCACTCGGCGGCGACGAGGGCAAGCGGGTGGCCTTCGAGCTGACGCGCCAGGCCATTGCGTACCGTCTCGTGCAGTTGCTGGCGCTGCCGCTCGAATCGATGCCGGACACCGAACTTCAGGCGGCGCTGACCGCGATTTCCGAAAGCTGACCCTTCCATGAGCTCCCATACCGCCACCGTCGAATCGACATCACCCCCGCCCGCCATCGGCTTGTTCGAGCGCTACCTCACGATCTGGGTCGCGTTGTGCATCGTGGTGGGCATTGCGCTGGGCCAATGGCTGCCGGGCGTGTTCCGCGGCATTGCCTCGCTCGAGGTGGCCAAGGTCAATGTGCCGGTGGGCGTGCTGATCTGGGTGATGATCATCCCGATGCTGCTGAAGATCGACTTCGCGGCGCTCGGGCAGGTCAAGGCGCATTGGCGCGGCATCGGCGTCACGCTCTTCATCAACTGGGCGGTGAAGCCTTTCTCGATGGCGCTGCTGGGCTGGATTTTCATTCGCCACGTGTTCGCGCCGCTGCTGCCACCGTCGCAGCTCGACAGCTACATCGCAGGCCTCATTCTGCTGGCCGCCGCGCCGTGCACGGCGATGGTGTTCGTGTGGAGCCAGCTGTGCAAGGGTGACCCGTACTTCACGCTGTCGCAGGTGGCCCTCAACGACGCGATCATGGTGGTGGCCTTCGCGCCCGTGGTTGCGCTGCTGCTCGGACTCTCTTCGATCACCGTGCCCTGGGACACGCTGCTGACTTCGGTCGGCCTGTACATCGTGGTGCCGGTGATCATTGCGCAACTGCTGCGAAAGTATCTGCTCAAGAAGGGCACGGCGCACTTCCAGGCCGTGGCGGCATGGCTGGGGCCGTGGTCGATCTCGGCGCTGCTGCTCACGCTGGTGCTGCTGTTCGCCTTCCAGGGCGAGGCCATCATCGGCCAGCCGCTGGTGATTGCGCTGCTCGCGGTGCCCATCCTCATCCAGGTGTTCCTGAACTCGGGGCTGGCCTACCTGCTCAACCGCAAGCTGGGCGTGGCGCATTGCGTGGCCGGTCCGTCGGCGCTGATCGGCGCCAGCAACTTCTTCGAGCTCGCAGTGGCCACGGCCATCAGCCTGTTCGGATTCCAGTCGGGCGCCGCGCTGGCCACGGTGGTGGGCGTGCTGATCGAAGTGCCGGTGATGCTGCTGGTGGTTGCCGTGGTCAACCGATCGCAGGGGTGGTACGAACGAGGCACGAAGAAGGTCTGAGCGGAAGGGCGCGATCGCAGCCGTGTTTGACGTGGCTCTTGGCGTGCGTCCTCATCGCCCGCCCATCACCGGCCCCTGCTGCTGGTTGGCTTGCGCTGCGTTCTGTGCCCGAATCTCGCTCATTATTTGCGCCCGCTGCTGGTCGGTTTGCTGGATGTGCTGATCGCTCTGCTGATCGCTCTGCTGAACGCTGGGTGCGGGCTGGCTGATGTCCATCTGTGCTGGCACGGCAAAGAGCGAGCGGGAGGCGAAGATCACCGACTTGTCGCCAATATAAATACCCGACAGGTCTTTCTCTGTAATTCTCGACCGGTGGCAGGCGGCCGTGCCTTGGGCCAGGCGTTCTTCGGAGGTGCCCTTCGGGAGGAGGTCTTTGAGGGTGCTGTACAGCGCATGCTGGGGATGGCTCGGGTCGCTGAAATCGCGCAGAAGCGGGCGGCTCGCATCAGCCGCGGCAGTGGCGGCACTTGCGGATATCGGATTCCTCTCATCGCGTTGCTCCAGGCCGTCTGGCCTGCGTTGCTCGGCCATGCGCGCCATCCGCTCCCGCATCGCGGCCAATTCGGCCTGCGCCGCAGCCGCCCGGGCCTGTGCCGCAGCCGCCTCGGCTTGCGCCGCCGCAATGGCTGCCGCAGTGGGTTGGGCCATCGGCTGCGAAACCGGGGGCGTGGCGGCGCGCTCCTCAGGGGCGCTTTGACGGTTCGGCACATGTTCTCCCCGGCTTGGGGCCAGCGCCTGTTCCTGCACGCGTTCCGGCGCACGGTCCTGCACGCGCTCCACCGAAGGCTGCAGCGTCCTTTGAGGGCTCGGCTCGTTCTTGAACCGCTCCCTGTCCTGCGCCAGCGCAATCTCCAGGTCGCGCATATGGGCCTGCTCCTGCGCCAGGTGCATCCGGTACAACGGGCTGCTCTTGTCCAAATTGGATACATCCAGCTTGCCCACGGGCCGCAACGAGCCCGGGGAAATCTGCTCGGGCTCGTCGCGGCGCCGGTGCGCCTCGGCAAAGCTCATGCCGCCCGGCGTGGGCACGATGCGCGATTCATGCGTGGTGATCTGAGGAACGGGTTCCCGCTGCGCAGGAGCCTGTGCAGGTGCAGGCGTCCTGAACGAACCGGGGATGACGTGGACAGAGCCCTCTTCGTTCGGTGCGGGGTTCGGTGGCGCCGCACTGTGCAATTCCGTGCCATCGGCCGCGTAGTTTCGAACGGCAGTTGCGGACTGCGTGACGTTGCCCGCGCCATCGCGCCGGACGATGGTTTCGGTTTCGGTGTAGTGGCCGGTTGCGGCATCGCGGGCCCAGACGGTCGTGTGGGCCCTGCCTTCATGGATCACCGTTGCGGCCTGTCCCAGGGGCGAGCCGTCGGGAGCGAAGCCGTCTTCGATAGCCGCGCCGCCGCCCGCGCCGCGTGCGATGCCGGCTTGCTCCATGCGGCCCGTCTCGCGGTCGAGCGCCCAGTGAGCCCCGCTTCGATAGTCGCTGGTCGCCACCAGCCGAAAGCCGTCGGGGTTGGAGGCCTCGGGGTTCTCATAGGTTTTTTCGCCGAGAAGCTCGCCACTGGCTCTGCCGACTTCCTGCACGATGCGGCTGGCGGAGCCATCGGCATTGCGCACGTCCAGGATGTTCAGGGCCTGGCCCGGCTCGGGCGACCGCGCCCAGGTCTGGGTGGCGTTGGCACCGACGGGCGAGGGCGTGTCCCACGGCAGACCATTGGGGCCCATGGTGTTGGCCGACTGGATCTCGCTGCGCGCAAACGCATCGCGCAACGCTCCGCGCTGCTGCTGGGCGAGCTCCGCCCGCGCCTGGGCCAGTTGCGATTCGAAGCCCGCCGCCCGGAGGTAGCTGCCCGTGAGTTCGGCCGCCCTGGGCCCGCTGACGACTTTCACATAGCGGCTGGGCAGTGCGGGGTTGTCCTGCATCGAGAACCAGGTGCACTTGCCTTCGACCTGCACCAGCGCGTACTGGCTTCCGTCCGACGTGGTGACCGTCGGTGTCAGCGGCGTGTCATTGGGCAAGGTCAGCGGTGGGCCGAGCTTGTCGGGAGTGTCGCCGCCCGTCAGGTAGGCGCCGAGGGACTTGGCGCCTTGGGCACCTGCGAAGGCGCCGCCAACTCCGCCAAAAAACGCACCAATTGCCGTACCCCAACCTGGCCCAAGCAGGTACATGCCAGTTAGGGCCCCTGCTTGAGCACCCGCCCACGCACCGCCCGCTTGGCCACCAACACCAAGCCCCTCCGTTACGGCTTCTGCTCCGTTGCCCTGCACAACGTGCTGTCCAACGTTGATCGCATCATTGATACCTCCAACCACCGCAGCCGCAGGCACGATACGGCCTGCGATAAGTGCCGTAGAAGGCATGCGGGTCGCAGCGTTTGCAGCACCATGCTCGACCCCTGCCACGACAGCCGATGGGCCGTCCGACAGAACCTCCCTGTGTTGATTGCCACCGAAAATTGACCCGGCTAACGCACTAATTTCCGTCTAAGACTGACCCACGTAAAACTCTACCCTGCTCATTTTTAAGGCAGGGGATCCTAGGAGTGATAGACGTGGCGACATTGAGTGTCATCAGACGCTGGGCCCTGCGCGAGCAGATGTCCATTCGCGAGATAGCCAGGCGTACAGGCCTGTCTCGCAACACCGTAAAGAAGTACCTGCGAGCCGGCGAAGAAGCGCCGCGCTACGCCAAGCGGGCGAGCTCAAGCAAGCTCGACCCCTATGCCGACAAGCTCGCGACCTGGCTCGCGATCGAGGCCACCAAATCGCGGAAACAGCGGCGCAATCTGCGGCAGATCCACACATCCCAACCTAAAAAGGAGAACATCAAGCACTTATCCACATCGTGAAGCCTTCGAGTTCACAAAACGGGTGGGTCAGTATTCAATGGAAATCTAGGGTCAGAGATCGGCGGAATCCAACAGACCAACCAACCACTTGACGCGAGAACAAGTCGATCACCACGCTCAGGTACAGCCAGCCCTCGTGGGTGCGGATGTAGGTGATGTCGGTGACCCAAGACTGGTTGGGCTCGCCGACGATGAAGCGCCGCTGCAGGTGGTTGGGTGCGACCACAGCAGGCTTGCCGCCACGACTTCCAGGCCGCCGACGATAGCCCGTCTGGGAGCGTAGTCCCTCCAGCTTGAGCAGGCGAGCCACCCGGTGCTTGCCGCATGTCTCGCCCAGATCGCGCATGTCCATGGTCAGCTTGCGGTAGCCGTAGACGCCGCCGCTCTCCAGCCAGGCGTGCTTGAGAAGGCCCAGCAGACGTTGATCGTCCTTGCCACGAGGACTCATCGGTTCGGCCTTCCAGGCGTAGTAGCCGCTGGGGTGCACGGCCATGGCCTTGCACAGTCTGCGAACGCTGTGCTCGCCTTCATGACGCTCGATGAACGCGTACTTCACCCGGACTGCCTGGCAAAGTACGCTGCGGCCTTTTTTAGGATGTCGCGCTCCTCGGTGACCCGCTTGAGCTCGGCCTTCAGCCGGCGCAATTCGTCTGTCTGCGACACCTGCGCCTGCCGATCACCAGCAGGCGTTCGCAGGGCCTTGATCCACTGATAAAGGCTGTGCTGACTCACGCCCAGCCGGGCCGAAACATCGGCCACCTTGTGACCGCGCTCGGTGATCTGCTTGACCGCCTCGGCCTTGAACTCTTCGGTGTATCTCTGCTTACTCATGGCACCTCCTATTGGGCCTCAGGTTTGAGGCTCAGAGGTGTCTAGAAAACCCGGGGCGATTCAGGGCTGAAATCACGAACAAGCAGGGACTCGCGGCCCACAGCACGGAGAAATAGAAGCGATTCACGTCTGCCCTGATGTTCAGCGCCGTGATGCGATCGATCTGAGGAACCACGGAAGCCATGAAATCGCTGAAGTCCCGAGCCCATGCGTTGGCCCGCAGGATGTCATCGGGGATCAGCAGACCCACGACTGCCATGACAAGGTAGTACGCCACAAGCGCAAGACCAAAGGGGTTGCGCCAGGCAGATGTCTTGGTTTGAGCAACGGGTGTGGATTCGCTCATGCGGCCTTCTTCCGGAATTCACCATTTGCCGGATAGCCGTTGCCCTGAACAACGTCCGTTCCAACGTCGGCCGCCCGCGGGCCGTGCATCGATCGGGTTCGGAGTTCGGGGCTGATGGTCATGCGTTTCCCTTTGGCGGTTGTGCCTTGTGTTTCGAGCGGACGACCTCGGCAATTCAGGCGTACCGTTGCCTCCGATGCAGTCGTTCATGCCGACTCATTACAGGCCGAGATTTGCGATCGCTGAGGCGCCGGTCGCGCCGTAGTTCACATTTTTCCGTTGTTTTTTTGGGTACTGCTTGCACGCTTCTGGCATCGCAGGGCGTGTTCTCCGACAAGACCGGGGCGGCTTTCGGGCCATGATCCGCCCACTACGTTTCTTGTTTCGTGCAGTGCCCGTGAAGATTGCGACCTTCAACGTCAACGGCATCAACAGCCGGCTTCCGCGCCTGCTCGAATGGCTCGAAGAGTCCCGCCCCGACGTTGCCTGCCTGCAGGAACTCAAGTCTCCCGACGCCAACTTTCCGGCGGCGGCCATTCGCCAAGCGGGCTACGGCGTGCTGTTCCATGGCCAGCGATCATGGAACGGCGTGGCCATCCTCGCGCGCGGAAGAGAGCCGATAGAAACCGGCCGCGGACTCGACGGAAACTCCGAAGACAGCCAGAGCCGTTACCTCGAAGCCGTGGTGAACGGCGTGGTGGTCGGTTGCCTCTACCTGCCCAACGGCAATCCGCAGCCCGGCCCCAAGTTCGACTACAAGCTCGAATGGTTCGAGCGGCTCAACGCCCACGCGCAGCGCCTCTGCGGCTGCGGCCTGCCGGTCGTGCTGGCCGGCGACTTCAACGTGGTGCCGACCGACGCCGACATCTACAACCCGGCCTCGTGGCGCAATGACGCGCTGCTGCAGCCCGAAAGCCGCGCCGCCTTTGCGCGCCTGCTGGCCCAGGGGTGGACCGACGCGATCCGAACCCGCCATCCGGGCGAGGCGATCTACACCTACTGGGACTACTGGCGCAACCACTGGCCGCGCAATGCGGGGCTGCGCATCGACCACCTGCTGCTGAACGGGGAGCTCGCGCCGTTGCTGGTCGAAGCGAATGTGGACCGCGAGGTGCGCGGACGTCCGGGCGCGAGCGACCATGCGCCGGTGTGGATCGAACTCGAATTGCCCTTCTAGAATTCTTTCCGATGCCAAAAGGTGTTCCCAACCCAGCGCCCATGTACGGGATCTATGCCCGCCCGTGGGGTTTCGAGGTTTCCATCGTCCGGCGCGGGATCCGGTATTTCCAGCAGTTCGGCAACGGCAGCTACGGCGGCGCCGAACATGCGCTGCGGCGGGCGCAGGAATGGCGCGATGCCGTCGTGAGAACCGTGCCCCCGGCCACGCGGCGCGAGCGGGCCGAAAAGCTGCGGGCCAGCAACACCACCGGTGTGCCGGGCGTCTTCTGCCTGGTGTCGTCCGACGGAAGAGGGCTGTCGTGGCTTGCCAAGACCTACATCGCGCCCGACGAAATACTGCGCGCCAACTTTCCGATCCACAACTGGGGCGATGCGGCGCGCACCATGGCCATCGAGGAACGGGCGAAGCAGTTGAAGCACATGACCGGCCTGGCGGCCCTGCATCCCGCGGAAGAGTCGATCCGCAAGTCCGCGAGCGCGCCGACCGCGACTCCAGCGCTGCGCAAGCGCTCCCGTTCCGAAATCCTTCGCAAGTCGAATTCCAGCGGCGTCAGCGGCGTCCACTACAAGCAGCCCCGGCCCGACCACCCCGGTTATTGGCTGGCCATTACCTACACCGCAGGCAAGGGCAGCGTGAGCAAGGCGTTCTCGATCAAGGTCCATGGCTGCGATGAAGCCAAGAGACTGGCCATTGCCGAACGCAATCGCCAGTTGGCTCAAAAGGGTATTGGCTGATCGGCGGGTTACATCTATGCGCTATTGAGATTGCCCGGCCCGCCATGGCGATGCTGCCGGCGGTGGTATGGGATGCCGCCTGATCCGGACAGCCATGCCCTGACGGGCCGCTGCCGCACGCGGCGCTGGCTCAGACGTTGCTGGTCGCGCGGACCTCCTCGATGGTGGTCTTTCCGGCAAGAACCTTTTCGATGCCGTCCTGCCGCAGGGTGCGCATGCCTTCGCGCAGCGCCGCTTCCTGCAGCTCTTCGGCACGGGCGCCGCCCTGCACCAGCCGCCGCAGCGTTTTCGAGATCACCATCAGTTCGTGGATGCCCACGCGTCCATGGAAGCCGGTGTTGTCGCAGTGCTTGCATCCGGTGCTGGCGTAGGCGAGCAGCTGGCCGTCCTGACCGTAGTGGCGGTGCCAGCCATGGCGTACCGTCTCGCGTTCGGCCGGCGTGTCGTGCGCGCCGAACGAGTGCATGTAGTCGGACAGCAGTTCATCGACTTCTTCGGGGCGCATCGGCCGGCTGGTCACGCAATGGCTGCAAAGGCGGCGCACCAGCCGCTGCGCCAGCACGGCCAGCAGCGAATCCGCGAAGTTGAACGGGTCCATGCCCATGTCCAGCAGCCGGGTCACCGTTTCGGGTGCGCTGTTGGTGTGCAGCGTCGACAGCACGAGGTGGCCCGTCAGCGAAGCCTCGATGGCGGTCCTGGCGGTTTCCTCGTCGCGGATTTCGCCGACCATGATCACGTCCGGGTCCGCGCGCACGAAGGCCCGCAGCGCCTTGGCAAAAGTCCATTCGATGCGCGGGTTGACCTGCACCTGCCGCAGGCCGGCCTGGGTGATTTCGATGGGGTCCTCGGCCGTCCAGATCTTTCGCTCCGGCGTGTTGATGTGCATGAGCGCCGAGTGCAGCGTCGTGGTCTTGCCCGAGCCCGTGGGGCCCACGCACAGCACCATGCCGTAGGGGCGCTCCACCGCCTTGGTGAACTCCGACAGGTTGCGCTGCGAAAGGCCGAGCTGCTCCAGCGCAATGGGTTTGGCCGAAGCCAGGATTCGCATCACCACGTCTTCCAGGCCGTTGCTGGTCGGGATGGTTGCCACGCGCAGCTCGATGCGGTGCTGCGGCGAATACTTGGCGAAGTTGATCTTGCCGTCCTGCGGCTTGCGCTTTTCGCTGATGTCCAGGTCGCACATGATCTTCACGCGCGCGACCACCGCGTTGCGGTAGCTGGCCGGCAGCTCCAGGTGGGTGCGCAGCCGCCCGTCGCGCCGAAACCGGATGCGCGTCTTTTCCTTGCCCGGATAGCTTTCGATGTGGATGTCGGACACGCCCTCGCGGTGCGCGTCGACGATCATGCTGTTGATCATTCGCACCAGCGAGTTGTCCGACTGCTCGATGCTCTTTTCTTCTTCGTGGGCGGGAGCGGGGCGCTCTTTTTCGAGCGTGACCAGGAGCTCGCTGGTGGCGGCCGGCTCGAAGTCGAGCGGGCGCGACGGGTCGTGCACGATGGTCGGGTCCAGGATGGTGTCGCTGCCGATCTTTCCGTAGGCCTTGTAGAGCACCGTATCCAGCACAAGGCATTCGCCGATCACCGGCACCACCTTCATCTGCGAGATGAACTCCACTTCGTCGATGGCGGCGTGGCGGCTGGCCGGGTCGTCCATGGCAAGGATCAGGCGGCCCTGGTGGATCATCAGCGGCATCACCTGAAGGCGACGCGCAACCCCGTGGCTGAGTGTGCGCAAGGCGTCGATAGCGACCGGGAACAGGTGCAGGTTGACCAGCGGGTAGCCCATCTTTCGTACCAGCGCGGCCTTCAGCTGCTCCCGGGTGACCACGCCCATGCGGACCAGCGTTTCGCCCAGCGGCACGCTGCGGTCGAGCTGCTGCTGCGCCAGGCCTTCGCGCAACTGCTCCTCGGTGACCGCGCCCAGGGCCATCAGCGCCTGGCCGATCCGCAAGATCGGCATGCGGCTTTGAACTTCCAGGGCATGCAGCAACTGCTCGGGCGTGACGACTTCGGTGGGCGACATTGAATTGAATCTCCTGTTGCGGTGATTCTGGGGTGCACGGGCAGGCTTGTCAGCAGGAGCACACCCCGTGCGAAGGCTCGCTGCAATGCCGCGTCACTACCAAAGTTCTCAATTGAAGCGCGTCAATCGGAAAAACCGTGGGTATTGCGTCCCGCGGACTTGGCGCGGTACAGCGCGGTGTCGGCGCGCGCGAGCAGCTCCGACGGCGTGGCGGGCGCTTCGCTTGCCGGGTGAAACGCCACGCCGATGCTGGTGGTAACCCGAAGGCTCTGTCCGTCGATCTCGAACGGCGCGCCGCCGATCTGGTCGACGATCTTCCGAGCAATGGCGGCGGCCGCTTCTTTCGCCTGCAGGTTTTCGAGCACCACCACGAACTCGTCGCCCGCGAGGCGGGCCACGGTGTCGGTGGCCCGCACGCTCGCCAGCAGGCGGCGGGCGTATTCCACCAGCACGCCGTCGCCGGTCGCATGGCCAAGGGTGTCGTTGATGGTCTTGAAGCGGTCGATGTCGAGAAACAGCACCGCCAGCGCGCTTTGCGTGCGCTGGGCGCGAGCGATGGCACCCGGCAGGAACTCGTTGAACGCGAGGCGGTTGGCCAGGCCCGTGAGCGTGTCCACCCGCGCCAGGCCGCTCAGCTTGCGCTCCACCGCCTTCAGCGCACTGATGTCGAAGCTCAGCGAGAAGATGCCGCGCGTGACGCCGTCGGCCCCGGTGTCGGGCACGTAGCTCACGCGCGTGGTGCGTTCGCCGTCCTGCGTGAGGGTCTGTGCCTCGAACTCGACCCGCTCGCCCGCCAGCGCGCGCTGGATCATGTGCCTGCGCGAGAGATACAGCTCGGGCCCTGCCACATCGCTGATGTGGTGGCCCAGGATCCTGGAAGGCTCCACGCCCAGCCATTCGCGGTAAGTGGCATTCGCGAAGGTGATCTTCTCCTCGCGGTCGATGTAGGTGATGAGCGCCGGCAGGTTGTCAGTGATGGTGCGCAGGCGCATCTCGCTTTCGGCCTGCTGGACCTCGGCCTTCTTCAGCGCGGTGATGTTGAAGGTCATGAGATAGAAGCCGAGCACCTTGCCTTCCAGGTCCTTGTCGGGAATGAGGTTGACCTGGAAGTAGCCGGTCTTGCCATGCAGCGGCGTCCGCACCGGAAACCTCACCGCCTTGCCCTCGCGCACCATGGGAAGGTAGGGCTGCTGCTGCCGGTATACCGTGTCGCCCACGGCCCTGCGCAGGTCGACGCCGGTGAGCGGACCGTCGTCCAGGCCCGCCATCCGCCGTGCCCGCACGTTCGCGAACAGGCAGTTCTCGTCGTTGTCGAAGTAGCCCACCAGCGCGGGAATGTTGTCGGTCACGTCGCGCAGCCGCTTCTGCTGTTCGGTCAGGGCCTTGCGGATGTTCACCTCGTCGGTGATGTCGAAGGTCATGGCGAACACGCCCTGCACCACGCCGTTCGCGTCCTGGTCGGGGATGTAGTGCGCCTTGAAGGTGCGGTGGCCGATGCCCAGCGCGGGATCGCCGGATTTTTCGATGACCACCGTTTCGCCGGCAAGCACGCGCCGGTAGGAGTCTTCGACCACCGAAAAATCCTCGGCGCCGCGCACCTCGGGCATCGAACGGCCGATCATGGCCCTGTCCTTGTGCAGCGCCTTGACCTTCGCATTCACGAAGGTGTATCTCAGCGACGAATCGACATGCGAAACCAGGGCAGGGATGTTGTCGGCAATGATGCGCACCTGCGCTTCGCTGTGCGCAAGGCTCACCTCGATGCGCTTGCGCTCCGTCACGTCGAAGGTCATGGCGTAGTAGCCGCGCACCTGCCCGGCCTGGTCGCGGTCGGGAATCAGCTCGGTCTGGAAGAAGCGGTCTTCCTCGCCAAGGCGTGCGTCGCCCCGGCTTTCGAAGCTGACCGCCTCGCCCTCCAGCACGCGCTGAACCGCGGCGTCCACCGCCTCGTTCTCGCCGATCGGCTGCGCCGTGCGCCCGATGAGCTGCGCCGCGCCGCGATCGAGCTTTCTGCAGAGAGGGGCGTTCACGAAGGTGTAGCGGCCCTGCGCATCCACGTGCGACACCAGCGCGGGCAGGTTGTCGGTGATGTCGCGCAGGAACTTCTCGCTCGACTTCCGCTGGCGCATCAGCCCGTCGAAGGTTCGTGCAAGGTCGCCCAGCTCGTCGTTCGGGTAGGTGCGAAAGGGCCTTTCAAGCGCTGCGTTGTCCACATCCAGCATATGCCGGTGCAGGTAGCGCAGTGGCCGCAGCTGCCAGCTCACCACCGTGAGCGCCACGGCGCCGGCAATCACCGCGAGCACCAGCGCGCCGACCCAGGCCGCGCGCTCGATGGCCTCGATGCGGGCGAACGCTTCCGCGCTCGGGTACATCGCACCCATGACCCAATTCGTCTGCTGTATGCGCTTGAAGGAGTACAGCCCATGCACGCCCGCATGGTTGACGCCTTCCGTGGCGCCCTCGTAGCCCTCCATGGGGCGATCGATCTCGGGGTTGCCGACTCCCTTCAGGCCGGTCTGGTTGATGATGAGCTCGGTGCGCGGGTGGTCGATCACCACGCCGTCCGTGCTGGTGATGAAGAGGTAGCCCGTTTCGCCGAACTTCACGTCGGCCAGCTCGCCCAGCAGGTTGCGGTCCTTCAGGTTCAGGGCGCCCGAGATCACGTACTTCACGTTGTTGGCCGGGTCCAGCACCGGCTCGGTCATGGCAACCTGAGCCAGGCCGGTCAGCCGGTTGAGATAGGGCTCGGAAATGACGCTGGCCTTGGACGCGACCGTTTTCTGGAAGTACGGGCGGTCCTTGATGTTCACCCTGCCGGGCTGCTGCGCACCGTTCAGGCTGGCAACCAGGTCGCCATCGGCGGTGAAGAACGCCACGTTGCTGAACGCCTTGCGCAGCGGCTGGTGCTTTTGGAGAAAGGCCTGCAGCGCCTCCGTGTCCTGGAAGTCGTTCGATTCCACGCTGGTGGCAAAGGTCTCGAGCAGGGTGCGCCGGCTGACGAATTTCTGGTCGACCGTGTTCGCAACGGCCGACAGCCTCGCGAACTCTTCGCTTTCGATCGAGGCCTTCATGCTGGCCTTGACCAGCTGCAATGCCACCGTGCCGATGGCGGCCGTGGCTGCCAGGACCACCGCGGCAACGCCGATGCCAAGGCGCGTATTCAAGTTGATGCGAATGTTCCTGAGACCTGATGTGTTCATTGTCGTGGACAGGCATCGCGATGGAATCCGCGTTGCGCACGTAGTGTGTCAGAAGCAGGGTCTCGGGTACTTCGCGCAATCCCCCATGCCTTGCTACGTTACCGGGAGGCGGCCGATGCCTGGTGGAAGAACGTCATTTATCAAATCTATTCGCGTTGGTTCCAGGACAGCAATGGAGACGGTACCGGCGATTTGCGGGGCATACAGATGCGACTTGACTATCTGGTCGAGCTGGGCGCGGACGCTGTTTAGATATCGCCGATCTACCCCTCACCAATGGCCGACTTCGGGTACGACATTTCCGACTACTGCAACATCGACTCGCGTTTTGGCATCGCTGGAAGACTTCGATGCGCTGGCCGCCGAGTGCCAGCGGCAGTACTACTGCCATTCCTTCCTGAAGGAGCAGCCCGACCTGAACTGGCGCAACCCCGAAGTGCGCAAAGCCATTTGTGGGTGGTAAAGCCCACAAGCACCGCGTCGCGGCCCTGGCGTTCGCGCACCAACTGGCCGACGTTGAGCTCGCCGCGCTCCTCGCCCGTTTCGGTGGCGTGCGCATCGCCCAGGTGCGAGTTGTGGGCCCACACCACGATCTTCGGTCGCTCGCTGCCGCGCCAGAGGTGGCGATCCACCTCGCCCAGTCTCGACCATGTGCCGGTCCCGCAAGCTCCATGAGGAAGCGCCGCTCAGGCACATCGGTAATACGCCTCGGCATTTTTCACGAGGCGCGCGTTCTGCTTGGCGTTGAACGCGTCTTCTTCGTCGACCGTGTTGCCGGGCGGCTCGCTTCTTCGAGCAGGCGGCACACTTCCTCGTCGCTGGTCTGGGAAAAATCGAGATACCACCGGCCGACGCCCAGAAAGGAGTCGGGAATCTCGGCGCAAACGACGTCGTCCGCCTCGCCGTGCAAGAGCGCGCAGGCTTCTGGGGATGCGACGGGTGCAGCGACCACGACACGGGCCGCCTCCTGCCTGCGCACCGCGCGCACGGCCACGCGCATGGTGGCACCGGTGGCAAGCCCGTCGTCCACCAATATGACGATGCGGCCCGCCAGGTCGGGCGCGGGCCGGTCGCCGCGGTAGGTGCGTTCGCGACGTTCGAGCTCACGCTGTTCGTTGCTCACCACTTCATCGACCGCCCTGGCGCCGATGCCGAGCTCGCGCACAAGCTCTGCGTCGAGCACCTGTTCGCCGCCGCTTGCAATGGCGCCCATGGCGTATTCCTCGAGGCCCGGCACGCCCAGCTTGCGCACCACCAGAACGTCCAGCGGCGCCTGCAGCGCCTGGGCCACTTCGTACGCCACCGGCATGCCGCCGCGCGGCAGGGCCAGCACAATCACGTCAGGCCTGACGGCATAGATGGCCAGCTCCTGGGCGAGCACGCGGCCTGCGTGCTGCCGGTTCCTGAAATACTCGAATCCCATTTCGGCGTCCTTGCGGCCACCTTAGGTTTGCTCGAGCGCCGGCGCTGTAGGGGGATGCTCACATCGGCGTAGGCGCGCTCTGCCCCGGCTCCGATCGATAGCGCTGCGCCGCCTCCCAGGCCTCGACGATCAGCGCACGGGCCTTCGGATGCTCGGGGTCTGTCACCACCCATTCCGGGTACGCGTGCGGAAGGCTGGAGGCCGTCACGCGGATCGCATCGAATTCCGTTCGGGGGAGCGGCGGCGTTGCGCTGGCGCGATGGGTCAGCGTCTTGCGCAGGCCCGCCTTCCACGCATCCGGCAGGTGATCGACGGCGGGCAGGAGCGCCAGCGCGATGTGCGCCGCGCGCGGGCTCAGGGCTTCGGCGTCGGCGCGCAAACGCGCCAGGCACTCGGTACCGCTCATTCCTCACCTCCGGAGCATGTGGTCATGGCGGGCTGCTTCACGCGGCCTGGATCTCGATACGCCGCGGCTGGGCGTGCTCGGCCTTCGGAATGCGCAGCTTCAGCACACCCTGCTTCAGTTCAGCCGAGATCGCGGCCGTGTCCAGCTCCTTGCTGAGCGTGAACACGCGGCGGAAGCGGCCGAGGCCCACCTCCGTGTGGCTGGATTCCAGCCCCTCCGGAACGGCCAGGTCCGACTCCGCCTCGATGGTCAGCGTGTCGGAAGCCACGTGCAGGCCGAGCTTCTCGCGCGAAACGCCGGGCAAGTCGGCAAAGAGCGTGATGCCGCCGCTGTCCTCGATCACGTCGACCGGCGGCGTCAGGGCGGCGTCGCTGTAGCGCGCGCCCTCCTTGCGGGCGAGCTCCTTCGATTCGGCGACGCGAGGCGATGTGTTGCTGTTCATGATCGTCTCTCCTTTCGTTTGCTTGTCACTGAACGGTGATGCGCCGGGGCTGCGACGAGGCGCGCCGCTGCACGGTGATGTGCAGCACGCCGTCGCGGTACTTGGCCTGCACGGCGTCGGGGTCGGCATCGTCGGGCAAGGTCAGCACCCTGCGGAAGCTGCCCTCGAAGCGCTCGTTGATGTGAACGGCCGCCTTGGCATCGCCCTGGGGCAGCGTGTTGCTGCGCGTGCCGGCGATGGTGAGGAGGCCGCGCTCCAGGTTGACTTCCAGGCTGGACGGGTCGACACCCGGCGCAAACGCGTAGATCTCCACGGTCTGCGGCGTGCCGCCGACGTTCAGGGCAGGGAAGCCGTTGCGGCCGAAGCCGCGGATGGTGGGCGACAGATCGAAGGCCTGCTGCATCTCGCGCTGCAGGCGATCCATCTCGGCGAACATGTCGCGCGGAAACAAGGATCGGTACATGGCGAAAACCTCCATTCGAAAGTTGAACGGAGCGCCGGAGGCCTCTCCAGCGCTTCCGATCAGCGAAATAGGCGCGGCCATGCTTTTTTCAAGAGCCTTTTTTTCCGCTGCCGCAGCGGCAGCGCCCGATGCTATGAACCTGCCGCGCGCGATTAAAAAGACCTTCCGGCAGACCCCTTGAAGCCCGGCGAGGCGGACCTAACTCGAACGTCGTCGAAATCGTCAGTCGTCATTCCAAACCTAGAGGAGATTTGTCATGTCGATGGACCTGCTCAAGCAGATTGCCGCATCCCGCCTTCCCATGTCTTTCCGGACGCCCAAGGAGATCGACGAGGTCAGGATTCTTCGCCAGGCCGGGCTCGTGATCGCGTTCGTTCCGGCCCCGGCCGATCCGCTGAAGCTGTCGGGCGCCGAGCCCGCGGCACAGGTGCTTGCCATTACCGAAAAAGGCCGCGAAGAACTGTCGCGGGTGCACTATCCGGGCGAGACGCCGGGGCGCAGCAAACCGCGCCACACGGGCCTGAAGAACTGGCTCGCCGGCGGGCGTCGCGGGCATGGATTGCAGCAAGGTTTGCTGCACCAAAGCCACGATTCACGGCGCTCGCAAAGCTTGTAGGCCGCATCCTTCCTGAACATGCGCGGAAGTCCATGACAGCGCATGCGTGCTTCCGCGCTGAATCCGTTTCACCACTACACAAGAGACAAGCGAGAACAGGAGACACACATGGACTTCGAAGGCATCTACTGCTTTGACACGGCGAGCGTCCGCTTCGCGATTTATCCGGACGGTCCCGACGGCGCGCGGATCATTGCGCAAATTTCAGAAGAAACCCTGCACGACGTGTTCGGCACCAGGAACCTCGGCGACCAGTTGCTCGACACCTGCAGGACGCACTTCGGCGACATCGGCGCCGCCGCGCTCAAGCGGTTCCGGGCCAACCCCAACCAGGCCATCAACCTGACCGTGGACGACTTCTCCCGCCGCACTCTTCCCCGGTCGGCGGGAGTGCAGGGCGCATGGCCGGCAGCCTCGCTCGCGGCCTGAACAGCCGCGCCGGCGCGCGGTCATTTTTCGTCCCTCATCGCGTTATGGGGAACTCTCCGACACGGCAAGGAGGTTTCAGCCTTACCCGCCGGGCCCGAATTCTTTGCAAATTGTTAGCTGAGGCCGTTGGGTTGACGAGAGCGTGTTCCTTTGAACACCCGGTCGCTGGCCTTCAAGCAAGCAAGGAACACCGGTGCCAGTGACTCAGCAGCTACCCGAGCCCGAGGCGCAAGACGCCTACCTGTTCCGCGAAGGAACGCACTCCCGCTTGTATGACCTGATGGGTTGCCACCTTTCGAAGGAGGGCGGCGCGCGCTTTGCGGTGTGGGCGCCCAATGCGGAGTCCGTTGCCGTGGTCGGCGACTGGAACCACTGGTCCGGCGACGCCGATCCGCTGTCGCCCTCGCCGGACGGCACGGGCATCTGGCTGGGCCATGCGCCCAACGCGGCGCTCGGCCAGACCTACAAGTACCGCATCCGCTCGCGCTTCGGCGGCTACACGGTCGACAAGGCCGACCCCTTTGCCTTCTGTGCCGAGCATCCGCCCGCCACGGCATCGCGCATATGCGATCTTTCGTATGAATGGAATGATGGCGAATGGATGGCCACGCGCGCCGCGCGCAACGCGCTGGACGCGCCGATGTCCGTCTACGAGGTGCACCTGGGTTCCTGGCGGCGGCGCGACGGGCACTTCATGGGTTACCGCGAAATCGCGCATGAGCTTGCGGACTATGTGAAGCACATGGGCTTTACGCATGTGGAGCTCATGCCCGTGACGGAGCACCCGTTCTACGGCTCCTGGGGCTACCAGACCACCGGCTACTTCGCGCCCACGGCGCGCTTCGGGTCTCCGCAGGATTTCATGTACCTGGTCGACCACCTGCACCAGAACGGCATCGGCGTGCTGCTGGACTGGGTGCCTTCGCACTTTCCCACCGACGAGCACGGGCTCGCGTTCTTCGACGGCACGCACCTCTACGAGCATGCCGATCCGCGGCAGGGCTTTCATCCGGAGTGGAACTCGAGCATCTTCAACTACGGCCGCGCCGAGGTGCGCAGCTTCCTGGTGTCGTCGGGGCTCTTCTGGCTCGACCGGTACCACCTGGACGGGCTCCGGGTGGATGCGGTGGCGTCGATGCTTTACCTCGACTACGCGCGCAAGCACGGCGAGTGGATTCCCAACCGCCACGGCGGCCGCGAGAACCTCGAGGCGATCGACTTCCTGCAGACGCTGAACCGCGCCGTGTACCGCGAGCACCCCGACACCATCACCGTGGCTGAGGAATCGACCGCGTGGCCGCGCGTTTCGCGCCCCACCGACATGGACGGCCTGGGCTTCGGCGAGAAGTGGAACATGGGCTGGATGCATGACGTGCTCGCCTACATGAAGGAAGAGCCCGTCAACCGCAAGTACCACCATCACAAGATGACGTTCTCGCTGGTGTATGCCTTCCACGAGAACTTCGTGCTCCCGCTCTCGCACGACGAGGTGGTGCACGGCAAGGGCTCGCTGCTGAACAAGATGCCCGGCGACCCGTGGCAGCAGTTCGCCAACCTGCGCGCGCTGTTCGGCTTCATGTGGGCGCACCCGGGCAAGAAGCTGCTGTTCATGGGTGGCGAGTTCGGCCAGCGCCGTGAATGGACGCATGACGGCGAGCTCGAATGGTGGGTGTGCGACCTCGAAGGGCACGCGGGCCTGCAGCGGCTGGTGTCGCAGCTCAACCGGGTGTACCGCGGCGCGCCCGCGCTCTACCAGCAAGACTTCACCCCGGCAGGCTTCGAGTGGGTGGTGGCGGACGACGCCGAGCGCAGCGTGTTCGCGTTCGTGCGCAAGGCGCAGGGCGGCCATCCGCCGCTGCTGGTGGTCAGCAACCTGACCCCGGTGCCGCGCACCAACTACGTGCTGGGCGTGCCGCAAGGCGGCTACTGGCGCGAACTCATCAACACCGACGCGGTGGAGTTCGGCGGATCGGGCTGGGGCAACCTGGGCGGCGTGGAGTCCGCACCGGTGCGCTCGCACGGCCGCATGCAGTCGGTGTGCATCACCTTGCCGCCGCTTTCCACGCTGATTCTCGAGCACCGGCCATCATGATGAAAAAACTGTTCGCAACCCCGCAGACGCCCGCAGCTTCGAGAATGCCCGAGATGAGCGACGGCAACCGCCGCGCCGTGGTCGACGCCGTCTTGCCGGCGGTGGACAATGGCCGCTTCCCGGTGAAATGCATCGTGGGCGAAATGGTGCACGTGAAGGCGCATTGCTTTACCGACGGCCACGACGTACTGCGAGTGGTGCTGTGCTGGCGGCCGCATGACAAGACCGAGTTCCGCGAAGTGCCGATGAAGCCGCTCGTCAACGACGTGTGGGAGGCCGCGTTTTCGCCGCCCGCGCTGGGGCGCTACTTCTACACCGTGGTTGCGTGGGTCGACCCCTTCGAATCGTGGCGCAGCGAAATGGCGCGGCGTGTGGACGCCGACGACGTGCGCATCGCATCGCAGGTGGGCGCGCTCGAGGTGGCCGCGGCCGCCGAGCGGGCCGAGGGCGCGGACCGGCAGGCGCTTGCGCGCTGGGCCACCGAGCTCGATGCGGTAGCTGCCCACCCGGCCACGGAGGCGTCGACGCTCAAGGCGCTGGCGCTGGACGAAGAGTTGGCCATGCTCGCGCGCCGCCACCCGGACCGCCGGCACCAGGTGCGCCATGCGGTCGAGTTGCCGCTGGAGGCCGAGCGCGAGCGCGCCCGCTTCAGCACCTGGTACGAGCTGTTTCCGCGCTCCGCGGGCACCACGCCCGGCGTGCACGGCACCTTCAAGGATGTGGAGGCCCGCCTGCCGGCCATCGCGGCCATGGGTTTCGACGTGCTCTACTTTCCGCCGATTCATCCCATCGGCCGGGTGCAGCGCAAGGGCCCCAACAACGCGCTGACCAGCGGCCCGGAAGACGTGGGCAGCCCCTGGGCCATTGGCGCCGCGGAGGGGGGGCACAAGTCCATTCTTCCCGCCCTTGGCACGCCGGAAGACTTTCGCCACCTGTATGCGCAGGCCACCGCGCACGGGCTGGAGATTGCGCTGGACATCGCGTTCCAGTGCGCGCCCGACCACCCCTACGTGAAGGCGCACCCCGACTGGTTCCGGTGGCGGCCCGACGGCAGCGTGCAATACGCGGAGAACCCGCCCAAGAAGTACCAGGACATCTATCCCTTCAACTTCGAGAGCGAAGACTGGCGCGGCCTGTGGGTGGAGCTGCGCAGCGTGATCGAGCACTGGATCGGCGAGGGTGTGCGCATCTTCCGCGTGGACAACCCGCACACCAAGGCCTTCCCGTTCTGGGAGTGGGCCATCGGAGAAATTCGGCGCGAGCACCCGGAGGTGATCTTTCTTGCCGAGGCGTTCACGCGGCCCAAGGTGATGCACCGGCTGGCAAAGCTGGGCTTTTCGCAGTCGTACACGTACTTCACCTGGCGCAATACCAAGCAGGAGCTCACCGAATATTTCACCGAGCTTTCGACCGCGCCGGGCATCGACTACTTCAGGCCCAACGTGTGGCCGAACACGCCCGACATCCTGCACGAGCAATTGCAGGGCGGGGAGCCTTCGGTGTACATGGCGCGGCTGGTGCTGGCCGCCACGCTGTCGGCCAACTACGGCATCTACGGGCCGGCCTTCGAGTTGCGCGAGCATCTGCCGCGCTCGCCCGGCAGCGAGGAATACCTCGACTCCGAGAAATACCAGCTGCGCCACTGGAACCACGACGACCCGGGCAGCCTCGCGCCCTTCATCGCCCGGGTGAACCGTATCCGCCGCGAGAACCCGGCGCTGCAATGGGACCGGAGCCTGCGCTTTCTGGAGATCGACAACGACCAGCTGCTGGCCTATGCCAAGGTGTCCGAGGGCGGCGACAACGTGATCGTGACCGTGGTGAACCTGGACCCGCACAACGTGCAGTCGGGCTGGCTCCAGTTCGATCCGCAAACCGCGGGCATCGACAGTTCGCGCGCATTCCAGATGCACGACCTGCTGAGTGGGCAGAGGTTTACGTGGCAGGGCGGATGGCATTACATCCGGCTCGATCCGCACAGCGTGCCCGCGCACATCTTCGTCGTCCGGCGGCGCCATGGCGACGAGCGCGACTTCGACTACTTCCTGTGAGGCCGCGCCCAACATGAATGCACCTGTTTCCCACATTGCGCTTGAAACGGTCGAGATCGACATCAGCGACGACCCGCTGTGGTACCGGGACGCGGTGATCTACCAACTCAACGTCAAGGCCTTCTTCGACTCCAACAACGACGGCATCGGCGACTTCAAGGGCGTGACGGCCAAGCTCGACTACGTGAAGGAGCTCGGCGTCAACACCATCTGGCTGATGCCGTTCTATCCCTCGCCGCTGCGCGACGACGGTTACGACATTTCGGCCTACGAAGACGTGAACCCGCAGTACGGCACGCTGGACGACTTTCGCGAGATGCTGGACGCCGCGCATGCGCGCGGGCTGCGCGTGATCACCGAGCTGGTCATCAACCACACATCGAGCGACCACCCCTGGTTCCAGGCTGCGCGCAACGCGCCGCCCGGCTCGCCCGAGCGCGACTTCTATGTGTGGAGCGACACCGACCAGATCTACCAGGGCACGCGCATCATCTTTACCGACACCGAAACGTCGAACTGGGCGTGGGACCCGGTGGCCAAGGCCTACTACTGGCACCGCTTCTTCAGCCACCAGCCCGACCTGAATTTCGACAACCCGGCGGTGCTGGAGGCCATCTTCAAGGTGATGCGCTTCTGGCTCGACATGGGGGTGGACGGCTTCCGGCTCGACGCCATTCCCTACCTGGTAGAGCGCGACGGCACCAGCAACGAGAACCTGCCCGAGACGCATGCGGTGATCAAGAAGCTGCGCGCCGCCATCGACGCGCAGTACAAAAACCGCTTTCTGCTGGCAGAGGCCAACATGTGGCCGGAAGACGTGCGCGAGTATTTCGGCGATGGCGACGAATGCCACATGGCATACCACTTTCCGCTGATGCCGCGCATGTACATGGCCATTGCGCAGGAAGACCGGCACCCCATCGTCGAGATCATGCAGCAGACGCCGGACATTCCCGAGGGCTGCCAGTGGGCGATCTTCCTGCGCAACCACGACGAGCTCACGCTCGAGATGGTGACCAGCAAGGAGCGCGACTACATGTACACCATGTATGCCGCCGACCTGCGCGCGCGCATCAACCTGGGCATTCGCCGCCGCCTTGCGCCGCTGATGGAAAACGACATCGACCGCGTGAAGCTCATGAACGGCATGCTGCTGTCGATGCCGGGCTCACCCATCATCTACTACGGCGACGAAATCGGCATGGGCGACAACGTGTTCGTGGGCGACCGCAATGGCGTGCGCACGCCCATGCAGTGGAGCCCCGATCGAAACGCCGGCTTCTCGCGCGCCGACCCGCAGCGCCTGTACCTGCAGCCCATCATGGACCCGATGTTCGGCTACGAGGCGCTCAACGTGGAGGCGCAGGCGCGCGACAGCAGTTCGCTGCTCAACTGGACCAAGCGCATGCTGGCCGTGCGCAAGACCAGCCACGCCTTCGGCCGCGGCAAGCGGCGCTTTCTGAAGCCGGGCAACCGAAAGATCCTGGCCTACCTGAGCGAGTACGGCGACGACATCATCCTGACGGTGTTCAACCTCTCGCGCGCCGCGCAGCCGGTGGAGCTCGACCTCTCGGCCTTCAAGGGCAGGGTGCCCATCGAGATGCTGGGCCGCGCGCCGTTTCCGCCCATCGGCGAGCTGCCGTACCTGCTCACGCTGGCCTCGTATGGGTTCTACTGGTTCAGGCTCACGTCCGACGCCGAGATGCCCAGCTGGCACCAGGAAGGCGTGGCGCTGCAGGAGTGGCCCACGCTGGTGCTGTTCGACGGCTGGACCAGCTTCTTCCGCGACCGGGTGATGCCGTGGCGCATCGGCATGTCGGAGCGCATGCGCGCGCAATTCGAGCAGGAGGTGCTGCCGCGGCACATCGAGATCCAACGGTGGTACGCATCGAAGGGCACCACCATCGAGCGCGCTCGGCTGGCCGACCATGCGGTGTGGGAATCCGGCTCGCAAAGCTGGATGCTGCCTCTGCTCGAGCTCGACGGTCCGCAAGGCGGCGCCACCTATTTCATGCCGCTGGCACTGGCCTGGGAAGAGCGCGATGAAGAGCGCATGGCCGGAGTGGCACAGGCCGCGGTGGCCAAGGTGCGGCAGCAGGCGCAAGTGGGCCTGATGGGCGACGCCTTCTACGACGAGGCTTTTTGCCGTGCGCTGCTGCAGGCCATCCGCAGCGGCATGGACCTGGACACCGCACGAGGACGGCTGCGGTTCCGCCCCACGGCGGCGTTTGCCGCCGTCAAGGCCGACATCGACAGCCTGCCCGTCGGGCGGCCGAGCGGCGTGAGCAGCAACACGGTGGTCACGGTGAACGAAACCCTGTTCCTCAAGGGCTACCGGCATCTGCGCGAAGGCCTGAACCCCGAACTGGAGATGGGCCGCTTCCTGACGGACGTGGCGCACTTCCCGCATTGCGTTCCGGTGCTGGGTGCGCTCGAATACACCGCCAACGACGGCCGCACCATGACGCTGGCCATGGTGCAGTCGTATGTGTCGAACCAGGGCGACGGCTGGGACCACACGCTCGGCTACCTGGAACGGTTCCTGCGCGACTTTGCGACCACCAACGGCGCGCTGCCCGATCCGCTGGCCGCGCACGGCGGCTTTCTCGCGCTCATGGCCACGCTGGGTCGGCGCACCGCCGAACTGCACAAGGCCCTGGCAATGCGCACGGGCGCCGCGGCCTTCGAGCCCGAGCCGCTGCTGGCCGAAGACATTGCCCGCTACGCGGCGCAGGCCCGGGCCGACGTGGCCACCACGCTTTCGCTGTTGCGCGACAGGCTGGGCCAACTGCCGGCGCCGGCGCAGATCGACGGCCAGGCGATTCTCACCATGGAAGACGCGCTGCAGGCTTCGATTGCGGCGCGCAAGCCGCAGACGCAGGGCGGCATCAAGAGCCGCTACCACGGCGACTTTCACCTGGGCCAGGTGCTGGTGCGGGACAACGATTTCGTCATCATCGACTTCGAAGGCGAGCCGGCGCGCAGCTTCGACGAGCGCCGTGCCAAGGGCTCGCCGCTGCGCGACGTGGCCGGCATGCTGCGCTCCTTCAACTACGCGCGCTGGTCGGCCCTGCGGCGCGTGGCGCAGAGCGTTGAAGAAGCCGCCTACCTGGCCCCGCCCGCCGCCGCATGGGAGCAGGCCACGCGCGAGGCCTTCATGGACGGCTACTCGCAGGCGGCAGCCGACGGCAACGCGCAGATCGACACCGAACTGCTCGCGCTGTTCGAACTCGAAAAGGCGCTGTACGAGCTGCGCTACGAGCTCAACAACCGCGCCGACTGGGCCCAGGTTCCGCTGAACGGCGTGCTGGCGCTCCTGCAGGCAGAGCGGCCCGGCTGATGCCTGCGCCGCATCCGCCGCTTTCGTCCGCAACCGCATTCACGCACCGGAGAGACTCATGGACCGATTTGGCATTCACCTGGAGCCGCTGAACGCAATGCTCTACCAGGTTGGGGCCTTCGTGCCGCGCCTGGCCATTGCACTGGTAGTGGTGCTCGCCGGCTGGCTTATCGCCAAAACGGTGCGCTTTGCCGTTACCAAGGCATTGCGCGCCATCAACTTCAACGTGCTGACGGAACGCGCCGGGCTGGACAACTTCTTGCGCCAGGGCGGGTGGGGCGGCGACACCAGCAGCCTCTTCGGCGTGCTGGCCTACTGGCTCGTCATTCTTGCGGCACTGCTGGTGGCGTTCAACGGGCTGGGGCTGAGCTACATCGCCGACCTGCTCGGGCGCGTGGTGTGGTTTGTGCCGAACCTTTTCGTCGCCTTGCTGGTGCTGGCCTTCGGATCGTATTTCGCCCGCTTCGTGGGAGAGGCGGTGTCGAGCTACTTTCGCGGTGCCCAGATGCGCGATGCCGTGCTGCTGGGGCAGATCGCGCGCTATGCGGTCATGGCCTTCGTTATTTTGATTGCGCTGGACCAGATCAAGGTGGGCGGCGACATCGTGCGCGAGAGCTTCCTGGTGGTACTGGCGGGCGTGGTGTTTGCGCTGGCCCTGGCCTTCGGGCTCGCGGGCAAGGACTGGGCCGCGGCACAGATCGAGCGCTGGTGGCCGCGCACGCCCCAGGACAAGAGCACCACCACCACGACAACACCGACGATCGTCGTCGAGCCCAGCAAAGGCAGTTCGCCCGGCGAGCGGCCACCGCGCTAAGCGCTTTCTCTTTCTTCTTCGCCTCTTTCTCTCATACCTGACTCGATGACACGCAGCAAACGACCTTCCATCACGGCCGTGTGGCCGGGCCGCCCTTATCCGCGCGGCGCCAACTGGGACGGGGAGGGCGTGAATTTCGCGCTCTTCTCCCAACACGCACAGGGCGTTGACCTGTGCCTTTTCGACGAGAAGGGCCGCCACGAGATCCAGCGCATTCCGATCCGCGAGCGCACTGACGGCATCTGGCACTGCTACCTGCCCGAGGCACGCCCTGGCCTGGCCTACGGCTACCGAGTGCACGGGCCGTACAAGCCCGAAGAGGGCCACCGCTTCAACCCGCACAAGCTGCTGGTCGACCCCTATGCGAAGGACCTGGTCGGAGAGCTGCGCTGGGGCGATGCGCTCTATGGCTACACCGTGGGCAGCAAGCGGGAAGACCTGTCGTTCGACCGGCGCGACAGCGCACCGCTGGTGCCCAAGGGCCGCGTGCTCGAAACCGCCTTTACCTGGGGCGACGACCGCCGGCCGTCCATACCCTGGCAGGACATGGTGATCTACGAGCTGCACGTGCGCGGCTTCACCATGCGCCACCCCGACGTGCCCGACGAACTGCGCGGCACCTACGGCGGCCTGTGCTGCGCGCCGGTGGTCGACTACCTGAAGCGGCTGGGCGTGACCACCGTGGAGCTCTTGCCGGTGCACAGCTTCCTGAACGACAGGCACCTGGCCGAGAAGGGCCTGCAGAACTATTGGGGCTACAACTCGCTGGCCTACTTCGCACCCGAAATGCGCTACAGCGCCTCGGGCAAGGTGAAGGAGTTCAAGACCATGGTGAAGACGCTGCACTCGGCAGGCATCGAGGTGATTCTCGACGTGGTCTACAACCACACCTGCGAAGGCAACCAGCTGGGGCCGACGCTCTCCATGCGGGGCGTGGACAACGCCTCCTACTACATCGTCAACGCCGAGAACCGGCGCTACTACGACGACTTCACCGGCTGCGGCAACACCGTCAACCTGGAGCATCCGCATGCGCTGCAGCTGGTGATGGATTCGCTGCGCTACTGGGCCGAGGAAATGCACGTCGATGGGTTCCGCTTCGACCTGGCTTCCGCGCTGGCACGCGAGTCGGGCAAGGTCGAAAACCTTGGCGGCTTCTTCGATGCGATACGGCAAGACCCGACGCTCAACCGCGTCAAGCTCATTGCCGAGCCGTGGGACCTGGGCCACGGCGGCTATCAGGTCGGCAACTTTCCGCTGGGTTGGGCCGAATGGAACGACCGCTACCGCGACGGCATGCGCGGCTTCTGGAAGGGCGATGCCGGCTTGATCGGCGAGGTGGGCAAGCGGCTCACCGGCTCCGAAGACCTGTACGGCTGGTCGGGCAAGCAGCCTACGGCAAGCATCAACTTCATTACGGCGCACGACGGCTTCACGCTCAACGACCTGGTCTCTTACAACGACAAGCACAACGAGGCGAACGGCGAAGAAAACCGCGACGGCAACAGCCACAACATCTCGTGGAACTGCGGCGCCGAAGGGCCGACCGAAGACCCCGAGATCGTGGCGCTGCGCGAGCGGCAAAAGCGCAACATGCTGGCTACGCTGCTGCTCTCACAGGGCGTGCCCATGCTGCTGGCCGGAGACGAGCGCGGCCACACGCAGAACGGCAACAACAACGTCTACTGCCAGGACAACGAGCTCGGCTGGATCGACTGGACCCCCACGCCCGAGCGGCAGGCGCTGGTCACCTTCGTGGAGCGCGCCATCGCACTCAGGCGCGCGCATCCCTCGTTTCGCAGGCGCAGCTTTTTCGCGGGCAAGCCGAGCGAGGCCGAGAGCGTGACCGACGTGCTATGGCTCAGGCCCGACGGCGCAGAGATGCGCCCCGAGGACTGGGGCGACGCCAACGCCAGGTGCTTTGCCATGTACATGTCGGGCGGCGGCATCGTCGACCGCGGGCCGCGCGGCGAGGCGCAGCACGACGACGACTTTCTGGTGCTGTTCAATGCGCATCACGACGAGATCAAGTTCACGCTGCCGCCCGCGCCCTACGGCGCATGGCGGCTGCTGCTGGACACCGCCAGCGGTTCGCCGCCGCCCGCCACCGAAGACGTGGCCGCGCTCGCGCCCGCGTGGTCGGAGCCCGCCTACCCGCTGCAGTGCCGCTCGCTCGTGGTGCTGAGCCGGCCGGATGTGCGGCCATGAAGCGCGCTCATCGCATGCCCTTCGGGGCTACCGTCAATAGCGACCGCGGCGTCGACTTTGCACTTTGGGCTCCTTCCGCGGACGGCATCACGCTGGTGCACACGCCTGCCGGAGGTGCAGACTCTTCGCACGCGATGCCGCGCAGCGAGGATGGATGGCACCGCCTGACGCTGCCGGATGCGCGCCATGGGGATAGCTACGCCTACCGGCTGGCGGATGGAACCACCATTCCCGACCCGGCCTCGCGCTACAACCCGGACGACGTTCATGGCCCCAGCCGCATCGTCGACCCGCATCGCTTCGAATGGACCGACACCGACTGGCGCGGGCGCCCCTGGCACGAGGCGGTGGTCTACGAACTGCACGTGGGTACCTTTACGGAAGATGGCACCTTCGAGGCTGCGCGCGAGCGACTCGGTGAGCTTGCGGAACTGGGCATCACTGCCATCGAGCTCATGCCGCTGGCGGATTTTCCGGGTGCGCGCAACTGGGGTTATGACGGCGTGCTGCAGTTTGCGCCGGACGCTAGCTACGGAACGCCGGACGATCTCAAGGCGCTGGTCAATGCCGCGCACGGGCTGGGCCTCATGGTGCTGGTCGACGTGGTCTACAACCACTTCGGGCCCGAAGGCAACTACCTGCATGCGTGCTGCCCCGAGTTCTTCAACGCGGCGGAGCGCACGCCGTGGGGTGCTGCTATCAACTTCGACGGCGAGCAGTCGCGCACGGTGCGCGACTTCTTCATCCACAACGCCTTGTACTGGGTGGAAGAGTTCCACATCGACGGCCTGCGCATGGATGCGATCCACGCCATTCGCGATTCGTCCGAAAAGCACATCGTTCATGAAATCCGCGAGGCGCTGAACACCGGCCCGGCGCGCGAGAGGCATGTGCACCTGGTGCTGGAGAACGACGCCAACCTGGCCTCGCTGCTGGCGCGCGACAGCGCCGGCCTGCCGGTGGCGGGCACCGCGCAATGGAACGACGACCTTCACCATGCGGCGCATGTGCTGACGACCGGCGAGCGCGACGGCTACTACGCGGACTATGCCGACGATCCCGCGGGCTGCCTTGCGCGCGCGCTGGCCGAAGGCTTCATCTACCAGGGCCAGCCATCGGCCTTCCGCGGCGGCGAGCTGCGCGGCGAACCCAGCACGCAGTTGCCCTCGACCGCTTTCGTGTCCTACCTGCAGACCCACGACCAGGTCGGCAACCGGGCCTTCGGCGAGCGCATCCATGCGATGGGCGATCCGGCGCTGGTACGCGCGGCGTTTGCCTGCGTGCTTCTGTCGCCGCATGTGCCCATGCTCTTCATGGGCGATGAATTCGCGGCCTCGTCGCCGTTCTTGTACTTCTGCGATTTCGGTCCGGAGCTGGCTTCCGCAGTGGCGGAGGGGAGGCGCTCGGAATTCGGCGGCTTTGCCGCGTTTGCCGACGAAGCGGCGCGCGCCCGCATTCCAGACCCGAACGCCGAAGAGACCTTTACCGCCTCGAAGCTCCGGTGGCGCGAGCGCGGCACGCAACCGCACTTTGCACGGCTGTGCGAAATGCAGCAGCTGCTCGAGGCGCGCCACCGCATGCTGGTTCCGCACCTGGCCGGTGCCCGCCACGCCGGAAGCCATCGCTGCGAAAACGGCTTGGTGCAGGTGCAGTGGGAGCTGGCGAGCACCGTGGCCGGCGAGCCGGCCAGGCGCCTTCATCTCCTGGCCAACTTCGGTATGCAAGCCGCCACGCATTCCGCGGTGCCGCCTGGTGCGGTGGTCTACAGCTCAGGGGCCGCCGCGGATGCGGCGGGCCTGCGGCTGCAGCGCGGCGCGGTGCACGCGACGCTGGAGGACGTGTCCGGTGGTTGATTCGAGCCAATGGTCCGCCGATGTGCTGGAACGCCTTTGCAGGCACTACGGCATCTCCGCCACCTATTTCGACGCTTTTGGAACGCAGCGCCACGCCGCGCCCGAGAACCTTGCCGCATTGCTGGCCGAGTTTGGTGTGCAGGCGGGTGCCGCACCGGGCGATGTGGCCGAGCCGGCCATGCCGCCCGTTCTCGTTGTCGCAGCGCACGCGCCGCACTGGAGCGTGCACCTGCCGCGGCAAGGCCATCTTGCCGGCAAGCTTCGCTGGCACTTGCGCGATGAAGAAGGCCGCCTGCGCGATGGCGAAGCCGATGCGCACGCGCTGCACGATGGCGGCGGCATCCTGCACCTGGCGGAACCGCTCGCGCCCGGCTACCACTGGCTGCGAATCGACGGCCTGGACGGCGAGACCATGGTCGTCGCGTCGCCCGGGCGCTGCTACCGGCCTCCCGCTGCGCGCGACGGTGGCCGTGTGTGGGGGCCGGCGGTGCAGCTGTATGCACTGCGATCGCCGCGCAACTGGGGCATCGGCGACTTCGGCGACCTGGACGCGCTGATCGACAGCATGGCCGGGCAGGGCGCCGACGTGGTCGGGCTGAACCCGCTGCATGCGCTGTTCCCTACGGACCCGCAGCGCGCGAGCCCCTACAGCCCTTCGTCGCGGCAGCGGCTCAACGTGCTGTACATCGATGTCGAGGCGGTGGACGACTTTGCCGCGTGCGAGCCCGCGCGCCGCCGCGTGGAATCGCCCGAGTTCCAGGCGAAGCTGGCCGCACTGCGCGAGTTACCGCTGGTGGACCATGCCGGCGTGGCCGCTGCCAAGTTCGAAGTGCTCGAACTGCTTTTCGAGCACTTCAGAACGCACCATCTTTTGCGCACGGGTGGCCCGGACGCAGCCGGCGAAGCCTTCCTCGACTTCGTTGCCGAGCAGGGCGAACCGCTCCGTCGCCACGCGCTCTTCGAGGCGCTGCAGGCCCACTTTGCGGCGGAAGACCCGCAATGCTGGGGTTGGCTCATGTGGCCCGAGGCCTACCGCGACATCGACTCGCCCGCGGTGCAAGAGTTTGCGGCCCGGCATGCCGACCGCCTGCAGTATCACCAATACCTGCAGTGGTTGGCTGAGCGCCAGCTTGCACGCGCGGGTGCGCGTTGCGAGGCGCTGGGCATGGGCATCGGCCTGTACCTGGACCTTGCCGTTTCAGTAGACCGCGGCGGCTCCGACGCATGGGGCGCGCAGCATTGCTTTGCGGTGGGAGCCAGCATCGGTGCGCCGCCGGACGAGTTCAACCCGGCCGGGCAGAACTGGGGCCTGCCGCCGCTGCGGCCGGACCGCCTGCGCGCCAACCACTACCAGCCGTTCGTGCAGATGCTGCGCGAGAACATGCGCCACGCGGGCGCGCTGCGCATCGACCACGTCATGGGGCTGATGCGCCTGTTCTGGATTCCACCGGGCCGCACCGCGCACGACGGCGCGTACGTGCGCTATGCGGTCGACGAGATGCTCGCCATCGTGGCTGTGGAAAGCCATCGCCATCGCTGCATGGTCGTGGGCGAAGACCTGGGCACGGTCGAAGACGCGATGCGCGATGCGCTCGCGCGGGCCGATGTGCTCTCTTACCGGCTCCTTTACTTCGAAAAGCAGCAGGGCGGCGGTTTCACGCCGCCCGCGGCATATCCACCGGCGGCACTGGTGGCCATCAGCACGCACGACCTTGCCACGCTCGCGGGCTGGTGGTCGGGACATGACCTCCGGCTCAGGCTGGCGCTGGGCCTTTTTCCGGACCCCGGACTGTTCGACCGGCAACTGCTCGATCGGGCGCAGGAGCGAATCCGGCTGATGCTGGCGGTGCGCGAGGCGGGGCTGCTGTCGCACGACGAAGCCGCGCAGGCACTGGCGTTGGCAACGCCCTCGCCACGGACGATGCAGGCGGTCCACGCGTTTCTGGCCGCTGCGCCGTCGGCGCTGATGGTGTTCCAGCTGGAAGACGTGGCCGGCGAAGTGGACCAGGCCAACATGCCCGGCACGGTCGACACGCATCCGAACTGGCGGCGCAAGCTCGCTGCGACGGTGGAGGCATTGGCCGCGAGCGACGCCATGCGGGGCCTTGCCGGGCATCTGCGCGCGGCAAGGCCTCGCCGCAGCGCAAGCGCAGAGCCGGCGCCGCTGCTGCAGGCGCGTGTGCCGCGGGCCACCTACCGCCTGCAGTTCCACAAGGGCTTCAGCTTCGACGATGCCATTCGCGTGCTGCCTTACTTGGCGCAGCTCGGCGTGAGCCATGTGTACTGCTCGCCCATCCAGCGGGCCCGCGCGGGCAGCACCCACGGCTATGACGTGGTGGCTCATGCGGAGATCAACCCCGAGCTTGGCGGCGCCGAAGGCTTCGCGCGCTTTGTCGAGGCGCTGCAGGCCAACGGCCTGGGGCAGCTGCTCGACATGGTGCCCAACCACATGGGCGTGCTCGGTGCCGACAACGCCTGGTGGATGGACGTGCTGGAGAACGGCCCGGCCTCGCTCTTCGCGCAGTATTTCGACATCGACTGGCAGCCGCTCAACCAAGAGCTGACCGGCAAGGTGCTGCTGCCAGTGCTCGGCGGTCACTACGGAGAGGTGCTCTCCAGCGGTGAGCTGGTGCTGCATTTCGAAGCGACGCAGGGCAGCTTTGCGCTGCGCTATTTCGAGCACCGGTTTCCGCTTGCGCCCGAAAGCTATCCCGTGGTGCTGGGGCGTGCGCTGCCGCACCTGAAGGACCCGGCGCTTGCGGCGGAACTGGCCAGTCTCTCGACCGCCTTCGGCCACCTGCCGGGCCGTCATGCGCACGCGCCTTCAGAGCGCACCGAGCGTGTGCGCGACAAGGAGCTGTTCAAGGCACGCCTCGCGCAACTGGTGCAGGCGCATCCCGCGCTGGCGCGCGCCGTGCTTGCGGCCGTGGCCGAACTGAACCTGGCATCGGACAACGCGCGCGACGAGCTGCATAGGCTCATCGAGGTGCAGGCCTATCGGCTCGCGTACTGGCGCGTGGCGGCGGACGAAATCAACTACCGGCGCTTCTTCGACATCAACGACCTGGCGGCGGTGCGCATGGAGCGCGACGAAGTCTTCGAGGCCACGCAATCCTTTGCGCTGGACCTGGCCGCGGCCGGCGTGGTGGACGGCCTGCGCATCGACCACCCCGATGGCTTGTACGACCCCGCGCGCTACTTCAGGCAACTGCAGGAAGGCTATGCGCGCCGCGCGGGCATCGTGCTGCCGGCCCCAGGGCCCGACGGCAGGCCTCAGCGCCCGCTGTACGTTGTCGCCGAGAAAATCGCCGCCTCCGAAGAAGAAGTGCCCGTTGAATGGCACGTGCACGGCACTACCGGCTACCGTTTTGCCAACGTGGCCAACGGCGTGCTGGTGGACACCGCCGCAGCCGATGCGTTGCGGCAAACCTGGCACCGCTTCACCGGCGATGAGCAAGACTTCGATGCCGTGGCCCGCGCAGGCAAGCATGAAGTGATGCGCAGCGCGCTCGCTTCAGAACTGAACGTGCTCTCCACCGAGCTGCTGCGCATTGCGCGTGCCGACCGCACCACGCGCGACTACACGCTCAACGCGCTGCGCCGCGCGCTGGCCGGCGTGGCGGCCTGCATGACGGTCTACCGCACCTACATCGTCGATGCGCCTTCGGCGCAAGACGCGCATTTCATCGATGCAGCCACCGACGCGGCCGAACGCCAGAGCCTGGATGCCGACCGTTCCATCTTCGCCTTCGTGCGCCGCTCCCTGCGCGGAGAGGCCGCCGAGCATGCGACCCCGGCGCTGGCCGAGCGCGTGCGCCGGTTCGCGGTGCGCTTTCAGCAGTTCAGCGCGCCCGTCGCGGCCAAGGGCGTGGAAGACACCGCGTTCTACCGCTACTTTCCGCTCAGCGCGCTGAACGAGGTCGGCGGCGAGCCAGACCAGTTCGGCTTCGATGTGGACGAGTTTCATGCGCTCAGCGCCGACCGCGCGCGGCACTGGCCGCACACCATGCTCGCCACTTCCACGCATGACAACAAGCGATCGGAAGACGTGCGCAACCGCATCGATGTGCTTTCGGAAATGCCGGGCGAGTGGCGCGAAGCGCTCGCGCGCTGGCATGCGCTCTGCCGTGGCGAGGAAGAGGCTGCTGCGCCTTCACGCGCGGATGAGTACCTGCTCTACCAGACCCTGCTCGGTACCTTGCCCTTCGGCGGACTCAGCGCCGAAGCCGCGCCTGCGTATGAACAGCGCGTGCTGCAGTACATGCAGAAGGCCGCGCGCGAATCCAAGTCGCACACGCGCTGGACCCAGCCCGACGCGCAGTACGAAGAGGCGCTGGAAGCCTTGGTACGAAAGATTCTGTCCGATCGTTCGCAAGGCGGCTGCCTTGCCGACATCCAGCGCATGGCCGATCGCCTTTCATGGTTCGGCGCGTGGAACGGCCTGACGCTGACGCTGCTGAAGTACGCCTCGCCGGGCGTGCCCGATCTGTATCAGGGCAGTGAGCTCATCGACCTGAGTCTGGTCGACCCGGACAACCGGCGGCCGGTGGACTATGAACTGCGCAGCCAGCGGCTCGATCAGCTTCAGGCAATGGTCGGCGAAGCCGATCTGCCGGCGCGGGTGCAGTCGCTCGCCGAGGCGCCGCACGATGGGAGCGCGAAGCTCTGGTTCATCTGGCGGATGTTGTCGCTGCGACGCGAGCATGCGGAGCTTTTTCGCGGCGGCAGCTATGAAGGGCTCGCGGTTGAAGGGCCGTTGGCTCGGCATGTGGTGGCCTTTGCGCGGAGGCATGAAGGGCGGACGCTGGTGGTGATGGCGGGGCGGTTTTTTGCTGGGGTTGCGCGGAGTGAGGCGGATGGGGGTACGCCGGCGCTTCCTGACGTGGATGCCTGGCGGGGGACCAGGGTGGTGCTGCCTGATGGGCTTGGAAGTGCGGGGCTAACGAATGTCCTGACTGGGGAAGCGCTCGTAGCGAACGGCAATGTCGTTCCACTCGAAGGGGCGTTTTGTTGGATGCCGTGGGCCGCCTTCATCCAAATCGCGGAACCATCGGCGTGACTCGCTCGACACATCCGGGCGAAGCATCTGCCCTATCCCGGCGCAAACCGCCGGAGATTACCGGCGCGGACGTTTTCCTACTGCAAAGGTCGTTTTTTCCCTTCGCCGACCGAGGTGACGCTGGCTACCGTGACAGCGTGTCCACCACCGAGGCAGTTAAATGAAAAGCATCATCCTTTGGCTATGCGGCGTGCCCATTGGCGTCATCATCTTGTTGAAGGTATTCGGGGTCTTTTGAGAGCGATGACTCACCCGCGACCTTGAGATATAAGAGCTCGTCATTCCGGGCCGGCGGCCAAGGATGGAGAACCTAACCTCCGTCGTTGGGTCTGGCAGTTTTTGCGACGGGCGTCTTGTTCAGGCGGGAATATCAAGGGGCGAGAACGACTTCACTAAGTCATCCAACGCCTTCAGCTGCGTCAAGAAAGGCTCCAGTTGGTCCAGCGGCAGAGCGCTGGGACCGTCGCATTTAGCCTGCGCTGGGTCAGGATGAGCTTCAAGAAAGAGGCCCGCCAAACCAACTGCTAGGCCCGCACGCGCCAGTTCAGCCACTTGCTCGCGTCGCCCGCCAGAGACGGCAGCGTTCGCGTCGCGTTGCTGGAGCGCATGGGTAACGTCGAAGATGACCGGCAGGTTCCCTGTGACCTTCTTCATGGCACCGAAGCCAAGCATGTCCACCACAAGGTTGTCATAGCCGAAACAAGTTCCGCGGTCGCACAAAATGACAGGGGAGTTCCCCGCTTCTCTGATTTTTTCGACGATGTTGAGCACTTGCGGCGGGCTCAAGAACTGGGGCTTCTTGACGTTGATGACCTTGCCCGTCCTGGCAAGCGCGACGACCAGGTCAGTCTGACGGGCGAGAAACGCAGGTAGCTGTAAAACGTCCACCACTTCGGCGACGGGATCCGCCTGCCATGGCTCGTGCACGTCGGCGAGGATGGGCACGCCGAACTCCGCCTTCACGGCTTCGAAGATTTTCAGGCCCTCTTCCAATCCGGGCCCCCGGAAGGAATGAATGGACGAACGATTCGCCTTGTCGAAACTTGCCTTGAAGACGTATGGAATCTCAAGTTTCCGCGTGACGCGGACGTATTCCTCCGCAGCACGCAGGGCCATGTCCTTCGACTCGAGTACGTTCACGCCGCCAAACAGGACAAAGCCATCGCTGTTGCTGACGTTAATTGCGGAGTTAATGGCGACGGTTGTCAAGAAGATCTCCTTTGTGGTGTTGTCCACATTCTCACGGTTCGGCTGCTGATTCAAAATGAATCGCCCCGGCTTCCCTAGACACTTTTGAGCCGTTGGAAATGGCGTCGCTCGAACCCCCCAATGAACCGACCACCTGCCCGGCATCCGTCCGACATCTCCGCTGCTTGAAATCGAAGACCGTGCCATGAACAACTTTCAGGAGAGTTCCATGGCTCAACTCAACCAACCTGCCGACAAGAGCGCATCTCACGACCGGGGTCATCCCGCACCATCGCCCGCAGACCTGAAAAAGGCTGCCGACGAATTCACCGAGGGGCCGAACGTCGAGGCAAGTCCGTGGGAGCTCCAGGCCGCGCGCGGAGAAACACCGCTGCAAGGGCCCCGGGCAGAGAATGCCCTGGACTGGGACGAGTTCCTTGCATGCTACGACGAGTGGAAAGACGCGACCGTTCGTTTCGAAGCCGCCGTTCGCGAGATGAAGGCGGGCTCGGAGCAAGGCCGCTTGCAGGCGCAGCAACTCGCGCGCGAGCTTGCACGCCTGCACCATGCGTTCATGGAATCCTCGCAGCCTTACTTCAAGGCCTCGAAGGTCGATTGAGGGGCCTCCCTGTCGCCCCTGGTTCGGCGGTGCGCCCGCCGAACCCCTCTAGCTCCTACAGCCCGTAGTACTTGTCCACCGTGCCGCTGTATTCGTCGTCGTAGTCCGGCACGCGGTCGCTCGCATACCTGGGCGCGCCCTCGAGCTGCGCCTTGTCCAGCGGCACCACGTAGCCGTCTTGTGCGGTGTCGTACTTCAGCATGGGCCACGGAATGGGATAGCGGTCCGTGCCCATGCCCAGGAAGCCGCCGAACTCATCACGGCGTAGCGGACCTGGCCTGAAACCTTGTCGATCATGAGGTCGTCGATGGTGCCGAGTTTGTCGCCGGCCGCGTTGTACACGGCGGTTCCCTCGACACGCTCTGAAGAAATAACCGTGTTGGCGCTTGTCATGGAAGGATGTCTCCGGCCGGCATTTCTGGGGATGACGGCGTTGAATGTTGCAATGCCCAGAGTTGCAACTTTCGACCTGGAAATTTTCAGCTGCATCGGTCGAGAGACCGTCGTGCTGTAGGAGCCTTTCGGCCGCCGGCGCGTGGTGCAGCCCGCAAGATGCGTTGGAAGGTCGGGCATTCCATGTGGCTTGGCGCCGGGCAGGCGGCGGCGTGGCGAAGGCCGTCGCGCATGGCGGTGAGCTTGCGGATGGTCTTGTCGAGCTCGTCGGCCTTGGCTGCGAGCATCTGCCTGTCGATGCGCGGTACTCCCCCGGGCGCGAACATGTGCCCTATCTCTTCAAGCGAGAAGCCCGCGGAGCGGCCCACCGCGATGAGCGCCAGCCGCTCGAGCACGCCGGCCCCGAACAGGCGGCGCAGGCCGCGCCGCCCGGTGGAGGCGATGAGGCCTTTTTCCTCGTAGAAGCGCAGCGTCGATGCGGGAACGCCGGATTGCTGCGCCACTTCGGCAATGTCCAGATGAATTGCTGCCATTACCTCTTGACCTCAAGTCGACTTGAAGTTGCACAGTCTAGCTTCCGCCTCTTGGGGCATGCAAGGAAATCGATGATGACGAACATCAAGCAGCACGACATGGAAGGCAACGAGCAGGCCGCACTGTGGAACGGCCGCGCGGGGCACGCGTGGGTCGATACCCAGGCCTTGCTCGACCGGCTGTTCATGCCGTTTGAAAACCTGCTGGTGGGCGAAGCACGCGCCGCAGCCGCGCGCCGGGTGCTCGACGCGGGCTGCGGTACGGGTGCGACCACGCTGGCCATCGCACGAACGCTCGGTGGGGAGGGCGCCTGCACCGGTCCCGATATTTCGGAGCCGATGATCGCCGCCGCCCGGGCGCGCGCCGAGCGGGAGGGCGCCTCCGCAAGTTTCATTTGCGGCGATGTGCAGAGATACCCTTTCGAGCCGGCAAGCTTCGACATGATCGTGTCGCGGTTCGGCGTGATGTTCTTCGACAGCCCGGTGCAGGCCTTTGCAAACCTGCGGCACGCCGCCAACGATGGCGCGGCGCTTCGGGCAATTGCGTGGCGCAGCGCCGCAGAAAACCCGTTCATGACCACTGCCGAGCAGGCTGCGGCGCCTCTGCTGCCAAATCTGCCAGTCCGCAAGCCAGGTGCGGCGGGGCAGTTTGCTTTTGCAGATCGGGATCGGGTCGCTTCCATCCTCGAAGAGAGCGGCTGGGGCGGCATCGACATTCGTGCGATCGACGTGGAGTGCACTTTTTCAGAAAGCGATCTGCTGGGCTATCTCACCCGGCTCGGCCCCGTCGGCCTGGCTCTCCAGGACGAGGCCGACGAGCGCAGGCGCGCAGAGGTCGTCGAAACCGTTCGCGCCGCGTTTGAGCCGTATGTATACGGCGCCGAGGCTCGCTTCACCGCCGCCTGCTGGATGATCGCCGCTCAGGCGCTTTCGGTGCCGGCCGAGCCGAAGGGAGCCACCCATGCCTGAGGCCGTGAGTTACGTGGTGTGCGCCGTGCTGATTGGCTCCGGCGCAACGGCGGTGATGGACATCTGGGCGGTCGTGCGCAAGCGGCTGCTGGGCGTTCCCTCGCTCGACTACGCCCTGGTCGGCCGCTGGTTCTTCTATCTGGGGCGTGGGCGCTTTCGACACCATCCGATTGCTGCCTCGCCGCCGGTGAAGGGCGAGCGGCTGATCGGCTGGATTGCTCATTACCTGACCGGAATTTTGTTTGCGGGCGTGCTGCTCGCGTTGTGGGGACTTGGCTGGGTTTTTCAGCCGTCGCTCGGCCCTGCATTGATTGTCGGAATCGGCAGCGTGGTGGCCCCGTTCTTCTTGATGCAGCCGGGCATGGGTGCGGGCATTGCGGCCAGCCGCACGCCGCGCCCGGCCGCGGCGCGCTTGCAGAGCCTGGTGACGCACGGGGTATTCGGCCTTGGGCTTTATGGCGCCGGCTGGGTTGCGAAGTGGGTGCTGATTGCGAGCACGTCGGTGCTGTTCAACCCAGCAGTCGCGGCACCAATTGCACCGTAAGTGCACCGATGATTCCCTGCGCTGTTACGCAGTGCCACATGAGCCCGGTGTTGTCGATGGTCGCGCGGGCCGCGGGCTGCAGCCGGCCTGCCCAGGAGCGCACCAGCACGTAGCCGCCCATCAGCATGAGCACGGCGATGTGAAAGGCCTGGTAGCCCAGCAGCATGCCGACCGATGCGCTCCAGCCTTGCGCGCGCGGGTCGAGGGCCGCCAGCAGATGGCCGCCGATGTCGAGCGCGGCTGAGGCTGCGGCGCCGGCCATGGCGAGCGCCACGAGCACCCGCAGCCAGCGCTGGCCGGGCGCATGCGGCGTGCGGACCATGCGCGTGGCCGCCAGCATGGCGCCCGAGCTGGCCGCGAGCAGCAAGGCCGCGGCCAGCGGCCAGCGCATGGCCGGCAGCGCGGCACCGGGAGGCGGGCACACATCGCTTGCCATTGCCAGGTGCACGTGGGTGTAGAGCAGCGAGACGAAGATCGTCATGTCCACCGCAATCAGAACGATCATCGCCCACCATGAATGCGACGTGCTGCCATGCGCGCCGACCGGCAGGCGCACGCCGCGGCCCACGTCCACCATTGGAACTGGCGGCGGAAGATCTGAATCCCACAACCAGCGCAGGATGAACGCCACCGCGAGCACGCCGCACGCAAACGCCGGGATGGTTTGCGAGACCGTCAACAGAAGAAAGAAGCCCGCCGTGCCCGCGGCCGCTCCCAGCGGCCACCAGCTGTCCGTGGGCAGGCGCAGCAGGTGCAGCGGCCGTGCGTCGCGCAGGCTGGTCATCAGCGTTTCCCGGCCGCCGAACACCGTGCCGGGCAGCCAGTGCTGGCCGGCTTCGACCTCCTGCGGCAGCGCGGGGTTCTTCCACAGCGGATAGGCGGAATCGACCTGCGGAATGCTGCGCGCGCCGTATTCGCGTGGCGGCAGCCATTCGAGCGTGCCCGCGCGCCAGGGATTGCCGTGGTCGGTGGAGGGCCGCCGCAGCGTGCGGAACGCATCGACGAAAAAGAGCAGCACGCCGGCGGCCAGGATATAGGCGCCCACGGTCGACAGCATGTTGAGCGCGTTCCAGCCCAGGCTGCCGTCATAGGTGTACACGCGCCGGGGCATGCCGAGCATGCCCGCGATGTGCATCGGAAAGAACGTGAGGTTGAAGCCGCCGAACATCAGCCCGAACACCCAGCGGCCCCAGCGTTCCGACAGGCAGTGTCCGTTGAAGAGCGGTGCCCAGTAGTAAAACCCCGCGAACACCGGAAACACCATGCCGCCGATGAGCACGTAGTGCAGGTGCGCAACGATGAAGTAGCTGTCGTGCGCCTGCCAGTCGAAGGGCAGCACCGCCACCATCACCCCGGTGAGGCCGCCCAGCACGAAGATGAAATGAAAGCCCAGCAAAAACAGCGTGGGTGCGTTCAGCGCCACCCGGCCGCGCCAGAAAGTGGCGATCCACGCGAACACTTGCACGCCGCTCGGTATGGCAACGATGAAACTCGCCGCCGAAACGATCAGCAGCGAGAGGTTGCCCAGGCCCGCGGTGAACATGTGGTGCGCCCACAGCGCAAAGCTCACCACGCCCACGCCGATGAGCGCCAGCACCACGGCGCGATGGCCCACCAGCGGCGTGCCCGCAAGCGTGGCCACCATCATCGAGACCATGCCCGCTGCGGGCAGGAAGATGATGTAGACCTCCGGGTGGCCGAAGAACCAGAACAGGTGCTGCCAAAGCAGCGGATCGCCGCCGCGCGCGGGAATGAAAAAGGGCCAGTCGAACGCGCGCTCCAGCTCCAGCAGCATGGTGGCGGCAATCACGGCCGGAAACGCGATGACGATCATCAGCGCGCTCACCAGCATGGCCCAGGCAAAGATGGGCATGCGCATCAGCTTCATGCCGGGCGCGCGCGTGAAGAGAATGCCTACGATCAATTCGATGGCGCCGGCAATGGCCGAGATCTCGATGAACCCGATGCCAAGCAGCCACCAGTCGGCGCCGCGCCCGGGCGAAAACTCCTTGCCGGTGAGCGGCGGGTACATGAACCAGCCGCCGTCCGGAGATTCGCCGAAGAAGATGGTGCAGAAGAAAGCCAGGCCACCGATGAAGTAGGCCCAGAACGCATAGGCGGAGAGCAGCGGAAACGGCAGGTCGCGCGCACCGAGCATGCCCGGCAGCAAATAGATGGCCACGGCCTCGACGATGGGAACCGCAAACAGGAACATCATCACGGTGCCGTGCATCGTGAAGAGCTGGTTGTAGGTGTTGGCGTCGATCAGGTCGTTGCCGGGCACTGCCAGCTGCGTGCGCATCAGCAGCGCCAGGATGCCGGCCAGCACAAAGAACAGCATGGCCGCGGCAATGTAGAACACGCCGATGCGCGTGTTGTTGACCGCCGAGAGCTGGCGCCAACCGGTGGGCGGCTCCCAGGCACGCTCCAGCGCCTCGCGCTCTCCCTCGGGGCGCGGCGGCAGGTTTGCAAGATCGTTCGCAGCGTGGGTCATTTCAGTTGCGCGAGCCAGGCCGCGATCAGTTGAAGGTCGGCCTCGCCGATGCGATCGCCGGAAGACGGCATGCGTGCGCCCGGCTTGAGCTGCTGTGTGTGGGCAACCCATGCGGCCAGTTGGGCGGGGTCATTGGGCACGGTGCCGGCGCCCAGGTGCAGCCGGCTGCCCACGTGGGTGAGGTCGGGGCCGAGGCGGCTTTCTTCGCTCACGCCGCGCACGGTGTGGCAGGCGTTGCAGCGGTGCGCAAGAAAGGCTTCGCGGCCTCGCTCTACCTCGCGGGGCGACGTGGGCGAAGTGGCCGCGGTGGCCGCCGGCTTTGCTTGCGCCGCAAGCCAGGCATCGAAGGCCGCGGGTTCCTCCGCCACCACGTGCAGCGCCATGCGCGCATGTTGTTCGCCGCAATACTCGGCGCACTGGCCGCGCCAGGTGCCGGGCCGGTCGGCCTGCAGCTGCAGGTGCTGCACGCGGCCCGGCACCATGTCCATCTTGCCGCCGAGCGAAGGCACCCAGAAGCTGTGGATCACGTCGGCGCTGCCAAGCCCGAAGTAGACGGGCCGCCCCACCGGAATGCGGATTTCGTTTGCCGTGACCACTTCGGCGCCGGTGGCCGGGTCGCGGTAGCGCACCTCCCACCACCACATGTGGCCGGTCACGCCCACGATCAGCGCGCCGGGCGGTGGAATCGGCCGCCATGGCGGCCGGTGCCATTCGCTGTAGAAGAAGAGCGCGGTGAGTACCACCGTCGGAAACACCAGGCCGCCGCCAATCAGCCACCAGCGCGCGTTCACGGCGCCCTTGCGGCGCCGCATGGCAAGCGCGAGCAGCAGCATCACCCCGGCGAAGATCAGCGTGCCGCCCACCGCCAGCACGCCGCTCACCTCGAGCAGCGTCTCGGCGACCGGCCCTGCGGCCCGGAGTGCGGATTGCGGCGGGCCTTCGCTCATTCGAGTGAGAGCAGGTAGGCCGCCATGTCGCGCGCGTCGTCGGGCGAAACGCCCATGGCGGGCATCAGGGTGCCGGGCACCAACGCGGCGGGCGCCACGATCCATCGGACGAGATGGTCCGGCCCGTTCGGCACATGCCCCGCGATGTAGCTGCGGCGGCCGAAGGCTGCAAGCGTCGGGCCCATGCGTCCGCGCGCGGCTTGCACTTCGGGAATGGCATGGCAGCTTCCGCACTGGTACTGGGCGAGCAGTTGCCTTCCTCTCTCGAGCTGGGCTGAAGACGCATGATCGAATGGCGGCCCGCTCCCTCCCGGTGTGCACGCGGCAGAAAGCAGTGCCGCAGCCAGAAGGGCGAACAGGCACACGGCGCGATGCGGAAGAACGGCCACCATGCCGCGATTGTGCGGACAGGAACGCGGCTTGCGCCGACACGGCGGCGCCGGTGCGCGTCGGACAATGCCGCCAATTGAATGTTGCCGATGGGTGCACCCAAGACCGTTCTTCTCACCATTGCCGCGCTGGGCCTTGCAGGCGCGGCGGCGGGCGCGCTGGTGGTGTACGGCGGCCTCTACGACGTGGCCGCCACGGTGCAGCACACGCAGCCTGTCTACTCGCTGCTGGAAACCGCCATGCACCAGTCGGTGAAGCTGCGGGCCCGCAACATCGAAACGCCGAAGCTCGACGATGAGCGGCTGGTGATGCGCGGCGCAGCGTGCTTTCGCGACAAGTGCGTTCAGTGCCACGGCGCACCGGGCGTGTCGCAGGGCGACATCGGAAAGAGCATGCAGCCGCTGCCCGGCCCGCTGGTGGATGCGCGGCACCACTGGAAGCCGCGCGAGCTGTATTGGCTCACCAAGCACGGCATCAAGATGAGCGGCATGCCGGCCTGGGAATACAGGCTGTCCGAGGAAGAGCTGTGGTCGGTGGTGGCGTTTCTTGCCAGGCTTCCCGATTTGACGCCGCAGCAATATGCGCAAGCCACGCGCTTCGAAGCGACTGGCGTGCCGGGCGCATCAACGGGTTCGGCGTGCGGCGCGGCCCCGGACGGAGCATCGGTTCGCTCGGGCGACGTCGACCGCGGCAAGCGGGCGCTTCACCAGTACGCCTGCAGCGCCTGCCACACCATTCCGGGTGTCACCAGCTCGTCGCCGCAGGTCGGCCCGCCGCTCGTGGGAATAGGGGGGCGCACCCTCATTGCCGGAAAGCTGGCCAACACGCCCGACAACATGGTGCGCTGGCTGCGGCATACACGAGAGGTCGATCCGCTGACGGCCATGCCGGAACTGGGCGTGACCGAACAGGACGCGCGCGACATTGCCGCGTACCTTGCAACCTTGCACTGAGGGCGACCGCCGGGCTAGAACTTCGCGGCGGTGCGTTCGTCGTCGACCGTGGCGATGCGCAACCGCGCGCGCTCGTGCTTGATGACGAGCTCGGCACATCGCTCCTGCATGGAGGCATCGGCCGGGGGTTGCTCCCTGCAGTCCACAAGGAGCTGCGACTCGTCGAAGTCCAGACCATGAAGAACCTCCTGGCCATGCGAATTGATGGCCAGGAGGTTTTCGGCGGACAACTGCGTGCGCAGGGTCTCGGAAATGGCGAGCGTTTGCACGGGCTTCACCGCTTCGTCGTCCGGGCGCAGGCTGGTGGAATGACTCCCGTCACTTGGGTGTCACTTCTTCATGGCCTTGATCTCGGCCTTGCCCTTTTCCTGGTCGGCCTTGGCTTGCTTCACGCAGGCGTCCTTGGCATCGCCCTTCTGGTCGTCGCACTTTTCCTTCGCAACGGCGTAAGCCACTTCTACCTTGGCTTCGGCCACCTTGCGGGCGTTGCCGTCGCTGGGCTTCTGCTTCTGGTCGAGTTCGGCCTTGGCAATTTTTTCCTTGCCCTTGGCTTCTTCCATGCAGACGTCCTTGGCGTTGTCCTTCATGGCGTCGCAGGCTGCCTTGTCGGCCTTGTAGTCGGCCGAGATCTTGTCGCGGGCCGCTTTGAAGTCAGCCAGGGCCGGATCGGTTGCCGCCGAGGGGGTGGTGTTCACTTGCGCGTGCACCTGGACCATTCCGAGGCACGATGCCGCGGCGCACATCATTAACAGCTTCTTCATGATGATCTCCTTGACGCCGGTGGTTGTTCTGCAAGAAAGGATTCGGCGTCTCAAATCAATATAGAAGTCGCCCGCACCGCCTCGGTAGGACGCGTCGCGAAACGCCCGTAAGCACATGCTGACGAGCCTGCGGCGATCGTCATCGCGGCCGGGTAGCGGTGCGAGGGCTCACGCCATTGCACTGGCCCAGTACTCTCGCGCGGCGGCCTTGATGGTGCGCATCGCCTCGGGATCGCCATGCCAAAGGGCCGAGAGGTAGGCCTTTGCCTGCGCCAGCGACACATCGGGCGGAAGCGGCGGCACGGCGGCATCGGTCACCATCTCGAGCAGCATGGGGCGGTCGGCCGAAAAGGCGGCGTCCCATGCGGGTCCGATCGCCTCGGGCGTATCGACGCGCATGGCGCCAAGGCCGAGCATTTCCGCGAAGCGCGCGTACGGAAAATCGGGCAGTACCTGCGAGGCCTCGAACTTCGGATCGCCGCCGAGCACGCGCTGCTCCCAGGTCACAAGGTTGAGGTCGCGGTTATTGAGCACCATCACCACCAGGCGCGGGTCGGCCCAGTCGCGCCACATGCGCGCGAGGGTGATGAGCGCGTTCAGGCCGTTCATCTGCATGGCGCCATCGCCCAGCATGGCAACCACCGGCCGGTCCGGATGAACCAGCTTGGCCGCAATGGCGTAGGGAACGGCGGGGCCCATGGTGGCCAGGCCGCCCGAAAGGGTGGCCTTCATGCCGCGGCGCAGCTTGACGTCGCGGGCATACCAGTTGGCGGCCGTGCCGCTGTCGCAGGTCAGCACCGCCTGTTCCGGCAGCCGCGGGGAGAGTTCCCAGAACACGCGCTGCGGGTTGAGCGGCGATGCCTCCACGTGGGCGCGCGCCTCGAGCACCCGCCACCATTTGGCCACCTCCGCTTCGATGCCGCGGCGCCAAGGCCCGTGTTCCTTGTGCTCCAGCAGCGGCAGCAGGGCGGCGAGCGTGGCGCGGCTGTCGCCGACCAGGCCCAGTTCCGCCGGGTAGCGCAGGCCGATGGCGCGCGGGTCGGTGTCGATCTGCACGCAGCGCGCGCGCCCCTCGGGCGGCAGAAACTCCGCATACGGAAACGACGAGCCCACCATCAGCAGCGTGTCGCAGTCTTCCATCATCCGGGAGCTTGGCCGCGTGCCCAGAACGCCGATGGCACCGGTCACGAAGGGGAGGTCGTCCGGCACCGCGGCCTTGCCCAGCAGCGCCTTGGCAACGCCCGCGCCAAGCTTTTCGGCCACGTGGATCAATTCGTCGGTCGCGTGCAGCGCACCCGCACCCGCGAGGATGGCGACCTTGCTTCCGGCATTGATGATTTCGGCCGCGCGCTGCAACGCGGGCAATTCGGGCACCACCGCGGTGGCCGTGGCCCCGATGCCGCTGTGCACGGTGCCGTGCTCGCGCGGCGGCACCGGCACGGCGGGCAGGTCCTGCACGTCGTTGGGAAAGATGACGCAGGTCACCGCGCGGCGGTCGCGTGCGATGCGCATGGCGCGGTCGATCAGGTGGCGGGCCTGCTCGGCGCTGGAGGCCATCTGCACGAACTCGTGCGCCACGTCCTTGAACAGCGAGACAAGGTCCACCTCCTGCTGGTAGTCGCCGCCCAGGGCGCTGCGTTTCTGCTGGCCGACGATGGCGACCACGGGCTGGTGGTCCAGCTTCGCGTCGTAGAGACCGTTCAGGAGGTGGATTGCACCGGGCCCCGAGGTGGCCAGGCACACACCCACCTCGCCCGAGAACTTGGCGTGCGCGCAGGCCATGAAGGCGGCAAGCTCCTCATGCCTGCTTTGGACGAATTCGATGGAGCCGTCGGCCCGGTCGAGCGCGCCCATCAGACCGTTGATGCCGTCGCCGGGGTAGCCGTAGATGCGCCGCACGCCCCAGTCGTACAGGCGTTGCACCACGAAATCGCTGACTGTCTGCTTCATTGAAACTCCATCTGCCGGGCGCGCCGGCGGTTGCCATCGGTTGCGGATGAAGCGTCCTTCGGCGGCGAAGGGCGTCCACGTTGCGCGATGTTCCGCGGTCCGGGGGCGGCGGGTGTCGTGCGATCCGCCCCAGGAGGCGTCGGCGCAATCCCACAGCGCGAGAGGGCCCCGCAGCGTTGCGCCGCCGCCAGACTGCTCCCACGTGCAGGTCCTGCGTCCTCCGACCCACGGCGCTGACGGCAGGCGCACGATGCAAGCATCTTCACCCTTCAGGAGAAAGCAATGCCAAGAGGTGACAAGTCGTCCTCTACGGACAAGCAGAAGCGCAAGGCCGAGCACATCGAGGAAAGCTACGAGCACCGCGGTGTCGGCAAGGCCGAAGCCGAAAAGCGTGCCTGGGCCACCGTCAACGCCGAGACCGGCGGCGGCAAGAAGAGCGGCCGCGGCAAGGCCGAGAACCACGCACCGTCGCGCAAGGGCGGCCACAAGGGCGGCGCCGCCGCTGCATCGCGCACCGCCGCCGAACGATCGGCATCCGCCAAGAAGGCCGCTGCAACGCGCAAGCGCAACGCCGAGCACCGCAGCGGCTGACCCAGGCAAACCAAGGAGATCCGCAATGACCCGAGTTTCCGAACTGATGACCCGCGGCGTACGTACCCTTTCGCCCGCCGATTCGGTGGCATTGGCCGCCCAGGCAATGGACGAACTGGACATCGGCGCCATTCCGGTGTGCGACGGCCAGCGCCTGCTGGGCATGGTGACCGACCGCGACATCGTGCTGCGCGTGGTGGCGCAGGAGCGCCCGCTGGACACTTCGCTGTCAGAGGTGATGACGAAGGACGTCAAGTGGTGCACCGAAACCGACAACGTCGAAACGGTGATGGATGAGATGGCCGGCTACCAGGTGCGCCGCATGCCGGTGGTAGACCGCGACCGGCGGCTCGTGGGCATGCTGTCGCTCGGCGACACGGCCGCCAAGGGCGACATCGGCAAGGCGGGCGATACGCTCAACATCATTTCGCAGCCGGCCGAGCCGGACCGCTCGAAGCAGTCCGCCGCGAGCGGGCCCAGCGGCGGCGGCGCGTCTTGAGCATCTGGCGCGGGCCGGCTCAGCGCTTCGCGGGCAGGCGGATGCGCGGGCCGGGTGTGGTGCGAACCAGCAGTGCTTCTTCCGCCTGGCGCAGAAACCGTTGGTTGCGCTCGGGTGTTTGCGAAGCAACGCAATCGCGTGGTGCCAGCGCTTCCAGGTCGCGCATGCCCGCATCGGCCAGCGTGGCCCAGATGCACTGGTCGCTGGCCACGCCGGTCACGATCAGCCGCCTTGCCTTCAGGTAGGCAAGCAGCAACTCGAGCGGGGTCGCGAAGAAGGCGGACTGCTTGGGTTTGAGCACAAAGTAGTCTTTCTCGCCCGGCAGCAGCGCCGAAGTGATTTCGGCGCCGGCCCCGCCGGAGGCGAGCGACATCTCCACCAGCTTTGGAAAGTCGGAGCGCCAGCGTCCGCGGTTGTCGTTGACGTAGATGGTGGGCACCCCGGCGCGGGTGCATCGCGCCTTCAGGGCCGCAATGCGCCCGGCAATGGCGTGCGCGCCGGGCAGCAGTTTTTCTGCATCCGGAAAATCCCAGCAGCTGATCATGTCGATGATCAGCAGAGCGGTGTGGCCGGCGGCGGGCGTGGAGGCGAGGACAGGGGGCGGGGAGGAAGAAGATGAGGCCATGGGCCGGCAAAGCTCCAGTCAGTCCAGTCAGCGGAGGCCTCACGATTCCCAAAGCGCATGGCGCCACCCGTAGGAAAGCTGCGCGTGGCCGCGAAAGTCGCCGCCGAGTTCGCGGGTTCGCGGGTTCGCGGGCGGGCGCGTAGGAGGCCTCTTTCACGACGACGCGCGTTATCCCGCTCTGCCGGAGCGCTAGGTGTTCGACTATCGGCGAGAGCTGTCGAGATGCACGGTTTGTTGCCGTGCGCCCTGCAATCGTTCACAAGGAGCTATTCCGATGAACACTTCCCCGACGAGCACTTCCGCTTTCACGCGGCCCTTCGCCATCGTGACGGGCGCTTCGTCCGGCATAGGGCTGGAACTGGCGCGCTGCTGCGCCAACGAGGGTTTCGATCTGTTGATTGCGGCCGATGAGCCCGAGATCGAGGATGCCGCGGTTCAACTGTGCCGCCGTGGCGTGGAGGTGCAGCCCGTGCTTGCAGACCTTTCCACCACCGAGGGGGTCGATCGCCTGCTGGCAGCCGCCGGCCAGCGTCCGGTCAATGCGCTGCTCGCCAATGCCGGGCGAGGGCTCGGCCATGCCTTTCTCGACCAGAACTTTGCAGACGCGCGGCACGTGCTCGACACCAACATCACCGGCACGCTGTACCTGATCCATGCCGTGGGCGGCGCAATGCGCGCGCGCGGGCAGGGGCGCATTCTCATCACCGGCTCCATTTCGGGCTTCATGCCCGGCAGTTTCCAGGCGGTGTACAACGGCACCAAGGCCTTCCTGGATTCGTTCTCCTTTGCGCTGCGCGAAGAGCTGAAGGACAGCGGCGTGACGGTGAGCTGCCTGATGCCGGGGCCGACCGACACCGAGTTTTTCGACCGTGCCGACATGCTCGACACCAAGGTGGGCCAGGACGACAAGAAGGCAGACCCGGCCAAGGTGGCGAAGATCGGCTTCGAAGCCATGATGAACGGCGAAGGCGACGTGGTCGCGGGCTGGAAGAACAAGCTCCAGGTCGCTGTCGCCAGCGTCACGCCATCGGCACTGCTGGCCAAGCAGCACCGCAGGATGGCCGAACCCGGAACGGCGGACCAACGCTAGGCCGGGAGCGGATGCCATGGACACTTCTTTCAGCTCGGGAGTCGCCCTCGTGGACACCGTCCTCAAGAGCACCGGCGGCAGCGTGGTGGTGTGGAGCGCCGATCCGCAGGCCTACGGCAGCGAACACGAACGCGCAACGCGCAGCAATTTCGCCGAGCGCCTTGCGGCGCTGAAGCAGTTTCGCTTTGCGGGCGAATACCACGCTTCGCGTGCGCGCGAGAACACGCCGCTGTACTTTGTGCCCAGCGACACCGTGCCCAGCACGCAGCTGGCGCGGTCGCTCGGCATCTCGACGGTGCATGACCTGTTCGGCGGCGTGGTGCCATACCCTTTCGTGGCCACCAAGGCCATCACGCATCCGCTGGTCGGCAGGGCGGCCGCCTGCCCGGAGGGGTGGGCGCCCACCTTTGCTGCCGACATCTCGCATGCGGCGCTCGGCGGGTTCTCGGCCTTCTCTGCCGAGGATGCGCGATGGGCCGGGCGCCGCCTGCTCGAAAACGGCCCGGTGCGGGTGAAGCCCGTGTGCGCCACCGGCGGGCGGGGCCAGACCATGGTCACCGGCGCCGATGCGCTGGACCGCAGCCTGGCCGCCATGGACGAGAGCGAGATCGCGCTGCACGGCGTGGTGATCGAAGAGAACCTCGAACGGCCCGACACCTTCAGCGTGGGGCAGGTGATGGTCGACCACATGATCGTGAGCTACTTCGGCCGCCAGCGCATGACGACCGACAACGTGGGCCAGAGCGTGTACGGCGGTTCCGACCTGACGCTGGTGCGCGGCAACTTCGACGCGCTGCTGGCCAAGACCAGCCCCAGCCCGGCGCTGTGCCTGGCCATCGAACAGGCGCGGCGCTACCACCAGGCGGTGATCGACTGCTTTCCCGGCTTTCTTGCGTCGCGTGTGAACTACGACGTGGCGCAGGGCGTGGGCGCCGGGGGCGCGTGGCGCTCGGGCGTGCTCGAGCAGTCGTGGCGGGTGGGGGGCGCAACCGGCGCCGAGATGATGGCGCTCGAGGGCTTCTGGCGCGACCCGGCGCTGGAGCGCCTGCGCGTCTCGTGCTTTGAGGCGTATGGCGCGGCGGCGTCCATTCCTTCGGATGCGGCGGTGCACTATCGTGGCATCGACAGCCAGATCGGCGCCCTGACCAAGTACGCATTGATCCAACCGTATGCCAGCGACACGACATAACGTCATCGATATTCCCGTAGACGGCCAGCACATTGCCGGAACGCTGGTCGCCGCTTCGACGATGGTGCCCGGCGTCCTGCTCGTGCACGGCTGGGATGGCAGCCAGGAGCAATACATTGCGCGCGCGCACGACATTGCCGCGCTCGGCTGCGTGTGCCTCACCTTCGACTTGCGCGGCCACGCGCGCCACGCGGCGCTGCGCAAGGAGGTCACGCGGGAAGACAACCTGCGCGACGTGCTCGCGGCCTACGACACGCTGGTGAGCCACCCCACGGTCGATCCGAACGCGGTTGCCATCGTCGGCAGCAGCTACGGTGGCTACCTGGCGGCGCTGGTCAGCGCCATGCGGCCGGTGCGCTGGCTCGCACTGCGGGCGCCGGCGCTTTACCGGGACCGCGAGTGGCTGGCGCCCAAGGGGCAACTGAGCAGGTCCGACCTTGTGGCCTACCGCCGCACCCTGGTGGGCCCGCGCGACAACCGCGCGCTGGCCGCCTGCGAAGCCTTCACCGGCGACGTGCTGATCGTCGAATCGGAGCACGACCAGATCGTGCCGCACCCGGTCATCGAGAACTACCTGGGCGCGTTCAAGCGCGTTCGTTCCGCCACCTACCGCGTCATTTCGGGCGCCGACCACGCCTTGTCGAAGCAGTCGTCCCGCCAAGCCTATGGGCAGCTCCTGGTGTCCTGGATGACGGAAATGACACTCGGCGCCAGGGCCACCGGCGCCATGACGCGGGCCGTTTCCGAAAGCCCCGCATAGAGGTTTCCACATGAACACAAGCAAACGACTTGCGCCGGCGCTGCGAACCGGCCTGATCGCCGGAACGTTGGCCAGCTTTGCCTCGACGGCCGCGCTCATGCTCTGCGGCCGGCGGGAAGCCGGCAGCGCGGTGGCGCCGACCAATGCCACCAGCCATTGGCTTTGGGGCGACCAGGCCCTGAAGGTGTACCGGCCCACGCTGCGGCACACGGCCCTGGGCTATGCCACCCACCATGCGAGCGCGATCTTCTGGGCGGTGCTCTACGCCTGGCTGCATACCGAGCGGCGCCCGCCGCAATCGGTGCCTGCCGCGCTGGCCAGTGCCGGCGCTGCGACGGCGGTGGCCTGCACGATCGACTACACGATCACACCGCGCCGGCTCACGCCCGGCTTCGAGCACCATCTTTCGAAAGGCTCCATGGCCGTGGTCTACGGCTTCTTCGCCCTGGGCATGGCGGCCGGATGCCTGCTCGCCCAGCGCGGGCGCGAGTAGTGGGCGCTGCTACGTGCACACAGGCAGCTTTCCTACGTCGCGGTGTTTCGAGTCCCCCCATCGTTCAGCTTCCACCAACCTTATTCGGAGCCCCACGATGCCCACCTCTACCAAGCGCGCAGCACCCGATGCATGCAGCCTTCTCGATACCGACCACCGCAACGTCAAGAAGTTGTTCAAGGAGTACGAGGAACTGACCCATTCGCGCGCCGCCAGCGCGCAGCAGAAGAAGCGTGAACTCGCAACCCAGATCTGCACCGAACTGACGGTGCATGCGCAGATCGAGGAAGAGATTTTCTACCCCGCCTTGCGCGAGGCGCTCAGCCAGACCGATCTCCTGGACGAAGCCGAGGTCGAGCACGCCAGCGCCAAGGAACTGATTGCGCAGATCGAGTCCGCCGCCGACGTGGACGACAAGTTCGACGCCAAGGTCATCGTGCTGGGTGAATACATCGACCACCACGTGAAGGAAGAGCGCAACGAGATCTTCGTCAAGGCGCGCGCCGCCAAGGGGCTCGACCTCGTGGCCATGCGCGACCAGCTTGCGGCCCGCAAGGAAGAGCTGATGGAAGAACTCACCGGCGCAACCGCCTGACCCGCCGGGGTTGCAGGCTGCCTTGCCACCTTAACGGCACCTGGCCGCCCGCCGGCCGGGTGCCACGCTTTTTCGATTGGCCTTGGAGGTCACCCATGACAAATCTCGTCTCCCGGCTTTTTCCTACGGCGACCAACATGATTCGCCTGGATCACACGCACGTGCTTTCCACTTTTCACCAGTACAAGGCGAGCGCGCCGAGCCGCGTGAAAAAGGGGCTGGTCAACACCATCTGCACGGCGCTTGAAATTCATGCGCAACTCGAGGAAGAAATCTTCTACCCCGAGATGCGCGAGATCGACGATGAACGCATTACCGAAGCCATCCACGAGCATTCGGAAATGCGCAGGCTCATCGGCCTGCTTCGCACCATGGAGCCCGAGGCGCGCGACTATGACGAAACCCTGTTGGCCCTGATGCGCGACGTGATGCATCACGTGGCCGACGAGGAAACCATCTTGCTGCCGGCAGCCGAAAAGCACATGGCGGACAAACTGGGCGACTTGGGTGCGCAAATGACCAAGCGCCGGATGCAGCTCGCGGGTCCGCGCACGGGCGAGATCGCGCTCGACATGGTGCGGGCTGCTTCCGGCAACACCGCGGCCATTGCCGTGGTCGGCCTGGCCGCGGCGGGGCTTCTGCTGGCACGGCGCTCCGGCCATCTGCGTCGGCACGCGCGCGTCTGACCCGGGAAAAACGGCCTCATGCCCGAAGACACCAACATTCCGTTGCCGTCCGCGCCCGAATCCTCGCGCGCTGCTTTCCAGGCGCTGGCCGAGCGCGTGGGAGTGCTTGCGCCGGGAGCACCGCTTTCGGACGAGCTCATGAAGTTCGCCGAAGGCGTGATGCAGTTCGCCGCGGAGGGCAAGGTTCCGCGCAAGCGCGAAGGTTCATAGCCGGGCGGGCTACAGCAGGTCGCGTAGCCGGTAGTACCTCGCTGAGTGGCACCGGCACTGGCGCCGGGCTGACTGCTACCTGGTTTTCCATCGGTGTTCAAAAAATGTGGTGCTGCCGGCTGCATCCGCGCGTCAGCTTGCCTTTGCCGGCGGTGTAGAAGGACTCCATAAACGGCCGTTTTTCGGCCGGCTCATGGTAGAAACCGGCCACCCTGCGCGCGTTGCGCATCGCACCGTCCGATGGCAGAAAACTCCAACCCGAGAATTTCCGGAATTTCCGAAGAAACAGCCGGCGCCGGCGTGCGCAACGCCTGGCCGCTTTGGCTGGTGCTGGGCATGGCGTTGTTGCTCCTGGGCGGCTGCGCGGGTCTGCCGTCGGGTGTGGAACGCAAGCCGTCGATGGCCATCACCAACGGCACCGACACGGCGCTGGGGCGCCTTGTCACGGCGGCTTCACCGCCGGAGCGGGGCTTGAGCGGCTTTCGGCTGCTGCCCATGGCGCAGTTTTCGCTGCATGCGCGCATCGAGTTGGCAAAGCGCGCGCAGCGCTCCATAGACGTTCAGTACTACCTGGTGCAGAACGACGAAACCGGCCGCTACCTGCTTCGCACATTGCGCGACGCGGCGGAGCGTGGCGTGCGCGTGCGCCTTCTGGTGGACGACCTCTACACCGCGGGTGCCGATCCGCTGTTCGCGGGCCTGGCGGCGCATCCCAATGCCGAGGTGCGGATGTTCAATCCGTTTCCGGCCGGGCGCGAGCGCCTGGGCACTCGCTGGGCCTCGTCGCTGCTCGACTTCGATCGCGTGCACCGCCGCATGCACAACAAGCTCTTCGTGGTGGACAACGTGATGGCGGTCATGGGCGGGCGCAACATCGCCAACGAATACTTCCTGCGCGACGGCGGATCCAACTTCATCGACATCGACACGCTGGTGGCCGGCACCGTGGTACCGCGGCTTTCGTCGCTGTTCGACATGTACTGGAACAGCCCTTACGTGTACCCCGTGGAGTCGCTGGTTTCGACCGGCGGGGCCACGCCGCAGCAGTTGCGCGACCGCTTCGAGCAACTGACCAGCGGGCCGGACACGCTGCACCCCGAGCCGCTTGCTTCCACCGACCTGCTGGGCAATAACGCGCTGGCCAAGGACCTGGACGAAGGCGCGCTCTCGCTCGTGTGGGCGCGCGCCGAAGCCTACGCCGATGCGCCCGCCAAGGCGCTCGGTCCCACGGAAGAAGCCCGCGGGCTGCCGGCGGACGAGTCGACCGACAGCGTGCTCTACAACGTGCGGCGCTACATACGCGACGCGGAGCACGAGATCCTGCAAACCACGCCGTATCTGATTCCAGGCCGCGGCGGCATGGAGTCGATGCGCATCGTGCGGCAGAAGGGCGTGAGCTACACCATCGTGACCAATTCGCTCGCGGCCACCGACGAATCGCTGGTGCACATCGGCTACCGCCGCTACCGGCCGGAGATGCTGCGGCTGGGGGTGGCGCTGTACGAACTGAGCCCCAAGCGCGTGGAAGAAACCAAGCGCTTCGGCATCTACGGTTCGGCGAGCGGAAGGCTGCACGGCAAGTCGGCCGTGATCGACCGCAACATCGTCTTCATCGGCTCGATGAACTTCGATCCGCGCTCGATGCTGCACAACACCGAGGTCGGCATTTTCATCTTCAGCCCGCAGATCGCGCAGCAGCTCACCAGCCTGATCGGCTTCATGCGGCTCGACGGTGCCTACCAACTGCAGCTGGGGCCGCGCGGCGGTATCGAATGGGTGAGCCCGGCCTCGGGCGACGGGGCCGACACCATCCTGCATGTGGAGCCGGAAACGGATTTCTGGTCGCGCTGGAAGCTGGAGCTGTTCGCTCCGCTGGTGCCCGAGAGCCTGCTTTAGCGGCGCGCTTGGCCACCACCGGGTGCCTAGTGCTGCAGGCGCCCGCTCAGGTAGGGCTCGGGATCGACGGCGGTGCCGTTCTTGCGAATTTCGAAGTGCACCTTCACGCGGTCGGTGCCGCTCTTGCCCATCTCGGCAATTTTCTGGCCCTGGCGCACCACCGCGTTTTCCTTGACGACGATGTTTTCAGCGTGGGCGTAGGCGGTGAGGAAGGTGTCGTTGTGCTTGATGATGACCATGTTGCCGTAGCCGCGCAGTTCGCCGCCCACGTACACCACGCGGCCGTCGGCCGAAGCCACGACCGGGTCGCCAAGGTTGCCCGCGATGTCCAGGCCCTTGTTGCGCACGCCGTCGAAGCGGGCAATGGTGCTGCCGCTCGCGGGCCGGATGAACATGGCCTGCGGCTGCTGGACGGGTGGTGGCACGTTCACGCCGGCCCGGGGCGGCGGCGCGGGCGTGGTGCAGGCTGCAAGGCCGGCCGCTACGAGTAGCGCGGCGCCGGTGCGGGAAACAAAAGTCTGAAGGTGCTGCATGGTTCTCTTTTGGAACGAATTCATTGCTGAGGGTTCCTTCGGCCCGGCACGCCGGGCGAGTTACCGCCGGCATGCTAGCAAACTCCCAGGCGCCGGCAGGTGCCGGGCCCCTGGGAGAAGGGGCTGAAGGGGCTGGCGGTGCCTGCTCTTTGTTACTTGAGCGGAATGGGCGTGCCGCGGTCGATCGGCACCGCCGTCACGCTGTTCTTGGGCGAGCCGTCGATCAGCAGGTCGGAGTAGGTGAGGTAGACGAGCGTATTGCGCCGGGCGTCGACCATGCGCACCACGCGCAGCCGCTTGAAGAGAATCGACAGCCGCTCGGTGTAGACCTCTTCGCGCTTGGGCAGCGGCTGCGTGATGCTCACCGGGCCGACCTGGCGGCAGGCGATGGAGGCTTCCGACTTGTCTTCGGCAACGCCGAAGGCGCCGGCCAGCCCGCCCGTCTTGGCACGAGAGACGTAACAGGTCACGCCGCTGACCTTGGGGTCGTCGTATGCCTCGACCACGATCTTGTGGTCCGGGCCGATGAGCTTGAACGCGGTGTCGACGTCGCCCACTACTTCTGCCTGCGCCGCCGTGGCCAGCGCGAGGCCCAGGCCGGCGGCAACGGTGGATGCGAGCGCCGCACGCAAGAGGGCGGTGGCCCGCAATGCCTGGATGGTCATGTGTTTCAAACGATGCTGAGTTCGTGCACGCGGTCGAAGCTGCCGCGCCGCCGGTCTTCGAAGAAGTGTTCCAGCGCCTCGCGCACGGTGCGAAACGCGATTTCTTCCCAGGGAATTTCTTCTTCGGTGAAAAGCCGGGCCTCGATGGTTTCGTGGCCCGGGTCGAAGCGGTCGTCCAGCAGGCGGGCGCGGTAGAACAGGTGCACCTGCCCCACGCGCACCACGCTGATCACCGCGAAGAGGCCCTGCATCTCGTAGTTGGCGCCGGCCTCTTCGTCGGTTTCGCGCGCCGCGCCCTGGGCCGCGGTTTCGCCAAGCTCCATGAAGCCTGCGGGCAGCGTCCATTTGCCCCAGCGCGGCTCGATGTTGCGCTTGCACAGCAGCACCTTGTCGCCGAGCACGGGAATGGTGCCCACCACGTTCAGCGGATTCTCGTAGTGGATGGTGCTGCAGGCGGGGCAGACGGCGCGTTCCTTGGTGTCGCCATCGTCCGGAATACGGTAGACCACCGCGGTGCCGCAGTTCTTGCAGTGCTTGATGGGTACGCGCAGGATCATGGAGCGTGGCGCGCCGGAGTCAGACGATCTTGACCGTCAATTTGGGCAGGCCGGCCACTTCGCCGACCAGCGTGTCGCCCGCCACCACCGCCGCCACACCCTCGGGCGTGCCGCTGTAGATCAGGTCGCCGGGCTGCAGCTCCCAGGCGGCCGAAAGATGCTCGATGGTTTCGGCCACGTTCCAGATCAGCTTGCTCACGGTGCTGCGCTGGCGGTCGGTGCCGTTCACCTGCAGCGAGATTTCGGCGTTCTCGGCATCGCCGGCCTGCGCCACTGGCACGATGGGGCCGATGGGCGCGCTCTGCTCGAAGCCCTTGCCGATGTCCCAGGGGCGGCCCTGCTTCTTCATCTCGCCCTGCAGGTCGCGGCGCGTCATGTCCAGGCCCACGGCATAGCCGTAGATGTGCTTGTGCGCGTCGGCCGCCAAGATGTTCTTGCCGCCGGTGCCGATGGCCACCACGAGCTCGATCTCGTGGTGCAGGTTCTTGGTGAGCGTGGGGTAGGCCATGGTGCCGGTCTGGCCCGCATCGACCACCACCAGCGCGTCGGCCGGCTTCATGAAGAAGAACGGCGGCTCGCGGCCGGTAAAGCCCATTTCCTTGGCGTGATCTTCATAGTTGCGGCCCACGCAATAGATGCGGTGCACCGGAAAACGGGCGGGCTGCCCGACCACCGGGACCGAAACGGTCGCGGGCGGGGCGAAAACAAACTCGGAAGCCATTGCGTCTGTCCTTTTCAGCGGAACGGAGAAAAACGGCAGTGTGCCAGAGGCAGGCCAGGGTTGTTCGCGAGCGCTATGCTTGCGCAATGATGAAGCTGCATAACTACTTCCGCTCCTCGTCGTCCTTCCGGGTGCGCATTGCGCTGAACCTGAAGGGCCTGGACTACGACTACGTGCCGGTGCACATTGCCCGCGGCGACCATCGCACGGGCCCCTATTCGGCCATTTCGGCCGACATGCTGGTGCCGCTGCTCGAAGACGAGGGCGAGCGCTTCTCGCAATCGATGGCCATCATCGAATACCTGGACGAAACCCACCCTGAGCCGCCGCTGCTGCCGCACGACCCGGTGGGCCGGGCGCATGTGCGAGCGCTGGCGCAATCGATTGCCTGCGAGATCCACCCGCTGAACAACCTGCGCGTGCTCAAGTACCTGGTGAAGGAGCTCAAGCTCGACGACGAGGCCAAGAACACCTGGTACCGCCACTGGGTGCGCGACGGCATGCTGGCCTTCGAGCGGCAGCTTGCGCAGCACCCCGGCAGTACCTTCTGCTACGGCAACACGCCCACGCTGGCCGACTGCTGCCTGGTGCCGCAGATCTTCAACGGCAGGCGCTTCGACTGCGACTTCAGCGGGCTCCCACGCACCATGGCCGCCTTCGAGGCCTGCATGGCGCTGGACGCGTTCCAGCGCGCCCAGCCGTCGCAGGCACCCGACGCGGAAGTGTGAACGGCATGGTCGCCGGCATGGACCCGCGCTGGCTCGTGCCCGACTGGCCGGCGCCGCAGAACGTGCGGGCGCTGTGCACCACGCGCGCTGGCGGCGTATCGGCCGGGCGCTATGAAAGCCTGAATCTCGGCGACCACGTGGGCGACGAGCCGGCGCATGTCGCGACCAACCGCACGCGTCTGCGGCAGGCCATCGGCGTGCGGCCGGTCTTCTTGCAGCAGGTGCATGGCAGCGAGGTCGTGGCGCTCGAGGGCGTCGACAGTGCCTTGCCCGACGGCGCCGCCGCCGATGCCTGCACCACGGCCGATAGCGGCCTGGCCTGCACGATCATGGTGGCCGATTGCCTGCCTGTGCTTTTCACCGATACCGAAGGCCGCCGCGTGGCCGCCGCGCATGCGGGTTGGCGCGGCCTTGCCGGCGGCGTGCTTGAAGCAACGGCCGGGCGTTTTGCCTCGGAGCACGGCAAGGTGCTGGCATGGCTCGGCCCCTGCATCGGCCCCAAGGCCTTCGAAGTCGGCGCCGAAGTCAAGGCTGTATTCGAGGCGCATGCGCCCGAGGCCGCGGGCTGTTTCCAGCCCTCTGGATCAGCCGGCAAATGGCTGGCCGACCTGCCGGCGCTCGCACGCCAGCGCTTGCGCGCGGCCGGCGTGGAGGCGGTGCATGGCAACGACGGCACCGACGGTTGGTGCACCGTCGGCAACCCGTCACGGTTCTTTTCGCACCGGCGGGACAGCGTCAGCGGGCGCTTCGCCGCCTTGGTCTGGAAGGCCTGAATCCTTGCTCGCTTCCGCCGCTGCGGCGCGGCGCGCGGCCTCCTGTGCCTCGGCCTCGCGCTGCCTGATTGCGCGGCGGCGGCCCGGGGTTCCCATCAGGTAAACCACCAAGGCCACGGGCGCCAATCCGTACAGAAGAAATGTGAAGATGGCACCCAGCACGGTGCCCGTGGTGCTGGTGGCTTCGGCGACGGCCATCATCACGGCAACGTAGAGCCAGCCGATCACGATCAGGTGGATGAACACAACAAGTTTCAGTCGGTAAGTAGGTGGGCGGCGTTATGAAGGCCTTGTGAAATGCAGCATACTCAAAACACGAGCAGCCATCCGTACCGACCAGGCGAGGACCAGGAGACACCATGAAGCAACAAGCCACGGGGGCCGATGCGTTCGCGCCCTTTCAAGAGGCACTGCCCGAGGGATGGAACAAGGCGCTGGAAGCGTTCCAGCAATCCGCCGCGCAGGGGGCCTCGGCCTTCATCGGCGGCACGCCGCTGTGGCAAATGCCGCAGGCGGCCAAGATGCCCGAGCTGCCCAAGATCTCCATCGACCCCGAAAAGCTTCAATCCATCCAGCAGCAATACGTTGCCGAGGCAACCGAGCTCTGGCGCCAGGGCTTCGCCGCCAAACCCGAAGGCGACAAGCGCTTTGCTTCCGACGCCTGGGGCGGCAATCCGCTCGCCGCCTTCTCGGCGGCCGTGTACCTGCTCAATGGCCGCACCATGCTGAACATGGCCGAGGCCATCGACGCCGACGAAAAAACCAAGGCTCGCCTGCGCTTTGCGGTCGAGCAATGGATGGCGGCCTCGTCGCCGAGCAATTCGCTGGCGCTGAACGCCGAGGCGCAGAAAAGAGCCATCGAGACGCAGGGCGAGAGCATTGCCAAGGGCATTCAGAACCTGCTGCACGACATCAAGCAAGGCCACCTCAGCATGACCGACGAGAGCGCCTTCGAAGTGGGGCGCAACGTGGCCACCACCGAGGGCGCGGTGGTGTTCGAGAACGAGCTGTTCCAGCTGCTCGAATACAAGCCGCTCACGGCCAAGGTGTACGAGCGGCCCTTCCTGCTGGTGCCGCCCTGCATCAACAAGTTCTACATACTCGACCTGCAGCCCGAAAACTCATTGATCCGCTATGCGAACGAGCAGGGCCACCGGGTGTTTGTAGTGAGCTGGCGCAACCCCGACGAATCATTGGCCAACGCCACCTGGGACGACTACATCGAGAACGCCGCAATCAAGGCGATTCACACGGTGCAGGAAATCAGCGGACCCACCAACAAGTCCGGGCAGATCAATGCGCTCGGCTTCTGCGTGGGCGGCACCATCCTGAGCACCGCGCTGGCCGTGCTTGCGGCACGCGGCGAAAAGCCGGCGGCGTCGGTCACGCTGCTCACCACATTCCTCGACTTCAGCGACACGGGCATTCTCGACATCTTTGTCGATGAGCCGATGGTGCAGTACCGCGAAATGCAGCTCGGCAAGGGCGGGCTGCTGCCGGGCGGCGACCTGGCCTCCACCTTCAGCTTTCTGCGCCCGAACGACCTGGTGTGGAACTACGTGGTCGGCAATTACCTGAAGGGCGAAACCCCGCCGCCCTTCGACCTGCTTTACTGGAACAGCGACGCCACCAACCTACCGGGCCCGTTCTACACCTGGTACCTGCGCAACACGTACCACGAGAACAAGCTCGCCAAGCCCAATGCGCTCACGGTGTGCGGCCAGAAGGTGGACTTGAGCAAGATCGACATCCCGGCGTATATCTACGGCTCGCGCGAAGACCACATCGTGCCGATTGGCGGAGCATATGCCTCCACCCAGTTGCTGCCCGGCAAGAAGCGCTTCGTCATGGGCGCTTCGGGCCACATTGCCGGCGTGATCAACCCGCCCGCCAAGAAAAAGCGCAGCCACTGGATCCGCGAGGACGGCAAGTTTCCGAAGACGCAGGCCGAATGGCTGGCCGGCGCCACGGAGCACCCCGGCAGCTGGTGGACCGACTGGGCCCAGTGGCTCAAGGGCCATGCGGGCAAGCAGGTTCCCGCGCCCAAGACCTATGGCAACGGCAAGGCCTACAAGGCCATAGAGCCGGCGCCGGGGCGCTACGTCAAGGCCCGAGCCTGACATAGCCCAAAGCAACAGCCGATAGCCGCACGCACAATCCCACGCACCCCGCTTCATTCAAATCACTTCAACGGAGAACCTCATGGAAGACATCGTCATCGTTTCGGCTGCACGCACGGCGGTCGGCAAGTTCGGCGGCTCGCTCGCCGGCATTGCGGCCACGGAGCTGGGCGCCCTCGTGATCAAGGAAGTGATTGCACGCGCGAACCTCACGGCCGAGCAGGTCGGCGAGGCCATCATGGGCCAGGTGCTGGCCGCCGGTGCGGGCCAGAACCCCGCGCGCCAGGCATGGCTCAAGGGCGGTGGCACCAAGGAGACCCCGGCGCTCACCATCAACGCCGTGTGCGGTTCGGGCCTGAAGGCCGTGATGCTGGCGGCACAGTCCGTGGCCACGGGCGACAGCGAAATCGTGATTGCCGGCGGGCAAGAGAACATGAGCATGGCGCCGCACGTGCTGCCCAACTCGCGCAACGGCCAGCGCATGGGCGACTGGAAAATGGTCGACACCATGATCGTCGACGGCCTGTGGGACGTGTACAACCAGTACCACATGGGCATCACGGCCGAGAACGTGGCCAAGAAGTTCAGCATCGACCGCTCCGCGCAGGATGAGCTCGCACTGGGCAGCCAGACCAAGGCCGCGGCCGCGCAAGATGCCGGCAAGTTCAAGGACGAGATCGTGCCGGTGAGCATTCCGCAGAAGAAGGGCGACCCGCTCGTCTTCGACAAGGACGAGTTCATCAACCGCAAGACCAGCGCCGAAGGCCTGGCGGGCCTGCGCCCCGCGTTCGACAAGGCCGGCGGCGTGACCGCGGGCAATGCCTCGGGCCTGAACGACGGCGCCGCCGCCGTGATGGTGATGACGGCCAAGAAGGCCGCCGCCCTGGGCCTGAAGCCGCTGGGCCGCATTGCAAGCTACGCCACCGCAGGCCTCGACCCGGCCATCATGGGCATGGGCCCGGTGCCCGCGTCGACCAAGGCGCTGCAGCGCGCCGGCTGGAAGGCCGCCGATCTCGACCTGCTCGAGATCAACGAGGCCTTTGCCGCGCAGGCCTGCGCTGTGAACAAGGAAATGGGCTGGGACGTGAACAAGGTGAACGTGAACGGCGGCGCCATTGCCATCGGTCACCCCATCGGCGCGTCGGGTTGCCGCATTCTCGTGACGCTGCTGCACGAGATGCAGCGGCAGAACGCCAAGAAGGGCATTGCGTCGCTGTGCATCGGCGGCGGCATGGGTGTGGCGCTGACTATCGAGCGCTGAGTTTTCCTTCGGGGCGCCTTGATCGAGAGGCGCCCTTTTTCTCGCGCTGCCTGTCGTTCAGGGCGGCGCACCCGCCGACGGGGTACCTTTCTCCGCGAATGTCCCCCGGCCTTCGGCCTCCTCCTTTATTTCGCTGCGCAAGGCACCCCATCAGCGGGTGCGTTGGGCAGAGCCGTGGCTGATCAGCGATACACCACGAGCGTGCCCCAGTGCACAGGGCATCGGGTGCTCCCCGCAGCGAAATAAAGGAGGAGCCGAAGGCGGGGGACATTCGCGGAGGGGAGTACCCGGTGGCCTTTGCACCAACCCCGAACAGCAGCGCAACCTTGTTCACCGCCCAAATTTTCAGCAAACTGATTATTCCCCTTGTAAAACAACAACTTAAATCGTGTTTACAAGGAGGCACATCAGTTATCCCCAAAGTTGTCCACGGAAAATGGGGATGGCACCGGCTTCCTCATAATTCGCCCGCAAGTCCTTGTTTTTGGGAGGATAGGAGAGGCGCTCAGGCGACGGCAGCCTGCTCCCCGGCGTAGTGCCGACACAGCGTTTCGACCAGCGCCTGCGCATAAATCGGCAACGCCGTCCGGTCGCGCACCAGCAGATACCGCTCCCGCACGCACCATGCATCGCTGAGGTCGATCAGCGCGAGCTGCATGCTCTCCTGGTTTCGGCGCGCCGCCGACTCGGGCACCACGCCAATGCCCACGCCGCTGCCGATCATCCTGCACATGGCGTCGAAGCTCCCGAGCTGGATGCGCAGCTTCTGCCGCTTGCCCAGGTTGTCGGTAATTTGCGCGAGAAAGGTCTGCAAGGTGCTGCCTTGCTGCATGCCGATGGCGTCTTCATCCAGCGTCTCGGCAAACGAAATCTTGCGGCGCTTTGCGAAGCGGTGCTTGCGCGAGGTAACGAGCACCAGCCGGTCGGTGCTGAAGTGAATGGCTTCCAGGCCCAGCGTGTCGACGCGGCCCGCCACGATGCCGATGTCGGCGCGGCCGTCGAGCACGCCGCGCGGGATCTGAGCATTCGGTTTTTCCTGAAGGTCGACGTTGATGCGCGGGTTGTGCGCAAGGAAGCCGGGCAGTATTTCAGGCAGGAAGTCTGTCACCGCCGTGGTGTTGGCGAACACGCGCAAATGGCCGCGGAGGCCGCCGCCGTATTCGAGCAGATCGGCGCGCAGCTGCTCGGTCTGGTGCAGCACCAGGCGCGCGTGGTGCAGGAAGGCTTCTCCCGGCGGCAGCAAGCGAACGCCGCGTGCCTCGCGCTGCAGCAGCTGCAAGCCGGCCTGCGTTTCGAGCGCCTTGATGCGCGCGCTGGCCGCCGCAAGCGATAGATGCTGCCGCTCCGCCGCGCGTGTGAGGTTGCCGAGTTCGGCCGTGGCAACGAAAAGGCGCAGGTCGGTCAGGTCGAAGAGCATGTGCCATCGTACCCAAGCCTTCGAAATTCCAGAAGGCTGGGTTCCGAAATCGCAGATTGCGCGCACGGGTAGGGCGGAACACCATGCGGCCATGGAGACAAAGACATGAGACTTCGCGCACTGGCCCTTCTTTCGTTCGCCGCGGCATTGATTGCCGCAGGCCCTGCAACCGCACAGCCGTACCCCTCGCGCCCCATCACGCTCATCGTGCCGCAGGCCGCGGGTGGCACCAACGACATCGTGGGTCGCCTGGTGGGCCAGAAGCTCGGCGAGGTGATGAACGCCAGCGTGGTGGTCGACAACCGTCCCGGCGCGGGCGGCAACATCGGCACGCAGCTGGTCGCCAAGGGCCCGAAGGACGGCTACACGCTGCTCATGACCATCAGCAGCAGCCAGGCCATCAACCCGGCGCTCTACAAGAACGCGGGTTTCGACCCGGTGAAAGACTTCAAGCCCGTGGGCCTGATCGGCGCGGTGCCCAACGTGCTGCTGGTCAACCCCTCTTTTCCGGCCAAGGACTTCAACGAGTTCCTGAAGCTCGCGCGGCAGAAGGGCGCCAACTACCAATACGCTTCCGCAGGCAACGGCACGCTCAACCACCTGCTCGGCGAAATGCTCAACAGCATGGCCGGCATCTCTCTGCAGCACGTGCCCTACAAGGGCGTGGCTCCCGCGCTGAACGACGTGCTCGGCGGGCAACTTCCCATCGTGTTCGCGAGCCTGCCCTCGGCGCTTTCGCACATCAAGGCCGGCAAGCTGCGCGCATTGGCCGTGAGCGGCGACAAGCGCTCGCCGGTGCTGCCCGACGTGCCCACCATCGCCGAGGCGGTGCCGGGCTACAACGGGACGCTGTGGATCGGCCTGTTCGCCCCCGCGGGCGTGCCGGCCGACGTGCTGGCCACGCTGCAGGACGCCACGCGCAAGGCGCTGGCCGCGAAGGACCTGCGCGACAAGCTCGACCAGCAGGGCGTCGAGATTGCGGCGCCCACCACGCCGGACCAATTTTCGAAACTGCTGCAGGACGACCTCGCCAAGTGGGCGCGCATCGTCAAGGCATCCGGTGCGGCGGTCGACTGAAAAAAGAACCATGAGCAATCACACCCCAGAGAATTCCTCCCGCCTGATCGACGGCGACACGCTGGCCAAGCTCCAGGCCTGGCAAGGCCGCAGCGAAATGCTGGCCGACGAAGTCACCGCCGCGCCCGTGCGCGCACTCTCCGCCACGCTGGACCGCGACGATCCGCTTCCTGGCACCGGCACGCGCCTGCCCGAGCTCTGGCACTGGCTCTACTTTCTGCCGCACCATCGCCAATCCGAAATCGGTGACGACGGGCACGCCAGACGCGGCGGCTTCCTGCCGCCGGTGCCGCTGCCTCGCCGCATGTGGGCCGGCGGACGGCTGGTGTGGGAGAAGGGCAATCCGCTGCAAGTAGGTGACAAGGTCGAGCGCACTTCGACCATTGCTTCCGTAACCCACAAGGCAGGCCGCACCGGCGAACTGGTGTTCGTGCTCGTGCGCCACGAGGTGCGCAACGAACGCGGCCTCGCGCTCACCGAGGAGCACGACATCGTCTACCGCGCCGCGGCTGAGCCCGGCGAGAAAACTCCGCCGCCCACACCGGCACCGAAAGACGCCGCCTTCAGCCGCGAGATCGTCCCCGACGACGTGCTGCTGTTCCGTTACTCGGCGCTCACCTTCAATGGCCACCGCATCCACTACGACCGCCGCTACGTGACGCAGGTCGAGGGCTACCCGGGCCTGATCGTGCATGGCCCGCTCATCGCGACGCTGCTGGTCGACCTGCTGCGCCGCAACGCACCGGGCGCACAGCTCGCGCGCTTCGAATTCCGCGCCGTGCGGCCGACCTTCGACATCGCGCCGTTCCGCGTGCACGGCAAGCCGACCGACGGCAGCGCCGACGGCAAGACGTTCAGCCTGTGGGGCGAAGACGCCGATGGCTGGCTCACGATGCAGGCCACTGCCGTGCTCGCATGAACACAGGGAGAAAAAACGCATGACAAGACCTCTCGACGGCATCACCGTCGTTTCGCTCGAGCACGCGATTGCGGCGCCGTTCTGCACCCGACAGCTGGCCGATCTGGGCGCCCGCGTCATCAAGGTGGAGCGGCCCGGCGTTGGCGACTTTGCCCGCGCCTACGACGCTCGCGTGGGCGGCGAGGCCTCGCACTTCGTGTGGGTGAACCGCTCGAAGGAAAGCCTCACGCTCGACCTGAAGCAACCCGCCGCGCTCGCGGTGCTGCAGGAGCTGGTGGCCGATGCCGACGTGCTGGTGCAGAACCTCGCGCCCGGAGCGGCCGCGCGCATGGGCCTGGGCGCCGAAGCGCTGCAGGCGAAGCACCCGCGGCTCATCGTCTGCGACATCTCGGGCTACGGCGAAGACGGGCCCTACCGCGACAAGAAAGCGTACGACCTGCTCATTCAGAGCGAAGCGGGTTTCCTGTCGGTCACGGGCACGCCGGACGATCCGTGCAAGTCGGGCAATTCCATCGCCGACATCGCGGCGGGCATGTACGCGTACACCGGCATCCTCGCGGCGCTGCTGCAGCGCGGCAAGACCGGCAAGGGCTCGCACATCGACGTGTCGATGCTCGAGTCGCTCGCCGAGTGGATGGGCTACCCGATGTACTACGCCTACAAGGGTGCACCCCCGCCGCCGCGCAGCGCCGCATCGCACGCCACCATCTACCCCTACGGGCCGTTTCCCGCGGGCGACGGCGGCACGGTGATGCTGGGCCTGCAGAACGAGCGCGAATGGCGCGTGTTCTGCGAGAAGGTGCTGCTGCAGGCGGGGCTTGCCACCGACGCGCGCTTCGACAGCAACGCGCGGCGCAACGAAAACCGCGACGCGCTGCGCGCCATCATCGTGGAGACCTTCGCCGCGCTCGGCACCGTGCAGGTGGTCGAGCGCCTCGATGCCGCGCAGATTGCCAATGCGCGCATGAACGACATGGCCGGGCTGTGGGCACACCCGCAATTGCAGGCGCGCGAGCGCTGGCGGCAGGTGGGTTCGCCGGCCGGCGACATTCCGGCCTTGCTGCCTGCAGGGCGCCAGAGCGCTTTCGACTACCGCATGGACGCGATACCGGCCGTCGGCGAACACACCGAAGCCATTCTGCGCAGCCTGGGGCGAGGCGATGCCGAGATCGCCGCGCTGCGAGAGGCGAGGGTGGTGTGAGCGCGACGCCTGCGGCGCTCGCGCTGGCATTGGCGCGCACTTTCCTGTTCGTTCCCGCGGACCGGCCCGAGCGCCATGCGCGTGCGCTGGCCACCAAGGCGGGCGGTGTGATCGTCGATCTCGAAGACGCCGTGGCGCCCGAACGCAAGGCGGCGGCGCGTGCGCAACTGAGAGCTTCTTTCGCGGCATTGAGCGCCGAGGAAAGAGGGCGCCTGCTGGTGCGCATCAATGCCCGCGGCACGCCGTGGTTCGACGGCGATGGTGCGCTGGTGGGCGAACTTGCCGCCGAAGGCTTGATTGCCGGTGTTGTTCTTCCGAAGGCCGAGCGCGCTGCGGACCTGCAGCAGCTCGCCGCGGGCATCGGGCGCAACGGCGTGCTCGTGCCGTTGATCGAATCGGCGGCGGGCCTGGAAGCCGCCCGCGAACTCGCGGCGGCGCCGCAGGTGCTCCGGCTCGCATTCGGCAACCTCGATTTCCAGGCCGACCTGGGGCTGGCCTGCGATGCGGACGAAGCCGAACTGCTGCCCGTGCGCCTGGCGCTGGTGCTCGCCTCGCGCCGCGCCGGGCTTGCGGCACCCATCGACGGGGTCACGCCCGATTGGCGCGACGCGGCGCGGCTCGCCGCCGATGCGGCGCGCGCCCGGCGCGGCGGCTTCGGTGCCAAGCTTTGCATTCACCCGGACCAGGTCGCGCCCGTGCATGCTGCGCTCGGCCCGGGAGCCGACGAATTGGCATGGGCGCGCCGCGTGGTGGATGCGACCCGGGCCGCGGGCGGCGGTGTCGTCAGCCTCGACGGACGCATGGTCGACGCACCCGTGGTGCGCCTCGCGGAACGCCTGCTGGCACTCGATTCGCAAAAAGCCCCGTCCTGACGGGCGACGGGCTTCGGATATTCCAGATCAATAACCTCAAGGAGACAACGAAGTGAAAGCAACGAAGAATTGGAAAACACGGGCTGTGCTGGCGGCATCGCTGGGCGCTTGCCTGCTGGCCGTTCAAGCGCCGGCAACGGCGCAGCAGGCACCCTGGCCCGACAAGCCCATCACCATGGTCGTGCCGTATTCGGCCGGCGGCCCCACCGACGTGGTGGCGCGCATGCTCGCGATTCCCATGGGCAAGTCGCTCGGGCAGACCGTCATCGTCGAGAACACCGTGGGCGCGGGCGGCACCATCGCGCCTGGGCGCGTGGCCAAGGCGGCGCCCAACGGCTACACCATCCTGATTCATCACATGGGCATGGCGACCGCGCCCGCGCTCTACAAGAAGCTCAGCTACGACCCGCTGAAAGACTTCGAATACGTCGGCCAGGTGATGGACGTGCCGATGACGCTGCTTTCGCGCAAGGACTTTCCGGCCAACAATTTTCAGGAGTTGCTGGCCTACGTGAAGGCGAACAAGGACAAGGTCACGCTCGCCAACGCCGGCATCGGCGCCGTGTCGCAGCTGTGCGGCATGCTCTTTGCCCACCAGATCGGCGTGCAGCTCACCACCGTGCCATACAAAGGCGCCGGCCCCGCGCTCAACGATGTAATGGGCGGGCAGGTCGACCTGGTGTGCGACCAGACCACGCAGACCGCGCCGGTCATCAAGGACGGCAACCGCGTCAAGGTGTTCGGCGTGACCACGCCCAAGCGGCTGTCGAGCATGCCCAACATCCCGACGCTCGACGAGCAGGGCCTGAAGGGCTTCGACGTGAAGGTGTGGCACGGCATCTATGCGCCCAAGGGCACGCCGCCAGCGGTGATGCAAAAACTCAACACGGCGCTGCGCGCCGCGCTGCAGGACGACATGGTCAAGCACCGCTTCGCCGAACTGAGCACCGAGGCCGTGCCGATGGACAAGGTCACGCCCGAAGCCCTGCGCACCCATCTCGCGGCCGAGACCGAGAAGTGGGGCAAGGTGATTCGCGCGGCGGGCGTGCAGGCGGATTGACGAAGGATTGACCGGCACTGGCGGGGCAGGCCGGCCCCGCAACGTTCACGCCAGGTTGAAAGGCATCTGGCGCAGCGGCTTGCCCGTGAGCCGCGCAAGGGCGTTGGCGAATGCCGGCGCCAGCGGCGGCAGACCGGGCTCGCCAATGCCGGTGGGCGCTTCGGCGCTCGGCACCACGTGCACATCGAACTCCGGCATGTGGGTGATGCGGGCCACGGCAAAGTCGCCGAAGTTGCTCTGCTGCACTTCGCCGTCCTTCAGCGTGATGGCGCCGCCCGGCAGGCACATCGACAGGCCCATGACCGCGGCGCCCTGCACCTGCGCCTCGACGCTGCGCGGATTCACCGCCAGGTTGCAATGCACGCCAGCGGTCGCGCGGTGCAGCACCGGCTGGCCGTCCTTGACCGAAGCTTCCACCACATAGGCCACCACGGACTGGAAGGACTCGTGCACCGCCACGCCCCAGGCGCGGCCCTGTGCCAGCTGCTTCTTGCCGTAGCCGCTCTTGTCGACCGCCAGCTGCAGCGCGGCGCGATGTCGCGGATGCTTGTCTCCGAAGAGCTGCATGCGGTAGGCCACCGGGTCCTGCTTTGTGCTGTGTGCGATTTCGTCGATGAGCGTTTCCATCACAAAGGCGGTGTGCGTGGAACCCACGCTGCGCCACCACAGCACTGGCACGTTCACCTTGGGATGGTGCACGGTCAGGCGCATCGGCAGCGGATACGGCTCGCGCATGCCCTCGGTGGCCGAGGCGTCGATGCCGTCCTTGACCTGGAAGGACTCGAACACCGTTCCCGTGAGGATCGACTGGCCGACGATGACGTGGTCCCACGCCAGCACCTTGCCGCGCTCGTCGAAGCCGATGCGTGCGCGGTGCAGATGCATGGGGCGATAATAGCCGCCCTTGATGTCGTCCTCGCGGCTCCACAGCAGGCGCACCGGCGCAGTCAGGCCCGCGGTACGCGCGGCCTTGGCGATCTGGCAGGCCTCGACCACGTAGTCGCTCGAGCCCACGAAGCGCCGGCCGAAGCCGCCGCCCGCCATTTGCACATGCACGCTCACCTGCTCGGGCTTGAGGCCCAGCACACGTGCCGCCGCGACGGCGTCCAGCCCGGCGCTCTGCGTGCCGACCCAGAGGTCGGCGCGGTCGGCCGACAGCTTCACGGTGCAGTTCAGCGGCTCCATGGGCGCATGGGCCAGGTAGGGGAACACGAATTCGGCTTCGAGCTGCCTGGGCGCCTTGGCGAGTGGTGCCATGTCGGCGTCGAACTTGCGCGGGCCGGGCTTGGCGGCCAGTTCGCGGTACTGCACCAGCTGCTTTTCGCTGTCGACCTTCTCGACGGCGGAGGTGTCCCACTGCAGCTTCAGTGCATCGCGGCCCATCTTGGCCGGCCAGTAGCCGTCAGCCACCACGGCCACGCCTTCGGCGCCGCGGTCCAGCGGCACGCGCAGCACGGCCTTCACGCCCTTGACCGCGCGCGCTGCGCTGTCGTCCACCGACTTCAGGCGCGCACCGAACACCGGCGGATGGGCCACCACCGCGGTGAGTTGCCCGGGCTGCTTGACGTCGATGCCGAAGTCTTGCCGGCCGCTGCTCTTGGCACGCGCATCCAGCCGCGTGGTGGGCCGGCCGATGATGCGGAAATCCTTCGGGTCTTTCAGCGTGACCTTCTCGGGCACCGGCAGCGCCATGGCGGCTTCGGCCAGTTCGCCGTAGCCCAGCTTGCGTCCGCCCGGGCCCAGCACCGTGCCGGCCTGCGTGCGCAACGTGGTTACGTCGACGTTCCACCTTGCGGCTGCGGCAGACAGCAGCATGGCCCGTGCGCGGGCGCCGAGCTCGCGGTATTGCGTGAAGCTGTTCTTGATGGAGTTGGAGCCGCCGGTCAGATGCATGCCGAACACGGGGTCGTGGTAGGCGGCATCGTTGGTGCCGCTCTTGCTGCGCACCAGGCTCCAGTCGGCATCGAGCTCTTCGGCCAGGATCATCGGCAAGCCCGTTTGCACGCCCTGGCCGAATTCGAGCCGGTTGTGGGTCACGGTGACTTCGCCGTTGGTGGCAATCTGCGCGAAGGCCAGCGGCTGCTGCGTGGGCTTGAGTCCGCCGGCCGGCTTGGCCGCACCGTCGGCTTGCGCCATGGCCATGTGGGGAAACGCGCCGATCGCCAGGCCGCCGACGCCGGCAAGCTTCAGGAAGCTGCGGCGGGGCAGGGCGGCGGCGCCGTCGGGCTGGCTTGCGGCCATCAGGCGCTGCAGGGCGCGCGGCAGTTCGCTCGGATCGATATGGGTGGGCAACATGTAGCGTGCTCCTTCAGGCCAGGGTCTTGGCGGCGTCTGCCACCGCGGCCCGAATGCGGGCGTAGGTGCCGCAGCGGCAGATGTTGCCGGCCATGGCCGAGTCGATTTCGTCGGTGCTCGGCTGCTTGCCGGGCGGGAGCGATTTGATGAAGGCCGTGGCGCTCATGATCTGGCCGCTCTGGCAGTAGCCGCATTGCGCCACGTCGTGCTTGACCCACGCGGCATGCACGGCCGCGCCCACGCGGTCGCTGCCGTCGGTGGCGGCTTCGATGGTGACGATCTTCTTGCCCTCGGCCGCCGAGATGGGCGTGATGCACGAGCGAATGGCCTGGCCGTCCAGGTGCACGGTGCAGGCGCCGCACAGCGCGGCGCCGCAGCCGAACTTGGTGCCGGTCATGCCCAGCGAATCGCGCAGGGCCCAGAGGATGGGGGTGCCGGGGTCGGCGTCGACCGTGTGTTCACGGCCATTGACGTGGAGCGCGCTCATGTTCTTTTCTCCGCAGGTGGGGGTGATGATTTCTTGTGACTACTTGGCGCCGTCGAGCAGCCATTGCGCGAGCAACTGTGCGTCCGCATCGGGAACCTGTGCTTGCGCGGGCATCGGCATCGGTCCCCACTTTCCGGAGCTGCCGGCCTTGATGCTGGCGGCCAGCTGCGCCGCTGTTCCCTTGCCGTCGCCGTACTTTGCGCCAATGTCTTTCCAGGAGGGTCCCACTACTTTTGCCGTGGCCTGATGGCATGCAACGCATGCGTACTTTTGGGCCAATGCCTGGCTGGCCGCGGCAGGCGCGGGCCAGGCAATGCTTGCGGCAATGCACGGCGCAGCCACGAGCGAAGCCAGCAAGGCGCGCGGAATGGTGGTGGTGCGGCCAGGGCCGCGTTGCGGTTTCCGGTCTTCGTTCATTTCTCTTCAGGCCCCTTGTGTTGCGGCGCTCATCGTGTGATGCGCGACTGTAGAGACGAGGGTCTGAAAGAGATAGTGGCCAATGCAGCATGCCTTTTGAAGCGGTGCTTCAAAATACAAGGCCGAATCACCGGGGCCCGAAAGGCCCCCAAGGGTCAATCCCGCAGGTGCTCCGAGGCCACCCGCGGGAGCACGCTCAAAGGCCGCCCTGGCACAGGTACTTGGTGTGCATGTAGTCGTCCAACCCGTGCACCGAGCCCTCGCGTCCGTAGCCTGACTCCTTCACGCCGCCGAAGGGCGCGGCCTCGGCGGCGAGCGCGCCTTCGTTGATGCCGACGATGCCGGACTCCAGCGCGTCGGCCACGCGCGAGATGCGGCGCACGTCGTTCGAATAGAAGTAGGCGGCCAGGCCGAAAGGCGTGTCGTTGGCGGCGGCCACCACTTCGGCTTCGGTTTCGAAGCGCGTGACCGGCACCACGGGCCCGAAGGTTTCTTCGCAGCTGCACTCCATGGACGAATCGGCGTTCACCAGCACGGTGGGTGCGTAGTAGTTGGGGCCGTTGCAGCGCGCGGAACGCAGGCGCTCGCCGCCCACCACGATGCGCGCACCGCGGGACACGGCGTCGCGCACATGGCGCTCGATCTTCTCGACCGCGCGGGCGTTGATCATCGGGCCGATCTGCGAATCGGGCTCTGTGGCCGGGCCGACCTTGAGCGCGCCCACGCGTGCTGCCAGCTTGTCGACGAAGGCGTCGTGCACCTTCGACTGCACGAACACGCGGTTCGGGCACACGCAGGTCTGGCCGCCGTTGCGGAACTTGGCGGCCATCAGGCCTTCCACCGCGGCATCGATGTCGGCGTCTTCGAACACGATGAAGGGCGCGTTGCCGCCGAGTTCGAGCGACAGCTTCTTCAGCGTGTCGGCCGAGGCACGCGCCAGGTGCTTGCCCACCGGCGTGGAGCCGGTGAAGCTGATCTTGCGCACACGCGCATCGGCGAGCCACACATCGACCACCTCGGGCGTGCGTTCGCGCGAAGCGGTCACGATGTTGAGCACGCCCGCCGGCACGCCCGCTTCCTCGGCCAGCTTCACGAGCGCGAGCGAAGTCAGCGGCGTGTCCTCGGCCGGCTTGCACACCACGGTGCAGCCTGCGGCCAGCGCGGGCGCGATCTTGCGGGCGATCATCGCGGCCGGAAAATTCCAGGGCGTGATCGCGGCGACCACGCCCACCGGTTCCTTCACGGCGAGCATGCGGCGGCCCGTGACCGGCGCGGGAATCACGTCGCCGTTGGCGCGCGTGGCCTCTTCGGCGAACCACTCGACGTAGCTGGCCGCATAGGCCACTTCGCCGCGGCCCTCGGCGAGCGGCTTGCCCTGCTCGCGCGAGATGAGGCGGCCCAGGTCTTCCTGGTGCGCCAGCATGAGGTCGTTCCAGCGCTTGAGGATCTGTGCGCGCTGCTTGGCGGGCACGGCGCGCCACGTGGGGAAGGCTGCGTGGGCGGCAGCCACCGCAGCGCGCGCATCGGCGGCGGTTCCGTCGGGCACGCTTGCAAAGACGCCATCGGTGGCGGGGTCGGTCACGTCGAGGCGGCGCGCATCGCTGGCTTCGCGCCATTCGGAGCCGATGAGTTGGCGGCCCGGCAGCAGGTCTTGGCGTTGGAGGGTGAGTGGCATGGTCTGAAAATTTCTTGAGAGGTTTTGGCGGGTCGGACTTCAGGCCGCGGACACGCGCTCGGCAATGGCCATGCCCAGCTCCGTGGTCGAGGCCGTGCCGCCCAGGTCGCGGGTGCGCGGTCCGTCGCGCAGCACCGCCTCGATGGCACCGAGGATGGCGTCGTGCGCGGCGCGGCCAACGCCCTGGCCCTGGGTGAGGAAGTCGAGCATCAGCGCGCCCGACCAGATCATTGCGATCGGGTTGGCGATGTTCTGGCCGTAGATGTCGGGCGCCGAGCCGTGCACCGGCTCGAAGAGCGACGGAAACTTGCGGTCGGGGTTGAGGTTGGCCGACGGCGCAAGGCCGATGGTGCCGGTGGTGGCCGGGCCGAGGTCGGAGAGGATGTCGCCGAACAGGTTGCTCGCCACCACTACGTCGAAGCGCGTGGGCTGCAGCACGAAGCGCGCCGAGAGAATGTCGATGTGCTGCTTGTCGACCGTCACGTCGGGGTAGTCGCGGCCGATGGCATCGGCGCGGCCGTCCCACCACGGCATGCTGATCGCGATGCCGTTGCTCTTGGTGGCCACCGTGAGGTGCTTGCGCGCACGGCTTTCGGCAAGCTCGTAGGCGTAGCGCAGCACGCGGTCGGTGCCGTGGCGCGAAAACACCGATTCCTGAATCACGATCTCGCGTTCGGTGCCTTCGTACATCACGCCGCCGAGCGAGGTGTATTCGCCCTCGGTGTTCTCGCGCACCACGAAGTAGTCGATGTCGCCGGGCTTGCGGCCGGCCAGCGGGCAGGGCACGCCTTCGAACAGGCGCACCGGGCGCAGGTTGATGTACTGGTCGAACTCGCGGCGGAACTTCAGCAGCGACCCCCAGAGCGAGACGTGGTCCGGCACCGTCTCGGGCCAGCCGACGGCGCCGAAGTACAGGGCGTCCACGCCCCGCAGCTGCTCTTTCCAGTCGTCCGGCATCATCTGGCCGTGCTCGGCGTAGTAGTCGCAGCTGGCCCAGTCGATGGTGCGGCAGTCGAGCTCGAAACCGAAGCGCTCGGCGGCAGCCAGCACCACGCGCAGGCCCTCGGGCATCACTTCCTTGCCGATGCCGTCGCCGGCGATCAGCGCAATCCGGAACGTGGGGGTCATGCGTGTATCTCCCTGGTGGAATGGGCTGCTGCCGCGGCCGCTTGGTCCATGTCGTCGAGCCAGCCGCGGCGCAGCTCGGGCACCGACCGCGCGAGCAGCTGGTAGTAGGGGTGGTGCGGCCCGCGGTCGTAGTCGGCGCGCGCCACTTGCGAGAGCTTGCGGCCGTGCTGCATGACCACGATCTCGTCGCACACCGAGCGCACGGTGTGCAGGTCGTGGCTGATGAAGAGGTAGGACACGCCGAGTTCGCGCCGCAGTTCGGCCATGAGGTCGAGCACCGCCGCGGCCACCACGGTGTCCAGCGCCGAGGTCACTTCGTCGCACAGGATGAGGTCGGGCTCGGCTGCCAGCGCACGTGCCAGGTTCACGCGCTGCTTCTGCCCGCCCGAGAGTCCACCCGGCAGCCGGTCGGCCACCGTGCGCGGCAGCTTCACCAGGTCGAGCAGCTCGAAGATGCGCTGCTTGAGCGGCTCGCCGCGCAAGCCCTTGTAGAACTGCAGCGGCCGCGCCAGGATGCGCCAGATGGTCTGCGAGGGGTTCAATGCCGTATCGGCCATCTGGAAGACGATCTGGATGCGGCGCAGCTCCTCTGGCGTGCGCTGCTGCAGCGTGGGCTTGAGCGCATGGCCGTCGAACGTGATGCTGCCATGGCAGGGCTTGAGCAGGCCCGCGACGGCGCGCGCGAGCGTGGTCTTGCCCGAGCCCGATTCGCCGATCACGCCGATGGCCTGCCCGCGGTAGAGCTTGAGGCTGATGTCCTCGAGGATGAGCTTGGCCGGCTGGCCCTTCGAGTCCACCGCGCCGTAGCCGCACGAAAGCTGGTTCACGTGAAGCAGCAGCGCCGAATCGCCCGATGCCTGGCCCGAGGCGCGTACCGCGGGCCGCGCCGCCGCCAGCAGGCTCTTTGTGTAGTCGTCCACCGGGGCGGAAAGAATCTGCTCCGTGGCGTTCAGCTCGCTCATCTTGCCGTTGCGCAGCACCAGGATGTGGTCAGCCATTTGCGCCACCACGGCCAGGTCGTGGCTCACGTACACGGCGGTGGCGCGCCGCTCGCGCACCACGCGGCGAAAGGCGCGCAGCACTTCGATCTGCGTGGTCACGTCGAGCGCCGTGGTCGGCTCGTCGAGGATCACCAGGTCGGGGTCGCCGATCAGCGCCATCGCCGCCATCAGCCGCTGCAGCTGGCCGCCGGAGACCTGGTGCGGATAGCGTGCGCCGATGTTTTCGGGATCGGGCAGCGCCAGTTCGCGGAACAGCTGGACCGCTTTCGCTTCGGCCTCGGCCCGCTTGCACAGGCCGTGGATGACGGTCGGCTCGACCACCTGGTCCATGATCGTGCGCGAGGGATTGAACGACGCGGCCGCGCTCTGCGCAATGTAGGAGACCGTGCGGCCGCGCAGCGAGCGCTGCCGCGCGGCATCGAGTGCCAGCACGTCGGTGTCGCCGATCTGCACCCGGCCGGCCGAGATGCGGCAGCCGCTGCGCGCATAGCCCATGAGCGCGAGCGCGGTGGTGGTCTTGCCGGAACCCGACTCGCCGATCAGCGCCAGTACTTCGCCCGGCTGCACCGAGAAGCTCAGGTTGTCGACCAGCGTGCTGTTGCCCGCCACGATGTGCAGGCCCTGGACAGTGAGTGGTGCGCCCATCAGCGTGCTCCTCTTTCGCGCGCGGCACGGCCGGGCAGGTTGTCGATGACCAGGTTGACTGCAATCGTCAGGCTTGCAATGGCCAGCGCCGGCACGATCACCGAGGCGCCGCCCATGGCCAGCGCCCCGATGTTCTCGCGCACCAGCGAGCCCCAGTCGGCCGCGGGCGGCTGGATGCCAAGGCCCAGGAAGCTCAGGCTCGCCAGCAGCAGCACCACGTAGACAAAGCGCAGGCCCAGGTCGGCCAGCATCGGGCCCAGGATGTTGGGCAGGATCTCGCGCAGCATGATGTAGAGCGTGCCTTCGCCGCGCGTGCGGGCCACGGTCACGTAGTCGAGCGCGTTGATGTTCACGGCCAGCGAGCGCGCCATGCGATAGGCGCCCGGCACGTAGATGATGGCCGCCGTGATCACCAGCATCGGCACTGCGGAGCCGAAACCCGCCACCATGATGAGCGCGAACATCTTGCTCGGGATTGCCGTCAGCGTGTCCAGCCCGCGGCTCAGCACCGCGTCGATCCAGCGGCCGCTGGCCGCGGCCAGCAGCGCCAGCACGGTGCCGGTTCCACTGGCCAGCAGCGTGGCCAGGAGCGCAACGCCGATGGTGTAGCGCGCGCCCTCGATGATCAGCGCCAGCATGTCGCGGCCGAGGTAGTCGGTGCCCAGCCAGTGTTTCGGGCTGATCGGCTCGAAGACGTTCGAGGTGCCCGCGGCCGCCGTGCCGTGCGAGAGCATCCAGGGGCCGAGCAGCGCCGCGAGCAGCCAGAACAGCAGCACCGCAAGGCCTAGCAGGCCGGACGGGCCGAAGCCCGCGAGCCAGCGCAGCGGGCCACCGCGGCGCTTTTGCGGCGCTGGCGCCACCAGGGCCGCAGCGCTCACCACCGTTGAGGATGTGGAGGTTTCCATGAAGCTTCCTTCCTTCAGCGGTGCCGCAGGCGCGGGTTGGCGAGAATGCCGCAGATGTCGGCGGTCGTCACCAGGATCAGATAGGCGCAGCAGAAGATCATGGCGCAGGTCTGCACCAGCGGCATGTCGCGCTGCGAGACGCCATCGACCATCAGCTTGGCGATGCCCGGGTAGTTGAAGATGGTCTCGACGATGATCACGCCGCCCAGCAGGTACGACAGGCTCAACGCCACGGCGTTGGCAATCGGCCCCACCGCATTGGGCAGTGCGTGCGCCAGCACCATGCGCATGGGCGAGGCGCCCTTGAGGCGCACCATCTCGATGTACGGCGCCTCCAGCTGGTCGATGACCGCGGCGCGCGTCATGCGCATCATCTGCGCGACGATCACGCAGCACAGCACCAGCACCGGCATGGCGAAGGCGCGCAGCAGCTGGCCCAGCGAATCGATGTCGCTGACGAAGGAGAGCGCCGGCAGCCAGCGCAGCTGCACCGCAAACACCAGCACCGCCAGAGTTGCCACCAGGAACTCCGGCACCGACACCACGCCCACCGCCGTCGTCGACGCGGCGCGGTCGAACCACGAGCCGCGCCACACTGCGGAGGCGATGCCCAGCGCGAGCGCAATCGGCACCGAGAACAGCGCCGTGACGGCGGCCAGCAGCAGCGAGTTGGGCAGGCGGCTCGCCACCAGCTCGGCCACCGGCATCTGCGTGGTCGCCGAGCGGCCGGGGTCGCCCTTGAGCATGCCGACGAGCCACTTGGCATAGCGCTCGGGCGCGGGCACGTCCAGGCCCATCTGGGCGCGCAGCGCGGCCACGGCTTCGGGCGTGGCGTCCTGGCCGAGCTGCTCCTGCGCGGCATCGCCGGGCAGCACCGCGGTGATCGAGAACACGACCACCGACACCGCCAGCAGCGACAGCAGCGCCAGCGCGATGCGCTGGGCCAGAAGCTTCAGGATCACATGGTTCATGTCGATGCTCCCGGAGACGAGGCGGGCGGACGCCTCATGTCTCCAGCCATACGTTCTCGGCAAAGTTGTAGCCCATCAGGCCGCCCAGCGGAATGGGCGACAGGCCCTTGAGCTTGGAAGTGTGGCCGTCCAGGCTCGAAAGGAACAACGGGATGCCGATGCCGGCGTCCTGGTGAATCATGGTCTGCATGTCGGCATACATCTGCTTGCGCTTGGCCAGGTCGGTCTCGGCGCGCGAGGCCACAAGCAGCTGGTCGAACTTCTCGCTCTTCCAGCGCGACTCGTTCCACGCCGCACCCGACTGGAAGAACTGCGTCAGCAGCACGTCGGCGCTCGGGCGCGGGTTCACGTTGCCAAAGCCCACATGGCTGTTGAGCCAGTGGTTCGACCAGTAGCCGTCGGCCGGCATGCGCTTGATGTCGATCTCCAGCCCCGCGCGCTGCGCCGTCTGCTGCAGCAACAGGGCCATCTCCACCGAGTACAGCGCCGCCGGCGAGGCCACCATCGGCACTTTGCCGGTAATGCCGGCCTTCTGCAGGTGGAACTTCGCCTTGTCCAGATCGAACGGGCGCTGCGGCAGGCCGGCGAAGTAGAAGCGGTTGGTCGGATCGACGGGCTGGTCGTTGGCGACCACCGCGTAGTCGAGCGCAATGGTCTTCTTCATCTGCTCGCGGTCGAACAGGTGCTTCATGCCGAGCACGAAGTCCGGGTTGGCGCCGGGGCCCACGTCCTTGCGCATCACCAGGTCGGAATACTGGCCCGATTGGGTCACGAAGATGCCGAAGCCGGGTGTTCCCTTCACGCGCGCCACCGAACGGGGGTTGACCGAGCCGACCAGGTCCATGCCGCCCGAGAGCAGTGCGTTGACGCGTGCGCTCTCGTCGCCGATGCCCACGAACTCGATCTCGTCAAGGTAGGGCTTGCCGGGCTTCCAGTAGGCGTCGTTGCGCACCATCAGCGAGCGCACGCCGGGCTTGAATTCCTTGAGCTTGTAGGGACCGGTGCCGATGCCGGCGTTGAAATCGGAGGTGCCTTCCTTGACGATGTGGAAATGGAAGGTGCCCAGGATCACCGGCAGGTCGGCGTTCGGTGCGCTGAGCACGAAAGTGACCTCGTTGGGGCCGGTGGCCTTGGTGCTCTCGATCTGGTCGGCAAGGATCTTGGCCTTGGAGGCGGTGGCCGGGTCCTTGTGGCGCATCACCGAGAACACCACGTCGGCGGGCGCGAGCGCCTTGCCGTCGTGGAACACCACGCCCTTGCGCAAGGTGAAGACCCAGGTCTTGGCGTCCGTGGTGGTGAAGGATTCGGCCAGCGCGGGTTGCGGCGTAAGGCTGGCATCCAGCGTGGTCAGGCCGTTGTAGATCATGTTGCAGCGCGAGTAGTCGGTCTGGTTCGACTGCTTGGCCGGGTCGAGCGTGTCGGTGGCGGCGGCGGTGGCGCCCGCCACGCGGATGCGGCCACCCTTCCTGGGCGTTTGCGCATGGGCGGACACCGCCATGCCGGCCAGGCTGCCGGCCAGCGTGGCCTGCATGCCACCGGCCATCAGCATCGCCAGGATGTCGCGCCGCGATGCGCCGCGTTTCAGCGATGCCATCACCCGAAGGCTTTCGTCGGGACCGACGAGGTTTTCAAACCTCTTGTTGTTGCTGTCGCTCATGGTGGGGTACTCCTGTGAAGCCGATGACTGATGGTTGAAGAACAAACAAACACGGTACGAAAACGGTGGGCTCGCGCGGGCGCTCAGGCCAGCTTGTCCTTGAGCGAGTAATAGAGGCCCACCGCCGGAAGGAACCAGGGTGGGCCGAAATGACCGGGAATGGCGGGCCAGTCGCGGCCCCGCCATGGGTTGGCGTCGGCGTCGCCGTTCATCACGGCGGCCATGCGCTCGCCCATGTGAACCGACATCTGCGTGCCGTGCCCGCTGTAGCCCATGGCGTAGTAGAGGCCGTTGCGCTCGCCAGCGTGGGGAAGACGGTCTTGCGTCATGTCGACCACGCCGCCCCAGCAATAGTCGAGCCCAACGGCGCCGAGTTGCGGAAAGGTCTGGGCCAGCCCGGCACGCAGGATCTCGCGGCTGGCCATGTCAGATTGGGGGCTGGACACCGAGAAGCGCGCGCGGCCGCCGAACACCAGCCGGTGATCGGCCGTGAGCCGGAAGTAGTGATGGATGTTCGCGACCGTGGTGTAGGTGCGGCGGGCCGCGAGCAGCGCCTGTGCGCGCTCCGCGCCGAGCGGCTCGGTCACGACGATGAAACTGCCGATCGGCACGATACGCCGGCGCAGCCAGCCGAAGCTGCCATAGCCGCCGTGACGGGTGGCGCCCGTGGCCAGCAGCACCTGCTGCGCGGTGACGGTGCCACCGGCGGTGTGCAGGCGGTGCGCATGGCCCTGGCCGAGCCGCTCGATGCGGTTCACCTGCGTGCCGGTGTGAATCTGCGCACCATGGCGCTGCGCGGCCGAAGCCAGGCCCTGGGCGAAGCGCCCCATGTGCATCTGGCCGCTGCGCTTGTAGAGCAGGCCGCCGTGGAAGCGCTCGCTCTGCACCTCGCTGCGCACCTGCGCCGCATCGAGCACTTCGACGTCGGTGTCCACGCCGTCGCCTGCGAGGCGCCGCGCGCTGTTTTCGAGCGCCGCCATCTGGTTGGCGCGCGTGGCGAGCTTGAGCTTGCCGTGGCGCATGAAGTCGCAGTCGATGGCCTCGTCGCGCACCAGCCGCGCCACGGTGTCCACCGCATCGTCGTAGGCGCGGTACCAGGCGCGGGCCTTTTCAATGCCGACCTTGGCCGCCACATCGGCATAGTCCACTGCCAGCCCGTTGTTCACATGGCCGCCATTGCGCCCCGATGCTTCAGCTGCCACGCGCGTGCCGGCCTCCAGCACCGCGACCCGGGCACCGCGCTTGGCGAGCGCCAGCGCCGCCGAAAGGCCCGTGAAGCCGCCGCCCACGATGGCGACATCGACCTGCGCCGGCAGTGCATGCACTGCGGGCGCGAAGGCCGGTGCGGAATCGGTCCAGTAGGAGTCGAGCTTCATGGCGTGGGGCGTTTCAATCTAGAAGGATCAGAGCCCGACGACGCCGGGCAGGCCGCCGATGTCCTTGATCTCGGTGTAGCGGTAGGCCGGGTTGCCCGGTCCGTGGCCGCGATTGACGAACACCTTGTTGACGATGCCGATGTCGTCGGCCGACATCAGGTCGTAGCGCAGGCTGGACGACACGTGCAGCACGTCTTCGGGGTTGCAGCCGAGCGAGTCGAGCATGTATTCGAATGCCTGCAGGCGCGGCTTGTAGGCTTGGGCCTGCTGCGCGGTGTACACGCGGTGGAACGGCGCGCCGAGCATGGCCACGTTCTTCTGGATCTGGTCGTCCGAGGCGTTCGACAGGATGACCAGCGGAATTTCCTTGGCCACCTTGGCAAGGCCCGCGGCCACGTCGTCGTGAGGGCCCCAGGTGGGCACGGCGTCGTAGTACTTCTGCCCGTCGCTGTCGAAGTACTGGATCTTCCATTTCTTGCACAGGCGGCGCACTGCGTTCTTCAGCACCACTTCGTAGGGCTGCCACGCGCCCAGCACTTCATCGAAGCGGTAGGCCGTGAAGTCGGTGACGAACTGCTCCATCTGCTCGGGCTTGATGCGGTCGGCGAAGAGGTCGACGGTCAGCTCCTTCATGCGGAACCGGGTGAGGGTGCCGTAGCAATCGAAGGTCACGTATTTGGGACGGAAAGTCATGGTCTCTGTTCCTGTTCAAGGGTGGCAAATGCGACAAACTCATTACGAAGCGATTGCAGCACGCCCCTGCTCGAGGTATGTAGGGAAAAACGGCGCCTGGCGAAACGAAGCTGCGGTTTGCGGTGCTGGCGACGGCATGGCGTGCGGTGTGCCCTGTGTGCGTGCGGCCATGCACCGTGGTGCGCCGCGGCAAAGCCGATCGGCACGCTTTTGAAGCGCGCATCAGCTTGGAGGATGGAAAGGCGTGCATGGCGTAGGTGGCAAGGAAGTGGCGGTCGATCCTAGGCACGATGGCTCAGCATTTGTGTGCGTATGCAGGCGCTGCGCCGCAGCGAATTGCAAAACCGGGGTGCGCGGCAACCGAAGCTTGCAAGTTGCGAAGCGGGCTGATTTCGGTCTGGTGCGGCGCCGCAATGTCGTCCAAGATGGATGCGCCATTCCGCCGAAACCAGAGTTTTCCCTATGCCTGAACCCATTTCGAACGCACCCGCCATGGACGGCGTGGTGCTCAGACCGATGACGGCCGCCGACCTTCCGCATGCGCATGCGCTCTCGGCCGAACTGCGCTGGCCGCACCGTCCCGCCGATTGGGAGCAGATGTTCTCGCATGCCGAAGGCGTTGCCGCCGAGCGCGACGGCGAACTCATTGCCACGGGCTTGCGCTGGCTATGGGGCAAGACCCACGCCACCATAGGTTTGGTGATCGTCTCGCCCGCCTGCCAGGGCCGCCGCATCGGGCACCGGCTCATGAGCGCGCTGCTCGATGGACTGGACGAGCGCACGGTGCTGCTGCATGCCACCGCGGAAGGGCGGGGGCTTTATGAGCGGCTCGGCTTTGTGCGCACCGGCGAGATGCGGCAGCACCAGGGCCTTGCGCAGCCGGCCCCGCTGATTGCGCTGCAGCCCGGCTGGCGCCTGCGGCCCGCCGGTCTTAACGAATTGCCCGCGCTCCAATCGCTCGACGCAGCGGCTCGAGGCATGCCGCGCGATGCGCTCGTCGCCGAGCTGCTGCAAACAGCCGACGCCTGCGTGGTGCTCGACCACGACAACGAGCCGAAGGGCTTCGCCATGCTGCGGCGCTTTGGCCGCGGCCACTCCATCGGCCCGGTGGTCGCGCCCGATGCCGAGGGTGCGAAGGCGTTGATTGCGCACCTCGCGGGCATGAACGCCGGCAACTTCACACGCATCGATATCGACTTCGACAGCGGCTTGGCCGAATGGCTCGAAAGCATCGGGCTGCTGCGCGTGGATGCGCCGACGACGATGGTGCGGGGTGGGGCGGCTGCTGTGCCTGTGGGCTCGCCTTCTTTGTTTGCCATCGTTACGCAGGCTGTGGGTTAGGTTTTTGAGTCTTCGCGTGGTGTGTTCGGGGCGCGCACCCGCCGACGGGGTGCCTTTCTCCGCGAATGTCCCCCGGCCTGCGGCCTCCTCCTTTATTTCGCTGCGCAAGGTACCCCGCCAGCGGGTGCGTTGCACAGAGCAGTCGTTGATCAGCGGTACACCAGCAGCGCGTCCAGGTGCACAGGGCATCGGGTGCTCCCCGCAGCGAAATAAAGGAGGAGGCGAAGCCGGGGGACATTCGCGGAGGGGAGTGCCCGGTGGCCTTTGCACCAGCCCTGAACAGCAAGCTCAATCAAACGACGCACACAAATCATGAAAACCACCTTCCTCTACAAATCAGACCCCGTACGCGGCCGCCAATGGGCCGAAGTGTTCAGCCAACGCCGCCCCGACATCGACTTCCGCATCTGGCCCGACATAGGCGACCCGGCGCAGGTGTGCTTTCTCGCGGCCTGGGAGCCGCCGAAGGACATTGCCGAACTGTTCCCGAACCTGGAGGTGTTGTTCTCCTCTGGCGCGGGCGTCGACCAGTTCGACTTCACCGCATTGCCCCCGACATTGCCCGTGGTGCGCATGGTCGAGCCCGGCATCGTCAACGGCATGGTCGAGTACGTGACGCATGCGGTGCTCGGGCTGCACCGCGACATGCCGCAGTACCGCCGGCAGCAGCAGGAAGGCCAATGGAAGCCGCTGCCGGTGCGGCCTGCGAGCGAACGGCGCGTAGGTGTGCTGGGACTCGGCTCGCTCGGACAGGCAGTGCTGGCGCAGCTTGTCTCTTTGGGTTTCGACTGCGCCGGCTGGAGCCGCTCGCGGCATGAGGTGCAGGGCGTGCAGTGCCATGCGGGTGCCGACGAGCTGCCCGCGTTTCTTGCGCACACCGACATCCTCGTGTGCCTGCTGCCGCTCACCGATTCGACGCGCGGCTTTCTCGATGCGAAGCTGTTCTCCATGCTGCCCATGGGCGCGGGCCTGGTGCATGTGGGTCGTGGGCCGCATCTGGTCGAGTCCGACTTTCTGGCGGCACTCGCCAGCGGGCAGATCGGCGACGCGGTGCTCGACGTGACCGACCCCGAACCGCTGCCGCCCGCGCATGCCTTCTGGCGCCATCCGCGCATTCAGCTCACGCCCCACATCGCCAGCATGACGCAGCCGCTGAGCGCCGCGCAAGCCGTGCTCGACAACCTGCGCCGCTTCGAAGCCGGAGAGCCCATGGTCGGCCGGGTGGACCGCGCCAAGGGCTACTGAGGACTGTTGAAAGGCCCGCCGCATGATGTGCTGTGGCAAGGCGCATAACCGCAGCGTGCTTTGCGCAGACCCCCCAAAGCAGCACCATGCCATGCGGCACGCCGCCTAAGCTGAGGGCATTCGAAAGCTTCCTTCGCTCTCGCTTAACCCACACCGCCATGACGCATCCCACCGCATTGCCGAACCTCGCCACGCTCGACGCCCTCGACCGCGCCCACCTCATCCACCCCGTCTCGCCATGGCGCACGCACGAGCAGCGCGGCCCCACCGTGCTGGCCTCGGCGCGCGGTGCATGGCTGGCCGATGCGAACGGCCATGAACTGCTCGATGCCTTTGCCGGCCTCTGGTGCGTGAACGTGGGCTACGGCCAGGAGAGCGTGGTGCAGGCTGCGGCCGATCAGATGCGGCGCCTGCCGTACGCCACCGGGTACTTTCACTTCAGCAGCGAGCCGGCCATTCGCCTGGCCGAGAAGCTGGTGCAGATCACGCCCGCCTCGCTGACCCGCGTGTACATGACGCTCGGCGGCTCCGAAGCCGTCGATGCGGCCGTGCGCTTCATCGTGCAGTACTACAACGCCATCGGCAAGCCCTCGAAAAAGCAGTTCATTGCGCTGGAGCGCGGCTACCACGGTTCTTCGTCAACCGGTGCGGGCCTCACGGCCTTGCCGGCCTTTCATCGCGGCTTCGACCTGCCGCTGCCCACGCAGCACTACATTCCGTCGCCCAACCCGTACCGCCACGCTGAAGGGGCTGACCCGCAGGCGCTGATCGCCGCCTCGGTGGCCTCGCTGCGCGCCAAGGTGGCCGAGCTCGGCGCCGAGAACGTGGCCGCATTCTTCTGCGAGCCGATCCAGGGCTCGGGCGGCGTGATCGTGCCGCCGAAGGGCTGGCTCAAGGCCATGCGCGATGCGGCACGCGAGCTCGACATTCTCTTTGTCGTGGACGAAGTCATTACCGGCTTCGGCCGCACCGGCCCCATGTTCGCGTGCGAGGCTGAAGGCGTGGAGCCCGACCTGATGACCATGGCCAAGGGCCTGACCTCGGGCTACGTGCCGATGGGCGCAACCATGATGTCCGAGAAGGTCTACGCCGGCATTGCCGACGGCGCACCCGCTGGCGCCTTGGTGGGCCACGGCGCCACCTACTCGGCCCATCCGGTGAGCGCGGCGGTCGCGCTCGAAGTGCTGCGGCTGTACGAAGAGGGTGGGGTGCTTGCCAACGGCCAGCGCGTGGCGGCCGACTTTGCGGCGGGGCTCGATGCGCTGCGCGCGCATCCGCTGGTGGGCGATTCGCGGCACCGCGGCCTGCTGGGCGCGCTGGAGCTGGTGAGCGACAAGCAGAGCAAGCGCGGCTTCGATGCATCGCTCGGGCTGGCGGACCGCATCTTTGCCGCGGGCTACCGCAACGGCCTGGTGTTCCGCGCCTTCGGCGACAACATCCTGGGCTTTGCGCCGGCGCTCACCTTCACCGAAGACGAGTTCGCCCAGATGTTCGTGCGCCTGAAGAAAACGCTCGACGAGGTGCTGTACGCCGCCGACGTGCGCGCGGCGCTGGCGGGCTGACCGGGAAAGCACTGCCTCAGGGCCCCGCCGGCAAAGCAGAATCGGACTTCTCCGTTTTTCAGGACCGCCATGTCTGAAGCTTTCAAAATCGACCGACTCGACCTGCGCATCCTGGCCCAGCTGCAACAGAACGGGCGCATGACCAATGTCGACCTGGCGGACGCCGTCGGCCTGTCGCCCAGCCCCTGCCTCATTCGCGTGAAGCGGCTCGAGCAGGCCGGCTACATCGCCGGCTATGGCGCGCATTTGCGGCTCGAGAAGCTCGGTGACACGCTCACCGTGTTCACCGAAGTCACGCTGCAAGACCATCACCGCGAAGACTTCGTGCGCTTCGAGGCTGCGATCCGCGAGGTGGACGAGGTGCTCGAATGCCACCTGGTGAGCGGCGGCTACGACTACCTGCTGCGGTTTTTGACGCGTGGCGTCAACCACTACCAGGAAGTGATCGAGGAGCTCCTGGAGCGGAACATCGGCATCTCGAAGTACTTCAGCTACATCGTCATCAAGTCGCCGTTCATCAAGACGCATTGCCCGATCGAGCGGCTGTTTCCACATCCGCGCTGATTGGCGCCAGGGGTAGCTCCCTGGCGTTGGCGCTCAGCGCCCCGCGTCGACCGCATCGGCCAGTTCGGCGAGCGTGCGGAAGTGGTAGTCGGGTTCGGTGCGCTTGGATTCGATGGTTCCGCCGGAGCCCTTTTGCGCGTGGCGCCGCTCGATCCAGCAGGTGGCAATGCCCAGTTCCTTCGAGATGCCGATGTCGTGGTACTGGCTTTGCGCCACGTGCAGGTTGTCGGCCTGCTTGTAGCCCCAGGCGCCTTCGAAGCGGCCGCGGGCGTAGGCGAAGTAGCGCGCATCGGGCTTCTCGCAGAGCGCATCGTCGCAGCTCAGCAGCATGTCGAAGGGCGAGCCGAGTGTCTTGTCGAAGTGGGCAAGCGCCCAGTGCTGCGCGTTGGTCATCGTGACCAGCTTGAAGCGCTTGTGCAGCCGCTTGAGGGCTTCCACTGAATCTGGAAAAGCAGGCCACTGCGCGACCGAATCGCGCAGGCCTTGCGCCAGCGCGTCGGTATCGGGCAGTCCCAACTTGGGCGCAATGGCGTGCCAGCAGCGCTCCAGGTCGTCGGGATACCAGCCGGCGTTGCCGTCGGCACGGGCGCTTCGGTAAGCGGCCAGAAATTCGTCGTCGCTCACGCGCGTATCGGGCACCGCCGAGCGAAGGTAGGCGAGCATGCCTCCCTCGAAGTCGATCAACGTGCCGACGACGTCGAACGTAAGAACCTTGAAATCTTGCAGGGACATGCGAATAGCTCCAATCGGTGCGGACAAGGCAAGAGATGCCGTTCGTCGATGAGCATAGGAGCGCCATCGGCTTTGTCCGAACCGAAGTGGGCCGGTGAATCAGCACGGTATTTCGCAATCGATGCCGTGCCGGCATCTTCTTTCGCAGCGTCGTCCAGACGCTTCCTTTCCTTGACGAAACACTAATTACATCTGGACGCAAGCTTGGGTATCTGGCTGCATTTTTTCCTCGGCCGTGGCGAGATTTGCGTGCGGTTGCCTTTGTCGGTTAGGGCGGTGCGGTGCGTTCCGCCGCTTGCTGACCTGCCTCAAACGAGGTACCCGATGGGGTATGTCACGAGTTAGTACGTCTGTTTACATTGACCCTGCGGAACGGGATCCGGGTCAGTGGAGGCAACTTTTTCAAATGCCTGCCTGGATGCGATCGCAAGAACTTAAGCATTAAGGATGAGGCTGTGAACAAGACTATTCGCGTTTTTTGGAATTCATCTGTCGGCACGCCCCCCGTGCGAGCCGTGACCGACCTTCCG
>NZ_RWKH01000016.1 GCF_003984625.1 Variovorax sp. DXTD-1 | reverse complement strand
AGGCGCGTTCGCGTTCTTGGTGGCGTTGCTGTTCGACGAAGGGCTGGGGGGTGCTGGAAATCTGGGCCGTGGCCAATAGTGGACCGCCCAACAGCACGCCGGCCAACATGGCAAGCGAGTTCGTTTTCAATTTCTCTCCCTGATGTTTTTATCTACACCGTCGCGCGCAGTGTCTGAGCAATTTCACCAACGCCCTTTGTACTTTCCGGCCAACCACGTGACGACCGTTGCAACAACAGAAACGCCGAGGACGACAAGGAGCAGACGGTAAAGCTCAGATGGACTGACCGGAAAATAGAGTACCCCATGGATTGCCCAGCGAATCAAGGGCATGGCAAGCAAAGCAGCCAAGGAAAAGCCGACGCCAAACATGAAGAGGAAGGTCAAAAACAGAACTCCAAGCATTCTCAAGCCTAGACTTCGCGATGTGTTCATCTTCCACCTCTAGTTGGGTTGCCTGTACCTTGTGGAACATTTGGGTTATTGACTCCCGCATTGGCCAACTCCTGCAAGAAGCTGCCAACGCCGGCGCCACTCATCCCGGGCACAACACTAGGCTGCAGCCAACTCTGCATGGTGTAACCTAGGTCTTGCCACATTGGCCGGTACCATGGATTGAAATAACCATTCAATCCGTTCTGCGTGACAGCGCCGACTGGATAACCAAGCGTTGTTCCCAGTGCGGCCCCCAAGAGGCTACCTCCGGAAGCGGAAGGCGCTTGATTCATATAGATTGTGTTCATCCCCGACCCGACGAGCGCGCCTCCTGTGTTAATAAACATCGACGACATGAATCCCGCCCCATAAGTTAACGCCCCCGTATAGAACGCCATCCCGACATCCCGCGGATTGAGCTGACTAAAACTCCCGCCATTTCCATATAACTGTCCGCCCACGTTTGCTGCTGCCCCGATTGTTCCGCCTACGGCAAGTCCTTCCCAAGTCAACGAAACTCCAGCGGGTCCTAGCAGCGGAGCCACAATCAACGCAGCAGCGGTGATCGCCTGCTGCGTACATTGCTGAGGATTGGCCTTGCAATTGTTCAGCACGTCGATTGAGTGCCTCACTGTCTCTCGATAAGCGGGATCGTTCGCCAGCCGCTGCCCCGCGTACTGTCCCAGATCATTGCCAGTCCCGGCGCCAATTGGCAGTTTCCCCGCGTCCGCCAGATCGATCATCGCCTCCGTTCCATTAATCACATCGTCCCGTAGGGTGACGCAGTTCCCAGTTTTCGCACAATTGGCCAACGCCACGTTCTGTTGATTGCTGAGATCCTGATAGCTGTTTCGTATGACCTGTTGCTCCTCTTGCGTGCACTTCCGCGCTTGGCATCGCTTGATGTCTTCCGCGAGCGCGTCCCATTGAGTGCTCGTCAGATAGTTGTTCGTGACCTCGTTCAATGCCCCAGCGGCTCCTGATGTACCACCTAGTGCACCACCGATGGCCATGGTCAGCCCCGCCACCACTGAATCATGTGCAGCGCCAGTGAGCCCCAACGCGCTGACGGTCTGGTCAACGTAAGAGGCGACCTGCGTACTCGCAACCGCGCCAATGGCGCCCCCGGCACCACCTGTCAGCCCGCCAATCACCATGTGCCCGGACGCGCGGCATGTGCCGTTGCTCCCCCAGCACGCCCGCTCCTCATCGGTTGTGGCATTCCGCAAGCGTTCGTTCGCATACTGACCCCATGCACTTGACGCCTGTGATCCGAATTGCGCTGTGATCAGGACTTGCCCTTGAACATCTCTCATGGCGCGCTCGCGATTGGTCCTTTGCAGCGCGTTGGTGCCGTCGACTCCGGTGCGCACCGCCGCGTTGCCTGCAATGCCCGAGATTCCGCTTTGCGTGAGGCTCGACTGATTGACATCATTGCTGCCGATGCCGGCGCTGCCCGAACTCGATCCCGAGGTGCTGGTGCTGAAGCTGACGCTGTACCCGCTGCCTTGGAACGTGTCGTGGTTGATCAGATCGGTCATCGTCAGACTGCCTGTCGTGAAGCTGTTCCTGCCTGCAATTACGGCGGCATCGGTGCTGCTGATCACACCGCCCACGAGATTGGTGTTGCCCGCCACATTGACGCCGAAGCCGCCGTTCCCCGCCAAGAAGCCACTTTGCTGCGTCGCACTCGCAAAATTGCCGTCCCCTTGCATGTTGTGGGCATAGACGCTCACGCTGCTGTCGCCGGTGCAATACCAAGCGCAAATGGTGGCGTTGAAGCCGCCCCCACTGTTCTGGCTGTGGTACGTGCTGGTGTCCTGCAGAGTCTCGATGTGCAGGTTGCCTCCCACGTCGGCATTGATTCGGTTACCAGAAACCGTGGCGCCCCGGACGGTGGTGTCGCCGCCGCTGGAGATGTTGACCTGTTGGCCCGCACTGACTGTGGTGTTCGTCCATGCGCCATCGGTGCCGTTGTCGCGTCCGCTCTGGCTCCCAGCGGCCATCTCGATCGTCAGACCGTTGCTTTGCCCGAAGGTGAAGCCCACACCGATGCTGGCATTGCTGCTGTGGCTGGTGGAGCTCTGCTCGCGGGTGTTCGCAGCCGCCTCGAGCGTGATGCTGTTTTCCGCCGAGAGGTTGACGTTCTTGCCCGCATCGATTTCGCTGCCGCGTATGAGGATGTTGGAGTCACGCCCGCCGCCAGTGGCGGTAATGGTCACATTGCCGCCCGCTTGCACCCGCGAACTGGCCGAGCTGTCGCTGCTCTCAGTGCGCGTGGACTCGCTCGAACTGCTACCGAGGGTAAGGGTCGCCCCCATGCTGACCACCCCGGTGCCGCCCTTGCTTTGGGTCACCGCCTGTTGTGCGATGTCCTGGTATGCGGAATAGCCGCTGAGCGCCATGCTCGCCGCGCCCAGCGCCTGCATGCGGTCATCTTGGGTATTGCCCATCGCCTCGGTGGTTTCCTCCAGATTCCGCAGCAAGTCGATTAGCGGCGCCTTGATGCCCAGCGTGATGCCGCCCTGAGAGAAGCTCTGCGTACTTTCGCTGCGGCTCGTCTCGCGCGCCTCGACGATCTCCACGTCGCGCGCCAGGATGTTGACGTCGCCTCCTGGTGCAATTACATCGCTGCCTATCTGGCGGTATTGATTGCCTGCGGTGATCACAACATTGCCTGAGATCGCCCCGACGGTACTGCCCACGGCCGTGCTCTCGCCGGTCTTGCTCGTGCTGCGCATGTCCTGGTGGCCCCAGGTCCAGCCCGAGTTCGCATCGAACATGCCGCTGTTCGATTCCTCACGGACGTACTGGCTGTCGCGCGTCTGCGTTGCGGCCTCGATGGTGATGTTGTTGCCCGCCCAGAGCTCGGTGCCCTCATCGCTCACCACGTTCGAGCCCCGGATGCGGATATCGTTTCCGGCATCCAGCACCACGGTCTTGCCGCCCAGGCTGCTGCCGATGGCGCCGGTTGACCCGAAGGTGCCTTGCTCCATGCTGCGGTCGCTGCCCCAGAAGCCGCTCTCCTCGGTGCGGCGCCCGGCGTTGAGCACCGAGGTCGACTGGCCTACATCGATGGTGATGTCGCGCTTGGCGGTCACCTCCAGCGCGCCCTCGGCGCTGTTGATGGTGGCCGCGCGCACGTTGACATCCCGCCCAGTACTCAGGGTAATGTCTCCGCTGGTCTCGATACGGGTGCCGACTTCCCGCGTGCTGGATTCGGCGCGGTAGTTGCCGGCGTCCCGAACGGTGGCGTCGTGCCTGGCGGTGGTGACGGTGCCCAGGTTGATGTCGCGGCCGGCGCCGATCTCGGTCGTGCCTTCCTTGCCGCTGTTGGCGACGAGCGCGCCGATCAGGTTGACGTCGCGCTCGGCCGAAGCCACCAGCACGCCCTTGGGGCCGCTCACGTAGAGGCCGGCCACCCGGTCGACGATGGTGGCACCGCGCAGGCTCGCGGCCCCAGGCGCGAAGTCCAGCGCCAGCGCGCTGGTGCTGGTCGTGGTGCGCACGTTGATGTCGCGGCCCGCTTCGATCTTGAGTTGGCTGGCCGCGTCGATCGTGCCGCCGATGTTGTTCAGGTCGGTCCGGGCCTTGAGGTCGAGGCTGCCGCCGGAGATGCGGCCGTTCAGGTTCTGGATGTTCTCCGCCGTGATGCTGACCGTCTTGCGTCCGGCGACGGTGCCGCTGTTGACGAGGTCGCCATCGAGCTGGATGTTGACCTCCTTGCCGGCCAGCAAGGCGCCCGAGCCGTCGATGTCGCCGTTCTTCACGCGCACGTAGACCTGCGGCACCAGCACGCGCTGGGTGCTGCCGTCCGGCAGCGTAACGGTCTGCTCCACCAGCCAGACGATGTCGCTGGTCAGCTGCGCCATCTGGGCGTCGCTCAGCGCGATGCCGGGCCGCAGCCCGTACTGGCGCGCAAAGGTAAGCCCTGAATCCATCAACGCGGTGTACTGCGCTTCATCGCTGTCGTAGCCGTCCAGGTAGCGGTAGCCCGTCAGTTGCGCCACCTGCTCGCGGATCAGGCGCTGCTCGTAGAAGCCGTCGCCCAGCCGCTTGAGGGTGTTGTTGGGGTCTTGGCCCAGGTTGTTCAGCAGGTAGTCGCTGCTGAGCCAGTTGCGCTGGTTCGCAAAACGCGGATCGGTTTCGATCAGGTAGCGGCTCGAGGCTTCCGCATGCGTGCGGAACAGGCTGGCGGTGGGCACGGTCAGGCCCGGCAAGGTGGTGCGCACGACCTGCGTTGTTTCCGAACTGGCCGCCAGGTTCACCTCGATGATCGAGTGGACGACGGGGCCTGCCGCGCCGCCCGAACCTGCGCCCGGCGCGTTCACCGGCGTGCCGGTGCCACCGCCCACGCCCGCGGGATTGCTGCCGTTGACGCCGCTGGCGCTGGCCACGCCCTGGTTGGTGTGGCCAAGCGCGAGCGTGCCGGTGGATCCGCCGCTGCCCACCACCGTCACATTGCCCTCTTGCCGTGCCGCAGCCAGGGTCACGGTGATGGGATCGCTGGTGTTGTAGGGGGTGACCTGCGTAGGATCTCCAACCCCCGCCTGGAAATGCTGCCAGCCTGTGCGGGTCTGCGCCCCAGAGACCTCCACATTCTTGTTGGTGATGGTTCCGCCGGTGACGTTGAGCGCACCACCGGCGAGGATCTGGCTCATGTCGTTGGTGCCGCTGCCCACGGCAATGTCCATCTTGCCGCCCGCGATGATCCGGCCGGGCGACGAGGTCTGCAGCACCGGGGTGGTGGTCGATTCGGTGTAGACCCAGGCGTAATAGGAGCGCGCGTAGTTCTCGTAGATGTCGCGAATGAAGGCTTCGGTCGCGGCGTCGAGGCGCTCGTGGGCATCCAGGTAAGCCTGGGCTTGAGTTGAGTCAGTCGGTGTGTCCGTGCCCGGCGGCGTCACACCGAAGGTGGCCCAGATCGGATCGGAGCGGGAGTACCAGGCACCCGGCTCCGTATAGGACTCGGTCTGATCGATGTTCACCTGCCGGGTGCCATGCAGGTCGCTGCTGTTGCGCGGCGCGTTCGTGTAATAAGCCCTGTAGCGGGACAGCGGATAGTTGGCGGACGGCACCAGGATGCCGGCAAACGGACCGGCCACAGGACCTGCGGCGTAGCTGACGAAGCTGGGCCACAGAACCCCGTTCATGTGCGCGAAGTCGAAGTTGGGCCCGCCCACACTCACAAAGACCAGCTGGCTGGCGTCGTAGCGCGTCGCGCTGCCGGGCAGCGCGTATTCCGTGTGCTGCTTGCCGTCGGAGCTGGTCTGCGTCGTCCAGGTCACGCCGCCGTTGGTGTTGTTCAGGACATTTGCCTTGATGCCCATGTCCTGCACCGACTCAATGGTCGCGGCATGGTTGTTCAATGCGTTGGCCGCGCCGCTGTCCGCATCGTCGGCCTTGCCGTCCACCAGCTTGCCGCCGATGTAGAGGTTGCCGGCGCTGAGGATCAGGGCGCCATTGCTGTTGTTGATGGTGCCGGCGCCGATGTCCAGGCGGGTGCGCGCCGCGATGGTGCCGGCCGAGGCCACGCCGCTGACCGTCTCGGCGCTGTTGTTGAGCGTGCCGGCACCGATCGCGACCCAGTCGCCATAGATGCGGCCGGTGCCCAGGTTGTCCAGCGTGCCGGCATTGATGCGGGTGGTGCCGCCGTCGATCACGCCGCGATTGGTCAGCGTGCCGCTGGCATTCAGCGTAGTGGTCTTGCCCTGAATGTCGCCGGTGGCTTTGTTGTCGATGTCCCTCGCGGAGAGCGTCAGATCGTTGCCGGCGGCCAGCTTGCCGCTGTTGGTGATGTCGCCCGTCGTTGAAATCGTCAGGTTGTGGTTCGCGACGGTCTCGCTGCCTGCCGCGAAAGTGATGTCCTGGGTGACCGACAGCGTCATGTCCTGGAGCGACAGCAGCTTGCCATCCCAGCTGACTGAGCCGGCATCGAGAACGACGTTCTCACCGCCGACCAGGGTGCCGCCGGTGTTGAGCACCGACAGGGTTTTGGCCGCGCTGGGGTCCTTGACGGTGAGCACCTTGCCAGCGGACACCAGGCCGGCGCTGTTGTCGATGCTCCCGCTGCTGCTCAGCGTGGTGTTCTGGTCGGCGCGGATCGCACCGGATGTATTGACGATGGACTGCGCCGCGATGTCGACGTTCTGGCCTTCGATGCCCTGTTCCGCCCCTTGGGTGCTGCTGTTGACGACGCTCGCGGCATTGAGCGTCGTTGTGGCCGCCGAGCGGATCAGGCCCTTGGTATTGGTCAGTGTTCCCGCGTAGATGTTGAGGTTGCCCACCGCCAGCGTCTCGCCACCGGTGTTGTCGTATTCGGCGCCATGGGTGTCGAGCGTGACCGTGGACTGCCCGAGCACCTGGCCTTCGCCCGTGTTGGAAAAGGCCTGCGTATTGGCGACCAGTGCGTTCTTCGCGCCGATGAAACCGGCCGTGTTGGTGACCTTCCCTGCCGTCAGGGTCAGCGTGTCGCCGCTGGCGATGCCGCCCTGGCCCGAGGTGTAGCCTGCCGCATTGGTGTTGCTGAGTACGTTGCCATCCGTGTGAATGGTCATCGCGCCACCGGACTGGATCAGGCCCGTATCGTTGTTCAGCGCACCCGAGTTCACATCCACGGTGGTGGTCGCCGCCAGAGTGCCCTTCTTGCTGTTGTCCAGTGCATTGCCTTGCGTGTCGACCGACAGGCTGTTGCCGAAGACCTTGCCGCCGACATTGCTCAGCCCGCTGTTGACCAGCGTGGTCGCAGCGCCGGCCTGCAAGGTGCCGCCGTTGTTCGTCGTTGCGCCTTGGGTCTCAACGCCCAGATTGCCATTCACTGCGGCAACTACTCCGCCGCCGCTGTTGTCCAGCGTCCCTGTTTCCAGCGTGGTGTTGCCGTTGGCGGCCAGCGTGCCGCCGACGTTGGTCGCGGCAGCGTCCACCTTGACGTTCAAGTTCCCTACAGCAGTGATGCTGCCGAGCTTGTCATTGTTCAGGCTGCCAGCCACCACGGTGGTGTTCCCGCCCGCACTGATTGCGCCCTTGTTGCTGTTGTCGAGCAGGCCGCCCACGGTCAGGGCGAGGTCGGAAGTCCCGGCCGCACGGAGGGTGCCGGCCTGATTCGTCAAGCTGCCGGCTGCGATGTTTGTGTTGCCGTTGCTGGCCATGATGCCGCCGCTGTTGTCCAGCGCGCCCACCGCCGTGACGCGCGTGGCCTCGGTGCCGGTCTGCACGATCTGGGCGCCGGTGCGGTTGCCGAGCGAGCCGGCGTCGATCGTGATCTGCTTGGCGCTGGTCGCGGCCTTGGCGCCGTCCTGGCTGAAGGCGCCCGACATGGCGACCGTCAGTGCGCCGTTGGCCGTGATCTGGCCGTCGGTGCTGCTGTAGTTGCCGCCCGCGATGCTCAGGGTACCGGTGCCGGCATGCTCGATCTTGCCGCCGGCGTTGGTGATGCTTGCGCCAGCCAGACTCAGGTCCTGCCCATTGCTCGCGATGCGTCCGCCGTCGTTGTTCAGGGTGCCGCTGGTGGCGATGGTCGTCGCCCCCGTGCCGGTCTGCACGATCTCGCCGCCGTTCGTGTTGGCAATGTTCGAGACGTTCAGGTCCAGCTGGCCGCCATTGAGCGTGCCCGCGTCGTTGACCAGGGTCTGGCCGGGCTGGGCATTGGCCGTGATGCGCAGGGTGCCCGGCGTGGCGATCGTGGCCTTGTTGCCGGTGATCACGTTGCCTTGGGTCGCGGTGATCGCGATGTTGGCCGCGCTGGTCTGGCTCGCAGAAAGATCGACGCTCGCACCCTGCAGCGTCGCGTTGCCGGCTGCGAGGTTGGTGCCACGGGCCAGCAGCGCTCCGGTGGTGGTCACGACCAGGTCGCCCACCGCGCCGAGCTTGCCATCGCTCTGGATGCCCGCGCCGAGCACGCCAGTGTTGCCGCTCTGCAGACTGCCGGCTGTGATCGCGGTGTTGCGGCCTGCGGTGATGCTGCCGTCGTTGGCCAACGCGCCGCCGACCGCGACGTTGACGTCGTTCGCGCCGCGCAAGCTGCCGCCGTTGGCGAGCAAACCGGCCTGGATGCCGAGGTCCGTGGCCGCGTTGACGGAACCGCCGCTGCCGTTCACCAGCTGGTTGGTCACGGCAAGCTGCACGCCGGCTTGGGCCGACTGGATGCTGCCTGCGGTGTTTTGGAGAGAGGCGGTGTTGAGCGTCAGGCCCTGATTGGAAGCCAGGGCGCCGCTGTTGTTGAGGGTGGCTCCGGCCACAGTCGCGGTCAGGGCACCCGCCGCAGAAATCGAACCGCGTGTGTTGTCGGCCTGTCCGCCCACCGCCAGCGTGGCGTCGGTCTCACTGGTGAGCTTGCCGTCGATGTTGATCAGGTCGCCGCTCGTGGCGATATTCAGGCTGCCGGCATTCAGCGTACCGCCGGTGTTGTCGAAGCGCTCGACATTGGCGCTGAAGCCGTTGCTGACATTCAGCGTGCCGCCGTGGTTGTCGAACGTCGGCTGGCTCACCGCCATGCTGGCGACGCTCAGCGTGCCGCCGTTGTTGTTGTTGATGTTGGCGCTTTGCAGGCTGATGGGCCCGCCGGCGTAGATCTTGCCGCCGTCATTGCGGATCGTGCCGGCGGCGGTGATCGCACCCGGCGACGGCGGCACGTACGGCGCGGGCGTGATGGTGCCGCCGGAGCCGGTCTCCGTGCCGGTGCCTGCCGTGGGCGTGGTCGGGCTGGTCGTGCCTCCCGTCCCAGTCCCTGTGCCGCCCGCGCCGCCGCCCGCTCCAGTGCCGGGTGAGGACGGCGTTTCCGGAACAGGCTCCAGCCCGATGACGCCGCCGCTGGTGTTGCTCAAGGTCGGCGCGTTCAGCGCGAGGCCGGTGCTGCTGGTCTGGCGGATCAGACCGGCTCGGTTGTCGATGTCGCCCATTGCGCTGCTCAACTCGATGCGAGCGCCTTCGATCGTGCCGCCTTTGCCGCCAAGAGAATTGGCCAGCGTGTCTTGTGAAACGACCCTCAGATTGCCGCCGCTGCTGATGCTGCCGCTGTTGGCAACACCCGTTGCCGCGAGGCTCGCGTCGGCTGTGCTCTGGATCGTTCCGATGTTCTCGAGACGTCCGGCGCTCGTGACCACAAGCTGACCTGCACCCGCCAATGCGGTCGCGCCGGGGGCAGCTTGGATGGTGCCCGCGTTGCGCACGCCGAGACCGGCCTCGGTGCCGATCAGGACAATTTTTCCGGCATACATGCCGCCGAGGGCGGCCACGTCCAAAGCAAAGGTAGGTGCAGCGCCGGTCCCTGCCGTCGGCGTGATCTGGCTGTGATCGGCGCTGACCGTGTTCGCACCCGTCACGACCTTCAGCTCGCTGGCCCAGATGCCGGCATTGGCTTCCACGGCGCGAGCGAGAATCGCGGCATAGTCCGTCTTGCTGGCATCGAGCCCCGCGCCATTGATCGTGATGGTGCCGCCGCGCACCAGGAAGCTGTCGAGACCGCCGAACACATTCATCTGCGGCACACCGGTCGTCAGTGTGGCCCTCGATGCATTGATGAAGCCGGCGCCTTCGACGTTGATCCCGGCCGGATTGGCGATGATGATTTCCGCGCGCTGCCCCGCCACTTCGATGTAGCCGCGCAGTTGGCTCGCGCTGCCGCCGTTCACCTCGTTCACGATGATGCGTGCGGGGCCGGCGGCCAGATAAGGATTGCCCTGTATGAAGCCGCCGAGTTGGGATTGCGTGGTGTTTCTGCTGTTGTTCAGGATGGCACCGTTGGGGGCCACGTTGAACTGATTGAACACATTGCGCGAGACTCCCGCCGCGCTCGGGGTTTGCACGTTCACGATGGGCACGCCGTTCGGCGCCACGAGCACCGTGGGACGCAGGTTGCCGGGAACGTTGGGGGCGCCGACGAGCTGGGCTTGAACAGGCGAGGCCGACAGCAGGCCCGCGAGCGCGGCAGCAACGAGCATCGGAGCAATGGCCGCCGCACCGGCAAGCGCGCCGCTTGCAACGGTGGTCGCCTTCGACGAGCCCTTGCCGGTGCTCTTCGCGGTTTCTTGAACGACCATGCGCAAGCCGCGCTTCGCATTGAACACAATACGATGCAAATTTTTGTTCATATCCCTGATCTCTCTCGCGTGACAGCAATACACGCCGACTCGGAGGGCGTGCTGACCCCATCGGCACCAGCGCCGACGAATGCGGATTCTCTCGTTACAAAGAGTTAACAGATGTCAAAATTAGTCGAAAGGCGCGGATTCGGAGAGCAAACGTCAGATTTTTCGCACGTCCAAGAAGCGTCAGAACAACACCCGTCAATGGTGTGTAACCCTTAAGTTTTAGAGATTCGGCGCAAGGGCCTGCGTTAGAGTCGCAGCCCACCGCCACACGCGTTCATGACCGCACGTTTTCAATCCGTCGCTCCCACCGTTCGCCTCGCCGACCAGGTGGCCGATGCATTGGCGGCCGAGGTGCGCAGCGGGCGCTTGTCGGCAGGCGACCGCTTGCCGACCGAGGCGGCGCTGGCCGAACAGTTCGGCGTGAGCCGCACGGTGGTGCGCGAAGCGGTTTCGCGGCTCAAGTCGCTGGGGCTGCTCGACTCGCGCCAGGGCAGCGGCGTGTATGTGCGCGCCGCCGGCGTGGAGCCGCTGCGCTTCGAGATGCCGCATGTGGCTTCGCGTGAAGCGGTGATCCAGATGGTCGAACTGCGCCGCGCGCTCGAAGCCGAAGTGGCCGCGCTGGCCGCCGAGCGGCGCACGCCGGAAGACGTGGAGCGCATCCGCGAAGCCATCGAAGCGCTGCATGCCGCGGTGGCGGCCGGCCGCAACGGCGCAGACGAAGACGTGCGTTTTCATCGCGCCATTGCCGAGGCGGCGCGCAACCCCTTCTTGATCGGCACGCTGCAGTACCTGCGGCAGTTCCTGCATGGCGCCACGCGCGTCACGCGCGCCAACGAGGCGCGCCGGGCCGACTTTGCGCGCGAGGTGGCGCAGGAGCATGCGCAGATCGTGGAGGCCATCGAAGCCGGCGACCCGCTGCGCGCCCGCGAAGCCGCCAAGTCCCACATGGACAACGCCATTCGCCGCATCGAGCAGGCCGACCCCGCCTTCTGGCAGCAGGAAGGCGCGCAACTCGCCCGGCCGCTGGTCGAAGGCTGGCCCGCGGGCCAGTAGAGAAAAGGAAACGAGGTGTAGCTTGCGGGTTTACCCGAGGCAGATCGCCTGTTTCAGATTTATATGATGACCTGACAAATAAGGGCGACGCACCGGACGCACCGCTCAAGCGAGACCCGGTTCATCATCCAACGGACTTCCTCCAATGACTTCAACACTCCACGCGCCGCTGCCTGCCGCCGCGGACACGCCAGCCGACGTCGCGCTCGAGAAGCGTGCCTACACCAAGGTGTTCTGGCGCCTCGTTCCCTTTCTGATGCTCTGCTACGTGGTCGCGTATCTCGACCGCGTGAACGTGGGCTTCGCCAAGCTCCAGATGGGACAAGACCTGGGCTTCAGCGAAACCGTGTTCGGACTTGGCGCCGGCATCTTCTTTCTCGGCTACTTCCTGTTCGAGGTACCGAGCAACCTGCTGCTCAACCGCGTGGGCGCGCGCATCTGGATTGCGCGAATCATGATCACCTGGGGCGTGCTCTCGGCCTGCTTCGTGTTCGTGGAAACGCCCACCAGCTTCTACATCCTGCGTTTTCTGCTCGGCGTGGCGGAGGCGGGCTTCTACCCCGGCGTGATCCTGTACCTCACCCACTGGTACCCGGCGCACCGGCGCGCGCGCATCATCGCGGTCTTCATGTCGGCCATTCCGGTGGCGGGCATCTTCGGCAATCCGCTCTCGGGCTGGATCATGGATGCGTTCCATGGCGTGTCGTCCATGGAAGGCTGGCAGTGGATGTTCATCATCGAAGCGATTCCGGCCGTGATCGTCGGCGTGATGGTGCTGGTCTACCTGGACAACGGCATCCAGCATGCGCGCTGGCTCGATCCCGAAGAAAAGCGCCTGCTGCAGCGCGAGGTCGAGCGCGACCAGGCGCACGGCGCCAAGGGGCCGCACTCGGTGGGCGCCATGTTCCGCGATGCGCGGGTGTGGTGGATGGCGCTGATCTACTTTGCCTTCGTCATGGGCCAATACGCGCTGACCTTCTGGCTGCCCACGCTGGTCAAGGCCACGGGCGTCAAGGGCAACCTGCACATCGGCCTGTTGAGCGCCATTCCGTTCATCTGCGCGATCGTCGCGATGAACCTTTTCGGCCGCAGCGCCGACCGCCGGCAGGAGCGCCGCTGGCACCTGATCGTGCCCGCGCTGATGGGCGCGATCGGCTTCACCGTCGCGGCCTCGTACACGCAGAATACGGTCGTGTCGCTCGCATTCCTTTCGCTTGCCGCGGCCGGCGTGCTCACCTGCGCGCCGCTGTTCTGGTCGCTGCCCACCGCCTTCTTGTCGGGCACGGCCGCGGCTGCCGGCATTGCGGTCATCAATTCGGTGGGCAACCTCGCGGGCTTCGTCAGCCCCTATCTCATCGGCTACCTCAAAGACCTCACCGGCAGCACGCAGATCGGCATGTACGTGCTGGCCGCGGCGCTGGTGCTCGGGGCCATCGGCGTGTGGCTCACGCCCAAGCAGCTCGTCAATCGCTGATCGGAGAACGGCAACATGACAAACAACACCAACAACCCCATCGTCGGCGTCGTGGGCCTCGGCGCGATGGGCAGCGGCATGGCGCAATCGCTGCGCCGCGCGGGCTACGAGCCGCACGTGTTCGACGTGCGCCTGGACGTGGCCCACGCCTTTGCTCGCGACGGCGGTGTGGCCTGCGACACGCTGGCCGCGCTCGGCGGGCAGTGCGACATCGTCGTTTCCGTGGTGGTCAATGCGGCGCAGACCGAGTCGGTGCTGTTCGGCGACGGCACCACACCCGGCTGCGCGGCATCGATGAAGCCCGGCAGCCTGTTCGTGATGTGCTCCACCGTCGACCCGAACGGGTCGGTCGCGCTCGAGGCGCGCCTGGCCGCGCAGGGCATCCTGTACCTCGACGCGCCGATTTCCGGCGGCGCCGCCAAGGCCGCGAGCGGGCAGATGACGATGATGACCGCCGGCACGGCCGCGGCCTATGAAAAAGCCGGCGCCGTGCTCGACGCGATGGCGGCCAAGGTTTATCGTCTTGGAGACCGCGCGGGTGCGGGCAGCAAGGTCAAGATCATCAACCAGCTGCTGGCCGGCGTGCACATTGCCGCGGCGGCCGAGGCCATGGCACTGGGCCTGCGCGAAGGCGTGGACCCGGCCGCGCTGTACGAGGTCATCACGCACAGCGCGGGCAACAGCTGGATGTTCGAAAACCGCATGGCGCACGTGCTGGCGGGCGACTACACGCCGCTCTCGGCCGTCGACATCTTCGTGAAAGACCTGGGCCTGGTGCTCGACGTGGCGCGCGCCAGCAAGTTTCCGCTGCCGCTCTCGTCCACCGCGCACCAGATGTTCATGCAGGCCTCTACCGCAGGTTTTGCGCGCGAAGACGACAGCGCGGTCATCAAGATTTTTCCCGGCATCGAACTGCCGGCTGCCGACAAGAAAGCCTGAACAAGGAAGACAAGCATCATGAATATTCTCATCACCGGAGGTTGCGGTTTTGTCGGTGCGCGGCTCGCGCGCACGCTGCTCGCGGGCGGCCCGCTGGCATTGGCCGGCGGTGTGGTCCAGCCCGTCGCGCGCATCACGCTGGCCGACCGCGTGCCGCCACCCGCAGACCTGCAAGCCGATGGCCGCGTGCACTTTGTGCAAGGCGACCTCTACGAGCAGGCCGTGAGCGGCGTGCTGCCGCTGGCCGACACGCACGCCGTGTTCCACCTTGCCGCCGCGGTGAGCGGCGAATGCGAGGCCGACTTCGACCTGGGCATGCGCAGCAATCTCGACACCACGCGTGCGTTGCTCGACGCCTGCCGACGCGCGGGCCATGCGCCGGTGTTCGTGTTCTCCAGCTCGGTCGCGGTGTTCGGCGATTCGCCCGAGCAGCGCCTGCCCGCGGTGATCGAGGACACCACGCTGCCGACGCCGCAGAACAGCTACGGCATCCAGAAGTTCATCGGCGAACAACTCGTGGCCGACTTCACGCGCAAGGGCTTCGTGCAGGGCCGCAACGTGCGGCTCATGACGGTGTCGGTGCGGCCGGGCCGGCCGAACGGCGCGGCCTCCAGCTTCCTGAGCGGCATGCTGCGCGAGCCGCTGGCTGGTGAGCGCGCGCGCTGCCCCGTGGCGCCCGAGACAGCCGTTGCCCTCGCATCGCCTGGCAACACCGTTGCGGGCATCATCCGCGCGGCCACGGCCAACGCTGCCGAGTGGGGTGCGCGCACCGCGGTCAACCTGCCCGCCTTGACGACCATCGTGCGCGAAATGGCAGATGCGCTCGAGCGCATTGCCGGCAAAGAGGCCACGTCGCTGATCGACTGGGAGCCCGATGCAAACATCGCCAAGATCGTGACCAGCTGGCCCAGCCGTATTCATGCGGCGCGCGCCGAGGCGCTGGGCCTGAAGGCGGATGCGAGTTTCGACGCCATCTTGCGCGACTACGTGCGCGAGAACCCGCAGGCCGTAAAGCTGGTCGTGGCCACAAAGGACTGAGCAATGCCCAAGCTGCTGCTCGGCTGCATTGCCGACGACTTCACCGGCGCCACCGACCTCGCCAACAACCTCGTGCGCGCCGGCATGCGCGTGGTGCAAGCCATCGGTGTGCCCGCCACGCCTCTCGATGCGGAAGTCGACGCCGTCGTGGTCGCGCTCAAGTCGCGCACCATCGCCCCGGCCGAAGCCATCGAGCAGTCGCTCGCCGCGCTGCGCTGGCTGCAGGCCCAGGGCGCGCAGCAGATCTACTTCAAGTACTGCTCCACCTTCGACAGCACGCCGCAGGGCAACATCGGCCCGGTGACCGAAGCGCTCATGGAGGCGCTGCAATGCGACTTCACCATCGCGACGCCCGCCTTCCCCGACAACAAGCGAACCGTTTTCAAGGGCTACCTGTTCGCAGGCGACGTGCTGCTCAACGAGAGCGGCATGCAGAACCATCCGCTCACGCCCATGACCGACCCGAACCTCGTTCGCGTGCTGCAGGCGCAGTGCAAGCGCAAGGTGGGGCTCATCGACCACGCGGTGGTGGCGCGCGGCGCGGCGGCCATCACGGAGCGCATCGAACAGCTGAAAGGCGAGGGCGTGGCGATCGCGATCGTCGATGCGGTGTCGAACGACGACCTGCTGAGGCTCGGCCCGGCCATCGCCAAGATGCCGCTGGTCACCGCCGGCTCGGGCGTGGCCATCGGCCTGCCGGCCAACTTCGGCCTCGCGCCGTCGTCGCAAGCCAGCGCGCTGCCCGCTGCGGGTGGATTGCGTGCCGTGGTGTCGGGCAGTTGCTCGCTCGCCACCAACCGTCAGGTGCTCGACTTCATTCAGCGCGGCGGCGCGGCACTGGCCATCGATCCGCTGCGCATCGCCGCGGGGGTCGATGTTGTGGCCGAAACCTTGGCCTGGGCGACACCGCTCGTCGACAAGCAACCAGTGCTCGTCTATTCCACAGCCGAGGCGGGTGCCGTCAAGTCGGTGCAGGGCAGGCTCGGCATCGAAGAGGCCGGCGCCATGATCGAGCGCACCGTTGCAGCCATTGCGCGCGGCCTGGTCGAGCGCGGTGTGCGCCGGCTCGTGGTGGCAGGCGGCGAAACCTCCGGCGCGTGCGTGCAGGCACTGGGCATTGCGCAGATGCAGATCGGTCCGCAGATTGACCCCGGCGTGCCGTGGTGCCATGCGGGCACCGATGTGGCGGCAGGTACGTCGGTGCACATCGCGCTCAAGTCTGGCAACTTTGGGGGCGATGATTTTTTTACCAAGGCATTTACAGTGCTGGCATGAATTGCATGCCGGGTACTTGCTCAGGGCGCGCTCGCGCACGTTCGGGGTGCGCACCCGCCGACGGGGTACCTTTCTCCGCGAATGTCCCCCGGCCTGCGGCCTCCTCCTTTATTTCGCTGCGCAAGGCACCCCGCCAGCGGGTGCGTTGCACAGGGCAGTCGTTGATCAGCGGTACACCACGAGCGTGCCCTAGTGCACAGGGCATCGGGTGCTCCCCGCAGCGAAATAAAGGAGGAGCCGAAGGCGGGGGACATTCGCGGAGGGGAGTACCCGGTGGCCTTTGCACGCGCCCCGAACAGCGCAACACAACGCGCAGAAAAACAAAATGAAAGAAACCCAAGCCCGAGAAGAAATCTGCCGCATAGGCCGCAGCCTTTTCGAACGCGGCTACGTGCATGCCACCGCCGGCAACATCAGCGTCCGGCTCGCCGACGGCTTTCTCATCACGCCGACCGATGCCTGCCTCGGCTTTCTAGACCCCGCGCGCCTGGCCAAGCTTGATACGGAAGGCAACCAGACCGCTGGCGACCGCGCCAGCAAGACCATCGCCCTGCACACGCGCATCTATACGGCGGCGCGAAAATTCGATGCAGGCACGGCCTGCGTGATTCATACGCACAGCACGCACTGCGTTGCACTCACGCTAAACCAACAAGGCGACGAACTGCTACCCGCGCTCACGCCGTATTTCGTGATGAAGGTCGGCCATGTGCCGCTCATTCCCTATCACCGCCCCGGCGCGCCCGAGGCGGCCGAGTCGGTCGCGCAAGCCATCGAGCGGCACGGTGCGGCCGGCACGCCGATCCGCGCCGTGATGCTCGAACGCCTCGGCCCCAATGTGTGGCACGAGACGCCGGGCGCGGCGATGGCCGTGCTCGAGGAACTCGAAGAAACCGCAAAGCTCCATCTGCTCACCGGCATGGCCAAGCCCCAGCCGCTGAGCGATGAACAGATCGACGAACTGCGCCGCACTTTCGGTGCGCGCTGGTAATAGTAAAAGCACCCCATGCCTCAATTTGCCGCCAACCTCTCGATGCTCTATCCGGAACTCGAATTTCTTGACCGCTTCGAAGCCGCTGCGAAAGACGGCTTCAAGGCCGTCGAATATCTGTTTCCCTACGCCCATGACCGCAACGAGATTGCGGCTCGCCTGAAGCACAACGGCCTGCAGCAGGTGCTCTTCAACGGACCGCCGGGCAACTGGGACGGCGGCGAGCGCGGCCTTGCCTGCTTGCCGGGCCGCGACGCCGAGTTTCGCGAAGGCATGGCCAAGGCCATCGACTACGCTGTGGCGCTCGACTGCCCGCGCATCCACATCATGGCGGGCCTGGTGCCTGAGGGCCTGGAGCGCGAGGCCGTGCAGCCCGTGTACGTGGACAACCTGCGATGGGCTGCGGCCGAAGCCGCCAAGGCCGGCCGCGACGTGCTGATCGAGCCGATCAACACGCGCGACATTCCGCGGTTCTTTCTGAACCGGCAAGACCACGCGCACGAAATCGTCGATATGGTGGGCGCGCCCAACCTCAAGGTGCAAATGGATCTGTACCACTGCCAGATCGTCGAGGGCGACGTGGCCATGAAGATCCGCAAATACCTGCCGACCGGCCGCGTCGGCCACATCCAGATTGCCGGCGTGCCCGAACGCCACGAGCCCGACATCGGTGAGCAGAACTACCCATACCTGTTCAACCTGATCGACGAGGTCTCGGCGCAATGCGGCTGGCAGGGCTGGGTCGGTTGCGAGTACCGGCCGAAGCGCGGCTCGGAACCCGGCGGTACCTCGGCCGGCCTGGGCTGGCTGCGGGCCTTGCAGCAGCGCGCATGAAGCCCCAGTCCCCCAGTCGCCGCGCATCGCGCCGCGGCCTTTCGGCATGGGGCTTGCATGGCACACGGTGATCCGTCCCGGTCGAATCCTGGAGCAAACACAATGAGCATGGGCAAGCCAATGGCCAACTACGCCGCCGCCAAGCGCGTGGGTGATTTCGTCTTCATGAGCGGCGTCGTCGCGGTCGATCCGGCCACCCGCCGCGCGGTGGCCGGCTACGACGCCATTCCCGAGGAAGCCCGCACTGCCCTGCAAGGCGTGGGCTATGCCACCAGCCAGATGTCGGTCGACGTCTTCGAAGCGCCCATCGTCGCGCAGAGCTGGTTCGTGCTCGAGCGCATCCGCCAGATCGCGGCCGAACACGGCGGCGCCATGGAAGACGTGGTGAAGCTGGTGCAGTACTTTCGCCACCTGCCGCACTACGCGTTCTACAACCGCGTGCGTGGGCTTTTCTACCCGGGCGAACCGCCGGTCAGCACGGTGGTGGAGGTCGCGCGCTTCCTGCCGGGCGACGAGGTGCTGGTGGAAGTGGAAGCCACCATGTACCTGCCGCAGCACGGTGTTGCCGTGCTAGTCGGTCAGACCTAGTCAGCGCCGCACCACGTAGCGTGTCACCACCGGTGGCGATTCGCCGATGTGGAACGCCAGCCGCCGCTCGCGCAAGGCCATGTCGGCGGCCGTGGCGCGGTTGAAACGGCGCAGGTGGTCGGTCCAGCTTTCGTCGACGATCTCTTCCACGTAGCGGCCGGGCTCCGAGATGTCGTGCAGCAGTTCCCAACCTATGGCGCCCTGGCCGAGCCGCGCGCGGCGGGTCTGGTGCATCACGAGGTGGAAGGCCGCCGCGCGTGCGGGGTCGATCATGTATTCGATGGTGATGACCACTCGGCCGTTTTCTTCGGGCTTTTCCGCGGGCGGGCCCGCCGCCCAGCCGGCCTGCGCGGGGCTCATGTCGGCCTCTTCGCCCGAGACGTCGGTCACCCAGCGCAGCGCCGCCAGCATCAGCAGCGTGCCGCTCACCGCGGCAATCTCCAGGCTGGAGCGCAGGTTGGTCACGGTGGCCACCTGGCCCCACAGCGCCGCGCCGATCGCGCTCGCACCCATGATCGCCATCTGGTAGGTCGACATGCCGCGAGCGCGCACCCAGTCGGGCAGCGCCAGCTGCGCCGACACGGAGAGCGAATTGGCCACCGTGATCCACGCCATGCCGCAGAAGAACATGGCGGGGACGGCCACCCAGGCGTTGGGCGCAAAGGCCATCACCGCGGTGGCGAGCGACTGCAGCACTGTGCCGCGCAGCACCAGCTGGTCGCGCCCCAGCGCCTGGCGCAGCCGCGGCAGAAACAGCACCGCGACGATCGCGCCCGAGCCCATGGCCGCGAGCAGCAGCGTGAAGGTGCCGGCGCCGCCGCCCTCGAGGTTGCGGGCCAGCAGCGGCAGCAGCGCGAGCAGCGCGGTCGAATGAAAGAAGAAGATGGTGATGCGCGAGAGCACGGCCCGCATGCGCTGCGACTGCCACACGAACTGCACGCCCACCCGCATAGCGCTGATGAGTCGCTCGCGCCCCAGCGGATTGGGCTTGTGCTCGCGCCGCCAGCGCAGCACCACGAAGCCCGAGGCCACCGACAGCACCGCGTTGAGCGCAAACACCCAGACGCTGCCTGCGCTGGCAATCAGCATGCCGGCCGTGAGCGGGCCGATGATGCGCGAGGCGTTCATTGCGATGCCGTTCAGGCCCAGCGCCGCCGGCAGCTGCGGCCGCGGCACCAGCTCGGGCACGATGGCCGAGAACACCGGCCAGCGCAGCGCCAGGCCGATGCCGTTGGCGAAAGTGAGCGCCAGCAAAAGCGGCGCGGTCATCATGTCCAGTGCAATGGCCGCGCACAGCACGATGGCCGTGCCCGCCAGCCAGAACTGCGTGGCCACAAGCCAGCGCCGGCGGTCGAGGATGTCGGCCAGTGCCCCGCTCGGCAGGCCCAGCAGGAACACCGGCAAGGTGGAGGCCGACTGCACCAGCGCCACCCAGATGGGCGAGGTGGTCAGCGAGGTCATCATCCACGCCGCCGCCACGTCGCTCATCCACATGCAGATGTTGGCGATGAGCCAGGTGCTCCACAGCATGCGGAACACGGGCAGCTTGAGCGGCTCCAGCGCCGCGAACTTCGGTGGCTGCGGCCGGGCCGGGGGAATGGGGGTCTCTTCGGGGGATATCGGTGGCATGTGGCCCAATTGTGCCGATGCCGTCGAGACCGGTCGGAAAACCGGCCGGTCTCCGGAACGGTCTAGCCTCTGTCGCTGCGCGCCAGGCGGTGTTCGAGCCGCCGCAGCATCGTGGTGAGCACGAGCGTCATCACCCAGTACACCACCGAAATCGCGAGATATGGCTCCCAATAGCGCGCATAGGCGCCCGCCACGGTGCGCGCGGCGTAGGCCAGCTCGGCCAGCCCGATGGCCGAGACCAGCGAGGTGTCCTTCAGCAGCGCGATGGCGTTGTTGCCCAGCGGCGGCAGCATGCGGCGGAAGGCCTGCGGCAGCACCACATAGCGCATGACCTGCATGGGCGTGAAGCCGATCGACCGGCCGGCGTCGAACTGTCCGCGCGAGATCGATTGGATGCCGGCGCGGAACACCTCCGAGATGTACGCCGCCGAATTGAGCGTGAGCGCCACCACGCCCGAAATGAGCGCGCCGTGCTCTTGCTTGAGCGTGCGCGCCAGGTCGCCGTCGATCAGCAGGCCCGTGCTGGGGTGGATGAACACCGGCATCACCGCGAAGTGAATCAGCAGGATCTGCACGAAAAGCGGCGTGCCGCGGAAGAAGCTCACGTACACCGTGGCCGGCCAGCGCAGGAAGAACCGCGCAATCCAGGTCCACGGCGCATGGCGCGGCTGGGCGAGCCGCGCGAGCGCAAGGCACAGGCCCCAGCTCGAACCCAGCAGCACGCACACCACCGTCATGCGCAGCGTCATCCAGGCGCCTTGCCAGAACAGGTCGCTGTACTCGACCAGGATGTCCCAGCGGAACCATCCGAACAACAGGATCGGCTGTTCCATCTAGTGCTTTCTTGCGCCCGGGCCGGAGGTGCTGCTGCTCATCGGGCGTTCGGGTCCTTGTTGAACCACTTCTTGTAGATCGTGGCGTAGCTGCCATCGGCGCGAACCGCGGCGAGGCCGGCGGTGAGCTTGTCGAGCAGCGCCTTGTCGCCCTTCTTCACGACGATGCCGAAGCCTTCTTCGGGGAAGGACTTGTCGTCGAGGGTCTTCAGTTCGGGGTGTTGCGCCACGCGGTAGGCGATCACGCCGTTGTCGCCCATCGCGGCGTCGACACCGCCGCCCGCGAGCTCGGAAATGATGAGCGGCGTGCTCTCGAACCGGCGGATGTTGGGGTTGGTCTTGCCGAACTCGCGCGAGGCGATGTCGTCGGCGGTGGAGGCGCTCACCACGGCGATCTTCTTGCCGGCAAGATCCTTCAGCGAGGCGACCGTGCTGCTCTTCGGCAGTGCAATGAGCTGGCGCGCCGCGAAGTAGGGCGGCGTGAAGTCGTAGCTCTGCTTGCGCTTTTCGTTGATGGTGACGCCCGAAATCACGAGGTCGACGTCGCCGTTGTTGAGCGCGCCGAAGATGCCGGTGAAGGGCGTGTTGACGACCTTGATCTTCAGGCCTTGCTGCTTGGCGATGGCGTTGATGATGTCGATGTCGAAACCGACGATCTGCTTGTCCTTGTTCTCGAAGGCGAAGGGCGCGTAGGTGGCGCTGGAGGCCACGGTAAGTTCGCGGTTCTGGGCTTGCGCCTGTGCGCCGAAGGAGAGCGTGGCGGCGGCAAGGCCTAGCGCCAGAGCGCGGCGGATGGAGTTCATGCGGAGTCCTCTTCCTCTTGTTCCGCCGGCTGGCGGGATGTGTATGTATCCAGGGTGGGCGGGAATTCTAGGTTGCAGCTAGCGTGCCAGGTGCCCGAGCGGCAATGCGCTGCTCGCCTTCACCTCGCCCAGCGAAAAGCTGGTGTGCAGGTCTTTCACGTTGGGCAGGTTCATGAGGTGCTGGCGCGCGAAGGCCGAGAAGCTGTCCAGGTCTTGCGCCACCACCTGCAGCTCGAAGGTGCCGGTGCCGCTGATGTAGTGGCAGGCCACCACCTCGGGCAGCTTGCGGATCGCGTCCTCCAGTTTTTGAGTGGCGTCGTTGGTGACGCGTTCGGTGTCCACGCGCACGAACGCGAGCACGCCCAGCCCGATCTTGTGGCGGTCGATCTCGGCGTGATAACCCTTGATGAAGCCGGCTTCTTCCAGCGCGCGCACCCGCCGCCAGCAGGGCGCGGCCGAGAGCCCCACGCGCTGCGCAAGCTCGGCATTCGTCAGGCGGCCATCGGCCTGCAGTTCTTGCAGGATTGAGAGATCGAACTTGTCAATGCTTTCCATGGATGGCGATATTAAGCAAGATTCTTTCTGGAAGCCGGTTTTTTGGAGCACAGAACGCAAACACCTGTCGCGCACCCCGGCATACACTTTGCGTGATCATGGGCTCGCGCCCGACCCGGGCACAGACCCACACCCATCAGCCAGGCCCACAAGGCCCTGCCACACGGAGACAGACAAACATGAACGCACCGCTGCCCGAGCACATTCGCAAGGCCCTCGAGACGGTCACGCTTGACGACAAATACAGCCTCGACTACGGGCGGGCCTTCATGAGCGGGGTGCAGGCGCTGGTCAAGCTGCCCATGCTGCAGCGCCTGCGCGACAAGCAGGCCGGCAAGAACACCGCGGGCTTCATCAGCGGTTACCGCGGCTCTCCGCTCGGCGGCTACGACCAGGCGCTATGGAAGGCCAGCAAGTTCCTGAAGGAACAGAACATCGTCTTCCAGCCGGGCGTGAACGAAGAGCTCGCCGCCACGGCGCTATGGGGCACCCAGCAGCTGGGCTTTTCGCCCGCGGGTACCAACAAGTTCGACGGCGTCTTCGGCATCTGGTACGGCAAGGGCCCGGGCGTGGACCGCTGCTCCGACGTCTTCAAGCACGCCAACATGGCGGGCACCACCGAATGGGGCGGCGTGATCGCGGTGGCGGGCGACGACCACATTTCCAAGAGCAGCACGGCCGCGCACCAGAGCGATCACATCTTCAAGGCCTGCGGCACGCCGGTGTTCTTTCCGGCCAACGTGCAAGAAATTCTGGACCTGGGCATTCACGCCTTCGCGATGAGCCGCTTCTCGGGCATCTGGTCGGGCATGAAGACGATCCAGGAAATCGTCGAGTCGAGTTCCACGGCCATGATCGACCCGGACCGGGTCGAGATCGTCATTCCCACCGATTTCCAGATGCCGCCCGGCGGCCTGCACATCCGCTGGCCCGACCATGCGCTGGAGCAGGAAGCGCGCCTCATGCACTACAAGTGGTATGCCGCGCTGGCCTACATCCGCGCCAACCGGCTGAACCACAACGTGATCGAGGGCCCGAACGACCGCTTCGGCATCATGGCCAGCGGCAAGGCCTACAACGACACCCGCCAGGCCCTGATCGACCTGGGCCTGGACGACGCCACCTGCCGCCAGCTGGGCATCCGGCTGCACAAGGTGGGCGTGGTGTGGCCGCTGGAAGCGCAGCTCACGCGCGACTTTGCCACCGGCCTGCAGGAAATTCTGGTGGTGGAAGAAAAGCGCCAGGTCATCGAATACCAGTTGAAGGAAGAGCTCTACAACTGGCGCGCCGACGTGCGGCCCACCGTGCTCGGCAAGTTCAATGAGCTCGACGGCGATTTCTCCGGCGGCGAATGGGCCATGCCCAACCCCACCGCCAACACGCTGCTGCGCGCCAACGCCGACCTGAACCCGGCGCTCATCGCCAAGGCCATTGCGCAGCGCCTGCGCAAGCTAGGCATCCTGGAACAGGCCGGCGCCGACATGCATGCGCGCATCGATGCGCAGATCGCCATCCTCGAAGCCAAGGAGCGCTCGATGGAAGTGCTCAAGGTGGGCGGCGTTCAGGGCGCCGACCGCCAGCCGTGGTTCTGCTCGGGTTGCCCGCACAACACCAGCACCGTGGTGCCTGAAGGCTCGCGCGCCATGGGCGGCATCGGCTGCCACTTCATGGCGACCTGGATGGACCGCTCCACCATCGGCTTCACGCAGATGGGCGGCGAGGGCGTGCCGTGGGTGGGCCAGCAGCCCTTCACCACCGACCAGCACATCTTCGCGAACCTGGGCGACGGCACGTATTTCCACAGCGGCCTGCTCGCCATCCGCCAGAGCATCGCGGCCGGCGTGAACATCACCTACAAGATTCTCTACAACGACGCGGTGGCCATGACCGGCGGCCAGCAGGTCGGCGAGCGGCCCGAGGGCCATTCGGTGCTGCAGATTGCCGAAAGCCTGCATGCCGAAGGCGCGAAGAAGGTCGTCATCGTGACCGACGAGCCCGAGAAGTACGAGGGCGTGACCATCCCCGGCGACCATGTGGCGGTGAAGCACCGCGACCTACTCGACGAGATCCAGCGCGAGTTCCGCGAGATTGCCGGCACCACGGCCATCATCTACGACCAGACCTGCGCCACCGAGAAGCGCCGCCGCCGCAAGCGGGGCACGGCCGTCGATCCGGCCAAGCGCGTGGTCATCAACGACCTGGTCTGCGAAGGCTGCGGCGACTGCAGCGTGAAAAGCAACTGCCTGTCGGTCGAGCCGCTCGAAACCGAATTCGGCCGCAAGCGCACCATCAACCAGAGCAGCTGCAACAAGGACATGAGCTGCCTCAAGGGCTTCTGCCCCAGCTTCGTCACGGTCGCAGGCGGGCAGCTCAAGAAGAAGACGAAGAACAAGGCCGATACGCCGCTCGAACTCGGTCCGCTGCCCGAGCCGGCGGTGCCGGTGCTGGCGCAGGGCCAGGTGTGGGGCATCGTGGTGGCCGGCGTCGGCGGCACGGGCGTCATCACCATCGGCCAGCTGCTGGGCATGGCGGCGCACATCGAGGGCAAGGGCATCGTCACGCAGGACGCGGCCGGCCTCGCGCAAAAGGGCGGCGCCACCTGGAGCCATGCGCTCATTGGCGAATCGCAGGACGCGATTCGCACCACGCGCGTCGGCACCGCCGCGGCCGATCTCATTCTGGCGGCCGATCCGCTGGTAGCCGTCAACGCCGAAACCCTGGCGCGCATGCGCGAAGGGCGCACGCATGTGGCGCTCAACACGCACAGCACGCCCACGGCCGCCTTCGTGCGCAATGCCAACTGGGTGAATCCGCAGGACGACTGCGCGAACGAGATCGCGCGCGCCGTGGGCGTCGATGGCCTCGGCACCTTCGACGCCGATGCCGCCGCCACCACGCTGATGGGCGACAGCCTCTACGCCAATCCGATGCTTTTGGGCTTTGCCTGGCAAAAGGGCTGGATCCCGCTGGCGCTCGAATCGCTGATGCGCGCCATCGAGCTCAACGCCGTGGCGATCGAGAACAACAAGACCGCCTTCGCATGGGGCCGCCAGGCAGCCGCCAACCCGGCCGCGCTGCAAAAGCGCGTGAGCCCTGGCCAGGTGATCGAATTCAAGAAGCGCGAAACCGTCGAAAGCCTGGTGGCGCGCCGGGCCGAATTTCTCACGGGCTACCAGAACGCGGCTTACGCCGACGAATACCGGCAGTTCCTGGGCAAGGTGCAGCAGGCTGAATCGGCGTTGGGCAAGACCGCATTGACCGAGACGGTCGCCCGCTACCTGTTCAAGCTCATGGCGTACAAGGACGAGTACGAAGTTGCGCGCCTGCATACCGACCGCAGCTTTCTCGACCGCGTCGAAGGCATGTTCGAGGGCGAGATGGGCAAGGATTTCAAGCTCAACTACCACCTCGCGCCGCCCATCATTGCGAAGAAGAACGCCAAGGGCGAACTGCAGAAGCAGAAGTTCGGCCCCTGGATGCTCTCCGGCTTCAGGCTGCTGGCCCGGCTCAAGGGCCTGCGCGGCACGGCTTTGGACATCTTCGGGCGCACCGAAGAGCGCAAGACCGAGCGCGCCCTTATCGGCGAATACCGCGCGAGCCTCGAAGAGGTGATTTCCGGGCTGCGCGCCGAGAACCACGCCCTGGCGCTGGAGATTGCGAGCCTGCCCGAGCAGATCCGCGGCTACGGCCACGTGAAGGAGCGCAACCTCGCCGCTGCCCGCACCCGCTGGAGCGAGTTGCTCGCCAAGTGGCGCAACCCGCAGCCGGCGCAGCGCGCGGCGGCCTGATTTTTTGGGAGCAGCCGGCCTCCGGCTGCGCCTTGCTCCCGAAAAGATAGCGCCAGACGCGCCCCCCAAGCCCTGGAAAGCCCTGCCCGGCGCGCCGGATAAGCGCGCGGAGCAGGGCATTGCCACGAATACAATGCCCGCTGCTGTGCGCGGCCGATGCCGCTTCACGCTCTGACTCGCGGCCTTTTCCACGGGGCTGCGGAACCGCGGGCCCGTTCCGCGCTTCTGACATTCCTCTTCTCTCTGCTGGAGACTCTCTTGTTCATTTCCTCTGCTTTCGCCCAAACCGCGCCCGCTGCTTCCGGCGGTGGCGACATGTTGTCTTCGCTCGGCAGCATGCTGCCCCTGGTGCTGATGTTCGTGGTGCTGTATTTCGTGATGATCCGTCCGCAAATGAAGCGCCAGAAAGAAGCCCGCGCCATGATCGAAGCGCTGGCCAAGGGCGACGAAGTGGCCACGGCCGGTGGCGTGCTCGGCAAGATCACCTCGCTCGGCGACCAGTACCTCGGCCTTGAAATCGCCAATGGCGTGGAGATCAAGATCCAGCGCAGCGCTGTGGTCCAGGTCTTGCCCAAGGGCGCGGTCAAGTAGCAATAAACGCGAGGCGGGGTCTTGCGCTTTATGGCGCCGGGCCTCAAGTCACGCCGTGTTCCTGTTTCTGAAAAGCGCTTTCTCATGAACCGTTATCCGGTCTGGAAGTACACGATCATCGTGATCGTGCTGCTTGTGGGGTTGATCTATTCCCTGCCCAATTTCTTCGGCGAGGCGCCTGCCGTGCAGGTGTCCGCGGCCAAGTCGACCGTCAAGGTCGACGCAGCCACCCAGAGCCGGGTCGAGGAGGCGCTGAAAACAGCCGGGCTCACGCCCGACTTGCTCGCGATCGAGGGCACCTCGCTGCGCGCGCGTTTCGCCACGCCCGACGACCAGCTCAAGGCGCGCGATGTATTGCAGCGCACACTGGTGCCCGATCCGGCGGACCCGCCCTACGTGGTGGCGCTGAACCTGGTTTCGCGTTCGCCGGCTTGGCTCGCGTCGCTGCATGCGTTCCCGATGTACCTCGGCCTCGACCTGCGCGGCGGCGTCGACTTCCTGCTGCAGGTCGACATGAAGGGCGCCATCGACAAGAAGGCCGAATCGTTCGCGAGCGACCTGCGCACCACCTTCCGCGACAAGGGCATTCGCGGCACCTCGGTGAGCCGCAATGGCCAGACCCTCGAGGTTTCGTTCCGCGATGCGGCCGCGCTGCAAACGGCCAAGCAACTGATCCAGGACCAGTTCCCGGACCTCGCAACCACCGACACGCAGGACGGCAGCAACTGGCGCCTTACGGCCACCATCAAGCCCGAAGCCGCGCGCCGGCTGCAGGACGCGGCGCTGAAGCAGAACATCACCACCCTGCACAACCGGATCAACGAACTCGGCGTGGCCGAGCCGGTCATCCAGCAGCAGGGCCTCGACCGCATCGTGGTGCAGTTGCCCGGCGTGCAGGACACGGCCAAGGCCAAGGACATCCTGGGTCGCACCGCCACGCTCGAAATGCGCCTGGTCGACGAAAGCGCCGAAGGCCGCGCGGCTGAACTGGGCGGCGGACCGGTGCCCTTCGGCTCCGAGAAGTTTCTCGAACGCAACGGCCGCCCCGTGATCGTGAAGAAGCAGGTGCTCGTCACCGGCGAAAACCTCACCGACGCGCAGCCCGGCTTTGACCAGCAGACCAACCAGCCCAAGGTCGACCTGACCATGGACGCCAAGGGCGGCCGCATCATGCGCGACGTGAGCCGCGAGAACTACAAGAAGCGCATGGCCATGCTGATCTTCGAAAAGGGCAAGGGCGAAGTGCTCACGGCCCCGTCGATCAACGGCGAGCTCGGCAACCGCTTCCAGATCTCGGGCTCGATGACCGTGTCCGAAGCCGCCGACCTCGCGCTGCTGCTGCGCGCCGGCTCGCTGGCCGCGCCGATGGAAATCATCCAGGAACGCACCATCGGTCCGACGCTGGGTGCCGACAACATCGAAAAAGGCTTCAAGAGCGTGATGTACGGCTTCCTCGCGATCATGGTGTTCATGTGCGCGTACTACGCACTGTTCGGCCTGTTCTCGTCGATCGCGCTGGCCGTCAACCTGATGCTGCTGGTGGCCATTCTCTCGATGCTGCAGGCCACGCTCACGCTGCCCGGCATCGCGGCCATGGCGTTGGCCATCGGCGTGGCCATCGACTCCAACGTGCTGATCAACGAGCGCGTGCGTGAAGAGCTGCGCAACGGCGCCTCGCCGCAGGCGGCCATCCATGCGGGCTACGACCGCGCCTGGGGCACGATTCTCGACTCCAACGTGACCACGCTGATCGCCGGCATCGCCTTGCTGGCCTTCGGCTCGGGCCCGATCCGCGGTTTCGCGGTGGTGCACTGCATCGGCATCGTCACCTCGATGTTCTCCGCCGTGTTCTTCTCGCGCGGCCTCGTGAACTTCTGGTACGGCCAGAAGAAGAAGCTCAAGACCGTGTCGATCGGCACGGTGTGGCGGCCCAAGACCGACGGCACGACCGTGGCTGAAGGCAAGTAAAGGTCAAGGACAAGCGCCATGGAATTCTTCCGCATCCACAAGACCATCCCGTTCATGCGCCATGCATTGGTGCTGAACATCATTTCCTTTGCCACCTTCGCACTGGCGGTGTTCTTCCTGCTGCACCGCGGGCTGCACCTGTCGGTGGAGTTCACGGGCGGCACCGTGATGGAGGTCGCCTACCAACAGTCGGCCGACATCGGCAAGGTGCGCGAGGCCGTCAGCAAGCTCGGGTACCCCGAAGTGCAGGTGCAGAGCTACGGCACTTCGCGCGACGTGCAGATTCGCCTGCCGGCGCAGAAGGGCATGAACTCCGACCAGCAAAGCGCGCAGGTCATGCAGGCGCTGAAGTCGGTCGATCCTTCGGCCACGCAGCGCGGCATGGAGGTCGTCGGTCCGCAGGTCGGCGAAGAGCTCACCACCAACGGGCTCAAGGCGCTCGGCATGGTGGTGGTGGGCATCATGATCTACTTGGCGATCCGCTTCGAATGGAAGTTCGCCGTGGCCACCGTGCTGGCCAACCTGCACGACGTGGTCATCATCCTGGGCTTCTTCGCTTTCTTCCAGTGGGAGTTCTCGCTCGCGGTGCTTGCGGCGGTGCTCGCGGTGCTGGGGTATTCGGTCAACGAATCGGTCGTGATCTTCGACCGGGTGCGCGAGAACTTCCGGCGCTACCGCAAGATGAGCACGGTCGAGATCATCGACAACGCAATCACCTCGACCATCAGCCGCACCATCATCACCCACGGCTCGACGCAGCTGGTGGTGCTCTCGATGTTCTTCTTCGGCGGGCCGACACTGCATTACTTCGCGCTCGCGCTGACCATCGGTATCTGCTTCGGCATCTACTCGTCGTGCTTCGTGGCGGCGGCGATTGCCATGTGGCTCGGCATCAAGCGCGAAGACCTGATCAAGGGCACGCCGGTCAAGCGCGACGGCGATTCCGAGGACGACCCCAACGCCGGCGCCGTGGTCTGACGGCATCGAATCGAAGGGAAGCGCCGCGGGAAGTCAGCAACTGCAAGGAAGCTGATGCACACTTGTGCGGTTGCTTTTCCCGATGCAAGCTCTCGGCTGTTGCCGAATAGAGCTTCACCGGCCTTCCCGATCTTTCAATGAGTATTGCGCGGTCCGCCTCTTCCTTGCAGCTCGCACGCGAGACGCGTGAGCGTTTCGTGCTGGCGACCGGGAGCGTCATCGTTCCCCTGGCGCAGGCCATCCGGGACCGCCTGACCAAGCAGGCTTCGGAGATCGGCAGCGCGCGCGCCATGCAGGAAAGCCGTGACGATTTCGTGGCATTCCAGGGGCAGGCCACGCAGTGGGTTTCACTTGCCCAGGCCAGCTGGCGCAAGTCGGTGAACGCTCCTGGTGCGTCGGCCGGCGCACCGTCCACGGGCGGGCTGCGGCTCGAACTGATCGGCGACGACGTGATGGAAAGCAACATCCTGTCGTCGCGGCTGGCGCAGGCGATCCAGGAAAAGGCGAGTTTCGAGCTCAGCGACCTGCGTCTGCGTATCCAGCACCTGGAAGGCACCACCGAGTTCGACGCCAATGATGTGCTCAGGCCCGAAACGCTGTCCAAGCTTCTGGTGGACCAGTGGCTGGCGGCCGGTTTGAGCCGCACGCTCTGGGCCCGCGTGCAGGAAACCGTGCAGCAGCATCTGGTCGGCGTGGTGGTCAAGGCCTACGAGGACGCCAACGCGTTCCTGGTCTCCAAGGGCGTCATGCAGGAGATCGATCTCAAGAATTTTGTGCGCCGCACAGGCGCTTCCGGCGGCGGCCCGGCAACGGTGCCGGGGTCGCCGTATGCCGGCGGCGGCAGCGCCCAGGCACCGGGCGCCGCTTCGCGCCATGGCTCGGATGCATCGCCGCAAACGCGGGGCTTGGCCCCGTCGGTGCCTCTCGCAACGACCGGCGGCTCGCCGCTGCTGCTCGCCCGCCAGCGGGCGCAGACGGCGTTGCTGAGCCTGAAGCGCTTCGTCGCCGCCCGTATCGGCGCGGCAGACATGCAGTCCACCATGTCGTCCTCGCCCCAGTCGGTTGCAGGAATGGACGGCCACGCAGTGGCGGGGAGCGGCGTCAGCGGCGGCGGCACCGCACCGGCCGCTTCGAATACCTTTGCGGCCGTGATCGCCGACGCCGAAGCCGCCTACAGGATGGCCGCCACGCAGTACATGCAGAACCCCGGCGACCAGGCCACCATGCTCCAGCAGGCGTCGGTCGATCTGCGGCGGCGCAGCGCCGAGATCAAGAAGCGCGCGCCCACCACGGCCGACAAGGCGACCGTCGAGATCGTGGCGCTCATGTTCCAGGCGATCCTCGCGGAGGAGCGCATTCCTTTCTCGGCCCGCGTGTGGTTTGCGCGGCTGCAGATGCCCGTGCTGCGCGTGGCCATTGCCGAGCCCGAGTTCTTCGGCACCCTGCAGCATCCGGCGCGCATGCTGATCGACCGTATGGGCTCCTGCGTGATGGGCTTCGACGCCGCGGCCATTTCGGGCAGCGCCCTCGAAGGCGAAATTCGCCGCGTGGTGCAGGTGATCGAGCAATACCCCGAAACCGGGCAGCGCGTCTTCAAGCTGGTGTTCGACGAGTTCGTCGCGTTCCTGGGCCGCTACCTCACGCAAAGCGACACCACCCAGCGTGTCATGAGCGTCGCGCAGCAGGTCGAGCAGAAGGAAACGATGGCGATCCAGTACACCATCGAGCTGCGCAAGATGCTCAACGACATGCCGGTGCGCGACGAGATCCGCGAGTTTCTCTTCAAGGTCTGGGCCGAGGTGCTGGCCATTGCCGCACTGCGCTACGGCGCCCAGGGCGAACAGACGGTCATGCTCAAGCGCGTTGCCTCCGAACTGGTGTGGGCCGCAAGCGCCAAGCCCAACCGCGCCGACCGCGCCCGCGTGATCCAGGACCTGCCGCAGCTGCTGCAGCGCCTGCGCCTGGGCATGAACCTGCTGGGTATCATCGACGAGCCGCAGGAAGCCCACATCAAGACCATCGGCGCGACCTTGTCCGATGCCTTCCTGTCGAAGACCGAGGCCATTCCCGCGGCCAAGATCGAAGCCATGGCCGAGCGCCTGGCGCACCTGGAAGACTTCGTGAGCGACGAAGGCGGCGCTTCCAACTTGCCGCTCGATGCGAACAGCATCGAACTGCTGCTCGGTGTGGACGCGGCCTCGATCGAGGTGGTGCCCGACACCGCCGGTAGCGTGGTGGCCGAAGACATGCTCGAGTGGGCGCACGAACTTCAGGTGGGCAACTGGTTCATGCTCGACCACAACGACCGTGTGAGCCAGGTGCAGTTCGTCTGGCGCAGCGACCGCAAGCAGTTGCACCTGTTCGCCTCGGCCGACGGCCGCAGCTTTCTCATCCAGGTCGGCCGGCTGGCCAACTACCTGCAGGCCGGCCTGCTCGTACCGGCCGAGGAAGAAACCCTCACGGTGCGCGCCACGCGCGAGGCGCTCGCCAAGCTCGACGCCAACCCGGAGCGCCTGCTGAACTAGCCGGCTAGTGCGCGATGCGACCCTCGCGGCTTTCGCAGAGTTCGTCGAGCACCAGCGCGTCGGGCTCGATGCCGGTGCTCCAGTGCACCATCAGCACGATGATCTTGAGTTCGTCGAGCGCAACCGGGTCGCCCGGTGCGGCCATGGCGCGCTCGATGACGATTTCGCGCAAACCGCAAGACAGCACGTTCGACGACTCGAGAAAGCGGATGAAGCCGAGGCAATCGGCGCCCAGGTGCTCCTGCTCGGCCTGGGAATACACCCGCATGGCATTGCTCGACTGGGGCAGCGCGGCTTCGGGGGCGCCCCGCAGCGTGACGGTGGCAATGGCGTCGTCATCGGCGCTTCGCTCGAGCTGCATGCCTTGGGTTGCAAGGCTCAGGCCGTCGAGCCAGTGCAGCGCATCGCGGATCTCTTCGGCCTCGAAGCCGTGGGCGCTGAGCTTGCGGCCCAGTTGTCCGGGTTCGGGGCAGGCATCGCCGCGCCAATAGTTTTCGTAGACAAAAACAAGCACTTCGAACATGAGCCCAATATAGCCGAAGCTTGTTGCGAGCTCCCGGGCTTCATGTCACTTCTTCCGTCCTTTTTGGCGGAAGGAAAATACTAGGCCGCGGCCGTTCTCTGGAAGAGCCCGCCGGGCAGGCGCGCCACATGGCCGTCGAGTTCGAGCTCGAGCATCTTGGCCTGCAGCTCGGCCGCGCTCCAGCCGGTGCGCGCGCTCAGGGCGTCGAGGTTCACCGGATCGAAGCCCAAGGCCTCGAGCAGCGGATTTTCAGCGGCTGAAGAGGAGGCGCCCGCATCGCCGAAAAGACCCGCATTCGCGCTGGCTGCGCGCAGGTCCGGCAGCTCTTCGATGATGTCATTGACGGACTCGACCAGCTTTGCGCCCTGGCGGATCAGCGCGTGGCAGCCGCGCGATTGCGGCGAATGGATCGAGCCCGGAATGGCGAACACTTCCTTGCCCTGTTCCGAGGTCAGGCGAGCCGTGATCAGCGAACCCGACTGGAGCGCCGCCTCTACGACCAGCGTGCCGCGCGCCAGGCCGGCAATGAGGCGGTTGCGCTTTGGGAAGTTCTGCGTGAGCGGAGGCGTGCCGAGTGGCAGCTCGCTCACGATGAGCCCGTGCTGCGTGATGCGGTGCGCCAGGTCGCGGTGCCGGGCCGGGTAGACGCGGTCGAGACCGGTCCCCACGATGGCCACGGTCGCGAGCCGGGGCGCATCGCCGGCCGCGTCGAGCGCGCCCTGGTGCGCGGCGCCGTCCACGCCGAGTGCCAGCCCCGAAATCACCGGCAAGCCCGCGTCGCCCAGCGCCCGTGCAAAGGCGCGCGCATTGGCGGCACCCTGCGGCGTGGGGTTGCGGCTGCCCACCACCGCAATGCTGTTGGTGAGTTGTGTCAGGTCGAAGTCCGCTGCGCCGAGCACGTAGAGCATCAGCGGCGGGTCGACCATTTCGAGCAGTGACGCCGGATAGCCCGCATCGCCCAGCGTCACGATACGGCGGGCGGTGCCGTCATCCGGGCCGGATTGCAGCCACTGCCAGGTCAAGTCGATTTGCGCCTGCAGGCCATTGGGGGGCTGCTGCAAGGCGTCCGCTTGCGACACCACCTGCCGGAGCGCCGCGGCGGGTTGCGCAAAAATGCCTTCAGGCAGCCCGAAGGCCGCCAGCAGCTTGCGCGCGGCGCCGTCGCCGATGCCCGGCGTCAGTGAAAGCCGCAGCCAGCCTGCGAGTTCTGCGCGTTCCAAACGAAGCGAAAAATGGAAAGCGTGAAGGCGTCAGGGATTGACGAGGAAGTCGCCGGCGCGCGGGGTGTCGGTGATTTCGAGCACCAGCGCGTACGACACCTTTTCGAACGGGCGGAACACCATCAGCAGGCCGATGCGTTCGTTCGGAAGCTTGATCGTTTCCTTGCGTTCGCCGGTGCGGTCGAGAATGGTTTCGCCGTTCTTCAGAATGGCCAGCACGTGGCCGCTGTCGACGCCGTCGCGCGTGCCCTTGTTGATGGCCACCACCTGGTTCTGCGCCGCGAACTGCACCGCATTGCCATAGACCGAAATGATGCGGCCTTCGACCTGAGTGGAAGGGGCGCGCGGCGCGTAGCTCAGCAGCTGGCGCGGCGGCTCGGGCAGCAGGCGGTCGCCGGCGCGGATTTCCTCGCGGGCGGCGATGATGTCGATGCTGGCCGGCACCACCGTGATGACGTCCTTGTCTTTCTGGGTCTCGACCGTGGTCGATTCGCCGCGCTGGAGCTGGGCCTTGCCCAGGTACTGCGCTTCGTAGCCGAGGATTTCACCCGTTCCCGGGTCCTTCAGCGGCGTGGCGCTGCGGAACACGCGGAAGTTCTTCAGCGGACCGGGCGTTTCGAGCAACGGCGTATCGGCATTGCCGCGCGCATAGGCGCGGTCGCCGCGCGACAGCAGCACCCGGCTGTCATTGCCGGCCACGATGCGCGGCGCGCTTTGCAGCGTGTCGGCGTCCACCACGATCGGCTCGCTGAGGAACGGCTCGATGATGCTCGGGTTGAGCGTGGGCAGCGCCATGCCGGCCAGGGAATCGAAGCGCGTGCGCGGCGACAGCTTGATGGTGCCGCCGTCTGCGCTGCCGCCCGCACCGCGGCGCATGGTCAGGCGTGCGCGGCCGCCCGTCTTGTCCAGGTAGAGAACTTGGCCCGGGTAGATGCGGTGCGGGTTCGCAATTTCGTTGATGTTCATGCCCCACAGTTCCGGCCAGCGCCAGGGGCGCAGCAGGTAGAGGCGCGAAATGGCCCACAGCGTGTCGCCGGGCTTGACCGTGTATTCGTCCGGCGCGCTGGCCGCCAGTTCGCTCAGCGGAACGCCGTTCTGGGCGGTTTGCTGTGCCGTGGCGCGTTGCTGCGGGGTGACGGGGTAGTTCTGAGCCCAGGCCGTCGTGCCGCCGCTGATCACCGCAAGGGCTGCCAACGTGGCGAAAAGATGCGGGCGCTGGCGGACAGGGGTTCGGAGCTTTTTCATGTCTGGATGGGTGAGCGCATCAAAGTATCGGTGCGCATACGAATCTCACAATTTGCTACGAATTCTGCGCCCGAAGCCCTTTAAAGGGCAACGTTTTCAGGCGATCCGAGCTCATCCCGTCGCGGAATTGGCGAAAATAGCCACAACTTTTCCCGTTTTTCATGGCCAAACGAATCATTCTGAGTTACCCGGACAAGCGCCTGCACACGGTCGCCAAGCCGGTACAGGGCGTCGATGCACGCATCAAGGCCCTGGTTGCCGACATGCTGGAAACCATGTACGACGCCAACGGCATCGGCCTGGCCGCCACCCAGGTCGATGTGCACGAGCGCCTGGTCGTCATCGACGTTTCCGAAGAGCGCAACGAGCCGCTGGTGCTCATCAACCCCGAAATTATCTGGGCAAGCGACGAAAAGGTGCTGAACGAAGAGGGTTGCCTCTCGGTCCCCGGCATTTACGACGGCGTGATGCGCTCCACCTCGGTCAAGGTCCAGGCCCTGGACGAAAACGGCGAACTTCGCACCATCGAGGCCGAAGGCCTGCTCGCCGTGTGCATCCAGCATGAGCTGGACCACCTGCTGGGCAAGGTGTTCGTCGAATATCTGTCGCCGCTCAAGCGCAACCGCATCAAGAGCAAGCTGCTCAAGCAGCAACGCGAAGACGCCCGAGAGGGCAGGGCCTGATATGCGTTTCGCCTGGCCGAGTGCTTTCGTCGTTGCCGCCGGGCTGCTGCTGGCCGGCTGCGCCAGCGAACCGACACGCATCGTGCCGGGCACCACGGCGGCCGAAACCCTTCAGCGCCTGGGCCCTCCGACGGGCCGCTATCCGCTCACGGGCGGCGGCGAACGCCTGCAGTATTCGCGCATGCCCGCAGGCTTCGAGGTGACCGACATCGACGTCGATGCCTCGGGCAAGGTCGTGTCCGTGACGCAGGTGCTCAACGAGGCGCGCTTCGGCCACGACATCAAGGTCGATCGCTGGCGCCAGAACGACGTGATCGCCTTTTACGGCCGCCCCTATGAAATCAGCCGCGTCAGCTCATTCGACGGAGCCGTCTGGACCTGGCGCTACAAGGCCGTGAACGAGCGCCGCATGCTCTATATCTACATCGACCCCACCGGCGTGGTTCGCCGCTATCACACGGGGGATGACCTCGAACTCGATCGGATCCGGGATTGAACCCCCTCAAGGTCGTTTTTGCGGGCACGCCCGAGTTCGCGCGCGTCGCGCTCGAGGCCATTGCCGCAGCCGGACATGAGGTGGTGCTGGTACTCAGCCAGCCCGACCGACCCGCCGGGCGCGGCATGAAGCTGCAGGCCTCTCCCGTCAAGCAATGCGCCGTGGCCAACAAATGGCCGGTGGCGCAGCCGCGCAGCCTGCGGCTCGGCGGCAAGTACCCTGAAGACGCCTCGGCCGCGCGCGAGGCCCTGTTGGCAGCAAAACCCGACGTGATGGTGGTTGCCGCCTACGGTCTCATCCTGCCGCAATGGGTGCTCGACCTGCCGAAGTTCGGCTGCCTCAACATCCACGCCAGCCTGCTGCCGCGCTGGCGAGGCGCAGCGCCGATCCACCGCGCCATCGAGGCCGGCGACACGCGAACCGGCATCACCATCATGCAGATGGACGCCGGCCTGGACACGGGCGACATGCTGCTGCGCGAGCCGGTGGATATCGGCAACGACAGCACCGCCCGCCTGCACGACCGGCTTGCCGAACTGGGCGGCCGCATGATCGTCCAGGCCCTGGCCGACATCGGCAAGCTGGAGCGCACCCCGCAGCCTGCCGAAGGCGTGACCTACGCCAACAAGGTCGAAAAGCACGAAGCGCAGGTCGACTGGAACCAACCCGCTGACGCCATTGTGCGGCGCATTCGCGCTTTCGATCCGTTCCCTGGCGCCAACAGCCCGCTCGACGGCGAGACCATCAAGCTCTGGGCCGCCTACGCGGCGCCCGCCGAGCAATCGGCTGCGCCCGGCACCGTCCTCGCCGTAACCGACGCGGGCGTTGCGGTGGCCGCGGCCGGCTCGATCGTGATGGTCACCGAACTCCAGCGTCCCGGCGGCAAGCGCCTGGCCGTGGCCGATTTCCTGCGCGGCTTCGACCTGAAGCCCGGGCAGGTGTTCGGCTGATGTTCCTGTCCGCAGCCATCCGCCGCCGCCCAGAATTCCGCGCCGGCATCCGCGACATGTCCTCGGCCGCTCTGGGCATCGGCGCCTGGGGGCTCATGACCGGCGTTGCCATGGTCAAGTCGAACATGAGCGTGCTGGAATCGGTGGCGATGACACTGCTGGTCTACGCCGGCAGTTCGCAGCTTGCGGCCATTCCGCTGCTGTTCGCAGGCGCGCCGGCCTGGGTGATATTGGCCACGGGCTTCTGCGTCAACCTGCGCTTCGTGGTCTTCAGCCTGCACTTGCGGCCGTACCTCATGCACATGCCGCGCTGGCGCCGCATGACGCACGGCTATCTCACGGCCGACCTGAGCTATGCGCTCTTCACCCGGCGCTATGCGTCGCCGCCGGTCGGGCCCGACGAGCAGAAGGCCCAGGAGGCCTATCTCACCGGCAACTACTTCGTGACCTGGTGCTCCTGGATGGGCATGAGCCTGCTGGGCATTGCGCTCGCCAACTTCATTCCCCAGAACTGGGGCCTCGGCTTTGCGGGCGTGCTGAGCCTGGTGGCCATCGTCTGCTCGATGGCGACCACGCCGCTGCGCATGCTGGCCGCGCTGATTGCCAGCGTTACCGCGGTGGCAGCCTATACGCTGCCGCTCAAGCTCAACATCGTGGTGGCCATCGGCACGGCGGTGCTGCTGTGCTTCTGGCTCGAGAAGCAGCTCGGGCTCGACCCGGATGCGGAAGACAACAAATGAGCGGCACCACCGATTTCTGGACGCTCGCGATCATCGTCGGACTGGCCGGGGTGACCGTGCTCACGCGGTGCTTCTTCTTCATTCTCGACCGGCCCTGGGGCTTGCCTGAATGGGCGCACCGCGCGCTGCACTACGCGCCGGCCGCGGCATTGGCAGGCGTGATCGCGCCCGAAATCGTGATGACCCAAGGCCACCTGATCAACACGCTGCACGATGCACGTCTGTACGCGGCGGTGGTTGGCGCCGCTTATTACTACTGGCGGCGCGGCGTGCTCGGCACGATGCTGGCGGGCATGGCGGTGTACCTGCCCTTGCACCTCGGGCTGGGCTGGTAGCCGGGGGGAGTTCTTTTTCAGTCCAGCTTCACGCCGGCGGCCTGGATGATCTTGCCCCAGCGTTCGCTCTCCGCCCGCGAGAGTTTGTAGAACTCCTGCGGCGTGCCCGGCAGCGGCTCGAAGCCGAAGTCCGCGAACAGCTTCACCACCTTGGGTGCCTTCATCGCCTTCTGGAGCTCGCTGTTGATGCGCGCGACCGCTTCCGGCGGCATGCCGGCCGGGCCGATCAGACCGTGAAAGGCATAGGCGTTCACGTCGCTGAACCCGGCTTCGACGAAGGTCGGCACTTCGGGCAATGCGCCCGCACGCTGCGGCAGCGCAATCGCGAGCACCCGCACCTTGCCCGCCTTGATGATCGGCAGGCCCGAGGCCAGATCGAGCATCATCGTCGGCACCTGGCCGCCCATCACGTCGGTCATCGCGGGCGCGGCGCCCTTGTAGGGCACGTGCGTGATGCTGATGCCGGCCTTCTGCTTGAAGAGCTCCATGGCCATGTGGTGCGGCGAGCCGTTGCCGGGCGAGGCGTAGCTCACCTTCTCGGGGTTGGCCTTCACGTGGCGCACGAACTCGGCCACATTCTTCGCGGGAAAGTCCGGGTGCACCACCAACGCCACCGGAAAGCGGCCGATGGTGCCGATGTAGGTGAAGTCGCTCGCGGGCTTGTAGGGCAGCTTGGCGAACATGTGCTCGTTGAAGAGAAGCGCCGCGTTCTCGGCCTGCATGATCGTGTAGCCGTCGGGCTTGGCCTGCATCAGCACCGACACGCCGATGTTGGTCGATGCGCCGGGTCGGTTGTCGATGATGAGCGGCTGCCCGAGCGAAGGCTGCATGGCCTCCGCCAATGCGCGCGCCAGGTTGTCGGTGCCGCCGCCGGCCACGTAGGGCACGATCCACTTGACGGGTTGGCTGGGGTAGGCGGCCTGTTGGGCAGATGCGAAAGGCACCGCCGTAGCCAGCGCAAGGGTTGCTGCCAGCAGGGGAAGAAATCGTTTCATCGCTTGTGTCTCCGTTGCTTGTTTTGAAAATCGGTAGCGGGTCAGTCCCCGCGCAGCGTCTGCCAGAGCTCGCGGTCGCGCTCCGCCGTCCACACCACGGGGTGTTCGATGCCGCGCAACTCGTCATAGGCGCGCGATACATCGAAGGGCAGCACGTGCTGGAACACCGGCCATGCGCCGAAGCGCGGGGTCATCGCCGCTTCTGCGCGCGCGAAGCAGCCCTTGAGCGTTTCGCCTGCGGCAATGCCGGCTTTCACGCTGCCGAGCAGGGTTCCAAGAAAGGCTTGGGTGAGTTCGATGGCTTCGGCGCAGGCGGCTTCGTCCTGCAGCACAGCGCCGCGGCCCGGCACCAGCACGCGGGGCTTGAGGGCGCGCACCGCATCGAGCGTGCCGGCCCAATCGCCGATGTAGGCATCGCCCGCGTACACGCCGCAGTGGTTCTCCACCACGTCGCCGGAGAACAGCACGCTGCAGTCGGGTAGCCAGGCGACGGTGTCGCCGCTCGAGTGACCACGGCCCAGCGCCATCAGACGCAGTTCGCGGCCGAGGCCGGGACGTGGACCGAGCCACAGGCTCATCTCGCGCTCGAAGCTCATCGTCGGAAAGGTGAGGCCCGGAATTTCTTCCACGCCCGCGAAGAGGCGCGGAAAGCGTCCGACCTCCGAATCGAAGTCGGCCTGTCCGCGCGTGCGGATCCAGTCGAGCGTGCCGTTGCTCGCGATGATGTTCTGCACTTGGTCGAAGGCGCTCGCGCCCATCACGCGCACTGCGTGATAGTGCGTGAGAACGATGGTCTTGATCGGCTTGTCGGTCACCGTGCGAATAGCGCCGAGAAAGTCGCGGGCCATGCGCGGCGTGGGCCGTGTGTCGATCAGCACCACCTGCTCGTCGCCGACCACGAAGCCGCAGTTCGGATCGAAGTCGCTGATGTAGCCGTACACGCCGGGCGCGAGTTCCCGCAGTTGCGGTTTCTGCTCGCGTGTGTCGGAGGCGGAAGCGAAGGAGACGTTGGCGTTCATGGGGCTTGATTGGTCGTGAGGTCTTCGGCCGCTGCGCGAATGCAGTCGAGCAGCACGGCCTGGTCGCCGCACTGGTTGGCCAGCAGCAGCACGAGGCGGGCATTGAGGTCGGCGCTCTGTGTTTCGCTCAGGCCCTCGTGGGCTGCGAGCAAGGCGGCATAGAAGCCGTCGGGATCGGGGATGCGGGGCTCGGTGATCATGGTTGAGTGTTCCGGGCAAGCGCTTTGCGCAGCGCATCGGCGATGGCTTTAGGCGTGGCGTGCGGCAGCGTCGCGGCGCAATAGGCATCGGGGCGCACGAGCACCAGGCTGCCCGCGTCACGCAGGCCCAGGTGGTTCGTGAGCCGTTCGTCGGCTTGCAGCGTCGGCAAGCCGCTGTCGCCGCCGATGGCCAGCAGGCGCCGCGGCAACGATGCCGTCGCTTCCATCGCCGCGTCCGCCTCGGCGCGTGTCGGCGCCAGCCACAGTCCAATGCATTGCGTGCCATCGGCCAGCAGCTGCATCAGCGTCGTCTCGCTTCCGTCGGCCCAGCGCAGCGGCAGGTTCTGTACGCTGCGTCCGCCTTCGGGCAACTGCGGCGTGGGTGGATAGTCGTTCGCAACCGACATGCGGCCCGTGTTCACCAGCGCTCGCGCAAACGGATGGCGCGCGGCCAACGACACCACGGCGCGGCGCAGCGTGTGCTCGGCCGGCGAACGCGGTGCGAGGAAGCGCGCCGAGCGGCTCGTCACCCGCAGGTTCTCTTGCGCGGCGGGCTGGCGTTCGGCGTCGTAGCTGTCGAGCAGCGCATCGCTCGCCTGCCCGCGCGCAAGGAGCGCCAGTTTCCAGCCGAGGTTCGCCGCATCCTGGATGCCGCTGTTGCCGCCGCGCGCACCGAACGGGCTCACCACGTGCGCGGCATCGCCGATGAAGAACACATTGCCGTGGCGAAAGCTGTCGAGCAGGTGATCGCGGTAGCCGTACGGCCCGATCCACACGAACTCGAACTCCACGCCCGGCCCGAGCTGTTCGCGCAGCCGTGCGCCCGCGACTTCGGGCTTGCTGATGTAGCTCGTGTCACAGTCCTCGGGCATCTGGTAGTCGATGCGCCACACGCCGTCGGCCATCAGGTGCTGCCACACGCCGCGGCCTTCGTTGAAGGGCGCGTCGACCCACGTCCAGCGCTCCGTCGGCAGCGGCTTCTTGAAGCGCACGTCGCTGATGCACCAGCGATCGGTACTGCGTGAGGAGTGGGCATCGATGCCCAGTTGCGTGCGGATCGGGCTGTTGGCGCCGGTGGCGTCGATCAGCCGGTCGGCCTCGATCGTGTAGCGGCCGTCAGGCGTCTCGACCTCGATGCGCACGCCGTCGTGCAACTGCTCGACGCTGGCCACGCGGCTCTTCCAGCGCACGTCGGTCAAGCCGAGTTCGAAGATGCGTTCGACCAGGAACCACTCCACGTAGAACTGCTGCAGGTTGATGAACGGCGGTTGCCTGGAGACGCTGTTCGCCTGCAGATTGAAGTTGTACACCTCCTGCTCGCCCGAGAAGGTGCGCCCGAAAGACCAGGTGATGCCCTTGGCGGCCATGCGCTCGTAGATGCCCAGGCGCTCGAAGATTTCGAGGCTCTTTTGCGCGTAGCAGATGCCGCGCGACGAGGCGCCGCGCACGCCGACGGTGTCGTCCTCGTCGAGCAGCACGGCGCGCACGCCGCGTTGTGCCAGGTCGCAGGCCAACGTGAGGCCCGAAGGGCCGGCGCCAACGATCACGATCGGGTGGCGAATGATTCGGGTGCTGCCCAGTTCGGGCGGCGGTGTGAAGGGCCAGCTTGGCAGTTCGTAGGCCGGCGCAAATGCAAAGGTTTCCATGTCTGGTCTACAGCGCGTGGGCAAATTCGGCAATTGCGTCCGCCGCCTTCGGCACCAGTTCGGGTTGCCCCGCGAGATAGTGGTTGCCGCCGACGATGTCGACATTGCGGATGCGCGCGCCGCCGGCGGCCATCCACGTATCCCGTGTGCTCGGAAAGGTCGACTGGTCGCCCGTGTAGGTGAGCAGCAGCTTGGGCACGGTGGTGCGCGCGAGATTGGTGGGCCCGTCCGCTTGCGAGCGCGAAGACCACTGCGAAAGAAACGCAGTGAGCGACGTGGTGCGTCCCATCGCATTGGCCGAGTAGTTCACCTGCCGTGCGTCGCCCCACACGCTGCCTGGCAGCCGATCGTTGGCATCGAGCGAAAGATCCACGCAGCGCGGGTCGGCATGCGTGCGATAGACGACAAAGGTCTGGTCGCGCGGCGCGCCCGGTGTGCGGCGCAGCAGCGCGAGCCGGTCGATGCACCATTGCTCGATGCGCTCGAGCCGGGCCTTCTGCGCCGCGCTGAAGCGGGCGAGAAATTCGGGCTCGTAGGGCACGCGGTGGCGCGGGTCGTACATGTCGAGTTCAGGGTCCACCGAGAGCGGGTCGTGCTCGTCGGTGACCGACGGGTCGATCCAGTCGCGCATCAGCCGCGTGCGGCCCAGGTGCGCGGCGCACAGGGCAATGCCGTCCACGGGCGGCAGGTCGTCCGAATGAAGATGCGTCGGATCGCCGTCCGGAAAGTGCGTGGCCGTGAGCTTTTCGGCCTGCGCCTGGTAGAAGCTCGCGAGCGCCGCGCCGCCCGAGTTGCCGACCAGGAACACCTTTTCGTAACCGGCCGCGCGCAGGTACTGCACGCCGGCCCCCAGGTCCTGGATGGCGCGCTCCATCAGCAGCACCGTATCGTTGCCTACGTAGCGTGAGTTCAGCCCCATGCAGCAGATGCCGCGTTCGGCCAGCGGGCCGATGAGGTAGTGGCCCATGAAGTTGCTGGTCGGGTGCATCACGATGGCCGCGATCTTCTTGGTGCCTTGCGGCGCGCGAAAGGCGCCATAGATGCGCGGGCGCAGCATCTGCAGGCCCGACTGGCTCTCCATCGCAGCACCGGGCTTCACGTCGATGACGGCGAGCTGCAACTCAGACATCTGCAGTGCCCCTCGCTGTGCGCAGCTCGGCCTTGCGCACGGTCCACGCGTCGAGGTCCGCGCGGGCGCGCCGCGCATGCGCTTCCATCTCGGCCTGTGGCACGGTCGGCGTGGTCAGTTCGACGCGAATGCCGTTGGGGTCGAAGAAGTAGATCGATTCGATGATGTGGTGGTCGGTCACGCCCAGCACTTCAACACCGGCGCTCTCCAGCCGCGCCTTGGCGGCGAGCAGATCGTCCACCGAATCCACCCGCAGCGCGATGTGGTTCACCCACGCGGGCGTGTTGGGCGAAGGCAGCGCGGCAATGTCGTCCCCCAGGTCGAAAAAGGCGATGTAAGAGCCGTCGCGCATCTGGAAAAAGATGTGCACATAGGGGCAGTACTCGCCCGTGCTCGGCACGTGGTCGCTCTTGATCACGTGCGCGAGCGGCAGGCCCAGCAGGTCTTCGTAGAAGCGGCGGGTTTCCTCGCTGTCGCGGCAGCGCCAGGCAAAGTGGTGCAGTCCGCGCACTGGCGGGGCGGGTGGGGGCGCCGTGTGGTCGGTCGTCGGCATGGCTTCTTGTCTCCGGTGAGCCGTTATTGGGCGACGCCGCGTCTTATGATGCAATCGAAATTAATTCATCGATTGATGAAATAGACATATGAATTTGACCCTGCGCCAATTGCGTGCCTTTGCCGCGGTGGCCGAAACCGGCGGCTTCACTGCCGCGGCGCAGCAGCTGCATCTCACGCAATCGGCGCTCAGCGTGCTGGTGCGCGAACTCGAGCGCGAAATGGGCGTGAAGCTGCTCGACCGCCATACCCGGCGGGTGCAGCTTTCCGAAGCGGGGCGCGAGTTCCTGCCCTCGGTGCACCGGCTGCTTGGCGACCTGACGAGCGCGGTGGCCGGCGTGACGGATTTGCGTGACAAGAAGAAAGGAGTGTTGCGCCTTGCAGCGCCCCAGCTCATGGCCTGCACCCTGATGCCGCGGGTGATCGCGCTCTATCGCGAGGCCTACCCCGACGTCGACGTTCGGCTTGCCGACACGCTGCCCGAGCACCTGCTCGCCGGCGTTGCAGCGGGCGACGTGGAGCTTGCGGTTGGGCAAGACGTGGCGGTCGATGCAGCCATCGACCGCCGCACGCTGCTGCGCGACAGGCACTGGCTGATCTGCCCGCCGGATCACGCCTTTGCCAGGCGCCGCAAGGTGCGTTGGCATGAGCTCGGGCCGTACACCTTCATTGCGCCCACGCGCGACTTCCGCCAGCGCGTGCTGCCCGAGCTGGCCCCGGCGGAGCGCGACTACATGCTGCGACCGGGCACTCAGGAGGTGTCGTACATGACCACCGCGCTCGGCATGGTGGCCTCGGGGCTGGGGCTGACCGTGTGCCCGACCTATTCCGCGCCGCTGGTGCGGGCCCACGGCCTGCAGATGGTGCGGTTGGAGTCGCCCGATTTCCATCGCGAAGTGTGCATCTACAGCGCCGCGCGGCGCACGCTGTCGCCCGTCGCCGCGAGCTTTGTCGAAGTCCTGGAACGCTTCGCCAGGGCGCAGCCAAAGGGTTGACGCAAAGCATCGGAAAGCCGCAAGAAGCGCGTAGAGCCCCCGCTGGGCGAAACCTACAATGCGGGGCGACTTGTCTTCCACCACACACAGACCATGAACGTCATTCGATTCACCGACCTCTGCGCGCAGGGCAAGGCCGCCGGCCAGCGCGTCTTCATTCGTGCCGACCTCAATGTGCCGCAGGACGACGCAGGCAACATCACCGAAGACACGCGCATCCGCGCCTCGGTGCCCTGCATCCAGCTGGCGCTCGATTCCGGCGCCGCCGTCATGGTCACCTCGCACCTGGGCCGCCCGACCGAAGGCGAGTTCAAGCCCGAAGACTCGCTTGCCCCCGTGGCCAAGCGCCTGGGCGAGCTGCTGGGCCGCGAGGTTCCGGTGGTGGCCAACTGGGTCGACGGTGTCGACGTGAAGCCCGGCCAGGTCGTTCTGCTCGAGAACTGCCGCGTCAACAAGGGCGAGAAGAAGAACGACCAAGCGCTGGCCCGCAAGCTCGCGGCCCTCACCGACATCTACGTGAACGATGCCTTCGGCACCGCTCACCGCGCCGAAGCCACCACCTACGGCATTGCGCAGTTCGCCAAGGTGGCCGCGGCCGGCCCGCTGCTCGCAGCCGAGCTCGACGCCATCTCGAAGGCGCTGGCGTTGCCCAAGCGGCCACTGGTGGCCATCGTGGCGGGTTCGAAGGTGAGCACCAAGCTCACCATCCTCAAGAGCCTGTCGGCCAACGTCGACCAGCTGATCGTCGGCGGCGGCATCGCCAACACCTTCATGCTCGCGGCCGGTCTCAAGATCGGCAAGTCGCTGGCCGAGCCCGACCTGATCGACCAGGCCAAGGAAGTGATCGAATCCATGCGCGCACGCGGCGCCGACGTGCCGATTCCGGTGGACGTGGTCACGGCCAAGACCTTTGCGGCCGACGCGCCCGCCACGGTAAAAGACGCGAGCAACGTGGCCGATGACGACCTGATCCTGGACATCGGTCCGAAGACCGCCGAGATCCTTTCGGCGCAACTGCGCGAAGCCGGCACCATCGTGTGGAACGGCCCGGTGGGCGTGTTCGAGTTCGACGCCTTCGCGGGCGGCACCAAGGCCATTGCGCAGGCCATTGCCGAGAGCAGCGCCTTCTCGATCGCAGGCGGCGGCGACACGCTCGCGGCCATTGCCAAGTACGGCATCGAGAAGCAGGTCGGCTACATCTCGACAGGCGGCGGCGCCTTCCTCGAGGTGCTCGAGGGCAAGACGCTCCCTGCCTTCGAAATCCTTGCCAAGCGTGCCGCAGGCTGATTTTTCGCGCCCGCGCCGCGGTGCCCGCTTCCTGTTGTCACACAAACTGTATACAGTAGCGGATACAAAATGGAGACAAGCTCAATGATCACGGATCGCCTTCCCCGCCACGCCACCAAGATCGTCGCCACGCTCGGCCCGGCTTCCAATACGCCCGAGCTGCTGGAACAGATGATCCTGAACAAGGTCAGCGTGGTGCGGCTCAATTTCAGCCACGGCACGGCGCAAGACCACATCGATCGCGCCGCCATGGTGCGAGAGGCGGCGCGCAAGATCGGCCGCGAGGTGGCGATCATGGCCGACCTGCAGGGCCCCAAGATCCGCGTCGGCAAGTTCGCGCAGGGCAAGGTCTGGCTCGAGCCGGGCGCCAAGTTCGTGCTGGACGCCTCGCGCACCGAGCCGGGCGACGCCGATGCCGTCGGCCTCGACTACAAGGACCTGCCGCGCGACGTGCGTCCCGGCGACAGGCTGCTGCTGAACGACGGCCTCATCGTGCTCACGGTCGACGCCGTGCGCGGCGAGGCGGTGCACACCACCGTCAAGCTGGGCGGCGAGCTCTCCAACAACAAAGGCATCAACAAGCAGGGCGGCGGCCTCACGGCGCCGGCGCTCACCGCCAAGGACATGGAAGACATCAAGACCGCGATGAGCTTCCAGGCCGACTACGTGGCGGTGAGCTTCCCGAAGAACGCCACCGACATGGAAATGGCGCGCCAGCTGTGCAATGTGGCCGCGGCCGAGTACGGGCACAAGCCCGGGCTCATCGCCAAGATCGAGCGCGCGGAAGCCATTCCCAAGCTGGAAGAAATCCTGCGTGCGAGCGACGGCATCATGGTGGCGCGCGGCGACCTGGCGGTTGAAGTCGGCAACGCCGCCGTGCCCGCGCTGCAGAAAAAAATGATCCGCATGGCGCGCGACATGGACAAGGTGGTGATCACCGCGACCCAGATGATGGAGTCGATGATCACCAACCCCGTGCCCACGCGCGCCGAGGTGAGCGACGTGGCCAACGCCGTGCTCGACGGCACCGACGCGGTGATGCTCTCGGCCGAGACCGCCTCGGGCCGCTACCCGCTCGAAACCGTGCAGGAGATGAGCCGCATCTGCGAAGCCGCCGAAGCGGCCGAAGACAAGACGCTCGACGCCGACTTCAGCGGCAAGACCTACAGCCGCATCGACCAGTCGATTGCCATGGGCGCACTGTTCACGGCGCACCACCTGGGCGCCAAGGCGATCGTGGCGCTCACCGAGTCGGGCTCCACGCCGCTGTGGATGAGCCGCCACCGCGCGCACATTCCGATGTACGCGCTGACCTCGCGCCTTGCCACGCAACGCCGAATGGCGCTCTACCGCAACGTGCGACCGCTGCTGATGGATTCGGAAAGCGACCGCGACACCGCGCTCGAGCAGGCCGAAGCCCATCTGAAGAAGCGCGGCATCGTGCAGACCGGCGACGTCTACGCGATTACCTGCGGCGAGCCGATGGGTGCCCCCGGCGGCACCAACATGCTCAAGATCTGCAGGGCCAGCTGAGCCCGCTCAGCCGTTCCTGAACAGGAAGCTGTAAGCGTTCAGCGCAGGCACGCCGCCCAGGTGCGCGTACAGCACCTTCGAACCCGCCGGGAATTCGCCCAGCCGCACCTTCTCGATCATTCCATGCATCGATTTGCCCTCGTACACAGGGTCGGTCAGCATGCCTTCGAGCCGCGCGCAGAGGCGAATCGCTTCCAGCGTGCCTTCGTTGGGCAACCCGTATTCGGGGCCGCCGAAGCGGCGGTCGAGCACCACGTCCTTGTCGGTGATGTCGCGGCCCAGCTCGACCAGCTCGGCCGTGCCCTTGGCAATGCGCACGATCTGCTCGAAGGTCTGCTGCGGCTTGGCCGAGGCGTCGATGCCGATCACGCGGTCGGCGCGACCGTCGGCTGCAAAGCCCACCACCATGCCGGCCTGCGTGCTGCCCGTGACCGAGCAGGTCACGATGTAGTCGAACTTGAAGCCCAGCTCGGCTTCCTGCTGCCGCACTTCTTCAGCGAAGCCCACGAATCCCAGGCCGCCGCGCGGATGCTCCGAGCACCCGGCCGGAATCGGAAAGGGCTTGCCGCCGCCCTTGCGGACGTCGTTCATGGCCTCTTCCCAGCTCTTGCGAATGCCGATGTCGAAGCCCGCGGCGTCGAGCCGCACGTCGGCACCCATGATGCGTGACATCTCGATGTTGCCGACCCGGTCGTACACCGCGTCGGAATAGTTGACCCAGTTCTCCTGCACCAGCACGCACTTCAGGCCGAGGTGCGCGGCCACGGCCGCCACTTGCCGTGTCTGGTTCGATTGGATGCCGCCGATCGACACCAGCGTGTCGTACCCGCCTTCGAGCGCCTCGGGAATCAGGTACTCGAGCTTGCGCGTCTTGTTGCCGCCGAAGGCCAGGCCGCTGTTGCAGTCCTCGCGCTTGGCGTAGAGCTCGACCTCGCCGCCCAAGTGGGCGCTCAGGCGCTTGAGCGGGTGAATCGGCGTGGGGCCGAAGGTGAGTGCGTGGCGGGGAAATTTCTTGAGGTTCATCGGTGCTGCTCCAGAAAAAGGATGCATCGATGGTAGGAAGAAGCCGCCGAAACGTGCTTGCAAACTTCAGTGGAATTGCGGCGCAAAAAAAGAGAAGATCAGGGAATCTGAGATTTTTGATTCGCCAGGACAAGGATGAGCACAACAAAGTTGCATGCCGCGCCGGCACGGGCGACCGAGCCTGCCGCAGAGCTCGACCGCACCGATCGCGCGATTCTTCGGGCCCTTCAGCGTGACGCCTCGGTGTCGAACGTGGCGCTGGCCGCCAAGGTCAACCTCAGCGCGCCGGCTTGCCTGCGCCGCGTGGAACGCCTCAAGGCCGCGGGGCTCATCAAGGGCATCGTGGCGCTGCTCGATGCCGACGCGCTCGAGCTCGGCATGCTGGTGATGATCGGCGTGGTGCTCGACCGCTCCACGCCCGACTCCTTCGCCGACTTCGAAAAGGCCGCGCAAAAGGTGTCGGGCTGCCTCGAATGCCACGTGGTCACGGGCGAGTTCGACTACTTCATGCTCGTGCGCACGCGCGACAACGACAGTTTCAACCGGCTGCATGCGGAGCAGCTGCTGTACCTGCCGGGCGTGCGGCAGATCCGGACTTTCGTGGTGCTCAAGCAGGTGCTGTCAACCACGCAACTGCCGATCTAGGGGCGCGCGCCGCAGCCCGGCCCGTTCCCCTGAGGTACCTGTCAGTGCCGTCCCACAAGGGGGCTCGATAGAATTGCGGCAGTTTTCTCCTGTCTTTCCGCCTTCTTTTCCCCCTATTTCCGCGAGGTATTTCCCATGGCACTCGTCTCGATGCGCGAACTGCTGGACCACGCAGCCGCCAACGGCTACGGCATTCCGGCCTTCAACGTCAACAACCTCGAACAGGTCCAAGCCGTGATGGAGGCCGCCAAGGAAACCGGCGCGCCCGTCATCCTGCAAGCCAGCGCCGGTGCCCGCAAATACGCCGGTGAAGCCTTCATCAAGCACCTGATCCAGGCCGCGATCGAGCAGTACCCGAACATTCCGCTGGTGATGCACCAGGACCACGGCCAGAGCCCCGACGTCTGCAAGGGCGCCATCGACCTGGGCTTCAGCTCGGTGATGATGGACGGCTCGCTGGAAGCCGACGGCAAGACCATTGCCAGCTACGACTACAACGTGGACGTCACCAAGAAGGTGTCGGACATGGCCCACCGCCTGGGTGTGACCGTCGAAGGCGAGCTCGGCTGCCTGGGCTCGCTCGAAACCATGAAGGGCGACAAGGAAGACGGCCACGGCACCGACGACACCATGACGCGCGAACAGCTGCTCACCGATCCCGAGCAGGCCGCCGACTTCGTCAAGCGCACCCAGATCGACGCGCTGGCCATCGCCATCGGCACCAGCCACGGCGCCTACAAGTTCACGCGCGAGCCCACCGGTGACATCCTGGCGATCGACCGCATCAAGGAAATCCACCGCCGCATTCCCAACACCCACCTGGTGATGCACGGCTCGTCGAGCGTGCCGCAGGAGCTGCTGGCCATCATTCGCCAGTACGGCGGCAACATGAAGGAAACCTACGGCGTGCCTGTGAAGGAAATCCAGGAAGCCATCAAGCACGGCGTGCGCAAGATCAACATCGACACCGACATCCGGCTGGCCATGACCGGCGCGGTGCGCAAGTTCCTGGCCGAGAACCCCGATAAGTTCGACGCCCGCGAATGGCTCAAGCCCGCGCGCGAAGCCGCCAAGCAGATCTGCAAGCAGCGCTACATCGAGTTCGGCTGCGAAGGCCAGGGCGCCAAGATCAAGGGCGAGACGCTGCAAGTGGTCGCCGCCAAGTACGCCAAGGGCGAGCTCGCGCAAGAAGTGGTCTGAAGAAGAAGAAAGTTTTTCCGCGATTCGCAGGCCACCGTTCGCGGTGGCTTTTTTCTGCGCGCACAATCCGGTTTCCCCGTCACCCGTTTCCGCACAGCATCGCCCCATGACCACCGTCCACACCTCCTCCATCCAGAGCCTGCCCCTGCTTGCGCGCGGCAAGGTGCGCGACAACTACGCCGTCGGCGAAGACCGCATCCTGATGGTCGCGAGCGACCGGCTCAGCGCCTTCGACGTGATCATGGGCGAGCCGATTCCGGGCAAGGGCGAAATCCTCACGCAAATGGCGCTGTGGTGGTTCGAACGGCTTGGCCAGCTGTGCCCCAACCATTTGACCGGCGAGGCGCCCGAAAGCGTGGTCACGGCCGAAGAAGTGCCGCAGGTCACCGGCCGATCGATGCTGGTCAAGCGCCTGACGCCGATTCCGGTCGAGGCGGTGGTGCGCGGCTACCTGGCCGGCAGCGGCTGGAAGGAATACCAGGAAAGCCGCTCCGTGTGCGGCGTGCCGCTGCCCGAAGGGCTCACCAACGCGAGCAAGCTGCCGCGCCCGATCTTCACGCCCGCCGCCAAGGCCGCGGCCGGCGAGCACGACGAGAACATCAGCTACGACCGCGTGGTCGAGATCGTCGGCCCCAAGCTGGCGCAGCAGATTCGCGAGACCAGCCTCGAGATCTACGAAACCGCCGCGCAGATCGCTCTCACCAAGGGAATGATCATTGCCGACACCAAGTTCGAGTTTGGCCTGGACGAAGCCGGCACGCTGGTGCTGATGGACGAAGTGCTCACGCCCGACAGCTCGCGCTACTGGCCGGTCGAGGGCTACCAGGCCGCGCTGGCCGCCGGCACCAATCCGCCGAGCTACGACAAGCAATTCGTGCGCGACTGGCTCGAGGCCACCAAGATCAACGGCAAGCCCTGGGACAAGACGCCGCCCGCGCCGCGCCTGCCGGCCGAAGTGATCGAGAAGACCGCGGCCAAGTACCGTGAGGCGCTGGAGCGCCTCACCGGCTGAAGTAGTTGGCCCCCCGGCTTTTCACTTCGCTTCGCTGCGTGTAATTCGCCACCCCCGAGGGGGTGGCGTGGCCCGCCTTGGGGCGGCCCGGCGGCGGCCGCATTGGCCTCTCGAGGGCGGCCTCAGCGGCTGGCCGAGTTCAGCGTTGCCACCGTCCGCCCGCTCGCGTCGAGCAACGCGAGCCGTCCCGGGCCGGCCAACCGATAGGTGGCGGCGGCCTGCAGCGCCGAGATGAACTGCGCTTCGTTGGCGCCGCGCACCGGGTCGGCGCAGGCCATGCGGGTAGAGGCCAGTTGGCCGATGCGCAGCGTGCTGCCGCTGCGCGTGAACGAACCCGACACGCGGTTGCAGCCGCCCGATCCGCTGACGCGGCCGCTGCTGCGGTCGAACTGGATCTGCGCGTCGCTGCCGGGCGCCACGGGCTCGTTGCCCAGCTGCACGAGGCGCCACACCGGGCCCTCGATCGGTTCGTCGAGGCTGATGCCGCTGCCGCAACCGGACAGCGCGGCCCCGAGGATGACGGTCGCTAAAACGGGGAGCGCGAGGCGTGCGCTGTGGCGGGCGAGGAAACTCATGGCCGGTTTTTCCTTCTTCTCAATTGCAACAAGTTGAATCGCCCGCAATCGTATTCGACGCCGGCCTAGCTCGCCAATGCCGTACCGCCTGCCAGACGTGCGCGAACGCAGGTCCGCACGCTGGCCGGCGTGGCCGGGTCGTCGAGCAGCGCGGGCCATTCGGCCTGTGCCTGGCGCACGGTGTCGCGCGCGATGGCCATGAGCCGGGAGGGCCGCAGCAGCCCGGCCGCGCGCAGCAGCGCTTCGAGCGCTGGCCAGTCGAAGGCGCGCAGGCGCGCATCGATGGCGCGGTTGACCGCGTAGTCGACCGCCAGCACGTCTTCGAAGAAAGCCGCCACGCACACCGGGTCGTAGAGCGGCGCCAGCACCGGCGCCACGCCGTCGGGATAGCGCAATGCCCAGTTCTTCAGGTGGGCGTCGCTGTTGCCCAGCAGGATGAAGGCCACGATGCGCCGCACGCATTCGCGCACGTCGGCCACCGGGTTGGGCGACAGCCGGTCCAGCACGCGCAGCATGGCGGGCCAGTCGACGTGGAGCCCGCGGCCGTACTTCTGGCGCGGCTCGTACTGCAGCACCTGCGCGAATTCCTCCATGTGGATGCGGCCGCCGTCGGCCGTGCGGTCGAAGCGGCGCACGGCCAGAATCTGCCCGAACGGCACCTGCTCGGGCAGGTCGGCATCGGTGCGTTCGATCACGCTGGCCTCGGCGCAGTCGAGGCCCAGCGCACCGCACAGGCGATAGCCGGTGTATTCGTTGGCCACCAGGTCGGGGTGGCGCGTGGTCGGCAGCTTGAGAATGAATGAGCCGGCCGCACCATGGCGCCGCACCACGTAGCGCCGGCCGTCCTGCACGGCGGAGAACTTGGTCACCACGCCTGGAATGGCGGCCGCGTCTTCCACCGGCAGTTCGACGAAGCCGGGTTCGAGCACGTCGAGCCCCAGCGCGGTGTGCCAGTGCCTGACCGTGTCGGGAATGCCTTCGGCCGTGGGCACGGGCTCGACCTCGAGCGCGCCCATCAGGTCGTGGCCGGCGGCGGCCAAGAGCTCGAATTCGTCGTCCGCGCTGCAGCCGCGCTGCAAGGCCAGGCGCTCACGGTTGTGGCCTTCGGGCAGCAGGTTCTGAAAATAGCTCGGCCAGTGGCCATCGCTGCGCGACACCCGGGCGTCGCGGGCCGACGCCAGGATGGCCCGGGTAGCGGCCTCGTCGGCACCCCGGTAGGCCAACGAGAGCGTGGGGCGTGCCGAATCGGCGATGTAGGCCTCGTCGAACGACACGCGAAGAATGTCGCCGTACTGCGAGAGATAGCCGATGGCGCGCCGCGCGCCCGCGGCCTGTGCCTGTCCGCCGGGCGCATGCAGGTACATCCGCAGGTAGCGGATGCCGGTGTTGAACGCGGCGCGGGTGCTCACCGGCCTTCGTCAGCCAGGCTTTGTGCAATGGAGGGCGGTGCGCCTGCGCCTGCCGGCTGGCCAAGCAGCCGGCCACCCGATCGCACGAAGTCCTCCAGTTGCGGGCGCAGTGCGGCGGGCACCGTCATGAGCTCGAGCCCCAGCACGCGCGCCATTTCGAGCAGCGTTGAAAGCCGTGGATCGATCTGGCCGCTTTCGATGCGCTGCACCGTCATGCGCGAAAGGCCGGCTTGGGTTGCCAGGGCCTCCTGGCTCAGGCTGGCCGCCTTGCGGGCTTTTTCGAGTTCTTCGGTGAGTTGGATCATTGGCGTACGCTTTTATGTCGAATTGAGTAGTAATGATATCTATACGACGCCAAGCAAGGCAATAAAAAAGCGACTACCAAGTCGCTTTTTTATAAAATTGCTCATTGCAATGAGCAATTACTCGCTCAACTCAACACCACGCTGCTGAGCCGGCGGCGATACGTGGCCACCAGCGGATCGTCCGGCGGAATCTGCCCGTCGGCCACTTTCACCTTCGGCGGCTCGATCAGATCGAGGATCGCGATGTAGGTCTTGCGCGCGAGTTCTTCGTTCCAGCTCTTGTCGCGCATCAGGATCTCGAGCAGTTCGTCCATGGCGTCGGTCCAGCGCTGCTCGGCCATCAGCAGGCGGGCGCGGCCGAAACGGGCGTCGAAGTCGCGCTTGCCGGCGGCGATCTTGGCGTCGAAGTCAGCCAATGAGGGCGCGGCTCCGGAGGCCGCCGGCGCCGCAAAATCGATGGCGTCCATCCAGCGCTGCAGCGAATCGAAGCGGCGCACCAGCGTCGTCTTGGCGATGACCGGGGCAAACGCCACCTTGGCGTCGTCGATGCGGCCCTGCTGCAGCAGCAGCTTGATGTAGTCGAAGCGCGCATCGTCGTTGGCCGGGTCGGTGGCCACCGCATGCTGCAGCCGCTCGAGCGCGCCTTCGGTGTCGCCCTCGGCCAGCGCTTCCTGGGCCGCGGCTTCCTCGGAGGCGGCCTCGACCTCTTCGGCGCCGGGCACGTGCTTGTCCAGGAATTCGCGGATCTTGTCGGCCGGAATGGCGCCGACGAAGCCGTCGACCGGCTGGCCGTCCTTGAACATCACGCAGAACGGAATGCTGCGCACGCCGAACATCTCCGACAGCTGCGACGAAATCTGCGGCACCTTGTCGGCGTCGAGCTTGGCCAGCGTGAAGCGGCCGGCGTACTCGGTTTCGAGCTTTTCGAGCACCGGGCCGAGCTGTTTGCACGGGCCGCACCATTCGGCCCAGATGTCCAGCAGCACCGGCGTGGCGACCGAGCCTTCGATCAGTTCGGCCTGAAAATTTTCGAGAGTGATGTCGATCATCGGAACCAGCTGGGGGTGAAACGTAAAATTGAAACCATGAACGAAACCATTCAGGTCGGTGTAGTGATGGGCTCGAGCTCCGATTGGGAGACGATGCGCAACGCGGTCGAGATTCTCCAGCAATTCGGAATCAAGCACGAAGCGAAGGTGGTCTCGGCCCACCGGATGCCCGATGCGCTCTTCGCGTACGCTGAAAGCGCCGCCGGGCGCGGGCTCACCGCCATCATCGCGGGCGCGGGCGGCGCGGCCCACCTGCCGGGCATGCTGGCCTCCAAGACCACCGTGCCGGTGCTGGGCGTGCCGGTGGCCAGCCGTCACCTGCAGGGGGTCGATTCGCTCTACAGCATCGTGCAGATGCCCAAGGGCGTTCCGGTGGCAACCTTTGCCATCGGCAACGCGGGCGCCGCCAATGCGGCCCTTTTCGCGGTGGCGATGCTGGCGGTGAACGATCCGGCGCTGCGCGCCCGGCTCGACGCCTTCCGCACCGCGCAAACCACCGCGGCCGAGGCCATGACGCTGCCGCCGCCTCCCGCGGCGGAGGCGGGCGGCGTTTCGCCTTTTTCGCCGCAAGGCGGGGGTGCACTGTGAGCAAGAACGACCTTCCCATTCTTCCGGGCGCCACGCTCGGCGTGCTCGGCGGCGGCCAGCTGGGCCGCATGTTCGCCCACGCCGCCCAGCGCATGGGCTATTTCACGGCGGTGCTCGACCCCGACGCCGACAGCCCGGCCGGCCGCGTGAGCCATCACCACATCCATACCGACTACGCCGACGTGGATGGCCTGGCACGGCTCGCGGGCCTGGCAGACGCGGTGACCACCGAGTTCGAGAACGTGCCCGCGCCGTCGCTGGACAAGCTGTCCGTCGCCCGGCCGGTGGCACCCGACGCGGCCGCCATTGCCATCGCGCAGGACCGCATTGCCGAAAAGGCCCATTTCACGCGCTGCGGCGTGGCCTGCGCGCCGTACGCCGTCATCGAGACGGCGGCGCAACTGGCCGCGGGTGAGGACGGGCTGCTGCCCGGCATTCTCAAGACCGCCCGCCTCGGCTACGACGGCAAGGGCCAGCAGCGCGTGTCGACGCGCGCCGAGCTGATCGATGCCTGGCAGGCTGCGGGCTGCGTGCCGTGCGTGCTCGAAAAGTTGTTGCCGCTCGAGTTCGAATGCTCGGTGATCGTGGCGCGCGGCCGCGACGGGCAGATCGTGCACTTTCCGCCCCAGCGCAACCTGCACCGGGGCGGCATCCTGGCCGTGACCGAGGTGCATGCGCAGAACATGCCCAAGACCGTGGCGCAGGCCGCCATCAACTCGGCAAAGAGCATTGCCACCGGGCTGAACTACGTGGGCGTGCTGTGCGTCGAGTTCTTCGTGCTGACCGACGGCTCGCTGGTGGTGAACGAAATGGCGCCGCGGCCGCACAACAGCGGCCACTACACCATGGAAGCCTGCGACGTGTCGCAGTTCGAACTGCAGGTGCGCACCCTGGCGGGCCTGCCGCTGGCCGCGCCGCGCCAGCACAGCCCGGCGATCATGCTGAACCTGCTGGGCGACCTGTGGTTCACCGCCGAGGGCGGCGACAAGCCGGCGGCGCCGCGCTGGAGCGACGTGCTCGCGCTGCCCGGCGCGCACCTGCACCTCTACGGCAAGGTCGAACCGCGACGCGGCCGCAAGATGGGCCACATCACCTTCACCGGCGCCACGCTCGAAAGCGTGCGCGCCGCGGCATCGCAAGCCGCCACCCTGCTCGGCCTGCCGGCGCTCACGGCGGCCGACTTCGCATGATTCTCGACGGCCAGTCTCCCCAGGCGATTGCCGAGGCCGCGCGCGTGCTGCGCGCGGGCGGCCTGGTCGCGTTCCCGACCGAAACCGTCTATGGCCTGGGCGCCGATGCCACCAGCGACATGGCGGTGGCCGGCATCTTCAAGGCCAAGGGGAGGCCTTCGGACCATCCGCTCATCGTTCACGTGGCGGCCGGCATCAAGGGCACCGAGGCTCTGTCGCGCTTTGCGCAGCCGCTTCCCCCGTTTGCGCAAAAGCTGGTGCAGGCCTTCTGGCCCGGCCCGCTCACGCTGATCGTCACCCGCCAGCCCGGCGTTGCGGCCGCGGCGGCCGGCGGGCAGGACACCATCGGCTTGCGCTGCCCCTCGCATCCGGTGGCGCAGGCACTTCTCGAGGCCTGCGCCGAGCAGGGCGTGCCCGGCCTTGCGGGGCCCAGCGCCAACCGCTTCGGCCGCGTGAGCCCGACCACGGCGCAGCATGTGTTCGACGAATTCGGCGATTCGCTGCCGGTGGTCGACGGCGGCGCCTGCGAGGTGGGCATCGAGTCGACCATCATCGACTGCAGCCGCGGCGCGCCCGTGCTGCTGCGGCCGGGCCTGATCACACGTGCGCAGGTCGAGGCCGCGCTGGGCGAGCGCCTGAGCGACCGCGAGGTGCTCGAAACGCCCGATCCGCGCGCCCCCGGCACGCTGGAGGCGCACTACGCCCCCAATGCCAAGCTGCGGTTGATGGATGCCAAGGCCATTCAGACCGGGCTCGACGTGCTCGGCGCCGGCGCCGCGAACATCGCGGTGTGGACGCGCACCGGAGTGCGCAGCCATTCGCAGCGCGTGCTGCAGCGGCGCATGCCCGACGACGCCGCGGCCAGCGCGCACCAGCTGTTCGCGGTGCTGCGCGAGTTCGACGCGCAGGGCGTCAAGCTGATCTGGGTGGAAACGCCGCCGGACATGCCCGAATGGGAAGGCGTGCGCGACCGCCTTCAACGCGCGTCGATGGGCTAACCCCCAGTCTTCGCGCACTTCGTGTCGCAACGCCAACCCCCTTGCAGGGGGCAACACCAGCGGCCCGGCGAAGCCGGTTCCGCGGTGTTTCTGGAAGAAGCCCCAAGCCCCCGCTAGCCGCCGGCGGCCAGCACGCCCTGGAAGAAGCCGCGCGCCGAAGCCAGGCAGAACGGCGGCGCCAGCGTGCCGTGATAGGCCAGGGTGACCGCCCGCGCCTTGTCGGCGTCACTGCCCGGACTGTTCTGCGCCAGGGTGCTCTTGGCCTGCGCAAAGCCGGCCCGGGCGGCGGAATAGGCGTCGGTGGTGGCGTTGTCTTCCAGGTCGATCACGGTCAGCGCGGCGGCGGGGATGCCCCGGGCGCGGAAGTAGCCGGCGGTGGCGCGGGTGCTCAGGAAGTTGACGGTCGGGTCGTTGGCGCCGCCGCACATGAGCACCGGCCGGGTCGGCAGCCAGTTGCGCAGGTCGTTGGCGCGCGCCGCCTTTCTGAAGCCCACGGCCGGCCGGCAGTCGAGCGGCGAAGTCGTGCTGAATGAACCCTCCGTGGGAGGCAGCGCATTGCCGGGGCAGGGGTTCGCCTGGATGTCGCTGGCCGCCTGCGTCAGGTAGCTCTGGCGGATCAGGTTGTTGGCGCCATAGAAGATCGACAGGTCGGGGCTCACCGGTCCTGGCGTGGCGCCCGCCGGAAAGAGCGCGAGCTGCGGCAGCTTTCCATTCGCGAAAAGCGTGGCGATGGGCGTCAGGCTCGGCAGCAGGGTGTCGATGCCCGCGGCGTACCGCGATTCGTAAATGTCGCTGGTGCTGCCGTAGACGTCGCCGAACTGCTGCTGCCAGCTGGCCGAAAGCAGCGGCACGAAGAGCGTGCTGCCCAGCGCCGGCCAGCCCTGGAAGGTGTAGTCCGCCAGCAGCCCGATGGCCGACGGGGCCGAGAGCGGCGCCGACGCCGTTACCGCCTTGCCCGTGGCCTGCATCTCGCGGTGCGCCGCCATGGCCACGTAGCCGCCCTGCGAATAGCCGGTGATCAGCAGCGAGCCCGCATCGGTCGCGTTGATGCCCGCGAAGGTCTTGCGCGCCGCGGTGAGCGCATCGACCATGTCCTTGCCTTGCTGGTCGCCGTTCAGGTACGGGTGATAGGGCAGCGTCGACTTGTCGTAGCCCGCGTAGTTGGGGGCCACCACGATGTAGCCCTGCGCCGCGAACATGGCGGCAACCAAGAGGCCTTCGCCGGCCGCCGGCTGGCCGGCTTCGGTCCACTTGGCGATGTTGAAGTTGCGCGCGGCGGTAGTGCCGTGGGCATACAAGACCACCGGCCGCGCGCCGTTGCAGGCCACGTCCGCGCCGGAGGGCACCATGACCGCGGCCGTGGCGTTGGTGGCTTCGTTCTTGCCGCCGATGGTGCGGTATTCGAGATAGCGCGTCTCGATGCCGCACTTGGGCGTGCCGGTCACCTGAAGCAGCGCCCTGCCCGAAGCATCGGCCTCGAGCAGCGACCTGAACTGGTCGGCGGTCAACTTCGACGCCTGCTCGGGCGGGTCCGTCACGACGGAGCCTCGGCCCGTGTCTGCCGTGGGTGGCGGAAGCCCGATCCCGATGCCGCCTCCGCCACCACCGCCTCCTCCGCCGCAGGCCGCGAGCAGCAGCGCGGCGCCGGCGAGTGCCGCCGATGCCGCCCCTTTTTGCATCGAGAGGCGGGAAGGTTGTTGCGGTGTCTTCAAGGCGTATCTCCTGTGTTGCACGGGTATCGAATCGAACGGGCGTCCGATTCTGTGCAGCGCCCCTGCCGCGCGCAAGCGGCTATCACCTACAGAAGTTTTCTGTACACAGTGCGGCTGGCCAGGCGCCTAGTTGTCCTGGTATGCCCAGTCGACCAGCGCATCGAACGCCGCGCGCGCCGCACCCGCGTTCTCGCCGTTGGCAATGGCCACCAGCACGTAGCGCCGCCCGCTCGCGCCATGCACGTAGCCGGCCACGCCCGAAGAGTCGCGCAGCGTGCCGGTCTTCAGGTGCGCCGCGCCGCCCGAGCGCAGCGCGCGCCGCCTGAGCGTGCCGTCCACGCCCGAGGCGGGCAGCGACGACACCAGCTCCGGCATGACCGGCGAGCGCCACGCCACCTGCAGCATCTTGCCGAGCGCCGCGGCGCTGATGCGCTCTTCGCGCGACAGGCCCGAGCCGTTGTCGAACACCGGCTGCCCCTCGCCCGTGCCGATGCGGTCGCGCCACCATTGGCCCAGCGCGTTGCGCGAAGCCTCGAACGTGCCGCGGTTCTTTTGCGTGAGGCCGAGCGTGAGGAACACCTGCTGCGCCATCACGTTGTTGCTGTACTTGTTGATGTCGCGGATCACCTCCGCCAGCGGGGGCGAGCCGAACTCGAACACCGGCTTCAGGCCCGGCGGCACCCGGCCGTCGCGCATCTGCCCGCCGACGCGGCCGCCCATCTCGGCCCACATGCCGCCAATGGCGCGCAGGCCGTAGGTGCGCGGGTCGGCATAGGCCACGGCCCAGCTCTTCTCGCCGCAGGCCGCCGGAAGGGTGCCGTTGAAGCGGATGCGGTTCGGGTCGCTGAAGTCTGGCCTGATCGCCGTGCGCCAGTCGCCGCATTCGCCGGGCGCGAGCGCAATCGTGGGCTGCATGGAGACGCTGGCGAGCGGGGGCTCGTAGTTGATGCGCGCCAACTGCCCGCCGCGCTCGGGCGTGAAGGTCATGTTGACCGACTTGAAGTTGACCAGCAGCGCGTCGGGCGAAGCGTTGTAGGGCCGCAGCGGCTCGCCGTCGAAGGCGGCCGGGTCGTTCTCGGCCGTGTTTTCGAAAGTGCTGCGGTCGAGCACGATGTCGCCGCCCACGGTGGTAATGCCCAGGCCCTGCACGCGGCGCAGCAGCAGCCACACGCGTTCGAGCACCAGCTTGGGGTCGCCCTGGCCCTTGATGTAGAGGTTGCCGTTGAGCACGCCGTTGCTCACCGTGCCGTCGACGTAGACCGGCGTGTTCCAGCTGTAGGCCGGGCCGAGCAGGTCGAGCGCCGCGTAGGTGGTCACCACCTTCATGATCGACGCCGGGTTCACCGGCACCTGCGAGCGCCACGCCAGGCGCGGCGGGCGCAGGCCTTCGGCGTCGGCCACCAGCATGGTCACCGAATCGCGCGGCACCTTGGCGCGCGCGAGGGCGGTCTCTACTTCGGTCGGAAAGGCTTGCTGCGCGTGGGCGCCGGAGGCGAAAAGCGTGACGAGGGACAGCGCACAGACGGGCTGGAGGAAGGAGAGACGAGGAAGAACCATCGGCCGATTATCTCGGCGGAAAAACATGCAGCTGCGCGTGGTACAGCAGCATGACGGTCTTGGCATCGGCAATGCGCCCGTCCGCCACCATGGCCAGCGCCTCGTCGATGCCGAGTTCGAGCACCTCGATGTCCTCGCCCTCGTCGGCCAGACCGCCGCCATTGCCCACGCGCATCGAAGGCTCGTACTCGGCGATGAAGAAGTGCAGCTTCTCGGTCACCGAGCCCGGGCTCATGAAGGTCTCGAAGATCTTCTGAACCGCGCCGAGCCGGTAGCCCAGTTCTTCTTCCACCTCGGCGCGAATGCGCTCCTCGGGCGCCGCGTTGTCCAGCAGGCCGGCGGCCGCTTCGATCAGCAGGTCGTCGTGGCCGTTGACGAAGGCGGGGTAGCGGAACTGCCGCGTCAGCAGCACCGTGCGCTGCGCCCGGTTGTAGGGCAGCAGCGTGGCGCCGTTGCCCCGGTCGTAGGTTTCGCGGTGCATGCGCTGCCATTTGCCGTCATTGCGGCGCCAGTCGAAGGCGGTGGTCTTCAGCGTGTACCAGTTGTCGGAAAGCAGGGTGGCTTCGTGCACCCGGACGCGGTCTTGAAGGGTCATGGCGCAAAGCATATGCGGGAATTCGTGCAAAAACAAGAAAATTCGTGCAATCTGCGGCTTGGCCGGATACGATCGCCCGATGCTCACCCGCCAGCGCAAGCAACACATCCTCTCGGTCCTCCAGCGCGATGGCAACGTCGTCGCCAAGTCGCTCAGCGAGGAACTCGCGCTGTCCGAAGACACCATCCGCCGCGACCTGCGCGAGCTTGCCGCCGAGGGCCTGCTGCAGCGCGTGCACGGCGGGGCGCTGCCGCTTGCCAGGGCCGAAGCCGACTTCGCAGGCCGCCTGCAGCTCGCAACCGCGGAGAAGGTGGCCATCGGCCGAGCCGCCGCACGCATGGTGCAGCCAGGGCAGGTGGTGTTCATCGACGGCGGCACCACGGCCGTTCAGATGGCGCGGCACCTGCCCGAAAGCCTGCGTGCCACCGTGGTGACGCACAGCCCCTCGGTGGCGGTCGAGCTGGCTGGCCACGCCGCCGTCGAGGTGGTGCTGATCGGCGGGCGGCTGTTCAGGCATTCGATGGTGGCGGTGGGCGCCGCGGCCATGGACGCCATCTCGCGCATCCATGCCGACACCTTCTTCATGGGCGTGACCGGCGTGCAGGCCGAGGCCGGGCTGACGACCGGCGATGACGAGGAGGCCGCGATCAAGCGCGCGCTCATGGCGGCGGCGGCCGAGACGGTGGTGCTGGCCTCTTCGGAAAAAATCGGCGCCGCTTCGGCCTGGGTGATCAACCCGGTTTCGGCCGCCGCCCATCTGCTGGTGTCGCCCGAGGCGCCGGGCTCGGCGCTGGCGGCGCTGCGCAAGGCGGGGCTGGCCGTCTTGCGCAGCGACGGCGGCTGATTCGCCCCTGGCCGGCGGGGCGGCGGCGAGCCCTCGATAATCGGGGGATGCCTGCCACGCCCCGTTTTTCGCCCCGCACGCTCGGCATCGGCGCGGCCGCGGTCACCGTGCTGGTCTGGACCGCCTTCATCGTCATCGCCCGCGCCTCGGCCGGCCGTTCTCTCACGCCTTTCGACCTGGCCCTGGCGCGCATCTGCGGCGCCAGCATGGTGCTGGTTCCATGGGGTGCGTGGCTGGTCATGAAGAGCCGCCGCGAGCAACAGGGTGGCACGGCCTCGTCGCTGTTCGGGCTTTCGCCTCTTTCTCTGCGCGTCACCGCCACCGCCGGCGTCTTCGGCGGCCTGGCCTACGCCATGCTTGCGTACAGCGGCTTCTTCTTTGCGCCCGCCGGCCATGCCGCGGTGCTGATGCCGGGCAGCCTGCCGCTGTGGACCACGCTGCTGGCCGCCCTGGTGCTGCGCGACCGAATCACGCCGGGCCGGGCCTTCGGCTTGGCGCTGATCGTTGCCGGCGACCTCATGGTCGGCGGGCGCAGCCTGCTGCACGCCTTCGAGGGCGGCGAGGTCTGGAAGGGCGACCTGCTCTTCATGGGCGCGGCCTTCTGCTGGGCCTGCTACAGCGTGGTGGCACGCCGCCACGGGCTCGACGCGGTGCGCGCGACCATCGCCATTACCGTGTTTGCGCTGCTGACCTACGTGCCTGTGTACAGCCTGCTGGTGGCGGGCGGCGCGGTCGTGAGCCACATCGGCACCGCGCCCTGGGGCGAGGTGGCGTTCCAGATGCTGTTCCAGGGCGTCGGCTCGGTGGTGATCTCGGGCATTACCTTCACGAAAATGATCCAGTACTTCGGGCCAGTGCGCAGCACCATGATCACGGCATTGGTGCCCGGCCTCTCGGCCTTCGGCGCGGTGATCTGGCTCGACGAGCCGCTGTACTGGAACCTGATTGCCGGCCTGCTGCTGGTGACCGCCGGCATCCTTTTCGGCGTGCAGAAAGCAGCCGCGGGCCGCGCGGCCGCAAGGCCCGCGATGCCGGCCGCCGCCATGGGACGCCGCGATGCATAAGCTCCTGGCCTTCGACACCAGCACCGAGCACCTGTCGGTCGCGGTACGCCACGGCGAGCGCCTGTTCACGCACAGCGGCGCGGGCGGCGCGCAGGCGTCGAGCACGTTGATCCCGCTCATCCTGCAACTGCTGGCCGAGGCCGGGCTCGAACTGGCCGCACTCGACGCCATCGCCTTCGGCCGCGGCCCGGGTTCCTTCACGGGCTTGCGTACCGCCTGCTCGGTGGCGCAGGGGCTGGCTTTCGGCTCCGGCGTGCGGTTGCTGCCGGTCGACACGCTGCTGGCCGTGGCCGAGGAAGCGCGCCACGCCTTCGGCGCCCACCAGGTGGTTGCGGTGCTCGACGCGCGCATGGACCAGCTGTATGCTGCCCGCTACGACTTCGAAGGCGGGGGCGAACTCGGTGCGTTGCAAGGCAGCAATGACGATGAGCCGCTGCTGCTGGCCCCCGAGGCGCTCGAAGTGCCCGCCGGCTGGTCGCTCGCCGGCAACGCCTTTGCCGCCTACGGCCCGCGCCTGGCGCCCGCCGCGGCGCGCCACGAGGTGCTGCCGACCGCCACGGCCATGCTCCGGCTCGCGCCGGCGCTGCTGGCCGCCGGACGCACTGTGGATGCAGCACATGCCTGGCCGCTGTATGTTCGCGATAAAGTGGCGCAAACCACGGAAGAGCGTGCCGCCATCAAGGCGGCCGCGGTTGCGACTTCACCAGTGTGACCCACCCATGAGTGCCGTTCTCCAGCCCGTCGAAGCCCGACTCGAACCGCTCACCATCGAGCGGCTCGAGGCTGTGTGCGCGGTGGAGCAGACGGCCTACAGCCATCCCTGGACGCGCGGGAATTTCATCGATTCCATGGCCGTTGGCTACCACTGCCAATGCCTGCTCGCGCCGGTGTCGCTGCCGAACCTGGCCACGCCCGTCACCAGCCTCGGCGAAACGCTGATCGGCTACTACGTCGCCATGAAAGGCGTCGACGAGGTGCATCTGCTCAACATCACCGTGGCGCCGGCTTTCCAGCGCCAGGGCTGGGCGCCGTTGATGCTCGAGGCGCTGACCGGGTGGTCGCGCGGCGAAGGCGCGCAATGGCTGTGGCTCGAGGTGCGCGAAAGCAACCAGCGCGCGCTCGACATCTATGTGCGCCAGGGTTTCCGCAGCGTCGGCGTGCGCAAGGGCTACTACCCGGCGCATGAGGGCAGGCGCGAAGACGCCGTGGTCATGAGCCTGAGATTGAACGAAACAGGCTCCGCCTGGGGAGCCTTGCGATGAGTGCGGTACAGACACTGAAGCTCGATGCGCGCCAGCGCGCGATGCTCGACGAAATGGGCGTGAAGGTCTGGTGGCCGATGCCCGAAGCCGTCGAGGCGGCCCCTGTCGCTGCAGAGGCGGTGATGCCGGAGCCACCGCCTGTCGACGAGCGCGAGCCGTACGCCGCCGAAACACCGGTGGCGCGCGTTGATCCGCCCGCCCATGCACCGGCCGCACGCCCCGCCGTGGCGCAACCGCCCGTGGCGCGGCCCGCAGCCGCAGCACCGCTTGCCCACGGCGCCGCCGTGCTGGTCGAAACGCCCCGCCGCCTTTACGCCGACGCCGGAACCGGACCGGCTCAAGGCGGCTGGCTGGTCGTGGCCGACATGCCGCCCGAGGCCGACGGCCGCCACGGCGAGCCCTTTGCGGGCGACGCCGGCAAGCTGCTCGACAACATGCTGCGCGCCCTCAAGCTGCACGACGGCAGGACGCCGGTGCACCTGATGCGCACGCACCGCGGCGTGGCCGCCGGCCAGCCCGGCAGCCCACGTCCCATGACCGAGGCCTTCGAGGAACATGCCGCCGCGCTGGCGCCCAGCATGGTGCTCGCCATGGGGCCGCTGGCTGCCCAAAGCCTGATGCAAAGCACCGATCCGCTCGGCAAGCTGCGTGGCTGCGCCATGCCGTTGCACTCGGTCAACGGCGTGCCGGTGGTCGCCACCTACCATCCGGCGTATCTGCTGCGAAACCCCGCCGACAAGGCGCGCGCCTGGGCCGACCTGTGCCTGGCGGCCGACCAGCAAACGCCATCGAATTAAGCGGCGGCCCGGGGGTCCTTAAAATCGGGCCCCATGACTTTCCTCGACAAGCTGGCCGCCGCACAGCAAAAAAACGGTTCGTTGCTCTGCGTGGGGCTCGATCCGGAGCCAGCCAAGTTCCCGGGGCAACTCAAGGGCGACGCCAGCCGCATCTATGACTTCTGCGCGCGCATCGTCGATGCGACCGCCGAACTGGTGATCGCCTTCAAGCCGCAGATTGCCTATTTCGCCGCCCACCGCGCCGAAGCCCAGCTCGAACAACTGATGGAGCACATGCGCCGCAATGCGCCCCATGTGCCCGTCATCCTGGACGCCAAGCGCGGCGACATCGGCTCCACCGCCGAGCAGTACGCCATCGAGGCCTTCGAGCGCTATGGCGCCGATGCGGTCACGCTGTCGCCCTTCATGGGCTTCGACTCGGTGGCGCCGTACCTCAAGCACGAGGGCAAGGGCGCCTTCCTGCTGTGCCGAACCAGCAACCCCGGTGGCTCCGACCTGCAGGGCCAGCGCCTCGCGGACATCGAGGGCCAGCCCTTCCTCTACGAGCATGTTGCCAAGCTCGCCCAAGGCCCGTGGAACCTCAACGGGCAGCTCGGCCTCGTGGTGGGCGCCACCTACCCGGCAGAGATCGAACGCGTGCGCGAACTCGCGCCCACGGTGCCGCTGCTGATTCCCGGCGTCGGCGCCCAGGGCGGCGATGCGGTGGCCACGGTGCGCGCGGGCTGGCGTACCGATGCGCCGATCATCGTGAACTCGTCGCGCGCCATCATCTACGCGTCGTCGGGCGACGACTTCGCCGAGGCGGCTAAAAAAGCCGCGCGCACCACGCGCGACGCGCTCGAAGCTGCGAAGCCCTGAAACCTGAGGTTCAGGCGCGGCGGAGCCGGGTAAAGGCTTCGAACTCCCAGTTGCGCATGCCCAGCAGCAGCGTGTAGCCCTCGCGGTCCTTGGCCGAGAGCTTCTGGTCCGTTTGGTGCTGCTGCGCAAAGTCCTGCGCCACGCGCTGCAGGCGCTCCAGGAATGCCGGCGCCAGCGAGCGGCTGATGGAGCCGTGCACCAGCAGCAGCCCCTCGGCCGGGCCGTCGAAGCCGCCGCGGTAGTAGTCGAGCACCACGTTCTCGCGAAAAAACTCCATCACCGGGCCGTGCGGCCGCCAGCGGAAGGTCTTGGCCAGCTTCAGCCGGTAGCGGTTGAGCGGGCGCAGCTCGATGATGCCGATGCGGTCCAGCTGCGCCAGGAAGCCGATGCATTCCGCCTCGGTGATCCGGTATGAAGCCACGATCTGCTCCAGCGTCCACTGGCTCAGCACGCTGATGGCCACCAGCAGCAGCTTCTTGTCCTTAATCACCGCCCTTTCCTGCTCCTGCGTGAGCTCCTTCAGCAGTGGCTGGGCGTCGGCCACGCGACGCGCCAGCTCGGCAAAGTCGATCTTGAGCGCGCGGCAGATCGCATCGACGCGCGAGAGCGGCATGTCGCTCTTGGCGAGCATGCGCTTCACGCTGGATTCCGCCATGTCGAGCGACCGCGCCAGGTCGGCGTAGGTCATGCGGGCGCTCTTGAGTTCGTTCTTGAGGGCTTGGACAAGGTCGACGGTGGTGCTCATGAAGGGTGGCTTGTGCGAAGAGGGGTATCGAAAAAGGATACCGAAAGGTGTGAATTAATACCTCGTATCGATTCTCGATGCCTACAGAGAGGCTGGCAACTAAATTCCGCGGCTCGTACCACCCAACCAACGAGGCCCGCCATGTTCCTGCCCACTCTCAGCCGCCGCGAACGCGGGCTGCTCTTCACCTTTGCGCTGCTTGCGCTGGTGGCCCTGTTCGGCCCCGCGCTGCCCGCGGCCGACGTGGCAATTGCCTCGGTGTTTGCCGACAACCGTGCCTGGCACGGCCTGCCCAATGCCATGGACGTGCTGAGCAACCTGCCCTTCCTGCTGATCGGCTGCTGGGGCCTGTACCGGCTCAACCGGATCGACCGGGCCCATCAACAGGCACTGGCCCAGTTTCCGCTGGCACCACCGGCCAGCGATCCGCCGGACAACACGCTGGACTGTGCCTGGCTGTTCTTCGCCGGCCTGATCGCCACCGCGGCGGGCTCGGCCTTCTATCACCTGCTGCCGGACGCGCCTCGCCTTGCGGCCGACCGCGCCGGCATGGCCGTGGCCTTTGCGGGGCTGATCGGCATTGCGGTCTGCGAACGCGTGAGCCAGCGTGCCGGCTGGCCCGCGGCCTGGTTCGTGCTGACGACGGGGTTGCTCGCGGCCGAGGTGGTCCAGGAAACCGGCAACGTCCTGCCCTGGGCCCTTGTGCAGTTCGGCGGCATGGCGCTGGTGCTGACGCTTGCGCTGGCTACGCCGATGCGTGGCGCCGTCGGCCTCAAGCTGGGCTGGGTGATCTTCTTCTACGCGGTGGCCAAGGCCTTCGAGCTGGCGGACCACCAGGTCTATGAAGCGTCCGGGCAACTGATCTCCGGCCACAGCCTCAAGCACCTGGTGGCGGCGCTGGCGGGCCTGCCGGTGCTGGCGGCGCTCCGGAAGCTCGACGTGAGCTGGCGCGGGACCCTGCTGCGGCACAATCCCGACGCAGCCGCCCTGACGGCCTGAGGATGTCCTGGGCTCGCCCCCAGTCTTCGCGCACTTCGTGTCGCTGCGCCAACCCCCTACCGGGGGCAACACCTGCGGCCCGGCAGAGCCGGTTCCGCGGTGTTCCACGAAGAAGCGGGACAGTGTGTAGATAACAAGAGGAGATGTTCCGAATGACAACCCCCGCCGCTGCTGCGACTGCCGCCACCGCGCCCCACGAGGCGAACGCGCACGCCAACCAGTTCGCCCTTCTCAAGCAGCGGCGTTTCGCGCCCTTCTTCTGGACGCAGTTCGCGGGCGCGGCGAACGACAACCTGTTCAAGTTCGCCTTCACCGTCATGGTGACCTACCAGCTCCAGCTGAGCTGGATGCCGCCGGCCATGGCGGGCCTGGTGATCGGGGCGCTTTTCATCCTGCCGTTTCTGCTGTTCTCCGCCACGGCGGGGCAGCTCACCGACAAGTTCGACAAGACGAAGATCATCCGCTTCGTGAAGAACTTCGAGATCGCGATCATGCTGATTGCGACCTGGGGCTTCCTGCGCGCCGATGCGGTGGTGCTGCTGGGCTGCGTGTTCCTCATGGGCCTGCATTCCACGCTGTTCGGGCCGGTCAAGTTCGCCTACCTGCCGCAGGTGCTCGACTCGCGCGAGCTCACGGGCGGCAACGGCATGGTCGAGATGGGCACTTTCGTCGCCATTCTGCTGGGGCAGGTGGCGGGCGGGCTGCTGGTGGCGCTGCCGCAGATCGGCCACACCACGGTGGCGGTGGCCTGCGTGCTGCTGGCACTGGTCGGGCGCGGCGTGGCGCAGGCCATTCCGCAGGCACCGGCCACCGACCCGGGGCTGGTGATCAACTGGAACCCGTTCAGCGAGACGTGGCGCAACCTCAAGCTCGCGCACGGCAACATCGTGGTGTTCCGCTCGCTCTTGGGCATTTCGTGGATGTGGTTCTTCGGCGCCGTCTTCCTGAGCCAGTTTCCCAGCTTTGCGAAGGAAGTGCTGCATGGCGACGAACAGGTGGCCTCGCTGCTGCTGGTGGTGTTCTCGGTGGGCATCGGCATCGGCTCGCTGCTGTGCGAGACGCTGAGCCGCCGGCAGGTCGAAATCGGCCTGGTGCCGCTGGGCGCCATCGGCATGAGCGTGTTCGCCATCGACCTGTACTTTGCATCGCGCGGTCTGCCGCCCGCACCCGCGGCGGCGGGTGCTCTTGCCGCCCCGGCGGTCATGGGGCTTGGCGCCTTCGTGAGCCAGGCCGCGCACTGGCGCGTGATGGCAGACCTGGCGCTGCTGTCGCTCTTCGCGGGGCTGTACAGCGTGCCGATGTACGCGCTGATCCAGCTGCGCAGCCAGCCTACGCACCGCGCACGGATCATTGCGGCCAACAACATCCTCAACGCGCTGTTCATGATCGGCAGTTCGGTGCTCGCGGGCGCATTGCTGGGCGCCGGCTTCACCATTCCGCAGATCTTCCTGTTCACCGGCATTGCCAACGCACTCGTGGCGTTCTACATCTTCATGCTGGTGCCGGAGTACCTGCTGCGCTTCATCGCGTGGATGCTGTCGCACTTCGTCTATCGCTTCGAGATCAAGGGCGACGAGCACATTCCCACCGAAGGCGCGGCGGTGCTGGTGTGCAACCACGTGAGCTTCATCGACGCGATATTGCTGATGGCCGCAAGCCCGCGGCCGATCCGCTTCATCATGGACCACCGGATCTTCAAGGTGCCGGTGCTCGGCTGGCTGTTCAAGCTGGCCAAGGCCATCCCCATCGCGCCGCAGAAGGAAGACCCGGCCGCCTACGAAGCCGCCTTTGCCCGCGCACTGCAGGTGCTGCGCGAGGGTGACCTGCTCGCGATCTTTCCCGAGGGCGCCATCACCCGCGACGGCCAACTGCAGCCGTTCAAGGGCGGCGTGATGAAGATCATCGAAAGCGCGCGCGCCGAAGGCATCGAGCCGCCGGTGATTCCCATGGCGTTGACCAATCTCTGGGGCTCGTACTTCAGCCGCATCGAATTGCGCGGCGGACAGAACGTGGCCATGGCCAAGCCCTTCCGCCGCGGTTTCTTCAGCCGCGTGGGGCTGAACGTGGGCCATGCGGTGCCGCCGGTCGAAGTGCAGCCCGAGGCGCTGCAGCAGCGCGTGAGCGGGTTGCTGGCCGCCTGACACGCAGAGGACGGCCTCGCCGGCGCGCAAGGCGCCGGAAAGTATCTTTTAGGGATACCGGAAGCGGCTCAAACCAGAACTGGTCGAAGCATTTGATCCTCGCGGCGCGGGGGCGAACCATCATTCGCCCACCTTCACTACGCCGCGAGGCATTCATGCAACCCTTCCCTTCCACCACCGTTTCGATCCAGCGCGATACGCGGGCCTGGCAGCTCCAGGTCTGGGCTTCTTTCGCGATTGCCGTGTTCCTGTGCGCCACCGGCTTGAGCTGGCTGCCGGGCGAGGCACTGGACCGTGCGTTCATGGTGATGGGCTATGTGTTCTGCCTGAGCACCGCCTTCATGCTGGCCAAGTTCATTCGCGACAACCAACACGCGGACGCCGGCGGCACCGCAGGCCGCGACGTGCCGATGTGGCGCCTGGTGGTCTGGGGCAGCTTCTTCACGGCCATGGGCCTGACCGGCTGGGGTCTGATCCGCATGGAGATCAACGACGCCTACAAGGCCTTCCTGGGTGTGAGCTGGTTGTTCCTGATCAGCTCGGCTTTCACGCTGGCCAAGACGCTGCGCGACCGCCACGAGGCCGACCTTGTCGAAGCGCGCCTGCAAGGCCGCCGTGCCGCGCGCCAGGAAGCGGCCGCCGCCGGCTCGGCCGAATGAGCGCGGCTCCGTCACTTTGCCTTGACCCGCACTTCAACCAACGAAAGATCGTCATGAAAAAGTCGATTGCTGCTCTCATCGTCGCTGCCTGCACCGCGTTCGCAGGTGCCGCGCTTCCCCTTCATGCCCGGGCCCAGAACCACGCTTCCGAGGCTTCGGCCGCCCTCTCGCTGCTGCCGGTGGCCTCGGTGGTGGGAGCCGCATCCGCCGTGGGAGCTTCCGCCACGGCGGTGGTCGCGGTGCCGGCCGCGCTTTCGGTGGGCGGTTCGGTGCTCACCGTGGTGGCGGTCGAGGCTTCGGCCGACGGCACCGTCTACGTGCTGGAGCGCGCTTCGGACGGCGCACGCGCCAGCGTCAAGGTCATGGGCCGCGCCGCCAATGGCGTGTCCGCCTCCGTCGGCACGGGTGTGCTGGTCAGCGTGATCGGCAGCGGCATCGTGCTGTCGGCCGCGGGCGAGGTGCTGGCCTTTGTGCCCAATGCCATCGGCCGCGCCCTGTTGTACAGCGAGAGGCTGTCATGAAGCGCGCCTTCGTCCAGGCGCTCTTTCCGGCGCTCCTGGCGCTTGCAGCGGCGCTGCCGCTGCAAGCGCAGGCCGGCCGCTCCTGCGAGCAGGCCAAGCCGACGGCAGAGTTGATCGTCAAGGGTATGCAGCTGGCCGAGCGCACGTCGCAGCAACTGGATGCGAGCGGCGCCCGCGTCGTGCTGCTGGCGCGGGCCGGGCAAGACCTGAGCAAGTACGGCCTGCGCTATTCGCACCTGGGCATCGCCTACAAGACCGAGCAAGGCCCGTGGCGCGTGGTGCACAAGCTCAACCAGTGCGGCACGGCCGTGGCCGCGGTGTACCGGCAGGGGCTCGGCGAGTTCTTTCTGGACGACCTCTGGCGCTATGAGGCGGCCTGGGTGGTGCCCACGCCGCAGGTGCAGGCGCAGCTGCTGGCCGCGCTGCAAGAGCCGCCGCCCCGCATCGTGCGGCTGAACGCGGCGCCCTACAGCATCGTGAGCTACGTGTGGGGGCAGAAGTACCAGCAGTCGAACCAGTGGGCCGTCGAGGCGCTGGCCGCGGCCATGGAGCCCGCCACCATCGGCAGCCGCGGGCAGGCGCAGGCGTGGATGCAGTTCAAGGGCTACGAACCGACGACACTGCGGCTCGGCCCGCTCACTCGCCTGGGCGGCCGCGTGGGGTCGGCCAATGTGGCCTTCGACGATCACCCGAACGACAAGCGGTTCTCGGACCGCATCGAAACGGTCACGGTCGATTCGGTGTTCGCATGGCTGCCGCGCGCGGGGCTGGGTGCGGCGCCGGTGGCTTTCAAGCTGTAGTTGCAACGGGAGCGTGCGCGCTTCAGAAGAAAAAAGAGGAAAAAAGAAATGAGCAAGTCATTGCGTCTGTCCGAGAAGTGGTTTCGCCGCGGCCTGTGGCTGGTGGCCCTGGTGTTCGCGAGTTTCCTGATCGGGCTCGGCGGCACCGTCGTGGGCGACCTGCCGCGGGTCGAGCGGGCGCTCGAACTGGACGACTTCATCGACCGCGCCGCGGCCGCGCCGCTGCGCGAGACGATCAAGGCGGCGGAAAAGACCGAACTGGCCGCGTCGCGGGAGCTCGAGCAGATCAGCCTGCAGCTCAGTGCCGCGCAGCAAGCCAGCGCCAATGCCCGCGAGACCTTCGGCAACTGGATTGCCACGCGGCGCGCCACCGCGCAGCCCGACCAGGACACCGAGCTCATCGCGCGCACCAAGGCGCTCGACGCGCTCAAGAACAAGGAAGACGCCGTGCAGCGCAAGGTGGATGCGCAGCACCAGATCGTGGTCGATGCGCGGCAGGGCGAGCAGCGTGCCCGCGAATCGCTCGCGGTGCTGGAGCGCGACGCCCAGGACAAGCTGGACGCCGAGTACCGGCGCGTCGAATTGCGTGTGTTCGGCTACCGGCTTGCGCTCACGCTGCCGCTGCTGGCGGTGGCGGGCTGGCTGTTCGTGAAGAAGCGCAAGGGCACTTATTGGCCCTTTGTCTGGGGCTTCATCTTCTTTGCGCTGTTCGCTTTCTTCGTCGAGCTGGTGCCCTACATGCCGAGCTACGGCGGCTACGTGCGCTACGTGGTGGGCATCCTGGTCACGGTGCTCGTGGGGCGCTACGCCATCGTCGCGCTGAACCGCTACCTTGCCCGCCAGAAGCTGGCCGAGCAGCAGCCCGACCAGGTGCGGCGAGAAGAGCTCAGCTACGACACCGCGCTCACGCGGCTCGGCAAGAACGTGTGCCCCGGCTGCGAACGGCCGGTGGACCTGAAGAACAACGAGATCGACTTCTGCCCGCATTGCGGCATCGGCCTGTTCGACCATTGCGGCCAGTGCGAAACCCGCAAGAGCGCGTTCTCGAAGTTCTGCCATGCCTGCGGTACTTCCGCCGCGCCGCGGGTGCCGTTCGCATCGGCCGCGGACTCTGCGGATTCGTTCACATCCGGCGCGGCGGTTCGGCCTGCCGTGTAGCGGGCGCGCCGCAGGGCCGTGCTACAACGTCCGGCGGCGACACAACTGTGGCCGCAGGTTTTCAGTCCTCAACATTGACGGAGCACACGCATGAGCATTTTCGGCAGCATTCTTTCCAAGATCTTCCCCTCCGCGAACGCCGCCACCGCCCCTGCTGCTCCGGCAGCACCGACGCCCGCAGGCGCACCCGCCGCCGCGGCACCGCCGCCGGCCATCACCGTGGTCGACGTCGAGGCACTGCTCGACGGCATGCCCGGCGCAAGCAGCCTGAACTGGCGCACTTCCATCGTCGACCTGATGAAGCTGCTGGGCCTGGACAGCAGCCTCGACGCGCGCAAGCAGCTCGCGGCCGAACTCAGCTATGGCCCGGACACCAGCGACAGCGCGAAGATGAACATCTGGCTGCACCGCCAGGTCATGACCAAGCTGGCTGCCAACGGCGGCAAGGTGCCGGCCGAACTGCGCGACTGAGCATCGTCGTCAACCCAGCAAAAAGCCCGGCATGCCGGGCTTTTTGCTTTGAAGAATCAGCAACAGGGCTTAGGTCCACCCGGCGTCCACCACGAAATCCTGCGCGGTGCACATCCGCGAGTCGTCGGCCGCCAGGAACAGGGCCATGGCGGCAATGTCCTCGGCCATCACGCGGCCCGGCAGGCACTGCGCGGCATCGATCTCGGCCCCGGACTCAGGCTTGACCCACAGCTTGATCTGCCGCTCGGTCATGACCCAGCCCGGCACGATCGAATTGACGCGGATGTTCTCCTTGCCCAGGTCTCGCGCCAGCGACCGCGTGAGCCCGCGCGCGGCTGCCTTGCAGGCCTGGTACACGGGGTAGCCCCGGCCCTTGATCATCCAGCTGATCGAGCCGAAGTTGATGATCGAGCCGCCGCCCAGCGCGCGCATGTCGTCCGCGACCGCCTGCGCGGCGAAGAACTGGTGCTTGAAGTTGACGGCCACGAGCCGGTCGAAATCTTCGCTGGTCACGTCGGCCATTTCATGGCGGCGGTCGTTGGCCGCGTTGTTCAGCAAAACGCCGATGGGGCCGAACTGCGCGCGCACCGCGGCAATGGCGGCGCTGAGGGCCGCGGTGTCGGTCACGTCGCATTCGCAGAACAGCACCGGGTTGCCGCCCTGGAGCTGGGCCGCGAGCGCACGGCCCGCTGCGGCATCGAGGTCGCAGAAGCCGACCCTCGCGCCTTGGTGGTGGAAGGCCCGCACCAGCGCTTCGCCGATGCCGGTGGCGCCGCCGGAGATGAACACGGTGCGGCCGGCCAGCGAGGGATAGCGGGCGGTGTATGCGGTAGGTGGTGATGAAGAAGCGGTGGTCATGGCGTTGAGCGTAGCGGATGTACGTCTGCAGGCGAACCCGGTTTAGTCCTGCGTACCTCCGGTGTACGTGGCGTATGGCTTCCGGCATGTGGGCAGCGGGCGCCTGCGTGGGTAGGCTTGTCGCCCATGAACATTTCCTACCGTCGCCGCGCGCTGAGCGGCCTTTCCGCTCTGGCGCTTCTACCCTTGGCAGCCGCCGTGCGGCCCGCCCGCGCGCAAGCGCCGGCGCCGATCCAGCTCTTCAAGCTGGTTTCGCCCAAAGACGAAATCATCGTCGGGGTGGAGGCGGCGCAACTCGGCACCGGGGCCGGCCCCGGCGTGCAGGGCCTGGCCGAACTGCTGGCGGCCAAGGGGCAGCTCACGCTTTGGCAATACGCATCGCAGAAAGATGCCGCAGGTGCGCTGGTGCAGGCGCCGCTGCGCCAGGTGGCCGTCTTCAAGAACGATCTGCTGCGCATCGAGCCGTACGCCACGCCGCTTGCCGTCAAGGCGCCCGCCGCTGCAAAGTAGAGCGAGCCGGTTCGACCGGGGCCCGGTGCGGCGGCTACACGCCGCGCGAGCGGTCGGCCTTGAAGCGGGCCCTGAAAGCCGTGAAAGTGCCCGCCTCGAGCGATTCGCGAATCTCGCGCATCAAGTTCAGGTAGTAGTGCAGGTTGTGGATGGTGGTGAGCATCGGCCCCAGCATCTCGGCGCAGCGGTCCAGATGGTGCAGGTAGGCGCGGCTGAAGCCCTCGCGTCCGCCGTCGTTCCAGCTCACGCCCGACGTGCCCGCACAGGCATGGCAGGTGCAGCTCGGGTCGATGGGCTGCGGGTCGTTCTTGTGGCGCGCATTGCGCATCTTCAGGTCGCCGAAGCGCGTGAACAGCGTGCCGTTGCGCGCGTTGCGGGTCGGCATCACGCAGTCGAACATGTCGACGCCGTCCGCCACGCCCTGCACCAGGTCCTCGGGCGTTCCCACGCCCATCAGGTAGCGCGGCTTGTGAGCCGGCAGCCGGTGCGGCGTGTGGCCCATGATGTGCAGCATCTCTTCCTTGGGCTCGCCCACGCTCACGCCGCCGATGGCGTAGCCCGGAAAGTCCATGTCCACCAGCGCGGCGAGCGATTCTTCGCGCAGGTTCTCGAACATGCCGCCCTGCACGATGCCGAAGAGCGCGTTCGGGTTTTCGAGCCGCGCAAATTCATGCTGGCAGCGCTTGGCCCAGCGCAGGCTCAGCTCCATCGAGATGCGCGCCTCGGCCTCCGTCGTGATGTGGCCCTTGGTGTCGTAGGGCGTGCACTCGTCGAACTGCATCACGATGTCGCTGTTGAGAATGGTCTGGATCTGCATCGAGACCTCGGGCGTGAGGAACAGCTTGTCGCCATTGACGGGCGATGCGAACTTGACGCCCTCTTCGCTGATCTTGCGCATTGCGCCCAGCGACCAGACCTGGAAGCCGCCCGAGTCGGTGAGGATGGGCTTGTTCCATTTTTCGAACTGGTGCAGCCCGCCGAAGCTCGCCATCACGTCCAGGCCGGGCCGCATCCACAGGTGGAAGGTGTTGCCCAGGATGATCTGCGCGCCCATCTCTTCGAGGCTGCGCGGCATCACGCCCTTGACGGTGCCGTAGGTGCCCACGGGCATGAAGATCGGCGTTTGCACCACGCCGTGGTTGAGCGTGAGCGTGGCCCGGCGCGCGTGGCTGTCGGGGTCGGTCTTGAGAAGTTCGAAGTTCAGCCCGTTATTCATGATTCTCAAAAAACTGTTTGACCTGTGTCTCTGCATGGGCGAAAGACGAAATCTGTCGAAGGCTTGAGAGGTCCATCAGTTCGGCGACGCGATGCCTCGCAGCTTCTGGCTTGAACTGGCGTTTTCGCCTTCCTGCCCGATCCGATGCCGCGATCAAGGCTTCGAAAAGCTTGGCTTTGGGATCAACGAGCTTTTCAATCGATTTGGCAGGTGGCAGCTGTAGGGCTGTCGTCCCGTGAGGATTTCCAGCAGCTGTCCGTATCGCCTGCTGGTCGAGTAACAACCAGCTCTCAGTCATCCGAATTGGTACCAAACAAATGTGCGAAGGTGGTTCTGCAATCGTCCTTTTTGCTAGTTCGATCTCTTGCTGTCGAGTCGCAGCTGCGGCTGACTCCGCGTCTCGATGGACGAATAGAAGATCGCAGGGGTAGAGCTGCAACGCGCGCGGTAGCCGTACTGCCAAAGGTCCGTTGTGCACACCTTCGGCGAACAAAATGCGATGCGGCCAAGGGCTCCATTCATCGAGCAAGAACTGAACAACAGGTAGCAGTGTTCGATCCGATGTTCCATCGGCAACCAACGTTGCAGTAAGAATTTTCATTGAGGGCGCTTCGCTCTTCAAGAGCCTTGGAGCAAGTCAGCCGTTTCAGGAAGGTGGTCTCTAACCAGCCTAGACCCTTTGGATTTCGTTGGAAGCCGATTGCCCGACAAATAAGCATGCAGCTCTCCGCGAGTGATGATGCTCGACGGGGGCGTAATAGCGGATTTTGTTCGCCACGTGCCATTTATAGGTTTGAAGTTCGCAAAAGATTGACCTCTTAAGCGGATCGTTTCGGCAAATAAAAGTTCGTCGTCAAGCAACTCCGCCACAACCAATGGAGAGTGCGTGTTGATGATGACTTGTCGGAGCTTTAGCTGATCTGCTAGCTCTTGCGATGACAGGTCAGCATCTGACAACTCGCGCACAAGGCGCAGCATTTCGGGAATCCGCTGTGGATGAATTCCATTTTCAGGCTCTTCCAAGCAAACGAGTCCGCTTGCATCTGGGTCACTCGACAACACAGCTAGTGCAAGGAAGCGCAATGTTCCGTCGGAAAGAGAACTCGCCGAGTAGGGGCGCTTGTCGCTCATCGTCACAGATAGCGTGCGCTGTTGTCTGGTCTGATCTGTATCAACGTCAAGTGCCTCGACCCCGGGGATCAGATCTGCAAGTCTGTTTGCAATGTCACCGTAGCGACCAAGCCGAAACAGAGTATTGGGTAAGTGCTCGCCAGTTGGAGACAACGAGGATTCTCCAAAAATGTCATCAGGAGCACGTAGCGCAGTGGGCTCCAACTGCAGCATTCGCCAAGATTGCATCTCCCGTCGCACGGCCAAAGCTGTGGGATGAGAGGATAAGTTAACCCCGGAGAGCACTGTTTGCGGACTTTTATGGGCGGAGATGCGTTGTGGATTGCCTCGCCCACCGCCGTCTCCGCGCAGAAGAATTGCGACATCTGAGCCTTTATCGTCCGTTTCGATAAACGGAGAGGTGCGAGGCCCAGGGCCGAAGATAATCTTCTTGTTTTTTGCAAGCTCGCTACCCCCATCAAACTGCAGAAACTTCTGCGCCTCACTGGATGGTTTGGCGCGGAGCTCTTCCTTCTCAATGTAAACCGGATCTTTCGAGGGCCCTGACGTTGCGTCGAGATTCAATCGCAAGACTAGTGAATATTCAACTAAGGTTGCAGTTGGTCGCGCTTTGCGATCAAAGTCATCAACTACTTCATTAGGAATGATCAGCTCCGCGAGAAATTCCATGCGTAAGTCTTTCGAGCTTTTATCTCGAAAGAACAGGGCTGCAAAATCCGATGCACGACCATGCGTTCCGCGCACGTTGCTGCAGGCTTTGATGATTGGCATCGACGCTAGATCACTGAGGAAAGTGATGGCGTCAAACAAGTTAGATTTTCCGACGCCATTGGCGCCAGCGATGCAGGTGAACAAGCCGAATTGAACATCGACGTCACGCAGATTCTTGAATCCTGCGACTCTTAAGCGGGTGAGCATCTCGTTCTCCTAGGCTGTTCAGCCAATTTTGGGCGCATGCGAAGTTGCATCAAATGATTTGCGATCTATTCTGACTGCTTAAACTGGGGATTCTTGCGCCTAAGCAGCATGGAGTCGCCATAGCTGAAGAAGCGGTATCGATGGGCAATGGCGTGGGCATACAGCGCCATCACGCGCTCGTAGCCCGCAAAGGCCGAGACCAGCATCATCAGCGTGCTCTTCGGCAAATGGAAGTTGGTGACCAGCAGGTCGACATGCTCGAAGGCAAAACCCGGCGTGATGAAGATGCGCGTGTCGCCGCTCGACTCGCCGCTCTTGGCCCACGACTCGAGCGTGCGCACGGTGGTGGTGCCGACCGCGACCACGCGGCCGCCGCGTGCCTTGCACTCGGCAATTGCGCGCTGCGTGGCTTCGGGCACCTCGTAGCGCTCGGCGTGCATCGTGTGCTCGGCAATGTTCTCGGTCTTGACAGGCTGGAAAGTGCCGGCGCCCACGTGCAGCGTGACGTTGGCGCGCTGCACGCCGCGGGCTTCGAGCTCGTCGAGCAGCGCTTCGTCGAAGTGCAGCGCCGCCGTCGGTGCCGCCACGGCGCCGGGCACGCGCGCGAACACGGTCTGGTAGCGGCTCTCGTCGTCGGCCGAATCGGTGTGGGTGATGTAGGGCGGCAGCGGCACGTGGCCGCAGCGGGCCATCAGCGCATAGGGGTCTTCGCCCGCGTCGCTTTCGAAGCCGAACCGGAACAGCGCGCCGTCTTCTTCCGGCCAGCGCCCCAGAAGCGTCGCACGAAAGCCGCCCACCATCTGCAGCGTGGTGCCCACGGGCGGCTTCTTGCTGACCTTCATGTGCGCAACCACCTCGTGGCCCTGCAGCACGCGCTCCACGAGCAGTTCGAGCTTGCCCCCGGTCGGCTTCTCGCCGAAGAGGCGTGCCTTGACCACGCGGGTGTCGTTGAAGACCAGCAGGTCGCCCGCACGCAGCAGCGAAGGCAGGCTCTTGAAGATGCGATCGGCCGGCTCGCTGCCGGTGCCGTCGAGCAGGCGGGACGAAGTGCGTTCGGCGGCCGGGTGCTGCGCCACCAGCTCGGTGGGCAGGTCGAAATCGAAATCGGAAAGCGTGAAGGCGCGCATGGTGCTTGAGGGCCGGACGGGCCCGTGCCAAGAAGGCGTGGAAGATGAGTAAAAGCGTGGCCGGAGCCGGGCAGAATTGTCCCATGCCCGCTTCCGCGAAGTCAGTGCCGACCGAAAAGGCCTCCAGCCCGCCCGCCGCCGCCCCAGCCGCGCCCGGCGCCGGCCTGAGCGCCGTGCAGCGCGCGCTGCGCAAGCTCGGCCTGGTGCGCGACATCGACTTTGCGCTCTACCTGCCGATGCGCTACGAGGACGAGACCCGCATCGTGCGGCTGGCCGACACGCGCGACGGCGACATGGCGCAGGTCGAAGGCGTGGTGACCGAGTGCGAGGTGGTGTTTCGCCCCCGCCGGCAATTGATTGCCACCATTGACGACGGCAGCGACACCTGCCAGCTTCGCTTCTTCAATTTCTATCCTTCGCAGCAGAAGCAGCTTGCGGTGGGTGCGCGCGTGCGCGTGCGGGGCGAGGTGCGCGGCGGCTTTGTCGGGCGGCAGATCATGCATCCGACCGTCAAGGCGGCGGGCACTTCGCTGCCCGAGGCGCTCACGCCCGTGTATTCGACCGTGGCCGGACTCCCGCAGCCGGTGCTCCGGCGCGAGGTGCGTTCGGGCCTGGCGCGCGCGGTGCTCGACGAGACGGTTCCGGTGCAGATCGGCCTGCGAGGCGCCTGGGATCTGCGCAGTTCGCTGACCTTTCTGCACTACCCCACGCCCGACGTGGCCATGGCCACGCTCGAAGACCATAGCCATCCCGCCTGGCAGCGCATCAAGGCGGAGGAACTGCTGGCGCAGCAGCTTTCGCAGCTGCAGGCGCGGCTGGAGCGGGCGGCGCAGCGCGCACCGGCGCTGCCCTCTTCGACCGAGCCGGAGCCGAGTTCGCTGCATGCGCAATTGCTCGCGGTGCTGCCTTTCGGGCTGACCGGCGCTCAGCAGCGCGTGGGAGAAGAAATCACGCGCGACCTGGGCCGCGAGATTCCGATGCACCGCTTGCTGCAGGGCGACGTGGGCTCGGGCAAGACGGTGGTGGCGGCGCTTGCCGCAGCGCGGGCCATCGACGCGGGGTTTCAGTGCGCATTGATGGCGCCGACCGAAATCCTTGCGGCCCAGCACTTCGGCAAGCTGGTGGGCTGGCTCGATCCGCTGCTGGCGGAGCGGGGCTTGCGCGTGGCCTGGCTCACGGGCAGCCAGAAAAAGAAGGAGCGCGACGCCATGTCGGCCGCGGTGGAAAGCGGCGAGGCGGCCCTGGTGATCGGCACGCATGCCGTCATTTCGGAAAAGGTGCGCTTCAAGAACCTGGCGCTCGCGATCATCGACGAGCAGCATCGCTTCGGCGTGGCTCAGCGGCTCGCGCTGCGCGGCAAGGCAGTCGGGCACCTCGAACCTCACTTGCTGATGATGAGCGCCACGCCCATCCCGCGCACCTTGGCGATGAGCTATTACGCCGACCTCGATGTGTCCACGCTCGACGAACTGCCGCCGGGGCGAACGCCCATCGTCACCAAGCTGGTGGCCGACCACCGGCGCGACGAGGTGATCGATCGCATCCAGGCCCAGGTCGAACAGGGGCGGCAGGTTTATTGGGTGTGTCCGCTCATCGAGGAGAGCGAAGCCGTCGACCTGCGCAACGCCACCGAGACGCGCGACGAGCTGGCCGATGCATTGGGCCCGGCGGTCAACGTCGGGCTGCTGCATTCGCGCATGCCCACCGCCGAGAAGCAAGCGGTGATGGCGGCTTTCACGGTCAACGAAATCCAGGTGCTGGTCAGCACCACGGTGATCGAGGTGGGGGTGGACGTGCCGAACGCCTCTTTGATGGTGATCGAGCACGCCGAGCGCTTCGGCCTCTCGCAGCTGCACCAGCTGCGCGGCCGCGTGGGACGTGGCGCCGCGGCATCGGCCTGCGTGCTGCTCTATGCGCCGGGCGACAGCGGGCGCGTGGGCGAGGCGGCGCGCGCCCGGCTCAAGGCCATGGCCGAAACCAGCGACGGCTTCGAGATAGCGCGCCGCGACCTCGAGATTCGCGGCCCCGGTGAGTTCCTGGGCGCGCGCCAGTCGGGCGCGCCGTTGCTGCGCTTTGCCGACCTGACCACCGATGTGATGCTGCTCGACTGGGCGCGCGAACTCGCGCCCGTCATGCTTGAAAAGCACCCGGACCTGGCGCAGCGGCATATCGACCGCTGGCTCGGCACCAAGGCCGAGTACCTGAAGGCATAGGCCAGCTTATGGCGCCGGCGGGGCAGCCGGTGGCGCCTGCTCGCCCGAAAGGCGACCCCAGACAGTGCCTGGTCACAGACCCTTGCGCATAATTGACGCAAGCTATGACTCTCACAGAACTCAAATACATCGTTGCAGTAGCCCGCGAACGGCACTTCGGCAAGGCGGCAGAGGCCTGCTACGTCTCCCAACCGACGCTGTCGGTGGCCATCAAGAAGCTCGAGGACGAGCTGGAGGTCAAGCTCTTCGAGCGCAGCGCGGGCGAAGTGACCGTCACGCCGCTGGGCGAGCAGATCGTGCAGCAGGCGCAAAGCGTGCTCGACCAGGCCGCCAGCATCAAGGAAATTGCCAAGCGCGGAAAAGACCCGCTGGCCGGGCCCCTGAACCTGGGGGTGATCTACACCATCGGCCCGTACCTGCTGCCCGATCTGGTGCGCCAGGTGATTGCGCGCACGCCGCAGATGCCGCTGGTGCTGCAGGAGAATTTCACCGCCAAGCTGCTCGAAATGCTGCGCGCCGGCGAGATCGACTGCGCGATCATGGCCGAGCCATTTCCCGATACAGGCCTGGCCATGGCACCGCTCTACGACGAGCCGTTCATGGCGGCGCTGCCCGTGAAGCACAAGTTCGCGGACCGGGAATCGGTGACCTCCGACGAGCTGCAGAACGAAACCATGCTGCTGCTGGGCACCGGCCATTGCTTTCGCGACCATGTGCTGGAGGTGTGCCCCGAGTTCGCTCGCTTCTCAAGCAATGCCGAGGGCATCCGTAAAAGCTTCGAGGGCTCGTCGCTCGAAACCATCAAGCACATGGTGGCGTCCGGCATGGGCGTGACGCTGGTGCCGCGCCTCTCGGTGCCGGCCGAAGCGCTCAAGCCCAAGCTCAAGGGACGCAAGGAGCCCGAACAGATGGTGCGCTACCTGCCGGTGCGCGACGCGCAGGACCGCGACCCGCCCACGCGCCGCGTGGTGCTGGCATGGCGCCGCACGTTCACGCGCTACGAGGCCATCGCCGCATTGCGCAATGCCATCTATGCGTGCGAGCTGCCGGGCGTCAAGCGGCTGTCGTAAGCCTGCCGCAAGAGAGAGCAAACTCGCGAACTTGGCCTACGTGGAGGCCATTCGAATTCATTCATCGCTGGGATAGAGTGACGCTGTTGCGAAGCCGCGGGCCGGCTTTCAGAATAACGGTGTCCCTAAAACTTGAAGAAAGAGTTTCACGCCATGGCAAAAGATTCGAAGAAAGCGTCGTCGTCCTCTTCATCGGGCAAGGTGCCCAAGAAGGGAGACGCCCTGGTGGCCCAGGAGTCGGGCAGCCGCAATGCGCCGATCATCAACATCGGCATCGAGCGCCAGGACCGCGCCGCCATTGCCGAGGGCCTGAGCCGCGTGCTGGCCGACACCTACACGCTCTATCTCACCACGCACAACTTTCACTGGAACGTGACGGGCCCGCACTTCAACTCGCTGCACGCCATGTTCATGACGCAGTACACCGAGCTCTGGGGCGCAACCGACATCATTGCCGAGCGCATTCGCGCGCTCGGCCACTATGCGCCGGGCTCCTATGCCGAATTCAGCAAGATCGCCACCGTGCCCGATGTGCCGCTGACCCCGCCCAAGGCAATGGAGATGGTGCGCATCCTGGTGAAGGGCCACGAAACCGTGTCGCGCATTGCGCGCGAGTTCATTCCGGTGGCGGAAGAGGCCGGCGACGACCCGACGGCCGACATGCTGACCGCGCGCTGCACGGTGCACGACCAGACCGCGTGGATGCTGCGTTCGCTGCTCGAAGACTGAGCGGGCACGCAAACCCGAACCCCGAGAGCGGCACAATGGCCGCTCTTTTTTTGCCTGCCGCATGCTCGCCCGCCGTTTTGCGCTTTATCTCGACCTGATTCGCTGGAACCGCCCCGCCGGTTGGCTGCTGCTGCTCTGGCCCACGTTGGGTGCCCTCTGGTTTGCGGCCGAAGGGTGGCCGGGCTGGCACCTGCTGGCCGTGTTCGTGCTGGGCACCATCCTGATGCGCAGCGCAGGCTGCTGCGTCAACGACGTGGCCGATCGCGACTTCGACCGCCATGTGAAGCGAACCGCGCAGCGGCCGGTGACCAGCGGGGCGGTCTCGGTCAGGGAGGCGCTGGTGCTGGGCGCGGTGCTGGCGCTGCTGGCCTTTGCGCTGGTGCTCACGACCAACCGCGTGACGGTGCTGTGGTCGTTCGCGGCGCTGGCCATCACGCTGGCCTATCCGTTTGCCAAGCGTTTCGTCTCGGTTCCCCAGGCGGTGCTCGGCATTGCCTTCAGCTTCGGTATTCCGATGGCGTTTGCGGCGGTGCAGTCCACCGTGCCGGTGTTCGCCGCCTGGCTGCTCGCCGGCAACCTGTTCTGGGTGCTGGCCTACGACACCGAATACGCCATGGTCGACCGCGACGACGACCTCAAGATCGGCATGAAGACCTCGGCCATCACATTTGGCCGCTTCGACGTGGCCGCGGTCATGGCGAGCTACGGCCTGTTCCTGGCGGTCTGGGCCTGGGCCGGTGCCAGCCGGGGGCTGGGCGCGGTGTTTTTCGCAGCCATTGCCATTGCCGCGGCGCAGGCGGGCTGGCACTGGCGGCTGATTCGCGACCGCACCCGCGACGGCTGCTTCAAGGCCTTCCGGTTGAACCACTGGCTCGGCTTCACGGTGTTCGCCGGCATCGCGGCCGGCTACGCGCTGAGATAGCGCGATCGTTAAGCGGGGCCGCTCAGGCCTTGCCGAATTCTTCGCCCAGCTCAGCTGCGCGCTGCTGGGCCGCGCGAATGGCGGTCTTGAACTTTGCCTTGACGTCGGCTGCCTCGAGCGACGTGAGGGCCGCATAGGTGGTTCCGCCCTTCGACGTCACGCGCTCGCGCAGCACCGATGGCGGCTCGGTGGCGCTGTGCGCCAGCGCCGAGGCGCCGGTGAAGGTGCCGACTGCCAGCCGCAGGGCCTGGTCGGACGAAAGGCCCATTTCGAGGCCGGCCTCGGCCATCGCCTCGATGAAATAGAACACATAGGCCGGACCCGAACCGGACATGGCCGTGACCGCGTCCAGCGCGGCTTCGTCGTCGACCCAGAGCAGCTCGCCGGTGGGCGCCAGCAATTGCGCGACCAGTGCGCGGTCGGCAGCGTCCACGCCGGGCCGCGCGTAGAGACCGGTCATGCCCTGGCCAACCAGCGCCGGCGTATTGGGCATGGCGCGCACCACGCGCTCGCTGCCGAGCCAGCGTGCGATGCTGTCCGAAGGAATGCCCGCCGCAACGCTCAAGTGCAAGGCGTCTTCGGCAAAGGCGCGCACCGGACGGGCGGCTTCCGCAAAGGTCTGCGGCTTGACCGCCCACACCACCACCGCGCAGCGCGAAAGGGCTTCGCTCGCCTCGGCCTTCGCGGCAATGCCGAAGGACTGCGCCAGCTTCTGGCGGGCTTCTTCGAAGGGTTCGACCACCTCGAACGCGTCGGCCGGCGTGCCCTGCTTGATGAGGCCGCCGATGATGGCGCTGGCCATGTTGCCGCCGCCGATGAAGGCGACGGGAGGAAGCGGTGCCGGCGCGGTGCGGGGCAGGAAAGTGACGGCGATGGTCATGGTCGGTCGGTGTATTCGAATGCCGCGAACTGGGTCGTCTGCAGCGGGTTGAAATTGTCGTCGCTCACCACGACCAGCATGCGCTTGCCGTCCGGCAAGGCCGGGCCCCAGCAAAGGCCTTCGGTGTTGTCCAGGCGCGAAAGGCCGAGCGAGGCGAAGTCGGCAACCAGCGTTTTCGCGGCGGGCCGGTGATTGCCCGCCGCGAGCACGCTGGTATTCAGCACATCGGTCGCGTCGCGGGTTTCGATCTCGTAGAGGCGCAGCGAGTTTCCGGCGCCGGTGGCGTAGGCGCGCTCGAGCACCAGCATGCGGTTGCTATCGAGCATCAGGATCTCGCTGATGCCGTTGTCGGCATGGCTCCCGGGGAGGAGCGGTTGCAGCGGAATCGGGTCGGGAGTGTAGGCGATCTGGCGAACGGCTCGGCCGGTTTCCAGGTCGACCAGCATCAGGCGGCAGGGGCCCCCGGCCGCCTGGGTGGTGGGAGCCGGGCCGTCCTGGATCAGGGCGTTCTCCATCGCGAGCCAGGCATGGCGGCCGTCCGGTGTCACCGCGAGGCCTTCGAAACCCAGGTTGTCGCGCGGACCGCGTTGCCGGGCCGGATCGGGGGTGAACATGGCCGGCAGCGCGAATTCGCGCACCAGGCGGCCATCGCGTGCCGATTCATAGAGGGCGGGACCGAATCCGCGCAGCACCTCCCCTTCGCTCACCCAGAGCAGGGTGCCGGCCCCTGGCCGCAGGCGCAGCGATTCGGGGTCTGCCACAGGGGTGCCCCGCCCGGCGCGGCGCTGATCGGACCAAGGGCCGCCGCAGGGTCGTTGCAGCTGAACCACATCTCGCGGGGCGGGCGCCTAGGCCCAAGGCGCGGGCCAAGAGGCGGTGTACAAACGTGCGGGGCTCAAGTCTGATCGGTCATCACTGAGTAGCAAGTACTCGCTTTTTTCTGCGTCGTAGTCCACACCGGAAAGGCCGCCCGCCGTGGTGCCCTGTATATTCAGCCGGTGCAGCCACTGGGCCTCCGCGATGCGGCGCAGTCGTCCTGCCCCCGGCAGCGGCGCTGCCGGACTTCCGCAGCCCCCCAGTCCCGAGCCTGCCAAAGCGGCGGCTGCGCCAGCCAGCAGCAGCAGCCGGCGCCGCCCGGCCGACGTAGTTTCCTGGAGCTCTGGAATAAAGGTGCGCACGCCGCCAAGTCTAGTTCCAGCGCATTTCCGGGCCACAAGGCAGTTGACAGCCTTTTGCCTGCGTGCCACAATCGCTGGCTTCGCTTCAAAAAGGCGAAGCTTTCAGCCCAAAGCGGAAGTGCCTCGAGTGGTTCGAGGTGCAGACGACGGGCCCAAGACTGACCGCAGCGTCTCCCTCCTGGAGGCGCATCGGTACAAGTTGGGAACTACTAGCAATGATCCAAACTGAATCCCGGCTCGAAGTGGCCGACAACACAGGCGCGAAGTCCGTCCTGTGTATCAAGGTGCTCGGTGGCTCCAAGCGGCGTTATGCCAGCGTGGGCGACGTCATCAAGGTCAGCATCAAGGAAGCCGCTCCGCGTGGTCGCGTCAAGAAGGGCGAGATCTACAGTGCAGTGGTGGTCCGCACCGCCAAGGGCATCCGTCGCGCCGACGGCTCCCTCGTCAAATTCGATGGCAACGCAGCCGTGTTGCTCAACGCCAAGCTGGAGCCGATCGGCACCCGCATCTTCGGACCGGTGACGCGCGAGTTGCGCACCGAAAAGTTCATGAAGATCGTGTCGCTGGCCCCCGAAGTTCTGTAAGGACAACAACGCCATGAACAAGATTCGCAAAGGCGACCAGGTCATCGTGTTGGCCGGGCGCGACAAGGGCAAGCGCGGCGTCGTCTCGCTGCGCAAGGACGATTCGCACCTCGTCGTCGAGGGCGTGAACATCGTCAAGAAGCACGCCAAGCCGAACCCCCTCAAGGGTACGACCGGCGGCATCGTCGAGAAGACCATGCCCATCCACCAATCCAACGTGGCGATCTTCAATGCCGCGACCGGCAAGGCCGATCGCGTGGGCATCAAGATCACCCAGGGTGCTGACGGCAAGCGCGTGGCTGTTCGCGTCTTCAAGTCCAGCGGCGACGAAATCAAGTTCGCCTAAGAGGTACTCACATGGCACGTCTCCAACAACACTATCGCGAAAAGATCGCGAAAGACCTGACGGAAAAGTTCGGCTACAAGTCGCCGATGCAGGTCCCCCGCCTCACCAAGATCACCCTGAACATGGGTGTGGGTGAAGCTGTCGCCGACAAGAAGGTTCTCGACAATGCTGTCGCCGACCTGACCAAGATCGCCGGCCAGAAGCCCGTGGTCACCAAGTCGAAGAAGGCTATCGCCGGTTTCAAGATCCGCGAAAACCAGCCCATCGGCTGCATGGTCACGCTGCGTGGCGTGCAGATGTATGAGTTCCTGGACCGTTTCGTGACCATCGCGCTGCCGCGTGTTCGCGACTTCCGCGGCATCTCCGGCCGTGCGTTCGACGGCCGTGGCAACTACAACATCGGCGTCAAGGAACAGATCATTTTCCCCGAGATCGAATACGACAAGGTCGATGCCCTGCGCGGTCTCAACATCAGCATCACGACGACGGCCAAGACCGACGAAGAAGCCAAGGCGCTTCTCGCTGGTTTTCGTTTCCCGTTCAAGAACTGAGGCGAACCGTGGCTAAACAATCCCTGATCCAACGCGAACTCAAGCGCGACAAGCTGGTCGCCAAGTACGCTGCGAAGCACGCGGAACTGAAGGCAATTTCCAACGACCTGAAGAAGAGCGACGAAGAGCGCGCTGCTGCCCGCCTGGGCCTGCAAAAGCTCCCGCGCAACGCGAACCCCACGCGTCAGCGCAACCGCTGCGAAATCACCGGTCGCCCTCGTGGCACCTTCCGTCAATTCGGTCTGGCCCGCGCCAAGATCCGCGAACTGGCTTTCAATGGCGACATCCCTGGTGTCACCAAGGCCAGCTGGTAAGCCAGGCAGGAGCAAACAACATGAGCATGAGTGATCCCATTGCCGACCTGCTGACGCGTATCCGTAACGCGCAGATGGTGGCGAAGCCCACTGTGTCGATCCCGTCTTCCAAGGTGAAGGCTGCGATTGCACAGGTCCTGAAGGACGAAGGCTACATCGACGGCTTTGAAGTGAAGACCGAGGCCGGCAAGTCCGAACTCGTGATTACCCTGAAGTACTACGCTGGCCGTCCGGTCATCGAGCGCATCGAGCGCGTGAGCCGTCCCGGCCTGCGCGTCTACAAGGCCAGTGCTTCCATTCCGCAAGTCCAGAACGGCCTCGGCGTTGCGATCGTCACGACCCCCAAGGGTGTGATGACGGACCGCAAGGCGCGCGCTACCGGTGTCGGTGGCGAAGTGCTGTGCTACGTCGCCTAACCGAGACATCGAGGAGTAACTGAAATGTCCCGAGTAGGAAAAATGCCGATCACCATCCCCGCAGGCGTGGATGTGTCGATCAAGGAAGACCAGATCAGCGTCAAGGGCACGGGCGGCACGCTCAACCTCGCACGCAACGCACTGGTCAAGATCGTCAGCAATGACGGCAAGCTGAACTTCGAACCCGCCAACGAATCGCGTGAAGCGAATGCGATGAGCGGCACGATCCGCCAGCTGGTGAACAACATGGTGGTTGGCGTGACCAAGGGCTTCGAGAAGAAGCTCAACCTGGTCGGCGTCGGCTACAAGGCCGCGGCGTCCAACAACAAGTTGAACCTGCAAGTCGGTTATTCGCACCCGGTCAACATCGACATGCCGCAAGGCATCACGGTGGCCACCGCGACCCCGACCGAAATCGTGATCAAGGGTGCTGACCGTCAGCGCGTTGGTCAAATCGCCGCTGAGATCCGCGCTGTTCGTCCGCCTGAGCCTTACAAGGGCAAGGGCATCCGTTATTCGGACGAGAAGATCGTGATCAAAGAGACCAAGAAGAAGTAAGGGGCAGCAAAATGATGTTGACCAAAAAAGCACAGCGTCTTCGCCGCTCGCGCCAGACCCGCATCCGCATCGCGACGCAGGGCGTGGCTCGCCTGACGGTGAACCGCACCAACCTGCACATCTATGCCACCGTCATCTCCGACGACGGCACCAAGGTGATCGCCACCGCATCGACGGCCGAAGCCGAAGTGCGCGCTGCACTCGGCGGCTCGGGCAAGGGTGGCAATGCCGCCGCTGCAACGGCCATCGGCAAGCGCATCGCTGAAAAGGCGAAGGCTGCCGGCGTCGAGAAGGTCGCTTTCGACCGCGCAGGCTTTGCGTACCACGGCCGCGTCAAGGCGCTGGCCGACGCAGCCCGCGAAGCCGGCTTGCAGTTCTAACCGGACACGAGATTCAAAATGGCAAAGATTCAAGCAAGAACGCAGAACGAAGGACCCGAGGACGGCCTGCGCGAGAAGATGATCGCGATCAACCGCGTCACCAAGGTGGTGAAGGGTGGTCGTATCCTCGGTTTCGCCGCGCTGACCGTGGTCGGTGACGGCGACGGCAAGGTCGGCATGGGCAAGGGCAAATCCAAGGAAGTGCCTGCTGCCGTGCAGAAGGCCATGGAAGAAGCCCGCCGCAACCTGTTCAAGATCTCGATCAAGAACGGCACGCTGCACCATCGCGTGACGGGTCATCACGGCGCCGCTTCGGTCGTCATGATCCCGGCACCCAAGGGTACCGGCATCATCGCCGGCGGCCCGATGCGCGCCGTGTTCGAAGTTCTGGGCATCACCGACATCGTGGCCAAGAGCCATGGTTCGTCGAACCCCTACAACATGGTCCGCGCCACGCTCGACGGGTTGAAGAACTCGACGACCGCGTCCGAAGTGGCTGCCAAGCGTGGCCTGACCGTCGAAGAGATCTTCGCCTGAGCGCGAGCTCTCGCAAGGCAGGAAGCATTCAAATGACGACGCAACAACAAACCCTCAAGGTGCAATTGGTCAAGAGCCCGATTGGCACCAAGGAATCGCATCGCGCGACCGTGCGCGGCCTCGGCCTGCGCAAGCTCAACAGCGTGAGCGAGCTGCAGGACACCCCGGCGGTGCGGGGCATGATCAACAAGATCAGTTATCTGGTCAAAGTTCTGTAAGAGAGACTGATATGGAACTCAATGGCATCAAGCCGGCAGCCGGCGCCAAGCACGCCAAGCGCCGTGTTGGCCGCGGTATCGGCTCCGGTATCGGCAAGACCGCGGGTCGCGGTCACAAGGGTCAGAAGTCGCGCGCAGGCGGTTTCCACAAGGTCGGCTTCGAAGGCGGTCAAATGCCGCTGCAGCGTCGCCTGCCGAAGCGTGGCTTCAAGTCGCACCTGCTGAAGTTCAACGCCGAAGTCACGCTGACTGCCCTCGAGCAGCTCGGCCTGGCCGAAGTCGACATCCTGGCGCTCAAGCAAGCCGGCCTCGTTGGCCAGCTCGCCAAGGTCGTCAAGGTCGTCAAGACCGGTGAACTCACCAAGGCCGTCAAGCTGACGGGCGTGGGCGCAACCGCTGGTGCCAAGGCTGCGATCGAAGCAGCCGGCGGCAGCATCGCCTGATCACACTGGACTGAAAGAAGTTCTTCGTGGCAACTAACGCGGCAACGATCGCAAAAACAGGCAAGTTCGGCGACCTCCGCCGCCGGCTCGTCTTTTTGCTGCTCGCGCTCGTGGTCTATCGGATCGGCGCGCACATTCCTGTGCCGGGCATCAACCCGGACCAGCTGGCTGCGTTGTTCCAGGGCCAGCAGGGCGGCATTCTGAGCCTGTTCAACATGTTCTCGGGCGGGGCGCTGTCGCGCTTCACCGTGTTCGCGTTGGGGATCATGCCGTACATCTCGGCGTCGATCATCATGCAGTTGATGACCTACGTGGTTCCTGCCTTCGAGCAATTGAAGAAGGAAGGCGAGGCTGGCCGTCGCAAGATCACGCAGTACACGCGCTACGGCGCGCTCGGTCTGGCCTTGTTCCAGTCGTTCAGCATCGCGGTGGCTCTCGAGTCGTCGGCCGGCCTGGTGAACTCCCCCGGTTTCGGCTTCCGCCTGACCGCGATGGTGAGCCTGACGGCGGGTTCGATGTTCCTGATGTGGCTCGGCGAGCAGATCACCGAGCGCGGCCTGGGCAACGGCATCTCGATCCTGATCTTTGCAGGTATCGCGGCCGGTCTGCCGAGCGCCATTGGCGGCCTTGCGTCGCTGGTGACGACCGGTGCGATGAATCCGATCATCGCGCTCTTCATCATCGCGATCGTGGTGCTGGTCACCTACTTCGTGGTGTTCGTCGAACGCGGCCAGCGCAAGATCCTCGTGAACTATGCGCGGCGCCAGGTCGGCAACAAGGTCTATGGCGGCCAGTCGTCGCACCTGCCCTTGAAGCTGAACATGGCCGGTGTGATTCCGCCGATTTTCGCCTCGTCGATCATCCTGCTGCCGGCAACGGTGGTCGGCTGGTTCAGCACCGGTGAAGGCGGCTTCCGCTGGATCAAGGACATTGCCAGCGCACTGCGCCCGGGCGAGCCGATCTACGTGCTGTTATACGCTGCCGCGATCGTTTTCTTCTGCTTCTTCTACACGGCACTCGTGTTCAACAGCAAGGAAACGGCCGACAACCTGAAGAAGAGTGGTGCTTTCATTCCTGGCATTCGCCCGGGTGACCAGACCGCTCGCTATATCGACAAAATTCTGGTTCGCCTGACGTTGGCTGGCGCGGTGTACATCACCTTCGTCTGCCTGCTGCCCGAGTTCCTGATCCTGAAGTACAACGTACCGTTCTACTTCGGTGGTACCTCCCTGCTGATCATCGTGGTCGTCACGATGGACTTCATGGCCCAGGTGCAAAACTACATGATGTCCCAGCAGTACGAATCGCTGCTGAAGAAGGCCAACTTCAAGACATCGTAGGGCCGTGAGTTTCAGTATTGAGAATATTGGGTGTGGGCGGTGTACCGCCACGTTAAACAGTTTTAGGAGAATGAAATGAGAGTTTCGGCTTCGGTCAAAACCATCTGCCGTAATTGCAAGGTCATCCGCCGTAAAGGTGTGGTGCGTGTGATTTGCACCGACCCGCGCCACAAGCAGCGCCAGGGTTGATTGAAGAGTATTAGAGGACGCACATGGCACGTATTGCTGGCATCAACATTCCGCCGCACAAGCACGCTGAAATCGGCCTGACCGCCATCTTCGGCATCGGTCGCACCCGCGCCCGTCAAATCTGCGAAGCGAGCGGCATCGAATATTCGAAGAAGATCAAGGACCTGACTGACGCCGATCTCGAAAAGATCCGCGACCAGATCGCCTTGTTCACCATCGAAGGCGATCTGCGTCGCGAGACGACGATGAACATCAAGCGTTTGATGGACATCGGCTGCTATCGCGGCTTCCGTCACCGTCGCGGCCTGCCGATGCGCGGCCAGCGCACGCGCACCAACGCCCGCACCCGCAAGGGTCCGCGCAAGGCTGCGCAGTCCCTGAAGAAATAAGGATAGACCAGCATGGCTAAAGCACCTGCAAACAACGCCGCACAGCGCGTTCGCAAGAAGGTTCGCAAGAACGTTGCGGACGGTATCGCCCACGTGCATGCCTCGTTCAACAACACCATCATCACGATCACCGATCGCCAGGGCAACGCCCTGTCGTGGGCTTCGTCGGGTGGCCAGGGCTTCAAGGGCTCGCGCAAGTCGACGCCGTTCGCTGCGCAGGTGGCTTCCGAAGTGGCCGGCCGTGCTGCTGTCGAACAAGGTATCAAGAACCTCGACGTCGAGATCAAGGGCCCCGGCCCTGGTCGCGAATCGTCGGTGCGCGCACTGGCTGCGCTCGGCATCCGGATCAATTCCATTGCCGACGTGACGCCCGTTCCGCACAACGGCTGCCGTCCCCAGAAGCGTCGCCGCATCTGATCGTCAGTCCGCAAGGCGCAGCCGGCTTTTGAGCGGCTGCGCATTTGTTTTTTTACTAAGCCCACCGCCATCCGCGTCTTCGCCGATGGCTCCCGCAGGCAACTGCGGCAGATGACACAAAGGAAAACTCGTGGCACGCTACCTCGGCCCCAAGGCCAAACTCTCCCGCCGTGAAGGCACCGACCTGTTCCTGAAGAGCGCCCGCCGCTCGATTCAAGACAAGGCCAAGTTCGACTCCAAGCCCGGCCAGCACGGCCGCACTTCGGGTCAGCGCACGTCTGACTACGGCCTGCAACTGCGTGAAAAGCAGAAGGTCAAGCGCATGTACGGCGTGCTCGAGAAGCAATTCCGCCGCTACTTCGAGGAAGCCGACCGTCGCCGTGGCAACACCGGCGCCAACCTGCTGTTCATCCTCGAATCGCGCCTGGACAACGTCGTCTACCGCATGGGCTTCGGCTCGACGCGCGCCGAAGCACGCCAGCTCGTGTCGCACAAGGCGATCACGGTGAACGGCCAGTCGGTCAACATCCCGTCGTACCTGGTGAAGACCGGCGACGTGATCGCCGTGCGCGACAAGTCGAAGAAGCAGACCCGCATTGCCGAAGCGCTCCAGCTCGCCCAACAAGTCGGTATTCCGGCCTGGGTCGAAGTGAATGCCGACAAGGCCGAAGGTACCTTCAAGAAGGTGCCCGATCGCGACGAATTCGCAGCCGACATCAACGAATCGCTGATCGTCGAACTGTACTCGCGCTAAACAGACGACAACGGGCCGCCCTTCGCGGCCCGAATTTGATTTTTTTGTTCCCATCGGGAGGCACTTCCGATGGGTGCTTCACCAGCCTTACCGGTGTAACGAGCCGGGGGTATTGAGAGGAAGTCTGCATGCAAACCACCCTGCTGAAACCCAAGACCATTCAGGTCGAGCAACTTGCCGCCAACAAGGCCAAGGTCACGCTCGAGCCTTTCGAGCGCGGCTACGGCCACACGCTCGGCAACGCGCTGCGTCGCGTTCTGCTGTCGTCGATGGTCGGTTATTCGGCCACTGAAGTCACGATCGCCGGCGTTCTGCACGAGTACTCGTCGATCGACGGCGTGCAGGAAGATGTCGTCAACATCCTGCTGAATCTCAAGGGCGTGGTGTTCAAGCTCCACAACCGCGACGAAGTCACGCTGAGCCTGCGCAAGGACGGCGAAGGCCCGGTCCTGGCATCCGACATCCAGACCCCGCACGACGTCGAGATCATCAACCCCGATCACGTGATCGCGCACCTGTCGCAAGGCGGCAAGCTCGACATGCAGATCAAGGTTGAAAAGGGTCGCGGCTACGTGCCCGGCACGATGCGCCGCTACGCCGACGAGCCGACCAAGTCGATTGGCCGAATCGTTCTGGACGCTTCGTTCTCGCCCGTGAAACGCGTGAGCTATACCGTCGAAAGCGCTCGTGTCGAACAGCGCACCGACCTGGACAAGCTGCTGGTCGAGATCGAAACCAACGGCGCGATCACCGCTGAAGACGCGGTTCGCGCCTCGGCTAAAATCCTGGTTGAGCAGCTTGCAGTGTTCGCACAGCTCGAAGGCGGCGAACTGGCTGCATTCGATGCACCGGCACCGCGCAGCGCACAGCAATTCGACCCGATCCTGCTGCGCCCTGTCGACGAGCTCGAACTCACCGTGCGTTCGGCCAACTGCCTGAAGGCCGAAAACATCTACTACATCGGTGACCTGATCCAGCGCACCGAGAACGAGCTGCTCAAGACCCCGAACTTGGGTCGAAAGTCGCTCAACGAAATCAAGGAAGTGCTTGCCTCGCGCGGCCTGACCTTGGGTATGAAGCTTGAAAGCTGGCCGCCGGCCGGCCTCGACAAGCGTTGATTTTGAATTGAGCCCATGAGGGCTCGTGCCCGGGCAGTACCTGATACGGCTGCCTGTTTAATAAAGTAAAGGAAAAGCACCATGCGTCACGGACACGGACTCCGCAAACTCAACCGCACCAGTTCGCACCGCCTTGCGATGCTGCAGAACATGATGAATTCGCTCATCGAGCATGAAGTCATCAAGACCACGGTCCCCAAGGCCAAGGAACTGCGCCGCGTCATCGAACCGATGATCACGCTCGCCAAGAAGCCCACGCTTGCCAACAAGCGCCTGGCTTTCGACCGCCTGCGCAGCCGCGACAGCGTCGTCAAGCTGTTCGGCGAACTCGGCCCGCGCTTCGCAGCGCGTCCGGGCGGCTACACCCGCATCCTGAAGATGGGTTTCCGCGTTGGCGACAATGCACCCATGGCTCTGGTCGAACTGGTCGACCGTCCTGAAATTAAAGAAGAAGCCGCCGAGCAAGGCGCTGCTGAATAAGGTATAATTCCATCTTGCCGCGCGATGGAGCAGCCTGGTAGCTCGTTGGGCTCATAACCCAAAGGTCGCAAGTTCAAATCTTGCTCGCGCAACCAATTTAAAAGGCCCTTTGAATTTCAAAGGGCCTTTTTTCTTTGGTCGATGAATCCAAATAAAAAAAGCCCTCTTTGCGAGGGCTTTTTTTATTGCTCTGCCGGTCAGTCCGGAATGACCGCCGTCACCTCGATCTCGACCTTGGCGCGGTGCTCGACCAGCGCCGCCACCTGCACGCAGGTCATGGCCGGAAAGTTGCGCCCCATCGCCTCGCGGTACACGGGCCCGAGTTCCGCGAGCCGCCGGCTGTATTCGTCGCGATCCGTCACGTACCAGGTCATGCGCACCATGTGCTCGGGGCCGGCGCCGGCTTCGCGCAGCACTTCGGCGATGTTGCGCAGCGCCAGGCCGCATTGGTCAATGAAGTCGTCCGACTCGAACTGCTGCTGCGCATTCCAGCCGATCTGTCCGCCGACGAACACCATGGTGCCGCGTGCGGCCACGCCATTCGCATAGCCCTTGGGGGGCAGCCAGCCCGGTGGCTGCAAGAGTTTGTTCATCATGTGGTGCTGTTGAGTTGTCTCAGTTTGAATCGCTGGAGCTTGCCGGTCTCGGTGCGCGGCAGCACCGTCACAAACTCGATCTCCCGCGGGTATTTGAACGGCGCGATGCTGGCCTTCACGTGGTCCTGCAGCGCCTTGACGAGTGCGTCGTCGCCTTCATGGCCGGGCTTCAGCACGCAGAAGGCTTTGACGATCATGCCGCGGTCCGGATCGGGCTTGCCGATCACGCCGCACTCGGCCACGGCCGGGTGCCTGAGCAGCGCATCTTCCACCTCAGGCCCGCCGACGTTATATCCGGCCGTGATGATCATGTCGTCGGCGCGCGCCTGGTAGAAGAAGTAGCCGTCGTCGTCTTGCACGAACGAATCGCCCGGATAGTTCCAGCCGTTCTTCACATAGTCGGTTTGGCGCGGATCGTCCAGATAGCGGCAGCCCACCGGGCCCTGCAGCGCCAGCTTGCCGACCGTACCGCGCGGTACTTCGTTGCCTTGGTCGTCCACCACCCTTGCCGTGAAACCCGGAACGACCTTGCCGACCGCACCCCGACGCACCTGGTCGCCCGCAGCGGAAATGTAGATGTGGAATACCTCGGTGCCGCCGATGCCGTCGAGCATCTCGATGCCGGTGGCGTCCTTCCACAGCTGCCGCGTCGCGTCGGGCAGGGCCTCGCCGGCGCTCACGCAGATGCGCAGGCTCGGCGCGCCGTGCTGGCGAACAAAGGGTGCCATCTGTCGGTAGAACGTGGGTGCGGTGTAGCAGATGGTCGCGCCGACCTCGTTGATGAGCTTCACGAGCCCTTCGGGTGTGAACGGCGCATCGGCAAAGTACACCGAGGCGCCGGCCCACATCGGGAACACCAGCAGCCCGCCGAGCCCGAAGGTAAACGCCAGCGGCGGCGAGCCGATCACGATGTCATCGCTTCGCGCTTGCAGCACGTGGCGCGGCCATGTCTCGCACATCGCGAGCACATCGCGGTGCGTGGTGACCGGTGCCTTGGGCTTGCCGGTGGTGCCCGATGTGAATGCGAGCAATGCGATGTCGTCCGACGCCGTGGGGCATGCGGCAAACACACCGCTCTTGCCTGCCGCGCGTGCCGACAGCGAATCGGGTGCATCGGGCTTGTTGAAGGCAATCACCGATGCGAGCACCGGATGCTCGCGCTGCGCAATCGAGAGTTCGTCGAGCAGGCGGCCGTCGCACAGCGCCGCCACCGGTTGCGCCTTTTCGATGATGTCGCCCAGTTCCTTGGCGCGAAGCAGCGGCATGGTGGCCACTGCAATCAGGCCGGCCTTGACCACTGCGAGCCACGCCAACGCCATGGCGACCGAATTGCCACCGCGCAGCAGCACACGGTTCCCCGGCACGAGCGCTAGATCTTCGGTCAGCACCTGCGCGATGCGGTTGACCTCGACGGCCGCCTGCGAATAGGTCAGCGTACCGGTCGGCGAGCGCAGCATCGGCTTGTCGCCGAAGCCTTTGGCAGGCGCCTTGTCCAGAAGCTCCTCGACCAGGTTCAGCTGATCGGGCAGCTGCAGCTCCGGAAGGTCGTAGCGGAAGACCGGCAACTGCTCGGCGGGCGGCAGGCGGTCGTGAACGAAGCGGTCGACTTGGGCAGACACGGTATTTATCCCCGCAGAACGGATTTGCCAATGATCAGTTGTTGAACCTCCGTCGCGCCTTCGTAGATGCGCAGCGAGCGGATGTCGCGGTAGAGGCTTTCAATCTTCGTGCCAACCTTCACGCCGAGGCCGCCGTGCATCTGCAGTGCCATGTCGATCACGCGGCTCGCGTTCTCGGTGGCGCACATCTTGGCCATGGCCGCCGCAGCGGACACATCCCCCACTGCGGCCGCGCCGCGCTGCTCGGCGTCGTCGCGCATCCACGCGGCGCGATAGGTGAGCAATGCGGCGCTGTCGATCAATGCGGCCATCTCACCGAGCTTGGCCTGCGTGAGCTGGAAGTCGGCGAGCGTCTGCCCGAACATGCGGCGGCTCTTCGCATGCGCGATGGCCTCGGCGAGTGCGCGGCGCCCCATGCCGAGCGCGGCGGCTGCCACCGAGGCGCGAAAGATGTCGAGCGTGCGCATCGCCAGCTTGAAGCCGCCGTTGAGCTCACCGAGCTGCGCGGTGCGCGGCACAACGCAATTGTCGAAGCGCAGGGTAGCCAGCGGGTGCGGCGCCATCACCTCGATGTGCTCGGAGGTGTCGAGCCCGGGTGTCTTCGCATCGACGATGAACACCGTGATGCCGCGCGTGCCACCGGTCGGGTCGGTCTTTGCAAACACGCAATAGAAGTCGGCGATGCCGCCATTGCTGATCCAGGTCTTCGTGCCGTTCAGGCGCCAGCCCTCGGCGGTGGGCTCGGCGCGCATCGCCATCGCGGCCACGTCCGACCCCGCATCGGGTTCGCTCAGCGCAAAGGCCGCGATTTTCTCGCCCTTGCCCACGGCCGTGAGGTACTGCGACTGCTGCTCGGGCGTACCCGCAAGCGTGATGGCCCCGCTTCCCAGACCCTGCATCGCAAACGCAAAGTCCGCCAGCGGCGAGTGGTAGCCCAGTGTTTCGCGCAGCAGCACGAGCGCGCGCGAATCGAGACGCTCGAGCGCGCCACCCGCGGTGCCGGGCACGGCGTAGCGCAGCCAGCCGCAGTCGCCAAGGCGCCTTACCCACTCGCGGCAGGCCGCGCGGTCGTCACGCTCATCGATCTCTTGCGCCGCGCACCAGGGCAGCAGGTCACGCGCGAGCGAGCGATGGGCTTCGTCGAAGAACGGCAGCGCGAGGTGCGTTGTCGAAGGCGGAGCGGGAATCTTCGTCATCATGGCGTCAGTCCCCACCGAACACCGGCTTACGCTTGGTGGCGAAGGCTTCGTAGGCGCGCTTGAAATCCTCGGTCTGCATGCAGATGGCCTGTGCCTGCGCTTCGGCCTCGATGGCCTGGTCGATGGTCATCGACCATTCCTGCGAGAGCATCGTCTTGGTCATGCCGTGCGCGAAGCTCGGGCCTTCGGCCAGTTCGCGCGCCACCTTGGTGGCAGCCTCGAGCAGTGCATCGCTTTCGTGCAGCGCGTTGAAGAAGCCCCAGGCATGGCCTTCCTGCGCCGTCATTGCGCGGCCGGTGAAGAGCAGCTCCGATGCACGGCCCTGGCCGATCACGCGCGGCAGCAGTGCGCACGCACCCATGTCCGCACCGGCAAGGCCCACGCGCGTGAAAAGAAAAGCAGTGCGCGTGGCGGGCGACCCGTAGCGCAGGTCGCAGGCCAGCGCAATCATCGCGCCGGCGCCGGCGCACACGCCGTCGATGGCACCGACGATCGGCTGCGGGCATGCGCGGATCGCCTTGACCAAGTCGCCCGTCATGCGTGTGAACTCGAGCAGCTCGGGCATGCGCATGCCGGTGAGCGGGCCGATGATCTCGTGCACATCGCCGCCCGAGCAGAAGTTGCCCCCGGCACCGGTAACGACGATGGCCTTCACGTCCGTGGCGTAGTTCAACGCGCGGAACAGGTCGCGCAGCTCGGCGTACGAATCGAAGGTGAGCGGGTTCTTGCGCTCGGGGCGATCGAGCGTAACGGTGCCGACGCCGGCCTCATAGCTCCAGGCGAAGTGCTTGGCCTTGTAAGGCGCCTTGGCCTCGAATTGCGCGCGCATGGGATTGCCCGCTCCGATGTAGTGCTTCATTCGGCCTCCGCCATCTGGCTGTGTGAGTGTTGCTTGACCTTGCCGAGCAGCTTGTGCAGCTGCGCGATTTCCTTGGCGCTGAGGCCCGCGAAGGCGTCGACGATCCAGTCTTCGTGCTGCTGCGCCATTTCGTTGAAGAGCTTGCGGCCGCGCGCGGTAAGACGCACGCGCCAGGCGCGCCGGTCGCCCTCGACGTCGACGCGCTCCACCAACCCTTCGGTCACCAACTGGTCGGTGATGCCTGTCACGTTGCCGCCCGTCACCATCATGCGGCGCGAGAGCTCGTTCATCTTCAGGCCGTCGGGCGCACGCTCGAGCTGCGACATCAAATCGAAGCGCGGCAGCGTGGTCGAGAACTGCGAGCGCAGTTCGTTGCGCACCTGCTTCTCGATCAGCTGCGTGCAGGTAAGGAGCCGCAGCCAGAGCCGCAGGGCTTCGGGGTGTTCGCTGTGCGCGCGCGCTTCGAGGTCCATGTCAGTGCGTCTCCTCGTTGTTCTGCGCGGCCATTGCGGCATTGGCCGCCGCGGCAATCTGCTGCTGCTTGGCGATCTCGCGGTACATCTGGTCGCGCCCGCTCAGGTATTGCTTCGGCCAATCGACATCGCGGCTCTGCAGCTTGGCCGCTTCGTGCAGGGTCCAGGCAGGGTCGGCGAGGTGCGGGCGCGCGATGGCGCAGAGGTCTGCACGCCCGGCCGCAATGATGCTGTTCGCCTGGTCCGCATCGGTGATGGCACCCACTGCAATGGTCGAAATGCCGACTTCGTTGCGGATGCGGTCCGAGAACGGCGTCTGGTACATGCGCCCGTACACCGGCTTCGCGGCCCTCGTGGTCTGGCCCGACGACACGTCGATGAAATCGGCGCCGGCTTCCTTGAAGAGGCGAGCGACGGTGACCGCGTCCGCATCGGTGTTGCCGCCGGGCGCCCAGTCGTGCGCCGAGATCCGCACGCTCATCGGCTTGTCTTCAGGCCAGGCGGCGCGCATCGCGCGGAACACTTCGAGCGGATAGCGGCAGCGCGCTTCGATGTCGCCGCCGTACTCATCAGTGCGCAGGTTGGTCAGCGGGCTGATGAAGGCCGACAGCAAGTAGCCGTGCGCGCAGTGCAGCTCGAGCCAGTCGAAGCCGCATTCGGCGGCTCGGCGGGTGGATTCGACGAACCGCTCGCGCATGTCGTCCATCTGCTCGCGCGTCATGGCGGCCGGCAACTGGTTCTGTTCGCCATAAGCCACCGCGCTGGCCGACAGCAGCGGCCAGTTGCCGCTCTCCAGTGGCTCGTCGGTGCCCTCCCAGCCTACGCGCGTCGAGCCCTTGGCCCCGCTGTGGCCAAGCTGCATCGCAATCTTCGCACTCGATTGCGTGTGCACGAAGTCGACGATGCGCTTGAACGCAGCCTGCTGCGTGTCGTTGTAGAGGCCGGTGCAGCCGGGGGTGATGCGGCCTTCGGGCGTCGGGCTCGTCATTTCCACGAACACCATGGCGGCGCCGCCGAGCGCGCGCGCACCCAGGTGCACCAGCAGAAAGTCCTGAGGCACGCCGTCGACCGCACTGTAGGTGGCCATTGGCGACACCAGGATGCGGTTCTTCAGCGTGAGGCCGCGCACGGTCAGCGGCATCAGCATGGGCGCCACCGGCTTGCCGCCCGCGAGCCACCGCTCGTAGCCGCCGAGCCATTCGGTGTCGCGCACGCGCAGGTTCTCGTGGCTGATGCGCTGCGAGCGCGTGAGCAGCGAGTAGGCGAACTGCTCGATCTGCATGCCGGTGTAGCGCGGCACGTTCTCGAACCATTCGGTGGAGTTGCGGGCCGCGTTCTGGATCTTGAGCACCTCGACGCTGCGGCGCGCCTCGTACCCCTCGAGCACGTGGTCGACCGTGCCGCCGCGCTCGAACTCATTCGCCAGGTCGATCGCGTCTTCGAGCGCGAGCTTGGTGCCCGAGCCGATCGAGAAGTGCGCCGTGTGCGCCGCGTCGCCCATCAGCACCACGGGCACCGAGCGGCCCTCGACGTCGATGCGGTGCGTCCAGCGCTCGCACACCACGCGCGGAAAGCGGATCCAGTTGGCCGAGCCGCGCAGGTGCGTGGCATTGCTGATGAGCGGATGGCCGCCCAGGTACTTGGCGAACAGCTTTTCACAGAAAGCAATGGCCTCGGGCTGCTCCATCTGGTCGAGGCCGTGGGCCTTCCACACCGCCTCGGGCGTTTCGACGATGAAGGTGGATGTCTTGTCGTCGAACTGGTAGGCATGCGCCTGGAACCAGCCGTGCTCGGTCTGCTCGAAAGCAAAGGTAAATGCGTCGAAAGTCTGGTGCGTGCCCAGCCACACGAAGCGGCAGTTGCGCAGGTCGATGTCGGGCTTGAACACATCGGCATAGCGCTGGCGGATGCGGCTGTTGAGGCCGTCGCTGGCAATCACCAGGTCGGCGTTGTACTGGGCGGCAATCGCCTGGTCGTCCGTCGCGTCGGTTTCGAACACCAGCTTCACGCCCAGCGCCAGGCAGCGCTCCTGCAGGATGTTGAGCAGCCGCTTGCGGCCGATGCCGCAGAAGCCGTGGCCGCCCGAGCGCACCTGGCGGCCCTTGAAGAAGACCTGGATGTCGTCCCAGTGATGGAATTCGTTGCCGATGAGCGCCGCGGTTTCGCCGTCCGCCGTGGCCAGGTTGACCAGCGTCTGGTCGCTGAGCACAACCCCCCAGCCGAAGGTGTCGAACGGGCGGTTGCGCTCGACCACGGTGATGTCGAGCGCAGGGTTGCGCGCCTTCATCAGCAGCGCGAAATACAGCCCGGCGGGGCCGCCGCCGATGCACAGGATGCGCTGAAGGTCCATGGCGGGTGCGGCGGAAGCGCCGGCGGTAAGGCTGTTCATGATTGAATAGTTTAAGCATAAACAATCTGCTGTCAACGGGACCACTACCACGGGGGGTACCGCATGGGTTGTGCGATGTCATGCAAAAAACTGAAAAAATCAATACCATGGCCGCACCATGCAAAGCTTGATACCCAAGATCGAGTCGCAGCTTGCGTCGCTGCCCGTGCCCATCGCGCTGGAATTGCCTGATGGCCGAAGAGTTGCCAAGCCGGGGTCCCGCGTCACCCTGGCGTTCAGCGAGTGGTCGGCGCTCGCCAAGCTGGCGGCCAGGCAAGTGGGCGCCATTGGCGAGGCGTATGTAGAAGGCAAGGTCCAGATCGAAGGCGCAATGCGCGACCTGATCGACGCAACGGTCGGCATGCTGCCCGGCAACCCCGCCGAGACCAACACCACCTGGTGGACACGCCTGGCCCGGCTGGCCAAGTCCCGCGGCTCGCACTCATTGAACAAGGACGCGGAGCAGATCCAGTTCCATTACGACGTTTCGGACGATTTCTATGCCCTGTGGCTCGACCCGCGCCGGGTCTACTCGTGCGCGTACTTCCGCACCCCCGACCTGACGCTTGCCCAGGCGCAGGAAGCCAAGCTCGACCACATCTGCCGCAAGCTGCTGCTGCAGCCCGGCGAGAGGTTCCTGGACATCGGCTCCGGCTGGGGCGGGCTGCTGATGTGGGCCGCCGAGCACTATGGCGTGGACGCCACCGGCATCACGCTGTCGAAGAACCAGCATGCGCATGTACAGCGCCTCATCGAAGAAAAAGGCCTGCAGGGCCGGGTGCGCGTGGAGCTGCGCGACTACCGCGAGCTTTCCGCCGATGCGCCTTTCGACAAGATCGCGTCGGTCGGCATGTTCGAGCACGTGGGCGCGGCCTACATGCCGACCTACTTCCGCAAGATCCATTCGCTGCTGAAGCCCGGCGGCCTGGTGCTGAACCACGGCATCACCTCGGGTCAGCTCGACTACCGGCAGCTGGGCGCGGGCATGGGTGACTTCATCGAGAAGTACATCTTCCCCGGCGGCGAATTGCTGCACGTGACGCATGTGCTGCGCGAAACGGCCGCCGCGGGCCTGGAGATGGTCGACACCGAAAGCCTGCGCCCGCACTACGCGCGCACGCTCTGGGCCTGGTCGGACGCGCTCGAGGCGCAGCTCGACACCGCACGCGAAGTGCTGGAGCGCACCGGCGGGCCCCAGAGCCGCAATGCCGAGCGCATCTTGCGGGCTTATCGTCTGTACCTGGCGGGCTCCGCCATGAGCTTCGAGCAGGGTTGGATCTCACTGCACCAGATGCTTTCCACCAAGCCGGACGGCAGGGTGGAGCACGGTGCGCTGCGCGGTTCGCAATCGGTGTACCCTTTTGCCCGTGACTACATCTACAAGTGAGTAAAAACAACCATGCTGTACAAATTCCAATCGCGGGCTACGCCTGACTTCGTGATGCTGGAGGTGCATGCGCGCCAGCTGCTCGACATCGTCGGCAAGCCGGCCGCGCCCCAGGGCATCATCACCGTCGAGCAGATTCCCGCCGCCATCGCGGCGCTCGAGTCCGCGCTGGCACGCGAAGCCAGCAACGCCCCCCACAACCACGACGACCACGTCGTCGAAGGCCACGCCGATGACGCCGAAAAGCAGCATGTGAGCCTGCACCAGCGCGCCGCGCCGCTGCTTCACATGCTGCGAGATTCGCTGGCCGAGAAAAAAGACGTCACCTGGGGCACCTGACCGGCGCGCATTCCAGCCCTGCCTCCTTCGAGAAACACCGCGGAACCGGCTTTGCCGGGCCGCTGGTGTTGCCCCCTGAAAGGGGGTTGGCGAAGCGACACGAAGTGCGCGAAGACTGGGGGTTAGTCTACTTTCGCGCCGGAGTCCTTCACCACCTTGGCCCACTTCACATGCTCGCTGGCAATCAGCTTGGTGAAGTCGGCCGGTGAATTGCCGCTCGGAATGGCGCCTTGCGCCAGCATCTTTTCCTTGATGGCGGGCGTGCCGAGCGACTTGGCCACTTCCTGCTGGATGCGGTTCACGATGTCGGGCGGGGTGCCGGCCGGCGCCAACAAGCCGAACCACGAGCTCGCCTCGAAGCCCTTGAGCGCCGGGCCACCCGCTTCCTCGACGGTCGGAACATCAGGCAGCGCCGGCGAGCGCTGGGCGCTGGTCACCGCCAGGGCCGTGAGCTTGCCGCCCTTGATCTGCGCCATCGACGAGGGCAGGTTGTCGAACATCACGTCGGCATTGCCGCCCACCATGTCCAGCAGCGCCGGGCCCGAGCCCTTGTACGGAATGTGCGCCATGTAGGTGCCGGTCATGCTCTTGAAGAGCTCGCCCGCCAGGTGGATGGACGTGCCGCTGCCGCTCGAAGCCATGTTGAGCTTGCCCGGATTGGCCTTGGCGTACTTGATGAAATCCTGCACGTTGCGGATGTTCAGGGTCTTGGCCTTGTCGGCGTTCATTTCCATCACGTTGGGCACGGCCGCCACCAGCGTGATCGGCGCGAAATCCTTGATCGGGTCGAACGGCAGCTTGGGATAGAGCGCGCGGTTGATGCCGTGCGTGCCCACCGTGCCCATCAGCAGCGTGTAGCCGTCGTTCGGCGCGCGCGCGACAAGCTCTGCGCCCACGTTGCCGCCCGCGCCCGCGCGGTTGTCGACGATGAACTGCTGGCCGAAGGCCTTGGAGAGCTCGGGCGCAACGGCGCGCGCCAGGATGTCGGTGGTGCCGCCGGCTGCAAAGGGCACGACGATGCGCACCGGCTTGTTCGGCCAGGTGTTCTGGGCCCACGAAGGAACAGCCGCAAGGGCGATCACTGCCGCGGAAGCGGCAAGCGCAGCCCGGCGATTCGATTTGAAAGTTGAAGAAGTCATGCGCGCGTTTGTACAGGTGAAGGGCATGGTGCGTCGCGGGTAAAAACCCCGGTGGCGCGCCGGTTATGCCGGTTAGGCCACCTGCATCCGCTCGGCGAAGCGCTCGCGGCGAAAGCGCTCGAGAACAAAGTCGATGAACACCCGCGTCTTGGCCGGCAGCAGCTTCTTGCTCGGGTAATAAAGCCAGACCGCACCCGCATCGAAATGCCACTCGGGCAGCAGGCGCACCAGATCGCCGGTGCGCAGCCCCCGCTCGACGAACGGCATCGGCAGCATGGCCACCCCCAGGCCCATGAGTGCGGCATGGGCGATGGCCTCCGGGTCGTTGAAGATCGCGCGCGGCCGCGGAAGCTCCACCGTCGTCTGGTCGCCGTTGGCGTGCTGCAGCGTCCAGCTGCGCAGCCGGCCCGTGGGCGAAGAACGGCGCAGCAGCGCATCGAATTGCGCCAGCTCCGCCGGATGGCCGGGCAACGCGCGGCCTGCCAGATACCCCGGCGCGGCCACCGCCACCACGTGGATGCGCGCCAGCTCACGCGCGACCATGCCGGGCGACAGCTCGATGCCGCCGCCGATGGCTGCGTCGAAGCCCTCACCCACCAGGTCCACCTGCTGGTTGTCGAAATGCCAGTCGGGCAGGATCGAGGGGTACCGCGCAAGAAAGTCGCCCATGAGCGGCAACACGTGCTCCCGGCCGAACGCCTGGCCCATGCTCACCTTCAGCGTTCCGGCGGGTTGGCCGTCGTCCTTCGAAACATCGGCCACGGCGTCTTTCAGCGTTGCGAGCGCCCCGCCGATCTGCCCCAGGAAGCGTTCACCACCTTCCGTCAACGTCAGGCGGCGCGTGCTGCGCTGAAAGAGGCGGACGCCCAGGCGCGCTTCGAGCCGCGCAACATTCTTGCTGACCGCCGCGGGCGTGAGCCCCAGCCGACGGGCGGCGGCCGAGAAGCTGCCGCTTTCCGCGCTCTGGACAAAAGAATCGAGGTGATTGAGCGGTTCCATTCGCTTATTTTCAACCAATGGTTGAATTTGATTGCACCAATTGACGGCTACCGGGAGGGTAATGAAATCCTGACACTGAAGGTCTTCCAGTTCACAACTTCAGGAAAACACATGGCCTCCACCCCTCAATCCACCCCCCAATCCGCTACTCCCGTCCTGGCCGGCAAGGTCGCTTTCGTCACCGGCGGTTCGCGCGGAATCGGCGCTGCCATCGTGCGCCGCCTGGTCCGCGACGGCGCCGCCGTGGCCTTCAGCTACGCCAGTTCCAGCGCTCCCGCCGACAAGCTCGCACGCAGCATCGAAGCCGAAGGCGGCCGCGCACTGGCGCTGAAAATCGACAGCGCCGACGCCGCCGCGCTCACGGCCGGTATCGACGAGGCAGCCCGCACGTTCGGCAAGATCGATGTGCTGGTGAACAACGCGGGCGTGTTCCTCGGCGGCAGCCTCGACGACTTTTCGCTCGAGGACTTCGACAAGACGCTCGACATCAACGTGCGCGCCGTGTTCGTCGCGGCCAAGGCGGCCTCGCGCCATATGGGCGAGGGCGGCCGCATCATCAACATCGGCAGCACCAACGCCGAGCGCATGCCCTGGCCCGGCGGCAGCGCCTATGCCATGAGCAAGTCGGCGCTCAAGGGGCTGGTGCAGGGCCTTGCGCGCGACCTCGGCCCGCGCGGCATCACGGTGAACAACGTGCAGCCCGGCCCGGTCAACACCGACATGAACCCGGTCGACGGCCCGAACGCCGCCGCCATGCACGGGCTGATGGCGCTCGCCCGCCATGCGCACCCCGAAGAAATCGCCGGCATGGTGGCTTACCTGTCCAGCCCCGAGGCCGCCTTTGTGACGGGCGCGAGCCTCAACATCGACGGCGGCTTCGCGGCTTGAACGGCCGAGTTGATGGGCCTCCAAAGGCCCGACATCAGCCCAGCAGCTTTTTCGCGGCCGTCGCCACGGCTTTGGCACCGACGCGCGACTGCGCCTCCAGCACCGGCGCATAGCCGACCGGAATGCGCGGCGCGCCGAGCCGCGCCACGCGACACCCGGTGGCTTCGGCGGCACTGGCCGCAATCTCTGCGCCGAAGCCCGCCACCTGCACCGCCTCGTGCACCACCAGCAGCCGCTGCGTGCGCGCGCAAGAAGCAAGCACCGTCTCGCGGTCCCACGGCCAGAGCGTGCGCAGGTCGATCAGGTCGGCCGCAATGCCTTCGGCCGCGAGCGCATCGCAGGCGGCCGCGCATGCCTGCACCTGCCTGCTCCAGCTCACGATCGTGATTGCGCTGCCCTCGCGCACGCGCCGCGCCTTGCCAAGCGGCACGGCCATGTCTTCGTCCACATCGCCGCGCAGGCCCCACAGCGTCTTGTGCTCGATGTAGACCACCGGATCGCCGCACTGCAGCGCGGCGCGCAGCAGGCTGTAGTTGTCCTGCGGCGTCGAGGGGCTCACCACCACCACGCCCGGCAGGTGCGCAAACCAGGCCTCGAGCGACTGCGAATGCTGCGCGGCCGAGGCGTCCCAGATGCCGCCCGGCATGCGCGCCACCAGCGGCACCCGGCCCTGCCCGCCGAACATGAAGCGGTTCTTGGCGGCCTGGTTCACCAGCTCGTCCATGCCGCAGAGTGCAAAGTCGACCACGCGCATCTCGACCACCGGGCGCAGGCCCGCGAGCGCCATGCCCACGCCGGCACCCATGATCGCGGCCTCGCTGATCGGCGTGTCGATCACGCGCTCGGCGCCGAAGGTCTGCTGCAGCCCCTTGTACTGGCCGAAGATGCCGCCGCGGCCCACGTCTTCGCCGAGCACCACCACGCGTGCATCGGCTTCCATTTCGCGTTGAGCCGCGAGCACCGCGGCTTCGGAATAGCTTAAATCCTTGTTCAGTGCCATTGGCCTGCTCCGATGGTCTGCACGTCGGTGAAAGCGGCGGCGGCGTCGGGCCAGGGTGCCGCATCGGCAATGGCCAGGGCGGTATCGACCTCGTCGCGAGCAGCGTTCTCAATCGCGTCGAGCGTGGCAGCGCTCGCGCCATGCGAGAGCAGATGCCCGCGCGCACGCGCAATTGGATCGGTTTCGAGCGCCGCGGCGAGCTCGGCCGGATCGCGGTACGCCGCGAGATCGACCGAGACATGCCCCTTCACCCGGTAGGTCAGCGCATGCAGCAGGCGCGGCCCGCCGCCGTCGCGCACGTCGCGCACCAGCCGCGCGGCGGTTTCGTGCACCGCGAACACGTCGTTGCCATCGACCTGCGTGGCTGCGATGTCCATCGATGCGGCGCGTGCCGATGCGCCTTCGCCCGCCGTCATCGGCCCGCTCGCCGTGGTCGCGCTCCAGCGGTTGTCCTCGCAGACGAAGAGCACCGGCAGGTCGTACACGCGTGCCCAGTTCAGCGCCTCGAGAAAGGGCCCGCGGTTGATTGCGCCGTCGCCGAAAAAGCAGACCGTGATGTCACCGTTTTTCTTGAGCACCTTTTGGGCGTGCGCCGCGCCCACGGCAATCGGCAGGCCGGCCGCCACCACGCCGTTGGCCCCGAGCATGCCGACCGAAAAGTCCGCAATGTGCATCGAGCCGCCCTTGCCGCCGTTGAAGCCCGTGGCCTTGCCGAACAGCTCGCACATCATGCGGGCCAGGTCAGCGCCCTTGGCCAGCGTGTGGCCGTGGCCGCGGTGCGTGGAGGTGAGGTAATCGCTCACGCGCAGGTGGGCGCACACGCCTGCCGGCACCGCCTCTTGCCCGGTTGAAAGATGCAGCGGCCCGCGCACCTTGGCGGAACCGGCGGCCTGCTGGCCATAGGCGCTCACGCCGCCCTGGCTGGCCGCTTCGGCGGCGTTCTCGAATGCGCGGATGCGCACCATGGTGCGGTACAGCGCCTCGCCGAGGATCCTTGGCGTGGCGCTTGAATTGCTCGAATCCATTGTGTCTCCAGCGCCGGTGATGCGGGCGCATGGGAAAAAATGGTATCAAGCGTGACGAGCCTTCGGCACGGGGCTTACCCCCGACGCGTCTCGGTTGCCTCGGCCGCTTCTTGCAAGCAGTGCGCGAGCCGTCCCACGATGGGCGGACTGGCTCGCGGCTTTCGTTGCAGAAGGCCCACTTCCCTGTAGAACGTGAGCTCGCCAAGCGAGAGCACGCGAACGCTCGCAGGCAGCGGAAGGTGCGCCTCGACCAGCGGCACCAAGGCAACGCCCAGCCCCTTGGATGTCATGTGGATGAGCCCCGGAATTTCGTCGAGCTCGATCGAATCGTTGACGACGATGCCTTCGCGGCGCAGGAACCGTTCCACCATGCGTCCGCCGAACGATGCGCGGTCGTAGCGCAGGAACGGTTGCTCCTGGATGAGGGTGCGCCAGTCCTTCCCCGGCATCTTCTTGGGCGCAATGAGCACGTACGGCTCGTGCACCAGCGATTGCCACGTCAGGTCCGGAAGAATGCCGAAGGGCGGCCTGATGATCACCGCCGCGTCGATGACACCGGCGTCCAGGTCGTCCATCAGCCGCATCGACACGCCGGGCGACACATGCACGCGAAGTTGCGGAAGCTCCTTGCGCAGGCTGGCAAGCGCACGCGCCAGCAGCGTCGATTGCGTCGAGGCAATGGCGCCGATCCGCAGCAGCCCGCCGTGGGCGGCATCCTCCGGCAGCTCGCCGAGCTTTGCATAGAGCGCGCAGATTTCTTCCGCGCGCCCCAGCGTCGTCTCGCCCGCCGCATTCAACGTGGCCGACCGGCCCGTCCGGTCGAAGAGCTCGAAGCCCAGCGCTTCCTCGAGCCGCTTGATCTGGCTGCTGACGGCCGATTGCGTCAGGCCGATGCGCTCGCCCGCGGCGGCAAACGTGCCGTGGCGGCACACGGCGATGAAGGTTCTGAGCTCGTTGATCATGGCCCGAGCATCTCAAGAATCGATGCCCGGTTCAACGACTCATCGCTCGGAGTCATGCATCGGACCCGCTACCGCGCCTCGTACTCTTCCATCGGCTTGTCGGTCGGGTTCGCCCAAGCAGCCTTGGTCAGTGCGCTTGCCGGCAGGCCGACCTTCGAGTTGTGGGGCGGAATGGGCTGCACAAACCACTTGTCGTAGATACGTGCCGCCTCTCCGCTCCTGGCGAGCGACACCACGCTCTGGTCGACGAGCTTCTTGAATGCCGCATCGCCCTTTGGAAGCATGATTGCAATCGGCTCCACGCTGAGCACCTGGTCGAGCAGCTTGTACTGCGCCGGCTCCCTGCTCTTGGAAATCAGCGTGGCAAGAATCTGGCCGTCGGCCGCAAAGCCCTCCACGCGGCCCGATTCGAGCAGCAGGAAGCCCTCGCTGTTGTCCTTGGCCAGCACTTCCGCAATCTCGCCGGCACCGTCGCGCTTGAGCTTTCGCAGGATTTGTACAGACGTGGTGCCCGTTGTCGCGGCCACGGCCTTGCCGGCAAGCTGGGCCGGGGAAGCAATGCCGGAAGCTGCCTTGACGGCGATGCGAACCCCTTCGACGTAGAGCGTGGGCGCAAACGCCACGTCTTTCTGCCGCGCCGTGTTGTTGGTGGTGGTGCCGCACTCGATGTCGACCGTTCCGTTCTGCACCAGGGCAATGCGGTTCTGCGGCGTGACCAACTGGTACTTCACGTTGATCTTCTCGAGCTGCAGCGCCTTTCGAATGTCTGCAATGACACGTTCGCAGACTTCGACATGAAAGCCCGTGTAGCTGCCCGGTCCGAGCGTGAAGGACATGGCGCCCGAAGCGTCCCGCACGCCCATCGTGATGGCACCGGATTCCTTGATCTTCTTCAGGGTATCGGTTTGCGCGGACGCGTTTACTGCCGAAAGCAGGAGAGCCGCGGCAGTGGCGCCCGCGAGGAGCAAATGTGTTTTCACGCGGTGCTTCTTTCTCAAACGGCGAACAGCGAATCCAGATTCGCGAACGACTTCATCTCGATGGCATTGCCCGAGGGATCGAGAAAGAACATCGTCGCCTGTTCGCCCGGCTCGCCCCTGAAGCGGATGTAGGGCTCGATCACGAACCTGGTTTGCCGCGCGACGAGCTTGTCGGCCATGGCCTGCCACTTTTCCATCGGAAGAATGGCGCCGAAATGGCGCACCGGCACCTCGTGGCCATCTACCGCGCTGCTGGCCTTGTGGCCGCATTCATCGGGCGCGAGGTGCGCCACGATCTGGTGGCCGTAGAAATCGAAGTCGACCCATTCCGGCGCGCTGCGGCCCTCGGGGCATCCGAGCAGATCGCCATAGAACGCACGTGCTTCGGCAATGTCGCGCACCGGAAAAGCCAGGTGAAAAGGGATTCTTTCGTGAGGAGCATTCATGGCGGACATCGCGGCTGGGAGTTGAAGGTGGGCAAACTTTAAGCAGCAGTCCTCATAACCGAAAACGATATATTTCCTCGCTGAGCATCGATTTCTTCAATGCTTCGCAACGGTCCAGTGCCTTGCACTTTGAAACCAGGCTTATCGGGAATTCCCGGATGACCTTGGCCCAACACCAATGGGATAGTTAGTTCGCCCTTCAAACTAACTAATTTCTTACACGGCGTTTTCGCCGGGCACCACCACAGGAGAGACATCGATGCAACTCAAGCACACCTTGGCCGCCATGGCCTTCGGCCTCACCGCAGTGAGCGCATTGGCCCAGACCGTGGTCGGCGTGAGCTGGTCCAACTTTCAGGAAGAGCGATGGAAGACGGACGAGGCCGCCATCAAGGCCCAGCTCGAGAAGCTCGGCGCCAAGTACATCAGCGCCGATGCGGGTGGCTCGCCTGAAAAGCAACTGGGCGACATCGAGGGGCTGATGTCCAAGGGCGCCAAGGCGCTCATCGTGCTTGCGATGGACAAGGACGCGATCCTGCCTGCTGTCACCAAGGCCACGCGCCAGAAGGTGCCCGTGGTGGCCTACGACCGGTTGATCGAAGCGCCCGGTGTTTTCTACATCACGTTCGACAACGTCGAGGTCGGCCGCATGGAGGCGCGCGAGGTGTTCAAGGTCAAGCCCAAGGGCAACTACGTGATCATCAAGGGATCGCCGAGCGACCCGAACGCCGACTTCCTGCGCGCGGGCCAGCAGGAGGTGCTGGACGCCGCCGTGAAGAAGGGCGACATCAAGATCGTCGGCGACGAATACACCGAAGGCTGGAAGCCCGAGGTCGCGCAAAAGAACATGGAGCAGATCCTCACCAAGGTCGGAAACAAGGTCGATGCGGTGGTGGCGGCCAACGACGGCACGGCGGGCGGCGCGGTGGCCGCGCTCACGGCCAAGGGCCTGCGCGGCATTCCGGTGTCGGGCCAGGACGCCGACTTTGCGGCGCTCAACCGCATCGCACTCGGCACGCAAACCGCCACCATCTTCAAGGACTCGCGCGAACTCGGGCGCGAGGCCGCCAGCGCTGCCATCGCACTGTCGCAGGGCAAGCCGGTCGAAAAGGCCGCGCCATGGAATTCCGGTCCGAAGAAGATCTCGCTGTCGTCCCGCCTGCTCACGCCGGTGCCGATCACGCGCGACAACCTCGACGTGGTCGTGAAGGCTGGCTGGATCAAGAAGGACGAGCTCTGCAAGGGCGTCCCGGCGGCCAGCGCGCCCGCGGCCTGCAAGTAGCAACGACAACAGCAACGGCAGCGAGCCCGAGCGCGCGCTGTTGATCCGCGCAGCACTGCGCCGGCCGGCCCGCGGGCCCGGCCGGAGAGCCGCCGCGCACCCGTAGCTTCGAGAGGGCACAAAAAAATGAGCAACCAAACACCAGGCTGGTGGCGGCGCACCGGCGTCGACCTGCGGCTGCTGTTGATGAGCGTGCTGCTGATCGCGATGGGCGTGGTCTTCAACGTGATGTCCGGCGGCGTGTTTCTTTCGCCCGAGAACCTCTACAACGTGGCGCAGCAGACGGCCGTGGTGGGCATCGTGTCGACGGTGATGGTGCTGGTCATCGTCGCGCGCCACATTGATCTCTCAGTCGGTTCGGTCATGGGCTTCGTCGGCGTCCTGATCGCCTACCTGCAATACACGTCGGGCTGGTCGTGGCCCACGGCCTGCCTGGCGGGCCTTGCCGTCGCACTGCTGGTGTCCATCTACCAGGGGTGGCTCACGGCGATGCTGGGCGTACCGTCGTTCGTGGTCACGCTGGGCGGCCTGATGTCGTTTCGCGGCGCGGCCTTCCTGGTGGCCGACGGCAAGACACAGCCGGTGAACGACGAGTTCTTTCAGCGGCTCGGCGGAGGCTACGACGGCGGCATCGGCACCACCGCAACATGGGCCATCGCGGCCTTCGTGGCACTGGTGCTGTTCGCCCGAATGCTGCAGAAGCGCCGCGCGCGCGCCCGTCATGAAATGCCCAACGAGCCTCTGTGGATGGAGGTGCTGCTGACGGCAGTGCCAGCAGCCGTGGTGTTCGTCTTCGCGGCGGTCATGAACAACTACCAGATTGCCTCGAAGGATGCTCCACAGGGGCTGCCGATTCCGGTGTTGATCTGGGCCGTGGTGGCCATCGTGCTCTCGTTCATCGTTCACCGCACGCGCTTCGGCCGCTACGTGTTCGCGATGGGCGGCAACCCGGATGCAGCGGCGCTGGTGGGCATTCCGGTAAAGCGCGTCACGCTGATGCTGTTCGCGTTGCTCGCGGTGCTGGTCACCGTGGCGGCCATCGTATCGATTGCGCGTCTCAATGCCGGCACCAACTCGCTGGGCACCGGCATGGAGCTGTACGTGATCGCGGCGGCCGTCATCGGCGGCACCGCACTCGCGGGCGGCACCGGCTCCATCTTTGGCTCGGTGCTGGGCGCGCTCATCATGCAGTCGCTCGACAGCGGCATGCTGCTGCTCGATGTACCGATCGGCAAGCGCATGGTGATCATCGGGCAGGTGCTGATCGTGGCCGTTGTGTTCGACGTGCTGTATCGGCGCAAGTTTGGGGAGAACTAGATGAAAGTGCGCTGTGCGGAGCAGTCGTTGGTCAGCCAAACACCGAGAGCGTGCCTCAGTGCACAGGGCATCGGGTACTCCCCGCAGCGAAATAAAGGAGGAGGGCGAAGCCCGGGGGACATTCGCGGAGGGGAGTACCCGGTGGCCTTTGCACTCGCCCTGAAAAACAACGCGCAAATCGCAACGGAAACCAGATGACCACGCCAGACACCGCAAAACCTTTGGTCGAACTGCGCGAAATCCGCAAAGCCTTCGGCGGCGTAAAAGCCGTGGACGGTGTGAGCATCAACCTCCACCCTGGAGAAGTGGTCGCAGTGCTGGGCCACAACGGCGCAGGCAAGTCCACGCTCATGAAGATGCTCGCCGGTGCCTACCCCATCGATTCGGGCGACACGCTGATCGCGGGCGAGAAGGTCCACATCCGCACCCCCGCCGAGGCGCAGGCGCTGGGCATCGAGACCATCTACCAGACGCTCGCGCTGGCCGACAACCTCGACTCCGTGTCCAACCTCTTTCTCGGCCGCGAGAAGATGACGCGCTGGAACACGCTCGACGATCATTTCATGGAAGTGCAGGCGCGCAAGGTGTTCCAGCGCCTGAACAAGAACTTCACCAACATTCGCATTCCGGTGCGCAGGCTCTCGGGTGGACAGCGGCAGGTGGTGGCGATCTCGCGTGCGCTGTATTTCAACGCGCGCATTCTCATCATGGACGAGCCCTGTGCCGCCCTCGGCCCCGAAGAAACCGCCATGGTCGGCGGGCTCGTGAAGCAGCTCAAGGCCGACGGCGTCGGCATCTTCCTGATCACGCACGACATGCCCGATGTGTTCTCGCTCAGCGACCGCGTCGCCGTCATGAAGAACGGCAAGCTCGTGGGCACCTACCGCACCGCTGACGTTACCGAAGACGAAGTGCTCGGCATGATCATCGCCGGCAAGCGCCCCGAAGGAAAAGAGCAGGCGCACAGGTGAACGCGGTCGTGGTCCGTGCGCCGGGGGCTGGTTCATGACCATCGGCGACCAGCAACTCCTCAAGCGCATGAACCGCAGCGCACTGCTGCGCCTGCTGCGCGCGCGGCCCGGTCTCTCACGTGCGCGGCTGGCGGCGGAAAGCGGGCTTACCAAATCGACCGTGAGCCTGCTGGTGCGCGAACTGCTCGACGAGGGGTGGCTCAGCGAAGCCGGTGCCACCGTGGCCGACGGGCTCGGGCGGCCTTCCACGCCGCTGCAGATCAACGTCGGCGTGCGCGCATTGATGGGCGTCGAGATCGCGGTCGAAACCGTGCGCCTCGTCTGCGTCTCGCTGCAGGGCGAGGTGCTTCATGCCGACACGCGAGCGCTGGCCGACGGCACGCCCGCGGGCGCGTGTGCGCAGGTCGCGCGCATGGCCGCGGCGGCGCATGCGCGGCTGAAAAGCCTCGGGCTGCGCCTCTCGAGCATCGGTGTCGGCGTGCCGGGCGCGGTGGACGATTGCACCGGTGTGGTCCGCTTTGCGCCCAACCTTGGCTGGCGCAACGTGAGCCTGCTGCCCGCGCTCGAAAAAGCCTTTGCCGCGGTGGGCCTGCCAGGTGTGACGGTGCAGCTGCAGAACGATGCCGATGCCGGCGCGCTCGGCGAGTATGAATTTTTTGGCAGCGAAGGCGGAGACCCGCTGATCTTCGTCAGCTGCGACGTGGGCGTGGGTGCCGGCGTGGTGCTGAACGACCGCCTCTTCACCGGTGCGCAAGGCATGGCCGGCGAGATCGGCCACACCATCCTGCAGATCGACGGGCCGCTGTGTTCGTGCGGCCGCCATGGCTGCGCCGAAGCCTTCTTCGGCTCGCGTGCGCTGGAACGCGAAGGGCCCGGCATGGCGCATGCAGCGGCTGTCCTGGGCGTGCTGCTGCAGAACCTGTGGGTCACCTTCGATCCGCGCGCCATCGTGCTCGGCGGCAAATCGTGCACCAACCATCGCGCCCTGTTGCAAGCGGCCTTCGAGGTGGTCAAGCGCCAAGCCGACGTAGTCGGCATGCCCGCGCCCGATTTGCGCCTGGCGCGCTACGGCGAGCTTGCGGCCGCTGTCGGAGCGGCGGCGCTGGCGCTGCATGAATACCTGCGGCCGCTGCAGCCCGATGCGCGCACGCGCCGTGCCCGCGCCGCGCGCGAAGACCGAGTACCTTCGAACTAAACGACTCGCTTCAAAGCGGTATCGCCACCGGCATTGCACGGCCACATGCGCAAACCGCCTACGCACGTCGCCGTGGCCTTGGCCTAGGTTCTTGACTTCGCAGTCTCCGAGAACCCGGGAACAACAAGGAGCTTCATGCCATGGCCGATGCCGCCGCGCGCCTACGTGCGCCATCTTCCACGCTGCTGACTGTCACTGCCGTCGTCATCGGCCTTGCGGGCCTGCCGCTGGCTGCGGCGGGCGCATGGCTCGTCGTGCTCGGCGGCTCCTGGTACTACCTGGCCGCGGGGCTCGGACTCATCGTTGCCGCGGTGCTGCTGCCGCGCGGAGGCGGCGCGGGCCTGTGGGTCTATGCGCTCGTGGTGGCAGTCACGTTGGCGTGGGCCTTGTGGGAGGTGGGCTTCGACTGGTGGCCGTTGGCGGCGCGTGGCGATGTGTTCTTCGTGATCGGCGTGTTCCTGCTCACGCCGTGGGTGGCGCGCGCACTCGCGCGCCGCAATGCCGTTGGCGTGGCGCCCGCGCGCGGTTTTCTCGGCGTGGTGCTGCTGGCCTTTCTGCTGGCCGCGGTGGTCTCGTGGACGCGCGACCCCACGCGCGTGGAAGGCACCATGCCCGCACCCACGGCACCTGTGGCCGCCGCCACACCGGCCAGCCCGCCGCCCGCCAAGCAGGATTGGACCGCCTATGGCGGCAACGCCATGGGCCAGCGCTATTCGGCGCTCGACCAGATCACGCCGGCCAATGTCGGCCAGCTTCAGGAGGCGTGGCACTTTCGCACCGGCGACGTGCGCGGGCAGAGCGGCGACCCCGAGGAGACGACCTTCGAGGTCACGCCGCTGAAAATCGGCGAGCGGCTTTTTCTTTGCACGCCGCACCAGTCGGTGGTGGCGCTGAACGCGACCACCGGCGAACAGCTGTGGCGCTACACGCCCGAGATTCGCCGCCCGCTCGCATTGCAGCACCTGACCTGCCGCGGCCTTTCGTATGACCCGGGCAGTGCCGTTCGGCCCGCGGCTGTTTCCACTGCTACGCCGGCACCCGCTGCGCCAGCACCCGCACCCGCCGGTGGCGATTGCGACGCCAAGCTCTTCATGCCCACTGCGGATGGCCGCATCCTCGCGCTCAATCCCGAGAGCGGCAAGCCCTGCATGCGCTTCGGCGGCGGCACCGGGCAGATCGATCTCTGGAAGAACATGCCCAATGTGAAGCCGGGTTCGTACTATTCGACTTCTCCGGTGGTCGTGACGCGCTCGCTCATCATCGTCGGCGGCACCGTGCTCGACAACGTCTCGACCCAGGAGACCTCGGGCGTGATCCGCGCCTTCGACATCGATACCGGCGCCCTGGTGTGGAACTGGGATTCGGGCAACCCCGACGACACCGCGCCCATCGCGGCCGACCGCACGTACACCGCCAACTCGCCCAACAGCTGGTCGATCTCCAGCGTCGACGAGGCGCTGGGCATGGTCTACGTGCCCATGGGCAACCAGCCGCCCGACCAGTGGGGCGGCAAGCGTACCGAAGGGGCCGAGCGCTACTCGTCGTCGGTGGTGGCGCTCGACCTGGCCACCGGCCGCGTGCGCTGGAGCTTCCAGACCGTGCACCACGACCTGTGGGACTACGACGTTCCCTCGCAGCCCAGCCTCATCGACCTGCGCGTCGGCAACGAGACGGTGCCTGCGCTGGTGCAGCCCACCAAGCAAGGCGAGCTGTTCGTGCTCGACCGGCGCGACGGCAAGCCGGTGGTGAACGTGCATGAGCGGCCCGCGCCGCAAGGCCCGGCCGAAGGCGACCACACCTCGCTCACGCAGCCCGTGTCGGACCTGTCTTTCGATCCGCCCGCGCTCACGCCGGCCGACATGTGGGGCGGCACCGTGTTCGACCAGCTCGCGTGCCGCATCGCATTCCATCGCCTGCGCTACGAGGGCCGCTACACGCCGCCTTCGACCGAAGGCTCGCTGATCTACCCGGGCAACTTCGGCGTCTTCAACTGGGGCAGCGTCGCGGTCGATCCGCAGCGGCAGATGGCCTTCACCACGCCCGCTTCGCTGGCCTTCGTGTCCAAGCTCATTCCGCGCAAGGACGACACCTCGCTTTACGTGCAAGGCAAGGACCGTCCCAACGACAGCCTGCCCGCGCTCAACGAGAACTTCGGCGCGCCGTTCGCGGTGCAGCTCAGCGCCTTCACCTCGGTGCTGGGCCTGCCGTGCCAGGCGCCGCCCTGGGGCCACGTGGCGGGGGCGGACCTGCGCACCGGCAGGGTGGTATGGAAGCACAAGAACGGCACCGTGCGCGACAGTTCGCCGTTGCCGCTGCCCTTTGCGATGGGCGTGCCCAGCCTCGGCGGGCCGATCATGACGGCCAGTGGCGTGGCCTTCTTGTCGGGCACGCTCGACTACTACCTGCGCGCCTACGACGTCGCCAACGGCAAGGAGCTATGGCGCAGCCGCCTGCCCGCCGGCGGACAGGCCACGCCCATGACCTACACCGGCAGCGACGGACGCCAATACGTGGTGGTGGCCGCGGGCGGCCATGGCTCGCTCGGCACGCGCACGGGCGATCATGTGATCGCCTACGCATTGCCCAAGCGCTGAGGGTTCAGCCGGCGGCGAGCGGCGCGCCCTGGCCGTCCTCTTCGCGCCAGCCGCGCAAGCGCCGGTACAGCGTGCCGCGCGACACGCCGAGCTGGCGCGCCGCCTGCGACACGTTGCCGCCTTGCGCCGCCAGTGCTTCCTCGATCAGCTTGCGGCTGTGCTCGCGCAGGGTCTCACCGTGCGCCGCTTCCGCGTGCATGGGGTTCGGCATGGCCGGGTCCGCGCAACCTTCTGCCGCAGGCGCCTTCATCGCGGCTGCAGGTTCGATCGGCAACACCGGCGCCGCCTCGCCGGGCATGGCCACCGCGTGCCTGAAGTCCGCGCCGTCCGCAGCCTTCAGCCGCGCCTGCACCCAAACACCGAGGCCACTCGCCAAGCGCATCGGCTGCGCGGACTCGCGACGGCCCAGCCTGAGCAGGCTCGCCAGATCGTGGCCCAGCATCGATTCGACGTCGCGCTCGCAGCTGTCTTCGGGCAGGCGGCCGATCAGCCGCGCGCCGGCGCCGTTGAGCCAGGCAATGGTGCCGTCTGGCGCCACGCCGGCCAGCGCTTCCATCGGCGTGCCGAGCAGGTTGGGGCTGGCCTGAAAGCGCAAGATCAGGTGGTCGCGCGACTGCGCCTGCAGCAAGCGGTTCTCGATGATCGTCGCGTACAGCGCCACCATCGACGCCGCGTCGAAACCGAAGCGCCGCGCTTCCATCGTGATGTCGAGCACGCCGGCGAGCTGGCCGGTCACGCCGCGAATGGGCGCTGCGGCGCATTGCATCTGCGACAGCACGTCGAAGTAGTGCTCCGCCCCATCGACGGTGCAGGCCTGCCCGGTGGTCGCCACGATGCCGGGCGCGGTGGTGCCGACGATGCGCTCGGAAATGTTCACGCCCACGCGCGCCGTCTTGCGCAGCACCGGCTGGTATGCGGCGGCCGGCTGCTGCGTGACATGCACCACCACGCCTTCGCCGTCGGTCAGGATCACGCGGCAATCGGTGCCCGCGAGCGCGCTTTCCATGCTCGCGAGTTCCTGCCGCGCCACTTCGAGCAGCTCGCGGTTGCGCGCCAGCGTGGCGTGCAGCCGGCTGGGCGTGACCGCGTCGAAGGGAACGATGCGCTGCCTGTCGCTGTGCGTGCGGGTGCAGCGCAGCCACGACTGGATCACCGCTTCGCCGACCAGCCCCGAAGGCCGCACGCCTTCCTCGAAGAACTGCTGCCGCGCGAGCGCCACGCGCTGCGCCGGCGTCGTTGAAAAGAGTTGGCGCGGCGCGTTGGCCTTGCCCAGCCTTTCGAAAGCCATGCTGTTCGCTGCTCCTCGGAGTGGGTAATCGGAGGGGACGAAGGGGAGTTGCTGACCCCTGCGAATGTGTTCCGCAATGGAACAGCGCCGGACTGGGGAAATCCCGAAGGTGAACGCAAGGACGGCAAAAACGATCCTTGCGGCACAAAGGAGACTCACGATGAAAAAGATCCACTCCGGCTTGCTTGCGCTTGCCGGTGCATTGCTGAGCCTGTGCGCGCCGATGGCCACCGCGCAGGGTTCCGCCAGCGCACAAGACCGCGCGGGCGCTGCCGTCAAGAAGGTGAACGGCGATTTCATCCGCGCCAACGCGGCCCGGAAGAAGACACCCGACTGGCCAAGCTACGGCCTCGACTACGCCGAGACGCGCTTCAGCAAGCTCGACCAGGTGAACGCCGGCAACGTGAAGCAGCTCGGCCTGGTGTGGTCGTACAACCTGGAGTCCACGCGCGGCGTGGAGGCCACGCCGCTGGTGGTGGACGGCATCATGTACGTCACGGCCTCGTGGAGCGTGGTGCATGCCGTCGACACGCGCACCGGGCAGCGGCTCTGGACCTTCGATCCGCAGGTCGACAAGTCCAAGGGCTTCAGGGGCTGCTGCGACGTGGTGAACCGCGGCGTGGCGCTGTACGAGGGCAAGGTCTACGTCGGCGCGTACGACGGGCGCCTCATCGCGCTCGATGCGGCCACGGGCCAGAAGGTCTGGGAGAAAAACACCATCGAGGGACAGAAGGGCTCCTACACCATCACCGGCGCGCCGCGCGTCTTCAAGGGCAAGGTCATCATCGGCAACGGCGGCGCCGAGTACGGCGTGCGCGGCTACGTCACGGCCTACGATGCCGCCACCGGCGAGCAGAAGTGGCGCTGGTTCACCGTGCCGGGCGATCCGTCCAAGCCCTTCGAGGACGAGTCGATGGCGCGCGCGGCCAAGACCTGGGACCCCAGCGGCAAGTACTGGGAGGCCGGCGGCGGCGGCACCGCGTGGGACACCTTCGCCTTCGATCCCGAGCTCAACCTGATGTACGTGGGCACCGGCAACGGCTCGCCGTGGGCGCGCAGCAAGCGCAGTCCCGGCGGCGGAGACAACCTCTACCTCGGCTCGGTGGTGGCCCTCAACCCCGACACCGGCAAGTACGTGTGGCACTACCAGGAAACGCCCGGCGACAACTGGGACTACACCTCGACCCAGCCCATGATCCTGGCCAACATCCAGATCGGCGGCAAGCCGCGCAAGGTGATCCTGCATGCGCCGAAGAACGGCTTCTTCTTTGTCATCGACCGCACCAACGGCAAGTTCATCTCGGCCAAGAATTTTGTCGAGGTGAACTGGGCCACCGGCTACGACACCAACGGCCGCCCGATCGAGATTGCCGCCGCGCGCCAGAACGAAAAGCCCGGCGACAGCATTCCCGGGCCCTTCGGCGCGCACAACTGGCACCCGATGTCGTTCAACCCGCAGACGGGCCTGGCCTATGTGCCCGCGCAGCACGTGCCGCTCAATCTCATGGACGACAAAGACTGGAAGTTCGACCAGAACGTGCCTGGCCGTCCGCACGGCGCCATGGGCTGGAACACCGCCATGTTCGCCAATGCCGAGCCGCCCAAGAGCAAGCCCTTCGGCCGGCTGGTGGCCTGGGACCCGGTGGCGCAGAAGGAGGCGTGGGGCGTCGACTACGGCTCGCCGTGGAACGGCGGCACGCTCACGACCGCGGGTAACCTGGTGTTCCAGGGCACGGCGGACGGGCGCCTGCTGGCCTACAACGCCAGGACCGGCGAGAAGCTCTGGGAAACACCCACCGGCACCGGCGTGGTCGCGGCCCCGTCGACCTACATGGTCGACGGCAGGCAGTACGTGTCGGTCGCGGTGGGCTGGGGCGGCGTCTATGGCCTCGCGCAGCGCGCCACCGAGCGGCAGGGGCCGGGTACGGTCTACACCTTCGCGATCGGCGGCACCGCCAAGATGCCCGACTTCGTGCAGTACCGCATGGACAAGCTGGTGCAGGGCGTGAAGTACGACCCCGCCAAGGTCCAGGCCGGCACCATGCTGTACGTGAGCAACTGCGTGTTCTGCCACGGCGTGCCGGGTGTGGACCGGGGCGGCAACATTCCGAACCTCGGCTACATGGATGCGGCCTACATCGAGAACCTCGACAAGTTCATCCTCAAGGGCCCGGCCATGGCGCGCGGCATGCCCGACTTCACGGGCAAGCTCTCGAGCGACGACATCGAGAGCATCAAGGCCTTCATCCAGGGCACGGCGGACGCGATCCGGCCCAAGTAAAGCAACGAGCCGCAGCATTAAAAAAAGCCGCCGGACCTGAGGTCCGGCGGCTTTTTTACTTGTCCGAAGATTCGAAAACGATCAGTCGGCGTACACGCCGGCGGCCTTGATGATCGGGCCCCACTTGGCGATTTCAGCCGAGACGAACTTCTTGTGCTCGGCCGGCTCGACGCGCTTGTCGGTCGTGATCACAGCGCCAAGGCCTTCCTGGCGCTTGATGAAGCCCGGGTCCTTCATGGCGGCCTTGATGGCTTCGTTGAGCTTCTTCAGCACCGGCGCCGGCGTGCCCTTGGGCGCGTACACGCCGTGCCAGATGGTCACTTCAAAGTCCTTCAGGCCCGATTCGGAGAGCGTGGGCAGGTCTTTCAGCACCGCCGGCGTGGTCAGGCGCTTGGACGTGGTCACGGCATAGGCCTTGACCTTCTTGGCTTCGATCTGCGACGTGGTGTTGGTGGTCTGGTCGCACAACAGGTCGATCTGGCCGCCCAGCAGGTCGGCGATGGCCGGCGCCGTGCCCTTGTAGGGAACCGGCGTCATCTCGGTCTTGAGCGCGCTCTGGAACAGCAGGCCGCACAGGTGCGAGGCAGCGCCCAGGCCGGCGTTGCCGAGGTTGATCTTGCCCTTGTTGGCCTCGATCCAGCCCGTCAGTTCCTTGTAGTTGTTGGCCGGCAGGCCCGGCTTGCCGATCAGCGTCATCGGCACTTCATTGACCATGCCGAGGTATTCGAAGTCGTTCTCCACGTTGAACGGCAGCTTGCGGTACAGCGCCGGCATGGTCGACATGGCGATGTGGTTCAGCAGCAGCGTGTGGCCGTCCGGTGCGGCGCGGGCCACCTTGGCGGTGCCGATGGAGCTGCCGGCGCCCGCGGTGTTGTCCACCACGATGGTCGCGCCGAGGGTCTTCTGCAGGGATTCGGCCAGGTCGCGGGCCACCCGGTCGGTCGGGCCGCCGGCCGTGAACGGCACCACGATGGTGACGGTCTTGCCTGCGGGGAAATCCTGGGCGTGGACGCCGAGGGCGGCAGCGGCAAGTGCCGTGAGTGCAAGCAGTTTCTTCATGGTGTCTCCCGAGACGGTGAAATTGAAAATGGCCGCGATCATAAGGGCTGACCGCGACCTGACATCTAGCGAATAGCCCTTAGGGTGGGCCCGAAATATGCCCTTTCCTGGGGCATGATGCGCGCTCGCAACTCGCGCCTGAGGGGGCGCGAAAAATAACCACAACACTGCTGGCCCAAGGCCGCATCGAGGAGGAATTTCAATGGACCCCTGGGTTTATCCGCGCGAGCGCTGGCTCGGCAACATCACGCTCGGGCTCGGCCTGCTGGTCTGGGCGGCGCTGGTGTTCGGCACTTTCGGCATTGCACTCATTTATGTGCTGCTCGGTTTCATCGGCTACGTGTTCGCGCAATCTGCCGTCATCGCCTGGATCAAGGGCACGGCCGTCAAGCTTTCGCCCACGCAGCTGCCTGAACTGCATGCACGCTTCCAGGCGTGCTGCGGCTATCTCGGCATCCAGGAGCCGCCCGAGGCCTACCTGCTGCACGGCGACGGCATCTTCAATGCCTTTGCCACGCGCTTTTTCGGCCGCAACTTCGTCGTGCTGCTGTCCGACGTGGTCGACGCCATGGAAGCGCAGCCCGACGGCATCAACTTCTACATCGGCCACGAACTCGGCCACATCCGCCGTGGCCACCTCACGGGCCACATCTGGCGCGCACCGGTGCTCTGGATTCCGCTGCTCGGCGCCGCCTATTCGCGCGCGCAGGAATACACCTGCGACCTGCACGGCGCCGCCTGCTGCGAGCAGGCCGACTCCCCACCCCGCGCACTCGTGGCACTGGCGGCCGGCGCGCAGCAATGGCGCAATGTCGACCTGCAGCGCTATGCCAACCAATCGGCCGGCAACAGCGGTTTCTGGGCCTCGTTCCATGAACTGATCGCCGGCTATCCGTGGCTCACCAAGCGCGTGGCGCGCACCATCGACCCGGCCGCCAAGTTGCCGAGCCGCAATCCGCTGGCGTATGTGCTCGCGATCTTTGTGCCCTACACCGGCCGCGCCGGCGGCGGCGCGCTCGGCCTGCTGGTGGTGGTGGCCATCATCGGCGTGCTCGCTGCGGTGGCCCTGCCGGCCTACAAGGAGTACGAGTCGCGCGCCGCGGTTTCGCAGGCCTGGTCGGAAGCCGCACCGGTGCGCGAAGCGCTCGGCAACTACTACAAGGAGAAGCAGGAGATTCCCGAATCGCTTGCAACCGCCGGCGCGCCAGAGTCCTTGCCCGGCGGCTCGGTGCTGACGCTCGACACAGACACCATGGTGGTCGACGTGGAGCTCCCCAAGGCAAAGGGCACGCTGCGCATGGAGCCATCGGCGACCGAAGACGGCATTTCCTGGAACTGCGTGGCCGGCGACGACCTGTCGCAAAAAGCCTTGCCGGTTTCTTGCCGCAAGTAACGGCAGGCCAAGCGTAAGAGAAGTTTTCCGCCTGTCGAACTGTCCGACAGGCGGACCCGGCTGGTGCCGATGCACGGCGCGGGGGCGGGCTTTAGGGTGAACTCTTGTCTAAGGAGTCTTCACCCATGCCCGTTATTTCATCTTCACTCGACGGAATGAAGGTTGCCATTCTCGTGTCGGACGGCTTCGAGCAAGCCGAGATGACCGAGCCGCGCAAGGCGCTCGACGCCGCCGGCGCACAGACGCAGATCGTTTCGCCGCTCGATGGCAGCGTGCGCGCCTGGAAACACCTCGACCCGGCCGACACCTTCGAAGTCGACGTGCCGCTCAAGAACGCCAATGCCGATGATTTCGATGCACTGCTTTTGCCCGGCGGTGTCGTCAACCCCGATGCGCTGCGCATCGACCAGAAGGCCGTGGCCTTCGTGCGCGCATTCGTCGAAGCGGGCAAACCCATTGCCGCCATCTGTCACGGCCCGTGGACGCTCATCGACGCGAGCGGCGTCAAGGGCCGCAAGTTGACCTCGTGGCCGTCGCTGCGCGCAGACTTGCAGAACGCCGGCGCGCAGTGGTTCGACAAGGAAGTGGTGGTCGACCAGAACCTGGTGACGAGCCGCAAACCCGATGACCTGCCGGCATTCAACCGCGAGATGACGAAGGTGTTCGAACTCGCCTACGAAGACGCCATTCATTGATGCGGGCTGAAAAGGGTTCTGCTGCGTTCAGCGCGTGAACCCCGGCCCTGTGTAGCGCGCACGCGGCCTTATCAGTTGCCCTGTGGCCTGCTGCTCGAGCACGTGGGCCGCCCAGCCGACTGTGCGCGCGAGCGCGAAAATCGTGAACGGCGCATCGGCCGGCAGCTTGTGCACGGCTGCCATGGCCACCAGCGCGAAGTCGATGTTCACCGCTTCGCCCAGCAGCCTTTCGCCCGCGGCACGCAGCTCCGCGAACACGGGTGGAAGCTCGATGCCCGCGAGCAGCGCCGCACTGCGCGCGTCGCCTTGCGGATAGAGCGGATGGCCGAAAGCCGCGAGCGGCCGGTCGTGCGCGAGCCACTCGCGCACCGCGGCCTCGCTGCCCGACGCGGCGGCGCTGCGCACGAGCGCCTGGACCGCCGCCGCGGCGCCGCCATGCAACGGACCTGTGAGAGTCGAAAGTCCGGTGAGCAGGCACGCCGCCATCGAAGCACCGGTCGATGCGGTCACGCGCGCCGCGAAAGTCGACGCGTTGAGTTCGTGGTCGGCCATCAGCACCAGTGCGCGGCGCAATGCGTCGGCCGCTTTGGGGCGGCGCCATGCCGCGGCAAGCCGCGCATGCAAGGGCAGGGCGGCGGAAGAGGCCGGGCCCAGCAGTGCATCAGCGAGCGTACCGATCGCTTCCGCGGCCTCGGCCTGCAGCACCGCGCGCGAGCGGCCGCGCGAGGGCGGATCGACCGCGGCGCGCGCCGCGAGTGCGAGCAGACCGGCCTGCAGGGGCGTCGCTTGCTCTGTGCTGTTCACCGATAAGGAGTCAGTGCATGCGAAGCGCGGCGGTGCGCTCTCCCACAGCAGCCCCGCCACGTCTTCCAGCGTCGCATGCTCCGCCAGCAGGCAGGCGTCCTGCCCGCGGTACCAGAGCCGCCCCTCGGCCACCGTGGATACGGCGGACGCCAGCACCGGCTCGCCCCATTGAATGGCTTCGCTTGCCACCGCCTCGCTGCTGCGCCGCCCGCGCGTGCGCGCGGCAATGCGCTGCACGTCGTCACGGTGATAGAGGCTGCGGCGCGGGTCCGCCGCATCGGGCTTGGCCCGGATGCGGCCGCGGCTCACGCTGGCGTAGAGCGTCTGCGGGCGCACCTGCATCAGTTCGAGTGCTTCGGCAGCGGGCAACCAGAGCGGTGGTTTGGTCATGTTGATGGAATAAATCAAGATTGACGTCAATATTAGCGCCGACAGAATGAACGCCATCTCATCAAGGAATGCAAGAAATGAACGACGAAGATGGCGGCCTCGAAGGCGTGGTGGCCGCGCACACGGTGCTGTCCGAAGTGGACGGCGCCGCCGGCCGGTTGGTGATCCGTGGCCATGAGCTCGATGAAATCGCGCAGCACTGGCGCTACGAAGACGCGGTGGCGCTGCTGTTCCAGGGCTTCGTCGACAAACTGCCCGACGCAGCCGGCCTGCGCGCAGGGCTGGGCCGCGCACGGCGCGAGGCCTTCGAGCGGCTGCAACCCAATGACGAAGCCATGCTGCGCAAGCTGCCGCCCATCGAAGCGGTTCGCGCCCTGCTCGCGCGCCTGCCCGACGGCGACGACCTGCCCACCGCGCTGCGGCTGGTGGCGGCGCCCGCGATCTACACCGCAGCGGTGATGCGCTGGCGGCTGGGCGTGCAGGCACTCGCACCCGACGAAGCGCTGCCGCAGGCTGCCGACATGCTTCGCATGCTGCACGGCCGCACACCCACCGAGGCGCAGGTCGCCGCGCTCGACACCTACCTGGTCACCGTGTGCGACCACGGCTTGAATGCGTCGACCTTTGCCGCGCGCGTGGTGGCCTCGACCGGCGCTGGGCTTGCGTCGGCGGTGCTCGCCGGCATCAGTGCGCTCAAGGGGCCGCTGCATGGCGGTGCGCCGGGCCCGGTGCTCGACGCGCTCGACGCCATCGGAACCGCGGCCAATGCCCGTGCGTGGCTCGAAGCGGCCGTGGCCGGCGGCCAGCGGCTGATGGGCTTCGGCCATCGCATCTACCGCGTGCGCGATCCGCGCGCCGATGCGCTGAAGGGGGCGCTGCGACGTTTGAGCGTCGATGGCGGCGTCAATGTCGCGCGTTTTGAACTGGCAGAGGCCGCCGAGCAAGCAGCGCTCGCCATCCTGCGCGAGAAGAAGCCCGGCCGCGCCCTGGAAACCAATGTGGAGTTCTACACCGCGCTGCTGCTCGAAGCCCTGGGCTTCGGCCGCGAGAGCTTCACCTGCGTGTTCGCCGCCGGCCGCGTGAGCGGATGGATTGCGCATGCGCGCGAGCAGGTGAAGAAGGGGCGGTTGATACGGCCGCAATCGGTGTACGTGGGGCCCGCGCCTGAAGAGGCCGAGGCCGCGCTCGCGCACTGAGCTCAAGCAGGCCGCATCGCGTGGGCTCCGGATTGCCGCCGCGTTCCGGTACGCTCGCCGTTTTCGAATCGCCCGGCCCACGCACGCCGGGCGACGGATTCATCAAGGCGAAAGTATTCCCATCGTATGGCGGCATCCCCATCTTTCGAGCGCGCGCAGCGCCTGCCCAGAGACTTCGCATGGATCGTGGTGGCGATCGATGCGGCCCTCTTCATCGTGAACATGACGGTGCAGCTGCTGCCTTCATCGCCGCACAGCGAGCAGATGCGCAGGGTGTACGCGCAGCCGGGCGTGTGGGTTCCGCTGCTGTCCCGCGTTGCCACGGTGTGGCTGCTGGCCGCCACGCTGGCGTGGTGCCATGCGCGCAAGGCGCTCGACGAGCGCGGCGCCGCCCGTGTTGCGCAGCTTCGCAGTCCAACGAGCCGTTTTGCCGCCGTGTTCCTGCCGGCGATGGTCGTCAATGCGCTTGCATTGACGCCGCTCTTCTACCAGGCGCAGGTGCTCTTCATGCCGGGCGGCTCGCTGCACGAGACGGTCGACATGTACGGCCTGCGCTCGATCATGGCCATGTCGATGCTGGTGCAGTCGGTCATCCAGATGATTGTTCTCGTTGCGAGCGTGTGGCTTGCCGCCCGTTTCGCGCTGCGCGAGCGCGGCATGGCCATCGAGGATGAAACGCCCGCCGCCGCGGCACCGACCCGCCGCGCGGTGGCGCTCGTGATCGCCGCGATGTTCGTCTCGCTGCAGATGTGGATCGGCAACGTCGCGAGCGGCTGGGTCGACACGTCGAGGGACTCCGACCTGGTGCCGCTTCTTCTCGGCTGGCTCGCGGTGCCGCTGCTGGTCCATGGGCTGGCGTTCTGGGGCGCATGGCTCGGTGCCGCACCGGCGCCCGCGCAAGCGCGTCCCTTCAGGGCCGTGGCGGCGGCGGTCACGGCTTTTGGCCTGCTGCAGGCGGTCTGCATCGCCCTCGCGGTCGGCGGGCTGGTGTGGGTTGCCAGCGTGAGCTTTTCGGGCCGCGGCAGCGACGGCAACCTCTTGATGCTCGCCGTTGCAATGGCAGCGGTCTACCTGGTGCTGCTGGTGGTGCTGGTGCGCGCCATCACGCGCCGCTTCTACCGCCGCTACTTGTAGCTGCGCGCGTCCTCGATCACCTTGCCGTCGTTCGGCAGCGTGCCCGGCGCCACCAGCTCGATGGTGCCGCGCAGCTTGGTCACTTCGCGCACCGCATCGGCAATGCGCGCATCGAGCCCGGCCGGCGCGCCGGCGCACTCGAGCCTGAAGGTCATCTGGTCGTCGCCCATCTCGCCCGACACCACGAGGCGCGCACGCACGATCTCCGGAAAGCGCCGAGCGATTTCGGCGACCTGCGAAGGATGCACGAACATGCCGCGCACCTTGGTGGTCTGGTCGGCCCGGCCGAGCCAGCCCTTGATGCGCTTGTTGGTGCGGCCCGTGGGGCAGGTGCCCGCGAGCACCGCGGAGAGGTCTCCGGTGCCGAAGCGCACCAGCGGATAGTCGGGGTTGAAGGTGGTCACCACGATCTCGCCCACCTCGCCGTCGGGCACCGGATCTCCGGTGCCGGGACGCACGATCTCGACCAGCACGCCTTCGTCGATCACCAGGCCTTCACGTGCGCTGGTCTCATAAGCGATGAGGCCGAGGTCGGCAGTGGCATAGCACTGGGTGCCCTTCACGCCGTGCGCGGCAATCCAGTCGTGCAGGCTGGGCGGAAAGGCTTCGCCGGAAACAAGCGCCTTGGTGAGCGAGGGCAACTTCAGGCCTTTCTCTTCGGCCTTCTCCAGCAAGATTTTCAGGAAGCTCGGCGTGCCCGCATAGCCTTCGGGCTTCAGGTCGACCATGGCTTCGAGCTGCTGCTCGGTCTGGCCGGTGCCGCCCGCAAACACGGTGCAACCCATGGCACGAGCGCCGCTCTCCATGATGGAGCCGGCCGGCGTCATGTGATAGCTGAAGCTGTTGTGAATGAGCTCGCCGGTGCGAAAGCCCGCTGCATGCAATGCACGCGCGGTACGCCAATAGTCGCGTGCTTCGCCTTCGGGCTCGTAGATGGTGCCGGGGCTTGCGAACACGCGGGGCATGCGGGTGCCGCGGCCGATGGTCGAGAAGCCGCCGAAGGGATCGTCGGCGCGGCGCTGCTTCTGCAGTTCGAGCAGTTCGGTCTTGCGCGTGACGGGCAGCCTGGCGAGTGCTTCGCGTGTCGTGATGTCGGCGGGCTTTACGCCGTCGAGGATCTTTGCGAAAGCGGGCGCGGCGGTCTGGGCCTGCGCAATCTGCTTCGGCAACGCAGCCAGGAGGTCGCGCTCACGTTCGGCGGGGTCACGGATTTCTAGCTTGTCGTAGTGGTCGGTCATGTCCGTACCCTTCATCTTTCAGTTCTGTTATTCCGTGAGGCTGGTTTGCGGGCGCTGTGCGGGAGCCTTCAGGGCTTGTGCAAAGGCCACCGGGTACTCCCCTCCGCGAATGTCCCCCGGGCTTCGGCCTCCTCCTTTATTTCGCTGTGCGGAGCACCCGATGCCCTGTGCACTTGGGCACGCTGTTGGTGTGCGGCCGATCAACGACCATCGCTCATAACGCGCACGTCGATGGGGTGCCTTGCGCAGCGAAATAAAGGAGGAGGCCGAAGGGCGGGGGACATTCGCGGAGAAAGGTACCCAGTCGGCGGGTGCGCCCCCTGAACAGGAGCACCCCAAACCACGAAAGGGCTTCACGCCAGCCACCTCTTGCGCCGCTTGTAGCTCTTCACGTCGCGAAAACTCTTCCGGTCCGCACCGCCGACGCCAAGGTAGAACTCCTTCACGTCCTCGTTCTCGCGCAGGCTCTTGGCCTCGCCGTCCATCACGATGCGGCCGTTCTCCAGGATGTAGCCGTAGTCGGCATAACGCAGCGCCATGTTGGTGTTCTGCTCCGCCAGCAGGAAGGTCACGCGCTCCTTGGTGTTCAGGTCTTTCACGATCTCGAACACTTCCTCGACGATCTGCGGCGCCAGGCCCATCGAGGGCTCGTCGAGCAGCACCATCGTCGGGTTGGCCATCAGCGCGCGGCCAATGGCGCACATCTGCTGCTCGCCGCCCGAGGTGTAGGCCGCCTGCGATGTGCGGCGCGTCTTCAGGCGCGGGAAGTACGCGTACACCTTCTCCAGCGTCTGCTGCACCGCCGCCTTGCCGTCGGTGCGCGTGTAGGCGCCGGTCATGAGGTTTTCCTCGATCGTCAGGTGCGCGAAGCAGTGGCGGCCTTCCATCACCTGGATCAGCCCGCGCTTCACCAGCTCGGAGGGCGAGAGCGCCTCGATGCGCTCGCCGCGCAACTCGATGGTGCCCTTGGTCACCGCGCCGCGTTCGCCCGCGAGCAGGTTGCTCACGGCGCGCAGCGTGGTCGTCTTGCCCGCGCCGTTGCCGCCGAGCAGCGCCACGATGCCGCCCTCGGGCACTGTGAGCGAAACGCCCTTCAGCACGAGGATCACGTGGTTGTAGATGACCTCGATGCCGTTGACGTCGAGAAGGATTTTGGATTCGCTCATGGTGTGGTCCGAAGCATTCGAAAGAACAACGACAGCAAAGAGGCTGTTCTTGCGAATGGCGGCTCTTGCGAGCCGCCACGGTTCATCAACTAGTGATCAGGAACTGCAGTCGGCCGCATCGCGGCGGGTGAGCTTCTTCTCGCCCGCGTACTTCTCGGCCGCAACCTTCACCATCGGCTTGATGATCTGCTCGTCGGCCTGGTACCAGTCGGACATGCCGCCCCACTTGGCGCCGTCCCAGGTGTGCACGCGCGCCCAGGTCGATCCCATGTGGTCCTGGCACGACGTGCTCAGCGGACGCAGCACGCCCGAGAAGCCGAGCGAGTCGAGCTTCTTCTGGTCGAGCGCCAGGTTCTCCATGCCCCAGCGCACTTGCTCGCCCGTCATGACCTTGCCCTTGCCGAAGCGCTCCTGCGCGCGCTTCACCGCTTCGACGCCGAGCATCTGGATGATCACGCCGCGCGTGTAGAGCACCGAGCCCACTTCTTCCTTCGGCCCCGTGCCCTGGCCCTTGTCGTGCACCTGCTTGAGGATTTCCTGGATCACCTTGGGCTCGGTGCCCGAGGTGTTGAGCGCCAGCGCGTTGTAGCCCTTGGCATTGGCGCCCACGTCCTTCACGTCAGGCTCGGCGCCGGCCCACCACACGCCGTACATCTTCTCGCGTGGGTAGCCCGTGGCCACGGCTTCCTTCAGCGCGGTGGAGTTCATCACGCCCCAGCCCCACAGCAGCACGTAGTCGGGCCGCGACTGGCGCACCTGCAGCCAGGCGGACTTCTGCTCCACGCCGGGCGCGGTGACCGGGATGAGCGACAGCTCGAAGCCGTTCTGCTTGGCGCGCTCCTGCAGCAGCGGAATCGGCTCCTTGCCGAAAGGCGAGTCGTGATAGACAAGGGAGATCTTCTTGCCCTTGAGCTTGTCCATGCCGCCTTCCTTCTTGCCGATGTGCTGGATCAGGATGTCGGCCGCGGTCCAGTAGCTGCCCATCAGCGGGAAGTTCCACTTGAACACGCTGCCGTCCTGCGACGCCGAGAGGCCGTAGCCCAGCGTGATGAGCGGGATCTTGTCGGTGGGCACCTTGTCGGTCAGCGCAAAGGTGATGCCGGTGGCCTGCGGGTCGAACAGCGTCACGCCGGGCCGGCCCTTCAGGCGCTCGTAGCACTCCACGCCCTTGTCGGTGGCGTAGCCGGTTTCGCATTCCTCGTATGCGATCTTCACGCCGTTGATGCCGCCTGCGGCGTTGACGTACTTGATGTAGTCCTGCTTGCCGTTGGCCCATGGCGTGCCGTTGGGCGCATAGGGCCCGGTGCGGTACACCAGCAGCGGGAAGAACTGTTCCTTGGCCTGGGCTTGCGCGAGCGATGGCGCAAGCAGCGTGCCGGCGGTGCCGGCCACCAGGGCGGCGGTCAGAGCGAGCGATTTCAGTTTCATGCCTGTCTCCTTATGTGGGCACCTCTGTGCCGGTTTCTACGAACGAGTCAAAAAATCAGTGGGGGAAGGGCCAGAGCCGCAATTTCTCCTTGCCGGTGGACCACAGCCTTGCAAGGCCGTGCGGCTCCACGATCAGGAAGAACACGATCAGCGCGCCGAAGATCATGGTCTCCAGGTGCGAGGCCAGCGCGGTAGAGATCGAGAAGCCCAGCCACCCGGGCAGCTGGTTCAGAAAGAGCGGCAGCAGCACGATGAACGCGGCGCCGAAGAAGCTGCCCATGATCGAGCCGAGCCCGCCGATGATCACCATGAAGAGCAGCTGGAACGAGCGGTCGATGCTGAAGGCCGCGGGCTCCCAGGCGCCCAGGTGAATGAAGCCCCACAGCGCGCCGGCCACGCCGACGATGAAGCTGCTCACCGCAAAGGCCGTGAGCTTGGCGTACACCGGGCGAATGCCGATCACCGCGGCGGCCACGTCCATGTCGCGCATGGCCATCCACTCGCGGCCGATGGCGCTGCGCACCAGGTTCTTGGCAAGCAGCGCGAACACCACCACGAAGACCAGGCAGAACAGGTACTTCTGGACCGGCGACTCGATCGGCACGCCGAACACGTTGAGCCCCGCCACGCTCACCGAACCTGAGGACGAATTGTTGGTGAACCACTGGATGCGAAGAAACGCCCAGTCGGTAAAGAACTGCGCCGCCAGCGTGGCCACCGCGAGGTACAGCCCCTTGATGCGCAGGCTGGGAATACCGAACAGCACGCCGATGATCGTGGCGCACAGGCCGCCGAGCAGCAGCGATGCAATCAGCGGCATGCCGTCGATGCGCACCTGGAAGTTGTAGGCCGCATACGCACCCACCGCCATGAAGGCACCGGTGCCCAGCGAGATCTGCCCGCAGTAGCCGACCAGGATGTTGAGGCCCAGCGCGGCGAGCGAAAGAATGAGAAAGGGCGTGAGGATGGCGCGCATCCAGTAGTCGGACACGCCCAGCGGCACCACGATGAAAGCCACGAGCAGCAGCACCAGGATGGCGATGCGGTCCTGCGCGATCGGGAAGATCTGCTGGTCGGCCCTGTAGCTCGACTTGAATTGGCCGTTTTCTCTATAGAACATCTCAAACCCGATCGATGATCTTCTCGCCGAACAGGCCTTGCGGGCGAACCAGCAGGAAGACCAGGGCAAGAACGTAGGCAAACCAGATCTCGATGCCGCCACCGAGCATGGGGCCGAGATAAATTTCAGAAAGCTTCTCGCCCACGCCGATCAGCAGGCCGCCGATGATGGCGCCCGGAATCGAGGTGAGCCCGCCCAAAATCACCACCGGCAGCGCCTTCAGTGCCACCAGCGAAAGCGAGAACTGCACGCCCAGCTTCGATCCCCAGATGATCCCGGCCACCAGTGCCGAGAAGCCGGCCACCGACCACACGATCACCCAGATGCGCTTGAGCGGAATGCCGATGGACTGCGCGGCCTGGTGGTCGTCGGCCACCGCGCGCAGCGCACGGCCCGTGGCGGTCTTCTGGAAGAAGATGGCCAGCACGACCACAAGGCCCGCGGCCACCAGCGCGGCGATCAGGTCTTCCTGGCTCAGCAGCAGCCCGCCGGGGAAGGTGCCCTGCAGCACCATCAGCGGTTCCTTGGGCATGCCCACGTCGATCTTGTAGATGTCGTTGCCGAAGATCGTCTGGCCCACGCCGTCGAGAAAGTAGGCGATGCCCAGCGTGGCCATCAGCAGCGTGATGCCTTCCTGGTTCACCAGCTTGCTCAGCGCAAGCCGCTCGATGAGCCAGGCCACGATCACCATCACGCCCATGGCCGCGACAAAGGCCAGGATGTTCGCGAGGATCTGGCTTTCGAAGCCGAACCACTGCGGAAACCACTCGGCAAAGCGCGCCATGGCCAGCGCCGCAAACAGCACCATGGCGCCCTGCGCGAAGTTGAACACGCCCGAGGCCTTGTAGATCAGCACGAAGCCAATCGCGATCAGCGAATAGAGCATGCCGACCATGAGGCCGCCAAACAGTGTCTCTAGAAAAAAGCCCATGTCAGTGCTCCACACCCAGGTACGCCCGGATGACGTCTTCGTTGTTGCGCACCTCGTGGGGCGTGCCGTCGCCGATCTTCTTGCCGTAGTCGAGCACCACCACGCGGTCGGAGATGTCCATCACCACGCCCATGTCGTGCTCGATGAGGACGATGGTGGCGCCGAACTCGTCGTTCACGTCGAGGATGAAGCGGCTCATGTCCTGCTTTTCTTCCACGTTCATGCCGGCCATCGGCTCGTCGAGCAGCAGCACCTGCGGCTCCATGGCCAGCGCGCGGCCCAGGTCGACGCGCTTTTGCAAGCCGTAGGGCAGGCGGCCCACGGGCGTCTTGCGGTGCGCCTGAATCTCGAGAAAGTCGATGATGTGCTCGACGAACTCGCGGTGCTTCAGCTCTTCGCGCTCGGCCGGGCCCCAGCGCAGCGCCTGCGCGAACAGGCCGCTCTTCATCTTGAGGTTGCGGCCCGTCATGATGTTGTCGAGCACGCTCATGCCCTTGAAGAGCGCCAGGTTCTGGAAGGTGCGCGCCACGCCCATCTCGGCCACCTGGCGCGAGTTCATGTGCTTGAAGGTCTGGCCTCGAAAGGTGATGGAACCCTGCTGCGGCCAGTACACGCCGTTGATGCAGTTCAGCATCGAACTCTTGCCCGCGCCGTTGGGGCCGATGATGGCCCGCACCTCGTGCTCGCGCACGTTGAAGCTGATGTCGGTGAGCGCCTTCACACCGCCGAAGCTCAAGGAGATGTTCTGGACGTCGAGGATGACGTCGCCAATCTTTCGGTTGCTCATGCGGCGGCCTTCACGATGGGGAAGGTCTGGGCCCCGACGATCTTCAGCGTGGCGCTGACAACCCCCGTGCGTCCGTCCTCGAACTTGACCTGGGTCTCGATGTACTGCTCGGTCTTGCGGCCGTAGAGCGCATCGACAAGCACCGCGTATTTCTCGGCGATGAAGCCGCGGCGCACCTTGCGCGTGCGGGTGAGCTCGTCGTCGTCGGGGTCGAGCTCCTTGTGCAGCACCAGGAAGCGCGCGATCTGCGTCTCGCCCATGCCGTCTTCGCTCGCAAGGTCGGCATTCACCTTGGCGATGCATTCGCCCACCAGCGTCAGCACCTCGGGCTTGCCGGCCAGGTCGACATAGCCGCCGTAGGCCAGGCCACGCCGCTCGGCCCAGTTGCCCACGGCCTCGAAGTCGATGTTGATGGCCGCGCAGACCTCGCTGCGCCCGTTGCCGAAGCACACGGCTTCCTTGATCTGCGGGAAGAACTTGAGCTTGTTCTCGATGTAGTTGGGCGCAAAGATCGCACCGCTCACGAGCCGGCCCACGTCCTTCGCGCGGTCGATGATGCGCAGGTGGCCTTCGCTGTCGAGCACGCCAGCGTCGCCGGTGTGGAAGTAGCCGTTCGCATCGAGCACTTCGGCGGTGGCGTCGGGGCGCTTGTAGTACTCCTTGAGCACCGACACGCCGCGCACCAGCACCTCGCCGTCGTCGGCGATCTTCAGTTCGATGCCCGGCGCGGCGGTGCCCACCGTTTGCAGCTTGACCTTGCCGTCCTGCTGCAGGCACACGTAGGCGCAGGTCTCGGTCTGGCCGTAGAACTGCTTCAGGTTGACGCCGATGGAGCGGTAGAAGCGGAACAGGTCGGGCCCGATGGCCGCGCCGGCTGTGTAGGCCACGCGGATGCGGCTCATGCCCAGCACGTTGCGCAGCGGCCCGTACACCAGCAGGTTGCCCAGGCCGTACATGAGCCGATCGCCCGTGCCCACCGGCGCGCCGTTGAGAATGTCCGCGCCCACGCGCTGCGCGAGCGCCATGAACTTTGCGTACAGCCAGCGCTTGGGCGCCGCCGCGTCTTCCATGCGGATCGACACGGCCGTGAGCAGGCCTTCGAAGGTGCGCGGCGGGCCGAAGTAGTAGCTTGGCCCGATCTCGCGCATGTCGTTCATCACCGTTTCGCTCGACTCGGGGCAGTTGAGCGTGAAGCCGCCCACCAGCCACTGCGCCACCGAGAACAGGTGGTCGCCCACCCACGCCATCGGCAGGTAGCTCATGATGTTGTCGCCGGGGCCGAGCTTGTCGGTTTCCACGCCGCCGCGGCCCGCCGCAATGAAGCTCGCATGCGTCTGGCACACGCCCTTGGGCCGGCCGGTCGTGCCGGAGGTGTAGAGGATCACGCCGACGTCGACCGCCTCGCCGCTGGCCACCGCGCGGTCGTAGTAGCCGGGGTTGGCCTTGTCGAAGGCGCGGCCCAGTTCGCGCAACTGGTCGTAGCTCATGAGCCCGGGCTGGTCGTAGTGGCGCAGGCCCTTGGGGTCGTCGTAGATGATGTGGCGGATGCCGTGCTGCTCGTTCTTTTGCAGCTCGCGGCATTCGAGCAGCTTGTCGACCTGCTCCTGGTCTTCGACGATCACGAAGTCGATGGCCGCGTCCTGCAGCATGAAGACCATTTCGCTGGCCACCGCGTCCTGGTAGAGCGGCACCGGCACGCCGCGCAGGCTCTGCGCCGCGAGCACCGCCATGTACAGGTGCGGGCGGTTGGCGCCGACGATGGACAGGTTGTCGAAGGGCTTGAAGCCCAGGCTCGCGAGGCCGCAGGCCATCTCGCGCACCTCTTGGGCCACGGCGCTCCAGCTCCAGGTTTGCCAGATGCCAAGGTCCTTCTCGCGGACGGCGGGCGCATCGGGCTGGGCCTGGGCGTGCGCGAGCAGCAGGCGGGGAAAGGTGGGGTCGGTGGTTTGCACAGTGGGCGGATCGTAGGCCTCACTTTGACGCTGCGTTGTCGTTCCAACGACAATCCTAGGGACACTACTCCCCGAAGTTTCCCGATGCTTCACGGCCATTCAAACCACAGCACGCCAGGCAGTTCGATCAGGGATCGGGTGCGCTCCGCCAAGGCCGCCGAGCTCGACGGCATTCCGTGGCTGCCCACGCTCACGCCCACCGAGCGCCGCCGTGCCGAAGCCGCGCTGGTGGTCGGCGAGGCCGAGGTCGGCGACCTGGTCTGCCGCGTCGGCCGCTCGCCCACCTACTGGTTCGGCGTGGTCGAGGGCCTGCTCAAGATGAGCAACGACAACGCCGACGGCGGCTCCGTCACCTACACCGGCATACCGCCCGGAGGATGGTTCGGCGAAGGCACGGTCATGAAGCGCGAGCCCTACCGCTACAACATCCAGGCGCTGCGACGCAGCGTGGTGGCGGGCCTGCCGATCGACAGCTTTCATTGGCTGCTGGACCACTCGATCGGCTTCAACCGCTTTGTGATGAACCAGCTCAACGAGCGGCTCGGCCAGTTCATTGCGGCGCTGGAAATCGACCGCCTCAACAACCCCGACGCGCGCGTGGCGCGCAACCTGGTGTCGCTGTTCAACCCGGTGCTGTACCCCGGCGTGGGCGAAGTCTTGCGCATCACGCAGCAGGAGCTGGCCTACCTCGTCGGCCTTTCGCGCCAGCGCGTGAACGAGGCGCTCAACGGCCTTTCGGCGCAGGGGTTGATCCGTGTGGAGTACGGTGGGTTGCGCGTGCTCGACCTGCCGGGCCTGCGCGCGACCGCGATATCGAACAAGAAGAACACCTCACCGGAAACGGAAACCTCATGACCCTCGAAGACCAGCTCCAGATCGTTTCCGCGAATGCCGAAGCGGCCCTTGTTCCGCCGCCCGAGACGCGCAAACCAGACACCGGCGAGACCGGCCCCACGCTCGAAGAAGCGATGGCACGCAACGAGGCGCTCACCGAGAAGCTCGATGCGCTCGATGCGGTGCTCGCCAAGCCGCTTGCCGAAATTCTTGCCGAGCGCGAGAAGGCCGACGAGGCCGCTCTTGCATGGGACCGCTTCGGCGCCATGTGGATGCTCTCGCAGCGCGCCATGCGGCGCGTGGCCCTCGACCTTGCGGCGCAACTCGGCGTGAGCGAGGAAGAAGTCGTGGCGCGCGCCATGACCCACGCCAACGCGGTGCTCAACGGTGCGGACGAGGTCGACCTTGGCGGCACCATCGCACCCGCACAGCTGCAGCACATCGCGCGGCACCGCAACTTCCTGCGCACGCAGTTCCGCACCGGTTGAGCCGCCGAGCCCTTGTTTGCATACCGCTTAACCTCCCGCCTTCGTTCAAGAAAGTTCTTTTGATGACTACCTCCCAACTCACCCTGATTACCGGCGCGTCGCGCGGCCTGGGCCGTGCCATGGCCGCGCAGCTGCTGCAGGCCGGCCACATGGTGCTCGGCATCTCGCGCAGGCAAGACCCGCAATTGGCCGAGCTGGCCGCCAAGGCCGGCGCCGAGCTCATCCAGTGGGAGCAGGACCTGTCGGAGCCTGTGGCCGCGGCGGCGCGCGTCTCCGCATGGCTCAAGACACTCGACGGCCAGCGCTTCGACGGCGTGACCCTGATCAACAACGCCGGCACCGTCGGCAACCCGGCGCCGCTCGCGAGCGCGGTGCCGGCCGAACTGGCGCAGGCCCTGCGCATCGGCCTCGAAGCGCCGATGCTGCTGACCGCCGCCTTCCTGGGCGCCACCCGCGAATGGCGCGGCACACGCAAGGTGCTGAACATTTCGTCGGGCCTGGGCCGCAACGCCATGGGCAGCCAGGCGCCTTACTGCGCCGCGAAGGCGGGCATGGACCACTACTCGCGCGCCGTGGCGCTCGAAGAGGCGCACCTGCCGAACGGCGCGCGCATCGTGTCTCTGGCGCCGGGCGTGATCGACACCGACATGCAGGTGCAATTGCGCGGCGCCTCGGCCGAGAAGTTTCCAGACCGCGGACGCTTCGAAAAGCTGAAGAACGAAGGCATGCTCGACAGTCCCGAGACCGCCGCGGCCAAGGTGCTCAAGTACCTGGCGCGCGCCGATTTCGGCAGCAACCCCGTGGCCGACGTGCGCGACCCGGCCTGAACGCCGCGCACAAGCAACCGAGAACGAACATGGCCACCGCAAAGTCGATCGACACCAACGACTACAAGCTCTTTCCTTCGCCGAGGAACGTGCACCGCATCGTCTTCGAGCACCAGGTCTTCGTGCCGTACCCCTACGCGCTGATCGTGATGGACGAGTTCTACTTCAAGGGCCGCTACAGCCTTTTCTCCGCCTGCCGCCTGAGCGATGGAAAGATGGGGCAGGTGGCAACGTTCGAGCTGGCATCGGACGTGGAGATCTTCAACAAGAAGTTCACGCCGGATTGACCCGGTCTTTCTCCCTCCCCTTCCTGGGGAGGGCAGGGGCGGGGGCACGACGGCCTTCATTGCCGCGCAGCCTCAAGCGCAGGAACTGCCCCCATCCCAGCCTTCCCCCAGAGGGGGAAGGAGCAGGGCAACGTCACTGCAACAGGAACCTGTCGCGCTGCGCCCGCGCGCACCCGCCCATTACCGCCAGCGACCGCTCCACCGTGGGCGTGCCGAGCACAAAGGGGTTTGCGGCCGGAGCAGGCTGCTGCCGCAGCGCGGCGAGCTTGGCTTGCGAGCCGTCGATGTTGGAGTGGTTCGACAGCAGCACATCGATGCGCTGGGTCTGCACGATGGCGCCCATGCGCTCCGTTGCACCGATGTAGCTGTCCAGCCGCGGCACGTCCTTGCCGAAGTTGAAGCCCGTGCCGCCCCAGAGCATGGCGCGGTGCTTCTGGCCGTTCGAGGTGACGTCGAACACCGGAGAGATCGTGCCCATGGTGTGGCCCGGGGTGAGATAGAGCGTGACGCTGGTGTCGCCCAGCGTGATGCGGTCGCCGTCTTTTGCCGAAATGTCGCGTGGACCGCGCTTGGGCGGCGCACCCCAGATCGGCGTCGCAAACTCGAGCCGGGTCTCGGTCATGGTCCAGTCGGCCTCGCTCATTACCACGCGTGCGCGGTACTTCTCGGCAAGGTAGGGCGCGCCGCCGTAGTGGTCGCCATGGCCGTGCGTGACGATCACGTACTTGATCTGCGCCGGGTCGAGCCCGAGCTTGCGCATGCCGCCTTCGATGAGCGCCGCGGCTTCGGCCTGGGTGTTGAGCGCATCGACGAGGATGATGCCGTCCGAGGTCTTGATGGCCCAGGCGCTCACCCAGTCAGCACCCACGAAATACAGGTTGTCGAATGCCTGGCCCGGCGGCGGCGCGGGCCGCGCGATGAATGCGGCCAGGCCCTTGTCCAGCTCGGCCTGGGGCGGCCGGGTGGCGGGAGCGGGTTTGCAGAGGGTCAGCAGCGCCGTCAGGTCGGAGCCGGCGGCGCGCGTGGCGGTGGCGACATGCGCAGCCACGCTGGCCTGCGACGGGGCCATTTGCTGCTGCGGCGTCTGCGCGCAGCCCTGCAACAGGGCGACCACCGCCGCGGCCAGCGCGGCGGTGTTCAGCAGAAAGGCGTTGTTGGAATTCTTGCGCTGTGCCATCGCTGTCTCCATGCCGCCGATGCGGCCTGTTGTGGAGACAACATTCTGCGATGCCCGGCGCTTATTCGATAGTCGCGCCGGAGGCTTGCACGATGCCCTTCCACTTGTCGTAGTCGGTCTTCAGCAGTGTCTCGAATTGTTCGGGCGTCATGGCCTGCGGCTCGGCGCCCTGGGCAATGATGGCGGCCTTCATTTCAGGCGTGGCCAGCAGCTTGTTCACTTCCGTATTCAGCGTGGCGATCACGTCCTTCGGCGTCTTGGCCGGCACGAACAGGCCGTACCAGGTGGACACGTCGAAGCCCTTGTAGCCGAGCTCGGCCACGGTGGGCGTGTCAGGCAGCGAGGTGCTGCGCTTGGCCGAGGTCACGGCCAGCGGGCGCAGCTTGCCCGCCTTGATCTGCGCCAGCGCCGAAGGCACCGACGACACCATCAGGTCGACGTTGCCCGCGAGCACGTCCATCATGGCCGCATTGGAGCCCTTGTAGGGCACGTGGCGCATCTTGATCTGCGCGGCGCCGTTGAAGATTTCGCCGGCCAGGTGAATGGTGGTGCCGTTGCCGGGCGAGCCGTAGGTGACGGTGTCGGGCGCGGCGCGCGCGGCGGTCACCACGTCGTTGAGCGTCTTGAATCTGGAGTTGGCCTGCGTGACGATCACTACCGGCGTGTAGGCCACATGGGCCACGGCGGTGAGGTCTTTCACCGGGTTGTAGCTCAGGTTCTTGTAGAGCCAGGGCGCAACGACCATGTTGTCCTTCTGGCCCATCACGATGTCGTAGCCGCCGGGCGCGGCGCGCGCGGCCTCGGCAATGCCGATGGTGCCGCCGGCACCGCCGCGGTTGTCGGGCACCACGGTCCAGTGGTTGGTCTCGGTGAGCTTCTGGGCCACCAGGCGCGCCAGGATGTCGGTGCCGCCGCCGGGCGGGAAGGGCACGATCATGCGAATGGGCTTCGCGGGATAGGCCGCGGTCTGCGCGTGCGCGGTGGCCGCCGTGAAAGCCAGGGGAAATGCGAGCGCGAGGGCCAGCGTGCCGAGTTGTCTGCGGATCATAGGTTGCTTGTCTCTTGTGTGAACGATTCGGGGTTGCAGCCGTGGATGGCGGTCACTGCACCGGGGGTGCAGTGTGCCGGAAGCGGGGCCGCGTGGATTCTTCATTCGCGATGAGGCCCTTATTGGCTGGCGGGGTATTTTCCGACGGATTGACAGCCGCCCGCGGACGTCGAATACTTCACCGGATGGTTGAGTATTTTTGGCTCGCCCGCCGCGCTTCCACCGCACGATGGGCTTCACAGGAGACTCGCATGCTTGGAAACGTCAACGCGGTTGCCAATCTCGCGGTGAAAGATCTCGCCGTGGCGCGCCGCTTCTACGAAGACACGCTGGGACTCACGCAAGTCGATGCGGAAGGCGACGAGGTGATCGTCTACCGCAGCGGCACCTCGCGCATCAATGTGTACCGCTCGGCCTTCGCCGGAACCAACCAGGCCACGGCCGTGACCTGGCCGGTCGATGGCGACATCGAGCGCATCGTGGCCGCGCTGAAGGCCAAGGGCGTGCGCTTCGAGCACTACGACATGCCCGATACGCGGCTCGAAGGCGACATCCATGTCATGGGCGACATGAAGGTCGCCTGGTTCAAGGACCCGGACGGCAACATCCTCAACCTCATCAACGATTGAGGATGCGGCCGCTGCCGCT
>NZ_RWKH01000015.1 GCF_003984625.1 Variovorax sp. DXTD-1 | reverse complement strand
ACTAGTCTCGAGACTGAGGCTCGCCCCCAGGCTCCGCGCACTTCGTGCGCTTCTCCTTCCCCCTACCGGGGGCAACACCAGAGGCCCGGCGAAGCCGGTTCCTCGGTGTTTCTGAAAGGGGACCGGGGCGAATTTGTTGGCTGCTGAAAACCGCGCTGGCGCGGTTTTTTTTGGCTGCAGCCGGGTGCTCAGCCGCCGCCGGAGGCGCTGACGCGGGCTTGGGCCACGGCTTCGTCGGCGTCGTGCAGTGCGACTCGGAACACGCTGCCGCTTCCGAGGCGCGAGCGCACGCTGACGGGGTGGCCGAGCACGTGGGAGAGCCGGGCGACGATGGCCAGGCCCAGGCCGAAGCCGTCGGACGTGCCGGCATGGTCGGCCACCTTGTAGAACTCCAGGAAAACGTCGCGCAGGTGTTCGGGGGCAATGCCGATGCCGGTGTCCCACACCTCGATGCGCATGCCCTCGCGCGTTTGCCGCGAAGCGAGCAGCACGCCGCCGTCGGAGGTGTACTTGATGGCATTTGCGATCAGGTTGCCGATCATGCGGCGCACGCGAATGGGGTCGGTCAGAAAGCTGCCTTCCGTCACGTGCACGCGGAAATCGAGCCCCCGGCTTTCAGCGACCGGGCGGTACTGCAGCTCGAGGTCGTGCAGAAGTTCTGCCACGTCCACACGCTCGATGTGCAAGCGCACTTGGCCTGAATCGATGCGCGCCAGGTCGAACATCGAATCGAACAGCGCATTCACCGCGTGCGTGGCGCGAACGATCTTCGGCGCGAGTTCCAGCACCAGTTCGGGCTCGTTGCGCAGCCAATCGGCGTAGAGCGAGAGCGCCAATACCGGCTGGCGCATGTCGTGCGCGGCGCTCGCGAGAAAGCGGTTCTTCATGGCCACGGCAGCCACCGCGGCCTGCCGCTGCTGCGTGAGCGACTTGATCAGGATGTGGTTGTGGAACAGCAGCTCCAGGCTGTTGCGCGCCGTTTCGTGAATATGGCGGCCGGCCCGCAGCAGCAAGAACCAATGCAGGATCGGCAGGATCGGCATCAGGTAGCCGTACTGGAAATGCGGCTCCACGATGTTGATGCTCACCAGCCGGATCAACACCGCACCGAGCATGGTGATGAACAGGGTGTTGACGTAGCGCTTGAGCAGCGGCGGGTGCAGCGCCAGCCCGTTGAGCGGGAACGTGCCCACGCCAGCCACGATGAGCCAGCTCATGAACTGATTGACCTGTGGCGTGCGCTCGAAGAACAGCAGGATCGATGCGCCCCACACGATGGCGCTGGTGCTCCACACGAAGCCGTAGCGCTCGGTGAACTGCAGTTGCGCCGCGGCGCTCCGGCCGGCGTAGCGCACCGCATAGACCCGCCCCCCCCAGGCGCGGAAACCCGTGGCAGCAAAGCCGAAGGCAAGCCACGTGAGCAGCTCCCAGTGGGGCACGTAGCTCCAGTTCAGGCCGACCATCAACGGCATGAGCGCCGCCGACACGATGTAGGAGCCGCGCGCGGAGCGCATCAGGCTGCGGATCAGCTCGCCGCGCACCCACGATTCGGCCTCGTCAGCCGAAGCCGGGACCGGTGTCACGCTTGCGATCGACGCATTGGCCATGTGGCGCTTCGCCCCCTCTTTATTCGACTACAGGAAATCCCTCGGCATGCGGGGCTTGAAGAGGTGGCGATCTTAACGGCGGTGCGCAGAGCAGCTTCACGCCAACCAGCTATGCACGCCGCCTCGAAAGCCGCGAAGTCGAAGAAAAGCAACAAGAGCAGCGACCTGCATCCCCTCACGCAACTCGCTGACCTTGCAGTCACCTGAGATGAAGCCAGGGATGGCGCATGGTAAGTTCGATCTTGAGCCTGGGAGTTGCGCCAACCGTATCGGTGCGAAGCATCGAAGTGCCGTGGACCCGGTATCTACACAGAATCTCTGGCAAGTACAGTGCCCGCATTCCCTTGTCGACAAACTTGCACCAGAAGTCGAAATCTTCCCAGCCACCTTCGATGTGGGTGTATCCGCCAGCTTGACGCCACGAGCGCTTGGAGATCAGCGCCATGGCGTCAACATAATTGCCGGCCCTAAAAAAACTCTTGCTCCAGACATCTGCATATCCGAGGCCGCTTTGATCTCCAAACAATTCGATCTGGGTGTATGCAGCATCGAACTCTCGGTGTTCGATTGGCCCGAACAAGCGGGCAAGCGCGCGAGGGTAGATCTGGTTGTCAGCGTCGATAACGAATACAGGATCCGTCCGCGCGTGTTCAAACGCAGTGTTCCGAGCCTCCGCCAACCCTTGGTTGCGCGTGTGCCTAAGCAGCGAGGTCCGATCGAACCGGTGGCTGTTCTGCTCCATCCAGTGTCGAGCCACCGCGACTGAGTCGTCCTTCTCGGAGTGATCGTCCACGACGATCAACTCGATGCGCGGATGCGTTTGCCGAGCGATCGAATCCAGGCACTCAACAACAAATCGGGCGTAGTTGAACAGACTTACAGCAACTGTAATCCCGTCCTTGGCTGGCCCCGCTCGATTGGTTTTTTCGAAGACGATCTCGAAGGGCACCAGCCGGGGCGATGTTCGCACATTCATGGTCCGGTTCCACCCAGTTGCTTGGAAAGAAACGAAAGCATGGCGTCGGTTCGGACAAAGTTGGCTTCATTGCTCGACAGAAGGTCAGCCGTGTTCTTCAATACCCTCTGTGCATCGCGCTGCCCATCGACATCGAAGATCAGCCATTCCAGTAGATTGGGAATATGGCGAGCTTCTTCCTCAAAAAAATGCTCCCCAGGCCGCAGATGCGGATGAGGCAAACATGGATCGGTAACAACAAGCGCTCCGGACGCCATGCCCTGCCTCACCATTCGATGCCATTCGAAATAGGGAAACTCGTCACGATGAATGTTAAGACTGATTTTTGAATGACCTGCTACATGGCCGGCTAGACGGGTTAGCGATCTGCCTTCCGTATAGTCAAGAATTGGTCCATGCCACTGTCGACGGTAGTAGATAAATGAGGACAGCTTTGCAAACGTCGCCGCATTGCGCCCAAAAAAAGACTCTCTCCGCGCGCTTTCGCTTCCAAAAAAGGAAACATCGATTGGACGCCCGGTCCATGCGCGCGGATTAAAAATCTGGCCCTTAGCATTCGTTGGGAGTGCGTCGACGAGGGGATGATCCATATCCTCATCCTCGAGCCAGCGAGTCTGCAGTGTTGCACCAGGCTCGAGGTGCATGGCAGGTATTCCCGCTTCCCCGAACAGATGGGCAGCCTGTGGTGAAATATCAAACACACCCTGTGACGCCACGATTGCGGGCATTGCCTTTGCAAACCAGGGGGTATGCAGCTGTTCGGTGTTGTAGACGAATGAGGCCGAGACCACGGCATCCCTCATCCACTCTTTCCCCACACCCAGAGTAAAGAATTCGTGAGGAGCTACCACGATACTCAGAGGCGGCATGCTGGCTATATCCGAGTTCTCATCTTGTATGACAACATCCAGGCCGGCGCGCCGCAGATCAAGTGCGAGATCTCCCGCAATTTCCTTCATGAACGTATTGCCTAACGAACTTACGTAGACCGATGCGTGGGGATATTGCGCTCTGAATGCCCCGGCGCGATCGTGGAAGGATGACACAACCGGAGCGGCGGGTGACGATTCATCGGTTGATGAATCGGACGCATTCGCTAGCGAACGCGCGATCTGTTCAGGTTTGAATAGAGGCGCTCCTTGCGGAGCACCATAGCAGAGCGCGTGATAGAAGGTGTCGCCGTCGCTACCATCAACTGCACCCGGATGCATTTCACGGTAATCCTTCTCAGAAAACAGCGGCATCGCTGTTAACCTTCGGGCAGATTTTTCCGCCAGCGAACGTGAAAAGTGAGGAAGGTAAGAACTTGCCTCTTCCGGTTTAGCGAGCCGAGAGAAGTTATTCATAGAATGAATAAACGCTTATTTGCCAACTTCAAATTCACTGCAATAGACTCAGGAGCGCGATCGAAAGATATTGCTAATCTTCGAGCGTAATTCTGCCGGAAAAATTCGAGCCACAACACGAAGCGGAGCAGTGAGTTTCCAGCTTGTTGAAGACAGCACGGCTGCCAATTGCTCATTGCAGGCGTTCAATCGTTGCTTCAACTCTCTTTCGCGCTCTATTAACAAGTTCAAAGAGTCTCTCTGAGTGGCACTTGATCTTTCAAAATGAGTGCGAAGATCATTAAAACTTTCCTCCCATTGCTGTTTTTTCAATTGCAGGGTTCGCTGAGCACTCTCACGCATGCCAATTTCCCTCTCTAACACAGCTTGCAATTCAGTGATATACTGCCGCGTTTTTAGGGTGCATCCCCATGCATCTGCAGTAACGGCATCGGCATCGCCACTCGACGCATATTGCGCATCTTGAGCATGCGACTGATTAGACTCGGCCATCTTGAAAGAGTTAAAAAACTAGTTTACGAAACCCGGGTTCCAGATAAAGCTCGGTTCGTGCGCCTTCTTAGCTAACCGCAATGAGATACATTGCAGACTCACTCGAAAATGCGAATTCGATAGCTGAATGCCCGATGCATTATGACCGCTCGAAGAAGCGAGATTCCGGGTGTATCGAGCACCTCGGCGAAACGTAAGGATGTTGTGCAAAATTTCCTGTAAGCCGAAAGATTACAGAAATAAAAAAGCGCCTTAAAAGGCGCTCTTTTACTTAACTTGCTGGAGGAGAGGGAGGGATTCGAACCCTCGGTACTATCGCTAGTACGCCTGATTTCGAGTCAGGTACATTCGACCACTCTGCCACCTCTCCGGTGCTGTCGAGCCTGCGATTCTAGCAGACAAAAACGGGGGGTTTAAAGCCCCGGGCGCGTCAGGCGCGCAACACTTCCAGCCCGCCCAGGTAGGGCCGCAGCGCGGCAGGCACGTTGATCGAGCCGTCTTCGTTCTGGTGGTTTTCCAGCACCGCGACCAGCGTACGGCCCACGGCCAGGCCCGAGCCGTTGAGCGTGTGGACGAGCTCGTTCTTGCCCCGCGCGTTCTTGAAACGGGCCTGCAGGCGGCGGGCCTGGAAGGCTTCGCAGTTCGAGACCGAGCTGATCTCGCGGTAGGTGTTCTGCGCCGGCAGCCACACCTCGAGGTCGTAGGTCTTGGTGGAGCCAAAGCCCATGTCACCGGTGCACAGCAGCACCACGCGGTACGGCAGTTCAAGCGCCTGCAGCACGGCTTCGGCGTGGCCGGTCATCTGCTCGAGCGCGTCGTAGCTCTTTTCGGGGTGGACGATCTGCACCATCTCGACCTTGTCGAATTGGTGCTGGCGGATCATGCCGCGGGTGTCGCGCCCGGCGCTGCCGGCTTCGGAGCGGAAGCACGGCGTGTGGGCCGTCAGCTTGATCGGCAGCTGCGACTCGGGCACCACCTCGTCGCGCACGAAGTTGGTCAGCGGCACTTCGCTGGTGGGAATGAGATAGAGCGCCGAATGGTCGGGCGCGGGCTCGCCGTCCTGCCCGCCCTTCTTGGCCGCAAACAAGTCGCCCTCGAACTTGGGCAGCTGGCCGGTGCCGCTGAGCGTGGCGGCATTGACGATGTAGGGCACGTAGCACTCGGTGTAGCCGTGCTTCTCGGTCTGGGTGTCGAGCATGAACTGCGCGAGCGCGCGGTGCAGCCGGGCAATCGGCCCCTTCATCACCGAGAAGCGAGAGCCCGAGAGCTTGGCACCCATCTCAAAGTCGAGCCCGAGCGGTGCGCCCAGGTCGACATGGTCTTTTGCGGCAAAGGCCAGCGGCGTGGCGTTCGCGCCGGCACCGCCTTGCGGGCTCCAGCGGCGCATTTCGACATTGCCCGCTTCATCTTCGCCGACCGGCACGCTGGCGTGCGGCAGGTTGGGCACGGCCAGCAGCAAGGCGTGCAGTTCGGGCTGGATCTCATCCAGGCGCTTGGACTGCGATTCCTGCTCGGCCTTGAGCGCGTTGACTTCGGCCATCAACGCATCGACCGATTCGCCCTTGGCCTTGAGCGGGCCGATCTGCTTGTTGAGCGTGTTGCGGCGGGCCTGGATTTCCTCGGTGCGGGTTTGCAGCGTCTTGCGCTCGGCCTCGAGAGCGGTGAACGCCGATACATCGAGGTAGGGCTGGTTCTTCTTGCGTTTTTCGAGGCCGGCCACGGCGGAGGCCAAATCTTTGCGGAGCAGGGTGATGTCGAGCATGCAAGGATTTTAGGCGGGCGTGGTATCTCGGCCTCGACAACCAAAGGGGAAACAACAATGCAAGCCTATCTGACATTCAACGGCAACGCCGCCGAGGCACTGGCCTTCTATGCCAAGGCGCTGGGCGGCAAGGTCATCTTCAGCATGACCTTCGGCGAAAGCCCCATGGGCGCTGAAACGCCCGAGGCCTACAAGGGCAAGATCATGCACGCCACGCTGGAAGCGCGAGGCCACCAGTTGATGGCATCCGACATGCCGCCAGGCATCGCGTTCGAAGGCTACAAGGGGTTTTCGCTCTCGGTGCAGGGCAACAACGTGGACGAAGGAAAGAAGCTCTTCGAAGCGCTGGCCGAGGGCGGCGAAGTCACGATGCCCTACGGCCCGCAGTTCTGGGCTGTGGGCTTCGGCATGCTGACCGACAAGTTCGGCGTGCCTTGGATGGTGAACTGCGAGAAGTAAGCCAGAGCTGCGCCGTCAGCCGACCGTGGCCGGATCAACATTTGCGCCGCAGACGATCAGGCACACCTTCTCGCCTGCGCGTGGCATGTAGGCGCCGGTCTGCAGCGCTGCCAGCGGCAGTGCGGCGGCGGGTTCCACGGCCAGCTTCAGTTCCTTCCACAGCCACTGCTGGGCGGTGCGGATGGATTCGTCGGACAGCAGCAGCGCGTCCTGCACGTACTTCTGGGTAATTTCCCAGGAAATGGCGCCGATGCGCCGCGCGCCGAGCGAATCGGCGGCAATGCCGCCCACGTCGACGTCGACCGGCTCGCCGGCCTGGCGGGCACGGAACAGCGTCGGCGCTTTTTCGGGTTCGAGCGCCACCACGCGGGCGCGCTGTTCGAACCAACCGGCTAAACCGCCGATCAGGCCACCGCCGCCCACGCTCACGAGCACCGAATCGGGCAGGCCGCCCTGCGCTTCGATCTCGACGCCCAGCGTGCCCGCGCCTGCCACCACTTCCGGCTGGTCGTAGGCATGGGTCAGCAAGGCGCCGTTTTCCTTCTGGCGCACGAGGCAGGCGGCCAATGCGTCTGGGTACAGCTCGCCGACCACGACCACCTCGGCACCCAGCGCACGCAGCCGCGCGCGCTTGGCTTCGGGTGAAACGCCGGGCAGGAACACCTGGCAGCGCACGCCCAGCGCCTTGGCCGCCGCCGCGGTGGCAATGCCGGCATTGCCGCCCGACGCCACGACCACGCCGCTTTCGGGAATGCCGTTGGCCAGCAGGCGGTTCATCATGCCGCGCGCCTTGAAGCTGCCGCTCACCTGCATGTGCTCGAGCTTGAGCCACACCTCCACGCCCGGCACCTCGATGCCGAAGGCGGAGGCCGGCAGCTTCCAGAGCGGGGTTTCGCGCAGGAAACCGCCGGAGCGTTCGCGCAGCCTGCGGGAAGCGCTCTCTGTTTCAAGGCGCCAGTTCGTCGTGTCGTTGTTCAAGAGATGTGTCCCGGGGGTGGAATGTCGTCGAGCTTGAGGCCCTTGGGCAGCGGAAACTTGATGGTTTCCTCGATGCCGTCCATCTTGCGGACCGACACCGCGCCGAACGCCCGCACGCGCTCGATCACCTCGCGCACCAGCACTTCGGGGGCCGAGGCGCCCGCCGTGAGGCCGATGCGGCCCTTGCCTTCGAACCACTCCGGCTTGAGCTCTTCAGCCGAATCGACCATGTAGCTTTCGGTGCCGAGGCGTTGTGCCAGTTCGCGCAGCCGGTTGCTGTTGGAGCTGGTGGGGCTGCCGACCACAATCACCAGGTCGACCTGGGGGCTCAAGATCTTCACCGCGTCTTGCCGGTTTTGCGTGGCGTAGCAGATGTCCTGCTGCTTGGGCTCGCGCACCATCGGAAAGCGCGCGCGCACGGCGGCCGCGATTTCGGCGGCGTCGTCCACGCTGAGCGTGGTCTGCGTCACAACGGCGAGTTTTTCGGTCTGCGCGGGCGACACCGTCGCCACGTCTTCCACGTCTTCGACCAGGTGGATGCCGCTGGAGAGCTGGCCCATGGTGCCTTCGACCTCGGGGTGTCCCTTGTGGCCGATCATGATGAACTCGTAGCCTTCCTTGCCGAGCTTGGCGACCTCGACGTGCACCTTGGTCACCAGCGGGCAGGTGGCGTCGAAAACGTCGAAGCCGCGGTCGCGCGCCTCCTGCTGCACCGCCTTGCTCACGCCATGGGCGCTGAACACCAGGGTGGCACCGGGCGGCACGTCGGCCAGGTCTTCGATGAAGATCGCACCCTTGGCCTTGAGCTCGTTCACCACATAGGTGTTGTGCACGATCTCGTGGCGCACGTAGATGGGCGCGCCAAACTTGGCCAGCGCGCGCTCGACGATTTCAATGGCGCGGTCCACCCCCGCGCAAAAGCCGCGCGGCTCGGCAAGAACGACTTCCTCGAGGCCCTTGTTCATAGAACTCCGATCAGCCGCACCTCGAAGGTCACGGGCTGCCCGGCCAATGGGTGGTTGAAGTCGAAGCGCACCGCGGTTTCGTTCGATTCGACCACCGCGCCGGCGTAGCTGCCCGAGCCGTCGGGCGTGGGGAACTGCACCACGTCGCCCACTGCATATTGCTCGTCGGGGTCGCCCATCTGGGCCAGCAGCTTCCTGGCCACCCATTGCTGCATGTCGGGGTTGCGCTCGCCAAAAGCCTCGCCGGCGGGCAGCTCGAAGGTGGCATGCGTGCCCTCTTCCAGGCCCATGAGCCGCTGCTCCATGGCCGGCGAAAGTTCGCCCGTGCCCAGCGACAGGGTGGCGGGCTTGTCGGCGAAAGTGTTGATGATGTCGCCCGCCGGACCGGCCAGCCGGTAATGCAGGGTAAGGAACGAGCCGGAAGTCACGACGTGGGACATGGGTGCAGCGGAGGTAGGCAAAGACAAGGTGGGTGTCCCGATAAACTGGACTGCATTTTAAGGAGCCGGGGCTTCCGCCTGCTCTTTCAAGGTTTCACCCAGGTTTTCGATGGCATTCAAGGATCTCCCCGCCCACGTCCGCCCGCGCGAAAAGCTCATCGCGCGAGGCGCCGCCGCGCTGGCCGACGCCGAACTGCTGGCGTTGCTGCTGCGCACGGGCGTCGCCGGAAAAAACGTGCTCCAGCTTGCCCAGGAGCTGCTCGACCACTTCGGCGGCCTTTCGGGCCTGCTGCAGACCAGCGCCGAAGACCTGAAGGTCATCAAGGGCATGGGCGGCGATGCCAAGCGCGCCGAACTCATTGCGGTGCTCGAACTGGCGCGCCGCGCCATGGCCGAGCGGCTGAAGGAGCGAGCGGTTTTCGATTCGCCCGGGGCCGTGAAGGAATATCTGCAAATGCACATCGGGTCGCGCCCGTACGAGGTGTTTGCGGTGCTGTTTCTCGATGCGCAGCACCGGCTGATCGTGCTCGAAGAACTGTTTCGCGGAACGCTCGCCCAGACCAGTGTCTACCCGCGCGAGGTGGTCATGCGCGCGCTGCACCACAACGCCGCGGCCGTGGTGCTTTCGCACAACCACCCGAGCGGCAGCATCGAGCCCTCGCGCGCCGACGAATCGCTGACGCAGACGCTCAGGGCGGCGCTTTCATTGATCGACGTGCGCGTGCTCGACCACGTGATCGTCAGCGCCGGCCAGAGCTTTTCAATGGCCGAGAAAGGGCTGCTCTGATGGCTTCCCGCACGCCGCCCATCAAGAACCTGGCAGACCTGAAGCAGGTGCAGCGCACCCTGGCCGAAACCCGCGAGCGCGAAGCGGCTGCGGCAGCCGCCAAGGCCGCCGCCGAGCGCAAGCGCGCGGCCGAAAAAGACCTGTTCACGCGCGCCATTGGCGCGACGGAGCCGCTTCGCCGCAAGGCGGCCGTGGTGCCGCTTGCGCCGGAGCCGCCCGCACCCATCCCGGTGCAGCATCAGCTCGACGAACAGCGCGTGCTGCGCGAATCGCTTTCCGACGAGTTCGACGTGACGACCTTGCTCGACGTCGACGACGCGATGAGCTTTCGCCGCCCGGGCATAGGCACCGACGTGACCGCGCGGCTGCGCAAGGGCGACTGGAGCATCCAGGCGCAAATCGACCTGCACGGCCTGCGCAGCGACGAGGCCCGCGAGGCGCTCGGCGGCTTCATTCGCAATGCCTACAAACAGGGCCTGCGCTGCGTGCGCGTGGTGCACGGCAAAGGCCTGGGCTCACCCGGCAAGCAGCCGGTGCTCAAGACCAAGGCGCAGCGTTGGCTCATCCAGAAGAACGAGGTGCTGGCCTTCGTGCAGGCCAAGCCGGCCGAGGGCGGCGCAGGTGCGCTGGTGGTGCTTTTGGCGCCAGCGCGGCGCTGAACGCCGCGCTACGGCGCGCTTCCGCTATACCAAGTGATTCTTGAGCGGGACGGCCGCGTCGGCCACCGCCGCCGCATCCGGACTGCGCCCTGCTTCGAGCAGCTTGCGGCTCATCATGTGATCGACCGGCGCGTTGACCGATTCAACGCACATCAGCTGTCCATCCACATAGTGGAACAGAGAGAACGCATCGGGCTTGGGTCCGGCGCGCCGCACGCTCGCCAGCCCCGGGGTGCCCTCGGCCGGCATCAGGCCCACCATCTGCAGCCTCAGGCCGCCCTGGTCCGACCAGAACCACGGCACCGCGTCGTACGGCCGCGCGGCGCCGGTCAACGTGGCCACGGCCGTGCGCGCCTGGTCGTTCGCGTTCTGCACGGACTCCAGCCGCAACGGGCGGCCTGCGCGCCGATCAGGGAAGCGCGTGCAATCGCCTACTGCGAGCACGTCGGCCGCGCTGGTCTGCATATGGCTGTCGACCACAATGCCGTCCGCGCATTCGATGCCCGCGGCCTGCGCCAATGCGGTCTCGGGCACGGCACCAATGCCGAGCAGCAGCAGGTCCACCGGCTGCTTCGCGCCGTTGACCTGGATGGACAGCAGCCGGTCGCCCTCGACCTCGAACGCACCGGTACGCGCACCAAGCACGATGTCGATGCCCGCCGCGCGATGCGTCGCGAGCACATGCGCCGACAGCTCGGGCGACACGGCGCGGCCCAGGAGCCGCGGCGCGCTTTCGATCACCTGCACACGCTTGCCGAGCGCATTGGCGGTGGCCGCCACTTCGAGCCCGATGAACCCGCCGCCCAGCACCGTGACATGCTGCGCATCGGCCAGCCGTTCGCGCAGGCGATGCGCCTCTTCGGCCGCGCGCAGGGTTGCGACGTTTTCAAGGCCCGGCTTCAGGTCGGGCATCTGGCGCGCACGCGTGCCGGTGGCCAGCACCAGCCGCTCCCACGGCAGAACGGCACCCGAGCGCAGCGTCACGGTGTGCGCCTCGCGGTCGATGGCCACGGCCGCATCGCCCAGGTGCAGCGTGATGCCGGCTTCGCGGTACCAGTCGGCGGCCTTGTGGGGTTGCCTGGTCTCCTCGGCGCTCTTCAAAAAAGCCTTGGAAAGCGGCGGCCGGTGGTACGGCTCGCAGGCCTCCTCGCAAACCAAGTGCACGCGCGCGCCCTGCCCGGCTTCCGCCAAACCCGCGCAAAGCTGGGCCGCGGCATGGCCGCCGCCGATGATGACGATTGAATTCATTGAAGAGAGTCTCTTTCGGAGTCGTTGTCTGTGTTATTGCTCACCGCGATTGCGCATCCAGTCCGCGGTCTGGAAGAACGAATCGCGAAGCCGAGCGCGCAATCCCTCGGGCACGCCGGTTTCGCCCATCGCCTGGTCCATGCAGGCCAGCCACTGGTCGCGCTCCTTGATGCCGATGCTGTGCCCGCCGATGCTCTGCGGCAGGTGCCGCGCGCGCAGCATCGGATGCCCGAAGCGGTCGGTGTAGTGCTGCGGGCCGCCGAGCCACCCGCACAGGAACCAGAAGAGGCGCTGGCGCGCGTTGTCCAGGCTGGTGCCGTGCACCGCACGCAGCTGCGCATAGGCGGGTTCGAGCTCCATCAGGTCGTAGAACCGGTCGACCAGCGCCTGTACCTTGGGTTCGCCGCCGATCCATTCGAACGGGGTGTCGACGGGGGGCTTTTCGTGAATCTGCATGGCGGGAGTATCCCTCCAGCAGTCTCCCCGGCCCGCACGCCGGCTGAATTCTCGCGATTCCAGTACCGGCATCAGGACCATTCGGGCATCCATATGTATATGTCGATTGAGGATTTAATAATCCACGGTTTTATTGATATGGTCCCGTCCTTGTTTTCCAAGAAGGAGAAGAACATGCGCTTGAACTTCATCGCCGCGGCCCTCGCCGCTTCCGCCCTCTTTACGGGCATTGCGGCCCACGCGGATCAGCTTGCCGACATCAAGAAAAAAGGCGAACTCGTGGTGGGCGTGCTCGGCACCGACGAGCCCGCGACCTTCATCGATCCGAAGACGCGCCAGATCGTCGGCTACGAAGTCGACCTGGTGAACGCGATTGCCAAGAGGATCGGCGTGAAGCCGGTGCTCAAGCAGATTGCCGTGGCCGCGCGCATCCCCGAGCTGCAGCAGGGCCACGTCGCCCTGGTGGCCGCGGGCCTCACGCACAACAAGGAGCGCGAGGCGCAAATCGACTTTTCTCTCACCACCTTCGTCACCGGCCAGAAGGCGATCGTGAAAAAGGACAGCGGCATTACCGACGTACCCCAGCTCGCCGGCAAGAAGGTGCTGACCATCCGCGGCGGCACGCAGGAGCCGAACATTCGCAAGGCCGTGCCCACCGCCGAAGTGGTGACCTTCGACACGAGCCAGCAAGCCTTCCAGGCGCTGCAGCAAGGCAAGGGCGTGGGCTATGTGGACGACGAGGCCGCGCTGCTGCGCAGCTACGCCAAGCTTGGCCCGCAGAAGGCCAAGTACGTCGTGCTCAAGCAGAACCTGAGTACCGAGGCGCTGGCCATCGGCATCAAGAAGGGCGAGAGCGGCCTGAAGGCGGTGGTGGACGACACGCTGCGCGAACTGGAGAAGTCGGGCGAAGCGCAGAAGATCTTCGTCAAGTGGTACGGGCCGAACACGGCGTCGGGCTTCCAGACGCGCGACTTCAAGTTCGAGAGCGACAAGATCGACTGATCTCGTAACGGTAGGGAGGGAGCGAATCCCGCCGCGGCGGTGATACTGTCGCCCCTCATGCCCCTGTTCGACTATTCGCTGCTGCTCACCGGCCAGTACCACGACATGCTGGTCGCGGGCCTGCTGCTCTCGCTGCAGCTGCTGGCGGCCTCGCTGCTGTTCGCCCTGCCCATCGCGCTGGTGGTGGCGCTGCTGCGCCTTTCGCCCATCGCGCCGCTGCGCTGGCTCGGCTTTGCGTATGTGGAATCGATCCGCAACATTCCGCTGCTCGCGCACATGCTGTTCTGGTACTTCGGCGCGCCCGAGCTGCTGCCCGAAGGCATCAAGCAGTGGCTGTACGCGGGCCACATCGAGGCCTACAGCGCGATCATTGCGCTGGCGCTCTACACGGCCGCCTTCATGGCCGAAGACATCCGCAGCGGCATCCGCGCGATTCCTACGGTGCAGTTCGAAGCGGGCCGCGCGCTGGGTTTCGGCTTCATGGGCGCCATGCGCCGGGTGGTGCTGCCGCAAGCGCTTCGGGTGACGGTGCCGCCGCTCATCTCGCAGACGCTGAGCCTTTGGAAGAACACATCGATTGCCACGGTGATCGGCGTGGCCGAGCTGATGTACCAGGCCGGGCAGGTCGAGAGCGCAACCTTCCGCAGCTTCGAGTCGTTCGCGTTCGCGAGCGCGGCGTACCTGACGGTGTCGCTCGCCATCACCGGGCTGGCCACCTGGTACCACCACCGCTTTCCCGTGCGAACCATCTGAGGCCCACCAGATGCTCGAAATCATCAACGACTACTGGGTCTACTTTCTTATCGGGCAGTACCCGAACGGCCCGCTGGGCGGGCTGGTGCTCACGCTGCTGCTCGCGTCGTGCGGCCTGGTGCTCGCGCTGCCGCTGGGCATCGTGCTTGGCCTCGCACGCGTGAGCCCGTGGCGCTGGCTGCGCTGGCCGGTCACGGGCTTCGTCTTCGTGGTGCGCGGCTTGCCGTTGCTGATGGTGATCTTCTGGGCCTACTTCTTCCTGCCCAGCGTCACGGGCGTGAAGACCGACCAGTTCACCACCATGCTGATCGCACTCGTGATCTTCGACGCCGCCTACCTGGCCGAGATCGTGCGCGCCGGCATCCAGGGCCTGCCGCGCGGGCAGATGGAAACCGCCCGCGCGCTGGGCCTGGGCTACGGCCGCGCGATGCGGCTGGTGGTGCTGCCGCAGGCCCTGCGCAGCATGCTGCCTTCGCTGGTGAACCAGTTCGTCTCGACCATCAAGGAAACCTCGCTCGGCTACATCATCGGGCTGGCCGAGGTGTCGTTCATCGCCACGCAGATCAACACGCAGGTGTTCACCAAACCGGCCCAGATCTACCTGATCCTGGGCGGGACCTATTTCATTCTCTGCTTCGGGCTGTCGCGCTTCGCCTACTGGCTGGAGCGTCGCCTCGCGCGTCGCGGCATGTCCGTGGCCGATCCCGCCACGGCTCCCAAGGTGTCCGCATGATCGAACTTCAGAACGTCAACAAGTGGTATGGCAGCTATCACGCCCTGGTCGACATCAGCGAGACCATCCACAAGGGCGAAGTGGTGGTGGTGTGCGGGCCCTCGGGCTCGGGCAAATCGACGCTGATCCGCACCTTCAACCGGCTGGAGCCGATTCAGTCGGGCCGCATCCTCATCGAAGGCAAGGACATCCACGCGCCGGGCACCGACGTGAACGCGTTCCGATCGCGCATCGGTTTCGTGTTCCAGCAGTTCAACCTGTTCCCGCATCTCACGGTGCTGCAGAACTGCACGATGGCGCCGGTGCAGCTGCGAGGCCTCACCCGCCAGGAAGCCGACGAGCGCGCGATGGCGCTGCTGCAGCGCGTGGGCCTGGCGCACAAGGCGAATGCGTGGCCCAGCGAACTCTCGGGCGGCCAGCAGCAGCGCGTGGCCATTGCGCGCGCACTCGCCATGCAGCCGCCGCTGATGCTGTTCGACGAGCCCACCAGCGCGCTCGACCCCGAGATGGTAGGCGAGGTGCTGCTGGTGATGCGCGACCTCACGCGCGACGGCATGACCATGATCTGCGTCACGCACGAGATGGGCTTCGCCCGCGAGGTGGCCGACCGCGTGCTGTTCATGGACGAGGGCAAGGTGCTCGAACGCGCGACGCCCGACGACTTTTTCAACCGGCCGCAGCACCCCCGCGCGCAGCAGTTTCTTTCGGACATCCGTTCGCCCTTCGCGCGCGGCGCATGACATGCTCTCTTCGACCATGACCGACACACAGACGCTCCCCGTGATCGACGTCGTCCCGCTCGTGGCCGGCACGCCCGAGCGCGACGGCGTGGCCGCGCAGATCGGCGCTGCCTGCCGCGCGCACGGTTTCTTCTATGCCACGGGCCACGGCGTCGATGCGGCGCTGGTGCAGCGGCTCGAAGTGCTGAGCCACAAGTTCTTCGAGTTGCCCGAGGAAACCAAGATGCAATGGCGCATGGCCCTCGGCGGGCGCGCCTGGCGCGGCTTCTTCCCGCTGGGCGGCGAGCTGACCTCGGGCCGACCCGACTGGAAGGAAGGCCTCTACCTGGGCACCGAGCTGCCCGCCACGCACCCGCTGGTGCAGGCGAAGACGCCGGTGCACGGGCCGAATCTGTTCCCCGACGTGCCTGGGTTCCGCGAAACCATCCTCGAGTACATGACCGCCGTCACGCAGCTCGGCCACCGGCTGATGGAAGGCATCGCGCTGAGCCTCGGCCTGCCCGCAGCGTATTTCGCCGAGCGCTACACCGCCGATCCCCTGATCCTGTTCCGCCTGTTCAACTACCCCTCGCAGCCCGTACCCGAAGGCCTGGACGTGCAATGGGGCGTGGGCGAGCACACCGACTACGGCCTGCTCACCATCCTGCACCAGGACGAGGTCGGCGGCCTCGCTGTGCACACGCCAGGCGGCTGGATCGATGCGCCGCCAATCGCCGGATCGTTCGTCTGCAACATCGGCGACATGCTCGACCGCATGACCGGCGGGCTCTACAAATCGACCCCACACCGCGTGAAGCGCAACACCTCGGGGCGTGACCGGCTTTCGTTTCCGCTGTTCTTCGATCCGAACTTCGAGGCCCGCGTGCAGCGCATCGAAGGGCTGCAAGGTGCAGAGGCGCGCGACGACAGCGCCGAGCGCTGGGACCGCGCCAACGTGCACGCCTTCAGCGGCCGCTACGGCGACTACCTGCTCGCCAAGGTGTCGAAGGTGTTCCCGCAGCTGCGCGACGAAGTGCTCTGAGCCCGCAGGTCAGGCGCGCTTCTGCGCCGGCGTGGGAAACCACAGCGGCACATGCGCCATGGCGTCGTGCAGCGAGTCGAGCACATGGAATGCCCGCTCGATGATCGCAGCAGGCGGGTGCTTGAGGTCCGGCACGATCACCACGCGAAGGCCCGCCGCCAACGCGGCCTTAGCACCGTTCTCGCTGTCCTCGAAGGCCACGCATTCCGCGGGGTCGACGCCAAGGCGCTCGGCCGCGAGCAGGTAGAGCGCCGGATCGGGCTTGGCGCGGGCTACCTCGTCGCCGCCTGCAAAGGCCTCGAAGTGATGGAGCACGTCGAGGCTGCCCAGGCAGGCCGCGATCTGACCGCGCGTGGACGACGAGGCAACCGCACAGCGTGTGCCGCGTCCGCGCAAGGCAGTGAGCAACTCGGCCACGCCGGGCTTGATGGGAAAGAGCGGTCGGGCGTCGCCGTCAGCACGCTGCAGCTGCAGCGCGGCGGTCACTTGCGATGCGGCGTGCTGGTAGGCGGCCGCGCCGCCGAGCAGCGCCGCAAGGATCTGCTTCGACTCGCCCATGGCCAGCCCCACGCATTGCAGGTACTGGGCGTGCGAAAGCTCGATGTCGAGCGTGCGGGCGGCTTCGATCCAGGCGGCCATGATGGGCCGCTCCGAATCGATGAGCAGCCCGTCCATGTCGAAGATGGCGGCGGTGAACATGAGGCGAATCCTAAGCCAGCGCGCGCTACGGCTCCCGAAACGCAAAAGGGGCCGACCGGCCCCTTTTTCGAACACCCGCGTTTGACGGTGATCAGTCCCGCACCAGCGCCCGGTTCAAACCCAGGGCCGCCAGCGTGCCGACCGCACCCGACAGCAGATAGACGCTGACATACGCCAGCCCGAAATTCGCCGACAGCCCCAGCGCCACCAGCGGCGCAAAGGCCGCACCGATGAGCCACGCCAGGTCGGCCGTGAGCGCGGCGCCGGTGTAGCGGTACTTGGGCTCGAAGTTCGACGTCACCGCGCCGGCCGCCTGGCCGTACGAGAGCCCCAGCAACACGAAGCCCAGCAGAATGAAGATGTCCTGCCCGATATGGCCGCCGTCGAGCAGCGTGGGCGCAAAGCCGCTGAACACCGCAATCATCCCGGCCAGGCCGCCCAGCGTGAAACGGCGCCCGACGCGGTCGGCAATCAGGCCCGAGGCCACCATGCCGCCGGCGCAGAGAACCGCGCCGATCATCTGCACCACCAGGAATTCGGTGATCGACTGGTCCGAATACAGCGTGATCCACGACAGCGGGAACACCGTGACCAGGTGGAACAGCGCATAGCTGGCCAGCGCGGCGAACGCGCCGATCAGCAGGTTGGCGCCTTGCGAGCGGGTCAGCTCGACCACGCTGGTGGGCTGCAGCTCGCGCTCTTCGAGCAGCCGCGAATACTCTTCGGTGGCCACCAGCCGCAGACGCGCGAACAGTGCCACCACGTTGATCGCGAACGCAACATAGAAGGTGTAGCGCCAGCCCCAATCGAGAAAGTCCTTGAGCGCCAGGCTGCCGTAGAGATAGGCAAAAAGTGCGCTGGCCACAAAGAAGCCGAGCGGTGCGCCCAGCTGGCCGAGCATGGCGTACCAGCCGCGGCGGTTCTGCGGCGCATTCAGCGCCAGCAGCGACGGTAGCCCGTCCCACGAGCCGCCGAGCGCCAGGCCCTGTGCAAAGCGGAACACCGACAGCAGCACGATGGATGTGAACCCGATGCTCGCGTACCCCGGCAAGAAGGCGATGCCCGCGGTGGAGGTTCCCAGCAGGAACAGCGCGATGGTCAGCTTGGCCTCTCGCCCGAACCGCCTCTGGATGGCCATTGAAATGACGGTTCCGAACGGCCGCGCAATGAAGGCGAACGAAAAAACCACAAAGGCATAGAGGGTTCCCTCGAGGCGCGCTTCGAACGGAAAGAAAACCGCCGGAAATACCAGCACCGAGGCGATGCCGTAGACGAAGAAATCGAAGTACTCCGATGCCCGCCCGATGATCACGCCGACGGCGATCTCGCCCGGCGCGATATGGGAATGCCCGTCGCCCTGCCGGGCGTCGTTTTCGGACGTGTTCGGCACCGGCGGTGCGCCTTGCGGAAGGATGCTGGACGTCGTCGTCATTGCGTTTTGTAATCCGGGTGTCACGTGCAGTGACAAAGGTAGGCCATTGAACAGAGGCTCCAAGCGTCTCACCGAATGAAGATTCCCGCCATAGGACAAAACGTCCAATAGGCGGGCGCAACCTTTGGTCGTAGATTGTGGGTTCTTTGCGCAGCCCCTGCACTTCTTTCTTCCGGCATGCCCACCCTCAAAACTCTTCGGCGATGGTCCCTGTTGCTTCCCCTTGCCTTGCTGGCAGGCTGCAACACGGTGCTCATGAATCCTTCCGGCGACATCGCCAATCAGCAGGGGCGACTCATCGTCGTCTCGACCGTGCTGATGCTGATCATCATCGTTCCGGTGATCGCGCTGACGCTCTTCTTTGCGTGGCGCTATCGCCAGTCGAACAAGGAGGCCGACTACAGCCCCGACTGGGACCACTCCACCCAGCTCGAACTGGCGATCTGGGGCGCGCCGCTCCTGATCATCATCGCGCTGGGCGCCATCACCTGGATCAGCACGCACACGCTCGACCCGTACCGGCCGCTGAGCCGGCTCGACGCCGAGCGCCCGATTCCCGCCGAAGCCAAGCCGCTGGTGGTCGAAGTGGTGGCGCTCGACTGGAAGTGGCTCTTCATCTACCCCGAGCAGGGTTTTGCCACGGTGAACGAAATGGCCGCGCCGGTCGACCGGCCGATCACTTTCAAGATCACTGCCTCCTCGGTGATGAACTCCTTCTTCATTCCCGCGCTGGCCGGCCAGATCTACGCCATGCCGGGCATGGAGACCAAGCTTCACGCGGTCATCAACAAGCCCGGCGAGTTCGAGGGCTTCTCGGCCAACTACAGCGGCGCCGGCTTCTCGGGCATGCGCTTCAAGTTCCACGGCCTGAGCAACACCGACTTCGACCAGTGGGTGCAGAAGGTCAAGGCGGGCAAGGATGGCGAACTCACGCGCGAGCAGTACAAGAAGCTCGAAGTGCCGAGCGAGCGCGAGCCGGTGCGGCACTACGCCACGGTTGCGCCGGACCTGTACGACGCCATCCTCAACCTCTGCGTGGACCGCAACAAGATGTGCATGAAGGAAATGATGGCCATCGACGCGAACGGCGGGCTGGGCAAGCCCGGCGCGTTCAACATTGCCACCATGCAGGCCTGGCAGGCTGACACCCTCATCAATTCGCCAAGGCGCAAGTACGTCACGGCGATGTGCACCACCGAAGAATGACGATGCTCGAAAACCTTGACCTGACGAAGCTTGTCTTCGGCCGCCTCACGTGGGAGGCGATTCCCTACCACGAGCCCATTCTGCTGGCGACCTTTGCGGCCGTGGTGCTGGGCGGCCTTGCCATCCTGGGCGCCGTCACTTACTTCAAGCTCTGGGGCACCCTGTGGCGCGACTGGATCACCAGCATCGACCACAAGAAGATCGGCATCATGTACATCGTGCTCGGCCTTGTCATGCTGCTGCGCGGCTTTGCCGACGCACTCATGATGCGGGCCCAGCAGGCCGTGGCCTTCGGCGACAACGCCGGCTTCCTGCCGCCGCACCACTACGACCAGATCTTCACCGCGCACGGCGTGATCATGATCTTCTTCGTGGCCATGCCGCTGGTCACGGGCCTGATGAACTTCGTGGTGCCGCTGCAGATAGGCGCGCGCGACGTGGCTTTTCCGTTCCTGAACAACTTCAGCTTCTGGATGACCACCTTCGGCGCCGGCCTGGTGATGGCGTCGCTCTTCGTGGGCGAGTTCGCCAAGACCGGGTGGCTGGCCTACCCGCCGCTGTCGGGCATTCTGTTCAGCCCCGACGTGGGGGTCGACTACTACATATGGTCGCTGCAGATAGCGGGGGTAGGTACCCTGCTCTCGGGGGTCAACCTGCTGGCCACCATCGTGAAGATGCGCGCGCCGGGCATGACCATGATGAAGATGCCGGTGTTCACCTGGACCGCCCTGTGCACCAACGTGCTCATCGTGGCCGCCTTCCCGGTGCTCACCGCCGTGCTCGCGCTGCTGTCGCTCGACCGCTATGCCGGCACCAACTTCTTCACGAACGATCTCGGCGGCAACGCCATGATGTACGTGAACCTGATCTGGATCTGGGGCCACCCCGAGGTGTACATCCTCATCCTGCCGGCCTTCGGCATCTTCTCCGAAGTGGTGTCCACCTTCAGCGGCAAGCGCCTCTTCGGCTACGCCTCGATGGTGTACGCCACCATCGTGATCACCATCCTGTCGTACCTCGTCTGGCTGCACCACTTCTTCACCATGGGCTCCGGCGCCAGCGTGAACTCGTTCTTCGGCATCACGACGATGATCATCTCGATTCCGACGGGCGCGAAGATCTTCAACTGGCTCTTCACCATGTACCGCGGCCGCATCCGCTTCGAGCTGCCCATGATGTGGACCGTCGGCTTCATGGTCACCTTCGTGATCGGCGGCATGACGGGCGTGCTGCTCGCGGTGCCTCCGGCCGACTTCGTGCTGCACAACAGCCTGTTCCTGATCGCCCACTTCCACAACGTGATCATCGGCGGCGTGCTGTTCGGCATGCTGGCAGGCATCACCTACTGGTTCCCGAAGGCCTTCGGCTACAAGCTCGATCCGTTCTGGGGCAAGTGCTCGTTCTGGTTCTGGCTCGTGGGCTTCTGGGTCGCGTTCATGCCGCTGTATGTGCTGGGCCTGATGGGCGTCACCCGCCGCATGAGCCACTTCCAGGACATGTCGCTGCAGTTCTGGTTCCAGGTGGCGGCCTTCGGCGCGGTGCTGATCGCGCTGGGCATTGCGTCCTTCCTCATCCAGCTGGTGGTGAGCTTCGTGCGCCGCGATTCGCTGCGCGACACCACGGGCGACCCGTGGAACGGCCGCACGCTCGAATGGTCGACCTCGTCGCCGCCGCCGGCCTACAACTTCGCGTTCACGCCGCGCATTCATGACAACGACGCCTGGACCGACATGAAGCGCCGCGGCTATGCCCGCCCGCTCGAAGGCTTCACGCCCATCCACATGCCCAAGAACACCAGCGCCGGCTTCATCATCGCGGCACTGGCGGCCGTCTGCGGCTTTGCGCTGATCTGGCAGATGTGGCTCGTGGCGGGCATCGGCTTTGTCGCCATGCTGGCCGCTGTGATCATCCACACCTTCAACTACAAGCGCGACTACTACATTCCCGCGGAAGACGTCGTCCGTACCGAAGCCGAACGCACGCGCCTCCTGGCAGCAGCCCATGTCTGATACCACCGCCCTCCACTCCCCCGCGGCCGGCCACGCCCACAGCGACCAGACGGGCAAGCCGCCCGTGTTCGAGCTGTTCCACGTCGGCAACGACCACCACCCAGAGAACGGCACGCTGCTCGGGTTCTGGCTCTACCTGATGAGCGACTGCCTCATCTTCGCGTGCCTGTTCGCTGTGTACGGCGTGCTGGGCCGCAGCTACGCGGCCGGCCCCTCGGGCGCCGACCTGTTCGACCTGCCGCTGGTGGCCGTCAACACCTCGCTGCTGCTGCTGTCTTCCATTACCTACGGTTTCTCGATGCTCGAGATGCAGAAGAAGCGCATGGGCGGCACGCTGGCGTGGCTGGCCATTACGGGCCTGCTGGGCGCGGGCTTCATCGGCCTGGAGATCTACGAGTTCGCGCACCTCATCCATGAAGGCGCGGGCCCGCAGCGCAGCGCATTCCTGTCGTCGTTCTTCGCGCTGGTCGGCACCCACGGCCTGCACGTGACCTTCGGCATCATCTGGCTCGTCGTGCTGATGTTCCAGCTGCCCAAGCACGGCTTCACCGCCGCCAACCGCCGCCGCCTGATGTGCCTTTCGATGTTCTGGCACTTCCTGGACGTGGTCTGGATCGGCGTCTTCACCTTCGTCTATCTGATGGGATCGATGGCATGAGCACCGCCCACACTGAAACCGCAGCGCACGGCCACACCGCGCATGGCGCGCACGATGCCCACGACGACCATCACGACGACGGTCCCGTGAGCCACAGCACCTTCAAGGGCTACATGACCGGCTTCGTGCTGGCCGTGATCCTGACCGCGATTCCGTTCTGGCTCGTGATGGGCAACGTGCTCTCCAACACGCACACCACCTCGCTCGTCATCCTCGGCTTTGCCGCGGTGCAGATCGTGGTCCACATGATCTACTTCCTGCACATGGACGCCAAGTCCGAGAGCGGGTGGAACATGCTGGCGCTGATCTTCACCATCGTGCTCGTCGTCATCACGCTGGCCGGCTCGCTCTGGGTCATGTACCACATGAACGCCAACATGATGCCGATGTCGGTGCACGACATGAAGAACATGCCTTGACGACGACCCAGCCGCCAGACCACAGCATCCGCAACAAACCGGCCGGCGACCAGCGCTCCACGGCCGCGCGGGTGATCTTCATGGTCTGCGCGGCGCTTGCCTTTGCCGGCTTTGTCGCGCTCGGCAATTGGCAGGTCGAGCGCAGGGCCTGGAAGCTCGATCTCATTGCCCGCGTCGAGCAGCGCGTGCACACGCCGGCCTCCGAAGCGCCCACGCCCGACCGCTGGCCGCAAATCAACGCAGCCGCCGACGAATACCGGCACCTGCGCATCGCCGGCACCTTTCTCCACGACAAGGAAACCCTGGTGCAGGCCAGCACCAGGCTCGGCGCCGGCTTCTGGGTGCTGACGCCGCTGCAGGCCGCCGACGGCACCACGGTGCTGGTCAACCGCGGCTTCGTGCCGCCCGAGGCACGCGACCGCGCCATGCGTGCGGCCACCGAGTCCAAGGGCGAAACCGTCGTGACCGGCCTGCTGCGCATCGCCGAGCCCAAGGGCGGCTTCCTGCGCAGGAACGATCCCGCCACCGACCGCTGGTTCTCGCGCGACGTGCAGGCCATTGCCGCCGCGCGTGGCCTGAACCATGTCGCGCCCTACTTCGTCGATGCCGAGGCCGCGCCCAGCGCGCCCGGCGCAGCGCCCTCCTGGCCCGCCGGGGGCCTGACGGTCATTGCCTTTCCCAACAGCCACCTCGTCTATGCCATTACCTGGTACGGCCTGGCGCTGATGGTCACGGGCGCGGCCTGGTTCGTGTGGCGCGACGATCGCCGCCGCCGCAAGCTCGCCGACTCAGCCGACAGCAACGGCGACAATGCCTCCCATGCCGACGGAAGAACCCGCCAAGACGGCCGCCGCCCCGACTGAGCTCTCCGCGGTGGCGGGGGAACTGCACGCATCTCGCGCGGGCGTCGCGAGCCTGGACAACGCCACGGGCCACAAGAACATGCAGCAGCTGATCCAACTGCGCTGGTTTGCGGTGGTCGGGCAGGTGGTCACCATCCTGTTCGTGCACTACGGCTTCGGCATCCGGCTGCCGCTCGACCAGATGCTGCTGGTGCTGGCCTGCCTGGCTCTCTTCAACGTGGTGAGCCTGCTGCGCTCGCGCACCCTTCGCAAGGTAACCAACGGGGAACTGTTTCTCGCGCTGCTGGTCGATGTGGCCACGCTCACCGCCCAGCTCTACCTGAGCGGCGGCGCCACCAATCCGTTCGTCTTTTTGTATCTGCTGCAGGTCATTCTGGGCGCGGTGCTGCTCAAGGCCTGGTCGACGTGGACCATCGTCGTCGTCACCAGCCTGTGCTTCGCGGGGCTGGCGCTTTTCTCGCGCCCTCTCGCACTGCCGCTCGACCACGACCGCGGGCTCTGGAGCCCTTATGTGCAGGGCATGCTGATCTGCTTTGCGCTCAATGCGGCGCTGCTGGTGGTGTTCATCACGCGCATCAGCCGCAACCTGCGCGCGCGCGATGCGCGGCTGGCCGACCTGCGCCAGCGCGCGTCGGAAGAAGAGCACATCGTGCGCATGGGCCTGCTCGCATCGGGCGCCGCGCACGAGCTGGGAACGCCGCTTGCCACGCTGGCGGTCATCCTGGGCGACTGGCGCCGGCTGCCGCATTTCAGTTCCGACCCCGAGCTGCTGACCGAAGTGGCCGAAATGGAACTGCAGATCCAGCGCTGCAAGAGCATCGTGAGCGGCATCCTGCTGTCGGCCGGCGAGGCGCGCGGCGAATCGTCGGAAGAAACGACCGTGAGCACCTTTCTCGACGAGCTGGTCGAGGAATGGCGCACCACGCGCCCCGTGGAAGATTTCGACTACGACAACCGGTTTGGCCGGGACCTGCCCATGGTTTCCGACTCGGCCGTGAAGCAGATGATCTGCAACGTGCTCGACAATGCACTGGAGGCCTCGCCGCACTGGCTGCGCTTCGAAGCAGAGCAGGACACCGACGCGCTGACGCTCACGGTAACCGATGCGGGCCCGGGCTTTCCGGCCGCGATGCTGAAGCAGTTCGGCAAGCCCTACCAGTCGAGCAAGGGCCGGCCGGGTGGCGGGCTCGGGCTGTTCCTGGTGGTGAACGTGGCGCGCACGCTGGGAGGCCGGGTGGAGGTGCGCAACCGGCCCGAGGGCGGCGCCGTCGTGGCCATTACGCTGCCGCTCGCGGCTGTCGTGCTGGAGGAAGACGACGAAGCCATCGACAACACCATCGCAATGACTGAAACGGAAGCCCATGACCGAAGCCGCAGAAGCTGAGCGCCAGTTGCTGATCGTCGAAGACGACGCCGCTTTCGCGCGCACGCTCGGCCGCTCGTTCGAGCGCCGTGGCTACACAGTCACGCATGCAAGCAATGCCGAAGAGGTCGAAGCGCTGCTGCAGACCCATTCGCCCGGCTATGCGGTGGTCGACCTGAAACTCAACGGCGAAGCCTCGGGCCTGGCCTGCGTGCAGATGCTGCACCGGCACAACCCCGAGATGCTGATCGTGGTGCTCACGGGCTTTGCGAGCATTGCCACCGCGGTCGAGGCCATCAAGCTGGGCGCCTGCCACTATCTTGCCAAGCCCTCCAACACCGACGACATCGAAGCCGCCTTCGGCCGCGCGACGGGCACCACCGAGGTAGAGTTGACCAACCGCTCGACGTCGATCAAGACGCTGGAGTGGGAACGCATTCACGAGACGCTCGCCGAAACGGGCTTCAACATTTCCGAGACCGCGCGGCGGCTCGGCATGCACCGGCGCACGCTGGCGCGCAAGCTCGGCAAGCAGCAGGTCAAGTAGCAGCAAAGCGAATCGACAAACATGAGTTCCGGCAAGCCGACATCCACTGTGCGTGACCAGACCACACTGGAAGAAATCTTCAACGCGCTGAGCCACGGCTTGGGCCTGCTGCTGGCCATCGTGTCGCTCCCGATCCTGGTCTACAGCGCCGCGCAGAAAGGGCAAGCCGCCAGCATCGTCGGTGCATCTCTCTTTGCAGGAACGGCCATCGTGCTGTACCTGATCTCGACGCTGTACCACGCGCTACCTACCGGCAAGGCCAAGGCGTGGTTCAACCGGCTCGACCACGCAGCCATCTACCTGTTCATTGCGGGCAGCTACATGCCATTTCTGTTCGGTGTGCTGCGTGGGCCATGGGGCTGGACGCTGTTCGGAGCCATCTGCGCGGCGGCGGCGCTGGGCGTGGGTGCCAAGCTGTTCAATCGGCTGCAGCATCCGCTGTGGTCGACCGGGCTCTATGTGGCAATGGGCTAGATGGCGTTGATGGCGGCGGTACCGCTGTACGAACGCATGTCGCCGGCAGGCCTGGGTTGGCTCGTGGCCGGTGGGCTTTTCTACACAGCGGGTGCGGTGGTGTTCTTGTTCGACAACAAGGTGCGGTTTGCCCACTTTGTATGGCACCTGTTCGTGCTGGCTGGCAGTTCTTGCTACTTCTTTGCTGTGCTCTGGCATTCGCACGGCTGATCTTGTCTTGGCGCTGTTGTTCAGGGCGTGTGCAAAGGCCACCGGGTACTCCCCTCCGCGAATGTCCCCCGGGGCTGCGCCCCTCCTCCTTTATTTCGCTGCGTGGAGCACCCGATGCCCTGTGCACTGGGGCACGCTCGTGGTGTATCGCTGATCAACGACTGCTCTTTGCATCGCACCCGCTGGCGGGGTGCCTTGCGCAGCGAAATAAAGGAGGAGGCCGCAGGCCGGGGGACATTCGCGGAGTAAGGTACCCCGTCGGCGGGTGCGCCGCCCTGAACAACAGGCTCTCAGTAATGCGGCGGCAACTCGTCCCGCAAGCTGCGCGCCGCCCCCTCCTGCCCCGCGTTCTGACTCTGCTGTTTCAGCTGGGTCACTTGAAGAATCAGGCTGTCGATCTGCTGCTGTTGGCGGTAGATCGTCATGTTGAGTTGCTCCAGCAGATCTTCCGCGTAACTCGACTTGATCTCGAGTTCGGTCAGCCGCTCTGCAATGTCGTCCGGTAGGTGTTCCATGGCTCTATTGGACAGGAACCGCCGCCAGAGCGCTTTCGTCGACTGATGCAGCGACCCCGTTCACCATGCGGCTCAGCATGAGCGCGGCCCGCAACGGGTACAGCGTGCGCTCATCTCCCTCTGCCTTGTTGCTCACGATGGTGCCGGTCGAGGGCGCCATGCTGGCCGTGCGCACTGCATCGGGCCGATGAACCGGCACCATGAACGGCGAGTGCGTGGTGTAGATGATCTGGTTATCGAAGTCTCGCTCGAAGTGGTCGAGCAAGTCGGCCTGCGAGCGCGCATGCAGGTGCAGGCCGGGCTCGTCCAGCAGCAGGATGGCATCGCCTGCACGGCCACCCTTGGTGTCCGCAAAGAAGGTGATGTAGAACGAGAAGAACCATTGGAAGCCGCGGCTGCGCTCGTCGAGGTTCACTTCCACCTCGTAGGTGTCGTCGGGGTCGGACACCAGCGTGTCCATGTACGGGCCGTCGAGGTTGAAGCGCACCTTGAGCTCGCGGTCCTTCCAGAGCCGGCGAATCTCGGAAGTGACGACGGCGCCCGCGCGGTTGACAAGCTGGTTGCGCGTGGCCAGGTCGTTCTTGTCCAGCAGGTCTTGCAGTTGCTGCGGGTCGAGCCCAGCGGCCTTGCAGAGCTTTTCGAAGCCTTGCTGCTCGGGCGCCGCTTGGCCCCAGCCCTTGCGCACCAGGTAGTCGGCAATGTTCTGGTGGCCGAGCAGCGCCGGATACTCGTCCACGTAGATGAAGCGGGGCAGCTTCTCGAGCACCCACTGCTTTGCCTTGGCAAGCGCCGGCGTGTCGTTGGCAATCGCGCGGGCCATGTCCTCCAGCTCGACCAGCATCTGCTCCTGCTTGTCGCTGAGTTCGGCATCCGCAGCGGCCAGCGCCTTGCGCAAGGTTTGCAGCGCCTTCACTGCGCCTTCCGACCACCGGATGTAGTCGGGGCTCAGGATCATGGCGGCGTCGAAGGCGTCGGCCTCCTGCTCCAGCGTCGCCCTTGCTTCCTCAGCCACTTTCTCGGCGGCAGCCTTCACCGCCGGCACGATCTTTCGCACCTTGCCCTTGATGTCCGACACGTCGAGCGACAGCTCAGCCAGGCCTTCGAGCCCCGTCCAGCGCGCCGTGCCGTAGCCGCGGCCCGCGGTCACGTGGCGCACGTTGGCCGCGCGCGGGAGCATTGCCGTGAGTTCGGCCCGCTCGCTCTCGTCGAGGGCCCAGCATGTAGCAACGACCGGTGTATCGGGCTGGCACTCTTCAAGGCGGCGGTGCCGCGGAAAGTCCTTGATCGGGCTGAGCTCGGTTATGCCTTCAGCAGGGTTCAGGCTGTGCAACGCGCGCAGCAGGTTCGACTTGCCGCTGTCGTTGCGGCCGAGGATCGCGGTGAGCTGTGTGGAATCGATGGAGCCGCTGTCGTTGATCGAGCGAAAGTTGGTGATCTGGAATGACGCCAAGCGCATGTAGGGGGGGTTCTCATCGAATGAATGCAGGGCCGGGGAATGTATTGCATTCCCAGGCCCTTCCCGCCCACGGCTAAAGAAAAAAATCTATCTCTATCAATTACTCGGCCGCGCGCCGCAGCGTGTCCACCACCGGCCGGCGCAGCACGTCGCGCAAGCCCCACCATCCCGCGGCCAGCGCCAGCACGGCGCCTGCGAGCGCACCGGCCACCGGCACCACGGGCGATGCGGTCCAGGTGAAGTCGAACACATAGCGCGCAAGCCCCCAACCGATGACCGACGCCACGATGCTCGCCAGGAAGCCGGCGAGCAGGCCGACACCGGCCAGCTCGGCACGCTGCACCTGGCGCAGCAGGCTGGCGCGCGCGCCCACGGCGCGCATCACCGCGAACTCGCGCGCGCGCTCTTCGCGCGTGGCGGTGACCGCGGCAAACAGCACCACAAGGCCCGCCGCAAGCGTGAAGCCGAACAGGAACTCGACCGCGCGAATCACCTGGTCGAGCACGCGCTGCACCTGGTTGATGGTGGCGCTCATGTCCACGTTGGTCACGTTGGGGTAGCTGCGCACCAGCGCGTTGTCGAAGCCACGGGTTTCGGGTGCGCGGAAGGCGCCCATGTAGGTCACAGGCACGTCGGGCAATGCGGCCACGGTGTACATCACGAAGAAGTTTGCATGCATCGAGCCCCAGTCGACCTTGCGCAGCGAGGTGATGCGCGCGTCGTTCTGCATGCCGCCGATGTCGAAGCGCAGCAGGTCGCCCAGCTTGAGGCCGAGCGTTTCGGCCAGGCCTTCTTCCACGCTCACTTCACCGGGCGCATCGGGCTTCCACGCACCCGCCACAATGCTGTTGTGCGCCGGTGCCTCCACGCTGTTGCTGAGGTTGAACTCGCGGTCCACCAGGCGCTTGGCGCGGTCTTCCACGTAGTCGTCGGGCGACACCGGCTTGTCGTTGATGGCCACCAGCCGGCCGCGGATCATCGGGTACCAGTCGAACTTGCGCACGCCGGCGTCTCGCAGCGATTTCTGGAACGCCGTGCTCTGGTCGGGCATGACGTTGATGACGAAGCGGTTCGGCGCATCGGGCGGCGTCGCCTTGCGCCAGCTTGCAACAAGGTCGGTGCGCAGCAGCACCAGCAACACCAGCGCAAGCAGGCCGACGGCGAGCGCGCTGACTTGCACCACGGCGTAGGCCGGGCGCGCCGAGATCTGGCGCGTGGCCAGCACCAGCCAGCGCGGCGCGGTGGTTTCGTTGACGCTGCGCCGCAGCACCTTCACCGCGAGCCAACTCAGGAGCGCGAACACGGCCACCGCGCCCGCGAAGCCGCCCACGGCGATCAGGCCCAGCTTCAGGTCGCTGCTGGCGGCGATCAGCAAGGCCGCGAAGCCGGCCACGCCGATGCCCAGCACCGCGAGCGACGCGGGCTTGAGCCCGCCGACGTCGCGCCGGATCACGCGCAGCGGAGGCACCTTGGCCAGTTGCAGCACCGGCGGCAGGCCGAAGGCGAACAGCAGCGTGAGCCCCATGCCCAAACCGAACGCCACGGGCCACAAGGTGGCCGCGGGCAGCGCCGTTTCGACCAGCCCGGCAAGCAGCACCACGAACACGTAGTGCACGGCGAAGCCGATGGCCACGCCGAGGCTGCTGGCCACGATGCCGACGACCGCGAATTCGAACGAGTAAGCCATCGCGATGGTGCGCTGGCTCTGGCCGAGCACGCGCAGCATGGCGCAGTCGTCGAGGTGGCTGGCCGCGAAGCCGCGCGCGGCCAGCGCCACGGCCACGGCCGACAGCAGCGCCGCGAGCAGCGCGACCAGGCTCAGGAATTTCTCGGCCCGGTCCAGCGTCTGGCGCATTTCGGGGCGCCCGCCTTCGAAGGAGTCGAGCCGCACGCCGCGCAGTTCGCCCTTCTTGATGGTGGCCTCGGCCCAGTCGGAAAAGCGCTTGACGGCCGCATCTTCGCCCGCCACCGCATAGCGGTAGCCCACGCGGCTCGCGGGCTGTACGAGCCCGGTGCGCGGCACGTCCGCCTGGTTGAGCATCACGCGCGGCGAAAAGCTCATAAAGCCTGCCCCGCGGTCCGGCTCGAGCGTGATCACGCGTCCGACGCGCAGGCCGGTGTCCCCGAGCAGGAGCATGTCCCCCACCTTGAGCGCGAGCGAGTCGAGCAGCGAGGCATCGACCCACACCTCGCCCGCCGGCGGAATGTCGCGGGTGACGGTGCCGGGCGCATCGGGGGCGTTCGCGGTTTGCAGGTTGCCGCGCAACGGGTAGCCCGCGGTCACGGCCTTCAGGGCCACCAGCTTGCTGGCGCCGCCCTGGGCATCGTCGGCCCGCGCCATGGTCGGGAAGCCGAAGGTACCGGTGCCCTGGAGCCCGAACGCGTGGGCCTGCGCAATGAAGGTCGCAGGCGTGGGGTTGTCGCTCACTATCACCGCATCGCCGCCGAGCAGCTGCCGCGCATCGCGCTGCAAACCTCCCTGCAATCGGTCGGCAAAGAAGCCGACGGCCGTGAGGGCGGCCACGGCCAGCAGCACGGCAACGATCAAGAGGCGCAGTTCGCCGGCGCGCAAATCGCGCCAGAGGGTGCGCCAGCCAAGGCGAAGGGAGGCATTCATGGGCGAGACGATAGCCGACGCGGGTGCGCCGGCGCCTTTCAGGGGCTTACCGCAAGTAGGGGAACAGGCCTTAGGCCGGATTGCGGCGCGCGAGTTCCGGCTGCTGCACCAGCCGATCGACGCCCGCGTAGCAGACGAAGTGCCGGTTGGTGGCGCGGCCGATGGCGCACAGGCCGACGCGCGTGGCCACCTCGTGGCCCATCTGCGTGATGCCGCTGCGCGAAACCACGATGGGCACGCCCATTTGCGCCGACTTGATCACCATTTCGCTCGTGAGCCGGCCCGTTGTGTAGAACACGCGGTCGCCCGCCAGCGCGGCCGGCGGCTGCATGGCGCACCAGCCCGCGATGGTGTCGATGGCGTTGTGGCGACCCACGTCTTCGACGAAGCAGTGCATCGTCGCTTCGGTACCGCCGGGCTCGAGCGTGAACAGCGCACAGCCGTGCACCGAACCGGCCGACTTGTAGGTGCTCTCCTGGAGCCGGATGGCGTTGACCAGTGCGTAGAGCTGCGCCTGCGTCATGCGCGTGGGCGGCAGCCGGAGGTTGTCGATGTCGGCCATCAGGTCGCCGAACACGCTGCCCTGGCCGCAGCCGGTGGTTACCACCTTCTTTGCGGTGCGCTCCTCGATGCGGTCGATGCCGGCGTGCGTCTTGACGGCGGCAGCGCCCACTTCCCAGTCGACCGTGACCGACTCGACGTCGCTGGCCGATTCGATGAGACGCTGGTTCAGCAAGTAGCCCAGCACCAGCAATTCGGGCTGGGCGCCGAGCGTCATCAGCGTGACGAGCTCGCGCCGGTCCACATACACCGTGAGATCGCGCTCGGCAGGAATGGAAACGGTGCCGTGCGCGCCATGCTCATCGACGACCTCGACCTCGCGCGTGAGCGCGGCGCGGGCCTGGGTAAGACGTGGAAGCGGCAACAACGGCAAACGCGTCGTCACTGCGCCTTGGGCGTGGGATTGACGACGGAGGCGGGCTGAACGGTGCTGGGTGGCGATGCCGCCGTGGTGGCTGGCGAATGCGCACCCGCGGCCTCGATGGGCTTGGCGTCCGCCGGCGGCGGCGGCGTGAAAACGAAGGAGCCGGGATCGGCGCAAGGCGGTGTCGCCGGCGCCGCCGGTACCGGCTTGCCTGCGGCGGTCGCGCTTGCACGGTACTTGGCGGCCACGCGGTCCTGCGCCTGGCAGAGCTTGTAGGAGTCGACCTTGCCGTTCCACGCGGTCTTGGCGGCCGCTTCGGCCGCCTTGGCCTTGGCCTCGGGTGTGGCGGCCGGCGGCGGCAGCTTGGCCCATGCGATGGGCGCGGCCAGCGCGAGCACCAGCGCGGAAAGTTTCAGCGACACAGACAGCTTCTTCATGAGGACGTTCCTTCGGCGGGCCGCGGTGCCCGCACTGCGACAGGTGCCGACGCATCGGCCGGAACCGTGCGCTGTGCGGGGATCTTGCCCGCGGCAATGTCGTCGTACCAGAGTTCGTGGTGTTCCTTGGCCCAGGTCTCGTCGACGTAGCCGGTGCGCATGGCCTTGTAGGCGCCCGTCATGCCCAGCGTGCCGATGTAGATGTGGCCCATGATCATTGCCATCATCAGCAGCGTTGCAACGCCGTGGATCATGTGCGCCACCTGCATCTCGCCGCGGGTATAGACGAAGCCGGGCAGCAGCTTGTCCAGGAAGAGCCCCGAGCCGATGACGAAGAGGCCGAGGAACAGCACGCCGCCCCAGAAGACCAGCTTCTCGCCCGCGTTGAAACGGTGCGAAGGCACTTCCTTGCCGCCGAAGAGGCCGCCGAAACGCGCAAGCCATTTCAGGTCCATCGCGCGCGGAATGTTGTCGCGGATGAAGGTGAACACCATGAACACCGTCGTCACCACGAACAGCGGGCCGACAAAGTTATGGACGTTCTTGAGCGCGTAGGTAATCCAGCCGAACAGCGTCAAGCCCATCCAGGGCAAGAGGAAGAACTTGCCGAAGGCCATCACGATGCCGGAGATGGCGAGCGTGACGAATGCGATGGCGTTCGACCAGTGCGTGGCTCGCTCGAACGGTGTGAAGCGCTCGATCTTGCGGCCGGTTTCCTGGCCGTGCAGGCGAATGGGGCCGCGCGTGAAATAGAAGATGGCCAACGCCAGCAGCACGACGAACAGCAGTGCGGCGCCGTAGGGAATGATCCAGTCGTTGCGCACCTGGCGCCAGGCTTCGCCGGCATTGGTGAAGCGCGAGCCCGGGTACTGCACGAACGGCTGAATCAGGTTGCCGGCTTCGGGCGCCTCGCTTTTCGGCAGGCTGCTGTAGCCGGTGACGCCCTGCCCCACCTGCCGCCACATGGGCGCGTTGTTGCCGGGCTGCACCTTCATGCGCTCGCCGTTGGTCTGGTTCGCGTAGTTGGGATCGGCGCTCGCTTCGGGCTTGACCTCGAAGATGTTCTGGCTGCGAACGCCGCCGGCGGGCGCCGGCGCGGCGGTTGCAGCAGGAACAGCGGGTGCGGGCGTCGTTCCAGGTGCAGCCGGCGGCTGCGCCTGCGCGAACACCGAACCCAGCGCGGCGAAAATAACGAGAGCGGTCAGCGCTTGCTTCATGGGCTCTCCGTTCAGTTCTCTTTGTTGTATTCGTTCTGCCCGTTTTGCGTGCGGGTCTTGAGCTGCTGCTGCCAGGCGGTCTTGTCGCCGACCTTCCAGTCGGGCGCGGTGAACACCGTGCCGGCGTTCTCCTTGGTGCCGGTGCCGCTCCAGGGAACGGCGTCGTGCTTCACGCCCTGCGCATTGGTCTGCGGCTTTTCGCCGCAGGCCGCCAGGCAGGTTGCGACCAGCGCAACGCCCAGGACGACGAGGCCCTGCCGCTTCACTTCTGCACCCCGTTCACCGGCGGCGTGCCGGCTTGCTGCGAGCCGTAGGCGGTGCCCCAGCCCCACACTTCGGCGCCCTTGCCGCGTTGGACGACGCGGGTGCGGAAGATGTCGGCCACCACATCGCCGTCGCCGGCCAGAAGGGCCTTGGTCGAGCACATCTCGGCGCAGGCCGGAAGCTTGCCCTCGGCCAGCCGGTTGCGGCCGTACTTTTCAAATTCAGCTTCGGAGCCGTTGGCCTCGGGGCCGCCGGCGCAGAAGGTGCACTTGTCCATCTTGCCGCGCACGCCGAAGGTGCCTTGCGAGGGGAACTGCGGCGCGCCGAACGGGCAGGCGTACGAGCAGTAGCCGCAGCCGATGCACACATCCTTGTCGTGCAGCACCACGCCTTCGTCGGTGCGGTAGAAGCACTGCACCGGGCACACGGCCATGCAGGGTGCGTCGGAGCAATGCATGCAGGCCACCGAGATCGACTTCTCGCCCGGCACCCCGTCGTTCAGCGTGACCACGCGGCGGCGGTTCACGCCCCACGGCACTTCGTTTTCGTTCTTGCAGGCAGTGACGCAGCCGTTGCATTCGATGCAGCGTTCAGAGTCACAGACAAATTTCATTCGCGCCATGGTGCTTCCTTATGCCTTTTCCACATTGCAGACCGTGGTCTTGGTCTCTTGCATCATGGTCACGCTGTCGTAACCGTAAGTCGTGCCGGTGTTGATGGCCTCGCCGCGTACCACCGGGGCGGCGCCCGCCGGGTAATAGCCCAGCATATCGGCGCCCTGCCAATGGCCCGAGAAGTGGAACGGCATGAAGACCGTGTCGGGCCCCACGCGCTCGGTGACCAGGGCCTGCACGTTGAGCTTTGCGCCGGTGGGCGTGTGCACCCAGGCGCGCTCGCCGTTGCGAATGCCCTTCTCGGCCGCGACCTTCGGGTTGATCTCGATGAACATCTCCTGCTGCAGTTCCGCCAGCCAGGGGTTCGAACGGGTTTCCTCGCCGCCGCCTTCGTACTCGACGAGCCGGCCCGAGGTCATGATATACGGGAATTTCTCGGCCACCTTGTCGGCGATGTTCTTCTGCTGCACGCTCTTGTAGAGCGTGGGCAAGCGCCAGAACGCCATCTTGTCGTCGTGCGTCGGGTACTTGGCCATCAGGTCGGGCCGGTTGCCGTACAGCGGCTCGCGATGCTGCGGAATGGCATCGGGGAAGTTCCAGACCACCGCGCGTGCCTTGGCATTGCCGAAGGGATGGCAGCCGTGGTTCTTCATGAACACGCGGATCATGCCGCCCGAGCTGTCGGTCTTCCAGTTCTTGCCTTCGGCCTTCGGCTTTTCGGCCTCGGTGAGTTCGTCCCACCAGCCCAGCTTTTTGAGCAACATGTGGTCGAGTTCGGGGTAGCCGGTGGTGATGTCGGCGCCCAGCGAATGCGAGCCATCTTCGGCCAGCAGGTTTTTGCCCTCGCGCTCCACGCCGAAGTTCGCACGGAAATTTCCGCCGCCTTCCATCACGTGCTTGGACGTGTCGTAGAGGTTGGGCGAACCCGGGTGCTTGAGCTCCGGCCTGCCGTAGCAGGGCCACGGCAGGCCGAAGTAGTCGCCCGTGAGGTCGTAGCCGTTGACCTTGTCCTTCACGCCGGCCTTCACCTTGAGCGTGCGCACGTCGAAGGCGCCCATGTTGCGCATGTGCGCCTGGAGGCGCTCGGGGCTCTGGCCGGTGTAGCCGACGGCCCAGCAGGTCTTGTTGATTTCGCGCAGGATGTCGTCGGGCAAGGGCTCGTCCATGCCCTTGACCTTCTGCATCTTGTAGTTCTTGCTCAGTTCCTTGCCAAAGCCCAGGCGGTCGGCGAACTGCTGCATGATCATGTGGTCGCTGCGGCTCTCCCACAGCGGCTCGATCACCTTTTCGCGCCACTGGATCGAGCGGTTCGACGCCGTGACGGAACCGCTGGTCTCGAACTGCGTGCACGCGGGCAGCAGGTAGACGGCGCGGTTGGGGTTCAGGTCTTCCGGCCGGCCGGGCATGGCGGCCATGGCGGCCGTGGCCGATGGGTACGGGTCGACCACCACCAGCAGGTCGAGCTTGTCCATGGCGCGCTTCATCTCGAGACCGCGGGTCTGCGAGTTGGGCGCATGGCCCCAATAGAACACGCCGCGCAGGTTCGAGTCCTGGTCGATCAGCTCGTTCTTCTCGAGCACGCCGTCGATCCAGCGCGACACCGTGATGCCGGGCTTGCTCATCATCGCAGGCGATGCGAAGCGGCCCTTGATCCATTCGTAGTCGACGCCCCAGGTGGCGGCAAAGTGCTTCCACGAGCCTTCGACGATGCCGTAGTAGCCGGGCAGCGAGTCGGGGTTCGGGCCCACGTCGGTGGCACCCTGCACGTTGTCATGCCCGCGGAAGATGTTGGTGCCGCCGCCCGACTTGCCCACGTTGCCGAGCGCCAGTTGCAGGATGCACGACGCGCGCACGATCGCGTTGCCGATGGTGTGCTGCGTCTGGCCCATGCACCACACCACGGTGCCGGGGCGGTTTTCATTGAGCCAGGTGGCTACCTTGAGCACCTGCGCCTCTTTCACGCCGCAGGCCTCTTCGACCTTGTCCGGCGTCCACTTGGCCAGGACCTCTTCGCGCACTTTTTCCATGCCGAAGACGCGGTCGTTGATGTACTGCTTGTCTTCCCAGCCGTTCTTGAAGATGTGGTGCAGGATGCCGAACAGGAAAGCGATGTCCGAGCCCGAGCGGATGCGCACGTACTCGTCGGCCTTGGCCGCCGTGCGCGTGAAGCGCGGGTCGACCACGATCATCTTGCAGCCATGCTCCTTGGCATGGAGCATGTGCAGCATGCTGACGGGGTGGGCCTCGGCCGCGTTGGAGCCGATGTACATGGCCACCTTGGCGCCGCGCATGTCGTTGTACGAATTGGTCATGGCGCCGTAGCCCCATGTATTCGCCACGCCCGCAACGGTGGTCGAGTGGCAGATGCGCGCCTGGTGGTCGCAGTTGTTGCTGCCCCAGAAGCTCACGAACTTGCGCAGCAGGTACGACTGTTCGTTGCTGTGCTTGGACGAGCCGATCCAGTAGACCGAGTCGGGGCCGCTGGCCTGCCGCAGGTCTTTCAGCCGGGCGGTGATCTCGGTAAGCGCGGTGTCCCAGCTGATGCGTTCGTACTTGCCGTTGACCAGCTTCATCGGGTAGCGCAGCCGGTACTCGCCATGGCCGTGCTCGCGCAGCGCGGCGCCCTTGGCGCAGTGCGCGCCCAGGTTGATGGGCGAGTCGAACACCGGCTCCTGGCGCACCCACACGCCGTTCTCCACCACGGCGTCGGAGGCGCAGCCTACCGAGCAGTGCGAGCACACCGTGCGCTTGATTTCAACCTTGCCGGCGCCCACCGCGGTGGGACGGGCATCGCCTGCCGCCTCGGCCTTGCGCATCAGCGTGAGCTGGCTGGCAGCCAGCCCCACGCCCACGCCGAGCCCGGAGCGGCGCAAAAAGGCACGCCGGTCCATGGTGGGCAGCGCGCCCGAAAGGCCGCGCCGCAGGCTGTGAATGAACGGAGAAGACTCGCGTTCCCCTTGCCGCGACACGCTGTTCGCGGGGGTCGTTTTCTTGGTCAACAACATCTTGGGTGTCCGCTTCAGGCCGAAGCGGTCTTGTAGTAGTGCTTGACGTGTTCGCTCAGCGAATAGCCGCCGCCTTTTTCAGGCGCGGGCTTCAGCTCGGGAGCGGCAGCCTCGATGGCTGCGGGGGCCTCGGCCACCTTGGGAAGCACCGAAACCGCGGCGACCGCGGCACTCGCGGTGGCGGCGCCAAAAAAGAAACCTCGACGCGAGGCCGGCTTGATACCGGCCGCTTGGCTGTCCTGCATGTGATCTCCAGGAGTGGCTAGGGGCAAATCAGATGTGAACTGATGTTCGTACATCTGGATACTAGTCTAGGCCCAAATTTCTAACAATCGTATTTCTACGGAGCAAAAAAGCTTAATCGAGCATGTCGAAGCCCTGGACTTCGACCTCGGCAAAAGCGCGGGTGAAACCCGCCAGGGACGCATAGAAATGCGCCTTGGGATGTTGCGCGACCGCGTCGCACAAGGTCGGCAGCCAGGACTGCAGGTGCGCCGCAAAAAACGCCTGCTGCTGCGCGAGGTTGGACACAGCCGCGTCGTCACCGGCAATAAGGTAGCGCATCACCTCGAACAGGCAGGCGACGTGGTCTTCGCTTTCGGACACGGCCTCGTCCCGCGCGAGGCCCAGCCGCGCCAGGTCGGTGCGCAGCTGCGCCAACGGCTTGTCGTTGAGAAAGCCGCTCAGGTAGTGCGAGCCGAACAGGTAGATTTCGGGCTTGCCCATGCCGCCGAACAGCGCGTCGTATTCGGCATGAACCGCAGCGGCCTCGGTGCCGCGCGCCGTGCCGACCAGTTGCCGCCAGGGTTCCTCGAGGAAAGCGCCGGCTGCCGGTGCTTCCGTGGGTGCCACGCTGAAGGCGCCGAGCAGCTCGGCGTCGGGCGCCGCATACCAGAGGCGTGCCAGAAGGCCATAGACCTCGGCACGTGCAATCTCCTCATCGAGCGCCGAGGTCATCGGGGGAAACTGGCTCATAGCTGGGTGATCTTCATTTCGTTCTGCGCGCTGTACAGGTCGATGACCCGGCAGTCGCTGCACATCTTGAGCCGCTCGAGCGCCTCGCCCTGGAACATGGCGTGGCCCGCCAGCTTGCCGAGCATCGCTTCGATGGCTTTCTGCGTGCCGAATGGCTTGCTGCAGCGGATGCAGGCCCAGGGCTTGGCCTCGTTGAGCACCACGGGCTGCTTGCGCTCGGGGGCGGCCAAGAGGCGCGGCACGAGCGCGATCGCGTTCTCGGGGCAGGTGGTTTCGCACAGGCCGCACTGCACGCAGTTCTTTTCGATGAACCGAAGCTGCGGCGCGTTCTGGTTGTCTTGCAGCGCGCTGGCGGGGCAGGCGCTCACGCAGGCCAGGCACAGCGTGCAGGTGTCCTTGTTGACCGTGATCGCGCCGAAGGGGGAACCAGGGGGCAGCGGAATTTCAAGCGCAGGGGCGAGGGCTGCGGCCGCCTCGTTCGACGGCGCCGCAAGCACGGGCGCTTGCGCCATCAAATGGTCGAGCGTCATCTCCAGCGTGCCGCGCTTTTCCCCGCCGACGGCAAAACGCGCCGCAGTAGCCGGCACGCGCTGCCGCGTGGCGCGCAGGCCGGCGAGGGCCGCATCGAGCGCGGCCGGCGTGGCGGCCTCGATCAGGTGGAAATGCGTTCCGGTGTAGCCCAGGCCCGTGAGCAGCGCCTGTGCAACGGCCATCTGCTTTTTCAGTGCATCGATGTATTGCGGAGCTTCTTCGCCGGTGGAGAGCACCGCCACTTGCGAGCCCCCGAAGGCAATGGCGCTGAGCCAAAGGTCGATGCCGGTGCTGGCAACATGCATCAGCGCCACCGGCAGCACATGCGCAGGCACGCCGGCCAAGCCGTCGCGCTTGCCGCGGCCCAGTTGCGCCGCGCGGCCGAGTTGTTCGACGAGCGCCTGCCCGCCCTCTTCGTTGTGCAGCAGCACCGCGGCATCGCGGCCACCGACTCCCGTGTAGGTGGACAGCAGCGTGCGCAGCTTGCGGCCCTGGTCGGGCGTGCGCGGGTAGGTGTAGCCCAGCGCGCCGGTCGGGCACACGGTGGTGCAGGCGCCGCAGCCCACGCAAAGCTGCGGATTGACGACGATGCGCTGGCGTTCCTTGTCGCTGGAGATGGCATGCGCCGAGCACACCTCGACGCAGGCGTTGCAGCCCACCACTTCGTTGCGGCTGTGGGCGCAGAGCTTCTGCTTGTAGTCGAAGAACTTGGGCTTCTCGAACTCGCCCACCAGTTCGCGCAGGCGCAGCAGGGTCGACAAGCCCTCGGCGTGCGCGAGTCCGCCCGACAGGTGGAAGTAGCCTTGCGGCGGCGCATGCCAGTCGATCAGCGCGTTGGCACCCAGGTCGAGCACCAGGTCGAAATCCGCATCGAGCGCCTCGGGCGCGCGGCTGAAGTTGATGGCACCGGCCACGGTGCAGGCTTTTTCGCAGTCGCGGTGCGAGCCGCATTTCGCCAGGTCGATCTGGTAGTCGAGCCCGATCGCCTGGTCGGGGCATGCGCCCAGGCAGGCGTTGCAGCGCGTGCACAGGTCGAGGTCGATGGGGTTGTCGCGCGTCCAGCGCAGCGAAAACTTGCCCAGCCAGCCTGTGAGCGAGCCGATGCGCCCCGCCATCACAGGCCAGCGGCGCTCCTGCCCGCCGCCGGTGGCACCCGGGCCGGTGGAAAAGATGGAGACCTGCAGCGAATCCGCCACCAGCGCCGCGGCCTTTTCGGCCTGGTCGAGCGGGCCGACGATGAGCAAACGGCCCTGGCTCACGTAGCTCACGGTCGAGACCGGCTCGGGCTCGGGCAGGTGAGCCAGCGCCAGCAAGGCGGCAATCTTCGGGCTGGCGTTCTTCGCGTCGCGACTCCAGCCGCCGGTTTCGCGGATGTTCACGAAGCGGATCGGCGAGGTCGCGCCTTCGGTCTGCTCGGCCAGCTCGGTGAACAGCTTGCGCTCCTGCGTGCAGGCCACCATCACGTCGTCGCCCGAACGGATGGCGCGCTGGAAAGCGGGCGCCTCGCGGCGGCACAGGGTGGAGTGAAGGGGCAGCGACTCAGCCAGCGCCGCGCCGAGCGTCTTCGGCTCGAGCGGCATCGTCTGGTTGCAGTCGCAGATCAGCGTTGTGGTCATCGGTCTTCTGGCTTGCGGGCTGCGCATCGGCAACCTGCTGGCTGGGGAGGGCGTCTCCCGGGTGCTCTGACTGTGCCACGTCCGTGGGCGCAGCGTCTTGCGGGGTTTCCGCTGATTTTCCGGCAGTTTCCTGCGCTTTTCTTTCTTCTTCCTCCTCGTCGTCGAACAGCTTGAGGAACTTGGCGCTCGCCATCTGGCGCAGCACGTTGTCCGGAATCGGCGTCGACTCGGAGTAGTCGTCTATATAAGTGTCCATGCCGTCCATCACGTTGAACTGCGGGTCGGCAAAGAGCTTCTTGAAGGCGGTGTTCTTCACCTCGGGCGCGACGTTCCTGCCGACGAAGGGGCGGAAGTCGGACTCGGGCGTGAGCGCCTGGGCGTCGGCCAGCGTGGGCTGGGGGATCTCGGGCTGGTTTTCGGCGGGAAGGCTGGCCTGGGGCTCTGGCGCGGCGGGCACGGGCGCGGCGGTTCCGGCGAGCGCATCGGCGGGCTTTTCGGCCTCTTGCGCAGCAGCGGCGGGCGGCGCCTCTTCGCGGGCTTCCTTCTTGCGCCGCGACCACCGGTCGAAGAAATTCTCAGGCATCGCCCGCTCCGCGTCCGCGCTTTTTCTCGGTCGACACGCTGGCCGCGTTGCCGAAGCGGTCGACCAGCGGGCGGAAACTCTCGGGCCGCTTGCGGCGCTTGGGCTCGATCACGTAGTGCGCCTGCACGAAATCGCGCATCCACTCGATCACCTCTTCGGGCGCGGGCACCTGCTCGACCGTTTCCTGCGCATCGAGCCAGCGGCCGGCCTCGTTGTAGCTGAGGCTCACCACCACCGGCCGTGCCAGCGGCTCGTCGGCGATGGTGGGCTCTTCTTCCATGCGCCACAGCACAAACCAGCACGGCGCGGGCGTCGTGGCATTCAGGTGGTAACCCTCGACGTCGTCGCGGAACAGTTCGGTCTTGAAACCCGGGTGCAGCCAGCGCTGCGCGCTCTCGCTCGCTTCGAGCAGGCGCGGCTCGGTGCCGAAACCAGGCTGGTCGGGGCCGACGCTTTCGAGAATCCAGCGCCAGGATTGCCAACGGCTGTCGACGCGCTCGCGGCGCATCACGACGGCAACGTCAATGGAAGGATTCATCCGCCGATCGTAGCGCCGCCGCATGCCGCTTTCGCGCCGAGGGTCATCCGCGCCAAATGGCTCAAGCGCCGGAAGTGCCGTGCAGCAGCAGGCTGCGCAGTTTTCGGTGCAGCGGCGTGGCTTCCGCGGCCGGCACGCCGCCCACTTCACGCAGCGCGAAATCGCGGCTTTCGGCGTTGTGCAGATCGATCTCGCGCACCACCTGGCCGTTGTTGTAGACGAAGGCCACATCGGCCAGGGCCAGCACGTCCTCGATGTCGTGTGTGATCATCAGCACCGGAATGCCCCACTGGCGGCGAACCTGGGCCAGCTCGTTGCGCAATTCGCTGCGCAGCATGGGGTTGAGCGCGGCAAAGGGCTCGTCGAGCAGCAGTACCTGCGGCTGGCAGGCGAGCGCGCGGGCGAGCGCCACCCGCTGCTGCTGGCCGCCCGAGAGCTTTTGCGGCCGGCTGTCGGCCAGCGCCGCGAGGCCGAAACCTTCGAGCAGCGACTGCACCATTTCAGCCTCGCGCGGCGGCAGCTTGCGCCGGTGCCATGCGGTCAGGCCGAAAGCCACGTTTTCGCGCACCGACAGGTGCGGAAACAGCGCGTAGTTCTGGAACAGGTAGCCGATGCGCCGCGCCGGCGCCGGCACGTCGATGCGGTGGGCGGAATCGTAGAGCGTGCGGCCGTCGAGCCGCACATGGCCCTCGGAGGGATGCAGCAGCCCCGCAATGGCCTGCAGCGTGAGCGTCTTGCCCGCGCCCGAGGGACCGTACAGCGCGGCAAAAGGCACGTCGGTCGCGAAGCGCGCCGCCAGGTCGAAGCGGCGCGTGCCGTCGGTGACCGTGAGCTTCAGGTCGACGTCGATCATGGCCTGGTGAATCCGTAGCGCGCGAAGACTTCGCGCGCGGCATCGCTGGAAAGAAAGGCGATGAAGTCCGCACCCAATGCCTTCTGCCTGCTGTCGGCCACCACGGCGGCGGGGTAGGTCACGGGCATGTGGCCTGCGGGCGCGAACGCGGTCTTGACCTTGTCGCCCGCCATGGCCGCGTCGGTACGGTAGACGAACCCGGCCTCGACCTCGCCGCGGGCCACATAGTCGAGCACCTGGCGCACGCTGTCGGCCTGCACGAACTTCGGCTCGAGCACGCTCCAGAGCCCTGCCCCCTCCAGCACCTGCCGCGTGTAGCGGCCCACCGGCACGGTGGCCGTCTTGCCGATTGCGATTTTTCGGACGCCCGCGCCGGCAAGGTCCTGCAGCGATTTCACGCCGGCCGCATCCCTGAGCGGCTCGACCAACACCAGGCTGTTGCCGGCGAAGTTCCGGCGCGTGTCCGCATCGACGAGCTTCTGCACGGCGGCGCGGTCCATGGTTTCCTGGTCGGCGCTCGCGAACACATCGACCGGCGCGCCCTGCCCGATCTGCTGCAGCAGCACGCCCGAGGCCGCGAAATTGAAGCGCACCCTGGCGCCCGGCTTCGCGGCTTCGAACCTGGGGCCCAGCTCCTTGAATGCATCCGTCAGGCTGGCCGCGGCGGACACGGTGATCTGCTGCGCCGCCGCGCCCAGCGGCAGTGCCATGGCCAAGAGAAGAGAAAGGAGACGGAGCGTGCGCATGTGGTCTTCGGGGTTGGGGAGGGTCCGCTCAGCGCAGCGAGAAAAACCGGTTCGACAGCACCAGCACGGTGATCGACAGCAGCGAGGTCACCGCCACCAGCAGCAATGCCAGGTCGTCGTTGCCGGATTGCGCGGCGTCGTAGATGGCCATCGACAAAGTCTGCGTCTGCTTGGGAATGGACCCCGCCACCATGAGCGAGGCGCCGAACTCGCCCATGGCCCGCGCGAACGCGAGCAGCGTGCCGGCCAGGATGCCAGGCCAGGCCAGCGGCAGCGTGACGCGCCAAAAAACCGAGAACGGCGATTGGCGCAGCGTGCTGGCGGCGGCTTCGAGCGAACGGTCCACGCCTGCGAAGGCGGCGCTGGCCGACTTCAACACCAGCGGCAGCGCCACCACGGCAGATGCGACGACGGCGCCGTGCCAGCTGAAGATGATGCTGTAGTCGAGGTGCTCGCGCAGCCAGCGGCCAAGGGGGCTGTGGCGCCCCGCGGCCACCAGGATGGCGTAGCCGATGACTGTGGGCGGCAGCACCAGCGGCAGCATGAACACCGCTTCGAGCACCGTGCGGCCCGGAAAACGCTTGCGCGCGAACACCCAGCCGAGCGCCACGCCGGCAACGAGCGCCAGCAGGGTCGCGACCGCGGCCACCTTGAGCGACAGCACCAGAGGGGACCAGTCGGTCGAGGCAATGAGGGCGTGCGTCGTATTCATGAAGATACAACGCAATTGTTGCATGCGCCGCCGCCGAGCCCTTTGGAAGGGCTCCGGCGGTTCAGGAATACGGGAGAAAACTGCGGAAGATCAGGGCGCCAGCAGGCGCGTCAGCGCAAGGACGTCCTTCGCCGTCGCGAGGCGCGCCGCGTTCTCGATGGCACGGTAGCGCTTCACGATTTCCTCGCCCACCGGGGTGAGCGCCGTGCCGCCGCCGCGCGCCCCCCCGGCCGCGGTGTTCACGGCCGGGGAACTGAGGGCGTTGTTCATCTCGTCGATCAGCATCCAGGCGCGCCGGTACGACATGCCCAGCTTGCGCGCTGCGGCCGAGATCGATCCGGTTTCCGCCACGGCTTCCAGCACGTCGATCTTGCCGGGGCCGAAGGCAATGCTGTCGTCCCTGTAGATGCGCAGGCGGAACTGGACTCTGGTTTTCATGCCGGTGGTGATGAGCGGTGCGGTGGAACTGGGGCGCAAAGGTTAAACCATGCCCGCGCCCACGCTCCGCCCGCCACCGCCCGCGTCAATCCACTGCCGCCGGCACCCCAGACCCGGTTCCGTAGCCGGCCGCCGCCATCGGCTGGCCGCCTCGCGCAATGCGCACCGCGCAGTACTTGAACTCGGGAATCTTGCCGAGCGGATCGAGCGCGGCATTGGTCATCAGGTTGGCCGCCGCCTCGTAGTACGCGAAGGGCACGAACACCGCGCCGTTCGGCGTGCCGTCGTCGCGCCGCACGTGGATGGCCACCTCGCCGCGCCGCGACTGCACGGTGATCACGTCGCCGGCCTGGAGCCCCAGCTTCACCAGATCGGCCTGGTTCATCGACGCGGTGGCCATGGGCTCGAGCGCATCGAGCACGGTGGCGCGGCGCGTCATGCTGCCGGTGTGCCAATGCTCCAGCTGGCGGCCCGTAATGAGCACGAACGGGTATTCGGCATCGGGCCGCTCGTTGGCCGGAATAATGTCGGCGGGCACCAGTTTCACGCGGCCGTCGGCGGTCGGGAAGTCGTCGATGAACACGGTCGGCTGGCCTGGGTCTTCCTCGCTCAGGCAAGGGTAGGTCACGCTCGAATCGCGCTGCAGCCGCTCCCAGCTGATGCCGCTGATCACCGCATGCATGGCCTGGCGCATTTCCTCGTAGACCGCCGCCACGCCGGACTCTTCGCCCTCGTAGTTCCACTGAAGGCCCATGCCCTTGGCGATCTGCTGGATGATCCAGAGATCGGGCCGCGCATCGCCCGGCGGGTTGAGCGCACGCTTGCCGAGTTGCACCATGCGGTCGGTGTTGCTCACCGTGCCGGTCTTCTCGGGCCAGGCGCTCGCGGGCAGCACCACGTCGGCGAGCCACGCGGTCTCGGTCATGAAGATGTCCTGCACCACCAGGTGCTCCAGGCTCGCGAGCGCATGGCGCGCATGGTTCAGGTCGGGGTCGCTCATGGCCGGGTTCTCGCCCATGATGTACATGCCGCGCACCTTGTGCGGATCGGTGTCGGGCGCCAGCGCCTTGTGCATGATCTCGACCACGGTGTAGCCCGGCGTGGCATCGAGCGAGGTGCCCCAGAAGTCTTCGAACCACGCATGCACCGCCGGGTTGTCGACGCGCTGGTAGTTGGGGAACATCATCGGGATCAGCCCCGCGTCGCTCGCGCCCTGCACGTTGTTCTGGCCGCGCAGCGGATGCAGGCCCGAGCCGGGCTTGCCGATCTGCCCGGTGACGGTGGCCAGCGCAATGAGGCAGCGCGCGTTGTCGGTGCCGTGCACGTGCTGGCTGATGCCCATGCCCCAGAGGATCATCGCGCCCTTGGCGGTGGCGAAGGCGCGCGCCACTTCGCGCAGCGTTTCCGCCGGCACGCCGCAGATGGGTGCCATCGCCTCGGGGCTGTAGCCCTTCACGTTCTCGCGCAGTGCCTCGTAGTTGCTGGCGCGCGTGCGCACGAACTCCTGGTCGACCAGGCCTTCGTCGATCACCGCATGAATGAGCGCGTTGAGCATGGCCACGTCGGTGTCGGCCTTGAACTGCAGCGTGCGCCAGGCATGGCGGCTGATGTCGGTGCGGCGCGGGTCGGCCAAGACGATCTTCGCGCCGCGCTGGGCTGCGTTCTTCATCCAGGTGGCGGCGACCGGGTGATTGGCCGTGGGGTTGGAGCCGATGACGAAGATCAGCCCCGCATGCTCCACGTCGTTGACCTGGTTGCTCACCGCACCCGAGCCCACGCCTTCGAGCAGCGCGGCCACGCTCGATGCGTGGCACAGGCGCGTGCAGTGGTCGATGTTGTTGCTGCCGAAGCCCGTGCGCACGAGCTTCTGGAACAGGTAGGCCTCTTCGTTGCTGCCCTTGGCCGAGCCGAAGCCCGCGAGCGACTTGGCACCGTAGGTGTCGCGCAGGCCCGAGAGCTTGCCGGTAGTGAGCGCGAGCGCTTCTTCCCAGGTGGCCTCGCGGAAATACTCGCTCCAGTCGTCCGGGCGCGGCGTATCGCCAAAGTCCTTCGGCACGCCGGCCTTGCGGATCAGCGGCTTGGTCAGGCGCTGCGGATGGTGCGCGTAGTCGAAACCGAAGCGGCCCTTCACGCACAGGCGGTTGTGGTTGGCCGGGCCGTCGCGGCCGTCGACGCTGACGATCTTCTCGTCCTTCACGTTGTAGGTCACGAGGCAGCCCACGCCGCAGAACGGGCACACCGAATCGACCTTGCGATCGACCTCCTGCGAGCCGATGTGGCTCTTGGGCATGAGCGCGCCCGTGGGGCAGGCCTGCACGCATTCACCGCAGGCCACGCAGGTGCTGTCGCCCATCGGGTCGTCCAGGTCGAACACGATCTTGCTGTCCGCGCCGCGCATGGCATAGCCGATGACGTCATTGACCTGCTCTTCGCGGCAGGCGCGCACGCAGCGGTTGCATTGGATGCAGGCGTCCAGGTTGACGGCCATGGCCGGGTGCGAGATGTCGGTCTTGGGCTGCTCGCGGCGCAGGGCCTTGAGTTCGGGGCGCACCGCGATGTCGAGCTTCCTGGCCCAGGCGCTGAGCTCGCCGTGCTGCTGGGTGGCGTCGTCGCCGATCCACTTGTAGCCCTGGTCGGGCATGTCGGACAGCAGCATCTCGACGACCATCTTCTGGCTCTTGAGGGCGCGCTCGCTGGTGGCCTTCACTTCCATGCCGGCCGTCACGTTGCGGCAGCAGCTGGGCGCCAGCGTGCGCTCGCCCTTCACCTCGACCACGCAGGCGCGGCAGTTGCCGTCGGCGCGGTACCCGTCCTTGAAGCACAGGTGGGGAATCTCCACGCCATGGCGCTCGGCCGCCTTGTAGATGGTTTCGCCGCCAAAGGCCTGGATGGGCTGGCCGTCGAGCGTGAATTCGATGGTTTGCGGCATGAGCTCCGCGAGCTTGGACGGGGCGTTCATGCCACCTCCTCGGGGAAATATTGCTGGATGCAGCGGATCGGGTTGGGGGCCGCCTGTCCGAGTCCGCAAATGGAAGCGTCGCCCATCACCTGAGCGAGGTCTTCGAGCGTGGTGTTGTCCCACGTGGGGGCCTGCATCAGCGCCGCGGCCTTGGCGGTGCCCACGCGGCATGGCGTGCACTGGCCGCAGCTTTCGTGCTCGAAGAATCGCATCACGTTCAGCGCGGCATCGCGTGCGCGGTCGTGCTGGCTCAGCACCATCACGGCGGCCGATCCGATGAAGCAGCCGTAGGGCTGCAGCGTGTCGAAGTCGAGCGGAATGTCGTTCATGCGCGCCGGCAGAATGCCGCCCGACGCGCCGCCTGGCAGGTAGGCATACAGCGAGTGGCCGTCGAGCATGCCGCCGCAGTATTCGTCGATGAGCTCCTGCACGGTGATGCCGGCCGGCGCGAGCTTGACGCCCGGGTGCTTCACCCGGCCGCTCACGCTGAAGCTGCGCAGCCCCTTGCGGCCATTGCGGCCAAAGCCGCTGAACCAGGCCGCGCCTTTTTCGACGATGTCGCGCACCCAGTAGAGGGTTTCGAAGTTGTGCTCCAGCGTCGGCCGGCCGAACAGACCCACCTGCGCGATGTAGGGCGGACGCATGCGCGGTTCGCCGCGCTTGCCTTCGATGCTTTCGATCATGGCCGACTCTTCGCCGCAGATGTAGGCGCCCGCGCCACGCCGAAGCTCGATGCGCGGCAGCGCGCACGGCGGATCGGCCTGAAGCCGGGCCAGCTCCCGTTCCAGCAGCGCGCGGCAGTCGTGGTATTCGTCGCGCAGGTAGATGTAGCACTGCTCGATGCCGACGATTTGCGCCGCCACCACCAGGCCTTCGAGAAAGCGGTGCGGATCGCGCTCGAGGTACGTGCGGTCCTTGAAGGTGCCGGGCTCGCCTTCGTCGATGTTCACGGCCATGAGCCGGGGCGCAGGCTGGTCGCGCACGATGCGCCACTTGCGCCCGGCCGGAAAGCCCGCGCCGCCCAGGCCGCGCAGGCCCGAGTCTTCCATCGTCTTGATGATGGCCTCGGCGTCTTCCTCGCCGTTGACCAGCGCTGAAGCGAGGGCATAGCCGCCGTTCGCGCGGTAGGTGGCGTAGTCGGTGAACGCCGGCATGCGCTCGATGGCGCCGGGCAGCGGCGAGACGCTTTTGAGCGCGAACTCGGCCGCGTCGAAATACGCGACCGTGGCTTCATCGGGGTCGGACTTCAGGGCTTGCAGCACCTTGGCAGTCGTCGCGAGCGGCACGGCCTGCCGGTCGACAACCACCGCGGGCGCCTGCTCGCAGCGGCCGACGCAGGGCGCCGCAATCACGCGCACATCGTCGCCGTCGACGCCCAGCAATTCGGGCAGCCGCGCCAGCAGATCCTTGGCACCGGCCAGTTCGCAGGCCAGGCCATCGCATACGCGCACGGTAAGGCCCGGCGCTTCGTCGCCGCCGCGCACCACTTCGAAGTGGTGATAGAAGGTCGCGACCTCGTACACCTCGGCCATGGGGATGTTCATTTCCTTCGCCAACGCCACCAGGTGGCGGTCGTGCAGGCAGCGGAAAGCGTCGTTCAGCTTGTGCAGGTGCTCGATGAGCAGGTCGCGCCGGTGGCCCTCGGCGGGGGGCGCGCCGATGAGCGTGCGCACTTCGAGCAGCGCCGCCTCCTCGGGCTGCCGGCCCTTCAGCTTGCTCTTGCGGCGGATGCGCTCGCGCATCTCGTCGGCGGTGGCAAGCGGCACGATGGTGTGCGTGGGGGCCGCCTTGGTTGTCTCGCGGGTCGTGGCTGGGTGGTTGTTCACTGCCTGGGCCTTTTCTCGATGTCTCGGAACTGCCCCCAATGCTTGAGGGCTGACCGAGTGTGTGGGGCCACCCTGGGCCCGTCAAATTCGATCGGCGCATCGATCGATTCAATAACTAAATGGTGCGCCGGGCCCGAGCCGGCCGCGCCCGCCGGCCAGTTATTCGCCGAGCGCGCCGCTGTGCAGCCGCACCTGCTCCCGCCAGCCCGGCGTCTGCAGGAATACGAGGGCGGCATCGAGCGCCCGCGAGGGGCGCACGCCGGTCTGGGTCATGAAACCGAGCGGCGTCTTGACCTCCGGCCCCACGAGCGGCAGCGCCTCCAGCTCGCGGTAGCTGCGCACGGCCGCGACCATGGCGCCGGGCAGCACGCTGCTCACGGTGCCCGCCAGCACGGCCAGGGCAAGGGTAAGTACCGAGTTGGTCTCGATGGCCGGCGCCACGGCCGTGTCGGCTTCGCGCAACGCCTGGTCGATGATGGAGCGGTTGTGCATGTCGGGCGTGAGCAGGCACAGCGGCAGCTTGCCGGCATCGGCCCACGACATCGGCTGGCCGATGCGCAACCGGTCGGCCGAGGGCCGTTCGGCGCGCCGCAGCAGGTAGTAGTGCTCCACGCTCTGCGGCCAGGCCGTGAGCTTGATGCCCGGCAGGTGCATGCGCTCGGTGTAGCCGAGCGCCAGGTCGACCGAAAGGCTTTCGAGCCCTGTTTCCAGCTCTTGCGAGCTCATCGACAGCACGGCCGGCACGATGCCCGGGTGCAACTCGTGCAGCATCGCGGCAAAGCGCGACAGCATCGGAATGGCAGTGGGCACCGCCGCCATGCGCAGCCGCCCGCGCGGCTGGCCCTCTTCGCTGCGCAATTCCTGCAGCAGCACCTCGTTGTCGCGCAGCATGCGCTGCGCGGTGGCCAGCACGCGCTCGCCCTCGTGCGTGAGGCCCACGTACACGCGCCCCCGCTTCACGATGACCACGCCGAACTCGCTTTCGAGCGAGCGCAGCGCGTTGGAGAGCGCCGGCTGCGTGATGTGGCAGGCCTGCGCCGCGCGCCCGAAATGCTTGTGCTCGCTCAGCGCCACCAGGTAGCGCATCGAAGCCAGCAGGTTCACTTCGCCTGCTCCGGCACACGTTCACTGAAGCTGGGCGAGCGCACCATGCGTCAGGTGTTCTTGCTGATCGAGATGGTCGGAAACTTCGACGAGAAGTCCTTGGCCTTCTCGGCAATGCCCACGGCCACTTGCCGCGCAACGGCCTTGTAGATGCCGGCCACCTCGCCGTCGGGGTCGGCTACCACGGTGGGCTTGCCGCTGTCGGCCTGCAGGCGGATGTTGATGTCCAGCGGCAGCGCGCCCAGGTATTCCATCTCGTACTGCGCGGCCATCTTCTTGCCGCCTTCGGAGCCGAAGATGTGCTCGACATGGCCGCAGTTCGAGCAGATGTGCACCGCCATGTTCTCCACGATGCCCAGGATCGGCACGCCGACCTTCTCGAACATCTTGATGCCCTTCTTGGCGTCGAGCAGCGCGATGTCCTGCGGCGTGGTGACGATCACCGCGCCGGTCATCGGCACACGTTGCGAAAGGGTCAGCTGGATGTCGCCGGTGCCGGGCGGCATGTCGACGATCAGGTAGTCCAGATCTTTCCAGTTGGTCTGGCGCAGCAGCTGCTCCAGCGCCTGGGTGGCCATGGGGCCGCGCCAGATCATGGCCTCGTCCTGGTCGACCAGGAAACCGATCGACATGACCTGCACGCCGTGGTTCTCCAGCGGCTCCATGGTCTTGCCGTCTTCGCTCTCGGGCCGGCCCTCGATGCCCAGCATCATCGGCTGGCTCGGGCCGTAGATGTCGGCGTCCAGCAGCCCGACGGCCGCCCCTTCGGCGGCCAGCGCCAGCGCCAGGTTGGCCGCCGTGGTGCTCTTGCCCACGCCGCCCTTGCCGGACGCCACCGCAATGATGTTCTTCACGTTGGGCATCAGTTGCACGCCGCGCTGCACGGCATGGCTGATGACCCTGGTGACGATGTTGACGGACACGTTGCTCACGCCCGGCACCGTCTTGGCGGCCGCCACCAGCGCTTTGCGCAGGGCCGCATGCTGGCTCTTGGCCGGGTAGCCGAGCTCGAGGTCGAACGACACGTCGCCGTCCGATATCTGCAGGTTCTTGAGCGAGCGCGTCGCCACGAAATCCTTGCCGGTGTTCGGGTCCTGGACGGCCTTGAGCGCGTCCATGAGCCCTTCTGGGGTGAGTGCCATTGATCTAACTCCTGAATGGCGGGTAGTCTAGTGGCTCGCCCGGCGCCTCCGCGCACTTCGTGCGGCTTCGCCTTCCTGCACCTGGGGGCAACGCCGGCGGCCCGGCAAGGCAGAATTTCCCGAGAACCCCGGGGCGCAAGCCCCCTTTTCAACAGAAAACAGCAACAAGAAGATGCCCGAGACACCCCCCGCCACCGGTCTCCTGCTCACCGGCGGCGGCGCCCGGGCTGCCTATCAGGTCGGCGTGCTCGAAGCCATTTCCGAGATTCGGCGAACCGCCGGCTTCGCAGGCCAGCCCAATCCCTTTCCCGTGATCACCGGCACCTCGGCCGGCGCCATCAACGCCGCTGCACTGGCCTGCGGCGCCGACGATTTCGACGGCGCGGTCGCGCACATTGCGCAGGTCTGGCGCGACTTCCGCGCCGGGCAGGTCTACCGCGCCGATTCGCTCTCGGTCCTCGGCAGCGGCACGCGCTGGCGCATGCTGCTCGGCCTGGGGCGATTTGCGGCCAACTGGATGCGCATCAAGCCGCGCTCCCTGCTCGATAACGCGCCGCTGGCCGACCTGCTGGCGCGCATGGTGCCGCTCGAGCGCCTGCCGCAGCTCATGCAGGAAGGCCACCTCCAGGCGCTGGCCGTCACCGCGTCGAGCTACAGCTCGGGCGAGCACGTCACCTTCTTCGAGGCCGCGGTGCCGATGGAACCGTGGGTGCGCTCGCAGCGGCTTTCCGTGCGCGACCGCATCAGCCACGCGCACCTGCTGGCCTCGTCGGCCATTCCCTTCGTGTTTCCGGCGACGGCGCTGCCGATGCAGGGGCATACCGAGTATTTCGGCGACGGCTCGATGCGTCAGTCGGCGCCCATTGCAGCGGCAATTCACCTGGGCGCCCAGCGCATCCTGGTGATTGGCGCCGGCCGCATGCACGAGCCGCGCGACACCGACGCGCCCAACACCTACAGCGGCTATCCGACGATGGCACAGATCGCGGGCCATGCGCTGTCGAGCATCTTTCTGGACGCGTTGGCGGTGGACATCGAACGCCTGCGGCGCATCAACCACACCCTCGGCCTCATTCCCGAAGAAGCCCGCAAGTCGAGCTCGCTGCGCCCACTCGACCTGCTGGTGATTTCTCCGTCGGAGCGGCTCGACGTGATTGCGGCGCGCCATGTCGACGCGCTGCCCGGCGCGGTGCGCCACCTGCTCGGTGGCTCCAAGGTTGCGGCCGACGTGAAGGGCGGCGCGCTTGCGAGCTACCTGCTGTTCGAGTCGGGCTACACGCGCGAGCTGATGGCGCTCGGGCGGGCCGACGCAATGCGGCAGAAGGATGAAGTGCTGCGGTTCTTCGGGTGGAACGCCGCCGCCTGAGGCAGGTCAGCGCCCGCCGCCGCCGTTTGCGGACAGGCCCGCCAAAAGCAGATCTAGGCTCGCGTGAAATTCGCCGTCGGCCGTGCTGCCTGCGGCCGCGTTCGCAATGTCGATCAGGTGCGCGAAACGGTCTTTTGGCAAGGCCCTGAAGCGCGCGATGGTGAGCTCCGCCGACTCCGTGGCCTGCAGCGCCAGCGGGCCCGCCAGCTCGGCTTGCGCAAGCCCCGTGATCAGCGCCGACACGGCGCGGAACGCAACGAGCAGCCCCTCCCCCGAGCGCCCGCTGCGAGCGAGCGCATGCAGCATCGCCTCGGTCACTTCGAACACCGCCGGCGACCGGCTTCGGCGCGTGAGGATCAGCGGAATGGCGTGCGGATGCGCTCGCACGGCCTGCCACAAGGCGGTAGCGATCGCACGGACTTCGTCCTGCCACTGCGGGTAGGCGTCGGGCGCCCAGTGAGCCTCGCCGATCACCGCCTCCACCACCAGCAGATCGATGTCCTCGCGCTGCTTCACGTAGTTGTAGAGCGTCATGGCGCCCGTGCCGAGTTCGGCGGCAAGCGCACGCATGGAAAGCCCCGCAAGGCCTTCCCTGTCGACAAGGGCCAGTGCGGCGGCCTGGAGTTGCGAATGCGTGAATTTGGCGGGTCGTCCCATGGAGGCGAATGTTGACGCAGTTTGAAAGAGGCGAGTATATTCAAATACGTACATCGTACGTTAAAGGAAATTCGAATGAAACTCGCGTCCGGGGATGTAGTCCCCGTCATTGCGGCAAGCACGATCCATGGCAAGCCGGTCGATCTTCCGGACCCGATGTCGCGCCATGTGCACCTGCAGTTCCGGCGGTTCGCGGGCTGCCCCGTGTGCAACTTCCACCTGCTCACCATGGGCAGGCGCCAGGCGGAAATTGCCGCGGTGGGAATTCGCCAGGTCGTCTTCTTTCATTCCTCGCGCGAAGAAATGCTCAAGTACCAGGCGCAGCTGCCGTTCGACTGCGTTGCCGACGCCGGCAAGAAGCACTTCAAGGCGTACGGCGTCGAAACATCCGCGAAGGCGCTCTTGAACCCCCGCGTCTTCTGGAGCGGCCTGCGGTGGGTGCTGACGACCGGACGCTTCTACAGAAGGGCGGAGAACGGCATCCTCGGCCTGCCCGCGGATTTTCTTGTGGATGCAGAGGGCCGCATCGTGGCCTGCAAGTACGGTGCGCATGCGGACGACCATTGGGAGGTCGACGAATTGCTGCAGCTGGCCAGCAAGGCGCAGCAGCCTGCGCAAGTGGCGCCGGTCATGACGCCTGTAGTGCCCGGCTAGCCGTTCACCGCCCGCACGATCGCTTCTTCGACCGGGCAGCGCGCCTGCGGCGGCGCATCGAGATTGAACGGTTGTGCGGGAAGCAATGGCGGTTGCGCCATGAAGCGCGGCTGCGTGCCGCGGTGCGGCTGGGCCGAATGCACGAGGAACGGATGGCACAGGTACACGGTGCCCGCCGCGCCCGTCGCCAGCACCTCGGGCCGCGCGGCGGACTCGGCAAAGCCGTTGCGCGCCAGTTCACCGAGCGACAGGCCTTCCTCGCCCGCCGGCGCTAGCATGCGGGCGATATCGGCATGCGAGCCGGCGCGAATACGCGTGGGCGCGTCGTGCTCGCCCACATCCGAGAACAGGAAGAGCATCAGCAGTGCCCGCCCCTTGGAGTAAACGTTCGCGCGCCATGACATGAAGTCCGGGTTCTCCAGCCCGAAGCTCACGTCGATGTGCCAGCCGGCGTCGCCTGGATCTTCGGCCGAAGGAAAGCGCACGGGAAAGGTGCCCATGCTGCGGCACGGCTGCCATCGGCCGGGGCCGACGAGCAGGTTGAAGGCATCGTGCAGGCGCGGTGTATTGGCGGCCTCGACGAAAGGCCGCTGCGGGTACATGCCAAGCCTGACAACGGGCTTGGTCCAGGTCGACGGATCGTCCGGATTGCATCCGGTATCCCGCCAGAGAATCGCGCGGGCCTCCTCTGCGAGTTCACGAGAGAAGGCGTTGTCGACGCGAAGGAAACCGTCTTGGATGAAGGCTGCGGAGCGCGGGTCGCTCGCCGAGTGAGTTGAATGTCCTGGCACTTGAGTCAATTGAGTCCGAAGAGAACGATGATGCCCGTGACGAACCAGTTCGCGGTCGTCGCACGGGCTGCACTTTCCTTCGAGATCGGCACCAGCTTTGCACGCTTCCATGCCCACAGGTTGCAAGCAATGGCGAGCACCAGTCCACTGAAGAAGAACAGGGAAGAATGCAGGCCGAGCGCGCCGATCAGCGACACCACGAGAATCACGACGCCCGCGGCCCAAATGCCGCTCGAAGTGCTTGCCAGCACATGGCTGAGAGCACCGCAGGCTTCACAAGTGGCAGGGCCGCCGCGGCTCGACCAGCGCTTGGCCAACTCGCCGATTCCCGGCTCGCGGCAACTCGGGCATGTATGTTTCATGTGCTGCGCAAGATACCGCAGTTCAGGCGCAACGCACAACCGGCCGCTGCTGACGGCGCACCCGCTACCCCGCCTCGGAAATCCCGAGTTCGGAACACACCCGCCCCAACAGCGCCTTGAGCGACGCAAGCTCGGCCTCGAGCCGCGCCACGTTGGCCTTGAGCGCCGCAACCTCGCCGAGCGATGCGTCGTGCGGCGCGTAGGCTCCATCGGCCGAAGCGCCGCCAGGTCCGGCGACCTCTTCGGCCGGCGCACCGCTCAGCAGATGCGCCCAGCGGCTTTCGCGCGCACCGGGCAGGCGCGCGAGCTTGACGACCAGCGCACCGGCCGGCCGTTCCGCGAGTTCGTCAAGGAATCCTTCGACCGACGAGATGTCGGCGAAGTTGTGCATGCGGTCGCAGGCAATGCGCAGCTCGCCGGCCGTTTGCGGGCCGCGCAGCATCAGCACGGTAAGCAAGATGACCGACTGCGACGGAACGCGCAGCACACGATCGATGTTGTGCTCGTAGCGGAATGCCCGGCCGCCGCTGGTTTCCGCCACCAGGCTGTAGCCCTTCAGGCTGTCGATGGCGGCCTGCACCTGCGCCTCGCTGAGGTCGAGCACCGGGTTGCGGCTGGTCTTCTGGTTGCAGCCCGAAACCAGCGAATTGAGCGTGAGCGGATAGCTGTCGGGCACGGTGCGCTGCTTTTCGACCAGCACGCCGAGCACGCGGGTTTCGACCAGCGAAAGAATGGGTAGGGCCTGGGTCATGATTCGAAAATTCTGAATGAAATCATTGGTGGCAACGGCCGGTTCACGGTGCGGTCACGCCGAATATCGGGCCCAGCTCCCTCGTGAGATCGCTGCGCCGTAAAGCAAGCGAATACAGCGCTGACACGGTGCCGTCGAGGTAGAGCGCATCGCGGCAATGCAGCACGTCGCGGAAATAGAGCGCGAACTCGTAGAAGTTCACCGGCTGCTCGCTGATCACGAAAATTGCCGTATGGCCAGACACGCCCACTCCGTTGCGAATCTTGCGCGAATCCGAATTGGGAATAAAGGCCGGATGCACCGCGCCATGACGCAGCAGCAGCGGGCCCGATTGGGTCGCCAGCCGAACACCGCTCTTCGCAAGCGCCGGATATTCCGACGATTCGACCACGCGCGGCCCGGCATCGGACACCAGGAACACGCCATTCGGTTTGAGAAAGAAGTTGCCCGCGCCGGCCGACAGGTTGAGCGGTGAAACCTCGCGCCCCTCCTGCACCAGCAGGCCCACGGGCGAGAAGTCGGCGTGGTACATGCCGGCATTCATCGCGAACAGCAGCTGCCGGTTGCGCCCCGCAAGCCAGGCTTCGAGACGTTCGAGGCTCTTGAACTCGACGCCGGTGTCGTCGCGCAGGAACAGCTCGAGCCGTTCCGTGCGCAGGTCGACCCTGACGACGGTGTAGCGCGGCGGATCTTCCGCCGCGGCTGCCGCGCTGGCCATGCCGGCCGCACTGGCCACGCCGGCCGCGCAAAGCGCCAGCAGGAGCAGCAGCTTTCTCATGAAGTAATGGAAAGCCGCCTGCGCCTCAGCCGTTCTGGATGCGGCTGACCAGCGCCTTGGTGAACGCCGCCGTGTTGGCGGTGCCGCCGAGGTCGCCGGTACGCACCTTGTCGATGTTGAGCGTGTCGTCGATGGCCTTGCGCAGGCGCGTGGCCAGGTCGGGCAGCTTGACGTGCTCGAGCATCAGCGCGGCGGCCAGCAGCAGCGCGGTCGGATTGGCGATGCCCTTGCCGGCGATGTCGGGCGCGGAGCCGTGCACGGCCTCGAAGATCGCGGCATCGGCGCCGATGTTGGCGCCCGGTGCCATGCCCAGGCCGCCGACCAGACCGGCCACCAGGTCGGAGAGGATGTCGCCGAACAGGTTGGTGGTCACCAGCATGTCGAACTGCCACGGGTTGAGCACCAGCTTCATGGCGCAGGCGTCGACGATGATCGAGTCGAGCTCGAACTTGCCCTTGTACTTTCTCTCGTACAGGTCGAGGCCCGTCTCCAGGAACAGGCCGGTCAGCACCTTCATGATGTTGGCCTTGTGGACCAGCGTGACCTTCTTGCGGCCCGTGGCAATGGCGGTCTCGAACGCGTATTCGAGCAGGCGAAGGCAGCCCTGGCGCGTGTTGATGCCGGTGGCCATGCCCACGGCGTGCGGGTCTCCGTCGATGCGCACATAGTGCTCGTGGCCGATGTAGAGGCCCTCGAGGTTTTCGCGCACGACCATCAGGTCGATCTTGTCGAAGCGGCCGCCCGGAACGATGGTGCGGGCGGGGCGCAGGTTGGCGTAGAGCTGGAACTCTTCGCGCAGGCGCACGTTCGACGAGCGGTAGCCGCCGCCCGACGGTGTTTCGAGCGGGCCCTTGAGCGCCAGGCGGGTGCGGCGGATGCTGTCCAGCGTGGCCTGAGGCAGCGGATCGCCAGAGGCCTTGACGCCGCCGAGGCCGGCAATCTGGCGGTCCCACTCGAAAGGAGCCTTCAGCGCATCGAAAGCGGCCAGCGTGGCGTCGACGATTTCGGGGCCGATGCCATCGCCGGGAATCAGGGTTGCGGGAATGGGGGTGGTCATCGGAAAACTCGCTTTCTGTGTATCTATCTTGTATATCTCTTCGCCATATCAGGGCGGAGCGTTGGCGAAATGCGCGGGGTGGAGCATACGTCGCACGGGAGACACCCCGCGGGCTTTCGGGTCACTTGGGGTCCGGCAGCTCGTGGTCGATCAGGCAGGCGCGGCCCACCACGAGGCCCGGCCGCAACAGTGCGCCGGGGGCAATCACCGCGTTGGCGCCGATGCGCACGCCGTCGCCGATGAGGGCGCCGAACTTCTCGCAACCAATCGCTTTCAATGCGCCGCCCTCGCCGCTTCGAACCAGAATTTCCTTCGCGGCACGCTCGTTGCGGTGATTGCAGACGATGCTGCCGGCCTCCAGGTTGACGCCCGCGCCCAGCACCGAGTCGCCGACGAAATTGAAGTGCGCGATACCCGTGCTCGGAAACACGAAGGAAGACTTGAGCTCCGTGCCCGGCCCGATGGTGCAGCGCTCGCCCACCCAGTTGCCGCCGCGCAGGTAGGCGCCCGCCGCCACGAAGCAGCGGGCGCCGAGAATCAGCGGGCCTTTCAGCACTGCGCCGGGCTCCACGCTGGCGCTGCGGTGAACGGCCACCTCGTCCTGCACGGCAAATTCGCCTTCCGGCAGCGCCGCCAGCAGGCCGCGAACGATTTCCGGGGCCCGTGTGGTGATTTCCCAGGGCATCAGGCCGCTCCACGGCGCAAGGGGCGAGGCGGTAAACCCGGCAATGTAGGCGGTGAGATCGAGGGTGTTCGGCATGGGGCGATGCTGCCACCTAAAATGCCCGGTTCCCGGATGCAGCCCCTGGCCGCCTCCGAAGCCAGTCAGCCACTCCCCGAAAGCGCCCTCCCCGATGTCCGCCCCGCGCAAGCTCTTCGTTACCACCGCCCTGCCATACGCCAACGGCAAGTTCCATATCGGCCACATGATGGAATACATCCAGGCCGACATCTGGGTGCGGAACCAGCGAATGAATGGCGCCGAGGTCAACTTCGTCTGTGCCGACGACGCGCACGGCGCGGCCATCACCATCGCGGCCGACAAGGCCGGCGTGACGCCGCAGGCCTTCGTGGCCGAGATCGCCGCGGGCCGCAAGCCCTATCTCGACGGCTACTACATCTCGTTCGACAACTGGCACTCGACCGACGCGCCAGAGAACCACCAGCTCGCTCAGGACATCTACCGCGACCTGCGCGCCAATGGCTTCATCAGCACCAAGAGCGTCGAGCAGTTCTACGACCCGGCCAAGGGCATGTTCCTGGCCGACCGCTTCATCAAGGGCGAATGCCCCAACTGCCACGCAAAAGACCAGTACGGCGACAACTGTGAGGTGTGCGGCGCCGTGTACGCGCCCACCGAGCTGATCAACCCCTACTCGGCCCTCTCGGGCGCCAAGCCCGAGCTGCGCAGCTCGGACCACTTCTTCTTCAAGCTCTCGGACCCGCGCTGCGAGGCCTACCTGAAGGACTGGACCGCCGCCCCCGGCCACGTGCAATCCGAGGTGCAGAACAAGATCCGCGAGTGGCTCTACAAGGACGACGAAGGCAAGGGCGGCCTCGGCGACTGGGACATCAGCCGCGACGCGCCCTACTTCGGCATCGAGATTCCCGATGCGCCGGGCAAGTACTTCTACGTGTGGCTCGATGCGCCCGTGGGCTACCTGGCTTCGCTGAAAAACCTGCTCGACAAGCGCTGCATCGAACTCGGCGGCGACGGCATCTCGTACACCGAGTACATGGCCGACCCGGACCTGGAGCAGGTGCACTTCATCGGCAAGGACATCATCACCTTCCACACCCTCTTCTGGCCCGCGATGCTGCATTTCAGCGGCCGCAAGGCGCCCGATGCGGTGTACGTGCACGGCCACCTGACGGTGAGCGGCGAAAAAATGAGCAAGAGTCGCGGCACCGGCATCGACCCGCTCAAGTACCTCTCGATCGGGCTCGACCCCGAATGGCTGCGCTACTACATCGCGGCCAAGCTCAACGGCCGCAACGAAGACATCGACTTCAACCCCGAAGACTTCGTGGCGCGCGTCAACAGCGACCTGGTCGGCAAGTACATCAACATTGCGAGCCGCGCGGCGGGCTTCATCGGCAAGCGCTTCGGCGGCAAGCTGGGCGAGATTTCGGCCGACGGCGACGCCCTGCTGTTTGCGCTGCGCGACGCGGCGCCGCAACTTCATTCGCTTTACGACGGCCGCGACTACGCCCGCGCGCTGCGCGAGGTAATGGCACTGGCCGACAAGGTGAACGAGTACGTCGACCAGAACAAGCCCTGGGAGCTCGCCAAGAAAGAAGGCCAGGAGGCGCGTCTGCACGATGTGTGCACGGTGTGCATCGAGGCTTTCCGCCTGCTCACGCTGTACCTGAAGCCGGTGCTGCCGGCGCTTGCCGTGAATGTCGAGGCCTTCCTCAAGATTGCGCCGCTCACCTGGGCCGACGGCGCAGAGGCGCTGCCCGTGGGCCATGCCATCGGCGAGTACAAGCACCTGATGCAGCGTGCCGACGCGAAGATGGTCGACAAGCTGTTCGATGCGCCCGAGCCGGTGGCGGCAGCGGCCGTGGAAGCCGCGGCCGGTGCGCTGCCCGGCGGCGAGGCCATCGCGCCCACCATCACCATCGACGACTTTGCGAAGATCGACCTGCGCATTGCGAAGATCGTGGCCTGCGAGAAGGTCGAAGGCTCGACCAAGCTGCTGCGCCTCACGCTCGACGCGGGCGAAGAAAAGACGCGCAACGTGTTCAGCGGCATCGCCTCGGCCTACCAGCCCGAGCAGCTCGTGGGCAAGCTCACGGTGCTGGTCGCCAACCTGGCGCCGCGCAAGATGAAGTTCGGCATCAGCGAAGGCATGGTGCTGGCCGCCAGCCATGCCGACGAAAAAACCAACCCGGGTATCCATGTGCTCGAACCCTGGCCCGGCGCCACGCCCGGCATGCGGGTTCGCTGATTTTCGAGAGGACCGCACCATGCTGAAGCGCACCATCCTTCTGTTGTCATTCGCGGCCATGCTGAGCGGCTGCGCGGTGATGACCGTGGCAGGTACCGCCGTGAGCGTGGGTGCCGGCGCGGTGGGCCTGGCAGCCGATGCCGCCATCGGCACCGCGCGCATCACCGGCAAGGCCGTGGGTGCGGCGGCCGACGCGGTGATTCCCGACAGCAACTGAGCCCGGCCGAGCGATCAGCGGGCGGGTGACGCCGCCAGCCCCGGCTGGGCGGCGTACGGTGCCGGGGAAGCGGGGTACACAATGGATGCCCATGCATTCACCGCTGAACATCACCCGCTTTCGCCCACGCCTGCTGGACGCCATGGCGGGCTACGACCGGGGACGCTTCTTCAAGGACCTGGGCGCGGGCGCCACGGTCGGCATCGTGGCGCTGCCGCTGGCCATGGCATTTGCCATCGCCTCCGGGCTCAAGCCCGAAGCCGGCATCTGGACGGCGATCATCGCGGGCTTCCTGATCTCGCTCTTGGGCGGCTCGGCGGTGCAGATCGGCGGGCCGGCGGGCGCCTTCATCGTGATCGTCTACGGCATCGTCGAACGCTACGGCCTGGCGAACCTGCTGATATCGACCGCCTGCGCCGGCGTGCTGCTGTTCGCGGCGGGGCTGTTCGGGCTCGGCCGGCTGGTGCGCTTCGTGCCGCTGTCGATCGTGGTCGGGTTCACCAACGGCATCGCGGTGCTCATTCTCCTGTCGCAGCTCAAGGACCTGCTCGGCCTCACGGTGGAGAAGATGCCGGCCGACGTGTTCTCGCAGTTGCACGCCATGGCACTGCAGATCGGTACCTTCAACCCTTATGCGTTCGCGTTGGGGCTGGCCTGCGTGGCCGGGCTGGTGATCTGGCCGCTGCTGCTGCGCGGCGAATCAAAGGTGGGGCACGCGGTGCAGCGGCTGGCGGGGCGCATCGCGCGAACCCGCGCGGTGCAGGTGGGCGCGCGCATGCCGGGGCCCATCGTCGCGCTGGTCACGCTCACGCTGGTGTCATGGGGCTTCGACCTGCCGGTGGAGACCATCGGTACGCGCTTCGGCGGCATTCCCGAAGGCGTACCGGCCTTCGCGCTGCCCGATTTTTCGTGGGAAACCGTCAAGCAGCTGGTCACGCCAACGCTGACCATCGCGCTGCTGGGCGCCATCGAGTCGCTGCTGTGCGCCCGGGTGGCCGACCAGATCAGCGGACAGCCGCGCCACGACCCGAACCAGGAACTGATGGCGCAAGGCATCGCCAACCTGGTGACGCCATTCTTCGGCGGCATGCCGGCCACCGGCACCATCGCGCGGACGGTGACCAACATTCGCTCGGGCGGCAATTCGCCTATCGCGGGCATCGTGCATGCGGTCACGCTGATGGTGGTCGTGCTGCTGGCGGCACCGCTGGCGCGCCATGTGCCGCTCGCGGTGCTGGCGGGCATTCTGGTGTTCGTGGGCCTGAACATGGGCGAGTGGCGCGAGTTCACGCCCGGCCAGTTGCGGCACTTCAGCCGCCATTACCGGCTGCTGATGCTCGGCACCTTCTTTCTCACGGTCGTTTTCGACCTGACCGTCGCAGTGCAGGTGGGCATCGTGCTGGCCTGCGCGCTTTTTATCCGCCGCATGAGCGGGCTTTTCAGCGTCGAGCTGGTCACGATGCAGCCGCCGGTGCTCACCTACCGGCTCTACGGCGCGCTGTTCTTCGGCGCGGCGGCCAAGCTGGATGAGGCAGTCAACGCGGCCGAGAGCGCGCCGCGCGGCATGACGGTGGTGCTCGACGCCACGCACCTGATCTACCTGGACGCGACCGGCGTCGATGCGCTGCGCCAGTTGCACCGGGCGGTGCTGGCGCGCGACGGGCTGCTGCGCCTGGAGTCGCTGCAGCCGCAGCCGCTCGAGGTGATCGTGCGCTCGGGCTTTGCCGACGAGCTGACGAGCGGCCAGCCGCACGCAGCGGAAAGCTAAGGCCGTTCAGGTCTCAGTTCGCCTCGGTGCTCCGGTCGGGCGACGACCCGCTGCGCACCACGCGCTGGTCGTCGTTGAGCGTGGCGGTAAACACCATGGGCGAATTCGGGGGCTGGACCCAGCGCCATTCCCATTCGGTTTCGCGCCGGAGCGCGTAGGGCGTGACCTTCGCAGGCTTTCCGAGCAGCTTGCGCAGGTCTTCCATCATCATGCCCGGCTGCACCTTGGCAAAGTTCTCGGGCGTGAGCACCTGGCGCAGCGCGCTCATCTTGCCGTCGGCGCCGATGGTGATCATGTAGTTTTTCTGGCCCTGCGGCTGGCGGTTGTACTCGAGCACGCGGCCATTGGGCACGTCCCAGATGTTCTCGGGCTCGCCGAACCGGGCGCGCACATCGGCCTCGGTGGACACGCCCTCCTCCAGTTCGTCGATGCGCTGCGGGTCGCATCCCGCAAGCCCCATAACCACCGCCAGCAAGGCCGCTGCCGTGCCGATCCGCCACTGTTGTCGTCGCTTCATGCCATCCCCGGTAAAATTCGCGCTACAAAGGTCCAGTCTATGTCCATTTTCCGCCGCCCCCACTACACCTCCGAGATCACCAGCTTCATCGAGGAGATGAAAGAAAAGAAGCCGACGCTGGAAGCCGAACAGCGCGCCGGCCGGGCCCTGCTGTGGGACAAACACCTCGACCGCAGCTTGCTCGAGGAATACAGCGAAGCCCGCGTGCCGCAGCAGCCGTACGTCTACCAGACCCAAAGCAAGTAATGGTGCCCAGCCGGCACCCATCGTTGGCCGTCATCGCGCCCGCAGCTATTGAAATGATAGCAAGCGCGCAATGAAGGACAACGAGGACAACGACACGCTCGTGGCCAGCATGCCCGAGGTGGTCGACCAGGTCGCGCTCGCCAGGCTCTATGGCGAGCCGTTGTTCGCGATGCCGAAGGACCTGTACATCCCGCCCGAGGCGCTGCAGGTTTTTCTGGAGGCCTTCGAAGGCCCGCTGGACTTGCTGCTTTACCTCATCAGGAAGCAGAACTTCAACATCCTCGACATCCCGATGGCGGGGCTCACGCGGCAATACCTGAGCTACGTCGACGAGATTCGCCAGACCAATCTGGAGCTCGCGGCCGAGTACCTGCTGATGGCCGCGATGCTGATCGAGATCAAGTCGCGCATGCTGCTGCCGCCCAAGAAGGTGGCGGAAGGCGAAGAGGCCGAAGACCCGCGCGCGGAGCTGGTGCGCCGCCTGCTCGAATACGAGCAGACCAAGCTGCAAGCCGCCTCCATCAGCGCCATGCCGACCTACGGGCGCGACTTCTGGAAGGGGCAGGTCTACATCGAGCAATCGCTCAAGCCCCGCTTCCCCGACGTGAACGTGGTCGAGCTGCGCGACGCGTGGGCCGACATCATGAAGCGCGCCAAGCTCATTCAGCACCACAAGATTTCGCGCGAGGAACTCAACGTGCGCGAGCACATGAGCATCGTGCTGCGGCACCTGCAGGGACAGCGCTTCGTGGAATTCGAAAAGCTGTTCGACGTGTCGCGCGGTGCGCCGGTGCTGATCGTCACCTTCATCGCGATGCTCGAGCTCGCGAAAGAAACGCTGATCGACATCACGCAGGCCGAGGCCTTCGCTCCCATTTACGTCCGACTGGCCTACTCGCCGGCCTGACCTTACCGGTTTCCGTCCCCGTGAACTCCGCCGTGCGCGACTTCGACGTCCTCATCGTCGGCAGCGGCCTCGCAGGCCTCTCGGCGGCGCTGCACCTGGCGCCGACGCACCGCGTGGCGGTGCTGACCAAGCGCGCACTGAACGACGGCTCCAGCGCCTGGGCGCAGGGCGGCATTGCGGCCGTGCTGGCCGCGGGCGACAGCTTCGATGCGCACGTGGAAGACACGCTGGTGGCCGGCGCCGGGCTCTGCGATCCCGAGGCCACGCGCTTCGTCGTCGAGCATGCGCCCGAAGCCATCGACTGGCTGCGCGAACTCGGCGTGCCGTTTTCCGCCGAAGCCGACGGTGGGCTGCACCTGACGCGCGAAGGCGGCCACAGCCAGCGCCGCATCGTGCACGTGACGGACGCCACCGGCGCGGCCGTGCAGCAGACGCTGATCGAGCGCGTGCGCCGCACGCCGAGCATCACCCTCTTCGAGCACCACACGCTGGTCGACCTGATTACCGGGCCCAAGCTGGGGCTGGACGACCCGGCTTGCCTGGGCCTGTACGCGCTCGACGACGAAACCGACGAGGTGCTGAGTTTTCGCGCGCCGCACACCATCCTCGCGACGGGCGGCGCCGGCAAGGTCTACCTGTACACGACCAATCCCGACACGGCCACCGGCGACGGCATTGCGGCGGCCTGGCGCGCGGGCTGCCGGGTGTCGAACATGGAGTTCATCCAGTTCCACCCCACTTGCCTGTACCACCCGCACGCGAAGTCTTTCCTGATCAGCGAGGCCGTGCGCGGCGAAGGCGGGCTGCTGAAGCTGCCCGAATCGGCGGGAGGAACGCGCTTCATGCCCAGGCACGACGAACGCGCCGAACTCGCGCCGCGCGACGTGGTGGCGCGCGCCATCGACTTCGAAATGAAGAAGCACGGGCTCGACTGCGTGTACCTGGACATCTCGCACCAGAGCCCGGCGTTCCTGAACGAGCACTTTCCCAACATCCTCGCGCGCTGCGCCGAACTGGGCATCGACATCACGCGCGAGCCCATCCCGGTGGTGCCGGCCGCGCATTACACCTGCGGCGGCGTGCTGAGCGACCTGGCCGGCCGCACCGACGTGCCCGGCCTCTACGCCATCGGCGAAACCGCCTGCACCGGCCTGCACGGCGCCAATCGCCTGGCGAGCAACTCGCTGGTCGAGTGCATGGTGTTCGCGCGCGCCGCGGCCGGTGCAATTGCGGCGGCCCCGGGGCGCGCCGGCGTTGCATTGCCCCAGTGGGACGATAGCCGCGTGACCGACGCCGACGAGGCCGTGGTCATCTCCCACAACTGGGACGAGCTGCGCCGCTTCATGTGGGACTACGTGGGCATCGTGCGCACCAACAAGCGGCTGGAGCGCGCGAGCCATCGCATCGCGCTGCTGCAGGCCGAGATTCACGAGTTCTACGCCCACTTCCACGTCACGCGCGACCTGCTGGAACTGCGCAACCTGGTGCAGGTGGCCGAACTCATCGTTCGCTCGGCGCAGGCCCGCCACGAAAGCCGCGGGCTGCATTTCAGCCGCGACTATCCTTCGCTCGCCGAGCCCTGCGCGCCGACGGTACTGACGCCGCCGGTCCGCTGACCGCCCCACCCGCTTTCAACTTTTTCTTCATTCAAGGATGCCCGGCCACCGACGCCCGCAGGGAGAAACCCAACCATGTCGAACACCACAGCAACCCCTTCCGAAACGCCAGCGGCCGCCACGCCCTACGGCACGCTGCCCTCGGCCTCGCTGCCCGCATCGCGCAAGCCCGTGAGCCTGCCGCGCCTGGCCGACATGCATGCGCGCGGCGAGAAGATCTCGATGCTCACCGCCTACGATGCCACCTTCGCGGCCATGGCCGATGCGGCAGGTGTCGACTGCCTGCTGGTCGGCGATTCGCTCGGCATGGTCTGCCAGGGCCTGAACAGCACGGTGGGCGTGAGCCTGGACACCATGCGCTACCACACCGACAGCGTTTCGCGCGGCCTGCGCCGCGTGCAAGGCACGGCCTGGCTGATTGCCGACCTGCCCTTCGGCAGCTACCAGGAATCGCGCGAACAGGCGCTCGCCAGCGCCACGGTGCTGATGCAGGCCGGCGCGCACATGGTCAAGCTCGAAGGCGGCGGCTGGACCACCGAGACGGTGCGCTTCCTGGTCGAGCGCGGCATTCCGGTTTGCGCCCACCTGGGCCTCACGCCGCAGACCGTGCATGCGCTGGGCGGCTATCGCGTGCAGGGCAAGGGCGATGCGGCCGGCGCGCTGCTGAAGCAGCATGCCCACGCATTGCAGGATGCCGGCGCCACGATGCTGGTGCTCGAGATGGTGCCGGCCGCGCTGGCCGCGGAGCTCACGGATGAACTGAAGCACTGCGCCACCATCGGCATCGGCGCGGGCAAGGGCACCGCCGGCCAGGTGCTGGTGTTGCACGACATGCTGGGCATCAACCTCGGAAAGATGCCGAAGTTCGTGCGCAACTTCATGGCCGACGCGCCGGGCGTACTGCCCGCCCTCAAGGCCTACGTGCAGGCCGTGAAAGACGGCAGCTTCCCCGACGATCGACTCCACGCCTGGTAAGGAGCACAGACCATGTACATCGCACACACCATCGCCGAGCTGCGCAGCCATCTGGCCGCTTTCAGGCACCCCGCGTTCGTTCCCACCATGGGCAACCTGCACGACGGCCACCTCGCGTTGATCAAGCAGGCCAAGCCGCTGGGCGACGTGACGGTGGCGAGCATCTTCGTCAACCGCCTGCAGTTCCTGCCGCATGAAGATTTCGACACCTATCCGCGCACCTGGGACAGCGACTGCGAGAAGCTGCGCGCGGCCGGCTGCGACGTGCTGTTCGCGCCCGACGAAAAAGCGCTCTACCCCGAGCCGCAGACCTGCAAGGTGCACCCGGATCCGGCACTGGCCGACATCCTCGAAGGCCACTTCCGCCCGGGCTTCTTCGTGGGCGTGTGCACGGTGGTGATGAAGCTCTTCCAGTGCGTGCAGCCGCGCGTGGCCGTGTTCGGCAAGAAGGACTACCAGCAGCTGATGATGATCCGCCACATGGTGCGGCAGTTCGCACTGCCCATCGAGATCGTCGGCAGCGAAACCTTCCGCGCAGACGACGGCCTCGCCCTGTCGTCGCGCAACGGCTACCTGAGCGAGACCGAGCGCGCGGAGGCCGTGCAGCTCTCGAAGGCGCTAAAGGCCATGGCCGCAGCCGTGCAAGCCGGCGAACGCGATTTGGCCGCAATCGAAGCGCGGGCAATGCAGACGCTGACAGAGCGCGGCTGGCAACCGGACTATCTTGTATTGCGCCGCCGCGCCGATCTGCAGGCGCCCACTTTCGGGCTGACTGGCGAACCGCTCGTGGCGCTGGCCGCGGCACGGCTGGGCGGCACGCGGCTGATCGACAACCTCGAAATCGAGGCGCCGGCTTCATGACCTACAGCGTCAAGGAAATCTTCTACACCCTGCAGGGCGAAGGCGGCCAAGCGGGCATGCCGGCCGTGTTCTGCCGCTTTGCGGGCTGCAACCTGTGGACGGGCCGCGAGGAAGATCGCGATACGGCCGTCTGCCGTTTCTGCGACACCGATTTCGTGGGCACCGACGGCACGCTGGGCGGCAAGTTCAAGAACGCCGAGCTGCTGGCCGACACCATCGCCGCGCAATGGCCGGCCGGCGATGCCGAGCACCGCCTGGTGGTGCTCACCGGCGGCGAGCCGCTGCTGCAGGTGGACGCCGCACTGGTCGACGCGCTGCATGCACGGCGCTTTCGCATTGCCGTGGAAAGCAACGGCACGGTCGCCGCGCCCGAAGGCATCGACTGGCTCTGCATCAGCCCCAAGGCCGGTGCACCTTGGGTCCAGCAGCGCGGACAGGAGCTGAAGCTGGTCTGGCCGCAGACCGAATTCGACCTCGACACCATGGCCCGCACCGGCGAGTTCACGCACCGTTTCCTCCAGCCGATGGACGGGCCCGACCGCGTGGCCAACACCGAACTGTGCATTGCCGAATGCATGCGTCAGCCCGTGTGGCGCCTCAGCGTACAAACCCACAAGATCACCGGTATCCGCTGAGCGCGGAGAGACTTTCCAGATGCGATTCACCATCAGCCAACGCTTTTTCTTCGACGCCGCCCACACCCTGAAGCGCGACATCGAGGTCGAAGGCAGCCGCCGTATTCACGGCCATACGTACCACGCCGAAGTGTGGCTTGCGGGCCAGCGCGATCCGGTCACGGGCATGGTGGTCGACCTGGGGCTTCTGCGCCGCCGGCTGGACGAGGTGCGCGAGCTGCTGGACCATCACTTGCTGGACGACGTGGCGGGGCTGCATCCGCCGACACTGGAAAACCTGTGCCTGTTCATTGCGGACGCGCTGCCGGAATTTCGCCCCTCGCTCGCGCGGGTGCGTGTGTGGCGCGAGGCGCTGGGGGACAGCTGCACGCTGGAGTTTTGAGGTCTGTTGCTCCCTCTCCCCTCGGGGAGAGGGAACAACACCTCAGGCGGCGCCGATGCCTGCCACCAAGCTTCCGGGCGCCTGGCCGTTCTTGAGGCCCGCAGTAGACGCCAGCATCCGATCGATCGGCACCCGCGCCTGCAGCCCGAGCGCCGGATCGACCTGAATTTCGCCCGCGCCGGTTTCCAGCGCATTCGCCAACTCCGCGAGCCCATTCATTGCCATCCACGGGCAATGCGCGCAGCTCTTGCAGGTGCCGCCATTGCCGGCCGTGGGCGCCTCGATGAAGGTCTTTTCCGGGTTCAGCGTGCGCAGCTTGTGCAGCATGCCGCTGTCGGTGGCGACGATGAATTCCTTCGCGTCCATGCGCCGTGCCGCATTCAGGATCGCCGAGGTCGATCCCACCGCGTCGGCCAGTGCGATCACGTCGGCCGGCGACTCCGGATGCACCAGCACCTTCGCGGCGGGGTGCGCCTTCTTGAGCAGTTCGAGTTCCAGCGCCTTGAACTCGTCGTGCACGATGCAGACGCCGTTCCAGCTCACCATGTCGGCGCCGGTCTGGCGCTGGATGTAGTCGCCCAGGTGGCGGTCCGGGCCCCAGAGAATCTTGCGGCCTTGCGCGTGCAGCGCGCTCACCACGTCGAGCGCGCAGCTGGAGGTGACGAGCCAGTCGGCGCGGGCCTTCACGGCCGCGCTGGTGTTGGCGTAGACGACCACGGTGCGGTCGGGGTGCTGGTCGCAGAACGCGCTGAACTCATCGACCGGGCAGCCGAGATCGAGCGAACAGTTGGCGTCCAGGTCGGGCATGAGCACGCGCTTCTCGGGCGAGAGGATCTTGGCGGTTTCGCCCATGAAGCGCACGCCCGACACCACCAGCGTCTGCGCCGCGTGGTCGCGGCCGAAGCGCGCCATCTCGAGCGAGTCGCTCACGATGCCGCCGGTTTCCTCGGCCAGGTCCTGCAGGTCAGGGTGCACGTAGAAGTGCGACACCATCACCGCATTGCGCTCGCGCAGCAGGCGGCGAATGCGCTCCTTCAGGGCGATGCGCTCATCGGGCGAAGGTTCGGGCGGCACGCGCGCCCAGGCGTGGCGGGTGTCGCAGGCCGATCCGGCTTCTGCCACCGGCTGTTCGTAGTCGACGTCGATGACGAAAGAAGAAGCCACGGCCGCCGCCCTCAGCTTTCCTGGAAGCGCATCGAAAAATCGATGGCTTTCACGTCCTTGGTGAGTGCGCCGACCGAGATTCGGTCTACCCCCGTTTCGGCCAGGGTGCGCAGGCCTTCGAGCGTGACGCCGCCCGATATTTCGAGCACGGCCTTGCGTTCGTTGCCGGCCGCGTCGTTGATGCGAACGGCTTCGCGCAGCGTGGGCAAGTCCATGTTGTCGAGCAGCACCATGCGCGCGCCAGCGTCCAATGCCTCTTGCAGCTGCGCCAGCGTTTCGACCTCGACCTCGACAAAGGCCGCGCGATCCGCCACCGGCGCCACGGCACGCAGTGCCGCGGCAACGCCGCCGGCCGCCGCAATGTGGTTTTCCTTGATGAGCACCGCGTCGTAAAGACCGATGCGGTGGTTCACGCCGCCGCCGGTGCGCACCGCGTACTTCTGCGCCAGGCGCAGGCCCGGCAGGGTCTTGCGGGTGTCGACGATGCTTGCGCGCGTGCCGCGAACGGCGTCGGCATACAGCGCGGTCTTGGTGGCGACCGCACTCAGCAGCTGAAGAAAATTGAGCGCGGTGCGCTCGGCCGTCAGCAGCGCGCGGGCCGAGCCCTCGATTTCGAGCACCGTCTGGTCGGCCGCGCAGCGCTCGCCTTCGCCGCACAGCCACTCGATGCGGGCCTGCGGATCGAGTTGCCGCAGCGTGGCTTCCACCCACGGCGCACCGCACAGCACGGCCGATTCGCGCGCCAGCACGCGGGCGCGGGCCCGGCGGCCGGGGTCGACCAGCGAGGCGGTCAGGTCACCGTCGGCCACGTCTTCCTGCAAGGCGCGTGCGGCGTCGGCCTGGGCCAGCGCGGCCACGGCCGGCGCCGAAAAATCAAAGCGAGGGCTCATGGCTCTTTTTGTCTCTTCCGTCTTGTCAGGGTGAACCGCGGGACCCGTGCGCCCGGACGGTTTCAGGCACCGGATCGCGGCCGGTGAGCGAGGCGACGGCTTCCCGCGGGCTCACCCGGCCGTCGAGCAGCGCAACCACGCCTTCGGCAATGGGCATTTCCACGCCCAGGCCGCGCGCGCGCTGCACCACGGTGCGCGCGCAATACACGCCTTCGGCCACATGGCCGAGCGAGGCGACGGCTTGCGCCAGGGTCTGCCCTTGCGCTAGCAGCAGGCCTACCTTGCGGTTGCGCGACAGGTCACCGGTCGAGGTCAGCACCAGGTCGCCCAGGCCCGAAAGGCCCATGAAAGTCTCGGCCCGCGCGCCGAGCGCCAGCCCGAAGCGGGTCATTTCGGCCAAGCCGCGCGTGATGAGCGCGGCGCGTGCATTGAGCCCCAGCGCCAGGCCGTCGCAAAGCCCGGTGGCAATGGCCAGCACGTTTTTCACCGCGCCGCCCACCTCGACGCCGACGATGTCGTCGTTGGCATAGACGCGCAGGGCCGGGCCGTGGAAGGCATCGACCAGCGCATCGCGCACCGCCGCATGCGGGCTCGCGGCCACCAGCGCGGTGGGGCGGCCTTCGGCCACTTCTTGCGCGAAGCTCGGGCCGCTGAGCACGCCCGCTATCAAATCTGGAGCGACCTGGGCCCAGATCTCATGGGCGAGCAGGCCGAAGGAAGTGGGGGAAGAAGCGTCGAGCGCGGGCTCCACGCCCTTGCAGAGCCACGCAACGGGCACGGTGCAACCGCGCAGCGCAATGAGCTGTTCACGAAGGGCCGCCATGGGCGTGGCCACGATGACGAGGTCGGCGCCGGCATGCGCCTGGCCGATGTCGCCGGCCCGCACCCCGAGCGAGGCCGGCAGCGCCAACCCCGGCAGGTAGCGGCTGTTTTCGCGCCCCTTCGAAATGGCATTTGCCTGGGCGGCATCGCGCGCCCAGAGCGTGACCTCGTGGCCGACGGCGGTGTTGAGGGCCGCATTGACGGCCACCGCCGTGCCCCAGGCACCGGCGCCATGAACGCAGATCTTCATCGGCGTTGGCGGCGTTGTGCCGGTTTACTGTGCGAGCGTCGGGGCGGGCTGGCCGGCGGCCTGCGCCTGCTGCTGCTCGTACATGGCCTGGAAGTTGATTTCCGCCAGGTGCACGGGCGGGAAGCCGCCGCGCTGGATCACGTCGGCCACGTTGCCACGGAGGTACGGGTAGACGATCTGCGGGCAGGCAATGCCGAGGATCGGGCCCATCTGGTCTTCGGGCAGGTTGCGGATCTCGAAGATGCCGGCCTGCTTGGCTTCGACCAGGAACACGGTCTTGTCCTGGATCTTGGTCTGCACGGTGGCCGACACGGTGATCTCGAAGATGCCTTCAGCGACCGGCTGGGCGTCCACGCCGAGCTGGATGTCGACCGTGGGCTGCTCCTGTTCGAGCAGGATGCCGGGCGAATTGGGCTGTTCGAGCGACAGGTCCTTGAGGTAGACGCGCTGGATCTGGAAGATGGGATCTTGGGCTTGCTGGTCGGCCATGGCTGAACTTTCGAGAATCAAAACAATGCCCGCCGGGGAGAGGTTCCCGCAGCGGGCTGCAGATGAATGAGCAGGCGATTATCGCCCGGCGCCCGGACCGCTTCCGTGACACCCGGCTGATTCGTCTTCAGGCGGCTTGCAGCAGGGGCACCAGGCCGCCACGGCTATCGAGCGCCATCAGGTCGTCGCAGCCGCCCACGTGGGTGTCGCCGATGAAAATCTGGGGCACCGTGCGGCGCTGGGTGATTTCCATCATGGTGCTGCGGGCCTCGGGATCGGTGTCGATGCGAATTTCTTCGATCTCGTCGACGCCCTTGGACTTGAGGATCTGCTTCGCACGAACACAGTACGGGCAGAACGCGGTGGTGTACATCTTGACGGCTTGCATACGCTGTACCTTGGGAAGACTTAGGCTTTTTCAACCGGCAGGTTAGCCTCTTTCCACGCTTTGAGGCCGCCGGAGACGGCTTGGGCCTGCTCGTAACCGAGTTTCTTGGCCATGGCCACGGCGCGCTGGGCGCGGGCTCCGGTGGCGCACACCAAGAGCAGCGGCACATTCTTGTTCTTGACCGTGCCGGTCAGCTTTTCTTCCAGCAGGTTCAGCGGCACGTTCTTGGCACCGATCATGTGGCCGGTGGCGAACTCTTCGGGTTCGCGCACATCCACCAGCACCGCGCGTTCGCGGTTGATGAGGTGCACCGCGCCCTGGGCCGTGAGGGTGCCGCCGCCGGCGCCGCCGCGAATCAGCGGCCAGGCCAGCATGCCACCCGAGCTGAGTGCAATCAGGATCAGCATCCAGTTCGCGGTGACGAATTCGATCAATTTCACGGGGGTTCCTTGGATGGCAAACCCGGGATTTTAGAATGCTGGTTTTCCCAAGCGCTGCCAAAGGCCTCCCACATGCACAAACTGGTACTGATCCGCCACGGCGAATCGACCTGGAATCTCGAAAACCGCTTCACCGGCTGGACCGACGTCGACCTGACCGAAACCGGCATCGAGCAGGCCAAGCAGGCCGGCCGGCTGCTCAAGGCCGAGGGCTACGACTTCGACGTGGCCTACACCAGCGTGCTCAAGCGCGCCACCCGCACGCTCTGGCACACCCTCGACGAACTCGACCGCACCTGGCTGCCCGTGGTGCACTCGTGGCGCCTGAACGAGCGCCACTACGGCGCCCTGCAGGGCCTGAACAAGGCCGAAACCGCCAAGAAATACGGCGATGAGCAGGTGCTGGTCTGGCGCCGCAGCTACGGCACCCCGCCGCCGGCCCTGGAAGCCGACGATCCGCGCAGCGAACGCAGCGACGTGCGCTACGCCAAGCTCTCGCCCGAGCAGATTCCGCTGACCGAGTGCCTGAAGGACACGGTGGCGCGCGTGCTGCCGTTCTGGAACGAATCGATGGCGCCGGCCATCCGCACCGGGCGCCGCCTGGTGGTGGCCGCGCACGGCAATTCGATCCGGGCGCTGGTCAAGTACCTCGACGGAATTTCGGACGACGCGATCGTCGGCCTGAATATTCCCAACGGCATTCCGCTGGTCTACGAGCTCGACGACGACCTGAAGCCCCTGCGGCACTACTACCTGGGCGACGCCGCAGCCGCCGAAAAGGCCGCCGCGGCGGTTGCCTCGCAAGGCAAGGGCTGAAGAATTAAAACCCCTCGGCCGCGCTCCCCCGTGGAACCCCGGCAGGCAATTTGCTTCCAAGCTGTGTATATTGGTTCGACAGCCGACAAGGACAATCACTCATGATGGGCCACAAATTGAAGATTACCGGCTGGGTCGCCGCCGGCGCCGTTGCCGGCGTCTTGACCACCGTCTCGTTGCAGACGGTCGCACGCGGCTCGCTCGCGCCGCTCCCGCTCGAGGAATTGCAGCAACTCGCCGCCGTTTTCGGCATGGTCAAGAGCGACTATGTCGAACCCGTCGATGAGAAGAAGCTCATTTCCGACGCCATTTCCGGCATGGTGGCCGGCCTCGACCCGCATTCCCAGTACTTCGACAAGAAGTCCTTCAAGGAATTCAGGGAAGGCACGACCGGCCGCTTCGTCGGCGTGGGCATCGAAATCTCGCAGGAAGACGGCCTCATCAAGGTGGTGTCCCCCATCGAGGGCTCCCCGGCTTTCCGTGCGGGCCTGAAGCCGAACGACCTGATCACCAAGATCGACGACACGGCCGTGCGCGGCCTGTCGCTCAACGAGGCCGTCAAGCGCATGCGCGGTGAGGCCAACACCAGGGTGCTGCTGACCATCTTCCGCAAGGACGAAAGCCGCACCTTCCCGGTGACGATCACGCGCGAGGAAATCCGTACCCAGTCGGTGCGCGGCAAGGTGATGGAGCCCGGCTACGGCTGGATCCGCCTCTCGCAGTTCCAGGAACGCACGGTGGACGACTTCGTGAAGAAGGTCGAGGAAATCTACAAGGAAGACCCCAACCTGAAGGGCCTGGTGCTCGACCTGCGCAACGATCCCGGCGGCCTGCTCGACGCGGCGGTGGCCATCTCGGCCGCCTTCCTGCCCGAGAACGTGACCGTGGTCTCCACCGACGGCCAGCTGGCCGAAAGCAAGTCGGTCTACAAGGCGGCGCCCGAGTTCTACCAGCGTCGCTCCGGCAGCGACCCGCTGCGCAACCTGCCCGCGGCCCTGAAGACCGTGCCGCTGGTGGTGCTGGTGAACGAAGGCTCGGCCTCGGCCAGCGAGATCGTCGCCGGCGCGCTGCAAGACCACAAGCGCGCCACCATCATGGGCAGCCAGACCTTCGGCAAGGGCTCGGTGCAGACGGTGCGCCCGCTCGGCCCGGACACGGGCCTGAAGATCACCACGGCGCGCTACTACACGCCGAGCGGCACCTCGATCCAGGCCAAGGGCATCGTGCCCAACGTGCTGATCGACGAGAGCGCCGAGGGCAGCCCCTTCGCCGCCCTGCGCATGCGCGAGGCCGACCTCGAAAAGCACCTGGCCAGCGGCCAGGGCCCCGAGACGAAGGACCCGGAACGCGAAAAGGCCCGCGACGAAGCCCGCAAGCGCCTCGAGGAAGAAGCCAAGAAGCCGCCGCAGGACCGCAAGGTGCCCGAGTTCGGCACCGACAAGGATTTTCCGCTGATGCAGGCGCTCAACCGCCTCAAGGGCCAGCCGGTGCTGGTCAGCAAGACGCAGGTCATCGTCGACAACAAGGAAGAGAAAAAAGAGAACTGATCGGGAGCTCGGCGCTTTCAGATCCGGAAATACCGCGGAACCGGCGCTGCCGGGCCGCGGTATTTTTTCGTTTGGCACAAGCCGGGGTGAGCCACCATGAACGACGACGACCTGCTGCGCTATTCGCGCCATATCCTCCTCGAAGAATTCGGCATCGACGGCCAGGCGCGCGTCAGCGCCGGCCGCGCGCTGGTCATCGGCGCGGGCGGCCTGGGCTCGCCGGTGGCCCTGTACCTTGCTGCGGCGGGTGTCGGGCACGTCACGCTGGTGGACGACGACGAGGTCGACCTGACCAACCTCCAGCGTCAGGTGGCCCACACCCATGCGCGGGTGGGCAGCCTGAAGGTCGAATCGGCCGCGCAGGCCATGCGCGACATCAATCCCGGCATCTCCATCGAAACGCACGCCACCCGTGCCGACGAGGCGCTGCTGTCGCGCCTGGTCGGGGCGGCGGACGTGGTGATCGACTGCTGCGACAACTTTGCGACGCGGCACGCGGTGAACCGCGCCTGCGTGGCGCAAGGCAAGCCGCTGGTGGCAGGCGCCGCCATCCGTTTCGACGGCCAGTTGAGCGTCTACGACACGCGCGACGAAGCGTCTCCCTGCTACGCGTGCATTTTTCCGCCCGATGCGGCCTTCGAGGAAACGCTCTGCGCCGTGCTCGGGGTGTTCGGTCCCGTGGTGGGCACCATCGGCACGCTGCAGGCGAGCGAGGCGCTCAAGCTGCTCGCGTGCATCGAGCCGTCGCTGGCAGGCAAGCTGTTGATGTTCGACGGGCGCCGCACGGCATTCGACACGCTGCAGATTGCGCGAGACCCGCATTGCAGCGTGTGCGCGCATCGCGCGGGCGCCGCCTGAGGGCACCTCGCTCCTTCGGCGCCCTCCTGGTCTCTTCCCGGCCTCAGCGCTGCTTCGCGCCCTTGGCCTTTGCCGCGCCGGCGGCTGCGCCGGAGCCGGGCTTGTTGGCCTGCGACAGCACGCCCTTGCAGTCCGCATCTTCGCCCGGCCCGGTCTCGATGGTCGCCGCCAGCGCCAGCAGCGGGTTGAGCGCGCCCAGCACCAGCGCTGCCAGGCCGCGTTCCGCCAGCGGAACCACCTGAACCCCGCCGGACGGCGAACCGAAGGTGCCGCCGATGACCAGCGGCGTGCGCAGCGAGAGGAAGCTCGCGTCCTTCGGCTCGGGCCGCACCACGAAGTCGAGCTTCTCGGTTGCAAGGTTGGCCTGGCCGGTGGCATAGAAGACGGTGTCGGCGGTGTCGAGCACCACGCTGCGGCTGGTCATGACGCCCTTGTTGACGTCGAACGCCATCGCGGCGCAGCGCAGTTCGACGTTCTGGTCGCCGCGCAGCAGGAACTTGATGATCTCGGCGCCGTCCAGGCCCATGAATTCAAGCAGCAGGTTGCTGAACCGCCCGCGTCCGGTCAGGGCCGCCACGTCGCCCGAGGCGCCGCCGAGCCAGCTGGCCACCGAGTTGCCCCGCCCCGAAAGATTGACGCGGCCGTCGAGCCGGCTGAAGCTGCTGCGCATGGTCTCGATCTTCGGCACCACGCGGTTGAGCTGCATGTTGCGCAGGTCGAGCGAGGCGCGAATGTCCGCCGGGTTCTGGGTCGCGTCGATGCGGATCGCGCCGGCCAGCTTGCCGCCGGCCACGCCCAGGTCGAGCGGGTCCAGGGCGAGCACGCCGTCGGTCAATTTAACCTGCACGCTGCCGCGGTCGAGCGGCACGTCGCGCACATTGCGGATGCGATCGGCGGTGTATTTCACGTCGGCGTTCATCGCGCGCAGGCGGTCGAAGTCGAGCGTTGCGGTGGGCAGCACCTTGTCGCCCGCCGCCCGCTTCGCCTGCTTGATGGTGGGTGGCGGCGCCACGCCTTCGACCGCCTTGGCCGAGCGCTCGGTGGGCGGCAAGCCGATGAGGGGGCCCAGGTCGTCCATGTCCATCAGGCGCGAGCGCAATTCCCCCGCGAGGCGCGGCAGCTTTCCGGCCTGGTCGAAGCGCATGTCGCCGGCAATGTCGGAAAGGCCGAGCCTGCCCTTGAGCCCCGCCACTTCCCACAGCTTGGCGCGCTTGCGCAGGTCGCCGCTCAGCGCATAGGGAGAGGTCTCCGGCAGCGCGATGCCGAGCAGCGGAAACAGGGCACCGAGCGTCTGGCCCTTGAGTTCGAACTTCGCGTCGATGCCATCGAGATCGGCGAAGTCGGTCACGGTGCCTTCGGCCTTGAAGCGGGTCTGGCCCGCCGCGGCATTGATCTCCATCGGAAAGGGCTCCTGGCCCGCCGACTTGAGCTGGAGCACGTTGCCCGTGCGCCCCTCGGCGGTCAGCGGCTGGCCCTTGTAGCGCCCCTTGATGTGGTAGCTGAGCGGCAGCGTGCCGCGGCTCGTGTCGTAGCTCACGTCGGCATGCAGGTCGACACCCAGGTGCGTGGCGAGAAAATCGATCGTGCCGTTGTCGACCTGCATCAGCCCGATGTCGGGAACGGTTCCAGGATCGGAGGTGTCCTTGCCGAGCGCCCATGTGCGGCGTCCATCCGGCTCCATCTGGAGCCCCAGCGTGGGCGAAAACAGTGCCAGGCGCGGAATCACGATCTTCTGCGTGAGCAGCGGCCACAGCCGGATGTCGAACTCGGCGCGCTCAGCCTTGACCAGGTAGGGATCGCGGGCCCATGTGGGATTGGCGAACTCGATGCCGTCGACCTTCACGGTGGCGCCACGCAGCCCCACACCGACATCGAGCCGGCGGGTGATCTCGAACTTACGCCCCGTTTTCTCGCTGACGTAGCGGTTGATCGGCTCGCGCAACGTGTCCCACGGAAAGAACGCGACCACCACCGCCAGCGCCGCGAACAGCAGCACGAAAGCCGCAAGCAGCTTGAGCCAGAGCGGTCGGTTGCGAAGGACGTTCGTCGCCATGGAGTCTGGATATACCCGCCCTTCGATGGCCCGGGTCGGCAATGAACCGCAGAAACCGTGAGGCATTGCCTACGGAAGGGCGCCGCGTGGCCGCCTCGTCGGAACCCGCCTACAACACACATCCTCCGAACCCTGCATGATGCGGGCCGGCGACGCCGCAATCTTCGATGCGCAGCAAATCGCCAGCAGGGGCGGTCGCGAAGACACCTGCCAACAGAGGAAGCGCGGTTCGGCATGGATACCAGATTGCAGACATACATCGTCGAAGACAACCTCACGATCCGTGAAAACCTCATCGGTACCCTGGAAGAACTCACCTGCACGACGGTTGTCGGCTTTGCCGAGACCGAGGCGCATGCGCGCCAATGGCTGCAGGACCACAGCGACGAGTGGGACCTGGCGGTGGTCGATCTTTTTCTCAAGCAGGGAAGCGGCCTGGGCGTGCTCCAGGCCTGCATCTCGCGCCGGCCGAACCAGAAGGTGGTGGTGCTCAGCAACTACGCAACGCCCGACATCCGGCGGCGCTGCGCCGAGTTCGGAGTGGATGCGGTGTTCGACAAATCGAATGAGATCGACGCGCTGGTCGACTTCTGCACCCTGGAGGCGGTGGCCCATCGCCCCGCCACCGGCACGGAATGAAAAAGAGGCAGAAGAAGCCCCGCCGGACCTCCCCGCCTCCTTCTTCAGCCGCCGGCAGAATCTTTTCTCAATCGATCAGCTTGTTCTTCAGCGCGTAGTACGTGAGGTCGCTGTTGGAAGACAGGTTCATCTTCTCCATGAGGCGCGTGCGGTAGGTGCTCACGGTCTTGACCGACAGCGACAGCGTCTTGGCAATGTCTCCGGCGGTCTCGCCCTTGGCAAGCTTGAGGAACACCTGGAATTCGCGTTCCGAGAGCTGCTCGTGCGGCGCGGCGTCATCCTTGCGGTCGAGCTGACGGGCGAGCAGTTCCGCCACGGCCGGCGTGATGTAGCGGCGGCCCAGCGAGATGGTGCGGATCGCGTTGACGATCTCCATCGGGTCGCACTCCTTGTTGAGATACCCGCTTGCACCCTGGCGAATGAGGTTCATCGCGTAGTGCTCTTCGGGGTAGCCGCTGAGGATGAGAATGCCGACGTCCGGCGCCTTGGCGCGGATCATGGCAAGCGCGTCGATGCCGCTCTGTCCCGGCATGGAAAGGTCCATTACCAGCACGTCGAGTTCCGTAGTGCGCACCAGCTCGATGGCCTCGCGCCCGCTGGCGGCCTCGCCGGCCACGCGCAAGTCCACGTGCTCGGAGAAGAACTGCCGCAGGCCCGAACGCACGATAGCGTGGTCGTCCACAATTCCAATTTTGATCATCTGTTACTTTCTTCGTTGTGTTGCGACCTAGGAAGTCGCAACATGCCGATCCCCTGATTGTTGTCAATTATTCACGAACTTGTGCGGAAAGCACCTTTGAAAGTTTCATGTACTGGCTAGCTCCTCCAAAAATGGCCGTGAGCCTGCTGCTCGCGGCGCTGGCTGCGCTGGCCCTCGTCGGCATCAACGAGGCCGGCTACCGCCAGTCGACCCAGGCCCTTGCGAACATCGACGAGGCGCAAAAAGTGCGCGCCACGATCAACCTGATCCTGCAGAGCATGCTCGATGCCGAAACCGGACAGCGAGGCTACCTCCTGACCGGCGAAACCAGCTACCGGCAACCCTACGACACGGCCGTCAAGCAGGTCGATGGATACCTTGCCACATTGCGCCAACTTTACGCCGAACGGCCCGCCGAGCGTACCCAATTGGCGGAGCTCTCCAAGCACGTGCTGCGCAAGATAGCCGAAATGGACATGAGCGTGCGCCTGCGGCAGGACGGCAAAGAGGATGCCTGGAAGTTCGTCATCACCACGGACGTGGGGCGCGAGGAAATGGACGCCATCCGCAAAAGTGCCTACGACCTTGTGGCGGCCAGCAACAAGACCCTGCAGGAAAGCCAGGTGCAGGTGATGAAGTCGCTGCGGCTCTCGCGCATCGGCACCGCCATCGTGGCCCTTGCCGCCCTCATCGCGTTCTTCCTGTACCTGCGGCAGACGCATGCACTGCGCTCCATTGGCGAGCGCCAGCAGGAAACGCTGCAGCGCGAGCGCAACGCGCTCGAAGACGAGGTGCGCGAACGCACGGCCTCGCTGGCCGAGCTGGCCACCCACCTGCAGGACGTGCGGGAGACCGAGCGCGGCTATCTCGCGCGGGAGCTGCACGACGAACTCGGATCGCTGCTGACCGCGGCCAAGCTGGACGTGGCCCGCCTCAAGTCCAGGCTGCTGGAGGCGCCGGACGCCACCCAGCGGCTGCAGCACCTGACCGAGCTGCTGAACAGCGGCATTGCGCTCAAGCGCCGGATCATCGAGGACCTCCGGCCGTCGTCGCTGTCGAACCTCGGGCTGGTGGCGTCGCTGGAAATCCTCGGACGCGAATTTGCCGAGCGCTCGGGCATCCAGGTGCAGATGGCGCTGGAGCCAGTGACCATGGACGAATCGCGCCAGCTCACCATCTACCGCATGGTGCAGGAGAGCCTCACCAACATCGGAAAGTACGCCGAAGCCAGCGAGGCGACGATCGTGCTGAAGAACTACGAGAACCACGTGATCGTGGAAGTTGCCGACAACGGCAAGGGATTCGACCCGCAACGCATCCACCCTTCGACGCACGGCCTCGCGGGCATGCGGCACCGGGTGGAGGCCGCACGCGGCAAGCTCACGATCTCTTCGACGCCGGGCCAGGGCACGCGCCTGAGCGCGATGCTGCCGGTCGTCAAGCCGCTCTGAGGCACAGCCGGCTGCGCGGCCGGCGCGAACGGCGGCGCCCGTGCACGGCAGGTGAAGGGGGAACTCGGTCGTCTCCTACGTTCCCCGCGCCCAGCCGCTGACAGGGCCTTGCAGGGGCGCCACTTAAGGTTGCTCCTGTGCCGTTCATTTCATCTTTTTTGAACGCGCAGTCCCACAACAACGAGCGAAGTCTCGAAGGAGTCCACATGTTGCATTACACGGTGGTGTTTCTGGTCATTGCGCTGATTGCCGCGGTGTTCGGCTTCGGCGGCATTGCCGCCAGCGCGGTAGGAATCGCCAAGATCCTTTTCGTGATCTTCGCCGTACTTGCCATTGCCAGTTTCCTGGCCGGCGTGCTCAGGCGCAAGTAGCTTAGTTACGATCAACAGCCTCCCGCAATTCATCTCCCCGGAAAGGAAATTCTCATCATGAACACGACCAAGACTCCCTCACAACTCGCCGACGACGCACGCCAGACCGCCAACGAGGCTGTCGAGTCCACCCGCGCCTACGCACAGAACGCGGTGAATGCGGCCGGCGAGAAGGTCCGCGAACTGCGCCGCGACGCGGAACCGGCTGTCGAACAGCTGGCGGCACGCGTGCAGCAGGCCGTGCAGCGCGGCCTCGACGCCGCTTCGACCACCAGCGCTCGCGCACAGCGCCGCCTGGAGCAGGCAGCAGACGTCACCGGCCGCTACATCTCCGACCAGCCCGTGCGTTCGGTGCTGATTGCTGCGGCAGCCGGCGCGGCAATTACCGCACTCATCGTGCTGGCCAGCCGCAGCCGCCGGGACGAATACTGATCGGCTGACGCCCCGTTCCACCGATTCCGCGCACCATGCTTCATCCGATTTTTTCCACGGTGCTCGGGCATCCGGAACTCATCGCCGAACACGCCGCCAACTACGCCGCTCTTGTCAGGCAAGAAGCCTCCGAGGCGGGGCACGGGCTGGTCGCCCGCATTGTTGCGGGCGCGGTCGCCGCCGCGAGCGCCATGCTGGCGCTCGGGCTCATCGGGGTTGCGGTGTTGATGGGCGTGCTGCATGGCAGCTTCCATTGGGTGCTCGTGGCGGTGCCGGGCGTTGCGCTGGTGATCGCCGGGATTTGCGCCTGGGTGGCAAGCCGGCCGTTCCCGGGCTATGCGTTCGACGATCTTCGCGCCCAGGTCGACGCAGACCTGCAGGCATTGCACGAAGCAGGAGCTCGCCATGAACGCCGCTGACCGCAGTTCGCTCACGCCGCAGGAGCGCCTTGCGCTTTCGCGCCGTGCACTCGTGCGGCATTTGAACGGCGAAGACGACGAGCCGCGCGACAGCCGCCACGGCAGGCGGTACGCGGCGCAGGAAGACCATCCGGAGATGTACGCCGCAGACGGCGCGCAGCAAGAGACGCCTCCTCGCAGCAGCCGCCATCGGTGGACGTCGATGGCGCGCAGCATGACCGAGCGCTGGTGGCGCCGGCACCCCGCCCATGCGGTGGGCCAGCTCGCACGCCCCTTGCTCGAGCACTATGCGCGCAAGGAGCCGGCCAAGCTCATGGCCATTGCTGCCGCCACGGGCGCCGCCATCGTGTTGATCAAGCCGTGGCGCCTGCTCTCGTTCACGGCAGTGCTGGCGGCGGTGCTCAAGACATCCGATGTGGCAGACGTCGTCAACACGTTGATGCATCAGAAAAACACCAGCCCACGAAAGGACCCTCCATGAATGCGAACTCCCCGGTTACCAACCCGGCAAAGCACGAGCACCTGGTGCTCGACGAAAAAGCCATCGAGGCGGCGGCCAACAGCCTCGACGAAGGCGCGGTCACGCCGAGCTACGGCCCTTGGCGCGACGATGTCGTGAAGCTGCTGAACGATGCGCTCGCCACCGAGCTGGTGTGCGTGCTGCGCTACAAGCGCCACTACTTCACCGCCAGCGGTGTGTCGTCGCCTGCCATTGCGGAAGAATTCCTGGTGCACGCCAACGAAGAGTCGGCCCACGCCGACCGCATTGCGGAACGCATCGTGCAACTGGGCGGCGAGCCCGACTTTGCCCCCACCCACCTGCTCGAACGCAGCCACGCCGGCTACGACGAATCGACCGACCTGCAGGCCATGGTGCGCGCCAACCTCGTGGCCGAGCGCATTGCGGTGGAAACGTACCGGCAGATGATCGCGCTGATCGGCGACAAGGACCCGACCACCCGGCGCATGCTGGAAGACATTCTTTCCGACGAGGAAGAGCACGCGGACGAGCTCAAGGACTGGCTCGGCCACTGATCTTCACGAGCCCTCGCGAGGGCTCTGCAACAAAAAAAGCCCGGACGAACCGGGCTTTTTGTTTGAGACGAGGCAGAGCGCGTTCAGCTCTTCACTTCAAGCTGGTTGTCCACCGAGGTCACGCCCTGCACGCCCTTGGCGATTTCCTCGGCGCGAGCCTTTGCGGCGGCCGTGGGCGCGGGCCCCTTCAGGCTGACTGCGCCTGCCTTGGTGTCCACGTCGATCTTGATCGCGCTCAGGTCCGGGTCCTTGGCCAGACCCGCGGCCACCGATGCGGTGATCGCGGCATCGTCCACCGTCGCGCTCGCGGCTGTGCCTGCTCTCTTTGCGGCGTCCGTCATGTTGGCCATGCCGTCCTTCACCTCGGCAGTGGTGCCGGAGGCATCGATCTCGGCCTTGGCGTCCTTGACGGCCTCGCCTGTCTTGGCGGCGGCCGTCTCGGCCGCCTTCTCGGTCTTTGCAATGGCGCTGTCGAGTTTCTCGCCCGCGGTGCGGTTGTCCGAGGCGTCGCAAGCGGCAAGCGTCAATGCCGCGCCCGCCATCAGCAGCACGGCGAGCCATGTGCGTGAAAACGGCATGGCGAGGGTCTGGGCAGTTCTTTTCATTGGAATCCTCCGTTTCGCTCCGAAGAGCGGTTGACGCGCGCGGGTTGCGCGCAGGGGGTCCGGACAAGGCCGGACCGCCTTCCCAATCTAGCTTTCGGGCCGACGACGCGGGAGTCGCGGCCGGCGCGAAACCCTGTAGGACAAGAAGGCTCAGGCCGTGACGATCCATCCCTCGATCGGATCGAAGTTCTCCGGCAAGCCGAAACCGGGCCCGGGCGTGGATACGCGCTGTGCGCTCCACGCGGTCTGGACAAGGCAAAGCACCGCATCGATGTGATCGCCGCGCGCATCGCCCAGCAATTCGGTGCGTTGCGCCCTGCCGAGCGCCACCCGCAGGCCCAGGCGCGTGGTGCCCGCCTCGAGCGCGGCGAGCAGGCTCGTGCGTGCCGCCAGCCGTTCCGGCGTCTGCTTGGCCGCCTCGTCGTTCTTGTAGCTTCGGCGGCCGATCAGCTCGCGGGCCAGCAGCCCGGGGTAGGCCTCGAGCGCAACGCGGTCTTTGTTGCTGCCGATGTGCAGCCCCGGAAGGCTCGCGCCGGCAGCCAGGAGCGGCGGCACGCCCGCATGGAGCATGAACGCCACCGGCGGGTTGACCCATTTCATCGACGTGCTCGAACCGGCAGGCGCATCGGTTGCGCGGTGCGCAAATTTGCCGCCGACCGGACGCGCGGCACAGAAGGCGGCAAAGGTGGCGCGAATCTCCGCGCGGCTCAGGCTCGCATAGTGGGCCATGAGCGCGTTCCATTCCAGCGGCCACCGCAGATGCTCGACCAATTCGCGCGGAAGGCCGAACGGAAAATCGAAGCCGCCGATCCACGCCGGCTCGCTGCGCAGCCACTCGGCCCAGGCGTCGAGTGTGGTGAAGCGCTGGAGACCGGTCAGCACCAGCTCGCCCGTCCCGCTGGTGCGTCCGGCGGCAACGACGACCGGCTTGCGCGAGGTGGGCGCGCAAGAAAAATCGCATCCGAACAGCAGCGGCGCGTTCATCTCACCCCAGTGCGAGTGCCGCCACCCCGGCGGCAATGAATGCGACCCCCAGCAGCCGCAGCAGGCGGTCGCCTTCGCGCAGCAGGTGGCCACCGATCAGCGCCGCGAAAAGCATCGAGACTTCGCGGGCCGGCGCAACATGGGAAATGGGCGCCTGCTGCACCGCATAGAGCACCAGCACATACGAAACGGGGCTGATCATCGCCACCAGCAGCGCGTATTTCCACTGCGCGCGCCACATCCGCGCCGTTTCGGCGCGGTCGTGCAGCCCGGCGGGCAGCAGCAGCCCCACGCGCACCAGGTTGCCGAAGTAGTCGAGCAGGATCGGGGACATGGCCAGGAATTTCACCGCATAGCTGTCGGCCACCGTGTAGGCCGCGATGAAGGCCCCCGTCAGCACGCCGTAGCGGACGCCCTTGTGAACCCGCGCGCGCTGGGCCGGGTCATGCTTCTTGCGCCACAGGCCCGGTCCGCCGGCCACAAGGAACACGCCCAGCACCACGCCCGAAATGCCTGCAACGCCAACCAGGCTGATGCGCTCGCCAAGGAACAGGATGGCGACCAGCGAGGACAGCAGCGGTCCCGAACCGCGCGCCAGCGGATAGACCACGGTGAGATCGGACTTGCGGTAGCCGCGAAGCAGAATGACGTAGTAGATGACGTGCAGCACGCCGCTCAGCGCGACGAAGCCCCACTCCTTCAAGCCCCAGGTCGGCACCACGCTCCAGCCCAGCGTGATGCCCACCGGGGCCCACACAACAGCCATGAAGACGCCGCTTTGCAACGCGAAGCGCGCGTCGCCGTTCGCCTTCTTGGCGGCGATGTTCCAGCTGGCGTGAATGATCCCGGCAAGCAGGATCAATGCGAAGGCGGAGAGCGGCACTCCGGGTTATGCGAGGCCGGGGGAACGCGGAGTGCCTGGCGCGGGCACCACTGGCTTCAGTGGCGGCCGACGATGGCCGCGGTGGCCATCAGTTCCTCGAGCAGCGCCAGCGAGACCTTGCCCGAGACCGCATACGGATTCAGCTCGGGCTTTTCCGAGTACTTGAGCAGCGTCGAGGCGTTGAGCTTGGAGAGGTTGACCTGCCCCATGGTCCAGCCGCCGAAGCGGCGCTCGGAAATTTCTTCGTAGTGAAGCAGCACCACGTCCTTGTGGCGCGCATCGCGCTGGATGTGGCCGTAGAGCTCGCTCACGGCCATGCGCCCGCCTTCGATCGCCTGCAGGAAGGTGCCGGCGCCGTAGCAAAGAATGCCCGTGATGCCGCAAGACGGGTTGTGCGTGCGCGATTGCGCGAGGATGGCGTCGATGGCCTCGGGGCTGGTATCGACGGCGCGGCTGGCGTAGAGAAGTCGGACCAGCATGTTCAGCTCCTCCTCGGCAGCAGGGAGAGGAATTCGCGGCGCAGGCTCGGGTCTTTCAGGAACACGCCGCGCATCACGGAGTTGATCATCTTGCTGTCCATTTCCTTCACGCCCCGCCAAGCCATGCAGAAGTGCTCGGCTTCCATGACGAGCGCCAGGCCATCGGGCTGGGTCTTTTCCTGGATGAGGTCGGCCAGTTGCACCACCGCCTCTTCCTGGATCTGGGGCCGGCCCATGACCCATTCGGCAAGGCGCGCGTACTTCGACAGGCCGATCACGTTGGTGTGCTCGTTGGGCATGATGCCGATCCACAGCTTGCCGATGATCGGGCAGAAGTGGTGCGAGCAGGCGCTGCGCACGGTGATCGGGCCGACGATCATCAGCTCGTTCAGGTGCTCGGCGTTGGGAAACTCGGTGAGCGAAGGCGGCGCCACGTAGCGGCCCCTGAACACTTCGTTGAGGTACATCTTGGCCACGCGGCGTGCGGTGTTGCCAGTGTTGTGGTCGTTCTCGAGGTCGATCACCAGGCTTTCGAGCACGCTCTTCATCTTCACTTCGACTTCGTCGAGCAGCGACTCGAGTTCGCCGGGTTCGATGAACTCGGCAATGTTGTCGTTGGCGTTGAAGCGCTTGCGCGCGGCGGTCAGGCGTTCGCGGATCTTCACCGAGACGGGGGTGCCCTCGTCGTCGTTGTTTCCGTCAGGGCGCGGTTCCACGTCGGTTTTCCTCAGCATCCGCGCATGGTATCAGCGAACGCATTTTGCAGGCCCAGCAGGGAGAAGCCAGCAAAAGCGCGCCTCATGCCAGCGCAAAGTCGGCGACCAGCGGCAGGTGGTCGGACATTCGCGCCCAGATCGGCCCGCGCGGCACCGAACAGGCCACCGGCTCCAGGTGCCGCCCATAGACGAAGTCGAGCTGCGCCACGGGCAGGCGCGAGGGATAGGTAAGGGTTCGCGACCCGCGCAGGTCGCTGGTGTCGCGCAGGCCCATGGCGTTCATGGCGTAGCGCATGCGCGCGCCCCAGTCGTTGAAGTCGCCCGCAACCACCACCGCCTCGCCGGCCGGCACTTCGCGCTCGATGAACTCCCGCAGGCGGGCGACCTGCCGCACGCGGCTGCCCTTGATGAGCCCCAGGTGCACGACGATGGCATGCACGGGCCGGCCCTCCACCTCGATGACCACGTGCAGCAGCCCGCGCTGTTCGAAGCGGTGGTCGGAAATGTCCTGGTGGCCGGTGCGGATCACCGGCCAGCGGGTGAGCAGCGCATTGCCGTGCTCGCCGTGGCGCGTGATGGCATTGGTTTCATAAACCGCGGTGTAGCCCTCGGGCGCCAGGAAGTCGGCCTGCGGAAGCTCGGGCCAGCGCTCGAAGCGGAGCGCGGCCTGCCGGTTCATCTTGCGAACCTCCTGCAGGCAGACGATGTCGGCGTCCAGTTGCTCGATCGCATGCCCCAGGTTGTGGATTTCCAGCCGCCTTGCCGGCCCGATGCCTTGCACACCCTTGTGGATGTTGTAGGTCGCGACCCGAAGGGTGTGTGCCGGCAGGTTCATCTGGCAAATTCTGGCAGCAACAGAATGGCTTCGGCATTCGACGGAGAAAAGCACGCGTCGGCCGCCTCGCGGTAGGGCAGCCATTTCCAGTCGGTGTGCTCGCGCGGTGCCAGGGTGGGCACCAGGCGCTCGGGCACGCACAGGCCGAACAGGTGCTCGGTGTTGTGCGTCACGCCCGGTTCATAGCGTGCGCGCCAACCGGGGTAGATTTCGTAGACGTTGCTCAGCTGCCAATCGACCAGCCGCGCGGCCAGCGGCGTGCCCTCGCCGCACTGGATGCCGGTTTCCTCGGCCACCTCGCGCGCGGCGGTGAGCATGAGCGGCTCGTCGGCCAGGTCCTTGCTGCCGGTGACCGATTGCCAGAAGTCATTGGCATCGGCGCGCCGGATCAGCAGCACGTCGAGCGCCGGCGTATGAATGACGACCAGCACCGACTCCGGAATCTTCCAGGGCCGGATGCTCGTCGTCATGGGCGCATCAGGCGGGTTGCTGCACGTTGCGCAGCCGGATGTGCAGCTCGCGCAACTGCTTCTCGTCGACCGGGCTCGGCGCCTGCGTGAGCAGGTCTTGCGCGCGCTGGGTCTTGGGGAAGGCGATCACGTCGCGGATCGACTCGGCGCCGGTCATCAGCATGACCAGGCGGTCCAGGCCGATGGCGATGCCGCCGTGCGGCGGGGCGCCGTATTGCAGCGCGTCGAGCAGGAAGCCGAACTTGAGCTGGGCGTCCTCGGCGCTGATCTTGAGCGCGCGGAACACCTTGCTCTGCACTTCCTCGCGGTGGATACGCACCGAGCCGCCGCCCATCTCGATGCCGTTGAGCACCATGTCGTAAGCCTTGGCAATGCACTTCTCGGGCGCGGTGTCCATGAGGTCTTCATGGCCGTCCTTCGGCGCGGTGAACGGGTGGTGCACGGCGCTCCAGCGCTGGCCTTCCTCGTCGAACTCGAACATCGGGAAGTCGACCACCCACAGAGGCGCCCAGCGGTCGTCGAACAGGCCGGCCTTCTTGCCGAAGGCGCTGTGGCCGATCTTCACGCGCAGCGCGCCGATGGCATCGTTGACGATCTTTTCCTTGTCGGCGCCGAAGAACAGGATGTCGCCGTTGCAGGCACCCGTGCGGGCGATGATCTCGGCCAGCGAGGCGTCGTCGAGGTTCTTGACGATCGGGCTCTGCAGGCCTTCGCGGCCGGCGGCTGCGTCGTTGACCTTGATGTAGGCCAGGCCCTTGGCGCCGTAGATCTTGACGAATTCCTGGTACGCGTCGATTTCGCCGCGCGACAGGCCGCCTTCGGCACCGCCGCCCGGCACGCGCAGTGCCACCACACGGCCGCCCTGCATGGTGGCGGCGTTGGAGAACACCTTGAATTCCACGCGCTTCATGAGCTCGGTGAGTTCGGTGAACTCGAGCTTCACGCGCAGATCGGGCTTGTCGGAGCCGTACTTGAACATGGCGTCCGCGTACGTCATGGTCGGGAACACCGGCAGGTCGATGCCCGCGGCATTGCGGAACACGTTGCGGATCATGCCCTCGAACATCTCGCGGATTTCTTCTTCGGCGAGGAACGAGGTCTCGATGTCGATCTGCGTGAATTCAGGCTGGCGGTCGGCGCGCAGGTCTTCGTCGCGGAAGCACTTCACGATCTGGTAGTAGCGGTCGTAGCCGGCCACCATCAAGAGCTGCTTGAAGAGCTGGGGCGACTGCGGCAGCGCAAAGAAGCTGCCGTCATGCACGCGGCTAGGCACCAGGTAGTCGCGCGCGCCTTCGGGCGTGGACTTGCCGAGCATCGGCGTCTCGATGTCGATGAAGCCGTTGGCGTCGAGGAACTTGCGCGTTTCCATCGTGACCTTGTAGCGAAGCATCATGTTGCGCTGCATGGCCGGGCGGCGCAGGTCGAGCACGCGGTGCGTGAGGCGCGTGGTTTCCGACAGGTTGTCATCGTCCAGCAGGAACGGGGGCGTGACCGAGGGGTTGAGCACCTTGAGTTCATGGCACAGCACTTCGATCTTGCCGCTCTTGAGCTGGTCGTTGGTGGTGCCTTCGGGGCGCGCGCGCACCAGGCCGGTGATCTGAACGCAGAACTCGTTGCGCAGGTTTTCCGCCACGGCAAAGGTGGAGGCGCGATCGGGGTCGCACACCACCTGCACGTAGCCTTCGCGGTCGCGCACGTCGACGAAGATCACGCCGCCATGGTCGCGGCGGCGGTTGACCCAGCCGCACAGGGTGACGGTTTGGCCCATCAGGGCTTCGGTCACAAGACCGCAATAGTGAGTACGCATGGCCATATCTTGATTTCCAGCGCCGCGAAGGCGCGTTTCTTACTTGTTCGCGAGGGTCGAGGGGCCGCCGGGAACGACCACGCCCATCGAGACGATGTATTTGAGCGCTTCGTCCACGCTCATCTTGAGTTCGATGCAGTCGCTGCGCTTGAGCATCACGAAATAACCGCCCGTCGGGTTGGGCGTTGTGGGTACATAGACGCTGAGGTAGTCGCCGCCGCCCAGGTGCTCGACCACGTCGCTACCCGGCGCGCCGGTCACGAAGGCGATGGTCCACACGCCCTCTCGGGGCCACTGCACCAGCACCGCGGTGCGAAAGGCGTTGCCGTTTTCGGAGAACAGCGTGTCCGACACCTGCTTGACGCTCGAGTAGATCGAGCGCACCACGGGAATGCGCCGCACCACCGCGTCGCCCCATCCGAGCAGGCGCTTGCCCACGAAGTTGCTTGCAATGGCACCCACGCCCAGCAAGATGGCCAGCGTGAGCAGCACGCCGAGGCCGCGCACGTTGTTTTCGTGCAGCCATGTTTGCCAACCCAGCGGCAGCACCCAGAGCGTCTGGTCCAGCGTGTCGATGATCCACTTGAGCACCGCCAGGGTGATGAACAGCGGAACGATGACCAGCAAGCCGGAAAACAGCCATTTGCGCAGGGCGAGCATGGTGTGTTGTTCTCGGTCGCTCGTCAGTCGCTCTTGGCCGCGGCAGCTGGTGCCGGCGCAGGGCTGGAGGCAGGGGCGGGTGCAGGCGCGGGGCTGGAAGCGTCCGCGGTCTTGGCGGCCGGCGCGGCAGCGCTGTCGCCATTGGTCGCGGGTGCAGCCGTGGCGGCTTCGGCCTTCTTGCCGCCGCCGTCGCGGAAGTCGGTCACGTACCAGCCGGAACCCTTGAGCTGGAAACCGGCGGCGGTGACCTGCTTTTCGAAGGCACTCGCGCCGCATGCCGGACACACCGTGAGCGGCGCATCGGACATTTTTTGCAGGGCGTCCTTGGCAAAGCCGCAGGCGCTGCACTTGTAGGCGTAAATGGGCATGGAATTGAGTAAAAAAGCGGCGCAAAAACCGAGCAGAGGCCGCTCGCAAAGCCCTCGATTATAAGGGTGCCCCTGCAGGCATGAACCCGCATGGCCCGGCCAGTGCACCCGTGGAACCGGCTCTGCCGGGCCGCCGGGTGCGCCCCCCAGTGGGGGGAGGCACCAAAGGCGCTTCGGGGGGCGTTCCTAGGCTGCGAGCATCCGGTGCGGGGTGCGGGTGTTGGTCACCCACTGCGGCGCCAGCGATCCGGCCACCATGCCGCCGAAGGAGGCGAGCACGCCGGCCAGCTGGGCCGGGAATTCGGCGCTCCAGGGCATCGACAGGAAGAGCAGCCAGGTGCCGATGCCGAACAGGATCGAAGCGAGTGCCCCCTGCGTGGTAGCGCGGCGCCAGTAAAGTCCGCACACCAGCGGCACGAAGGCGCCGACCAGCGGCACCTGGTAGGCGCCCGACACCAGTTCGTAGATGGGCGTGCCCTGCATGCGGATCGCGTAGGCCAGCACGGCCGCGCTGAAGACCAGCACCGTGATGCGCATCGTCATGAGGTTCTGGCGGTCGGTGCCCGACGGGCGGAACTGGCGCCAGATGTTCTCGGTGAAGGTAACGCTCGGCGCCAGCAGCGTGGCCGAGGCGGTCGACTTGATGGCCGACAGCAGCGCGCCGAAGAACAGCACCTGCATCACGAAAGGCATCTTCTCGAGCACCAGGGTCGGCAGCACCTTCTGCGGATCGTCCTTCAGCAGCGCGGCCGTCTGCTCCGGCATGATCAGGAGCGCGCTGGCCACCAGGAACATGGGCACGAAGGCGAACAGGATGTACGCCACGCCGCCAATGACCGGCCCCCGCGTCGCTGCCTTGACGCCATTGGCCGACATGACGCGCTGGAACACGTCCTGCTGCGGAATGGAGCCGAGCATCATCGTGATGGCTGCGGCAAGGAAGAACACCATGTCGTGCCAGTTGGGCTCGGGCCAGAACTTGAAGAGATCCTTGCTGACCGCGAAGGCCACCACCTTGTCCGCGCCGCCGGCCATGTTGCCGGCGAACACCGCAATGATGGCAAGCCCCGCGACGAGGATGATCATCTGGATGAAGTCGGTCACCGCCACCGACCACATGCCGCCGAAGAGGGTGTACGCCAGGATGGAGACCACCCCGATCACCATGCCCAGCGGAATGCTGATGGCGCCGGCGGAAAGCACGTTGAACACCAGCCCCAGCGCCGTGACCTGCGCCGACACCCAGCCCAGGTAGCTCAGCATGATGATGAGCGAGCAGGCCACCTCCACGCCGCGGCCGTAGCGCTCGCGGTAGTAATCGCTGATGGTCAGCAAGGTCATGCGGTAGAGCTTGCCCGCAAAGAACAGCCCGACCAGGATGAGGCAGGTGCCCGCGCCGAACGGGTCTTCGACCACGCCGCTCAGCCCGCTTTCGATGAACTTGGCCGGAATGCCGAGCACCGTTTCGGAGCCGAACCAGGTGGCGAAGGTGGTCGTCACGATCATGAAGAGCGGCAGGTGCCGCCCCGCAATGGCGAAGTCGGTGGTGTTCTTCACCCGCTTGGCGGCGTAGAGGCCGATCGCAATGGTGACCAGCAGATAAACGACAACCAGCGTCAGCAACACGGAGACTCTCCTCTAGAACAACTTCACGCGCACCAGCAACTGCATGGCGAGCAATCCCAATACAAATCCTATGCCACCGTAGATGATGGTCTGCAGCAACCGGTTGGTGCGCTTTTGCGCGGCCAGCAGTTCGAGCAGTTCGCGGCGGTTGTCGGCGGGCCGATTTTCAAGGAAATCGTGCAGCAGCCGCGGCAGTTGCGGCAGCAGTTTTGCGTAGCGCGGCGCCTCGGCCTTGAGCTGCTGGAACAGCTTCTTGGGGCCGATCTGGTCGACCATCCACTTCTCGAGGAAGGGCTTGGCGGTGTGCCAGAGATCGAGCTCCGGGTCGAGCTGGCGGCCCAGGCCCTCGATGTTGAGCAGGGTTTTCTGCAGCAGCACCAGCTGCGGCTGGATCTCGACGTGGAAACGCCGCGAGGTCTGGAACAGCCGCATCAGCACCATGCCGAGCGAGATTTCCTTCAGCGGCCGGTCGAAATACGGCTCGCACACGGTGCGGATTGCCGCCTCCAGCTCGTCGATGCGGGTGCCTTCGGGCACCCAACCGCTTTCCAGGTGCAGCTCGGCCACGCGCTTGTAGTCGCGCCGGAAGAAGGCCACGAAATTCTGCGCGAGGTATTCCTTGTCCGACTCGGTGAGCGTGCCGATGATGCCGAAGTCGAGCGAGATGTAGCGCCCGAAGGTCTCCGGCGCGAGGCTCACCTGGATGTTTCCCGGGTGCATGTCGGCATGAAAGAAGCCGTCGCGGAACACCTGGGTGAAGAAGATCGTGACGCCGTCGCGAGCGAGCTTGGGAATGTCGACACCGGCCGCGCGCAGCCGGTCGAGCTGTGCAATGGGAACGCCGTTCATGCGCTCCATCACGATCACCTCGGGGTGGCAGAAGTCCCAGAACATCTCGGGGATGAGCACCAGGTCGAGTTCGGCCATGTTGCGGCGCAGCTGGGCTGCGTTGGCAGCTTCCCGCACCAGGTCGAGCTCGTCGTGCAGGTACTTGTCGAACTCGCCGACCACCTCGCGCGGCTTCAGGCGCTTGCCGTCGGGCGAGAGCCGCTCGACCCAGCCGGCCATCATGGCCATGAGCGCGAGGTCTTTCTCGATCACGCCGCGCATGCTGGGGCGCAGCACCTTGACGGCCACCTCCCGCACCTCGCCCTGGTTGGTGCGGATGGTCGCAAAGTGGACCTGGGCGATGGACGCGCTGGCAATCGGCGTCTCGTCGAACTGCACGAACACGTCGCCCACCGGCCGGCGGAAGGCCCGCTCGATCGTGGCAATGGCCACGGACGACGGGAACGGCGGCACACGGTCCTGCAAGAAGGCAAGCTCGTCGGCAATGTCGGGCGGCAGCAGGTCGCGCCGGGTGGAGAGCACCTGGCCGAACTTCACGAAGATGGGGCCCAGCCGCTCGAGCGCCTCGCGCAGGCGCTGGCCGCGCGGCGCGTCGAGGTTGCGGCCGATGGAAACGACCCGCGCCACCACGCGCAGCCAGGGCTTCTGGAAGCTCGTGAGCACGAGCTCGTCCAGGCCGTAGCGCAGCGCGACCCAGACGATGAAGAATCCGCGGTAGAAGCGCCTCATTCGGCCGTGCTCGCCGCGCCGGCCGCCGAACCGCCGGCTTGCGGGGGCTTGCCGCCGACGAACTGGCGCAGCGCGCCCGCCACCTTGCGGGCGCCGTTGGCGATGGTGTGTGCCGGCACGTCGCCGATCAGGCGCGCGAGGTCGTCCTCGACATCCCAGCGGACATGGTCGACCAGCCAGTTGACCTCGGCCGCAAGCTGCACGTCGCCGATGATCTGCACCGAGGGCTTGTCGCCGCGCAGCGTGGCGCGCGCCAGGTCGAAGGGGGACTCATCCGTGACGGTGAGCGTGAGCTCAGGCACCGAGCCCGGCGGGGCCAGGTCGAGCAGGCCGGCGGGCGTGGCCACCAGCTCCATCGTGACGAAGCGCCACTGGAAGCGCACCACCCGCCCCTGCTGCCGCAGCAGCCGCTGCTGGGCCTCGGGCTCCTGCTGCAGCACGTGGTTGAGAAACAGCACCGCGCGGTGCTGGATCTCGTGCACAGCCCAAGCGGGCGGCTGCAGCCGTTCGCCGATGCGATTGAACAGGTCGTCGAGAAAAGAAAATGGGGACGATGGTGTGGCCATGTCCCCATTATCGGTTCTGTAAGCGGCCTCATGGCCGCCGGAATGCGCTTACTGCAACGCTTGCACGCCTGCCACCAGCCAGCCGCTGTTGCCGCTGACGGGCTTGGTCATGTTCCAGACTTCGCGGAACGGGCCCGGGCCGGCCGAGTCGTCCTCGCGGATCATGCCGGAGAACTCCACGCTGGCCATGTAGGCATCGGCCAGTTCCTCGATGCCGAGCAGCTTGGCGTCGAGCATCACCACCTCGGTCTTGTTCGGGGCGCCGCCGGTGTGGCTGGCGCGGTCGGCCAGCTGCGTGCGGATCTCGTCGACCATGCTGTCGGTCATCATGGAGCGCAGCGTAGTGACGTCGGCGCGGTCCCAGGCGTCTTGCAGCGTGACGAAGTTGCGCTTGGCGGCGCCAAGGAAGCCGTCCACGTCGAAGCCGACCGGAATACCCCAAGACTGCGAGCCCGAGAGCGCCGAGCCGATCATGCTGCCGCCGGCCGCGGCACCCGCCGCGGAAAGGCTGCTGCCATGCCGCTCGTCGGTGTGTGCGGGCGAGGCGTCAAAGGCGGCTGTGTTGCGCTCCCAAGGCCGCGCCGAGGCGTCGTTGCCGACGTTGGCGGGGCTGTACTGCGCAGGCGCGCTGGCGTTGGCCGGGTTGCCCGCGCCCTGGAAGGCGAAGCCGCCCTGGCGGTTGGCGCCCGACGAGGCGGCCGAGCGCGCCTTGAACATGCGCCAGACAAACAGGCCGGCCATGACCAGCAGGCCGATCAGCAGGATGTTGGCAAAGCCGGCGCCAAGGCCGAGCGAATTTGCGAGCCAGGCCAGGCCCAGGCCGGCGGCGAGGCCGCCGAGCATCGCACCCCACGGGCGCTTGGGCGCCGCGGCAGCGGGCGCCGGCGTTGCGGGCCGCGGCGCTGCATTGGTTGCGTTTTGCTGCGCGGGCGCGGTGGGCGATGCGGATTCGCGCTGCGTCACATTGGACGATTGGCGGCCGACCGACTTGCCGCCGCCCATACGGGCAGCGTCAGCCTGCACGCTGACCAGGGCCAGCACGCAAGCCAGGAACAAAGAACTCAAACTTTTCATGTCGTCTCCTCTTTAGAGCGAAGAATTCGCGTCATCAACACTTGATTCCAACATGAAGGGCGACCACGCCACCCGTCATGTTGTGATAGTCCACATGCCCGAAACCGCCCTCTTTCATGAGGGTCTTGAGTTCGTCCTGCGCGGGATGCATCCGGATCGATTCGGCCAGGTAGCGGTAGCTCGCGTCGTCGCCCGCCACCAGCTTGCCCAGGCGCGGCAGCACATTGAACGAATACCAGTCGTAGGCCTTTGCGAGCGGCTTGGCCACCTTCGAGAACTCGAGCACCAGGAGCTTGCCGCGCGGCTTGAGCACGCGGTTCATTTCCTTCAGGGCAATGTCCTTGTGCGTCATGTTGCGCAGGCCGAAGGCGACGGTCACCACGTCGAAGTGGTCGCTCGGGAAGGGCAGCTTCTCGGCGTCGCACACCAGCGTGGGCAGTGCCACGCCGGCATCGAGCAACCGGTCGCGGCCGGTGCGCAGCATGGCTTCGTTGATGTCGGTGTGCACCACCTGGCCGCTGGCGCCGACCTTCTTGGAGAAAGCCAGTGCGAGGTCGCCGGTGCCGCCCGCGATGTCGAGCACGCGCGAGCCTTCGCCCACATTGGCCACCATCACGGTGTAGGCCTTCCAGGCGCGGTGCAGCCCCATCGACATCAGGTCGTTCATGAGATCGTAACGCGTGGCGACGGAGTCGAAGACGCCGCGAACACGTTGCGCTTTCTCGCTTTCGTCGACTTTTTCGAAGCCGAAGTGGGTGGTGCTCATTGGCCTGATATTAGGCCGGAAGCACACACCTCAAGATGGCGACCCTGCGAAGACGCCGGGCATTTGTTGCTTTTTCTTCAAATAGCGGGGCGCTGCAGAGCGCGCCGCGCTTGCCTGCGCGGCTATCTTTTCGGTAGCGGAGGCCGTCTAGGGCTCAGTGGCTGCTGCAGGCGGAGCCGCCCTTGTCGATCATCGGCGCGTCACGGTCGACGCCCGCGGCGGCAAGCCGGCGTTCGTACTCGGCCCAGAGCTCCGCCTGCTTGGCGCCGAGTTCGTACAGCAGGTTCCACGAGAAGATGCCCGTGTCGTGCCCGTCGCTGAAGACCGGCTGCACGGCGTAGTTGCCCACCGGCTTCAGGTCGACAAGTTCGACCTCGCGCTTGCCGGTCTGCAGCACTTCCTGGCCTGGGCCGTGGCCCTGCACTTCGGCCGACGGCGAATAGATGCGCATCAGCTCGAACGGAATGCGGAACGTGGCGCCGTCGGAAAACCCGACCTCGAGCATGCGCGACTGGCCGTGCACGGTGATCGATTGCGGCGTCGGTGCGCCGGCTTGCAAACCTGCCATCAGAAGCTCCTTGTGCCCAATTGGGCCATCATCGCACTCTCGAGCGCGGGCAGGCGCGCGGCCACGGCGGCTCCCTGGGTTGCATTGGCCTCGCGCTGCACCGGCGCCCAGACGGAGCCCGGAAAATGGGTGTCGTCGGCGAAGCGCGCAATCACATGCCAATGCAGGTGCGGCACCATGTTGCCGAGCGCCGCAAGGTTGATCTTGGCCGGCGACAGATGCTCGCGCAGGCACTGCTCGACGACCGCGACGGCCTCCATGCACAGCACGCGATCGGCGGCGCTGAGGTCCGAAAATTCCGCCGCGTGCTCGCGCCAGATCACGCGGTAGAAGGCCGGAAAGCCGGCCTCTTCGGCATGAATGACGCGCAGCTTCGCACCTTCGAACACGACGCGGCCGCCGGGGCCTTCGCAGAACGGGCAGCCCGGAACCGGGCCGGTGGTGGCCATGGTCATACCAGCACCCGCTCGATGCCGCCGTGGTTGGCGGCGGCCACGTACTCCGGCATCCAGTCCTTGCCGAGAATCTTGTTGGCCATCTCGACCACGATGTAGTCGGCCTCGAGCAGCCCGTTGTTCAGGTCGTTGCCGTAGCGCGAGAGGCCTTGCAGGCAGCTCGGGCAGCTGGTCAGGATCTTGACGTTGTCTTTTTCGCCGACCTGCCCGTTCGCGCGCAGGGCAGCTTCGCCCTTCTTCAGCTCTTCCTCCTTGCGGAAGCGGATCTGCGTGGAGATGTCGGGCCGCGACACGCCCAGCGTGCCCGACTCGCCGCAGCAGCGGTCGTTCTTGAGCACGTTGTCGCCGACCAGCGCCTTCACGGTCTTCATCGGGTCCTGCAGCTTCATCGGGCTGTGGCAGGGGTCGTGGTAGAGATAGCCGCCACCGCCTGCATCGGCCAGCGTGATGCCCTTCTCGAGCAGGTATTCGTGGATGTCGATGATCCGGCAGCCCGGGAAGATCTTGTCGAACTGGTAGCCCTGCAGCTGGTCGTAGCAGGTGCCGCAGCTCACCACCACCGTCTTGATGTCCAGGTAGTTGAGCGTGTTGGCCACGCGGTGGAAGAGCACGCGGTTGTCCGTGATCATCTTCTCGGCCTTGTCGAACTGGCCGCTGCCGCGCTGCGGATAGCCGCAGCACAAGTAGCCGGGCGGCAGCACGGTCTGCACGCCCGCATGCCAGAGCATGGCCTGCGTGGCCAGGCCCACCTGCGAGAACAGGCGCTCCGAACCGCAGCCCGGAAAGTAGAAGACCGCCTCGGTCTCCGAGGTGGTCGCCTTCGGGTTGCGGATGATCGGCACGTAGTCGGCGTCCTCGATGTCGAGCAGCGCGCGCGCCGTCTTCTTCGGCAGGTTGCCCGGCATCTTCTTGTTGATGAAGTGGATCACCTGCTCCTTCACCGGCGCCGGGCCCAGCGTGGCCGGTGGCGCGGCCGTCTGCTTGCGGGCAAGCCCGCGCAGCAGGTCGTTGGCCAGGCGCTGAGCCTTGAAGCCGATGCCCACCATGCCCGCACGCACCGCCTTGATGGTCTGCGGGTTGGTTGCGTTAAGGAAGAACATCGCGGCCGCATTGCCGGGACGGAAGCTCTTCTGACCCATCTTGCGCAGCAGGTTGCGCATGTTCATCGACACGTCGCCGAAGTCGATCTTCACCGGGCACGGCGTGAGGCACTTGTGGCACACGGTGCAGTGGTCGGCCACGTCCTCGAACTCTTCCCAGTGCTTGATGCTGATGCCGCGCCGGGTCTGCTCTTCATAAAGAAAAGCCTCCACCAGCAGCGAGGTCGCCAGGATCTTGTTGCGCGGGCTGTACAGCAGGTTGGCGCGCGGCACGTGCGTGGCGCACACCGGCTTGCACTTGCCGCAGCGCAGGCAGTCCTTCACGCTGTCGGCAATGGCGCCGATGTCGCTCTGCTGCATGATCAGCGACTCGTGCCCCATGAGGCCGAAGCTCGGCGTGTAGGCGTTGGTCAGGTCGGCATGCAGCTCGACGTTTTCGCCCGCGGGCGGGCGCAGCAGCTTGCCCTTGTTGAAGCGGCCTTCGGGGTCGACGCGCTGCTTGTAGTCCATGAACGGCTTCAACTCTTCGTCGCTCAGGAATTCGAGCTTGGTGATGCCGATGCCGTGCTCGCCCGAAATCACCCCGTCGAGGCTGCGCGCGAGCGCCATGATGCGGACCACCGCGGCATGCGCGGTCTGCAGCATGTCGTAGTTGTCGCTGTTGACGGGAATGTTGGTGTGCACGTTGCCGTCGCCCGCGTGCATGTGCAGCGCCACCCACACGCGGCCCTTGAGCACCTGCTTGTGGATGGCGGTGCACTCGGCCAGGATCGGCGCGAATTCGGCGCCGCTGAAAATCTCCTGCAGCGGCTGGCGCAGCTGGGTCTTCCAGCTGGCGCGCAGGGTGTGGTCCTGCAGTTGGGGAAACAGCGTGTCCACGTCGCGCAGCCATTCGGCCCAGAGCGCACGAACGCCCTGCACCAGTGCCACGGCCTGCGCCACGCGGTCTTCCAGCAGCTCGGCGGCCGGAATTTCATGCGCATCGTCGGTCTTGCCGAGCGGCAGGTTGCCGCGCAGCAAAAAGGCTTCGAGCGCATCGGTGAGCGCAAGCTTGTTCTGCAGCGAAAGCTCGATGTTGATGCGCTCGATGCCGTCGCTGTACTCGGCCATGCGCGGCAGCGGAATGACCACGTCTTCGTTGATCTTGAAGGCGTTGGTGTGCTTGCTGATGGCCGCCGTGCGCTTGCGGTCGAGCCAGAATTTCTTGCGCGCCTCGGGGCTGATGGCAATGAAGCCTTCGCCGCTGCGCGAGTTGGCGATGCGCACCACTTCCGAGGTGACGCGCGCCACCGCATCGGCGTCGTCGCCCGCGATGTCGCCGAACAGCACCATCTTCGGCAGGCCGCCGTGCTTTTTCGACTTGGTGGCGTAGCCCACGGCCTTCAGGTAGCGGTCGTCCAGGTGTTCGAGGCCCGCCAGCAGCACGCCCGAGCGCTTCTGCTCGGCGAACATGAAGTCCTTGATCTCGACGATGCTGGGCACCGCGTCCTTCGCGTTGCCGAAGAATTCAAGGCACACGGTGCGCGTGTGCGCAGGCATGCGGTGCACCACCCAGCGGCAGCTGGTAATGAGGCCGTCGCAGCCCTCTTTCTGGATGCCCGGCAGGCCCGAAAGAAACTTGTCGGTCACGTCCTTGCCGAGGCCTTCCTTGCGGAAGGTGCGGCCCGGAATGTCCAGCCGCTCGGTGCGCAGCCTGGTCTTGCCGTCGGCGGCGTAGTACTGCAGCTCGAAGACGGCGCTCTCGGCGTCGTGGATCTTGCCGAGGTTGTGGCCGATGCGCGTGACTTCGAGCCATTCGGCCTGCGGCGTGACCATGCGCCACGACGCCAGGTTGTCGAGCGCCGTGCCCCAGAGGACGGCCTTCTTGCCGCCGGCGTTCATGGCCACGTTGCCGCCGACGCACGAGGCTTCGGCGGAGGTGGGATCGACCGCGAACACATAGCCCGCGCGCTCGGCTGCATCGGCCACGCGCTGGGTGACGACGCCCGCTTCGGTCCAGACCGTGGCCACGGGCGCTTCGAGGCCCGGAAGCGAGACCATCTCGACCTCGGTCATGGCCTCGAGCTTTTCGGTGTTGATGACCACGCTCTTCCACGTGAGCGGAATGGCGCCGCCGGTGTAGCCCGTGCCGCCGCCGCGCGGAATGATGGTCAGGCCCAGCTCGATGCAGCCCTTGACCAGCAGCGCCATCTCGGCCTCGGTGTCGGGGCACAGCACCACGAACGGATATTCGACGCGCCAGTCGGTGGCATCGGTGACGTGCGACACGCGCGAGAGGCCGTCGAACTTGATGTTGTCCTTGGCCGTGAGGCGGCCCAGCACGCGCGTGGCCTTGCGGCGCAGGGCTGCCACATCGCGGAAGGCGGTGTCGAACGAGGCAACAGCCTCGCCGACCAGGCCAGTGAGTTCGCCCACGAGCCGGTCGCGCGGCAGGTCGCTGTCGGGGGTGCGGCGCTTCTGGACTTCGGCCAGGCGGTGCTTGAGCGCATCGACCAGCTGGCCGCGGCGGCGCGGGTTGTCGAGCAGGTCGTCGACGAGGTAGGGGTTGCGCTGCACCACCCAGATATCGCCGAGCACTTCGTACAGCATGCGGGCCGACCGGCCGGTGCGGCGCTCGGCGCGCAGGGTCTGGAGCAGTTCCCAGCCGCGCTCGCCCAACAGGCGGATCACGATCTCTCGATCGGAAAAGCTGGTGTAGTTATAGGGGATCTCGCGCAGTCGTACAGGCTCTGCGGCCTGCGACAACAGCGTGGTCAACGCGGTGGGAGCATTCATCGGGGGTGGCACCTCGGCCGGGCGCTGCGCGCCCATAGCCGGGGGTGGGGATTTTAGGCCACCGCCCGCGGGTTTGCCCGGAGGGGCCTCAGAACAGCACGCGGCTGCGGATCGTCCCGTTCACCTTGGCCAGCTTTTCCAGCGCCAGGTCCGAGTACGCCGCGTCGATGTCCATCACCACGTAGCCGATCTTCTCGTTGGTCTGCAGGAACTGCGAGGAGATGTTGATGTTGTTGTCGGAGAAGATCTTGTTGATTTCCGACAGCACGCCGGGCACGTTGCGGTGCACGTGCAGCAGCCGGTGCTTGCCGGGGTGGGCCGGCAGCGCCACTTCCGGAAAGTTGACCGACGAAGTCGAGGTGCCGTTGTCGCTGTACTTGACCAGCTTTTCCGCCACCTCGAGGCCGATGTTGGCCTGCGCCTCCATGGTCGAACCGCCGATGTGGGGGGTCAGAATCACGTTGTCGAGCCCCCGCAAGGGCGACTGGAACTCGTCCTTGTTGGTGCGCGGCTCGACCGGAAAGACGTCGATGGCGGCGCCCAGCAGCTTTTTTTGCTTCAGCGCCTCGGCCAAGGGCTCGATCTCCACCACCGTTCCGCGCGAAGCGTTGATCAGGATGGCGCCCGGCTTCATGGCGGCGATTTCGGCCGCGCCAATCATCCACTGGGTAGCCTGCGTCTCGGGCACATGCAAGGTCACGATGTCGCTCTGCGCCAGCAGCTGGTGCAGCTCGCGCACCTGGCGCGCGTTGCCCAATGGCAGCTTCGTGACCACGTCGAAGAAGGCCACCTGCATGCCCAGCGCCTCGGCCAGCACCGACAGCTGGGCTCCAATGGAGCCGTAGCCCACGATGCCCAGCGTCTTGCCGCGAATTTCGAAGGCGTTCTCGGCCGACTTGAGCCAGCCGCCGCGGTGCGCCACCGCGCTCTTTTCAGGCACGCCGCGCAAGAGCAGGATGGCTTCGGCCAGCACCAGCTCGGCCACCGAGCGGGTGTTGGAATAAGGAGCGTTGAACACCGCCACGCCATGCTCGCGCGCGGCTTCCAGGTCGACCTGGTTGGTGCCGATGCAGAAGCACCCCGCCGCCACCAGCTTCTGGGCGGCTGCGAAGACCTCGGCCGTCAGCTGCGTGCGCGAACGGATGCCCAGAAAGTGAACGTCGGCGATCTTGGCCTTGAGCTCCGCGTCGGGGAGCGCGCCTGGCAGCGATTCCACGTTGGTGTAGCCCGCGGCATGCAGGACCTCCACGGCGGAAGGGTGGATGCCTTCGAGCAAAAGGAACTTGATCCTGCTTTTGTCGAGGGAGGTTTTGCTGCTCATGACGTACTCGCGGAAGCCCCGGCCACGGCAACAGGCTAGGCCGAAAAAAGGGGTAGGCGATGCTAGCATGCTGCGCCGCAGCATAAGGGACCACGCCCTGCTGGAAGCCTGGTGCCAAAGGGGTTTTCCCGATTGGAAAATGACAACAGTCCGTGCGCCAATGTGACGCGGCCGTGTCATCCACATGGCCTAGCATCCGCGCTTTCATTTCCCATCAGGAGTCTTCATGCGATTCAAGACGCTCGCGCTGGCATCGGCGCTGGCCGCCACCACGCTGTTCAACCTGGCCCACGCCCAGACCGAGATCCAGTGGTGGCATTCCATGACCGCCGTCAACAACGAGTGGGTCAACGACCTGGCCAAGCAGTTCAACGAGAGCCAGAAGGAATACAAGATCGTGCCGACCTACAAGGGCACGTACGACGAATCGATGACGGCTTCCATCGCAGCCTTTCGCGCGGGCAACGCACCGCACATCCTGCAGGTGTTCGAAGTGGGCACCGCGACCATGATGGCCAGCAAGGGCGCCATCGTGCCGGTCGGCCAGGTCATGAAGGACGCAGGCGAAAAATTCGACCCGGCCGCCTACATTCCGGCCGTGGCCGGCTACTACACCGCGCCCAACGGCCAGATGCTGAGCTTTCCCCTGAACAGCTCGACGACGGTGTTCTATATCAACAAGGACGCCTTCAAGGCCGCCGGCATCGACACCGCCAAGCTGCCCTCGACCTGGCCTGAAGTGACCGCCGCCGCCGCCAAGCTGAAGGCGAGCGGCCACAAGTGCCCGTTCACCACCGCATGGCAGGGTTGGACCCAGCTGGAGAGCTTCTCGGCCTGGCACAACGTCGAGTTCGCGACCAAGAGCAACGGCCTCGCCGGCCTCGACGCGCGCATGAAGATCAATTCGCCGCTGCATGTGCGCCACATCGAGAACCTGGCCAACATGGCCAAGCAGGGCTTGTTCATCTACAAGGGCCGCGGCAACGTGCCTGAAGCCTCGTTCGTGTCGGGCGAGTGCGCAATGATCAACACGTCCTCGGGCTTCTACGGCAACGTCGCCAAGAACGCCAAGTTCGCCTACGCCGTGGCTCCGCTGCCCTACTACCCGGACGTGCCGGGCGCACCGCAGAACACCGTGATCGGCGGCGCAAGCCTCTGGGTGATGTCGGGCAAGAAGCCGGCCGAGTACAAGGGCGTGGCCAAGTTCTTCAGCTTCATCTCCACGCCTGAAGTGCAGTCCGCCAGCCACAAGCGCACGGGCTACCTGCCCGTGACCACGGCCTCCTACAAGCTCACCGAAGAATCCGGCTTCTACAAGCAGAACCCCGGCACCGACGTGGCCGTGACGCAGATGGTGCGCAAGGTCACCGACAAGAGCCGCGGCATCCGCCTGGGCAACTACGTGCAGATCCGCGCCATCGAGGACGAAGAGCTCGAACAGGTCTGGAGCGGCAAGAAAACCGCCAAGGAAGCGCTCGACTCCATCGTGACGCGCGGCAACGAGCAACTGGAACGCTTTCAGAAAGCAAACAAAAGCTAACGATTGAGGCCCGGGCCCTGGTGTCCGGCTAATATCGCCCGCCCCCGTTCGCTCTTGTGCAAGAGCGGACTGGGCGGGATTTTTTATGCAGAGGGTTCATGGAAAAACGCGTTTTCTTTCGCTCGGACTGGTTGCCCTGGCTGCTGCTGCTGCCGCAAATGGCGGTGATCCTCGTGTTTTTCTTCTGGCCGGCGGCGCAGGCGCTGTTGCAGTCATTGCAGCAGCAAGACGCCTTCGGCACATCGGTGGAGTTCGTCGGGCTCGACAACTTCCGCCAGATATTCAGTGACCCGAGCTATGTGGAGTCGTTCAAGACCACCGCCCTGTTCTCGGTGCTGGTGGCGGGCATCGGCATCACGCTGTCGCTGGCACTGGCGGTGTTTGCCGATCGCATCACGCGCGGCGGCACCTTCTACAAGACCATGCTGATCCTGCCCTATGCGGTGGCGCCCGCCGTGGCGGCCGTGCTCTGGGTCTTCATGTTCTCGCCTTCGCTGGGCGTGGTGTCCTATGCGCTCGGCAAGATCGGCATCGATTGGAACCACCTGCTCGATTCGGGCCACGCCATGACGCTGATCGTGATGGCCTCGGTGTGGAAGCAGATTTCCTACAACTTCCTGTTCTTCCTGGCCGGGCTGCAGTCGATCCCCAAGTCGCTCATCGAGGCCGCGGCCATCGACGGGGCGCGCCCGTGGCGCCGCTTCTGGACGGTGCAGTTTCCGCTCCTGTCGCCCACCACCTTCTTCCTGCTGGTGATCAACGTGGTCTACGCCTTCTTCGACACCTTCGCGATCGTCGATGCGGCCACCCAGGGTGGCCCGGGCAAGGACACGGCGATCCTGGTCTACAAGGTGTATTACGACGGCTTCAAGGCCATGGACCTCGGCGGTTCGGCGGCGCAGTCCGTCGTGCTGATGGTGATCGTGGTGGCGCTGACCGTCATCCAGTTCCGCTACGTGGAAAAGAAGGTTCAATACTGATGAAACAAAACAAGAATTTCGCGGAGGCCCTCCATGGTTGAGAAACGTGGCACCCACGGCATCCTGGCCCATGTGGTGATGATCCTCGGCGTGTTCGTGGTCGCCTTTCCGCTCTACCTGGCGTTCGTCGCATCCACGCACACGGCACAGGAAATCGTGCAGGCCCCCATGCCGCTCTTGCCCGGCACCAACATGCTGGACAGCTACAAGGGCGCGCTCTTCGGGCGCGAAACCAGCACCGGCTCCAACGCCCCCGTGGCCCACATGATGTGGGTCAGCCTGGTGTCGGCCTTGGTGATTTCCATCGGCAAGATCACCATCTCGCTGCTGTCCGCCTTCGCCATCGTCTACTTCCGGTTCCCGTTCAAGAAGATCTGCTTCTGGGCCATCTTTGTAACGCTGATGCTGCCGGTGGAGGTGCGCATCCTGCCTACCTACAAGGTGTTGTCGGACCTGAACATGCTGAACACCTACGCGGGCCTCACGGTACCGCTGATCGCGTCGGCCACGGCCACGTTCCTGTTCCGCCAGTTCTTCCTCACGGTGCCCGACGAGCTCACCGAGGCCTCGCGCATGGACGGCGCCAGCCCCATGCGCTTCTTCTTCGACGTGCTGCTGCCGTTGTCGAAGACCTCGATTGCGGCGCTGTTCGTCATTCAGTTCATCTACGGCTGGAACCAGTACCTCTGGCCGCTGCTCGCGACCACTGGCGAAGACATGTACCCCGTGGTGGTCGGTATCAAAAGGATGATTGCCGGCGGCGACAGCCAGAACGAATGGAATGTGGTGATGGCAACAGCCATCCTCGCCATGCTGCCGCCCGCGCTGGTGGTGGTGCTGATGCAGAAGTGGTTCGTCAAGGGCCTCGTGGACACTGAAAAATAAACAAATGGCAGCTCTCTCTTTACGCAACGTCATCAAGCGCTACGGCCACGGGCCGAAAGCCAACCAGGTCATCCACGGCGTGAGCGCCGAGATTGCCGACCATGAATTCATCGTCATCGTCGGGCCTTCGGGCTGCGGCAAGTCCACCTTGCTGCGCATGGTGGCCGGCCTGGAAGAAATCTCGGCCGGCGAAATCGCCATTGGCGGGCGCGTGGTGAACCAGCTCGAGCCTTCCGAGCGCGACATCGCCATGGTGTTCCAGAACTACGCGCTCTATCCGCACATGAGCGTGTTCAAGAACATGGCGTACGGCCTGAAGATCGCCAAGGTGCCCGAGCCCGAGATCAAGACCCGTGTCGACAAAGCCGCCAAGATCCTCGAACTGGGCCACCTGCTCGAGCGCAAGCCGCGCGAGCTTTCGGGCGGCCAGCGCCAGCGCGTTGCCATGGGCCGCGCCATCGTGCGCCAGCCCCAGGTGTTTCTGTTCGACGAGCCGCTGTCCAACCTGGACGCCAAGCTGCGCGCACAAACCCGCATCGAGATCCAGAAGCTGCACCGCGAACTCGGCATCACCTCGCTCTTCGTCACGCACGACCAGGTCGAGGCCATGACGCTCGCGCAGCGCATCATCGTGATGAACGGCGGCGTGATGGACCAGTTCGCGACGCCCGAAGAGGTCTACAACCGGCCGGCCACCACCTTCGTGGCCAGCTTCATCGGCTCGCCGCCGATGAACCTGCTGCAGCATGCCCCCGGCGTGCGGCCGGGCCAGATTCTCGGCATTCGCCCCGAGCACATGAAGCTCGACGAAAGCGGCTGGTCCGTGCAGGTCGAGTCGGTCGAGCTGCTGGGCGCCGAGCGCCTGGTGTACGGCCGCATCGGCGACGAGCAGATCATCATGCGCACCGACGAAGGCGATCATCCGCCGGTCGCGGGCGACACGGTGAAGATTGCGGCGCGCGAAGACAAGCTGCACTGGTTCGACGCCGGCTCCGGCAAGCGCGTGGACTGACGCACTATGCCGGAACTGAAACCCTGGCCCTACCCGCGCTGGGTAGCGCACCGCGGTGCCGGCAAGCTGGCGCCCGAGAACACGCTGGCCGCGTTCAGGCTCGGCGCCTCGCATGGCTACCGCATGTTCGAGTGCGATGCCAAGCTCAGCGCCGACGGCGTGGCCTTTCTGATGCACGACGCCGAGCTCGACCGGACCACCACGGGCCACGGCATTGGCGGAGAGCAGTCGTGGAGCGCGCTCTCCCAGCTCGACGCGGGCGGCTGGCACTCGCGCGCCTTTGCGGGCGAGCCGCTTGCCACGCTCGAGAACCTGGCCCGGTTCTGCCTGGCCAGCAACCATCTGCTCAACATCGAGATCAAGCCCACGCCCGGTAGCGAGCGCAAGACCGGCGAGGCGGTGGCGCGGCAAGCGGCCAGCCTTTGGCAGGGTGCGGCCATTCCGCCGCTGCTCACGTCCTTCCAGGTCGAATCGCTCAAGGGCGCCCAGGCGGTCGAGCCCGGCTTGCCGCGCGGGCTGCTGCTCGACAAGCTCTGGAACGGCTGGTTGGAAGCCGCAACCGGCCTGGAGTGCGCCGCCATCGTCTGCAACCACAAGCTCTGGGATGCCGACACGGTGGCCCAGGTGCACGGCGCCGGCATGCGCGCGCTGAGCTACACCGTGAATGACGAACAGGCCGCGCAGCGGCTGATCGCCCTGGGCACCGACGGCATCATCACCGACCGGGTCGACCTGTTCAGCCCCGCCGCCTGACCGCTCCTCCTACCGGCCGCGGCGGCTCGACACACGCTGTCACGAGCCGCGCCACGGGCCGCAAATGACGCCTTCTATGATGGCAGCCATGAGTTTCATCCCACGCCTGATGGCCTTTTGGCTGGCGGCCCTGCTGTCTTGCGGCGCCGCGGTGGCGCAGCCGGACGCCGGCACCGGCGCCAACAGCAGCGCCGCCGCAGCCGCGGCGCTCGCGCCCGAACCCACCGTGGCCGAACTGCGCGAGCAGCTCTCCAAGATCACCGCTTCGGCCAATTCCGAACCCGACGCCGACGTGCGCAAGTTCGTCGCGCAGATCAACGAGATCGGCACCCAGGCCGACAAGTTCGTTGCCGCACGCACCGGCGAACTGGCCGACCTGAACGCCCGGCTCGGCGAACTCGGCAATCCGCCGGCCGCGGGCACGACGGAAGACCCCGACATCACGCGCCAGCGCGCCCGCCTCACCAAGGAGCGCAATGCGCTGGATGCGGACATCAGGCTCGCGCGCCTCCTGGCCATCGACGTGCGGCAGCGCAGCGCCGAGCTGCTCACCCAGCGCCGGGCGCTTTTCGAGGCGCAGATCACCGAGCGCGCGCCCTCGCCGCTCGGCGGCGAGTTCTGGCGCGACCTGCGGGAGGCATGGCCCAGCGATCTCGAACGCCTGAGCACGCTGGCGTCCGGCCTGCAAGACGGACTCGCGCTGGCCATGCAGCAGGATGGGCCCAGAACGGCGGTGCTCGGCGCGCTGGTGCTGGCGGTGCTGCTCGCGATACTCGGCAACTGGGTGGCCGAGCACCTGCTGACACGCCTTGCCGCGCGGCTGCTGCCGGCAGGCCGGCTCCGTCGTTCGCTGCTGGTCATTGCCATCGTGGCGAGCCATGTGCTGCTGGTTGCGATTGCGGCGCACGGCTTCGTGTGGGTGCTGGAGGAATACGCCACCTGGCAGCCGCAGGCACGCAAGGCCATGCGTTCGATGGCGCAGGCGCTGGTGTTCATGGCTTTCGTCATCGGGCTGGGCCGTGCGCTGTTGGCCACCGCGCGGCCAAGCTGGCGCCTGCCGCCCATTCCCGACGCAATGGCAACGCGTCTTGCCGCGTTGCCGTGGCTGGTCGCGCTGGTGGCCGCGCTGGCCTGGACACCCGCAGAAATCAACCAGCTGGTGAACGCCAGCTTTGCAGCCGTGGTGGCCACGCATGTGCTCACGGCGCTCGTACTCACGGCCCTGGTCGGCGCGGTGCTCTACCGCCTGAAGCCGCTGCGCGCCGACGCCCCCGAGGCCGGCCTGCCCGAGCGCCCGATGTGGGTGGGCCTGCTGGTGGCATGCATCGGCGTGCTGATCGTCGCCATCTGGGTGCTGGTGGCCGTGGGCTATGTGGCGCTTGCGAGCTTCCTGGCCTCGCAGCTCACCTGGAGCGGCATCGTCGCGGCGGCGTTCTATGTGCTGTTCAAGTTTGCCGACGACGTTTTCATGGCCGGCGTGTCGTCGCGCAGCACCTTCGGCCAGCGCCTGCAAAAGAGCTTTGGCCTTGCGCCGCAAACGCTCGACCAGGCCGCCACGGTGCTCTCCGGCCTGAGCCGGGTGGCGCTGTTCTTCTACATGCTGATCGCGCTGGCGGCGCCCCTGGGCACCGGGCCGGGCGAAGTGTTCCAGCGCAGCGGCAAGTTCGGCACCGGCGTGAAAGTGGGCGAGTTCCAGCTGGTGCCCGGCGCCATCTTCAGCGCCATTGCCGTGGCGCTGGTGGGCTTCATCATGCTGCGGGTGTTCAAGCGCTGGCTGGCGCGCAGCTACCTGCCCAGCACCCAGTTCGAGCCGGGCATGCAGAGTTCGATCACCACGCTGCTGGGCTACGTCGGCGGCATCCTGGTGGTCGCGTTCTCGCTCTCGGCGCTGGGCATCGGCATCGAGCGCATCGCTTGGGTGGCCAGCGCGCTGTCGGTGGGCATCGGCTTCGGCTTGCAGGCCATCGTGCAGAACTTCATCTCGGGCCTCATTCTTTTGGCCGAGCAGCCGGTGAAGGTGGGCGACTGGGTGGTGCTGGGCACCACCGAGGGCGATGTGCGGCGCATCAACGTGCGCGCCACGGAAATTCAGCTCGGAGACCGCTCGACGGTCATCGTGCCCAACTCCGAGTTCATCACCAAGACCGTCCGCAACATGACGCTGGCCAATGCGGAAGGCCGGGTGCTCATTCGCCTGCCAATGCCGCCGACCACCGACGCCCAGCGCGTGCGCGACCTCATCCTGGAGGCCTGCCGCGCGCACGAAGGCGTGCTCGAAACCCCCGCGCCTTCGCTCACGCTCGAAGGCATCGAGGGCGGCCTGCTCATCTTCCAGGCCATTGCCTATGTGCCCAGCCCGCGCTTGGCGGGCAGCGTGCGCAGCGACCTGCTGTTCACCATTCTGGAGCGCCTGCGCGCGGAACGGATCGAGCTGGTGCCCTATGCGGCCGTGCCGCCGCCGGTTGCCCCTGCGGACGGCGCCGCGACGGCCGCGGCCTAGCGCCTGTTACATCCCGATCACCCAAGCAGGGGGCAAATGCCCGCCTTGATCGATCAATTGTCCGGAGCCCTGAAAACGAACAATCTACAGCCATGAGCAGGCGATCTCTCGCCAACGCTCGCCCGGAGCATGAATGGCTGAAGAAAGCGACCTCGAAAAAACCGAACCCGCCTCACCGCAGCGCCTTGAAAAGGCGCGCGAGGAAGGGGACGTTGCCCGGTCGCGGGAGCTGGTCACCTTCGTAATGCTGGGCACGGCCGTCGCCGGCCTGTGGCTCACTGCCGGCTCGCTCGGCGGCACCTTGCGCGGCGCGCTGGCCCAGGGCATGCACTTCGACCGGGCTTCGGCGTTCGACCCCTCCTACATGATGGCGCGCGCCGGGCTCATGGCGTACGAGGCGCTGATCGCGCTGGCGCCGCTGTTCGGCATGATGGTGGTGGCCGCCGTGGTCGCCCCCATGATGCTCGGCGGCTGGCTGTTCTCGGCCAAGGCGATCGGCCCCAAGTTCAACAAGCTCGACCCGATTGCCGGCATCGGCCGCATGTTTTCGACGCAGGCGCTGTCGGAGCTGATCAAGGCGCTGGCCAAGTCGCTGCTGATCGGCTGGATGGCCTGGCTGGTGATCATGGGCAACATCGACGAGGTCAATGCGCTCATGGCGCAGTCGGAGCGCTCCGCGCTGCCGCAGATGATCGCCCTGGTGGCGCACAACTGTGCCCTGATTGCCTCCGCCCTGCTGCTGGTGGCCCTCATCGACGTGCCCTATCAGCTGTGGAGCTACCACCGCAAGCTGCGCATGTCGCGCGAAGACTTGCGCCAGGAGCACAAGGAAAGCGAAGGCGACCCGCACATCAAGGCGCAGATCCGCCGCCAGCAACAGCAGATGGCGCGCCGCCGGATGATGGCCGAGGTGCCCAAGGCCGACATCGTGGTGACCAACCCCACGCACTTTGCCGTGGCGCTCAAGTATGTGGACCATGACATGCGCGCCCCGCGCGTGGTGGCCAAGGGAAGCGACCTCGTCGCCGCGCGCATCCGCGAGCTTGCACGCGAGAACAACGTTGCCATTCTGGAGGCGCCGCCGCTCACGCGCGCACTGTTCAAGCACACCCGCCTGGGCGACGAAATCCCGGCCGGCCTCTACACCGCGGTGGCCGAAGTGCTGGCCTGGGTCTACCAGCTCAAGCGCTGGAAGAGCGAGGGCGGCGAAGCGCCGCGCACGCCCGTCGACCTGCCCATTCCCGAATCGCTCGAATACTCGTTGGACGCCGCATGAACGCCACGCTGACCCGCCTGCAGGCGCAACTGTTCTCCGGAGCCCAGTGGAAGGGCCTTGCCGGCCCGGTGCTGATCGTGCTCATCCTGAGCATGATGGTGCTGCCGCTGCCGGCCTTTCTGCTCGACCTGCTGTTCACGTTCAACATCGCGATGTCGGTGATGGTGCTGCTGGTGAGCATGTACACCATGAAGGCGCTGGACTTCGCGGCCTTTCCCGCCGTGCTGCTGTTCTCCACGCTGCTGCGCCTGTCGCTCAACGTGGCTTCCACGCGCGTGGTGCTGATGCACGGCCACACCGGGCCGGATGCAGCGGGCAAGGTGATCGAGGCCTTCGGCCACTTTCTCGTGGGCGGCAATTTCGCGGTCGGCGTGATGGTGTTCATCATCCTGGTGCTGATCAACTTCATGGTGATCACCAAGGGCGCCGGACGCATCGCCGAGGTGGGTGCGCGCTTCATGCTCGACGCCATGCCCGGCAAGCAGATGGCGATCGACGCCGACCTGAACGCCGGCCTCATCGGCGAAGACGTGGCACGCAAGCGCCGCCAGGAAGTGGCGCAGGAAGCCGACTTCTACGGCTCCATGGACGGTGCCAGCAAGTTCGTGCGCGGCGACGCGGTGGCCGGCCTCCTGATCATGGTGATCAACATCATCGGCGGCCTGGTGGTCGGCATGGTGCAGCACGGGCTGGACTTCAGCACCGCCGGCAAGACCTACACGCTGCTGGCCATCGGCGACGGCCTGGTGGCGCAGATTCCGGCGCTGGTGATCTCCACCGCCGCCGGTGTCATCGTGTCGCGCGTGACCACCGACGAAGACGTGGGCCGCCAGCTGACCGGCCAGCTGTTCTCCAACCCGCAGGTGCTCTTTCTCACGGCCGGCATCATCGGCCTGATGGGCATGATCCCGGGCATGCCGAACCTGGCGTTCCTGCTGATCGCGGGCGGCCTGGTGTGGCTGGGCCGGCGCCTTCTCAAGCGCGCCCCGCAGGCCGCGGCCGAGCAAGCCGCCGCGGCGCAGGCCGCTGCGGCACCCGCGGTGGAAGCGCCCGAGGCAACCTGGGACGACGTGGCGCTGGTCGATCCGCTCGGCATGGAAGTCGGCTACCGCCTGATCCCGCTGGTGGACCAGACGCAGAACGGCGAACTGCTGGGCCGCATCAAGAGCATCCGCAAGAAGACCGCGCAAGAGATCGGCTTTCTGGCACCGGTGGTGCACATTCGCGACAACCTCGAGATTGCGCCCAACACCTATGTCATCAGCCTGAAGGGCGTCGAGATCGGCCGCGGCGAAGCCTTCCCCAACCAGTGGATGGCCATCAACCCCGGCCAGGTGACCGGCACCCTGCCCGGCACGCCCACGCAAGACCCGGCCTTCCATTTGCCCGCAGTGTGGATCGACGCCAGCCTTCGCCAGGAGGCGCAGGTGCTCGGCTACACGGTGGTCGATGCCTGCACCGTGATGGCGACGCACCTGAACCACCTGATCCAGACCCACGCCGCCGAGCTGCTGGGCCGCCAGGAAGTGCAGCAGCTGCTCGACCAGATCGGCAAGACCGCGCCCAAGCTCACCGAAGACCTGGTGCCCAAGGTCATTTCGCTGAGCACGCTGCACAAGGTGCTGCAGAACCTGCTCGACGAAGAGGTGCCGATCCGCGACATGCGCACCATCCTCGATGTGATGGCCGAGCACGCGCCCACCGTGAAGGACGCGGCCGAGCTCACCTCGCTCACGCGCCTGGCGCTTGGTCGCGCGATCACGCAGCAGCTGTTCCCGGGCGATTCCGAACTGCAGGTGATCGGCCTGGACGGCGCGCTCGACAGCGTGCTGCAGCAGGCGCTCGCCAACAACAACGGCATCGAGCCGGGCCTTGCCAACAGCCTGATGCAGCAGACCCGCGCCGCGATTGCGCGCCAGGAGCAGATGGGCCTTGCGCCGGTGCTGGTCGTCCAGCATTCGCTGCGGGTCCTGCTCTCGCGGTTCCTGCGCCGCAGCTTCCGCCAACTCAAGGTCCTCTCGCACGCCGAGATACCTGACACCCGCAACATCAAGATCACCGCCACCATCGGAGGAAGAGTTTGAACACCCAGACAGACGCGCGGACCAGCGCACGCAAGTTCGTCGCCCCCACCAGCCGGGAAGCCCTGCGCCTTGCGCGCGAAGCGCTCGGCGCCGAAGCGATGGTGCTGACCAATCGCGTGGTTGCCGAAGGCGTGGAGATCGTCGCCATGGCGCCGGACGAAGTGGAAGAAGTGCGCGCGAGCGCACCCGCGGCGCACGCCGCCGCGCAGCCCGCGCCCGCTCCCGCTCCAGCAGCAGCTCCTGTTGCAGCGCCTGCAGCCGCCTTCATGCTCACTCCGGCGCCCGCCCCCGCACCCGCGGCTGCCCCCGTCGCAGTCGAGAGCGTGCTCGGAGAGCTGCACTCGATGCGCTGCATGATCGAAGAACAGCTTGCCGGCGTGGTGTGGAACGACAAGCAGCGGCGCGACCCGATGCGCGGCCGACTGCTGCGCACGCTGCTCGGCGCCGGCTTCAGCGCACGCCTGTCCAAGGCCATGCTGGAGCATCTGCCCACGGGCCAGAGCTATGCCCAGGGCATGGCCTTCGTGCGCTCCGAGCTGATCCGGACCCTTCCGGTGCATGAAGACGAAGACGCGCTGCTGGCACAAGGCGGCGTGTATGCGCTGATGGGCCCCACCGGCGTGGGCAAGACCACGACCACGGCCAAGCTCGCCGCGCGCTGCGTGATGCGCTTCGGCGCCGAGAAGCTGGCGCTGGTCACCACCGACAGCTACCGTATCGGCGCCTACGAACAGCTGCGCATCTACGGCCAGATTCTCAATGTGCCGGTGTACGCCGTGAAGGATGCGGCCGACCTGCACCTGGTGTTGCAAGACCTGCGCGACAAGCACATGGTGCTGATCGACACGGTCGGCATGAGCCAGCGCGACCGCGCCGTCTCCGACCAGATCGCGATGTTCTGCAACAGCCAGCGGCCCGTGAAGCGGCTGCTGCTGCTCAATGCCGCCAGCCATGGCGACACGCTCAACGAAGTGGTGCACGCCTACCGGCATGGCGGCGGCAACGAACTGGCGGGCTGCATCTTCACCAAGGTCGATGAAGCCACCCACCCCGGCGCGCTGATCGACACCGTGATTCGCCACCGCCTGCCGGTGCACTACGTGTCCAGCGGACAGAAGGTGCCCGAGAACCTGATGCGCGCCGACCGCGCCCAGCTGGTGGACAGCGTGTTCCAGGCCAACAGCCGCAGCGCGCTCTTCGTTCCCGGAGAAAGCGACATGCAGGACGGATCTGCCGCAAACGCCGATGCGTCCGCCGCGCAAGCCGAGGCCGAACGGCAGCGGCTGCGTTACCGCCAGCTGATTCGCGCCATGGCGCACGATGCACAAGAGGTGGCCGCCGCCGCGGCCGCGCTCGCAAATGCGCCGCTCGGCTTCGAGCAGTCGCGCGCGCTCTGGCGCCAGGCCGCCGACGAGAACGTCGGCCACAAGGCGGTGCTGGAGGCGCTCATGACGCACGCCACGAACGAGATCGCCACCGGCTGCGACACCCATTTGCTCGCGCTGTCGAGCCAGGTGAGCCTCAAGTCGGACGAAGGCGGCGACGCCTATCAATGCCATGGCAGCCTGCTGCTGTCCGACCGCACCGGCATGCCCCTCTCCGCGCCCAACCAGTGGCTTTCCACCGGCACGGCACGCAACCCCGCCGATCCCGCGCGCAGGCCCGGCGTGCGGCAAGTGCAATGGCTGCGCCAGCAGGACTTCGGCAAGACCGTGGTGCACGTGCTGTCGCGGCTGCCCGCGGCCGAGCTCATGCTGCAGTGGAAAGTGCAGCGCCAGCAATGGCTCGCGCGCGCACCCGGCTCCACCGCGGTCATCGATCCGCGCACCGGCGAATACGCCACCCTCACCGGCCTGGACTTCTCGTTCGGTGAAGAACGCCTCGTGACCTTCAAGGGCCGCCCCGCGCTGCAGGCTGAAGCCCAGGCCAACATCACGCTGCGCACCGACGGCGGCCCGCCCGGCCTGCGCTGCGTGGTCACCCGCATCACCGATCCGCGCAGCCGCAAGGTGCTGGCGCAGACCTACGCGCTCTCCAACGTCGGCCAGGAAGTTTCCGTTCAGCAGCTTGCGCAATGGCAGGCCTGGGCCGCCGAAGCGGAGCCCTGCTTCCGCCTGCTGCGCCAGGGCCTCTCGGTCATCGGCGGGCTCGGCGAGGCGGGCGACCCGCACATGATGAAGCGCCTGCTCATCGCCGGCCAGGTCACCACCACGGTGTGGCGGCTGCTGCAGGCAGATGGCGACTGGGCCGGCCGCACGCGCTCACTGCTGGGCCAGCTGACCGGCCGCCCGGCGCGGCCCGGACGCCCCCTCTCGGGCAACGTGTTGTATGCAGGCATGGGCAAGCTGTTCTTCCTGCTGGAGGCGCTGGACACGTGAGCAAGCTGGTGCCGGATCAAGCCGACGGACTGCGGCGGCTGCTCGCCCAATCGTCCGTGCGGCTCATCGCCATCGCGGGTATGGAGCGCCGACAGGGCTCCACCACGGCGGCAATGAACCTGGGCGCGGCCCTGGCCCACATGGGCAAGGACGTGCTGCTGCTGGACGAGCACAAGGCCAGCGCAAATTCAGTTCGCGGCGCATGGGCCGTCGATCCGCTCGGAACGCTGGCCGATGTCGCCACCCGGCGGCTCACCTGCGAAGGCGCGGCCGCGCGCGCCGAGTGCGGCGTCAATGTGCTGCCGGCGGTGCCGGGGGCACAGCCCGATCACGTCGACCCACGCCTTTTCTGGGAGGGCGACGTAGTGCTGGTCGACGCGGCGCTCGACAGTGCCGGCCACCTGTCGCCGCTGGCGCGGCTGGCGGACGACCTGGTGGTGGTGCTCCAGCCCAACCCCGCGTCCATCACCGCCACCTACTCGGGCATCAAGCGGCTGCACTACGCGCACGCGCTGCACCAACTCCGGTTGCTGGTCAACGGCGTTGCCGAACCCGACGCGGCCCGCCGGCTCATGGCCAACCTGATCGACACCGGCAGCCGCTACCTGGCGATTTCGATGCATGCCGCGGGCTGGGTGCGCGCCGATCCGCACCTGAACGATGCAAGGCGCCTGCGCCGGACCGTCGTCGAGGCGTTCCCGACCAGCCCGGCGGCGGTGGACTTCCGCGTCATCGGCGCCGACGTTGCGCAATGGCCGTGGCGCCCGTCGGTTCGCGCGCGCGACGCGGAACCGGCGCCGTGGCAGCCCGAGGCGCTGGCGCCGCAACAAGCACATGAGGAAAGGGAAGACCGTGTACACCGCTCAGGGCAATATTGAAAAGTCTCATCTGCTGAAGCAGCACCAGCCCATGGTGCGCCGCATGGCGCTCCAGATGCTGGCCAAGCTGCCCGCCAGCGTCGAGCTCGACGACCTGATCCAGGCCGGCATGATCGGCCTGCTGGACGCCTCTACCCGCTACCAGGACAACCGCGGCGCGCAGTTCGAAACCTTTGCGAGCCAGCGCATCCGCGGCGCCATGCTCGACGAACTTCGTGCGAACGACTGGGGCTCCCGCAACCTGCGCCAGCAGGCCCGCAAGGTCGAGCAGGCGATCCAGTCGCTGGAGCACCGGCTGGGCCGGCCCGCCACCGAAGGGGAGATCGCCAAGGAACTGAAGATGGACCTGGACGACTACCAGTCGCTGCTGCAGGAGATCCAGGGCTGCCAGCTGCTGTACGTCGAAGACTTTGCGCAGGAAGGCGAATCCGACAACCCCTGGCTCGACCGCCAGGCGCGCGGCGGCCGCCCCGGCGCCGACGACGACCCGCTGGCGCAACTGCTCGAAGCCGGTTTTCGCCATGAGCTGGTCGACGCCATCGCCGCCCTGCCCGAGCGCGACCAGCTGCTGCTGAACCTGTACTACGAGGAAGAACTGAACCTGCGCGAGATCGGCGCCATCCTGGAAGTGACCCAGTCGCGCGTGTGCCAGCTGCACGCCCAGGCCATCAGCCGCCTGCGCGCAAACCTGAAAGATTCGCTCTAGCGCCGCTTGACCCTCACGTAGCGGCAGGGTCTACGATGCCTTCAACTTGAGAGGGAAGGCATGTTCTTGAAGATCGGCGAACTCGCCCGGCGCACCGGGCTCACGGTTCGCGCATTGCGCCACTACGACGACATCGCACTGCTGGTGCCGTCCGAAAGATCCAGCGGCGGCTATCGCCTGTACGGCCGCAAGGACGTGGCGCGGCTCTACCGCATCCAGGCGCTGCGGCGCCTCGACCTGCCGCTTGCGGACGTACAGCAACTTCTCGACGACGACGCCGGAGGGCTGTCGGAAATGGTCGCACGGCAGGTGGCGCAGCTCGACGAAGAGATCCGGCGGGCCTCCGCGCTGCGCACCCACCTGCTCGCGGTGCAGGGCCTGCTGCAGGCCAGTGAAGAGCCTGGCATCGACGACTGGCTGCTGGCGCTCGAAAGCATGGTCGCGGGCGAAAAGTACTTCAGCGACGACGAGCAGCGCACGCTCAAGGCGCAGCGCGGCGGCTCCACCGACGCCATGGCGCCCGAGCGCGCGGAGTTGTCGGAGTTGCTGCGCAGCCTGGTGGCCGCCGGCACACCGCCCGAGAGCCCGCAGGCGCAAGCACTGGCGCAACGCTGGATTGCGCTGCTGCTCGAAGAAGCCGGCGGCGACGAGGGCCTGCTGATGAAGCTCTACGCCATGCACTGGAACGAGCCATCGCTGCATGCGCTCACCGGCGTGGATCGCGCGGGCATCCGCTACATCTCGCACGCCATGGCGTTCGCGCGCCTGCAACTCTATGCGCCCTACTGCAGCAAGGAAGACATGGCCACGCTGCGCCGCCACTACGTTGCGCAGACCGATGCGTGGCCGCCGCTCATCGCGGAAGTCCGGCAGCAGATGATGGCCAACGCCCCGCCCCACGGGCCGGCCATGCGCGCGCTGGCGTTGCGCTGGCAGGCGCTGTCGCTCGCCAAGGCCGGCGGCGACGCGGCACTGCATGCAAAGCTGCAGCGGGCGTTCCGCGAAGACGCGACGCTGCGGTCCGGCTCGGGCATCGACGAGGCGCTGGCTGCCTACGTCGGGCAAGCCATTGCGCAGCTCGACGGCACACCGCCCCTCATGAACAAACCCGAAGGCACCCAGTGAACGCAGCAGCGCAGAAGAACCCTCACTTCTTTACCGGCAACTACGCGCCGCTGACCGAAGAACATGACATCGCCGTGCTCGAGATCGAAGGCACCCTGCCCACCGAGCTCTCCGGCAGCCTGTACCGCGTCGGCCCGAACCCACAGTTCGCACCGCGCGACGACAGCTATCACTGGTTCTCGGGCGACGGCATGGTGCACGCCTTCCATATCGGGGGTGGCAAGGTGTCGTACAGCAACCGCTGGGCGCGCACGCCGAAATGGCAGCTCGAACACGAAGCCGGGCGCGCGCTCTTCGGCACCTTCGGCAACCCTGCCACCAGCGATCCGGTTGCGCACGGCCAGAACGGCGGCACCGCCAACACCAGCATGCTGTGGCACGGCAACCGCCTGTTCGCGCTTGAAGAGTCGCACCAGCCTTTCGAGCTCGATGCGTTCACGCTGGCTTCCAAGGGGCACCAGGACTTCCGCGGGCGCATGGCCTCGCGCTGCACCGCGCACCCGAAGATCGACCCCGAGACCGGCGAACTGCATTTCTTCGCGTACTCGCCCGACGGCCCTTGCTCGCCGACCATGCTCTACCGCGTGATGGACCCGCACTGCGAAGTCACGCAACTGCAGTCGTTCACCGCGCCGCATGCCAGCATGGCGCACGACTTCATGCTCACGCGCAGGCACGTTCTCTTTCCGGTCACTCCGCTGACGCTCAGCATCGAGCGCGCGATGCAAGGCAAGCCGCTGCTCGCGTGGGACGCCACCAAGCGCACCCACGTCGGCGTGATGCGCCGGGGCAGCGCGGCCGGCACCCTGCGCTGGTTCGACACTGACGCCTGCCATGTGTTCCACGTGATGAATGCCTGGGACGACGGCAACACCATCGTGGCCTATGTGATGCAGTCGAACACCGCCCCCGGCCTGCCCGATGCCGAAGGCCGCGCCGGCGACCCGCACGCCATGGCCGCACGGCTTTGCCGGTGGACCTTCGACCTGGCCGGCAAGAGCAGCGGCTTCCATCGTGAATACCTGGACGACCTGGCGGCGGAGTTTCCGCGCATCGACGAGCGCTACACAGGGCGCCGCAACCGCTACGGCTTCTACACCTGCCATGCGACACAGCGCGCGCGGGACGATTCGGAGAGCGTGCTCTACGACAGCCTGGCCCGGTTCGACTTCGATACCTCCACACGCAGCCAGTACACGCTGCCGCAAGGAGACGTGGTGTCCGAACCGGTGTTCGTGCCGCGCGCGGCGGATGCGGCCGAGGGCGACGGTTGGCTGCTCACGGTGGCTTGGCGCGAAAAGGAAAACCGCAGCGACCTGCTGATATTCGACGCCACGCGCCTGCCCGGGGGGCCGGTTGCGGTCGCCCGCCTGCCGCACCGCGTGCCATTCGGATTTCACGGGAATTGGCGGCTCGCCTAGCAATCGGGCGGCTGATTCTCGAGCGGCCTAGAACCCGAGGCTCTCCAGCAGATCGTCCACCTGGGCCTGCCCGGTCACGGCCTCGGGGTTGCCGGGCACCACCTGCGGGCCGTTTTGCAGGTTGCTGGCCTCCGCCTCGTGGCGTTTTTCAAGGTGCTTTTCGACATGCGAGTTGTCGATCAGCACCTGGAGCAGTTGCGTCTCCACGTCGTTGACCACTTCCATCATCTTCTTGATGACCTGGCCCGTCAGGTCCTGGAAGTCCTGCGCCATCAGGATCTCGATCAGCTGCGTGTTGATGGCGCCGGCCTTCTGCGGCACTTCCTGCAGGTAGCCGCGCGTGTCCATGACCAGCTGGCGCGCATGGTCCAGCTCCACTGGGTTAGCAAACCATTCGTCCCAGCGCTTGCTGAGTCCCTTGGCGTTGCTTGCAAGGTCTTCCTGCAGCGGCTGCGCCAGGTCGATGGCGTTGAGCGCGCGGTGCGCCGCCCGCTCGGTCATCGAGGCGATGTAGCCCAGCCGGTCGCGCGCATCCGGAATGGCTTGCGCGGCCTTGGCCACCTGCTTGTCGAGCCCCAGCTCGCGCAGGCCTTCGCGCAATTGCCGGGTCAGCTGCCCGATGCGCCCGAGCAATTCTTCGGCGGTGTTCCCGTGCTCCACGGGTTCGAGCGCAGCGTGTGTCATTTCAGGCCGCCTCTTTCTGGAGCTTCTCGAAGATCTTGTTGATCTTCTCTTCGAGCGTGGCCGCCGTGAAGGGCTTGACCACATAGCCGTTGGCGCCTGCCTGAGCGGCCGCGATGATGTTTTCCTTCTTGGCTTCGGCCGTGACCATGAGCACCGGCAGCTTGCCGAGCTCGGGGTCGGCGCGAATGGTCTGCAGCATGGTCAGGCCGTCCATGTTGGGCATGTTCCAGTCCGACACCACGAAGCCGAAGTTCCCGCCGCGCAGCTTCTCGATGCCGGCCGCGCCGTCTTCCGCCTCGTCGACGTTGAGGAACTCGAGTTCCTTCAACAGGTTGCGCACGATGCGGCGCATGGTCGGGAAGTCGTCCACAACCAAAATTTTGATGCTCTTATCGATCACGATTTTTCCAACTCCAACAGTTCGTTTTTCAAACCCGGTTCGCACGTTCGCCGAAGGTGCGCAGATGGGCCAGCACGCGGCGCCCCATCTCTCCCAGCGGCGCCACGTCGTCAACGGCACCCAATGCAATGGCCTCGCGCGGCATGCCGAAGACCACGCAGCTCGCTTCGTCCTGCGCAAATGTGTAGGCGCCCGCCTGCTTCATGCGCAGCAGCCCCTCGGCGCCGTCCTTGCCCATGCCCGTCAGGATCATTCCGATCGCGTTCTTGCCGGCATGCCGTGCAGCCGAGTCGAAGAGCACGTCGATGGAAGGACGATGGCGGTTCACCGGCGGTTCCTCGTTCAGCTGGGCCACGTAGTTGGCACCGCTGCGGCTGAGCGACAGGTGAAAGCCGCCCGGCGCAATGTAGGCATAGCCCGGCAGCACGCGCTCGCCATGTTCGGCTTCCTTCACGGTAATGCGGCACAGGCCGTTCAGGCGCTGCGCAAAAGACCGCGTGAAGCCGGCTGGCATGTGCTGCGCAATGAGCACGGCCGGCGAATCCGGCGGCAGCGGCAGCAGCACCTCGCGGATGGCTTCCGTTCCGCCCGTGGAGGCGCCGATGATGATGAGCTTCTCGGTACTCAGCAGCGGGCTGCGCAGCATGGGTTCCTGCGGACTCTCCGGTGCACCCTTCGCCGAGGCGGCGTGACGGCTCGGCAGCAGCCGCGCCGCGGCGGCCGTGCGGATCTTGCCCGCGATGATTTCGGTGTACTGCATCAGGCCGTCGCGCACCCCAAGGCGCGGCTTGGTCACGAAGTCGATGGCGCCCAGCTCCAATGCGCGCAGCGCAATCTCCGAGCCGCGCTCGGTCAGCGACGACACCATCACCACCGGCATCGGACGCAGGCGCATGAGCTTTTCCAGAAATTCCAGACCGTCCATGCGCGGCATCTCGACGTCGAGCGTGAGCACGTCCGGGTTCGCCACCTTGATGAGGTCGCGCGCCTGCAGCGGATCGGCCGCGGTGCCGACCACCGTCATGTCGGCCTGGCTGTTGATGATCTCCGTCATCACGCTGCGGATCAGCGCCGAATCGTCGACACAAACTACCTTGATCTTCTTCATGCGACCCAACTTCCTTTGCCATACGTGGCAGACCATTTGCGCAGCAGCTCGCCTTCGTCGTGCTGGACCGCCTGAATATCGACTTGCGCGCGCAGCTTGCGCACCACCGCCTTGCCGGTCGGCAGCAGGCACACGCGGCGCGCGTGCAGGCCGCGCAAGTCCTGCGCGGCGATGGTGATGCGCTGCTTCTCGAGGTAGCGAAGCACGAAGTCGGCGTTGCGCCCGCCGATGTTGAGCATGGTCATGTTGGCCAGCACCGCGGCGCCGCCGAAGACCTTGGCCCGCAGCCGTTCGCGCCTGGCGCCGGCGCGCAGCAGCTCGGCAATGAGCACGTCCATGGCATAGGCGCCGTAGCGCATCGACTCGACCTGATCGCGCGCATCGGCCTCGGCATCGTCCGGGAGCATGAAGTGGTTCATGCCCGCAACGCCCGCCTCCACGTCGGTGACGCAGGCCGCCACGCAGGAGCCCAGCACCGTCGTCAGCAGGATGCCTGCGTCGGTCACGTAGTACTCCGCCGGCAGCAGCTTGACTGCCGTGCAGTCGAAGTCGCGGTCGAAGTAGTGGTGCGTCGCCACCGAACCCGGCACGGCCGGCGGCCTGGAACCCCGCTCCTGAAGCAGGCTCGGATTCATGCGCGCGCCTTGCCCAGCGTGTACACCGTCTGTCCGACGGTCTTGAATGTCTGGTTCACCAGCGACGCATTCTCGGAATGCCCCGCAAACAGCAGACCGTTCGGCTTCAACAGAGGCACGAAGCGGTCCAGCAGCTTCTTCTGCGTGGGCTTGTCGAAATAGATCATCACGTTGCGGCAGAAGATCGCGTCCACGGGCTCCTTCACCGGCCATCCAGCGTCCAGCAGGTTGAGCCGCGAAAACTTGACCATGGCGGCCACTTCAGGGCGCACCCTCACCTTGCCCGCGTTGGCACCCGTGCCCTTGTTGAAGAAGCGCCGCAGGCGCTCCGGAGAAAGCCGGTTCACCTGCTCCATGGTGAACACCGCGGCCGAGGCCTTGGCCAGCACCGAGGTGTCGATGTCGGTGGCAATCACGCGGGCGGTGCTCGCGCGATCGCCGAGCGCCTCCATCAGCGTGATGGCGATCGAATAGGGTTCTTCGCCGGTGGATGCGGCCGCGCACCACACGGTGACGGGCTGGGTTGCCTTGCGCGCCAGGTCCGCAAGCACCGGAAAGTGGTGCGCCTCGCGAAAGAACGACGTCAGGTTGGTCGTCAGCGAGTTGATGAACAGCTGCCACTCCTCGCCGTCCCGGCTGTCTTCCAGCATGCTCAGGTAGGTGGAGAACTGGGGGAGCCCCAGGTCGCGCAGGCGGCGCGAGAGCCGGCTGTACACCATCTGCCGCTTGTGCTCGCCCAGGGCGATGCCGGCGCGGCGGTGAATGAGCGTGCGAATCCGCGAGAAGTCGCCGTCGGTAAAAAGAAATTCGGACGTCATGCTCAATGTCTTAATGGCCGTCAATGGGCACCGCGTCCTGCGACCAGGCCAGCGCGGAAAGGTGTGCGGCATTGACCTGGTCGGCGCTCAGCAGCAGCACCTCCGTCAGGCGCGGCGCATCGCCGGTGTCCAGCTCGCAGGCCTCGGCCAGCGAGAGGAAGGGGCCGTACACGCCGCCGCGCGTCAGGATCGCCTGCTGCACCGAATCGGAAAGTTGCACCTTGCTGAGCACCTCTTGCATCGGAATGCCGAGCAGCTGGTCGATGAGCGAGAACATCCCCACCACGAAGAGGTTGTCCGACTCGCCGCGCGGCAGCATGATCTCGCCCATCAGTTCGACGAACCGGCCGCGCATGATGGCCTTCTTCATCATGAAGGGTGGGCTGCCCGCCGGGTTGCTGGTTGCCAGCAGCATCGACAGCCAGCGGAACAGCGGCGAGTAGCCGAGCATGGTCACCGCATGGTGCAGCGAATGGATCTCGACGCCCGCCCCCACGGCAGGCGAATTCATGTGGCGCAGCAGCCTGTAGGTGAGCGCCGCATCGCGCTTGAGGGCGGCTTCGATCTCGCGCAGGTCTTCGTTGCGCTGGATCATCTGCAGCAGCCGCATGATCAGGATCGACTCGGGCTCCAGCGCGTGGCTGCCGGTTTTCACCGCAGGTGGCGGCAGGCCGCAGCTCGCGTCGGCAAACACGTCGATGCGGCGCGCGGCGCAAGCCTCGAAGTCTTTCCAAGAAGCCATGCGCGTTGCAATCGGCTGAATGGGCATGTGGTCGGGCTGCTCGCCGCGGCGGGCGGCCGCAACGAGCATCGGGTCTCCATTGCCCACGTCGAAATGGGTCACCATGCCAAGCAGCTCATGGTCCTCGGGCAGCGCCGTGGCGCCGCGCAGCATGAAGCTGAACCCCTGCTCGCGCAGGAACATCAGCACGGGCCGCAACTCCTCGTTCGCAAGATCGGCAAGCTCCACGCAGAACACGGTGTATTCGGGCGGCAGCGATTGCAGCGCACTCAGTGCCAGCGATTCGGCGTTCACATCGAAGAACAACTCGCTGCGTCCCAGCTGCCACGGGGTGTCCGGCGGATTGAGGTGCTCGGTCACGCAGGCCACCAGGGCCTTGAACTGCGTAATCGCGTCAGGCGCTTCGTCGGGCGTTGCGGCCGGGCGCCAGCCGAGCTTGTAGCCTGCAACCCGCTTCTGTGCATCCAGCAGCAGGGTGTAGGCCACATAGCCGTCTGCATTGCGCAAGGCCGTCAGGTCTTTCGACTGTTCGGGTGCCGGTGTTTCTTCGGCGGCGGAGCGCCGGAAAAAATCAAAACGCATTGCATCGTCTCCCTATGGATATCGTTTGTCAGGCGGCAACCGGGTCCATCCGCGCCGCATTCGCCAGGGCGGTGGTGCGCGTTGCGTGCGCGCGCTGGATGCGCGGCATGGCGTCCACGTCGATGATGAAAGCCACGCTGCCGTCGCCCAGGATCGTTGCGGCCGAAATGCCCGGAACCTTGCGGTAATTGGTCTCCAGGTTCTTCACCACCACCTGGTGCTGGCCAAGCAGTTCGTCGACCAACAGCGCAAAGCGCGCCTCGCCGGCCTGCACGATCACCAGGATGCCCTGCGTCGGATCGGTCTGCGCGCCCGACACGTCGAACACGCTGTGCAGTTCGATGAGCGGCAGGTATTCGCCCCGCACCTTGATCACATGGCCGTCGCTGGTAATCGAATGCAGGTGCTCGGGCCGCGGCTGCAGCGACTCGATCACGTAGCTCAGCGGCAGGATGTAGGCCTCGGTGCCGACCTTGACGGACATGCCGTTCAGGATGGCCAGCGTGAGCGGCAGCACGATGCGGGTGGTGGTACCCCAGCCCTCGCGCGAGCTGATCTCGACGTGTCCGCCCATCTCCTGGATGTTGCGCTTGACCACGTCCATGCCCACGCCGCGGCCGGAGATGTCGGTCACCTGCTCGGCCGTGGAGAAGCCGGGCGCGAAGATCAACTGCCACACCTCGTCGTCAGGCATCGTCTCGGAAACGGGCAGCCCTTGCTGCATGGCCTTGGCCAGGATCTTTTCGCGGTTGAGGCCGGCGCCGTCGTCGCTCACCTCGATCACGATGTTGCCGCCGTGGTGCTGGGCCGACAGCAGCAGCTGCCCTTCGGCCTCCTTGCCCTTGGCAATGCGCTGCGACGGCGTCTCGATGCCGTGGTCCAGGCTGTTGCGCACCAGGTGCGTGAGCGGATCGATGATGCGTTCGATCAGGCCCTTGTCGAGTTCGGTTTCCTTGCCGAAGGTGTCCAGGCGCACCTCCTTGCCGAGCTTGGCGCTCACGTCGCGAATCACGCGCGGGAAGCGGCTGAACACATAGTCCATCGGCATCATGCGGATCGACATGACCGACTCCTGCAGGTCGCGGGCGTTGCGCTCCAGGTGGCCCAGGCCGCTCAGGAAGCGCTCGCACTCCACCGGGTCGAGCATGGTGGCGGCCTGCGTCAGCATCGATTGCGTGATGACGAGTTCGCCGACCAGGTTGATGAGCTGGTCGACCTTCTCCACGTCCACGCGAATCGAGCTCGAGTCTTTTGCAGCCGTTGCCGCGCCCGCGGCGGAAGGCTTGGCGGCCGCGCCTGCGGGTGCCGCGGCGGGCCGGGCCGCTGCCAGCGCAGCCGGTGCGGCAGCCACTGCAGCAATGGGCAGCGGGTTTGCCGCGCTCGCAGCGCTTTCGGCGCCCGTCGCAGGGGCGGCTTCCGGCGTGATCTCGATCTGCGATTCGTCGATGACGAAGCAGCACACGGCAATGATGTCGTCCGGCGCGCAGCTGGTCTCGAGCACCACCGTGAGCTGGTCGTTGCTGCGCGTGCGCGACAGCAGCTTGCCGAGGTTTCCGAGCTCGTCGGCCAGCAGGTCGCATTCGCTGTCGGAAAGGCGCGAGAACTTGATGCGCAGCGCGTCGTGGCCCGGTGCGGCCGCGGCGGCAACAACAGGGGCGGCAACCACCGCCGGCGCGGGTGCGGGTGCAGGCGCCGGAGCCGCGGCTGCGCCGCCCTCGGTCTCGAGCGCGAGTTGCCGGAGCACACCGCAGATGTGGGCGACCATCTCAGGATCGGGTTCGTTCTCGGCCTGATAGGCAATCAGTTGTTCTTGCAAGGCGTCCTTCGTTTCCAGAAATGCATCGATCATCGAGCGGCTCAGGCTCAGCTGGCCATGGCGCGCGCGGTCGAGCAGGGTTTCAAGCAGGTGCGTCGTATCGGTCAGCGCAACAAAACCGAACGTGGCCGCGCCGCCCTTGATGGAGTGCGCGGCACGGAAGATGGCGTTGAGCTGCTCGCTGTCGGGCGCATCGGCGTCCAGCTCGAGAAGCAATTGCTCCATCTGCGCCAGAAGCTCGACGGCTTCGACAAAAAATGCCTGGGTGAACTGACTGAGATCCATCGTTGCTCCGAACCGGCTTGCTGTAGGGCCGGCATCAATTTCTATGGGTGCTCTGCGGAAGCGCCGCCGCCGGCGCTCCCCCTGGCCGTGACCTTGACGCCCTGGGCGGGAAGCAGCGGCGAAGGCGATGGCTGTGACTTGGCGGGCCAGCTCGCGGCGTTGCCGCTGCCGCTGTTCTCGCGCTCTATCTGGTGCTGGGTGCGGTGGTTGAGCAAGATGATGCTGATGCGCCGGTTGATCGGGTTGCGCGGATTGCTCCTGTCCAGGTGCATGCTGTCGGCCAGCCCGACCACGCGCAGCACCTTGTTCTCGGCCATGCCGCCCACCACCAGTTCGCGCCGTGAGGCGTTGGCCCGGTCGGCCGACAGCTCCCAGTTGCCGTAGGAGCGGTCTCCGTTGGTGTAGACGATGGCATCGGTATGCCCCGACAAGGTGATCTTGTTGGGCAGTTCGTTGAGCGTGGGGCCGATCTCCCGCAGGATGGCGCGCATGTGCGGCACCAGCTGCGCGCTGGCCAGGTCGAACATCGGGCGGTTCTCGCTGTCGACGATCTGCAGGCGCAGCCCCTCGGTGGTGATGTCGATCAGGATCTGCGAGCGGAACTGCTTGAACACCGGGCTGTTCTCGATGAGCTTGTCCAGCCGGTCCTTCATGCTGGCCAGGCGCTCGGCATCGGCGTCTTCCTCGGCGTCGGCCCGCTGGACCTCGCCGTCGGCGCGCGTGCTCGGGTCCATGCCGCCACCTGGAATCACGCTCTCGCTGGTGCTGCTTTTCTCGCCGCCGTTGATGGCCACCTTCAGCGGCATGCGAAAGTGTTCCGCAATGCCTTCACGCTGCTTGGGCGAGGCGTTCGACAACAGCCACATCACGAGAAAGAACGCCATCATGGCCGTCATGAAGTCGGCATAGGCGATCTTCCAGCCGCCGCCGTGCCCGCCGCCTGCGTGGGCGGGAACGCGCTTGACGACGACCCTGTGTTTTTCCGTGCTCATGGCAATGTTCCACGCCGTGGATCAGCGGGCCTTGACCTCGCGCACGTGGCTGTCCAGCTCGGTAAAGCTGGGCCGCTCGGTCGAGAACAGCACCTTGCGGCCGAATTCCACCGCCAGCTGCGGTGCATACCCGTTCAGGCTTGCGAGCAGCGTGACCTTGGTGCACTGGTACATCTTCATGCCCTCGGCCACCTTCTGCTCGATGAGCGAAGCCAGCGGCGAGACGAAGCCGTAGGCCATCAGCACGCCCAGAAAGGTGCCGACCATCGCGTGCGCAATCAGCGCACCCATTTCCGAAGGCGGCAGGTCGGCCGAGGCCAACGCATGCACCACGCCCATCACGGCCGCAACGATGCCCAGCGCGGGCAGCGCGTCGCCCACGCGCGAAAGGCTGTGCATGGGCACTTCGGCTTCGTGCTTGATGGTCTCGATCTCATGGTCCATCAGCGCTTCGATCTCGAATGCGTCCGTGTTGCCGCTGATGACCAGCCGCAGGTAGTCGCACAGGAACTCCATCACAGCCTCGTCGGCCAGGATGTTGGGATAGCGCGCGAAGATCTCGCTCTTGGCCGGGTCCTCCACGTCGGACTCCAGCTTCATCATTCCTTCCTTGCGCGCCTTGGCCAGCAACTCATAGAGCAGCGCCAGCAGATCCAGGTAGAGCTGCCGGTTGTGCTTGGACGAGCGCAGCAGGAGGGGCAGCTCCTTGAGCGTCGACTTGATCGTCTTGCCGTTGTTGCCCGCAATGAAGGCGCCCAGCGCGGAGCCGCCGATCATCAACAGCTCCACCGGCTGGAACAGCACGCCGAAGTGCCCGCCCATGAGCGCATAGCCGCCGAACACGGCGCCTATGACCACCAGATAACCAACCAAAAGGAGCACGCGCTTCCCCTACTGCCCTTGAGGCGTCGATTCAAAAGCCTTGCCCACGGGGGCAAGGTCCGCTTTTTTCAATGAAGCCCACCGCCGTCGAGCGCCGATTCCACGGCAAGACCCATGCTTTCCATGCCCGGCACAGCGATCTCGCCGGCCGCCGCGCGCTTCGACCCGCGCGCCTTGCCCGCCCGCGACGGGGGCCGGCAGAGCACGCAGACGTACCCGCTCTTGTGGTCGTGCGCATGTGCCACGAACTGCCCCGCGCACCGGCAACAGGTGCTCAGTTGCAGCATGTCGCTGTCGAAGAAGCGAACCATCGTGTATGCACGCGTGAAATCCAGAATTGGTTCGCTTTCCTGCGCCTCAATTTGCTGCAAATACAATTTGTAGCTTTTAATCAATACCCAGACCTTTTCTTCATCGGAGTGGGTTTTCATGAATTGATACATGTTGTAAAACATTGACGAATGGATATTCGCCAACCAGGTCATATACCAATCGGTTGAAAAAGGAAGCAACCCCTTGGGGGGAGAGACGCCCTTGATTTCCTTGTAGAGGCGGATCAGCCGCTCGCGGCTCAGGCCCACTTCCGCCTCGAGGAACTGCAGGCGGGCGCCGAGGTGGATCAACTGGATCGCCAGCTGAACTTCGCGCACTTCGCCAAGGACGCTCTTGGTGCTCATACCGTGGCGGCTTCTTTTTTACTCTGCAGGCTTCGGGCAGACATCAGGATCGACATGTGCGCTTGTTGCAGCATCGTGTCCTTATCTTCGCCAACTACCGCCGACATCGAGGCATGCTCGTCAAGCCGGAAACTGCACAGCAGGAAGTTCGACGCCGCGAGCTTGAGGATCTGCGCCAGCGACATGTTGGCCAGCATGTCGGCCAGTTCACGGCTCACGCCCAGGCGGAACATCGCAGCCACGCGGTCCTGCTTGACCAGCTTCTGCGCCAGCAACATGTAGGCGAGATTGATGTCACCGATCTCGCGGGAGATCTCGCCGTTGGCCACGTTCATCACAATATCCGTTTCCAAAATTGCACTCCGTTCAGTCATGTCCTGAGTGAATTATTCCAACTATTTAACACTTTGTAACTTTCGATCACGGGGAAACTGTAAAGCGAGCTACAAGTACATGTAAGCTTTTGTTGCAATCGCACTACTGGTTTCTGCCGATGAAATTAGTTCTCATTTCCTGCGCTAACTTAAGGGAAAAGATTTAGCTTTTCGCCTCTGCCGCTGTGCCTTGGTCCGCTTCGATCCCGTGGATCCACGCCATCACCTCTGCCACCGCCAGATAGAGCTGCGGCGGAATCTGCCGATCGAGGTCCACCTGCATCAGCAGCTTGATCAGGTCCGCCGAGGCGTGCACGTACACGCCGTTCTCCCGCGCCTGCCGCAGGATCGATTCCGCCGTCACCCCGTAACCCTTGGCCACCACCACCGGCGCCTTCGCCTGGTCGGCATAGGAGAGAGCCACCGCGCTCGGGCGCGTATCGGTCGGAGCAGTCATTCGGCATGCTCCACCGGGCTCATCGCCGTGATCTGCAGGTCTTGCAAACGCAATCCGGCGGCTTCGAGGCGCGGCCCCAGTCCGCCGCTGTCATTGCGCAGGCGCGCGAGTGTTGCTGTTTCGCTGGCGGCAAGGCGGGCCTGAACGAGTTCGCCCGTCAGGCTCAGCCGAAGATCGACGGCACCCAGCCTGGGCAGCGAGAGCGAAACGGTGGTCGACCAGCTGCGCGGGCGCTCCTTGCGCTCCTCGTTGCGTCGGTCTCCAGGCGCGTCGGCGGGCTGGTCGGCTTCTTCGTGGATGGACCACTCCATCGGAACATTCGGCCATGCTTGCCCGCTCCAGCGGAAAACAGAAGTAGCCAGCAGATCGAGCTGCTGATGCACCAGCGCCACGGTTTGCGGATGAATCATTTCAGCCGGCGCGGCCACCGAAGCGGCTGGGCGCGCCGAAGAGGCGGCAGCGCTGTTTTCGCCGAGGCCGCGGCTGGCCGTGCGCTCGTCGGAAACCACACCCGCATCACCCGGGAAGGCGGGAACCGCGGCCGAAGCAACTGGAACACCCTGGCTCGTGTAGACCGATGCCGGCGGCGTTTGTGCCGGTGCACCTTGCGCAACAGCCACGGGCTGCCCGTGGGCGGGCGCGCCCGGCACAGGCTGGCTCGCCGCGGGAGCGGATGCGCCCGCGGCGGCAACCGGTTGGCCAGCTGACGGAACCGCCAAAAGCTGATCCGCGGCAACCGGCCGGCCCGGAACTACCTGGGCGGGCTGGGGCTGTGCAGGCACCTGGAACGAAGGCTGCGCGGTGCCGGCACTGGTGGGGGTGGCTGCCTGCGTCAACCGCATTTGCGGCTCCTCGGCCAGTTGCCGCACGGTGCGAAGGCCCTTGGCAAATTCGGCCAGATGCGATTCGTAGAACATCCCGCTCCCGGCCACGGTTTGCGCCAGCGCGCCGGCGAGCACGGGCGCCGCGGGCGCCTGCGCCGAGGGCCACAGGGGCGCCGCGCCGCGCACAGGCTCGGCGTCGGCATGAAGATCGGCCAGCACGGCGCTGATGGCACGGGCCGCCGCCGACCACTGTGTAGCCACCGAAGGCGGCGCATCGGCCGCGCGCGGCGCGCCGGCCGGCACCTTGGCCGGCAGCACGGCCTCGAGCAGTGAGTGGGACGGCAGCCGAACATCGTTCTTGACCTGCTGGACCTCGGCCACGGCGCCGGCCGGCAAGCTGGTGCCGACCTCGGTCTGCAGCGCAGCGAGCTCCGGCCGCAGTGCGGCAAGCTTCGTTGCGAGCGGCGCATCGGCGAGTCCGATCGATCTGTTCATTGCGTTTGCCGTGCTCTCTTGCAGGTCAGTACGGCGTGCCGTATGCCCTGCCGAGTTCGCTGCGCATCTGCAACTGGGCCATCTTCGACACCAGGTCCTCGAGCTGCGGCTTGACCATGTCGCACACCTCTTCCTGGTCGGAATGGATGCAGTCGATCAGGTTGCGCACCTGCTCCAGCTGCACGACGTCGAGCGACACCTTGCCGATGGCCTTGAGCCGGTCCACCAGCGCCGCGCACCGGGCTTCGAGCTCGGCGAGCCGTTCCCATTCCCTGGCGCGGGCGAGCCCCGCCATGAGCGACATGGTCGAAGCCAGTTCGCTGTAGCAATGGAGGACTTCGTTGCGGATCGGCATGGCCTGCGATTCCGGTGTTTCAGTTGTCGGCACTTGCACCGCCGACTTCGCGCCATGCGGACGCAATGTTCTCGAGAATCGCTTCGGCCTCGTCGAGCGCCTTCACGTCGTGGTGCAGGTTTGCGTACAGCAACCGGCGAATCACGAAGTCGTACAGCGCCGACAGGTTGGCCACCAGCTCGGCGCCCGCGGCACCTGCCGCCTTGGCGTCCAGGCTGGCCTTCAGGCCGTTGTCGACGATGCTGATGGCCTTGGAAATCGCGTTGCCCTTGGCCACGGTGTCGCCGCTCGCCATGTGGTGCCGCGCCATGCCGATGGTGGTGACGACGCCGTCGAACAGCATGGCGATGAGCTGTTGCGGCGAGGCGCTCATCGCCTGCGTTTCCACGCCGACGCGTGCATACGCATTGGCACCGGCTCTGGAGGTGTGGGGGGTACGCATCGGGTTGCTCCGCTGTAATTACTTGCTGCTGCTTTGCATGCTCGCAAACTGCTGCGTCAGATAAGTGCTGGTGCTGCTCATCTGGCTCATCAGCAGGTCGAGCTGCGTGAACTGCGCGCGGTAGCGCTCCACCTTGGCATCCACGCGCATCTTCATGTCGGTGAACTGCTGGTCGAGTTGCTTGAGGGAGGCCGTCATGCCGTCCGAAGCCACCTTGAGCGCGCCGCCGGTGGAGGTGAGGTTGTCCACCACCGCGCTGATCTGCTTGCCGTAACCGGCGGTGCTGCCGGTTGCGCTGGAAAAGAGCCCCGCAACACCCGAAAGATTGGTGCTGACCGCCGTCTTGAGCTTGGCCGAATCGACGGCCATGGTGCCGTCCTTCTGGAAGGTGACGCCGATTTCCGACAGCACCTTCAGGTCGGTCGGCCCGCCGGCCTGCGGCGTGGTGAGCGCCTGGCGAATGCGGGTCTGCAGGTTGCGCAGCGTCGAGTCCCCGACCAGCGCGGCGCCGGTCTTCGAGTCCTTGTCGTACGTGGTCAAGGTGTTGGCCGTGGCCTGCAGGCTGTTGTAGGCCTTGACGAAATCATTGATCGCCGCCTCCACCGCGGCCGTGTCGGGCTGCGTCGCAAGGTTGCTGGACCCCGTCTTCAGCAGGTTCAACGTGGTTCCCTGGATGGCTTCCTTCACCGTGTTGCTTGCGCTGGTCACGGCAATGCCGTTCACCGTGAGCTGCGCGTTCTGCGCGGCCACCGTCTGCCGCAGGTTCTGCGAACCCGCGGGATCGTTGTTCAACAGGCCCTGCAGCGACGCATCGCCGGCCACCGAGATGCGCATGCTCGATGCTTCGCCCGTTTGCGAAGACGTCAGCACCAGCCGGTGCGGCGTGCCGCTGCCGTCGTTCACGATGCTGGCCGAAACGCCGGCCTTGGCCGCGTTGATCGCGTCGCGAATACCTTCGAGCGTGTTGTTGGTGCCGTTGATGGTGATCGGCACGGCGGTGCGGCTCGCGTCCTTCGTGAAGCTCGCACCCGTGTAGGTTCCGGTTGCCGCATCGAGCGTGCCGCCGCCCACGGTGCCGAAGTCGATGGTGATGGTGCCGGTGCCGATGGCAGCCTTGGCATCCGCCCGACCGGCCGCCACCAGGGATTGCGACTGCGCAAGCTTGGTTACGTCAACCGTGTAGGTGCCGGCCGTGGCCTTGCTGCCGGCCGATGCCGTCAGCACCTCGGGCACGCTCGACGTGACCTTCGCGCCCTGGAACAGCGCGGGGTCGGACAGCTTCTTGGCCGCCGCCTGCAGCGTGCTGAGCGAATTCTGCAGCGTGCCGTAGGCCGAGAGCTTGCTCGTGTAGCTCACCTGCCGTTGCTGCAACAGCACGAGCGGCTGGCTCTCCGCCGTCTCGAGCTGCGTAAGCAAGGTGCTCAGGTCGAGCTTGGAGCCGACGCCAAGGCTGCTGATCGATGCCATGTTGAGATGTCCTGAAAACTACGAATAAGAGAAGAAGAAAAAAGAAGGGAACCCGTCAGGCTTCCTGGCTCACCAGCAGGCCGGGCGCCTTGCCCAGCACCTTGGCGATGCGCACCACTTCCTCCGAAGGAATCTGGCGGATGACTTCGCCGCTCGTGTAGTCGACCACCGACATGATTACCACCTTCTTGATGCTTTCGCTGTCGTCTGCAGCCTGGCCGGGGCCAAGCCGCAGGGAACAGCGCAGGCGGAGCCGGGTTTTCACCCGGGCGCCTGCGCAATGCCTTACTGGATCAGCGCAGGAGCGACAGCACGCCTTGCGTGGTCTGGTTCGCCTGGGCCAGCACCGAGGTACCAGCTTGCTGCAGGATCTGAGCGCGGGTCATGTTCGACACTTCGACTGCGTAGTCGGCGTCTTCGATGCGCGAACGCGAAGAAGACAGGTTGGTCACCGTGGTTCCGAGGTTGGCGATCGTGGAGTCGAAACGGTTCTGCACCGCACCCAGCGAGCTGCGCAGGTCGTCGACCATCTTCAGAGCTGCGTCCAGCTTCTTCATCGGGTCGATCGAAGCCGCACCGGCGAACTCGGCCGTCTTGCCGGCACCGCTCAGGACGATGTCCGTGGCGGTGTTGTCGAAGTCGGTGGGCGTTGCGCCGCCGTTGGCCAGGGCGCCTGCGCCGACGGCGAAGTTCTTGCCTTGCACGGCAACGTAGGCGGTGGTGGTGCCAGCGGCGCTCACACCCACCTTCACCAGCTGGTCGGCCAGTGCAACAGCGGTCGTCACGCCGTTGTCGGTGTCGGTGAACTCGACGTCGGCCACGTTCAGGACCACGTCGCCGGTCGTGTCGTCGACCGAAGCAGCGTAGAAGTCGTCACCCGACTTGACCACGAAGTTGGCGGTTGCGGCGCCGGTGGCGTCCTTCACGTTGTGCAGGCTCAGCGAAGAAGCATCCACGCCCAGCGAGGTGGCAGCCGACGAGAGGTCGACGTCCGTCGGCGTGCCGCCGAGGTTGGTCTGCGTGATCGGAGCGCTGACCGGCAGGGCGTTGCTGCTGACAGAGAAGCCAGCCAGGCCGAGCGTCGTCGAGTCGATCTGCTTGAGGTCGATCTTGATCGTTTCGCCGTCGTTGGCACCGACTTGCACGGTCAGCGGCTTGGCGCCGGCCGACAGGACCTTCACGCCGTTGAAATCGGTCTGTGCCGAGACACGGTCGATTTCGCTCATGCGCTGGGTGATTTCGTCCTGGATGGACTTCAGGTCGCTGGCCGAGTTGCTGCCGTTGGCGGCTTGCACTGCGAGCTCACGAACGCGCTGCAGGTTGTTGTTCACTTCCTTCAGTGCGCCTTCGGTCGTTTGCGCCAGCGAGATGCCGTCGTTGGCGTTGCGCTGGGCTTGCGACAGGCCCTTGATGTTGGCGGTGAAGCGGTTGGCAATGGCCTGGCCCGCTGCGTCGTCCTTGGCACCGTTGATGCGCAGGCCCGAAGACAGGCGCTGGATCGCGGTGTTCAGCGACGATTGCGACGCGTTGAGGTTGTTCTGCGTGAGCAGCGAGAGACTGTTGGTGTTGATGACTTGCGCCATTTTCGACTCCTGATAGACAAAGGTTGTGGACTCCGGCCGTCCGGCCGCAACGCTGGACCCGCTCCCACTGTGAGACTCAAGCCATCGTTGGTTTAGTTATCGGCAGGGGTTTCCAAACATTTAGAGTCCGGCGCAAAAAAGTTGCGCTGCCCACAACCCACACGGATCAGGCGGGAAGGTTCATCACTTCCTGATAAGCAGCCACCAGGCGGTTGCGCACCTGCAGGCCGGTCTGGAAAGCCACGTTGGCCTTCTGCAGGTCGACCATCACGTCGTTCAGTGCAACGCCCGGCTTGCCCATTTCAAAGTCTTCGGCCTGGCCGTAGGCCTTGGTCTGCGCGGTGCTGATGTTGTCCAGCGAGCGGCGGAGCTCGGCGGCAAAACCTCTCGGCTCGGCCCCTTCGGCGGCGGGCTGGGCAATGCCCGTCTGGAGCGAGGTGACCCGCATCTGCTGCAAGACGGACTCGATGGCGGCAATCGACATGGAATGCTTTCTATGTGTGTGAATCTGGGGGTGGACAAGGAAGCACCGGGGCGCCTCCGCGTGTTTTCAGCGTATCAGGGGAAGCCCTTGGGACATGCCCCCAACTGACGGCAAAACCCCCAGTTGTTCGACCAATCGAATATGGCGCGCCTGCTGAGAATCAACGCCGATCCCCAAGCCCGCTGACGACACCACAGCCCACCGGCATGACTCCAGAACATCGAAGCCTCCAGCCCCTCACCATGACCCCGCGCCGCCCGGCGCTCCTGGCCGTGACCGGGGTACTCGCATGAGCCGCCGGGCCGCTCCCAAGGCGAATACCGCAGCCCGCAGGGCGGAGGTTTTCCAATGAGTTCGGCGGCGCCCGCGGGCGCCATGCCGTCGCCCGGTTCCGCAATTGCGGACCGCCTGCGCGCACAACCGAAACTGCCCCTGATCGTCGGCGCCGCCGCGATCGTCGCCGCTGCCGCCGCGTTCCTGCTCTGGAGCCGCGGTCCGGACTACGGCGTGCTCTATACCAATGTGTCCGACCGCGACGGCGGCGCCATCATTGCGTCGCTGCAGCAGATGAACGTGCCGTACAAGTTCGCCGAAGGCGGCGGCGCAATCCTGATCGCCAGCGACAAGGTGCCCGAAGTGCGCCTGAAGCTCGCCTCCCAGGGCCTGCCCAAGGGCGGCGGCGTCGGCTTCGAACTGCTGGACAACCAGAAGTTCGGCACCAGCCACTTCGCCGAGCAGGTCAACTACCAGCGCGGCCTGGAGGGCGAGCTTGCGCGCTCCATCGAGTCGATCGGTTCGGTCGAATCGGCGCGCATCCACCTGGCGCTGCCCAAGCCCTCGCTCTTCGTGCGCGACCAGAAGAAGCCTTCGGCCTCGGTGGTGCTCACGCTGCACCGCGGCCGCAGCATCGACGAAGGCCAGGTCAGCGCCATCGTGCACATGGTGTCGAGCAGCGTGCCCGAACTGAATGCCAAAAGCGTGACCGTGGTCGACCAGCACGGCAACCTGCTCTCGGCCGCCAACGCCGGCGCGCGCGGGCTGGACGTGAGCCAACTCAAGTATGCGCAGGAAATCGAGCAGGGCTACATCCGCCGCATCGAAGCCATCCTGCAGCCGATTCTGGGCGCCACCAACGTGCGCGCGCAGGTCGCCGCAGACATCGACTTCTCCGTGGTCGAGCGCACCGAAGAAAGCTACAAGCCGAACCAGGACCCCCGCAACGCGGCAATCCGCAGCCAGCAGTCGAGCGAATCGACGCAGCAAGGCGCCACGCCGCCGGGCGGCGTTCCGGGTGCGCTGTCGAACCAGCCGCCGCAAACGCCGAACGCGCCCATCACCGCGCCGCCGGCGCCCAATGCCGCACCAGGTGCAGCGGGTGCGCCTGGTGCAACGGCCGCAACGAGCACTGCAACCACTGCCGCCTCGGCGCCGGGCAGCGCGCGCAAGGATGTGACGACCAATTACGAGCTCGACCGCTCGATCCGCCACGTGCAGCAGGGCGCGGGCGGCGTCAAGCGGCTGTCGGTGGCGGTGGTGGTCAACCACCGCAGCGCGCCGGACGCGAGCGGCAAGCTCGTGCAGCGCGCGCTCACGCCGGCCGAGATCGAGCAGATCCGCAACCTGGCCAAGGAAGCGATGGGCTTCAGCCAGGAGCGCGGCGACTCGCTCAACGTGGTCAACAGCGCCTTCACCCGCGACGGCGAAGACGGCCAGGCCGGACCCGAGCTGCCCTTCTGGCGCGACCCGGCCAACCTGGGGCTTGCCAAGACGATCGGACAGTACGTGCTGCTCGCCTTCCTGGCCCTGTTCGCCTGGTTCGCGGTGCTGCGGCCGCTGCTGCGCAAGCACCTCGCGCCGCCCGCGCTCCCGGCCGCCGCCGCGCCAACCGGCTCCGCCGCCACCACAGAGGCAGGCGGCGACGACGAAGCGAACGCATCGCGTGTCGGCGCAAAGGCACGCGAGATCGAACGCCAGAAGGCCGACCTTGCCTACGCACACGAAACCGCCGACCAGGACCCGCGCCTGGTGGCCACGTTGATCAAGCATTGGATGAACACATGAGCGATGCCGGCACACGAAAAAGCGCGATCCTGCTGATGTCCCTGGGCGAGGACCGCGCAGCGGCCACGCTGGCCCACCTGCCCGCCACCGAAGTGCAGGCCCTGGGCGCGGCAATGGCCAAGCTGAGCCAGGTTTCCAAGGACGAGCTGGCGGCGGTGCTGGCCGAGTTCCGCATGGAGACCGAGCAGCTGTCCGCACTGCACCTGGGTTCGGGCAGCTACATCCGCGCGGTGCTGCGCAAGGCGCTCGGCGACGACCGCGCAAGCAACCTGCTCGAAGACATCCTCCAGCCCGAGCAGCCGCACGGCGGCATCGAGCGGCTGAACGACCTGGAAGCCGGCGAAGTGGTGGAGCTCATCCGCGACGAACACCCGCAAATCCTTGCCACGCTGCTGATCCACCTGGACCGCAAGAAGGCCTCAGAAGTGCTCGAGAAACTGCCGGAGCGCCTGCGCCACGACGTGATCCTGCGGGTGGCCACCTTCGGCGGCGTGCAGCCCGCGGCACTGGCCGAGCTGACCGACGTGCTGACCGAAATGCTCTCCGGCGAAGGCCTGAAGCGCAGCCGCCTGGGCGGCGTGCGCACGGCGGCGGAAATCGTCAACCTGATGAACAGCGCGCAGGAAGAAGGCGCAATCGCCCACGTTCGGGAGCACGACGATGCGCTGGCCCAGCGCATTCTCGAAGAGATGTTCGTGTTCGAGAACCTGCTCGACCTGGAAGACCGCTTCATCCAGCGCCTGCTCAAGGACATCGAGTCCGATTCGCTCATCGTCGCGCTCAAGGGCTCGGCCCCCGAACTGCGCGAGAAGTTCCTCAAGAACATGTCGCAGCGCGCCGCGGAAACGCTGCGCGAAGACATCGAACTGCGCGGCCCGGTGCGGGTGTCGCAGGTCGAGACCGAACAGAAGGCCATCTTGCAGGTGGTGCGCCGCCTGGCCGACGCCGGCGAAATCGTCATCTCCACGCCTGGCACCGATGACTTCATCTGAAACCATGTTGCAAGTCCAATTTCGCGGCAAGTGCGGCAAGCGCGGTAACGCGGGGAGTCGATGAGATGACCTTGGCCAACCAATCCTTTGCGTCCCGCGCGCGGCAAAGCACGCCACCCGCGAGGCCCCGCCTTTCGGCCTGGCAGCGCTGGGAGATGAGCTCGCTCGACGAAGGCACGCTCGCAGCGGGTGCGCCCGCCGAAGCGGCCGTGGCGCCGCGCGTGGACCCCGCGGCGCTGGCCCGCGAGGCCGAGCTCGAACGCCTGCGGCTGGAGGCGCGCGCCACCGGCGAGGCCGAAGGCCGCCGCGAAGGCTGGGCGCAGGGCCATGCCGAAGGCCATGCCGCCGGTCTGGCCGCGGGCCTGGCTGGCGCGAGCGCGCATGCGGAGCAACTGCGCGCGCTGGCCGCTGCGCTGCCCGCCGCGTTGCGCAGCGCTGAACGCGAACTGGCCGATGCCGTGATGGCGCTCGCATTCGATGTGGCACGCCAGGTGATCCACCGCACGCTGCGCACCGAACCCGAGTGGGTGCTTGCGCTGGTGCAAGACCTGCTGCACGCCGAGCCCGCCCTGCAGGGCGAGCCGCGCCTGCTGCTGCACCCGGACGACCTGGCGCTGGTCAAGAACAGCCTCGGCAATGAACTGCAGGCCGCCGGCTGGCAGGTACGTGCCGACGACACCCTGGCCCGCGGCGGCTGCCGAGTGCGCTCCGCAAGCGGCGAAGTGGACGCGAGCCTGGAAAACCGCTGGAAGCGCGTGATCGATGCGTTCTCGCCGAGCGGCAGTGACGCGGCGGGAGGCTGAAGACGATGTCCGCAACAGCACAAGCCGCAGCACCTTCCACGCCTGCCGCCAACCCGCACCTCAAGTCCTGGCTGGACACGCTCGCGCAAGCCCGCCAAGACGTCGGTCTTTGCTCGACCATTGCCACCTCGGGCCGGCTGACGCGCGCCGTCGGCCTGGTGCTGGAGGCCGTGGGCCTGCAGCTGCCGGTCGGCAGCGACTGCCTGATCGAATTGCCGCCCGGCTACCCGCAGCGCCATGCGGAGGCCGAGGTGGTCGGCTTTGCCGGCGACCGACTGTTTCTCATGCCGCAAAGCGAAGTGGCCGGCCTGCTGCCCGGCGCCCGCGTGTTCGCGCGGCCCGGCCCGGCGCAAGCCAGTGCGGGCGGCAGCTCCGGCGATGCGCATACCAAGCGGCTGCCGGTGGGCGAAGGCATGCTCGGCCGCGTGGTCGATGCCGCCGGCCGGCCGCTCGACGGGCTCGGCCCGCTCGACGTGAGCCGCCGCGTGCCGCTGAGCTCGCCGCCGATGAACCCGCTTGCGCGCGCGCCGATCGATTCGGTGCTCGACGTCGGCGTGCGCGCCATCAACGCCATGCTCACGGTGGGCCGCGGGCAGCGCATGGGCCTGTTCGCCGGATCCGGCGTGGGCAAGAGCGTGTTGCTGGGCATGATGGCGCGCTACACCAGCGCCGAGGTCATCGTGGTCGGCCTGATCGGCGAACGCGGCCGCGAGGTGAAGGACTTCATCGAGAACACGCTCGGCGAAGAGGGCCTGGCCCGCGCCGTGGTGGTGGCCGCACCGGCCGACAACTCGCCGCTGCTGCGCCTGCAGGGCGCGGCCTATGCCACCTGCCTGGCCGAATACTTTCGCGACCAGGGCCGCGACGTGCTGCTCATCATGGATTCGCTCACGCGCTATGCCATGGCGCAGCGCGAGATTGCGCTCGCCGTCGGCGAGCCGCCGGCCACCAAGGGCTATCCGCCCTCGGTGTTCGCCAAGCTGCCGGCGCTGGTCGAGCGGGCCGGCAACGGATCGCGCGACGCCGATGGGCGGGGCGGCTCGATCACCGCGTTCTACACCGTGCTGTCTGAAGGCGACGACCAGCAAGACCCGATTGCCGACTCGGCGCGTGCCATCCTGGACGGACACGTGGTGCTCTCGCGCACGCTGGCCGAGGCGGGCCACTACCCGGCCATCGACATCGAGGCTTCCATCAGCCGCGCGATGACCGCGCTGATCGAGCCTTCGCAGTTCGACACCGTGCGCCGCTTCAAGCAGGCGCTCTCACGCTACCAGCGCAACCGCGACCTGATCAGCGTGGGCGCGTATGCGGCCGGCCACGATCCGCAGCTCGACCAGGCCATTGCGCTGTACCCGCGCATCGAGGCCTTCCTGCAGCAATCGATGGAAGAACGCTGCGACTACCAAACCTCGATCGCCCGCATGGGCGGCCTGTTCGAGCCCGCCTGAGCCACAACCATTACGGAGCCGCCATGCCGCAAAAACTCCCGCTCGACACGCTCACCGACCTCGCCCGCAACAAGACCGACGATGCGGCGCGGCAGCTCGGCCTGCTGCAGAACGCGCAAGTCAGCGCCGCGCAGAAGCTGGAGCTGCTGCTGCAATACCGCCAGGACTACAGCGACCAGCTGCACGTGCTGATGCAGAACGGCCTGCCCTCGGCGCAGTGGCACAACTACCGCAACTTTCTCGGCACGCTCGACGGCGCCATCGAGCAGCAGCAGGCCATCGTCGCGCAGGCCGCCAGCCGGCTGGACATCGGCCGCAACGAATGGCAGCACCACAAGCGCCGTCTCAACTCCTTCGACGCGCTGGCCGAACGCATGCGTCGGCAAGAGCTCGTGGTCGGCGCCCGGCGCGAGCAACGCGACAGCGACGAACGCGCGGCACGCAAGTTCTTCGACCGCGCCTCCCAACCGACACCCTGACGTTTTCCTGAAGAACCGCCATGCCCACCTTCATCGCTCCTTCCTTCGCGCCGAATGCAGCCGGCGCTTCGGCCTCTTCGACGGCTTCCGGCCCGCGCGGTCGCAACGCCGAGGAGGCCGACGGCCGCAGCTTCAATGCGGTGCTGACCCGCTCGCGCGGCGCCGGCCAGTCGCAGCAGGCCAAGGAAGATTCCGCGTCGCCCGCGCTCGAGGGCAAGGCACGGCAGAAACCCTCTCGCGCCGGCGACCGCAAGGACGACCTAACCATCGAGCTGCCGCTGGCATTTTTTGCACCGACCATGACCCCGTTGGCTTCATCGCCCGCGGCGGCCTCGGCGCTCCCGGGTGGCGCAACCGTGGCGGCCACCCTGCCTGAAGGCGCGCAAAGCCTCTCGACTGCCGAAGCAGCCGTTGCGGCCCTGCCCGCCGACGCTCCCGCGGCCGCACTGCCCGGCGATGCGACTGACGCCGAAGGGGTCGAGGGCGAAACCCCGGCAACGGCCGCACTGCCGCGCGATGCCCAAGCCCTTGCGTCGGAAATTGCACAGCCGAAGAACAAGGACCATCCCGAAGCGGTCACCGTTCCGCCTGTTGCCCAGTTGCCGACAAGCCCAGCGCTGCCAGCGGCAGATGCCCCTGCAGCGGCAGGCGCCGTGCCGGTCGCCGCCACGGCACCGTCCGGCGATGCGATCGCCGCCACCGTAACCGCAATTGCTTCTGAGGCGGCCAAGGCGGCTGCCGCTTCCCCGGCTGCCGACGAGGCGCTTTCGGCACCCACAGCCGCAATGCTCGCAGCCGACAAACCCGACCTTGGCGCCGCAGCATCCAACGCAGCCGATCCGTTCACCCCGCCGCAAGCGATGACTTTCGCCACGGCCGCGGCCGACCGCGCGAACCTGCCGGCCGGCACCAGCCAGGTACCCGTCATGCACGTCGCGCCGCCCGTGGGCTCCGACGAATGGGGCCCGGCCCTCGGCCACCAGATGCTGCGCATGAACGCGGCGGGCGCGCAGGTTGCCGAGCTGAACCTGAACCCGGCCGGCCTCGGCCCGCTGAAGGTCACGCTCTCGATGGGAGACAACCAGGCCCAGGCGATGTTTGTCTCGGCCCACGAAAGCGTGCGCAAGGCCGTGGAGGCGGCGCTGCCGCAATTGCGCGCGAGCCTTGCGGAACAAGGCATCAGCCTGGGCCAGGCCTCGGTGGGTGCGGAGGCGCATCGCTTCGCCGGCCAGGGCGGCGCCTTCGACCAGCAAGCCCGGCAGCAGCAGGGTTCGGGCCGGCAGCCGCAGTACCCGGCGCCTGGCCGCGCGGAGGCTGCAGCCCTCGCCGAGCCGCTGCACGGCAGCCTGCCGCCCGCCGCATCGCGCACGTCCAGCGCCGGCGTAGACACCTTCGCATGAGACGAACGCGGGATCTGAGGCCTTTTCCCGCGCTTGATCAGCCCTTCGTTTGCCGGGCACCTGGCAAAGAATAGTCCCAACCAGACATTGTTTTCGCAGTTTCAAATATGGCTACCAGTCCTTCTGTCGCGATCGCTCCCCCCGCCGCCGCGCCTCGCTCTTCGAAGCTGAAGATCGTGATTCCGGCCGCTGTGCTGGGCTGCGGTCTTGCCGGCGGCGGCGGCTATTACCTGATGAGCCAGCGCGCTCCCGGCGCGGCCGCCGAATCGGCCGCGCCGGCGCTCGTGCCCGACAAGCCGATCTTCGTCACGATCGAGCCCTTGACCGTGAACGTGCAGTCCGAAGGCCGAGCGCGCTTCCTGCATGTGGGCATGGCCTTGAAGGTGCGCAACGAGCAGGCCAAGGCGCACGTCGTCGAGTACATGCCCGAGGTGCGCAGCCGGCTGCTGCTGCTGCTGTCGAACCGCCCGCCCGAGTCGCTGGTGACCACCGAGGACAGGGCCCGGCTGGCCGAGGAAATCCGCCTCGAGCTGAGCCGCCCGCTGGCTGCAGGCTTTCCCCCGCAGGAGATCGGCAGCGTTTCCTTCAACACCTTCATGGTGCAGTAAATCTTTTTCCGGACCGGCGATTCATGGCCTATGAACAGGTGCTCTCCCAAGACGAAGTCGACGCGCTGCTGCAGGGCGTCACCGGAGGCAGCCCCGAGCAAAGCGAAGGCGCTGCCCCAAGGTCGGACGGCCTGCCGGTGTACGACCTCGGCGCGCCCGACCGCGTGGTGCGCAGCCGCATGCACACGCTGGAGGTCATCAACGAGCGTTTTGCCCGCCATCTGCGCAGCTCGCTCTTGAACTTCATGCGCCGCAGCCCCGACATTTCGGTCGGGCCCGTACACATTCAGCAGTACGGCGAGTTCGTGCGGCACCTGCCGGTGCCCGCCAACATCAACATGCTGCACATGAAGCCGCTGCGCGGAACGGCCCTCTTCGTGTTCGACCCGAAGCTGGTGTTCCTGGTGGTCGACAACCTCTTTGGCAGCGACGGGCGCTATCACGTGCGCGTCGAGGGGCGCGACTTCACGCGTACCGAGCAGCGCATCATCAAGCGCCTGCTGAACCTCACGCTGCAGTGCTATGCAGACGCCTGGCAGCCGGTGTTCCCGCTGAGCTTCGATTACGTGCGCGCCGAAATGCACGGCAAGCTGGCCAACATCGTCGCGCCGAACGAGGTGGTGATCAACACCACGCTGCAGATCGAGTTCGGCCCCGTGGGCGGCTTTTTGCATGTGTGCATTCCCTATTCGATGATCGAGCCGATCCGCGACCTGCTCTCCAACCCGGTGCAGGACGAGATCGAGGTCGACAAGCGCTGGGTGCGGCAGATGTCGCAGCAGATGCAGAGCGCCGACGTGGAGCTCAGCGCCGAATTCATTACCTTGCCCTCGACCATCGGCGAGGTCCTCAAGCTGCAGGCGGGCGACGTGCTGCCCATTGAACTTCCCGAGTCGATCACCGCGCGCGTGGACGGCATTCCGGTGATGGAGTGCGGCTACGGCGTATCGAACGAACGCTATGCGCTGCGCGTGCTGCAGATGATCTCCCACCAAGACAGCGATCTGAAGAACGAACATGACTGACAACACCCCATCCTCCAGCGATGCGGACGACTGGGCCAGCGCGCTGGCCGAGCAGACCGCGGCTTCCGCTCCCGCACCCGCCCCGGCACCTGCGCCAGCCCCTGCCTTTGCGCCCGCGCCTGCCGCCGCCCCCGCGGGCAGCCGCGTCTTCCAGCCGCTGCAGCCGGCACCGTCCGCCTCGGGTTCGCCGGTGGACGTGGAACGCATCCTCGACGTGCCGGTGCAGCTGACGGCCGAACTCGGCCGCACCCGCATCACCATCAAGAGCCTGCTGCAACTGTCGCAGGGCTCGGTGGTGGAACTGGACGGCCTGGCCGGCCAGCCGCTGGACGTGCTGATCAACGGCTACCTGATTGCGCAGGGCGAAGTGGTCGTGGTGAACGAGAAGTACGGCATCCGCCTGACCGACATCGTCACGCCCTCCGAACGCATGCAGAAGCTCGGCCGGTCATGAACCTTCTTGCAAGGCCTGGCAAGCAGTTTCGGCGCGTTGCCGCATCGATTGCGGCCGCGGCATGCGGCCTGGCCGCGCAGGCCGCCCATGCCGCGCTACCGACGGTGCCTTCGCCCGTCGAACCGGCGGCCCCGGCGGTCGGCGCATCCAGCCTGCTGCAGGCCGGCTTCGGCATGTTCGCGGTGCTGGGCCTCATCTTCCTGTGCGCCTGGGCGGCACGCCGCTTCGGACTGCAGCGCCTGGGCGGCGGCCAGTTCGTGAAAGTGGTTTCCAGCACCATGGTCGGCCAGCGCGAGCGCGTGGTGGTGGTCGAGGTCGGCGCCACCTGGCTGGTGCTGGGCGTTACATCGAGCCAGGTGAACACGCTGCATTCGATGCCGGCACAGGCGGTGCCCGCAACCCCGGGCGCAACGGCCTCCGTGCCGGATCCGCGCCTTGCCGGCGCGGCTGGCCTGTTCGCTCAAAAACTGCGCGACTCCCTCGGACTCAGGCAGCGGCCGAACCCATGATTCGCATTGCTTCCCAACGGCGCTTTCGCGGCGTCGTGCTGACCCTGCTCGCCCTCGCGCTGCCGATGACGGCATGGACGCAGGGCCTGCCCGGCCTGACCAGCTCGCCCGGCCCGGGCGGCAGCCAGACCTGGTCGCTCAGCGTGCAGACGCTGGTGCTGCTGACCTCGCTCACGTTCCTGCCGGCGCTGCTGCTGAGCATGACGAGCTTCACCCGCATCCTCATCGTGCTGGGCCTGCTGCGCACCGCCATCGGCACGCAGTCGTCGCCGCCCAACCAGATTCTGGTGGGCCTGTCGCTCTTCCTGACGTTCTTCGTGATGTCGCCGGTGTTCGACAAGGTCTACAACGACGCCTACAAGCCGTTTTCCGAGAACAAGATTTCGGCGGAGAAGGCGCTGGAGAAAGGCATTGCGCCTTTCAAGTCGTTCATGCTCAAGCAGACCCGCGAGAACGACCTGGCCCTGTTCGCCAGACTCGCGAAGATTCCGGACATGCAGGGGCCGGAAGAAGTGCCGCTGCGCATCCTGCTTCCCGCTTTTGTGATCAGCGAGCTGAAAACGGCGTTCCAGATCGGCTTCACCATCTTCATACCGTTTCTCATCATCGACCTGGTGGTAGCCAGCGTGCTGATGTCCATGGGCATGATGATGGTGCCGCCCGCCTCGATTGCATTGCCGTTCAAGCTGATGCTGTTCGTCATGGCTGACGGCTGGCAGTTGCTGATCGGTGCGTTGGCCCAAAGCTTTTATCTTTAGAGGTCCGGAATGACACCCGAATCCGTCATGTCCCTGGGCAGCCAGGCAATCCACGTCTCGCTGCTGCTCGGCGCGCCGATGCTGCTGGTGGCGCTGGTCGTCGGCCTGGTCATCAGCATCTTCCAGGCGGCCACGCAGATCAACGAGGCCACGCTGTCGTTCATTCCCAAGCTGCTGGCCGTGTGCGCGGTGCTGGTGATTGCCGGCCCGTGGATGCTGGCGCAGATGCTCGACTACATCCGCACGCTGTTCTCGAGCATTCCGCAACTCGTGGCCTGAGGGCACGCGCGCGATGCCCGCCATCTTCTCCGTCACATCGGCGGAGCTCACCGCCTGGATGACGGCCTTTCTTTGGCCGTTCGTGCGCATGCTGGCGCTGGTCAGCACCGCGCCGGTGTTCGGCGAGCCCGGTGTTTCGCGGCAGCTCAAGGTGGCCATTGCGGCCTTGCTGACCATTGCCATCGCACCGACGCTCGGGCCCATGCCGGCTGTGCCGGTGGTTTCGGCCGGCGGCATCTGGATCATCCTGCAGCAGGTGCTCATCGGCGCCGCCATCGGCTTCACCATGCGCATGGTGTTTGCCGCCGTGCTGGCCGCGGGCGAATACATCGGCCTGCAGATGGGCCTTTCCTTCGCTTCATTTTTCGACCCGACGGCCGGCGGCGCCACGATGGTGGTCGCGCGGCTGATGCACATGCTGGCCATCCTGCTCTTCCTGGCGGTGGACGGCCATCTGCTGATGGTGGCCGGCCTGGCCGAAAGCTTCAGCACGCTGCCGATTGCCGATGCGCCACTGGCTGCACAAGGCTGGATGTTCCTGGTGCTGGGCGGCGGGCAGATCTTCATCAACGGCTTCATGCTGGCGCTGCCGCTGGTGACCGCGCTGCTCACGCTGAACCTTGCAATGGGCATCCTGAACCGGGCCTCGCCGCAGTTCAGCATCTTTGCGGTGGGCTTTCCGCTCACGCTGCTGGCGGGCATCGGCATGATGCATCTGCTTATTCCGCAGTTCGGCGCGTTCCTGGAGCCGCGCTTTGCCGCGGGGCTTTCTTCGGTGCTCCAGCTCACGCAAACCCTCAGGCCCTGAGGGGCGGCCGCGGCCGCCCCGCTCTTCATCACAGGTAGTTGAACAGCGCAATGCTGTGCAGCCGCGCAAAGGTCTGCTGCGTGGCCTTGAGCGAGGTTTCGCGCTGCAGGTATTCCGAAATGGCGCTGGCCGGGTCCAGGTCCACCAGTTCCGACAGGTAGCCCTTGTCGATCAGGAAACGCGAGGCGCCTCCTGTGTTGAGCGCATCGAGCTCGTTCATGCGCGAGCCGATCGACGAAGTGACCGTGAGCACGTTGTCGTGCGCGTTGGTGATCTTCACGTTGAAGGTGCTGAGGGCGTTGAGCAACTCGGCCTGGGCCGCGTCGCCACCGCCGGCGAGCGGCTTCTTCAGCGCGGTGATCATGTCGCCAATGGCGGCGAACACGTCGGTACCGGCATTGCGCGCCGTGGCCACCTGGAAGGTGTCGCCGTCGGCCGGGGTGCCGCTCATCTTGATCTGCAGGCCGCCGAAAGAGATGGGGGTGTCGGGCACGTAGGGGCCCGATGCGGCGACCACGGGCGGCGTGTCCTGCGTGGTGACGGTGTAGTTGCCGCCCGCGAAGCTGATCGTGAAGTCCTTGCCGTAGTTGGCCGCGGTCGCATCGGTCAGACCCACGGGGCCGAACACGCCCGAGCCGGTGTTGGCCGCGCCGGCGGAGCTCACGTAGCCCGCACCGCCCTGCACCGACTGGAACACGCTGCGGCCGTCGTCGGTGGTCGACATCTGGCGCGACACGTCGATCTGCATGAGGCGCTGGCCCTGGTCGCCCATGTACTGGATGCCGCCGCTGGCATCGGCCACGAAGGGCGGGCTGCCGCTCTTGAAGCCGGCGAACAGGAACTGGCCGTTGCCGTCGTCGGCGTTGGCCACGTTCACCAGCTGGTCCAGGTTGCTCTGCAGCGTGGTGGCCAGCGAGGCGCGGTCGGCGTCCGACAGCGTGCCGTTGCCGGCCTGCACGGCCAGCGTCTTCATGTTCTGCATGATCGAGGTGGCCGACTTCAGCGCGGTTTCCTCTTGCGAGAGCGAGAGCATCGCCCGGCTGCGGCTGCTGGCGTACTGGGCCGACTCGGCCATCGACTGGCTGACGCCCAGCGCGCGCGCGGCCGCCACGGGATCGTCCGCCGGCGTCAGGAACTTGGTGCCCGCGGCAAGCTGCTGCTGAATGCGGAACAGCTGCTGCTGCTGCGAACCCAGCGCGTTCATGCTCTGGGCGTAGAAGGATTGGGTGCTGATGCGCATCTCGACTCCTGAAATCTGTTCTTTGAAAGCGAGGGCCGGATCAGCCGCGGATGCCCAGGATGGCGTCGAACATGGTCGATGCGGTCTGGATCACCTTGGCATTGGCCTGGTACATCTGCTGGTACATCAGCAGGTTGGCGGTTTCCTCGTCCTGGTTCACGCCCGAGATCGCGTCGCGGCTCGCGCGGATCTGGCCCGTCACGCTGTCCTGCGTTTGCGTTGCCACGCGAATCTCCATGGAGCGGTTGCCCACCTCGCTCACCAGCTTGGCGAAGGCGCCGTTGAAGGTGGAGGTGCCGCCGTCCATGGCGTTCTTGCGCTGCAGCGCGCCGAGCTTGAGCGCGTTGCTGCCGTCCGACACGCCGGCCACGTTCTTGCCGATGGTGAAGGTGTCGCCCTGCGCGGGTGCGCCCGTGAGCTTGACCTCGATGCCGTCGAAGCTGATGGCGGCACCGGCGGTGTAAGGCACGGCCGTGCCTGCGGCGTAGGTGGTGGAGGTGCCGTCGGCCAGCGTCACCGTGACGGGCGAGGTCGCCGGAAAGCCCGACAGCGTGTTGCCGCCCGCGTCGTAGGCGAGCGTGACCGTTGCGGCGAGCGGTGCGGCCAGGTAGTCTGCGTTGACGACGGCGGGGCTCAGGGCGCCCGTGCCCTTGTTGCCGACGGTCTTGCCGGTGACGATCGGCGACGCGGCGGCCACCTTGGCCGTTTCGCGCACCAGCACGTCCATGTCGCGTGCGCCGGTGCGCGTGGGCTGCACCAGGAACGAGTCGCCCGCCTGCGCGGTGCCGCTGGCCACCGAGAGGCTCACGCCGTCGAAGCTGGCCGGGAACGCGGTGTAGTCGCCCATCACCTGCTTGTCGGACAGGCGCGTGACGGTGTAGGTGAGCGTGCCGGCCACGTCTTTCACCTGCACCGAGTAGTCGCTGGTCGAGAGCTGCGAGGTGTCGGTCACGCTGGCGCCGAGCACCATGTTGCCGGCGTTCTTTGCATGGGAGAACACGCCGGGCACGGCCTGGGAAAAGAAGTTGGCGCCCAGCGCGCCGTTCAGGTCCACGCCAAGCTTGTGCTGGTCGTTGAACTCGCTGGCCAAGGCCATTGCGAGGCGGCCGACGGCGTTCTGCGTGCTGGTGAGCGTTTCGGAACGGAAGGCCAGCAGCCCGCCCAGTGACCCGCCGGTGAGCACGTTGTCGTTGAGTTCGGAGACCGTGCCGGTCAGGCCGACCAGTGCCATCGACTGGCGCGTGGGATCGGCGGCGGACTGCACGGACTGTATCTTCGCGGCGCGGTCGCCCAGCACCAGCGTCTGGCCGTTGCCGATGAAGACGTTGTACTGGCCGCTGTCCTGCTCCATCACCTTGACGTCGACGATCTTGCCAAGATCGCTCACCAGCTGGTCGCGCTGGTCCATCAGGTCGTTGGGCGGCTGGCCGCCGGCCATGGCGCTGAGCTGGCTGATCTGCTGGTTCAGGCTTGCGATCTGCGTGGCGTAAGTGTTGATCTTGGCGGCGCTGCCTTCGATCTGCTCGTTGACCGAGGTGTTCAGGTCCGTGAGGTACTGGTCGGTGGAGCGGAACTTGTTGGCCAGCGACTGCGCCGCGCTGATGAGCTGCTGGCGCGCGGCCGGGTCGGCCGGCGTGTTGGCCACGTCCTGCACGCTGGCGAAGAAGCTCTGCATCAAAGGCGTGATGCCCGCCGTCTTGTCGGCCAGCAGCGAATCGATGCGGTTGATCTGCGAACCGTAGCTCGCAAGCGCCGCGCCCGCGGCCTCGGCGCCGTTGAGCTGGGACGTCAGGTAGCGGTCGTAGCTGCGCTGCACCGTGGTCACGCGCGCGCCGTTGCCCACGAAGCCCGCGCCGGTGACCGTGCCGCCGAGCGAAGAAACCAGCGCCGTCTGGCGGTTGTAGCCGGTGGTGTACACGTTGGCCGTGTTGTGGGCCGTGGTCATGAGCGCGGTTCGCGCCACGCTCAGGCCCGAGAGGCCCGTATAGAACATCGACATGAGGCCTTACCTGTAAAACGTTTCTTTTGTTTGGACGGTAGGTGCCGGTTCGGGCACCTGTTGCTTGTTTATCGGCAGGACGCGCGAAAGTTGAAGGCCTTTTGCGTTTCGCGTTCAGACCTGGGCGAGAGCCTGGTGTCCGGTGCCAAGGGCGCGGACTTCGCGGTGCGAGGCACTCGGCGCCATCGATGCGGCGCGGCCTTCGCTCGCAGAGGGCTCA